>NZ_FOEO01000092.1 GCF_900110765.1 Pseudomonas sp. NFACC02
TCACTAGTGTCCGGTAAATATGTTTCATAGTTGAAGGCTGCCCTGAGCAGCCTTCAACTGATCCTGTTCCTGTCGTCGTCGGTCTTTGAATTCCTGGGTAGCAGGCCGTTCATGCAAGGCATAAGCGATACGAACCGTCAGCTCAAACAACGAGCCCTGAAACCCTGAGCGGCGGTGGAACAGGTGCAACAACAGATAGCTGATCAAGGCGCTGTAGATCTGCAGGCGCACGGCGTTTTCGGAGAAGGCATAGAAGCGTTTGAGTTTCAGATGTTGCTTGATCCACTTGAAAAACAGCTCGATCCTCCAGCGATCTTTGTACAAGTTCGCGATTTCTTCGGCTGATCTCGCAAAGTCGTTGGTCACCAGGACCAGCGGCGTAGCATGCCCCTCACGCGCAACCACGACGCGTCTTACCGGCTCGTCTCGATAGTCATTCAGACGCTTGCCGCCCAGATACTTTTTGCCGAACTGAACAACTTCATCGGTCATAACCGCACTCTGCTCTACCACCGTTGAGTGCTCGCGCAACACCTTCAGGTTGGCGTTTTTCTTCAGCCGGGTAACGAAGAAAGCACCCTTGGCCTGTAACTGATGCCACCAGTTGTAATCGCAGTAGCCCTTGTCGAAGACGTAGGTCATGCCGGTCTGAATCGGCATTTCCAGCGCATCGCTCAGGTCGTTGACATTGGCGGGGGTGATGTTCACGTACACCGGCGCCCGTTGCGCCAGGTCCAGCCCCACATGCACCTTGAGGCCTTGTGTAATGCGGGTTTTCGTTGCGGCAGTCCAGTCGTCAAAGTGAGGTCCACGCAAGGTAATCGATGTGGAATCAACCAGGCTGACCATGGCACCGATGTCCTTACGCTGCTGGCGACTGACGCCACTTAACAGGATCTCGCAGAGGTCTTGGAGCGGCCGGTAATCACGTTTATTCAAGGCATCTGACAGGGTCGAGCGAGCGATGGGACCGGCCCGGAGATGGTAGCGATGCGGGGCCAGAGTCTCGGAGAAAGTCGCCAGGGACCGCAGGCTCAAGGCTTGGGTTAAATGGCCGCTGACCAACGTCACCAACAATTGCCAGGAAGTGCAGCGTTTGACGTAGCGATCAGCTTGATGTGCTTCGACGGATCGCTCGAATGAAGAGCGTGGGATGGCACTGAGCAACTGAGTTAAAAAAGTGCTGGAAAACATGAGTCAAAATCGAGTCTGAAAAATCCGATTATGACTGAAGGCGGCCAACAGCAAGGGGGAGCAAGCTCCCCCTTCGGTTTTTACCGGACACTAGTGAC
>NZ_FOEO01000091.1 GCF_900110765.1 Pseudomonas sp. NFACC02
CCCGAGTAACCTGCGCCGACCGCCGCCACCAGTTCCACTTCCAGTCTGGCCAGTGGACGCCAGGCGGAGAAGGGCGCGCGGTTGGGGATGGGCGCGGGCGGCAGGACGCTGGCGGGCGGGCACCAGGAGAGTTCACCTGCGACCTTGCAACCGGCCTGGGCGCCGACGAACAGGTCAAACTTGCCGAGCTCTCCGGAACCCTTGGCGATGTCGAGGCCGACGATGCTGGTGAATCCGCTGGCCTGATCAAGTGTCAGGCTTCTGGAAAGCATCAGGCTGGCGCCAGCAAAACCCCAGGCCTTGGCGCTGAGGTTGAGAGAGAGCTTGCCGAGGTCCAGGGTGCCGAGGCTGCTGTTGTAGCGCACCTGCTCTTAGTAGCCGTAGACAGGAGGATAGTAGGACAGGGGTGGATGGGTTTTTTCCCATTCCTTTGAAAATGCAATGCCTTGCTGGATTTCGTCCGGAGTCATTTTGGCGGCTATTTTAGGGAGAGACCTTCGTGCGTCTTCGGGAACAGCACCTCCACCTGTCAGTTGAGATATCAAATAAGTGATTCCATAGGCCTCAACCAAATTTAGGGGGTAGTCAAGTCCATCTGGCAAATGAGCAATATATAGCGCGTAAGCCGCCAGGGCTTCAAGGTGCCCAGTTTCAGCTGTCTTTTTTAACCAATACGCAATTTCTTTTTTGGGCCGCTTATTGTCATACAGAAAATTTGCGTAAAACTCCATTGCTGGGGCGTAACCTGCCTCAGCTGAAGCCCTGGCATAGCGCTCGACCGCTTTGTCGCGAGTGCCGGGGATGATGAACCAACCGCCACCGTCTTTATAAACTATGGCTAGAAAATGCTGTGCGTCGCTGTTACCGCGTTCAGCGGATCGCTCTAGCCATCTCAAACCTTCCCCCATCGTATAAAGCACGATCATGGCTTCCGTATCGGCATTATTAGCCCGCTCATAAGCAGTTTTTAATGCTTTTTTTCTCCACTGTTCGGCAGATTTTCCTTCACAGGTACCGATGACTCCGCATAAGTCATCACTGTCCCCTAGACGCAACATAGCGTAAAGGTCACCTTGTTCCGCGGCAGCTTCGTACCACTTTTTTGCTTCCGCAGTGGTATAACGCTTACTCAGCCGAATAGCTTCCGCAAGATAATATTGTGCCGTTCGATCCCCCGCCTTCGCGGCAATCTCTAGCAACGGTTGTGAATCGTACCAATCGCTTTGTTTGTAGAGCACAATCCCTTTGTCCCTTGCTTGCTGTTCTTCAGAGGTCAGTTGAGCAAACGCACTGCCTGAAAAAAGCGTCAACAGTAAAAGGCTGGTAAATATCGGCTTAATCAATGTCGGGTCCCTTGTACTCTGTTTTGAACTGGCGTGTCGAGGGGACCAGTGATCCCCTGTACAGCATCCGGTGCTCGCAAAAGTGGTTTAACCGTTTACCCAATTTGGAAGCGTTTTCTCTATATCGATCTCGAGTTTCTTCGCTTCCCGGGAAAAGTGCCTTAACCCTTTCGTCCATGAATAAATCAAGGTGTAGCCTGTTCCTACAGTACTGATAACCGGCTTGCTCTGGGCGCATGCCATCGCGATTCATGCAGATAAGTGCTTCTTCAAACTGCTGTGCAGCATCGGGTTTTTTAGATATCCAACCGATGCACCGTTCTATAGCCCGTTGCTGTAAAAAATGCGCGTCGTCCTGTTGGAAACTTTTTTTATCGTTCCCTTCTTGAACACTAAACGCCTTTGGAGGACTACTCAACGCCAACAACAATGGCCCAAATGCCTGAGGTTGCAAGTTAACGACCCAGTCGTTCATGACGTGGTAGTTTTTGTCATCCATCAAGGCATAAGCAATCAATCCCCCACGCCCACCGTCATTCAATGCGTCATAAACGGCCTTGACCATCGAGTACCCGCGTATGTAGGCAAATGCCACATCGATACCGGTCGCGCCTAGAAAGCTTAGGTCCCGCAGGTAGGCCAGCGCCTCGCCGTCGACCCATTCCAG
>NZ_FOEO01000087.1 GCF_900110765.1 Pseudomonas sp. NFACC02
TACTTTTGGTGCCTTTTCAAAAGTGACCCGCCGGAGGGGCGGAAAGGTGAATCGGCGCCACCCGAAATAATGGATCTGCCCACCCTCCCAATGCCAAACCCCACGAATCCAACAAACCCAGCGAACCAACCAAGCGCGAACCCCAAAGCAGTAAGAAGATCAGAGGCAGACCGCTGCGTCGCTTTTGATTCCGCCGGAGGCGTAGTAGCTGCCAGGGTGGCGCTCCACCTTGTCCCGCGATCTGCCTCGCAGCGGTAGCAAAATCAGACGACCCGGTTGTACCTGACACACCGCATGCACAGGATTTGCTGCCGGTCCCCGTCAGATCGCGGGACAAGCCACGCTCCTACACGGTTATGCAGGGCTGACCAATCCTCCTTCCTGGCAGGACGCAGAACCCGCCGTTTGTTGGTTCCTCACCTCTCCCTTCGTGCATTACGCACGATGCCAAGTGTTCAATCGTGCAGCTTGCGTGTAAGACGTGTCTTTCACTTTTGACTAACTGATTGATTTATATACATTTTATTGTGTAAAAAAAGCTGGCACACAGGCTGCAATGTCTCCATGCAACAAAGGTCTGCACCGTCGGCCAACAAGATTCCCGGAGCCAGCTGAATGAACACTCAACCACTCGCCAAACTTCGCATTTCCCCTCTGCACGTGCAGCAAGGTCTGTTTGCCAGTTTGGCGCTGATGGTCACGTTGATCATCGTTCAGCAGTTCAATCACTGGAATCAGGATCATGAGGTGACTCAAATCCAGCCCATCTACACCCACAGCGCCCCATTTGCGAAAGCGAGTGCGCTGAAGGCCTCCGATGTGGCGCTGAGCCTGCAGCCGGTTGAGGACGCAGCATCGGCTGTGGATCAAGCGCCGCGCCAACAGAGTTGGGTTTTCTGATTAAAGCGATCAGAGACACGATCTACCTGGAGGGTCGAACCCGACACTTCCTCGTAGCAAGAATTTAAAAACGGTAAGGAGAATCACCATGTTGAGTTGGGCTATCACTTTTCTGATCATCGCCATTGTTGCAGCGGTTCTGGGCTTCGGTGGTATCGCAGGCACTGCAACGGGTATCGCCAAGATTCTCTTCGTCGTCTTCCTGGTGATGTTTGTCGTGTCGTTCTTCTTCGGTCGTCGCGGTCGGGGTTAACCATGGTTCGTGCGCATTTGCATGCGTTGACGCTGGCGCTCCTGACGAGTGCCAGCGCCATGGCGATGGCATCGAACGACGGTCAGACCCGGGTTAACGAGCTGTTGAGCTCGGACCCGGAATATCGTCAGACCTGGTCGGGCGTTGTGAAGAAAGAAGAGCGGTTACCCGATTGGGTGATCAATCTGTCCGGTGCCTCCGAGCAGATGAACGCGGTGACCGAGGATGGCGACGACTACCTGGTAGGGCCTCTCTGCGAAACCCAGGACACCTGTCGCAACAAACGGCTCATTGTGGCGTTCAGCCTCGACAAGTCGCATGCCTATGCAATGTTGGTGGAGGTGCCGGCAGGGCTGCCAGCGGACAAATCCCCGACACGGCATGCCGACTACCGGTTTCTCGGCAAGCCTGACGAAGGCATGCAGGGACTGCTGAAAGAGCAGTTGAAGAAAGACCCAAACTGGTACTGATTCAAATGAAGGAAGACCGAATCAAACTGAGTCTTCCCGAAAGCCGCTTGATCCCGAGGAAGGATCGGGCGTGACCAAGGGGCCGGGACGTTCTGACCAAAGGAATGGTGGGAGCGACCCAGGTGCACAGGGAGTGCTCCCATCCGTGGGCCGGGTCAGGTAAGCCGCAACGCAAGTCCATTGTCAGATCTGCCCTCTCGCTGCGATCCGATCATGGACTTGCGACGCGCAAACGTCAGGCTCGGTTTTGCTGGGCATTTTCGGCGGTTCCCCCTCCTGTTATTTTTCCTACATATCCCCTTCGTTTTTTCCTACGACCGTATATCGGCGAAAAATCCCCGCCATGTCCGCTCTTCCGCAGGTGACTGATTTGTCACTTGCATCGCCATTTTTGTCCTCCCCTTCGCTGCAGGCGACGTTTTAGCCAGCCCCGAGCACAAAACCGTATCTTGAAAATGTCAGAATTTGAGGTGACTCAGGGTAAGTCTTTGATTTTCCTCATACCGATTCGGCATGAGGTAGGCATTTACGGCATTAGACGCCCAAGGCTTCCATGGGAATAGTTGCGCCCTTTTTCGCCTGCCAAGAGCTCGGACGCTCGCTTGCGGTGACCTTATGGACAGCTCTCAGGGCATCCGCGCCTCGATGTTGCTCTGCAAGAGCGACCTCGGAAGCGTCGGTCGAGAAATGTCCACGCCAACTACAACAAGGGTAATGACATGAAGAAGGCAAAACTGAGCCTCGCCTGGCAGATCCTCATCGGCTTGGTGTTGGGTGTTGCACTGGGCGCGTTGCTCAACCACTTCAGTGCTGAAAAAGCCTGGTGGATCAGCAATATCCTTCAGCCAGCGGGCGATATCTTCATCCGCCTGATCAAGATGATCGTCATTCCTATCGTGATCTCGTCGCTGGTTGTCGGCATCGCAGGTGTGGGTGACGCCAAAAAACTCGGTCGCATCGGCTTGAAGACGATTCTGTACTTCGAAATCGTCACCACCATTGCCATTGTCGTCGGGCTGTTACTGGCGAACGTGTTTCACCCAGGCACCGGCATCGACATGAGCACACTGGGCACCGTGGACATCTCCCAATATGAGAAAACCACTGCCGAAGTTCAGCACGATCACGCTTTCATCGCCACGATCCTCAACCTCATCCCGTCGAACATCTTCGCGGCGGTCGCACGTGGCGACATGCTGCCGATCATTTTCTTCTCGGTGTTCTTCGGGTTGGGGCTGTCGACCCTCAACGCCGAAGTACGTGAGCCGCTGGTCAAGGTGTTCCAGGGCGTATCGGAAACCATGTTCAAGGTCACTCACATGATCATGAACTACGCGCCGATCGGTGTGTTCGCGCTGATCGCCGTGACCGTCGCCAACTTCGGTTTTGCCTCGCTGTTGCCGTTGGCCAAGCTGGTGATCCTGGTTTATGTGGCTATCGCGTTCTTCGCGTTCGTGGTGTTGGGTCTGATCGCCCGTCTGTTCGGCTTCTCCGTGCTCAAGCTGATGCGCATCTTCAAGGATGAGCTGGTGCTGGCCTACTCCACCGCGAGCTCCGAAACCGTGCTGCCCCGCGTGATCGAGAAGATGGAGGCCTACGGCGCGCCAAAAGCCATCAGCAGCTTTGTGGTGCCGACCGGCTACTCCTTCAATCTGGACGGTTCGACGCTGTACCAAAGCATCGCCGCGTTGTTCATCGCGCAGTTGTATGGCATCGACATGCCGATCAGCCAGCAATTGATGTTGGTATTGACGCTGATGGTCACGTCCAAAGGCATTGCTGGCGTGCCGGGTGTTTCCTTCGTAGTGCTGCTGGCGACACTGGGCAGCGTCGGCATTCCGCTGGAAGGCCTGGCGTTCATTGCGGGCGTCGACCGGATCATGGACATGGCGCGTACCGCACTGAACGTGATCGGTAACGCCTTGGCCGTGCTGGTCATTGCGCGCTGGGAAGGCATGTACGACGACGCCAAGGGCGAGCGCTACTGGAACTCGCTGCCGCATTGGCGCAGCAAGCAATCCTTGCCTGTCGGTCAGTCGACGGTCGATTGATCGCTGAGTAGCGGCAAACACACAAACCCTGGCCCTGGCTGGGGTTTGTTGTTTTAGGCATATGAACTGTAGAAGCGCGCTTGCACCTGATGGCTGGGCAGCGCTGCACAACTTTGTAGGAGCGTGGCTTGTCCCGCGATCTGCCGGGGACCGGCAGCAAAACCGGTGCATGCGGAGTGTCAGGCATAACCGGGTCGCCTGACTTTGCTGCCGCTTCGCGCCAGATCGCGGGACAAGCCACGCT
>NZ_FOEO01000085.1 GCF_900110765.1 Pseudomonas sp. NFACC02
CGCGCCTCGGTTGAGACGAAAGGCTCTTGACCAACCGCTCTTTAACAACTGAATCAAGCAATTCGTGTGGGTGCTTGTGCTGTAAGACTGAAGTCAACTGATTATCAGCATCGCAAGTTACTCCACGAGAAATCATGGTTTAACCAACGATTGCTGAGCCAAGTTTATAGGGTTTTCTCAAAACCCGATTGCAGTATTGAACTGAAGAGTTTGATCATGGCTCAGATTGAACGCTGGCGGCAGGCCTAACACATGCAAGTCGAGCGGATGAAGGGAGCTTGCTCCCTGATTCAGCGGCGGACGGGTGAGTAATGCCTAGGAATCTGCCTGGTAGTGGGGGACAACGTCTCGAAAGGGACGCTAATACCGCATACGTCCTACGGGAGAAAGTGGGGGCTCTTCGGACCTCACGCTATCAGATGAGCCTAGGTCGGATTAGCTTGTTGGTGAGGTAATGGCTCACCAAGGCGACGATCCGTAACTGGTCTGAGAGGATGATCAGTCACACTGGAACTGAGACACGGTCCAGACTCCTACGGGAGGCAGCAGTGGGGAATATTGGACAATGGGCGAAAGCCTGATCCAGCCATGCCGCGTGTGTGAAGAAGGTCTTCGGATTGTAAAGCACTTTAAGTTGGGAGGAAGGGCATTAACCTAATACGTTAGTGTTTTGACGTTACCGACAGAATAAGCACCGGCTAACTCTGTGCCAGCAGCCGCGGTAATACAGAGGGTGCAAGCGTTAATCGGAATTACTGGGCGTAAAGCGCGCGTAGGTGGTTTGTTAAGTTGGATGTGAAATCCCCGGGCTCAACCTGGGAACTGCATCCAAAACTGGCAAGCTAGAGTAGGGCAGAGGGTGGTGGAATTTCCTGTGTAGCGGTGAAATGCGTAGATATAGGAAGGAACACCAGTGGCGAAGGCGACCACCTGGGCTCATACTGACACTGAGGTGCGAAAGCGTGGGGAGCAAACAGGATTAGATACCCTGGTAGTCCACGCCGTAAACGATGTCAACTAGCCGTTGGAATCCTTGAGATTTTAGTGGCGCAGCTAACGCATTAAGTTGACCGCCTGGGGAGTACGGCCGCAAGGTTAAAACTCAAATGAATTGACGGGGGCCCGCACAAGCGGTGGAGCATGTGGTTTAATTCGAAGCAACGCGAAGAACCTTACCAGGCCTTGACATCCAATGAACTTTCCAGAGATGGATGGGTGCCTTCGGGAACATTGAGACAGGTGCTGCATGGCTGTCGTCAGCTCGTGTCGTGAGATGTTGGGTTAAGTCCCGTAACGAGCGCAACCCTTGTCCTTAGTTACCAGCACGTTATGGTGGGCACTCTAAGGAGACTGCCGGTGACAAACCGGAGGAAGGTGGGGATGACGTCAAGTCATCATGGCCCTTACGGCCTGGGCTACACACGTGCTACAATGGTCGGTACAGAGGGTTGCCAAGCCGCGAGGTGGAGCTAATCCCACAAAACCGATCGTAGTCCGGATCGCAGTCTGCAACTCGACTGCGTGAAGTCGGAATCGCTAGTAATCGCGAATCAGAATGTCGCGGTGAATACGTTCCCGGGCCTTGTACACACCGCCCGTCACACCATGGGAGTGGGTTGCACCAGAAGTAGCTAGTCTAACCTTCGGGAGGACGGTTACCACGGTGTGATTCATGACTGGGGTGAAGTCGTAACAAGGTAGCCGTAGGGGAACCTGCGGCTGGATCACCTCCTTAATCGAAGACTCAGCTTCTTCGCAAGTTCCCACACGAATTGCTTGATTCATTGAAGAAGACGATTGGGTCTGTAGCTCAGTTGGTTAGAGCGCACCCCTGATAAGGGTGAGGTCGGCAGTTCGAATCTGCCCAGACCCACCAATTACCGGTGCACCCTGTAGCGATACGGGGCCATAGCTCAGCTGGGAGAGCGCCTGCCTTGCACGCAGGAGGTCAGCGGTTCGATCCCGCTTGGCTCCACCATTACCGTAGTAGTTGGGTACAGACAGTTGTCCTGCGTAAAGCTTAGAAATGAGCATTTCCTTCAGATGAAGGCTGAATGCTGATTTCTGATCTTTGTCAGAATCGTTCTTTAAAAATTCGGGTATGTGATAGAAAGATAGACTGTGATCCACTTTCACTGGTGGTGATCAGGCTAAGGTAAAGTTTGTGAAATGCAAACTTTCGGCGAATGTCGTCTTCACAGTATAACCAGATTGCTTGGGGTTATATGGTCAAGTGAAGAAGCGCATACGGTGGATGCCTTGGCAGTCAGAGGCGATGAAAGACGTGGTAGCCTGCGAAAAGCTTCGGGGAGTCGGCAAACAGACTGTGATCCGGAGATGTCTGAATGGGGGAACCCAGCTGTCACAAGACAGTTATCTTGCGCTGAATACATAGGCGCAAGAGGCGAACCAGGGGAACTGAAACATCTAAGTACCCTGAGGAAAAGAAATCAACCGAGATTCCCTTAGTAGTGGCGAGCGAACGGGGACCAGCCCTTAAGTTGATTTGAGATTAGCGGAACGCTCTGGAAAGTGCGGCCATAGTGGGTGATAGCCCTGTACGCGAAAATCTCTTGTCAATGAAATCGAGTAGGACGGGGCACGAGAAACCTTGTCTGAACATGGGGGGACCATCCTCCAAGGCTAAATACTACTGACTGACCGATAGTGAACCAGTACCGTGAGGGAAAGGCGAAAAGAACCGCGGAGAGCGGAGTGAAATAGATCCTGAAACCGTATGCGTACAAGCAGTGGGAGCCCACTTTGTTGGGTGACTGCGTACCTTTTGTATAATGGGTCAGCGACTTATTTTCAGTGGCGAGCTTAACCGAATAGGGGAGGCGTAGCGAAAGCGAGTCTTAATAGGGCGTCTAGTCGCTGGGAATAGACCCGAAACCGGGCGATCTATCCATGGGCAGGTTGAAGGTTAGGTAACACTGACTGGAGGACCGAACCGACTACCGTTGAAAAGTTAGCGGATGACCTGTGGATCGGAGTGAAAGGCTAATCAAGCTCGGAGATAGCTGGTTCTCCTCGAAAGCTATTTAGGTAGCGCCTCATGTATCACTGTAGGGGGTAGAGCACTGTTTCGGCTAGGGGGTCATCCCGACTTACCAAACCGATGCAAACTCCGAATACCTACAAGTGCCGAGCATGGGAGACACACGGCGGGTGCTAACGTCCGTCGTGAAAAGGGAAACAACCCAGACCGTCAGCTAAGGTCCCAAAGTCATGGTTAAGTGGGAAACGATGTGGGAAGGCTTAGACAGCTAGGAGGTTGGCTTAGAAGCAGCCACCCTTTAAAGAAAGCGTAATAGCTCACTAGTCGAGTCGGCCTGCGCGGAAGATGTAACGGGGCTCAAACCATGCACCGAAGCTACGGGTATCATCTTCGGATGATGCGGTAGAGGAGCGTTCTGTAAGCCTGTGAAGGTGAGTTGAGAAGCTTGCTGGAGGTATCAGAAGTGCGAATGCTGACATGAGTAACGACAATGGGTGTGAAAAACACCCACGCCGAAAGACCAAGGTTTCCTGCGCAACGTTAATCGACGCAGGGTTAGTCGGTCCCTAAGGCGAGGCTGAAAAGCGTAGTCGATGGAAAACAGGTTAATATTCCTGTACTTCTGGTTATTGCGATGGAGGGACGGAGAAGGCTAGGCCAGCCTGGCGTTGGTTGTCCAGGTTTAAGGTGGTAGGCTGGGATCTTAGGTAAATCCGGGATCTCAAGGCCGAGAGCTGATGACGAGTGTCCTTTAGGACGCGAAGTGGTTGATGCCATGCTTCCAAGAAAAGCTTCTAAGCTTCAGGTAACCAGGAACCGTACCCCAAACCGACACAGGTGGTTGGGTAGAGAATACCAAGGCGCTTGAGAGAACTCGGGTGAAGGAACTAGGCAAAATGGCACCGTAACTTCGGGAGAAGGTGCGCCGGTGAGGGTGAAGGACTTGCTCCGTAAGCTCATGCCGGTCGAAGATACCAGGCCGCTGCGACTGTTTATTAAAAACACAGCACTCTGCAAACACGAAAGTGGACGTATAGGGTGTGACGCCTGCCCGGTGCCGGAAGGTTAATTGATGGGGTTAGCTAACGCGAAGCTCTTGATCGAAGCCCCGGTAAACGGCGGCCGTAACTATAACGGTCCTAAGGTAGCGAAATTCCTTGTCGGGTAAGTTCCGACCTGCACGAATGGCGTAACGATGGCGGCGCTGTCTCCACCCGAGACTCAGTGAAATTGAAATCGCTGTGAAGATGCAGTGTATCCGCGGCTAGACGGAAAGACCCCGTGAACCTTTACTATAGCTTTGCACTGGACTTTGAATTTGCTTGTGTAGGATAGGTGGGAGGCTTTGAAGCGTGGACGCCAGTTCGCGTGGAGCCATCCTTGAAATACCACCCTGGCAACTTTGAGGTTCTAACTCAGGTCCGTCATCCGGATCGAGGACAGTGTATGGTGGGTAGTTTGACTGGGGCGGTCTCCTCCTAAAGAGTAACGGAGGAGTACGAAGGTGCGCTCAGACCGGTCGGAAATCGGTCGTAGAGTATAAAGGCAAAAGCGCGCTTGACTGCGAGACAGACACGTCGAGCAGGTACGAAAGTAGGTCTTAGTGATCCGGTGGTTCTGTATGGAAGGGCCATCGCTCAACGGATAAAAGGTACTCCGGGGATAACAGGCTGATACCGCCCAAGAGTTCATATCGACGGCGGTGTTTGGCACCTCGATGTCGGCTCATCACATCCTGGGGCTGAAGCCGGTCCCAAGGGTATGGCTGTTCGCCATTTAAAGTGGTACGCGAGCTGGGTTTAGAACGTCGTGAGACAGTTCGGTCCCTATCTGCCGTGGACGTTTGAGATTTGAGAGGGGCTGCTCCTAGTACGAGAGGACCGGAGTGGACGAACCTCTGGTGTTCCGGTTGTCACGCCAGTGGCATTGCCGGGTAGCTATGTTCGGAAAAGATAACCGCTGAAAGCATCTAAGCGGGAAACTTGCCTCAAGATGAGATCTCACTGGAACCTTGAGTTCCCTGAAGGGCCGTCGAAGACTACGACGTTGATAGGTTGGGTGTGTAAGCGCTGTGAGGCGTTGAGCTAACCAATACTAATTGCCCGTGAGGCTTGACCATATAACACCCAAGCAATCTGCGACTCGGA
>NZ_FOEO01000082.1 GCF_900110765.1 Pseudomonas sp. NFACC02
ATCAAAGGTGAATGACAAACCGCATTCGTCAGCAAGCTGACTCCCACAGGTTTTGCGTTCGACCGGCCGTTGATGCGGCGACCTACGAAAGCGCATGGCGCGCTTCGCTTTTGATCTTGATCTTCATACCGCAGCAGGCCAGACACCACAAAGCGCGACTTGGGTGCAGGCCAAACGCAGACGACGCGCAGTGGGCCGAGCGGCATGGATGCCGCGAGAGCGCCGTCAGGACATGGATGTCCGTTCGGCGCGGGCCCACGGAGCGTCGTCGGAGTGCGGGTACCCGACGCAGGAGGGCCAAGCCAGGAGCCAGACACTTGGTTACTTGGTGTTGGTACGGCATTCCGGCTTTCAAGTAACCCGCCGAAGGCGGAACAGTTTGGACGTTAGGACAAACCACACCGTCAGCGTCATCCCAAATAGTGGAAATGCGCACCATACAAGCCGGCTTGCTGGCGATTGCAGGGTGTCAGACACCATCAATGATGGCTGATCTGACCCTATCGCCAGCAAGCCGGCTCCCACAAAACCGTTGCAGGACAACCCTTCCTATTGAGCGGGCTTCGGCTTCTCATCGTTGCCTTCGTGATCACGCTCCTCTTCCTGCGCCCTACGCTTTTTCTCCTGCTCGAACGTCTCGCGCTGCTCCTGGGTCGGCTCTTTGATCTTGTACCAGGCTACGTACAGCGCCGGCAGGAACAGCAGCGTCAGCAGCGTGGCGATGATAATCCCGCCGATCATGGCGTAGGCCATCGGGCCCCAGAACACCTCACGTGCAATCGGGATCATGCCCAGACTCGCCGCTGCCGCCGTGAGCAGGATCGGCCGGCGGCGATGTTGAGTCGCTTCGGCAACAGCGTCCCACGGCAAGTAGCCCGCCACTTCATACTCGTGAATTTGCGTCACCAGAATCACCGAGTTGCGGATGATGATCCCGATCAGTGCGAGGATCCCGAGAATCGCCACGAAGCCCATGGGCGTTCCGGTCGGCACCAGCGCCAGCACCACGCCAATCAAGCCCAGTGGCGCGACGCTGGCGACGAGGAACATCTTCTGCACGCTGTGCAACTGGATCATCAGGAACGTCGCCATCAGGAAGATCATCAATGGCACCACTTTCGCAATGGGGCCTTGGGCCTTCCCGCTTTCCTCCACGGTGCCGCCGGTGGCGACCTTGTAGCCTACGGGCAGACCCGACGCGAACTTGTCGATCTCAGGCTTCAATTCCTTGACCAGGTCCGTTGGCTGCATGTCGTCGCTCACCGCAGCCTTGAGCGTAATGGTCGGTTTGCGGTCACGACGCCAGACCAACGGCTGCTCCAGTTCGTAGCGAACATTGGCAAACGCCAGCAAAGGAATCGAGGTGCCCTGCGGTGTCACAATCTGCAGGTTTTGTAGCGTTTCCGGCGAGCCGCGCTCTGAGTCCACTGCCCGACCCACCACATTGATCAGGTAGATGTCGTCGCGCACCTGGGTCACCGCAGAGCCAGTGACGATGCTGTTCATCAGTTGCGCCACATCTTCGGAAGACAGCCCCAACTGCCGGGCCTTGTCCTGATTGATGTCGATACGCAGCACTTTGCCGGGCTCGTTCCAGTCGTAAATCATCTCGCCGATGTGCTGATTCTGATCGAGCAACGTCGCCAGTTCGATGGCGTGCTGCCGGACCTTGTCGATGTCTTCGCCGCTCACCCGATACTGAATGGGCCGTCCTACCGGAGGCCCCATTTCCAGCGGCTGGACATAGGTGCCGATCCCGACGAATTCGTCACGCAGACGCTTCTTCAAGCGATCCATCAACGCGCCGCGCTCTTCCAGGCCCTTGCTGACGATCACCAACTGAGCGTAGTACGGGTTTTCCAGTTGCTGATCCAGTGGCAGATAGAACCGCACAGCGCCCTGACCTATATAAGTACTCCAGCGAACGATGTCGGGATCATCCTTGAGTGAAGCTTCCAGCCGATCCACGGCCCGGCGTGTCTCGTTGATCGAAGCATTCTGCGGCAGGTTGAGGTCCACCAGAATTTCTGGACGGTCAGAGGACGGGAAAAACTGGTTCTGCACGAAACGCATGCAGAACACGGAGACCGCAAATAACAGCACCGTGATGATGACGGTCAGCCATCGGTGACGCATCGCCCAGAACATGGAGCCGTTGAACACTCGCGCGATACGACCCGGTTTGGCGTGCTCGTCTTTTTTCTTCACATTGGCGCTGAGGATATGCACCCCGATCACGGGCGCGAACAGCACCGCCACGACCCAGGACACCAACATCGCCACCGCAATCACCGCGAACAGCGTGAAGGTGTATTCGCCCGCCGAACTGGCGTTCAAACCGATGGGTACGAAGCCTGCGACGGTCACCAGGGTTCCGGTGAGCATCGGGAAAGCGGTGGAGGTGTAGGCGTATGTCGCCGCCTGCTCCTTGGTATCGCCGAGTTCAAGACGCGAAACCATCATCTCCACCGTGATCATCGCGTCATCCACCAGCAAGCCGAGAGCGATGATCAGCGCGCCGAGGGAGATGCGCTGCATGGTGATGCCGCTGTACTCCATGAAGACGAAGACCATCGCCAGCACCAGCGGAATCGAACAGGCCACGACCAGCCCGGCGCGCATACCGAGGCTGATGAAGCTCACGATCAGCACGATCACCACGGCCTCGAACAGCGCGCTGGTAAACCCGCCTACGGCTTTTTCGACGACTTGCGCCTGGTCCGAAACGTTGTGCACGCCAACGCCGATTGGCAGGTCGGCAGTGGCCGCCTCCATGCGCTCATGCAGTTGCTTGCCAAACTCCTGGACGTTGCCGCCTTTCTTCATCGCGATCGCCAGACCAATGGCCGGCTTGCCGTCGAAACGGAACAAGGGCTTGGGAGGATCGACGTATCCGCGGGTAATTTCCGCGATATCGCTCAAGCGATAGAAACGGTCATTCAGCCGCAAGTTGACGTTCTCAAGGTCTTTCTCAGACTCGAATTGCCCGGAGGTGCGCACGGAGATCCGCTCGGGGCCGGCTTCGATCACGCCTGCAGGCGTCACCGCGTTTTGCGATTGAAGACTTTGCACCACCTGACGCTGATCCAGCCCCAACGCCGCGAGTTTGCGCGTGGAGAAATTCAGGTAGATCGCTTCGTCCTGCTGGCCGATCATTTCGACCTTGCCCAGCCCCGGCACATCACGAATCTGCACGCGCACCTGTTCGACGTAATCGCGCAGCTGGCGCATGGTCAGACCGTCGGCAGTGAAGGCGTAGATCGAGCCGTAAACGTCACCGAACTCATCGTTGAAGGCCGGGCCCTGCAAGCCCTGAGGGAATGTGCCGCGAATGTCATCGATCTTCTTGCGCACCTGATACCAGATACCCGGAATCGCCTCGGCGCTGGTGGTGTCTCGCAGGTAGACGAAAACGGTGGATTCACCCGGTCGCGTGTAGCTCTTCACGTAGTCGAGCGAGTCCAGTTCTTCCAGCTTTTTCTCGATCCGGTCGGTGACCTGTTCAAGGGTTTCGTCCACCGTCGCGCCCGGCCAGCGGGTCTGGATCACCATGGTCTTGATGGTGAACGAGGGGTCTTCCTCGCGCCCCAGGTTCATGTACGAAAACACACCCATCAGCAGGCCGACGAACATCAGGTACCAGACGAAGGATTGATGCTTGAGCGCCCAATCGGAGAGGTTGAACGTCCCTTTCATCGTGGGCTGTCCTTATCGACTTTGACTTTCTGCCCCGGTTTGAGGCTGTTTACACCGGCGGTGACCACGCGCTCGCCACCCTTGATGCCACCCGACACGGTGATCGTGTCGTCGTCTCGGCTGAGGACCTTGACGGGGCGGGGCGAAACAGTCTGGTTCTGCATGTCGACGATCCAGACCTGAGTCTTGCCGTCGACCTCTTGCAACACGTTCGCCGGCAGTTCGATGCGCGGTTCGATCGCGGAGCTGACGGTGACACTGATGGCCGTGCCCAGACGGAAGGCGGCAGGCGTGTCTGCCAGCGTCAGGCGCGCGCGGCGAGTGCGGGTCGAAGCTTCGGCTTGAGGCTCCAGCTCACGCAGCGTCGCAGTGGTATTGATCTCTGGCTCAAGCTGGCTGGCGACCTTGAACACCACATCCTGAGGCAGTTGCTCAGCCAGCGGAGCTGGCAGATCGATGACCGCTTCCTTGATGTCCGGGCGAGCGAGCGTCACGACCTGCTGGCCCGCGCTGACCACCTGGCCCGCTTCTACCTTCCATTCGGTGACCACGGCCGCGTGATCGGTGCGCAATTCGCTGTAGCTCAACTGGTCCTGAGCCTGTTGCACCGCTGCCTTCGCCTGATTGAAGGATGACTGGCTGGTCTTCAGGTCAGTGACTGCAACGTCGAGCGCTGCCTGCGCCCCCACACCTCGATCAAACAACTCCTGCTGGCGACGGGCGTTGGCCTGCGCGTTGATGTACTGGGCCTCGACGCGCGCCAGATCGCCCTGACTCGAGCGCAACTGGTTCTGCAGGTCGGTGGGGTCGAGCGTCGCCAGTAACTGGCCTTTCTCGACCTCGCTGCCAACATCAACGCTGCGCGAGGCGATGCGCCCGGACACCCGAAAACCCAGCGTGCTTTCATAACGCGCAGCGATGTTGCCGGCGAAACGCCCGAGATTCTCAATCGCCTGCGGCTTGACCTCCATGTACAGCACTGGCCGCACAGGTTCCGGCGGCGGCGCTTCCTTACTGCACGCGCAGAGCATCACACCCGAAAACACCATCAGTGACAGGCGCTTCATTGCGAATCCCCGCTCAGGTTTTTGTCGGCAACAGCCCTTTCCACCTGCATGTCGGGATGCAGCAACTGACCGCCCGCCACCACCACGTTTTCCCCGTTTTTCAGACCGTCGACAATGATCACTTTCCCCGTGAGATACCGCCCGACCGTGACGCCTCTCAAACTGACTTTGTTCTGATCATCGACCACCCACACGGCCGGTTTGCCCAACTGATCACCCAGCCCTTTGGTGAGTGCGGACCACGGCAGCTCGACACTCTGCGTTGCAGGGACAGTCAACGCCGCGCTGACCACCGCCCCCAGATCCATCCCTTCGGGCAACGAACTCAAGGCGATCTTCACTTGCAACGTGCCTGTCTGCGCCGAAACAGCGGGCGTCACTTCGCGCACCTTGCCGGTGGTCTTGATGGTGGGGTTGTCCAGCAGCGTGACCTCTATCGGCTGGTCGGTCGGCGGCTGAACGAACAGAGATTCGTAGACGTTGAACACCGCATCGCGCTCGCCGTCACGTGCCTGACTGAAGATCGGCGCGGTCGCTTGCACCACCTGACCGACTTCCGCCTGACGGGCAGTAATGATGCCCGGCGCATCAGCGATCAATGAGGTGTACCCCAACTGTTCGCGTGCGTTGGCCAACTGCGCCTGAGCGGCTTTGAGCGCGCTTTGGCTGCTGCGCAATTGCGCCTGGGCCGAGTCGTATTCACTCTTGCTGGTATAGCCCTTGGGCAGAAGTTTTTGCTGACGGACAAATGCCGCGGCGGTTTGTTTGACACGCGCTTGTTCGGCTGCCTCGGCCGCGATGGCCGAATCGACACGGGTCTGCAAGTCTTTCGGATCGAGCTTCGCGAGCACCTGCCTGGCGGTGACGCGATCACCGACATCGACCATGCGCTGAATGATCTTGCCGCCGACCCGAAAGGACAATTGAGTCTGCACACGGGGCTGAATATCGCCCGTTAGCGCGACGGCCGCGGCGAATCCGGCGGTTTTGACTTCTTGCACCTGCACGCGCGGCAGAGACGGCTCGGCGGGCTTTTCCTTGCCACAGCCCGACAGAATGGCCAGACACAGACCAAGCCCTAAAGCCACCAGGCGTTTATAAAGAACCGAGGGTTGAGCGGGCATGCAAGCTCCTTGTGCCAATGCCGTTGCCTACACCACGCTGCCGAGCGCGTCATGATGTGATCATGCGACTGTGAGCGTAGATCAGGGTTCCTTGCGCGGCTAAACTCCGTCGAAGCTGTTAATCGCCTGCATATGCACGCAGAAGGAAAGTTGATGCTCACCACGCTGGCCGTCGCCAATTACCGCTCGATCAACACGTTGGTCGTGCCCCTCGCACGACTGAATCTGATCACCGGGCCCAATGGCAGCGGCAAATCCAATCTGTATCGGGCGCTGCGTTTGCTGGCGGAAACCGCTCAAGGTGGCGTCATCAGCGCGCTCGCCCGGGAAGGCGGGCTGACATCCACGTTCTGGGCCGGTCCGGAAAGCATCAGCCGACGCATGCGCAATGGCGAAGTGGAGATTCAGGGCGGTCCACGCAAGGACGTCGTGCGGCTACGCCTGGGTTTCGCTGCGGAGGACTTCAGCTACGCCATTTCATTGGGACTGCCGACACCCCCAACAGGCAACACGGCATTCGGTCTTGATCCAGAGATCAAGCGCGAATGCATCTGGGCGGGCTCGCTGTATCGCCCGGCCAGCCTGCTGGTGGATCGCGCCGGTCCGATGATTCGTACCCGTGAAGGCCGTAGCTGGGACGTACTGGCGCAACACACACCGACCTTCGACAGCCTGTTCGATCAGGTCGGCAACCTGCGCTCATCGCCGGAAGTGCTGCAATTGCGCGAAAGCATTCGCGGCTGGCGGTTTTATGATCACTTTCGCAGCGATGCCGACGCACCCGCTCGCAAGCCTCAACTCGGCACTCGCACGCCGGTGCTGCATCACGATGGGCGAGACCTGGCTGCCGCGCTGCAAACCATTCGCGAGATTGGCGAACCCGAAGCGCTGGACGCCGCGATCAGCGACGCCTTCCCCGGCGCGCGCGTGCAGATCAACGCGCAGGCCGGCGGGCTGTTCGCGCTGGAGTTTTATCAACAGGGATTGCTGCGGCCGTTGTCCGCCGCGGAGTTATCCGACGGTACCCTGCGCTATCTGTTACTGATTGCCGCGCTGCTGACCCCGCGCCCGCCGACCATGATGGTGCTCAACGAACCGGAAACCAGCCTCCATCCTGACCTGTTGCCGGCGCTGGCGAGATTGATCATGCGGGCGTCGGAGCGTTGTCAGGTATGGGTCGTGTCCCACGCCAGTCGCCTGATCGCCGCTCTGGAGCAAGACCCTGAATGCAACTGCGTCGTGCTGGAGAAGAACCTTGGCCAGACAGGGATCGTCGGCCAGGGGATGCTGGACGAACCGGCGTGGCACTGGCCGGATTGAACAGGTTACGACGGTGGCGAATGCGGTGGATCACTCGCCATTGATAGCGCTGACCCTCCGCATTCGCCAGCAAGCCGGCTCCCACAGAC
>NZ_FOEO01000079.1 GCF_900110765.1 Pseudomonas sp. NFACC02
GATGCGGGGCCAGAGTCTCGGAGAAAGTCGCCAGGGACCGCAGGCTCAAGGCTTGGGTTAAATGGCCGCTGACCAACGTCACCAACAATTGCCAGGAAGTGCAGCGTTTGACGTAGCGATCAGCTTGATGTGCTTCGACGGATCGCTCGAATGAAGAGCGTGGGATGGCACTGAGCAACTGAGTTAAAAAAGTGCTGGAAAACATGAGTCAAAATCGAGTCTGAAAAATCCGATTATGACTGAAGGCGGCCAACAGCAAGGGGGAGCAAGCTCCCCCTTCGGTTTTTACCGGACACTAGTGACGCTCTGCGTGGGAATGCCTGTCAGGACGCTCCGCGTCCACGTTTACGCAGAGCGTCAGTCGCTGCGTTACCACGCGGAGCGTGGGAACGATCAAAAGGAGAAGCCCAACCAGAAGCCGAACACCCCGAAAGTTGGACGCCCAGTCCATCCGAGGACATTACTTCCCTGGCGTCAACGTCAACCGCTGCTTGCCGTACACCTTCTCGAAGTTCTCCGGCTGCATCGGCACCGACATGTACTGCCCCTTCACCCAAGGCTCGATCCCGTCGGCAAAATGCGGACTCGCCGGATTACCCGACTGCCCTGCCGCGTTCTGCGCCATCATCGGCTCCTGTTGAGCGAAGTCGACGATCATGCGCATGGCCGGAATCACCGCCACATCGAAATCCTGCCCCCAATGGAAGCCCGACGCATTCAGCGTCGTGTGATCGCCGCCAGCGGCCATCGGGCCTATGATCACGCCGGCTTTGCTGCCACCGATCGCTGCCGTCAACTGAGCGCTTTGCGACGTCCAGGTGTACCGATGTAACTTGCCCCACTGCCAGGCCTTGTGGTCGCTTCCCATCTGCGTTTCACCTGCGGTGATCGCAGCGGCCAGGCTGCGTGCCAGAATCGTGGGCTTGTCTTCTTTCTGCGGGGTTTTCACGTCATCCCAATACGGGCTGTCCTCGCGCCCCAGCAGATGATCGGCCTGGGGTGAGTAGGAGAGGTCAGCGGTCTGGACCAGCGCCTTCCAGGCCGGGCTACTTTCCGGACCTAGCTCATCGAGGAATATCTGCCTGGCGCTTTCCTGCAGGAACAGCTCATAAATCGCGGCGTCCGCCGAGACGGGCGACAACCTGCCGTCGAAGGCCATCAGACGACTCAATGCCTCGCGTGCCTTGTCCCTGTCCGCTGGCGCGAGGGCATCGATGGCCTGCTTCAGCGGTCTGGACATGCCCGGCGCGTCGAACATCTTCTTGAGCTTGGCCGCAAACGTCGTGGTCTGGTCATACTGCATACTGATCGTGCTGCGAGTGTCCTGCTTGCCGGTATTGGCCAGCTCGGCGATCCGCTCGGCGCGTTCCGGGTAGTCCCACGAGTTGGACAACTGCATCCCGTACCCCTTTGGCACCGTGCGCTGGTTGGCCGTAGCGATCCAGCCCTGCTGCGGGTCCTGATCATACGGGTGCAGCATGGCATCGGCGTAACCGTCCCAATCGAAACGGCTCTCCCAGCCCGGCGACGGAATCAGGCCAAGGCCTTCGCGGCGGTTCGGGTAACGTCCGGTGACCTGCCAGCCGGTGTTCGAGGCGTCGGCGAAGACGACGTTCAGCGTAATCGCGCGGATTTCCCGCGTGGTGTCAAAGGCCCGCTCAACGTTCTGCGCCCGCGTCAGGTCGAACAGTGCATCCAGGGTCTTGTCATCCTTGGCGTCCGGCGTTTGCAGGGCAACGCCCAGACCGCTGGCGAGTTGCGCTGAGCTGGCATTGAGCAATGGGCCATGACGGGTGTCATACGCGGGCTCGCGCACCGGGCGCTGACCTTTGACGAAATACGTTTCCTCATGAGCCCCGGCCGCGACCCATTTGCCATCGGCCATGACCATCAGGCGATTGTTTTCGCGCTTGAGCTTTTCAAGGAACAGGTCCTGGTTGTCGCCCATCGCCGGGCCCATGCCCCAGGCCAGCTTGCCGTTGAAGCCGGACAGCACCAGCGGCAGACCCGCGACGGTGGCGCCAGCCGCCTGATATTTCGGTGCGCGGATCTGCACGAAATTCCACATGGACGGCAAGGTGGAAGGCAACTGACTGTCGGTGGCCAGCAGGCTTTTGCCCGCGCGGGCGCGTTGCGGTGCAATCACCCAGTTGTTGGAGGCCGAAACACCCAGCAGGTTGAGGTCGGAGAGTTGCAGCGCAGCCTTGTCCAGATCGCTCAGCCCCGGCATCTGGCTACCCAGATTCAACCCCTTGAGTTTGTCGGCCTCCGCAAACGGCAGCGCTTCATCGGGATAGGTCGGCAGCAGCCAGGCCAGCTTGTCCGCACCCACCTTCTGCGCCAGCACCAGTGAGGAGATTTCTTCCTGCAGGTTCACCGACAGGCTGAAATTGAGCAGGCTGAAGATCAGCGCCGAGTCTTCCGGCTTCCAGTATTCGGGCTTGTAACCCGCATCCGCCAGGTCGGACGGCAACTTGTCGCGGTAGCGGAACAGGTAGGCATTGACGCCTCGTGCATACACCTCGAAGAACCGCTTCAAACGCGGCGACGAGGCGTTGTAGAGATCGCTGGCGGTCTGCTTGAGGTTGGCGGCGCGCATCATGCGATCCAGGTCCAGCGCGCCAGGCCCGGCGATTTCCGACAGACGGCCCTGAGCCAAGAGGCGCATTTGTACCATCTGCGAAATGCGATCGCTGGCGTGAACGTAACCCAGGGTGAACAGGGCGTCATGAAAGGTGCTGCTTTCAATAAGAGGCATGCCCAGGCTGTTACGGCGCACAGAAACGTTCTGAGCCAGCCCCTTGATCGCGAAAACCCCGCTGGTCGGGGGCAGGTTGTCACGGTCTTCACCGCCGAGCTGGCAGCCGGCGAGGCTCAACAGGCCCATCATGGCGGCGGCAATACTGAGTCGCGTCTTCAGGGATGAGAGGGCTGGCGAGGCCATGATGGAGCTCCTGCGGGGGTAGGCGTTGGAAACGCGCTACGTTAGAGAGCAGGCAGGCGGCACGCAAGCAGGAGAGGCGAGTTTATTTCAGGATTTTTCAGTGTCACGCGTCATCAAAGAAGTCCTGCGGGAGCGAGCGTGCTCGCGAAGGCGCTTTGTCAGTCGATAAAGCTGCGTCTGATTCAGCGCTTTCGCGAGCAGGCTCACGCCTTCAGCAACCTGGGTGCGTTATTTACGCGCCGTGGCACTTCTTGAATTTTTTCTCGCTGCCGCATGGGCAAGGGTCGTTGCGACCGACGTCCTTGAGCGCGTTACGGACCGGCTCCTGAGGTTCGTGGTTGCAGTGCGGACCATGCACGTGGCCATGGTCATGATGATGGTCGTGGTGGTCGTGATCGTGGTTGCAATCAGGGCCATGCACGTGGGCTTGCTGGTTCATGAAGCTACTCCGGAATTAAATCGCCAGGGATTATCTCGCCGTTGCGCTGAATACGCACGCTGTGTCCAAACAAAAATCCGGTCTTGAGCTTGCCTTCCAGTCGGTAATGAATAGGCTGATCAGCGTTTTTGAGCATCTTGGAGATGTCTTTCAAGTGTTCCCACAGGTTGGTGCGCACCGGCACCGAGAAGTTTTTATGGCCGTGGGCTTCGACGATGAACCAGTCACTGTGCTCGCCTTCGGTGAGCAGCAGATCGTTGAGCAGGAGCTTGTAACGCAGGCCTCTCACCAGCACGCTCGAATCGTTGGGATTGTCGACGCGAAAGCGGAGCTTGAAGTCCTGCCGCAGCAGTTTGGCCTTGACCACATCGACCTTGAGCAGCTTGACTGATGGATCCTCCGCGCCGCCGGTGATCAGGCTCGAACAGCCACCCAGCCCCAACAACACACAGAGGCAGAGCAGCTTGATTACGCGTAACTGAAATACCATTCGTTCACTCCCTGTCGCTCTGCAGTCTAGCAAGCACGGTGCTGGTGTTGGCTTGGCACCGACTGATTGTGCGCCGCTCGCTGTTCCATAGAGCCTGCGCCATACTCATGCCATGTGTCGAAGGAGTATTGACCCATGAAGCTGTACGAAATTGTTTTTTCCGGCCAACTGGTACCTGGCGCACAACTGGACCGGGTACAGGCGAATCTGGCCAAGCTGTTTCAAGCGGACGCACAACGCATCGCGCTGCTGTTCTCCGGCCGGCGCCTGGTGCTGAAAAACAACCTTGATCAGGCAGCGGCAGAAAAGTACCGGTCCACCCTGGAGCGCGCGGGTGCGAAGGCCGATGTGGTGGAAATGCCTGGACAGATCGAGGTCCCGGCACCCGAAGAAGTCGAGGTCGAGGAAGTCGAACTCGCGCCGCCGCCCGACGAACCGACCTGGACGAGAAAAGCGCCGTCCCCGGCGGCGGGGACAGGCAGCGTCGCCAGGCCTGAGCAGAAAACCAGGCTTGAGCCCAGGGATGTCTATATGGCGGCCTTCGTCGACGTCAAGGCGCCGGACTTCACCTTATCGGCATTGGGCAACGATGTGCAGGACCCGAAATCCCCGCCCGTCGCGCCGCACCTGGACCTTTCCGGTTTGAGCCTGGCCCCGGTTGGCAGCGACATGGGGCAAAAGAAAGACGCCCAACCTGCGCGGGTGCCGGACATCTCGCATTTGAGGTTGGCTTGATCGTCGTTACGCGCGGCTCAAGCGCTCAGGCCATGTAGGGTGAACAGCACTTCTTCATCTATTGGTACAAAAACCTACCAATGATGCGCTTTGCGCTTGGGTTATAGGATTTATCAGGGTGGTTGCAGAACCATCTGCAATATTCCCGCCTGCCGTAGCGCGGACAATCACTAAAGTTGGGAGCCCCACACTGAAGTGGTTTCTTCTCCGCCCACAATCTGTAGACCTGATAGATGACTTTATATAACTTTAGAGAATCGTCCTACAGACAAACCAAATACCCATGAAGTAGCTTCCCGACACACTTAAACGGCAAACACGGATCGTGAATTTGCACAAGGAGTGTTATGGGAGTTAAAAATTTCTTCCCGAGTACTCTGGGATGCGATGGGATAGATGGCAACAGGCGACATGCCGAGGCTACAGAGGAAGCACAGGCAGCTTGGGACAGAGCACTGGCGGCGAATGCAAGGAATGAGCGTGAAGCTGATGCACGTAGGAACTCGATCAAGAAGCCGGTGGAAATCATTCTGCCCGGATGCGTCTTCGCCAAGAGTTGCAACCTCCCTGATGGTGTAATCAATCACATCAGCCCTTCCGGGTTTGTGCCTGTTGAGAAGCTGGCCGACTACGGACTTTGGGCTGTGCTTGGAACCGGGGCATCCATTTCCTCACAAGGCACCCCACTGCAACTGGTTGGCGGGTCTGCTAGCGGCAGTGCAATTGCTCAACGTCTTGGCGGGTCGCTATCGCTTGGCCTGCTGAAAGGGTCAGGCGTTGCTGCTGGCGCCGCATTGGGGACTGTTGCATTGCTGATACCGAACACCAGCATTTCACCTGACAGCGCCTTCTACAGGACTGATCAGTACGCCACCCTTGATGCTGGCCGCACTCGTGTTCGTGTCAACGTGAAGACTTTGCCGGATGGTTCCGTTAACGCTTACGGCTTTTACACGGGTGGCAAAACTGACTGGGAAAACGTTCCGGTCATCAAGGCAGAGAAAGACGGCGAAAACTACGTTGCTGATATTGGCAACGGCATTGGCCTCACTTGGACGCCTGCGGCAAGTCCAGACGGTGTTATGAGTATTCCTGCACTTGAAGGGGCCCCAAAGTTGCCACCTGTCTGGGTGTATCCGACAACCGAACAGGCCAATAAGATGATGGTCAATCCGGTTCATCCGCCAGATTACCAAGACGCAATTATCACGTTTCCTAACACCGGCATTCAGCCGATTTACATCTCATTGAGCGTATCAGGTGAACATCGTTACCACCCGGCGCCTAAAGGACTGACGGCATTTCCTGATGCTGCAAGGGATAAACCAAAAAGCAGCGTTCAAGGTAGTGCTAAAAAGCGTGCCCGCTGGAAAGATTCTAAAGGGAGGATCTACGAGTGGGACAGCCAACATGGGGCTGTTGAAATGTATGATAAACAAGGCAAGCATTTGGGGGAGTACAACCCAGAGACAGGCGAGCAAACCAAGCCCGCAAAACCGGGAAGAATCACTCCTAAATAGATTGAGAGGTAGTTATGCACTTATGCATCACAGGATTTTTGCCTGACAGCTCTGAAGATAGCTCGTTGAAGTATGAATTCGACGTGGCGCCAGAGTTTGAACAAAGCGTAATGGATATTCTGGGTTGGAAAAGCCTTGAGGCTGAGGCCGATGGGGAATTACCGCTAACTCGTGAACAGGCTGGTCAGATCGCCGACGTCGTCGAGGCGTCTTTGCCCGATAATCTTAATCTGTTTATTGGAGTGGTGGCGTAGCGACAGACAACATCGCAGCTAGCATCAGGTTGCTGGTGTACAGACGGCTGTCAGTGTTGGTGTAGACGTTGATTCCCTTCGCTAGAAGATCGAGCAAGCGGGGCAGGGAGCCCCTCACTCTTACACGCGAAAGACGGACTAGGGACTCCACGACCAAATCGCTGCCCGGTGGAACGGTCTCGTCTTCCACGAAGCTCAGGAATCTGGCCAGTTCGCCAGTATCGCTGAGGTGCTTGCCCTTGAATGCCAAACGTCCTGCGTCAAGAAAAGGCACTCACGAAGATCGGCTAACCCGATGTCGTTCTCATCGCGAAATTCTTTGCAGCGTTCACTTGCCTCGCGTAACTGTCGGCTGCTGGCGTCCGCTGAAGCGAATTTCGCTGAATGCCTTCCCCGAGGCGCCGTATACCTAGATTTTTACGGTAGGTAGCTGTAGCAACATTTCTTGAATTTTTGCGCACTCCCGCACGGGCACGCATCGTTGCGCCCCGCCTTGAGCGGCACGGTCGGGTCAATGAAATACCAGCGCCCTTGATTCTGAACGAACGCCGAGCGCTCCCGATGACTGTGCTCGCCCGTTGCGTCGTGCCAGCGCGCGGTGAAGGTGACGAAGGCATGCTCGGGCTTGCCGCCCAACAGCTCGGCGCTTTCCACTTCAAGGCCCAGCCAGGTGCTCTGTGCGCTCCACTGACTGATCGATGATCGGTCCAGGCTGCTTTTTTGCGCCGGTAATGTCGTGTCCAGCAGGTAATCCACAAGGCCCAGTACATACGCGCTGTAACGCGAGCGCATCAAGGCTTCTGCGCAGGGCGCGGGCTGACCGGCGTGATAACGGCCGCAGCAACCGTCCAGAAGATTGCCGCTGCCACAGGGACAAATTGCACTGCTCATGATGCGTGTCTCACCACCAGTACTTGCCAAAATTCTCCGGGTTGGCCCAGAACTTCGCGTTCAGCCAGTCCGGTACTTGTTTGTATTCGCGCAGATCGTAGGTGAAGAGGGTCAGCACCTGTTCGTCCCGGGCGAAACGTTCGCTGGCTTGCAGGGCCAGTGAATAGAAGTCGGTGGTCTGCCAGCCACAGGCCTGCATGTCGGCGAGCACGGCAATGCAGCTGGCGTTCAGGTTGCGAATGCCACCCAGCAATTCCAGCCCGGCACGTTTGGGTATGTGTTCCAGGCAATCGACCACCAGCGCCAGGTCAAAACGCTGCCCGGCGAGTTCAGCCGGTAATGCGCCCGGCGCGGCCTGGGCCAGGTGGGTGTCCGGGTGCGCTTCCTGAAAAGCCTGCAGCGCAGGAAAACTGTCTGCGCCAATCAGCAGCAGACGCTTGGGCGCATACCGGTCGAGCAGGGCGGCGAGGGCCTGCTGTGGTGTACGGGTGGAAAAACGGTCGGTCATCGAAATCCCTCATTGAGCTCGCAAGGTTAGCCTGCTGAATGATCATGGCCTAGTGCTTGAACTTTTTTATCGGTCGTCATGACAAAGCGTACGGAGTGAAGGCAAAAGGCTATTTCTAGAAGAACAAGCCAGAGCGTGCGCTGAAAAACCATAAAACCCCCTGTTTCCGGGTGGCAAATGGCCCCGGTGGCGTCTTTACTCCATTCCAGTCGGTTTTAGCCGATACCAAAGGAGAAGAACTGTATGAGCATGATTCGGACAGCGTTACCTCTGATTTTGGTTACCAGTGTATTGACGGGTTGTGCCGGCTTGCAAAAGACCGACTGGCCGCTGTGTGCTGCCGGCGGCGCTCTCAGCGGTGCGGCGATCGGTGCGTTCCAGTCAGCCTCTGTCGCGGCGGGCTTTGGTGCCGCGGTCGGTGTGATGGCGGGTGCTTACTGCTGGGCTCACGGTGATGGCGACGATGATGGTGATGGCGTGCTGAACAGCGTCGACAAGTGCCCGAACACACCGAAAGGCACACCAGTGGATGCGACCGGTTGTCCAATCGTGACGCCAGCGCCTGAGCCTGCGGTGGCTCCGGTGGTGTTGCCAAAAGAAGAAGTCATCACCATCCGTGATGTGCACTTCGAGTTCAACAAGGCAACGCTGACCCCAGCCGACAAGCAGCAACTGGATAGGGTTGCGACCAAACTGAAGACCGAAGCGCCTAACGTGCAGATGCACGTGAGCGGGCACACCGACAGCGTGGGCAGCGATGCCTATAACCAGAAGCTGTCGGAGAAGCGCGCGCAATCGGTGACGGATTACCTGGTCAGTGCCGGTATTCCTCGCAGTGCGTTCGTGTCGGTGGAGGGTGACGGTGAGGCGCGTCCTGTGGCGGATAACAAGACTGCCGAGGGTCGTGCTTTGAACCGCCGTGTGGAGATCAAGCTTAATCGCTGATTGAGTTCACGGTTCGATGTGTGGGAAAGCCCCGGCCATTGTGTCGGGGCTTTCTTTTTTTGGGATGGCTATTTCGGCTGTGGTCTGTCCGCGGTTCGGTTCGGCCTGGGGGCCGAACTGTTTCGCCTTCGGCGAGTTACTTTTGAAAAGCGACAAAAGTAACCAAAATCGCTTGCTCCTGGCTTGGCCCTCCTGCGTCGGGTTCCTTCACTCCGGCGACGCTCCGTGGGCCCGCGCCGAACGGACATCCATGTCCTGACGGCGCTCTCGCGGCATCCATGCCGCTCGGCCCACTGCGCGTC
>NZ_FOEO01000075.1 GCF_900110765.1 Pseudomonas sp. NFACC02
TGTTCCGCCTTCGGCGGGTTACTTGAAAACCCCAAGTAACCAAGGGTTTGCTCCCGGTTAGGCCCGACTTCGTCGGGTTCCTTCACTTCGGCGACGCTCCGTGGGCCCGCGCCGAACGGACATCCATGTCCTGACGGCGCTCTCGCGGCATCCATGCCGCTCGGCCCACTGCGCGTCGTCTGCGTTTGGCCTGCACCCAAGTCGCGCTTTGTGGTGTCTGGCCTGCTGCGGTATGAAGATCAAAAGCCAGAGCGCGCTTTGCGCTGTTTAGATTCAACGCCTCAATCGTTGAATAAACATAAAACCGGTGGGAGTCAGCTTGCTGACGAATGCGGTGTGCCATTCACCCTTGATGAAACTGGCTCGCGCCCATCGCGAGCAAGCTGATTGTTACGACGCTCCGCGTGGTAACACATTCAATGACGCTCTGCGTCATCCGGGATATGCGCATGCTGTGAGGCTTTGCGGCCCCACGAAACGGACTGACACCACGGATGTGAGAGCCATAGAATCTCCCACAGTGGATCAGCGTCGCGCCCACATTCCCGTCTGGCGCAAATGCCGTCAAGGGTAACGCGGTGTGTCCGCTGCCCCACGCCTGAGTTACCATGACGGGCCCGACGCGGCAGCCTGCCGCGCGCAGGAGTAAGCATGGCCCACCCGTTTGCAACACTCACCCCTGACCTGGTGCTGGATGCCGTCGAAAGCATCGGTTTCGTCAGCGACGCCCGCATCCTCGCGCTCAACAGCTACGAAAATCGCGTCTATCAGGTCGGCATCGATGAAAGCCAGCCGCTGATCGCCAAGTTCTACCGGCCCAACCGCTGGACCAACGAAGCCATTCTCGAAGAACACAGCTTCACCGCAGAACTGGCCGATGTGGAAATCCCGGTGGTCGCGCCTCTGGTTCACAACGGCCAGACCCTGTTCGAGCACGCAGGTTTTCGCTTCACGCTGTTTCCACGTCGCGGCGGCCGGGCACCGGAGCCGGGCAATCTGGATCAGCTCTATCGCCTGGGCCAACTGCTGGGGCGCATTCACGCCGTCGGCGCCACTCGCCCTTTCCAGCACCGAGAAGCCCTGGGCGTCCAAAACTTCGGCCACGACTCGCTGAATTACCTGCTGGAAAACGACGTGATTCCCCGCAGCCTGCTCCCGGCCTACTCGTCGGTCGCCAAAGACCTGCTCAAGCGCGTTGAAGATGCCTACGCCGCCACGCCTCACCAGAACATCCGCATGCACGGCGACTGCCACCCCGGCAACATGATGACCCGCGATGACATCTTCCACATTGTCGACCTCGACGACTGCCGCATGGGCCCGGCCGTTCAGGACATCTGGATGATGCTGGCCGGCGATCGGCAGGACTGCCTGAGTCAGTTGTCGGAATTGATGGACGGCTATAACGAATTCCACGATTTCGATCCGCGAGAACTCGCGCTGATCGAACCCTTGCGTGCGCTGCGCCTGCTGCATTACAGCGCCTGGCTCGCCCGCCGCTGGGATGACCCGGCGTTCCCACACAGCTTTTCCTGGTTCGGCACCGAGCGGTATTGGGGCGACCAGGTATTGGCGTTGCGTGAGCAACTGGCGGCCTTGAACGAGGAACCGTTGAAGCTGTTTTGACCCCACCTTTGTCGGAGTGAGCGAGCTCATGACGACAGGTAACCAACCCTGCACGCCTCATAAGAAAAACTTGCCGAAGGACCACCCATGCAAGCTGCCAACCCGCGTCGCGGGTACATTCTGGGCCTGAGTGCCTACATCATCTGGGGACTGTTTCCGATCTACTTCAAGCTGCTCGCCTCGGTGCCGGCGCTCGAAATCATCGTCAATCGGGCAATCTGGTCGGCGATCTCCGGTTCTTTGTTGCTGTTGGTGTGGAAGCATCCCGGCTGGTGGCGTGAGCTGCGGGACAACCCGCGGCGCCTGGTGATTCTGGCGGGCAGCGGGACGCTGATCGCCGTCAACTGGCTGATCTACGTCTGGGCGGTGAACAACAACCACATGGTCGAGGCGAGCCTTGGTTATTTCATCAACCCGCTGATCAACGTCATGTTGGGATTGGTGTTGCTGCGCGAAAGACTGCGCCCGTTGCAGTGGATGGCGGTGCTCCTGGCGCTGGTCGGCGTGGCACAACAGGTCTGGCAAGTCGGCAGCCTGCCCTGGATTTCCCTCGCGCTGGCGTTCAGCTTCGGTTTCTACGGACTGATTCGTAAGCAAGCGCCGGTTGCGGCACTGCCGGGTTTGGTCGTGGAAACCTGGATTCTGGTGCCGCTGGCCGTGGGCTGGCTGCTGTTCAATCCAATGGCCCACAGCGCACAACCCGCATTCTGGACCACGTCCGAAGCAATCTGGCTGGCCATGGCCGGGCCGGTGACGCTTATTCCACTGGTGTGCTTCAACGCCGCCGCCCGGCATCTGCCCTACGCAACGCTGGGCTTTCTGCAGTACATCGCACCGACGCTGGTGCTGTCGCTGGCCGTGTTGGTGTTCGGCGAGCACATGCCTTCGGCGACGCTGGTGACGTTCCTGTTCATCTGGGCGGGCCTGATCATCTACACCGTCGACGGCTGGCTGGCGATGAAACGTCGCGCGCAACGTTGATCAATCGATAGGTTGATCAGGAAATAGACAGAGGGGCCATCCAGACTGTGGGGCGAATGATTTCGCTCTCACAGTCGGAAGGGCCTTGCATCACCTTACTCGTCCGCTTTCAGCTTCAGCTCCACCATCAACTCATCTGCCAGCGTCTCTAGGCATTTTTGCAGATCATCCAGCGACAAGGTCAGCGGCAGTCCCAACAACGCGTTCGCCCGGAATAACGACTCGCTGCTCATGGGTGCCGGCTCGACGTTGGTCACCAACTGCTCGACATTCACGCCCTGCTCGGTCAGCAACCGCGTGACGTCCCGCACGATGCCGGGCCGATCGTTTCCCACCAGCTCCATATTGATCGGTTTCCAGGTGCAAGCCGTTTCGATGCCTGTTTCGGCAAACTGCACCCGAATACCGTGGGCGGATAACCCCTCCAACGCCTTTCGCAATTCGGATTGCGCTTCGACCGGGACGCCGATGCGCACGATCCCGGCGAACTGTCCGGCCATGTGAGTCATACGGCTTTCCAGCCAATTACCACCGTGATCTGCAATGCACGATGCGATCTGTTCCACCTGCCCCGGTTTGTCGGGGGCAAATACGGTGACGATGAGATGGTCCACGGTCAACTCCTCTTCTTAACGTGTCCACAAGCCGGGTTGGTGCGGCCTGTGCGGCTGTCGGACAAGTATAGGCAAGGGCGCGTGCCATGCCCGATTGCTTCCGGGCGAAACAATCTGTGTACCATTTGCATAATTTTCTGGAACAATTCACGGCTTTTTTGAGAACATCCGTAACCCCGACGTGACTCGATGTGAAAATCCAGTCGCTCGGTGACATATTTAGTCTGATTTTCACACCGCCACGCATCATGTAGTATTCGGCCGCATCCACTACATAACCGTTGGTACGATGCCTGACCCGGCATCGCCGCTCGTTGAAACCTGTTCCGCAAAGCGCACAACGCCTTTCCTTCAGGTCCCCCGGCCCCGGCCCAGCCGCCAGCGATGGCATGATCTGGCAAGGGTGAGCGGTGATGTCGATGGCTTTAACAAGAGAGCGCTCGAGATTGAAGCGCGGATAGCTGAGCAGAGTGAGGCAAGCAATGACTGAACACGTTCAAGTCGGTGGCCTTCAGGTCGCCAAAGTCCTGCTGGATTTCGTGAACAACGAAGCCATTCCTGGAACCGGTATCGAAGCCGCCACGTTCTGGGCCGGTGCCGACAAGCTGGTCCACGAGCTGGCGCCGAAGAACAAGGCCCTGCTCGCCAAACGTGACGACTTCCAGGCGCGTATCGATGCCTGGCACCAGTCCAATGCTGGCAAGGCCCACGACGCCGCCGCATACAAAGCTTTCCTGCAGGAAATCGGTTATCTGCTGCCAGAAGCGGCGGACTTCCAGGTCACGACGCAAAACGTCGACGAAGAAATCGCCCGCATGGCCGGTCCACAACTGGTGGTGCCGGTCATGAACGCCCGCTTCGCCCTCAATGCCTCGAACGCCCGTTGGGGCTCGCTGTATGACGCGTTGTACGGCACTGACGCGATCAGCGAAGAAGGCGGCGCCGAAAAAGGCAAAGGCTACAACAAGGTCCGCGGCGACAAAGTCATCGCGTTCGCGCGCGCCTTCCTGGACGAAGCCGCGCCACTGGCCGCGGGCTCCCACGTCGACTCCACCAGTTACAAACTGGTCGACGGTGTGTTGATCGTCGGCCTCAAAGGCGGCAGCAACACCGGACTGCGTGACGACGCACAGCTGATCGGCTTCCAGGGCGAGGCCTCGGCGCCGACCTCGATCCTGCTCAAGCACAACGGCCTGCACTTCGAAATTCAGATCGACGCCACCAGCCCGATTGGCCAGACCGATGCGGCCGGCGTCAAAGACGTGCTGATGGAAGCGGCGTTGACCACCATCATGGACTGCGAAGACTCGATCGCAGCCGTCGATGCCGACGACAAGGTCGTGGTTTACCGCAACTGGCTGGGCCTGATGAAGGGCGATCTGTCCGAAGAAGTGTCCAAGGGCGGTACACGCTTCACCCGCACGATGAACGCCGACCGCGTCTACACCTCGCCAACCGGTGAACCGGTGACGCTGCATGGTCGCTCGCTATTGTTCGTGCGCAACGTCGGTCACCTGATGACCATCGATGCGATCCTCGACAACCAGGGTAACGAAGTGCCGGAAGGCATCCTCGACGGTTTGCTGACCAGTCTGGCAGCGATCCATAACCTTAAAGGCAATACCTCGCGCGCCAACAGCCGTACAGGCTCGGTGTACATCGTTAAACCGAAGATGCACGGCCCGGAGGAAGTCGCGTTCACCAACGAGCTGTTTGGCCGCATCGAAGACGTCCTGAGCCTGCCACGCAATACGCTGAAAGTCGGGATCATGGACGAGGAACGCCGCACCACGGTGAACCTCAAGGCCTGTATCAAAGCCGCCAGCGAGCGCGTGGTGTTCATCAACACCGGCTTCCTGGACCGTACCGGTGACGAGATCCATACGTCCATGGAAGCCGGCCCGGTTGTGCGCAAGGCGCAGATGAAAGGCGAGAAGTGGATCGGCGCCTATGAAAACTCGAATGTCGATATCGGTTTGAAGTGTGGTCTGCAAGGTCGTGCGCAGATTGGTAAGGGCATGTGGGCAATGCCGGACCTGATGGCGGCGATGCTGGAACAGAAGATCGCTCACCCGCTGGCCGGTGCCAACACCGCCTGGGTTCCGTCACCGACCGCCGCTGCACTGCACGCGCTGCACTATCACAAAGTTGACGTGTTCGCCCGCCAGGCCGAACTGGCTCAACGCGCACCGGCTTCGGTCGATGACATCCTGACCCTTCCGTTGGCGCCGAACACCAACTGGACATCCGAGGAAATCCAGAACGAACTGGACAATAACGCGCAGGGCATCCTCGGTTATGTAGTGCGCTGGATCGATCAGGGCGTCGGTTGTTCGAAAGTGCCGGACATCAATGACATCGGCCTCATGGAAGACCGTGCAACGCTGCGTATTTCCAGCCAGCACATCGCCAACTGGTTGCGCCATGGCGTGGTCAACGAACAGCAAGTGATGGAAAGCCTCAAGCGCATGGCGCAGGTGGTGGATCGCCAGAACGCCAACGATGCGCTGTATAGCCCGCTGGCACCGGACTTCGACACCAACATTGCCTTTCAGGCGGCGGTCGAGCTGGTGCTTGAAGGCACCCGGCAGCCGAACGGTTACACCGAGCCGGTGCTGCACCGCCGCCGTCGGGAGTTCAAGGCGAAGAACGGGCTGTAAAAAGCGCCGTTGAACAAAAAGGCGGTGTGTCGCAGGACACATCGCCTTTTTTATTCCTGTGGGATCCAGCCCCACACCGATTCTGCCGCTGTGGCAATTTTTCGGACATCACCGCCAGCAAGCCGAGCGGCTACGGTAATGATGACTTCTGTAGGAGCGCGCTTGCCCGCGAAAAGCCGGTACATCCGCCACACTTCTGCCGAATGTACCGATGCATCGCGGGCAAGCGCGCTCCTACAGTGGATTGCGGAGCCCTACGCCATCCCCAATTCCCGCTTCACCAGCCGCAACAATTGCTTGGTGTTGATCGGCTTGAGCAGAAAGTCCACCACGCTCAGGTGCATCGCATCAATGGCATCACGCACATGAGCATCACCCGAGACGATGATGATCGGCAGCGCTGCCCGATCCGAATCGCGGACCTTGCGGATCAAATCCAGTCCGTCACACGGCGCCATGCGCAGATCGGTGATCAGCAGCGCAATGGACGGTCGGGTTTGTAGCAGATGCATGGCACTGGTGCCGCCCGCAGCCGTAATGCAGCTGATGTCGTTGAGGCTGAGGATTTCGGAAAGAATTTCCCTGGCATCCTTGTCGTCATCGACGATCAACACCCGTTGTGGCGATTGCGATGGAGGCGCGAGCATCACCTCGTTGAGGGCTTCGCGCTCTTCATCACTCAAAATGTCGTGATCGAACATACCCGTCTCATCTTCCTGTCGACTCCCATTCTGACAGCGCAAACAGTCCGAATACGCTGCACGCTTTGTCGGCTTCCTGCCAGGCCGCAACGGCCTCTGCGCGGTGTACATCGACGTGGTTTTACACCACGGGACGATGCCCTCCAACGCCTTTTCAATCACCTAAGACTTACGTCCAATGGGCACTGCCTGCCAAGCGGTCGACCATGGAACCATAAAAACAAGTGGTCCCCCCGTCATGAGCAAAGCCGACGCTTTCACCCAGGCAGGCAAAACAGCCGTGTTGCAGAACGTTCACGGCACCATGCAATTCCTGCAAAAATTCCCGCCATTCAATCAGATGGAGAATGCGCATCTCGCTTATCTGGTCGAACAATGCCAGCTGCGTTTCTACGCTACGGATGAGAGCATCATCAAGCCTGGCGATGGGCCAGTAGAGCACTTTTATATTGTGAAACAGGGCCGGGTGGTCGGTGAGCGCCCACATTCAGCCAAAGGCGGAACCGAAACCACGTTTGAAATCACCACGGGTGAATGCTTCCCGCTCGCCGCTCTGCTGGGCGAACGCGCCACGCGCACCGAGCATCTGGCTGCCGAGGACACGTTTTGTCTGCAGTTGAACAAACAGGCCTTCATCAAGCTGTTCGCCCTTTCAAGCGTCTTCCGTGATTTCGCCCTGCGCGGCGTCAGCAGCCTGCTCGAACAAGTCAATCAGCAAGTAAAGCAGAAAGCGGTAGAAACACTCGGCACGCAGTATTCGCTGAACACGCGTCTGGGTGAACTGGCGATGCGTCACCCCGTGACTTGTTCACCCGACACGCCGTTGCGTGAAGCCGTCAAGCTGATGGACGAGCAGCAGGTCGGCAGCATCGTGATCGTCGACGATGCCAAGGCGCCGCTGGGTATTTTTACCCTGCGTGACTTGCGCCAGGTGGTCGCCGACGTGAACGCTGACTTTGGGCGGCCGATCAGGCTCAGCATGATTCAGTCACCCTTTTATTTAAGCCCCGACGCCAGTGCATTCGATGCGGCGATCGCCATGACCCAGCGGCACATCGCCCATGTGTGCCTGGTCAAGGATCAACGCCTGTGTGGCGTGGTGTCGGAACGCGATCTGTTTTCCCTGCAACGGGTGGACCTGGTGCACCTGGCCCGAACCATCCGCAGCGCACCGCGCATCGACTCGCTGAGCAACATGCGCGGCGACATCGTGCAACTGGTCGATCGCATGCTGGCGCACGGCGCGTCATCGACGCAGATCACACAGATCATCACGTTGCTCAACGACCACATGGTCTGTCGCGTTATCGAACTGACGCTGGAAGAAAAAGGCGACCCCGGCATTGCCTTCAGTTGGCTGTGCTTCGGCAGTGAAGGCCGGCGCGAGCAGACGCTGTATACCGACCAGGACAACGGCATTCTGTTCGAGGCCAAAGACGCCGCCGACGCCGCCGCCATCCGTGGCCGGCTGCTGCCGATTGCAGAGCGCATCAACCAGGGTCTGGCGTTGTGTGGCTTCGCGCTGTGCAAAGGCGGGATCATGGCCAGTAATCCCGAGCTGTGCCTGTCGCGGGTTGAATGGGCGCGGCGTTTCGGTTCGTTCATTCGTGAGGCGACGCCGGAAAATCTGCTGTCCTCCAGCATCTACTTCGACTTGCGCGTGGTGTGGGGGGATGAAAGCGGTGGCGAGCAACTGCGCCAGAGCATCCTGGCGCAGGTGGCGGAAAACAAACTGTTCCAGCGCATGATGGCCGACAACGCCTTGCGCCAGCGGCCACCCGTAGGACGCTTCAAGGATTTCGTGGTGGCGCGCAAAGGCAGCGAAAAAGACACCCTGGACCTCAAGACTCAAGGCCTCACACCTTTCGTGGACGGCGCCCGCTTACTTGCGCTGGCCAACGGCGTGGCGGCCAACAACACCCTTGAACGCCTGCGCCAACTGGTGGCCAAAAACGTCATCGACCCACTGGACGGCGCGGCGTATGAAGAGGCCTATCACTTCATTCAGCAAACCCGGATGCAACAGCACCAACAACAGAGCCGACAGAACCTGCCCTATTCCAACCGCATCGACCCGGACGTGCTCAATCACCTGGACAGGCGGATTTTGCGTGAGTCATTCCGTCAGGCGCAGCGCCTGCAAACCAGCCTGACCCTGCGTTATCAACTGTAAGCGACAGACCATGAACCTGTTTCAGTGGCTAAAACCACCCAAGCGCGCCAAGGCGCCAGACCTTACACCCGAGCAACTGCAGCGCCTCAGCGCGCTGCCACGTCCTGCGCCTTTAAATGAAAAGCCGCTTCGCCAGCAACGTTGGGTCGTGCTTGATCTGGAGACCAGCGGCCTGAACATGAATCGCGACGAGGTGCTGTCCATCGGTGCAGTGGTCATCGAAGACGGCGCTATCGATTTCGGCCAGGCATTCGAGCGCACGCTGCTGCGCCATGATCATAAGCTCAGCCCCAGCGTCTTGATTCACGGGCTTGGACCGAGCGCAATCGCCGCCGGCAGTGAACCGGTGGAGGCGCTTCTGGACTTCATGGAATTCGTCGGCGACAGCGCGCTGCTGGCGTTTCATGCGCCGTTCGATCAGCACATGATCGGACGTGCCTTAAAGGAAAGCCTGGGGTATCGCCTGCAACACCCTTTTCTGGATGTCGCCGAGATCGCGCCGATGCTGTGCCCGCAAGCCTGTCTGCGTCAGGCGGGGCTGGATGACTGGACCGCCTTCTTTGGCTTGCATGCTGAAGAGCGGCATCACGCCAGCGCCGACGCACTGGTCACCGCTGAACTCGCGCTGATCCTGTTCAGCCACGCGCGAAAACAAGCAATGGACAGTCCCGCGCAGTTGGAGCAATGCCTTGCGAAGTGGCGACGCCGGCAGCAGTCTCATTCGTTTTGAGCGGATGACATCTTGTCCGGCTCGTTCACCACAAACCCTGTGGGAGATTCTATGGTTCTCAACCCAGCGGTCAGCCCATTTCTTGAGGGTCGCAAAGCCTGACAGCCTGCGCCATATCCCGGATGACGCAGAGCGTCACTGAATGCACGCTGAGCGTGTAACCATCAGCTTGCTCGCGATGGGAGAGAGCCAGTTTTATCAGGGGTGAATGACACACCGCATTCGCCCGGATGCGGTCCACACCAAGCTAACTCCCACAGGTTTTGTGTTCAGCCAGCAGGTCATGCGGCGAACCTACGAAAGCGCAGGGCGCGCTTCGCTTTTGATCTTGATCTTCATACCGCAGCAGCCCAGACACCACAAAGCGCGACTTGGGTGCAGGCTGAACGCAGGTGGCGCGCAGTGGGCCGAGCGGCATGGATGCCGCGAGAGCGCCGTCAGGACATGGATGTCCGTTCGGCGCGTGCCCACGGAGCGTCGCCGGAGTGAAGGTACTCCGACGAAGGAGGAGCCCAACCAGGAGCCAGACACTTGGTTACTTGGTGTCTTTTCAAGTAACCCGCCGAAGGCGGAACAGTTTGGCCGTTAGGACAAACCAAACCACTAGCGTCACCTCAAATAGTGGAAATGCACACCCTACAAGCGAGCTTGCCCGCGAAGACGGTACTCCGACGAATGTGGAGGA
>NZ_FOEO01000071.1 GCF_900110765.1 Pseudomonas sp. NFACC02
ACACCGCATGCACCGGGTTTGCTGCCGGTTCCCGGCAGATCGCGGGACAAGCCGCGCTCCTACGCCTTGCGGGCAGAAGCAAGATTGTGCCGGACCGAACCTGCCCTGCGGGCAGAGGCAGTGTCTCGATAAACCCAAGATCGTGATCTTGCGGTATGCCGCATGCTGCTGATTCACGCCGAAACTGTAGGAGCGTGGCTTGTCCCGCGATCTGGCGCGCAGCGGCAGCAAAATCAGGCGACCCGGTTATGCCTGACACTCCGCATGCACCGGGTTTGCTGCCGGTTCCCGGCAGATCGCGGGACAAGCCACGCTCCTACGCCCTGCGGGCAGAAGCAAGATGGTGCCGGACCGAACCTGCCCTGCGGGCAGAAGCAGTGTCTCGCTAAACCCCGGATCGCGATCCGACGGTATGCCGCCGGCTCTTGATTCTGGCCGGAGGCCGTGGGAGCAAGCTTGCTCGCGATCTGCCGCGCAGCGGTAGCAACATCAGGCGACCCGGTTATGCCTGACACTCCGCATGCACCGGGTTTGCTGCCGGTTCCCGGCAGATCGCGGGACAAGCCGCGCTCCTACGCCCGGCGGGCAGAAGCAAGCTTGTGCCTGACCGAACCTGCACTGCGGGCAGAGGCAGTGTCTCGATAAATCCAGGATCGCGATCCGACGGTATGCCGCCTGCCGTTGATTCTGGCCGGAGGCCGCACGCGACCAGGGTGGCGTTTAAGTACAACCCGCTCAACGCATACCGTTACTGGTAATTCAACGTCACAACACCAATGCGCTCACCCGCGATAATCGATGGGCGTTCGACATAGACTGCGGACACCGGCACCCGCTTCCCACCACAGGCGTCGTCGCGCGGGGTGAGTTCCACTGTCAGGTTCTCGTTGACCTTCAGTGTCTTGACGGTATCCGTCTGCCGGGCTGCATCGAGCACCCTCGCGTCACAACCCGCATTGACGATCCTGCCTTGAAACCTCAGAGCGCTCTCTGCCGCCGAAGCGACCGGTCCGGCCAGAACCCAGGCCCCCACCAACGCGAACGAACAAAACACCGAGACTGCCTTTTTACTGTTCATCGCCATACTCCGCAGTGAAGGCCCGCTTTTAGACGTCGAGCCAGGAACAGCCAGCGGTCACAGGAATCGATGTCGGAACTGACGCTATCAAGCCAGATCCCGACGATAGAAAACGGTGCCCTCTCTCTGGCTATCGCCCTGTTGCGCCGTTTCTTTACGCCACTTCATGCTCCGCCCTATTCCAACTGACAATATTGACAGGTAGCAGTCATTTTGCTGACCGGGTCCAGGGGTTATAAAGGAGCCTCTCCATGACCTGCCTCCACCCTTTCGCTGGCGTTATTCCTGAATGCACAAAAAGAGAAACTCCGTGATTGCCGTTGCCGGACTGGCGTTGCTGATTGCGGTCGGCATCGGGGTCTCCACTCGCCCGGCCGAGAAGAAGGTCAACGTCCCTGCGCCCGTGCCGGTTCAGGTGATCAACGTGGTCGAGGAGGACGTGCCGCGCTACGTCACCGGCATCGGCTCGGTGCTGTCGTTGCAAAGTGTGGTGATTCGTCCGCAGGTGGACGGCATCCTGACCCGGTTGTTCGTCAAGGAGGGGCAACAGGTCAAACGGGGGGATTTGCTCGCGACCATCGATGACCGCTCCATACGCGCGGCGCTGGAGCAGGCGAAGGCGCAACTGAGTCAGAGCCAGGCGCAACTGGACATGGCTCAAGTGGACCTCAAGCGCTACAAGTTACTCACCGTCGATAACAGCATTTCCAAACAGCAATACGACCAGCAGCAAGCTCTGGTCAACCAGCTCAAGGCCACCGTGCTGGGCAATCAAGCCTCGATCAATGCGTCACAAGTGCAGCTTTCCTACACCCAGATCCGCTCTCCGGTGACCGGTCGTGTCGGGATTCGCAACGTCGACGAAGGCAACTTCCTGCGGGTCAGCGATGCCATCGGCCTGTTTTCGGTGACTCAGATCGACCCGGTCTCGGTCGAGTTTTCCCTTCCGCAACAGATGCTCCCTACCCTGCACGAGCTGCTCGCCTCGACGACGCCTGCCCCGGTCAATGCCTATCTTGGCGAGGGCGCTACGGGCACGCTGCTGGGCGAAGGCAAACTGTCGCTGATCGACAACCAGGTCGAGGCCGCCACCGGCACCATTCGCGCCAAGGCCACGTTCGACAATGCCGCTGAAAAACTCTGGCCCGGCCAGCTCGTGACGGTGCGTATCCAGACCGCCCTCGATCGCAATGCGCTGAAGGTACCGCCACAAGTGGTACAGCGCGGCATCGATCAGCACTATGTGTACCGCGTCAAAGGCGACAAGGTCGAAGTGGTTCTCGTCAAAGTCGAGTACCAGGACAGCGACCTGATGTTGATCAGCGGGGTCAACGTCAACGACGTCCTGGTCAGCGACGGTCAGTCACGCCTCAAGAACGGATCGAGCATCGAAGTGGTCACGGCGCAGACCGTTGATACGCTGGCGGCTGCCAGCAGTGCAAAAGGGGCGGCGAAATGAAGGGCCACGGTTCGATCTCCGCCTGGTGCGTGAATCATCCGATTGCCACGGTTCTGCTGACCTTCGCGCTGGTGCTGCTGGGGTGTATCGCCTTCCCTCGTCTGCCGGTCGCGCCCTTGCCGGAAGCGGAATTCCCGACCATTCAGGTGTCGGCGAGCTTGCCCGGCGCCAGCCCGGAAACCATGGCGTCGTCGGTGGCCACGCCCCTTGAAGTGCAATTCAGTGCCATTCCCGGCGTGACCCAGATGACGTCGAGCAGTGCGCTGGGCTCCACCAACCTGACCCTGCAATTCACGCTGGACAAAAGCATCGACACGGCGGCTCAGGAAGTGCAGGCGGCCATCAATACGGCGTCGGGCCGGCTGCCCGCCGATCTGCCGACGGCACCGACCTGGCGCAAGCTCAACCCGGCCGACACGCCGGTACTGATCCTCAGCATCAGTTCCAGCCTGATGCCCGGTACCGAGCTGAGTGACATTACCGAGTCCCTGCTGGCACGCCAGCTGAGCCAGATCGACGGTGTCGGTCAGGTCAGCATCACTGGCCAGCAGCGCCCGGCGATTCGCGTTCAGGCGGCACCGGAAAAGCTCGCCTCCCTCGGACTGACCCTGGCGGACCTCAGGGGAACGTTGCAGCAGACCAGTCTCAATCTGGCCAAGGGTGCGCTGTATGGCAAAGACAGCATTTCGACCCTCGCCTCCAACGACCAGTTGTTTCAAGCCAAAGATTACGAAAACCTGATCGTCTCCTACAAGAACGGCGCCCCCGTTCACCTGCGTGATGTCGCGCGGGTGATCAACGGCTCCGAAAACGCCTACGTCAAAGCCTGGTCCGGCGATCAGCAAGGCGTGAACATCGTGGTGTTCCGCCAGCCGGGCGCCAACATCGTCGAGACCGTAGACCGCGTACTCGGCGAACTGCCCCGATTACAGGCAATGCTGCCGGCCTCGGTCGACGTTACGGTGCTCAGCGACCGGACCAAAACCATTCGCGCGTCCCTGCACGAAGTGGAAATGACCTTGATGATCGCCATCATCCTGGTCATCGCGGTCATGGCGCTGTTCCTGCGTCAGCTCTCGGCGACGTTGATCGTGACAGCCGTGCTGGGCGTTTCCCTGGTCGCCAGCTTTGCCCTCATGTACGTGCTTGGATTCAGCCTCAACAACCTGACGCTGGTGGCCATTGTGGTGGCCGTCGGCTTTGTGGTCGACGACGCCATTGTGGTCGTGGAGAACATCCACCGACACCTCGAAGCGGGCGAAAGCATGCGTGACGCGGCCATCAAGGGTGCAGGCGAGATCGGCTTCACCGTGGTGTCCATCAGCTTCTCGTTGATTGCGGCGTTCATTCCGCTGCTGTTCATGGGCGGCGTCGTCGGGCGGCTGTTCAAGGAGTTCGCCCTGACGGCAACGTCCACCATTCTGATTTCGGTGTTGGTGTCCCTGACGTTGGCACCGACCCTGGCCGCGCTGTTCATGCGTGCGCCCAAACATGACGCACATGCCAACCCCGGCTTCGGTGAAAAACTGTTGGCGCAGTACGCCCGTGGCGTACGTTTCGCCCTCGCCCATCAGCGCCTGATGCTCGGCATTTTCGGCCTGACGCTGGTTCTCGCGGTGGCCGGTTATGTGTTGATCCCCAAAGGCTTCTTCCCGGTTCAAGACACCGGCATGGTGTTGGGCACCAGTGAGGCGGCGGCGGACATTTCGTACCCCGACATGGTCGAGAAACACAAACAACTGGCGAAAATCATCGCCGCCGACCCGGCCGTCAGAGCGTTCTCTCACTCGGTGGGCGTCAGCGGCAGCAACCAGACCATCGCCAACGGCCGGGTCTGGATTGCGTTGAAAGACCGCGGCGACCGCGATGTATCGGCCAGTCAGTTCATCGATCGCATCCGGCCCAAGCTGGCAAAAATTCCAGGCATCGTCCTCTACCTGCGCGCGGGTCAGGACATCAACCTGAGTTCCGGGCCGAGCCGTGCGCAGTACCAGTACGTGCTCAAAAGCAACAATGGCGCACTGCTGAACGAGTGGACGCAGAAACTGACGGAAAAGCTGCGTTCGATTCCCGCCTTCCGCGACCTGTCCAACGACCTGCAACTGGGCGGCAGCGTGACGCATCTGGACATTGACCGCAGCGCCGCCGCACGCTTCGGGCTGACCACGGCGGATGTCGATCAGGCGCTGTACGACGCGTTCGGCCAGCGCCAGATCAACGAATACCAGACCGACATCAACCAGTACAAAGTGATTCTGGAGCTTGAACCGCAGCAGCGCGGCAAAGCCGAGAGCCTGAACTACTTCTATCTGCGCTCGCCGCTGACCAACGAAATGGTGCCGCTGTCGGCGCTCGCCAAGGTCGGTGCGCCGAAGATGGGGCCTTTGTCGATCGCCCACGATGGCATGTTCCCGGCCGCCAACCTGTCATTCAACCTCTCGGCAGGTGTCGCGCTGGGTGACGCGGTGCGCTTGCTCGATCAGGCCAAGAACGAGATCGGCATGCCCGCCTCGATCATCGGCAACTTCCAGGGCGCCGCGCAGGCGTTTCAGAGCTCGCTCGCCAACCAGCCCTGGCTGATCCTGGCGGCGTTGGTGGCGGTGTACATCATTCTGGGCGTGCTGTATGAAAGCTTCGTGCACCCGCTGACGATCATCTCCACCCTGCCCTCGGCCGGCATCGGCGCGCTGTTGCTGCTGTGGTTGATGGGACAGGATTTCTCGATCATGGGCTTGATCGGTATCGTGTTGTTGATCGGTATCGTCAAGAAAAACGGCATCCTGCTGGTGGACTTCGCCCTCGAAGGGCAGCGGCAGCGTGGCCTGTCCCCGCAGGACGCCATTTATGAGGCGTGTCTGACGCGCTTCCGGCCGATCATCATGACCACCCTGGCGGCGCTGCTGGGCGCACTGCCGCTGATGCTCGGCTATGGTGTCGGTGCCGAGCTGCGTCAACCGCTGGGCATCGCGGTCGTCGGTGGTTTGCTGGTGAGTCAGGCGTTGACGCTGTTCACAACGCCGGTGATCTACCTGCAACTGGAGCGACTGTTTCACCGCCGGCACCCGACCGCCACGCCACCGCCCGCACCGACGGAGAACAAGCCGACGGCGATGCTGGTGGCTGAAAAGTAAGCACCCGACAGCCAGAATCGAATAAGTGAGCGTGGACCGATGCGTGTCCTGATTATCGAAGACGAAGAGAAGACCGCCGACTATCTGCATCGCGGTCTGACGGAACAGGGTTACACCACGGACGTTGCCCGGGACGGCATCGAAGGGCTGCACATGGCGCTGGAAAGCGACTACGCCGTGATCGTTCTGGATGTCATGCTGCCGGGCCTGGACGGGTACGGCGTGCTGCGCGCCTTGCGAGCGCGCAAGCAGACGCCGGTGATCATGCTCACCGCCCGGGAAAACGTCGATGACCGCATCCGTGGCCTGCGTGAGGGCGCCGACGACTATCTGGGCAAACCCTTTTCGTTCCTGGAACTGGTCGCCCGCTTGCAGGCTTTGACCCGCCGCAGCGGCGGCCATGAGCCAGTGCAGATCAGCGTCGCCGACCTGTGGATCGACCTGATCAGTCGCAAGGCCACCCGTTCCGGCGCTCGCCTGGACCTGACGGCCAAGGAGTTTTCGCTGCTCAGTGTGTTGGCCCGGCGTCAGGGCGAGATCCTGTCCAAGACCTCGATTGCCGAGATGGTCTGGGACATCAACTTCGACAGCGACGCGAACGTTGTCGAGGTGGCGATCAAACGCCTGCGCGCCAAGCTTGATGGCCCGTTCGAACAGAAGCTGCTGCACACGATTCGGGGCATGGGGTACGTGCTGGAGAGCCGCCGTGTCGACTAACTCCATCGCCCTGCGCCTGAGCGGGATGTTCGCGCTGGTGGCGCTGTTGGTGTTCCTGCTGATCGGCTGGGCCTTGTACCTGCAAGTGGACAAGGGGCTGGGTCTGCTGCCGGAAGCCGAGGTGGACGCGCGTTACAGCGTGCTGGAATCCGCCGTGCAGCGTTACGGCACGCCCGAGCACTGGGTCAAGATAAACGCCAAGCTCAGGCTGCTCAGCGAAGAGGACAAACGGTTGCGGTTCTGGGTGGTGAGCGACAACCCGACCTATGAGTTCGGCAATCCCGACGCGCAGATTCGTGCGTTCGCCAACGGCCCGTTGGGCATGCGTGATTTGAAACTGAAGGATCGCGACTACCCGTTCAAAGTGCTGGTCAGCCAGTTTCCGGCCAAGGACCAACGGCCACCGCTGCGTTTTCTGACTGCCATCGACACCGAGACGTTCTGGCAGACCCAGCATTCGTTGCTGATCGCGTTGATCAGCCTGGCCGCCGTCGGTATCGCGCTGGCGTCGGCGCTGGGTTACTGGGTCGCGCGCATCGGCCTCAAGCCCTTGCTCGATCTGTCGCTGGAGGCGCAAAAACTGGCGCCGCCACGCTTGTCCGGGCGTTTACAGCTATCACCGCTGCCGCCTGAGCTGGACCAGTTCGTGACCTCGTTCAATTCCACGCTCGAGCGCGTCGAGCAGGCCTATTCCCGCCTGGAATCGTTCAACGCCGACGTGGCCCACGAGTTACGGTCGCCGCTGACCAACCTGATCGGCCAGACCCAGGTGGCGCTGACCCGTGGACGCTCCGCCGAGCATTACTTCGAGGTCTTGCAATCGAACCTGGAAGAGCTCGAACGGCTGCGCTCGATCATCAATGACATGCTCTTCCTGGCCAGCGCCGATCAGGGCAGCAAAGCCACCGAACTGACTCAGTCTTCGCTGGCGGAGGAAGTCGCAACGACGCTGGATTATCTGGATTTCATTCTCGAAGACGCGCAGGTCCAGGTTCAGGTGCGTGGCGATGCGCAAGTGCCGTTCGAGAAGGCCCACTTGCGACGCGCGCTGATCAACCTGCTGCACAACGCGGTTCAACACACCTCGCCCGGGCAGGTGATTCATGTGGACATCGAAGATGAACGCGATCACGTCAGCATCAGTGTGACCAACCCCGGCGCGCAGATTTCCGGCGAACACCTGCCCAAGCTCTTCGAGCGTTTTTATCGGGTGGATGCGTCACGCAGCAACAGCGGCGCCAATCATGGCCTGGGGCTGGCCATCGTCAAAGCGATTGCCTTGATGCACGGCGGAACCGTGTTTGCGCGCAGTGAGCACGGGGAGAATACGTTCGGGATCAATTTGCCGAGTTGATGGGCGGCGGCCCAGCGGGCTGACGCGGTTCCCTGTGGGAGCGAGCTTGCTCGCGAACTGACGCGCCGCCGACTAATAACCGTCGACCGCAAATGCCGCCTTAGCGAGCAAGCTCGTTCCCACAGGGTTCATGCGGTGATGAAACGAGCATCACCCCTTCTTCACAAACTCCGACTTCAGCTTCATCGCGCCGATGCCGTCGATCTTGCAGTCGATGTCGTGGTCGCCGTCGACCAGACGGATGTTCTTGACCTTGGTGCCGACCTTGACCACCAGCGAGGAACCTTTGACTTTCAGGTCCTTGATGACGGTGACGGTGTCGCCGTCCTGCAGCGTATTGCCGACGGCGTCCTTGATGACTTTGACGTCATCACTCGCCTCGGCGACGCCATCGGCGGACCACTCATGGGCGCATTCCGGGCAGACGAGCTGAGTGCCGTCTTCGTAGGTGTACTCGGAACTGCATTTTGGGCACGGCGGTAAGCTCACGGCGGATCTCGCATCAGGTTGGAATAGGCGCAGGATTATAAGGGTTTTTAGCGCGAGAGAGCACGTGGCGGCTGACAATGCCTTTAATCCAGGCGGGTGTCAGGCCAACGCCGTATCCATCACCATCATCAGGCAGAAGCCCGCCAGCAGCCCGAAACTGGCGATCTTGTCGTGCCCGTTACGGCGTGATTCAGGGATGATTTCGTGGATTACGACCAACAGCATGGCTCCGGCGGCCAGCGCCAGACCGAGCGGCAACAGCAGCGCGGCAACTTCCACGAGCCAGGCGCAGAGCACGGCGAAAACCGGCTCGACCAGCCCCGAGGCCGCACCGATCAAAAAGGCATTCAGGCGTGACATGCCCGCTCCCGCCAGTACCAGCGCGATCACCAGGCCTTCCGGCACGTCTTGCAACGCAATGCCCATAGCCAGGCTGTCGGCATGCGCCAGACCGCCGCCCGCCGAGACGCCCACTGCCATGCCCTCCGGAATGTTGTGAGCGATGATCGCGATCACGAACAGCCAGATGTTCGACGGGATCGCCGGTTTTTCCGTAACGCCCGCCCCGGTCGTGCCCTGGGCAACCAGCCTGTCGACGATGAACAACCCCACGGCGCCCGCGAGAATTCCGACACTGATGAGCGCACCTGCGCCCCACGCAGAGAAGCCCAGGCCTTGAGCAGCGCCCAGTCCCGGCACGATCAGAGAGAACGCCGTGGCGGCAAGCATGATGCCCGCGCCGAAGCCGAGCAACCCGTCGGACACCGCCACCGGCATCCGACGAATCACCAACACCGGTATGGCGCCGAGGGCGGTGCCCAAGGCGCACAGCGCTCCGCCTTCCAGCGCCCTCAATATCCGGGGTTCGAGGCTCAACCATGAGAGCCCCTGAGCGACGAGCAAACCCGTTCCCACCAGTAACAGAATCGAACCGATGGCCAGACGCAACAGGCGTACGCTGCTGAGGGTGAGGATATCCGAGGGCATAGGGTGTCTACTTCTCGTCTGGGCGTTAAGCCAACGCGTCTGCGTAGCGTTTGGCGACTTCATCCCAGTTCACGACGTTATAAAACGCAGCGATGTATTCCGGGCGACGGTTCTGATAGCGCAAGTAGTAGGCGTGCTCCCAGACGTCCAGCCCGAGGATAGGCGTGTGGCCGCTCATCAGCGGACTGTCCTGGTTGCCGCTGCTCTCCACGATCAGTTTCTTGTCCGGGGTCACGCTCAGCCAGGCCCAGCCACTGCCGAAGCGGGTCAGTGCGGCTTTGGTGAACGCTTCTTTGAAGGCGTCCATACCGCCCAGTTGCTGGTCGATGGCCTCGGCCAGCGCGCCCCTTGGCAAGCCGCCACCGGCAGGACTCATGACCTCCCAGAACAGCGAGTGGTTGGCGTGACCGCCGCCCTGGTTGATCACGGCCGGACGCAGTTTTTCAGGTAACTGCGCGACACGGGCGACCAGTTTTTCGATCGGCCATTCGGCGTACTCGGTGCCCTCGACGGCGGCATTGAGGTTGTTGATGTAGGTCTGGTGGTGCTTGGTGTAGTGGATTTCCATGGTCTGCGCATCGATGTGCGGCTCCAGGGCATCGTAGGCATACGGCAAGGCAGGCAATGTATACGGCATTTCAATGGACTCCAAAAGACAAGGTGCCGGCGGCCGCGGCATTACGCTGAAGCGCCGAGCGTGAGTGTTCGCCGCTGCTGTTGAGCAGGCGTCGGGTACGTGGGTATTCACCGTGTTCACTGATGAAGCCCAACAGTTCGCTGTAGGTCTTGTGGCTATGCCGGAACGCGGCTTGGCGCAATGCAGGCGTCAGTTGCGGGTTCTGGATCACCTGCAGCAGGCGTTGATGCGCGGCACAGAGGTACTCGGCGCTCTCCTCCGGCTGGTGCAGGCTCAGGTGCAGATCGGCCAGGTTGTGGTGGGAAATGACGAACGCGGCCATCGCCTCATCGGGGTCGTTCCAGCGCTCAAGCAGGACCTGCGCAAGGGCCAAGGCTTGCAGATACAGTTCTCGGGCGTCGATCAGGTCGCCACGGTTGAAACAGCTATTGCCTTTCAGAATCGTGCTTTTCCAATGCTCCATGGCGTGCCCTCCACAGGCGTTAGCGCTGCCGGTCAGATATGCCGGTCGTGAGTTTTTCCGGAATGAGCAGTGCTCACAGGCTCAGCGCACGCCAGGTTTTCAGATACGGCGGTTTCTGCAGAGCAGCACCCATCAACGAATCTCACCCAGCGAATGATATTCATTATTAAATGAGTTCAAGAATCAAAACAACCCCGGTATTGGGACGATATTGGCGCGAGGACGCAAAATCGAGGGACGACAACAATCTCTGTGGGAGCTGCTGGAGGTTACGACGGTGGCGAAAGCGGTGTGTCAGACGTACCGATTTCGCCACCGTCGTAACCTCCGGCAGCTCCCACAGGTTCCGGCCATCACGAGGTTTCAGCAGAAGATACCGAGCGCACGCGCATGAAAAAGGCCTGCACGAGGCAGGCCTTTGGGTCATGCAGTTGAACGCAGGAAGCAATCAGCTCCCCGCCACCATCATCTTCTCGATCAACACGGAACCCGTGCGGATGTTGCTGCGCAGTTCGAGGTCGCTGCCCACGGCCACGATCTGCTTGAACATGTCCTTCATGTTGCCGGCGATGGTCACTTCCTGAACCGGGAACTGGATTTCGCCGTTCTCGACCCAGAAACCCGCCGCGCCGCGTGAATAGTCGCCGGTGACCATGTTCAGCCCACTGCCCATCAATTCGGTGACCAACAGACCGCGACCCATGCGGCGTATCAGCGCGGCCTGGTCTTCGGTGCCATGGGAGACGAACAGGTTGTGCACGCCGCCCGCGTTGGCGGTGCTGGGCAGGCCCAGTTTGCGGCCCGAGTAGGTGCTCAGAATGTATGACACCAGCTCACCGTTCTCGACGAAGGGTTTGGCGTAGGTGGCGAGGCCGTCACCGTCGAACGCCGAGCTGCCCATGGCGCGCATCAAATGCGGACGCTCGTCGATGGTCATCCACTCGGGGAACAGTCGCTGACCGATGGCGCCTTCCAGGAACGACGACTTGCGGTACAGGTTGCCGCCCGAAATGGCGCCCAGGAAACTGCCGAACAGGCCGCCCGCCAGCTCCGCCGAGAACAGCACCGGCACTTCGCAGGTCGGCACCGGGCGCGCGCCCAGCCGACTCGCGGCACGCTCGGCAGCTTTCTTGCCGATGTCTCTGGCGTCCATCAACAGCTCGCCCTGACGGTTAACGTCGTACCAGTAGTCGCGCTGCATCTGGCCGTCTTTCTCGGCGATCATGACGCAGCTCAAGCTGTGACGGGTCGAGGCGTAACCGCCAATGAAACCGTGGCTGTTGCCATACACGCGGCAGCCCTGATGCACATTGAGCGTCGTGCCATCAGCGTTCTTGATCCGGCTGTCGGCGTCAAACGCGGCGGCTTCACAGATCAGCGCCTTTTCAATCGCTTGCTCGGGCGTGATGTCCCAAGGGTGGAACAGGTCGAAATCCGGCTGTTCCTTGGCCATCAAAGCGGCATCGGCCAGCCCCGAACTTTCGTCTTCGGAGGTGTGTTTGGCGATGGCCAACGCAGCGGCAACGGTTTCGCGGATCGCATCCGGCCCACTGGCAGATGTGCTGGCCGAGCCCTTGCGATGGCCGACATACAAGGTGATGCCAAAACCCTGGTCGCGGTTGAACTCGACGGTTTCGACTTCGCGCTGGCGAACCGACGTCGACAGTCCCTGCTCCAGCGACACCGCGACTTCACAAGCGGTCGCGCCCTGACGCCTGGCTTCGGCGACGATCTGCTCGACCTGTTGTTGCAGTGCCGGCAAGGCCTGCGGGCCGACGCTTTCTGATGCACTCATGACGTTCTCCATCAAATTCCGGTTTCGGCACTGACCAAGTGCCCACTGGGCCGGACAATTGGCCCCTGACTGGTTATCATGGCGGCGTTTATTTGCGGACGGCCCCCATGGTTGATTCTTACGACGACTCCTTTGACGGAGAGAAAAGCAAAACCCAGATCAAAAAAGAGCTGCACGCTCTGGTGGATCTGGGCGAACGCTTGACGACATTCAAGCCCGATGTGCTGGCCAAGCTGCCCCTGACCGATGAGCTGCGTCGGGCACTGGCCGATGCTCCCAAGCACACCGCGCACATTGCGCGCAAACGCCACATTTCCTTCATTGGCCGGCTGATGCGAGATCAGAACCTGGATGAAATCCTGGTCCTGCTCGATCAACTCGATGCCTCCACGCGCCAGTACAACGAGCGCTTTCATAACCTGGAGCGCTGGCGTGACCGTCTGGTGACCGGTACCGATGACGTCCTCGAACAGTTCGTCAATGAATACCCGGAAGCCGACCGTCAGCAACTGCGCTCCCTGATCCGTCAGGCCCAGCACGAGGCCAAGCAGAACAAGGCCCCTACTGCGACCCGCAAAATCTTCAAATACATCCGCGAACTGGACGAAACCAAACGCGGACTGCGTTAAACCTGTATCGCGCCTGTAGGAGCGCGCTTGCCCGCGAAGGCGGTGTGTCAGTCGACATCAAGGTGTCTGGCCTGACGCTATCGTCCGAATGCGGCCCAGAGCAAGCGCGCTCCTACAGGTGCAATGTCGCTCCTTACCCGCCTGTGCCGCCGACCGTAATCGCATCGATCTTCAGCGTCGGCTGACCCACACCGACCGGCACCGACTGCCCATCCTTGCCGCAGGTGCCCACACCGCTGTCCAGCGACAGGTCGTTGCCGACCATCGACACCCGGCTCATGCACTCAGGACCGTTACCGATCAAGGTGGCGCCCTTGACAGGCGTGGTGATTTTTCCGTCCTCGATCAAATACGCTTCGCTGGTGGAGAACACGAATTTGCCACTGGTGATGTCGACCTGACCACCGCCGAGGTTGGCGCAGTAGATGCCTTTCTTCACCGACGCGATGATTTCCGCCGGATCGCTCTGGCCGCCGAGCATGTAAGTGTTGGTCATGCGCGGCATCGGCAGATGCGCGTAGGACTCGCGCCGGCCGTTACCGGTGCGCGCGACGCCCATCAGGCGCGCGTTGAGCTTGTCCTGCATGTAGCCTTTCAATACACCGTTCTCGATCAGGGTGGTGCACTCGGTCGGCACGCCCTCGTCATCGACACTCAGTGAGCCACGACGACCGGCCAGTGTGCCGTCATCGACAATGGTGCAGAGTTTGGAAGCAACCATTTCGCCCATGCGACCGCTGTAGGCCGAGCTGCCCTTGCGGTTGAAATCGCCTTCCAGACCGTGGCCCACGGCTTCGTGCAGCAGCACACCGGACCAGCCGGAACCCAGCACGACAGGCAGCGTTCCGGCCGGGGCGGGAACGGCTTCCAGGTTGACCAGCGCCTGGCGCAGCGCTTCACGGGCGTAGCCCATGGCGCGGTCTTCGGTCAGGAAATAACGGTAATCGGTACGCCCACCGCCGCCATCACTAGTGTCCGGTAAATATGTTTCATAGTTGAAGGCTGCCCTGAGCAGCCTTCAACTGATCCTGTTCCTGTCGTCGTCGGTCTTTGAATTCCTGGGTAGCAGGCCGTTCATGCAAGGCATAAGCGATACGAACCGTCAGCTCAAACAACGAGCCCTGAAACCCTGAGCGGCGGTGGAACAGGTGCAACAACAGATAGCTGATCAAGGCGCTGTAGATCTGCAGGCGCACGGCGTTTTCGGAGAAGGCATAGAAGCGTTTGAGTTTCAGATGTTGCTTGATCCACTTGAAAAACAGCTCGATCCTCCAGCG
>NZ_FOEO01000078.1 GCF_900110765.1 Pseudomonas sp. NFACC02
CCACTATTTGGGGTGACGCTGACGGTGTGGTTTGTCCTAACGTCCAAACTGTTCCGCCTTCGGCGGGTTACTTGATAACCCCAAGTAACCAAGGGTCTAGCTCCTGGCTTGGCCCTCCTGCGTCGGGTACCCGCACTCCGACGACGCTCCGTGGGCCCGCGCCGAACGGACATCCATGTCCTGACGGCGCTCTCGCGGCATCCATGCCGCTCGGCCCACTGCGCGTCGTCTGCGTTTGGCCTGCACCCAAGTCGCGCTTTGTGGTGTCTGGCCTGCTGCGGTATGAAGATCAAAAGCCATAGCGCGCTTTGCGCTGTTAGATTCAACACCGAAATCGTTGAATAAACATAGAACCTGTGGGAGTCAGCTTGCTGACGAATGCGGTGTGCCATTCACCCTTGATGAAACTGGCTCGCTCCCATCGCGAGCCAGCTGATTGTTCCCGCGCTCCGCGTGGTAACACATTCAATGACGCTCTGCGTCATCCGGGATGTGGCGCATGCTGTCAGGCGTTGCGACTCTCGAAACCGGACCGACACCACCGGTTCGAGAACCATAGAATCTCCCACAAGGGGATCCGACGCATTGTTGGCTCAACGCCCCCGCTTGCTGTCGATCCGCACCAACCGGCCGCCTTCGAACCGCAGGTATTGATACATGCCGTTGTTCGGGCCGTAAATCCATTCCTGGACCTGCACCTGATCGACCTGACGGAAATGGTTGACCGTTTCCTTGTAGCCGACGATGTCCTGGCTGACGGGCTGGCCGCATTTCTGTTGCACTTCGAACATCCGGTCGCCGACGCTGATCAGCTGACTGCCACACCTCAACGTGTCGGTCGCCGCGTGAGCGACGGCCGCTACTGCTGTCAGACCGAGCATCAGCACGGTCTTCGCTAACACACTCTTCAAAAGTCGTTACTCACTGTCCAGATGCAGGGGGGTGACGACGCGACCGTCTTTTTCCGGTTGACCGAGACTGGCGTCGACGAAGTAGACCCGATCGTCGGCCAATTGTCCCTTGTCCACCAGATAGTCCTTGATGCTGCTGGCACGGGCCTGACCCAGCTGACGCAGCAACAGCGCGCTCGAGCTCCATGATTTGAGCACGGCATCGCGCATCTTGTTCTGTCGTTCTTCCTTGCCCAGATCCACCCACTCGGCCGGCGGTTGCCCCTTAAGGCGAGTGCGGTAGATGCCTTCGAGCATCGGCGGCTTTTCATCGTCCGGCACTTTCAGGTCGGCAGCTTGCGCCGGCACCTTGTCGCCTCGGCGCTGGAGAATCTTGTAGTAGGTGCTCTGGTATTCGCGTTCGAGTCGCTGCTGTGCGATCAACGGGCCGTCACTGGCTTCGGCGCTGGTGCCTTCGATCTCAAGACGCAGGGCAGGGCGTTCTTTGAGCGCGGCCGCCAGTTTGTCCAGCGAGGCCTGGGCGTCACGGCTCAATTCATCTGAGCCGGCAGCGAAGGACACGGTGCCCAGGTCTTGCGAACCACCGCCGCTGATCAAACCGCCGATGAATTTGAACGGCGCGGCAGCGGCTTTCACCACCAGGTTGCGCAGGGTCTGCCAGACGATGGGCATCACGCTGAACTGCGGGTTGTTCAAATCACCGGTGACCGGCAACTCAATGGAAATCTTGCCGTCGACGTCCTTGAGCAAGGCAATCGCCAGCTTCAGCGGAAGGTTCACCGCGTCCGGGCTGTCGACCTTCTCACCCAGTTGCAATTGCTCGACCACGACCTTGTTCTCGGCCTTGAGCTGACCCTTGGTGATCAGGTAATGCAGGTCCAGATTCAGTCGGCCTTTGCGGATGCGATAACCCGCAAACTTGCCGGAGTAGGGCGTCAAAGTGGTGAGCTCGACACGCTTGAAGCTGGTGGCGATGTCCAGGCTGGCGAGCGGGTTGAACGGGTTCAGCGCGCCTTTGATCGTCACTGGCGCATAGCGGTCGACCTTGCCTTTGATGTCGACGGGCGCCGGCTTGTCCTGACGGTTGTCCAGCGTGCCGATTTTACCGTTGAGTTGCTGCACGGCGGTCGCGAAATTGGGCGTGAGGCTGAAGTCGGCGAAGTTGGCCGAGCCGTTATTGATAGTCACCTCGCCGATATGAATGCCCATCGGTTTTTCGGCGCTGGCGGTTGACTTGCTTTTGGCGGGCGCGGGCTTGCTGTCAGCCGGTTGTGGTATCAGCAGGTCATCGATGTTGGTGGTGCGGTCATCGGCAATCACGAAGCGCGCATACGGTTGCTCGAGGTTGATCGAGGCGATGCTGAGGCTGTCGCCCAACTGGAAGTTCAGGCCCTCGACGTTGACGCGCTCCCACTTTACGAAGTCCCGCGACTTGAGGGTGTCCAGCGTATGCAACTGATCCACCTGCGCCTTGCCGGTGATGCCCAGTGCCAGCGGCTCGGTGCTTTTCAGGTCCACCGCCAGATCGGTGTTGAGCATGCCGCTGCGCACTTCAAGCCGAATGAACGGCGTGACATAGGATTGCGCGACGCGCAGGTCGATGTCGCGAGTGGTGACGTTGAGTTTGGCGCGAACGGGTGCCAGATTCACTTCGCCCTCGGCCGTCAGCTTGCCTTGCTTGCCCACGCCGGTGTCGAGCTTGAGGTTGAAGGGCGATTTATTGAGGCTGTCAAAATTGCTCATGTCCAGATTGAGCGGCCCAACCTCCAGCGCGACGGGCTCTTTGGGCATCTTGTCCGCCAGATGTATGCGGTAGTCGCGCAATTGCGTATCGCGCAATAACACCTGCCACGGTTTGCTCGGCGCAACCGGCGTGGCGGCGGTTTCGCTGCCGGTCGCCGTCGCGGGTTGCTGCTTCTCGGCTTCGGCTTTTTTCTGCTGGGCTTTGGACGGTTGACTGGCGAACAGTTTTTGCCAGTCAAGCTGCCCGTCGGACTCGCGGGCGGCCCAGGTTTCCAGGCCTTCGCTGCGAATCTTGCCGACAGTGACCAACTGTTTGGCGAGGTCGATGGAGGTCTCGCTGACGTCGAGTTTCTTCAGCCGCACCAGCGGTCTGCCGTCCGGTGCATCGATGGCAAGCGGCGCGATACTGACCGAAGTGTTGTCCAGCAGCAGCTCGGTTTCTTTGGCCAGGTTCAGTTTGTAATGGGTGTTGAGGTTGATGATGCCGTCTTTCAATGCCAGGGGCAGGGCATCGCGCACATACGGCCACCAGACTTTCATCTTGCCGTCGGTGACTTTCAAGGTGCCTTCGGATGAGATCGGCACCAGACTGATACGACCGACCCAGTCAATCTGTCCGCCCGTGGGGCCAGCCGCCACCAGGGTCATGTCGGCATTGTCTTCGGGCAGGGTGCTGAGGTTCTTCAGTTCGAAATTCAGTTCGTCGTACAGAAATTCGATCGGCTCGCTCGGGCGCAGGTCCTGAAAGTGTACGTAACCGTCCGCCAGTTTGATTTCGCCGATGCGTAACGGAAACGGCTTGCTCGGTGGCTCGTCAGGTTGGGCGGGTTCGCTTGGCGGGAGTTTGAACAGATCGGCCAGATTCAGGCGGCCGTCTTTGGAAAACAGCAGTTCGGTCTTGGGTTTGTCGAGTTCGACCGCCTCAAGGTGAAGCGCTTTGGTCCACAGGCTGTCGATTTGCAGGTTGGCGTAAAGGCGCTCGAAACCGATCTGCTCCTTGCCCGGTGCACCGATGGTCAAGCCCCACAGCGTGACTTCCAGGCTGTAGGGATTGAGCTCCAGACGCTCCAGCCTGGCCGGGACCGTGGCGTAATTGGCCAACTGTTGGTTGATCACCCGCAACGCAATGCCCGGCAGGATCAGAAATCCCAACACGGTGTAAATTGCGAAGACGGCCAGCAGGGCGCCAATGGCGCGTTTCAATCCTTTGGGCATGTAGGTCGCCAACTCTCTCGATGTGAGGTCCCTTGGAGTATGGCACGTCAATCTGGTTCCGAAGGCGCCGACTACAATACCTGTGGGAAATTTCGTCGTAGTCAGTCAGCGATCAAAGCTGCAAGATCAATGTCTTGAGCGGTGGTTGCTGGTCCAGCGACGGAAAATCGGCGCCGGGTACAAGGGGCTGGCAGTCACGCACGGGACGGCCTATTTTGCTTGCGCAGCGCAGCACTTGATCGCGCCATTCGTCCATATTCACTTTTGCCAGGTTGTTGCAGCAGATCAACACGCCGTCTTCAGCGGTGGTCAGCAGGGCAGGTTTCAACAGGCTTTGGTAGTCACGCAGCAAATCGACGGTGCCGAAAGCGCTCTTCGCCCACGCCGGGGGATCGAGCAGCACCACGTCGAACTGGCGCTGATCCAGTCGTGCATACGACGGCAGCTTCTGCCCGCGCCGCGAAGCGACCGGCAGGCCCGCCAGTTGGCGGATTGCCGGAAAATAATCGGACTGGATGAACTGCATCGGCGGCAAGTGCGGGTTGAGCTTGCCGTTCTCGCGGCCCACCGCCAGATTGCCTTCGGCGAAGTCCAGATTGCAGACCTCGCGTGCGCCGCCGGCTGCGGCGCTCAGGCCGACACCGCAGGTGTAGGCGAACAGGTTGAGCACGCTTTTGCCTTTGGCGTGATCCTTCACCCAGCCGCGGGCGTTGCGCAGGTCGAGAAACAGCAACGGATCCTGGCCCGCGTGACGAGCCCGAACGCGGTAGTTCAGCCCCCATTCATGCCCGACCAGATCTTCCAGCGCCGCCTCGTCTGCCTTGTAAACGGCATCGCTGCGATCGATTCGTGAGTTGCCCTGAGAACGGTCGTTGTAGACCAGCATCAGTTCCAGACCCAGATACGCATTGATGGCCGTGTGCACCGCCAGCAGCGAGTCGCGATCAAGGCTGTTGTGAAAGCTTTGCACCAGCAACTGCGGCCCATAACGGTCGACAGTCAGCCCGCTCGCGCCTTCCTGGCTGCCGTGGAACAGGCGATAACAGTCCGTGCCTTGGGCATGCAGCTCAGTTAGCAGGGATTGACGGTTATCGAGGGCGACGCGGAGCGCCTGATTCAACGAAGACATGCGCGGCGCCTTGGTGCGGAAATAAGGGCGTGCGAGTTTAGCAGCTAGGCCTTTATCGGTGTTATGACGTGTAACGCCACTGGCCGGACGCAAATCTTGTATGCGCCGGCTTGCTGGCGATTGGGTCAGATCCGACACCGCAAAGTTGATTGCCCTACCGCAGCCCCTGTAGGAGCGCGCTTGCCCGCGAATGGGATTTGTCTGAGAAAAATATGTCGGCTGATACACCGCCATCGCGGGCAAGCGCGCGCTTACAAGGATAGCGGCAGGGCAATCGACCTCGGGGTGCCGGATCTGACGCCATCGCGGGACAAGCCACGTTCCTGCAAGGGGTCGTTTTTTACCTTTCCTGAACCAATCCTGAAGCCCCGAACGATAGTTCTGGCGGGCGCATGATGGCCGTTTACTTCTCCTGAAAGCCGGGCGTATTCTTCGCCCGTTTTCAACCAATGCGGAGACCCACAGTGGGTACTTGTTCGAGTGACAGGCGTCAGCCGGTTTCGATGACCGGCCAATTCTCGGCAAGATAACGCGCAGTCTTTCTGCTGCCGTTATCTCGCCGACAGTGCGAGAAACGGCAGTGCTTTTGCTCCCGTAGCCGAATGGCTGCAGCGTGAGCATCCCTGTCCATTCCTGACGTCACACCCGCGCGACCTTCGGGTCGCGGGCCAGACTTTGCGTGCGGCTTTTTACCGAGCCGGCGTGTGGTCGGTCGTACCTGCCTGGGCCTTTTAGTCGTAAGCCCTTCAGTCCAGGGGACACACACATGAAATTCACCCTCCTGAAAGAGTTCTTCGCAGGGTTCCTGCGGACCCGTCATTTCGCCCGGCACTTCCGTCGGCTGGCGATGCTCGACAGCGTGACCGATGCCACCGTCAGCCGCGAAGTCCCGCCAACGCTGGCGCAGACCTTGACCCTGGGTGCCACCCGCGACGTGCCCGAACTGCTGACGCGCCTGGGCAGTCATGGCGACGGCCTGACCGAATCCGAAGCCTTGGCGTTGCGCGAACAGCACGGCCTCAACGAAGTCGAGCACGAGCAACCCCTGCCGTGGTGGGTTCACCTGTGGCACTGCTACAAGAACCCCTTCAACCTGCTGCTGACGTTGCTCGCCTTCATCTCGTGGCTGACCGAGGACATGAAAGCCGCCACCGTGATCTTCTCGATGGTGGTGCTCTCGACGCTGCTGCGTTTCTGGCAGGAAACCCGCTCCAACCAGGCGGCGGATGCGTTGAAAGCCATGGTCAGCAACACCGCGACCGTGATGCGCCGTGCCGAGGGGACACAGGTTGACGCACAGGTCAGCGGCGGCGGGAAACAACGCATCGAATTGCCCATCAAGCTATTGGTGCCGGGCGACCTGATCGTCTTGTCTGCGGGCGACATGATCCCGGCCGATTGCCGGGTGCTGAGCGCCAAGGACCTGTTCGTGAGCCAGGCGGCGATGACCGGCGAATCGATGCCGGTGGAAAAATTCGCACGCCGGCCGGAGGGCGACACCGATAACCCGCTGGACCTGGAGAACATCCTGTTCATGGGCACCAACGTGGTGTCGGGCTCGGCGACCGGGGTGATCCTGACGACCGGCAACCACACCTATTTTGGCGCATTGGCTCAGCGGGTCAGCGCCACCGACCGCGCGCCGACTTCCTTTCAGAGCGGGGTCAACAAAGTCAGCTGGTTGCTGATCCGCTTCATGTTCGTGATGACGCCGCTGGTGCTGTTCATCAACGGCTTCACCAAGGGCGACTGGATGGAGGCGTTGCTGTTCGCGCTGTCCATTGCCGTCGGACTGACCCCGGAAATGCTGCCGATGATCGTGACGTCGACCCTGGCCAAAGGTGCGGTGTTTCTGTCGCGCAAGAAAGTCATCGTCAAACGCCTGGACGCGATCCAGAACTTCGGCGCCATGGACGTGCTATGCACCGACAAGACCGGCACCCTGACCCAGGACAAAATCTTTTTGGCGCGGCATGTCGACGTCTGGGGCGATGAGTCCGATGACGTGCTGGAAATGGCCTATCTCAACAGCTATTACCAGACAGGCCTCAAGAACCTGTTGGACGTCGCCGTGCTGGAGCACGTGGAAATCCACCGTGAACTGCGCGTCGGCACCCACTTCAGCAAGGTCGATGAAGTGCCGTTTGATTTCACCCGGCGGCGTATGTCCGTGGTGGTGCAGGAGCAAGGGCAGTCGCATCTGCTGATCTGCAAAGGCGCGCTGGAAGAAGTTCTGGGTGTTTGCAAGCACGTGCGTCACGGCGAAGTGGACGAAGCGCTGACCCCGGAATTGCTGCAGCGCATCATGCAGGTCACGGCTGAATTCAACGGCGAAGGGTTGCGCGTGGTGGCCGTGGCCGCTCGTTCCATGGAGCCTGGGCGGGACGCTTATGGCCTGGCCGATGAAAGCGATCTGACGTTGATCGGGTATGTCGCGTTTCTCGACCCACCCAAGGAAAGCACCGCGCCTGCACTCAAGGCCCTGGCCGATCATGGCGTCGCGGTGAAAGTGCTGACCGGTGACAACGAGCGTGTAACCGCCAAGATCTGCCGTGAAGTCGGCCTGGAACGCCAGGGCTTGTTGCTCGGAGGCGATGTCGAGCGCATGAGTGATGCCGAACTGGCCGTGGCGGTGGAAACCACGAATGTGTTCGCAAAGCTGACCCCGTCGCACAAGGAGCGCATTGTCCGGTTGCTCAAGGCCAACGGGCATGTGGTCGGTTTCATGGGCGACGGGATCAATGATGCGCCGGCGTTGCGGACCGCCGACATCGGGATTTCCGTGGACAGCGCCGTGGACATTGCCAAGGAAGCAGCGGACATCATCCTGCTGGAGAAGAGCCTGATGGTGCTGGAGGAGGGCGTACTGGAAGGGCGCCGGACCTTCGCCAACATGCTCAAGTACATCAAGATGACGGCCAGTTCGAACTTCGGCAACGTGTTCTCGGTGCTGGTGGCGAGTGCGTTCATTCCGTTTCTGCCGATGCTGCCGATGCATCTGCTGGTGCAGAACCTGCTGTACGACATTTCGCAGATCGCCATTCCGTTCGATAACGTCGACGAGGAACTGCTGAAAAAACCACAGCGCTGGCAGCCTGCGGACGTGGGGCGGTTCATGGTCTTCTTCGGACCGATCAGCTCGATCTTCGACATCACGACGTTTGCGGTGATGTGGTACGTGTTCGGGGCCAACACGCCAGAGCATCAGACCTTGTTTCAGTCGGGCTGGTTTGTCGTAGGACTGCTGACGCAAACGTTGATCGTGCACATGATCCGCACACCGAAAATCCCGTTCCTGCAGAGCCGCGCGGCAATGCCGTTGATGGTGATGACCGGGGTGATCATGGCCGTCGGGATCTTCCTGCCGTTGGGGCCGCTGGCGCACTACTTCAAACTGCAGGCACTGCCACCGCTGTACTTCGCCATCCTGCCACTGATTCTGCTGGCGTATGTCGGGCTGACTCAGGCGGTGAAAGGGTTCTACGTGAAACGGTTTGGTTGGCAGTGATGTTGTGACTGCATGATCGTGCCCACGCTCTACATGATCATGCCCACGCTCCGCGTGGGCATGCCTCCCTTGACGCTCCGCGTCACACACGCGGGGACGCGGAGCGTCCGTGGCGGCATTCCCACGCGGAGCGCGGGAACGATCAACGGCCTCCGGCCAGAATCAAGAGCCGGCGGCATACCGTCAGTTCACAATCCGGCGTCTATCACAACTCCGCTTCTGCCTGCCGGACGTAGGAGCGTGGCTTGTCTCTGGGCCGCATCCGGACGATCTGCCGGGAACCGGCAGCAAACCCGGTGCATGCGGAGTGTCAGGTATAACCGGGTCGCCTGATGTTGCTGCCGCTTCGCGCCAGATCGCGGGCAAGCGCGCTCCTACAGTTTCGGCGTGAATCAGCAGCAGGTGGCATACCGTCAGATCGCGATCTTGGGTTTATCGAGACACCGCTTCTGCCCGCAGGGCGTAGGAGCGCGCTTGCCCGCGATCTGCCGGGAACCGGCAGCAAGACCGGTGCATGCGGTGTATCAGGTACAACCGAGTCGCCTGATGTTGCTGCCGCTTCGCGCCAGATCGCGG
>NZ_FOEO01000073.1 GCF_900110765.1 Pseudomonas sp. NFACC02
GGTGAATGACCCACCGCATTCGCGGCCCTCGTCCCTCGGACGGCTCCTACAGGGTTCGCGGCGTTCCATGAGCCGCGTCGAGTGATCGCGGTGTTTCGACGCTTGGCGGCATGCGCTCACTCAAGTACTACGGCATACCGACGAAACCCTACTGCTGAACACTGTACCCGCGGCTCGCATAACACCCCGCCATCGCTTGCCGATAAACGCCGATGACTTCGGGCGCGGGCTGATAACGTGCGTTCGCCGGATCGAAGTTGCTCTGCTGCACCGCGTAGCGGTAACAGTCATAACGATCCTGCTCGACCTGCTGCTGTGTCTGGCCATTGGCCGGATACGCAACCACGTCGTACGGGTCGGCAGCCTGCTGAGGGGGTTGAGGTAAGGTCTCGGGGCTGTACACCGGCTCGACACCCTGCGGCGGTTCGGCGACGACGTATTCCTGAGTGCTTTGCTCGTAGGTGTAATAAGTGCCGGCAGCGAGGAAGAACAGCGCGCTGCCCAGCCAGACCTGCTGCGCATAGTCAGGCAGGTATCGCACTCGAACACCGCGCGGCGGCGCGACCACGACGTAGCGCGGCCCCTGCGGGCGGTACCAATAGCCACCCGAGTAGAAATAATCGTTGCCGCGATACGGCACCCGGGAATAGCCACCCGGGATACGGTCTATCTCATAACCTGGGCGATAGCGCGGTCCGCCGCCCCAACCGTCACCATGACCACCCGGCCGTCCCGCCTGCCAGTTTCCATGGGGTTGCTGGTCACGCGGGAGGTCCCGGTAATAGCCCTGGCGCGGCGGCTCAGTCTGAAGCACGGTGTCGGGCCGACTCTGGATCGGCAGACTGCCCTGGCGGTCTTGCAACTGGCGCTGCTGCAACTGCTGTTGCTGCTGGCGTTGCTGTTGCTGAAGCTGCTCCTGACGCTGCTGCTGTTGCATCTGCTGCTGTTGCTGCTGATTGCGTTCGCGCTCCTGCTGCTGGCGCTGCTGATCGAAGCGCTGCTGCTGGTTCTGTTGGATCTGCCGCTGCTGGTTGAGTTGTTCTTGCTGACGCTGTTGCTGGTATTGCTGCTGTTGCTGCTGGCGTTGTTGCTGCTGTTCGCGCTGCTGATTCTGCTGGCGATCCTCATTGAAGCTGCGTTGCTGGTTCTGTTGCTGCTGACGCTGATTATCAAAGCTACGCTGCTGTTGCTGACGCTGCTCATTGTGTTGCTGCTGTTGCTGTTGTTGCGGATTGTTATCGTCGGCCAGCACTTGGGCGCTGATGCTCAAGGCCAAAAGACTGACACCTGCCAAACGCCAGATGCGCATGTTCATGCTTTCCTCACTGCGGCGCGGATACCTGTTGATAGGACTGCATTCTGGGTGCGCCGTTCGCCGCACTCTATCAGCGTGCCGAATGAAACCATAGGCATGAGCGCGGTCCGACGCGGTGGCGCGGCGCCGGCCCGTTCGCCAAAAATCGCGGGCACAAAAAAAGAGGACCCAGGGTCCTCTCTCGAATACTTCGTCCTGGCTCGACGCTTTTGACGCCGGCTCACCTCGCATCGTCTTCTGGACAGTGCGTAGCCCGGTGGCCTGATCAACCCTGTCGGATTGGGGGCCGCGGCTGGCCTGATTCGGCGGGCCGCGCTGGACGCTGTGTCCGGGCAGTGATTCTGGTGAAAAGAATAGGCGTTGACGGGCGACAGAGGATTGCGAATATTGCTGACGAAAACACCACTTGCGCAATTTTTACCTTCGGATGAATAATTCAGCGCAATCTATCTTATAAAGGTGTCAATCGTGAGCAAGCTCGATAGATATGACCTGAGTATTCTGGCGGAGCTGCAACGCGACGCGCGCATTTCCAATCAAGAGCTCGCCGAACGCATCGGCCTGTCGCCCTCGCCCTGCTCACGCCGGGTCAAACAACTGGAAGACGACGGCTACATCGTGCGTCAGGTCGCACTGCTCGACCGCAAAAAGCTGGGGCTGAGCCTGACGGCCTATGTATTGATCGGCATGGACCGACACACCCCGGACCGCTTCGAGAACTTTGAGCAGCACATCCGCAATTTGCCACAAGTGCTGGAGTGCAGCCTCGTCACCGGTATCGATGCCGACTATCAGCTCAAGGTCGTGGTGCCGGACATGGATCACTATCAGAAATTTCTGCTCGGCCATCTGACCCGTATCGAGGGCGTGACCAGCGTGCGCTCCAGTTTCGTGCTTAACCAGGTCCTGGCGAGCACCGAACTGCCGTTGGTGCACCTGCGCGGCTGACGCACATCCTGAAGGTTCTATAATCCCCCGTCATATCGACTCACCGGAGACGCCGATGGAACCCGAAGTGTTCGAAGAATGGATGATGACCATTCTGGTGACCGTCCTGATCGGCTTCATGTGTTTCATCGTCTGGGACCTGGCGAAGAAATCCAAAGCTGGACGGTTTGGCACGATAATCCTGTTCGGCGTCCTGGGCCTTGGGGTGCTGGCGTTTGTGATCAAAAGCGTGGTGATTGCCTACCTTGAGCAGCATGGCTGAAGGGGTTAGCGCCGACGGTCTGTTTGTTGTAGGAGCGCGCCCGCTGCGGGATTTTTGGCACGTTCTGAGCCCGATGCCTACAAACTTGCCGGCACTTCCCGCCACTGCCCCTGGTCCAGCCCTTCGATACTCCAGTCGCCAATGCGCACGCGCACCAGTCGTAACGTTGGCAGTCCGACCGCAGCAGTCATTCGGCGCACCTGCCGATTGCGCCCTTCCTTGATGATCAACTCCAGCCAGCTGGTCGGCACGCTCTTGCGAAAACGGACCGGCGGATTGCGCGGCCACAAGTCCGGCTCATCCAGTTGCCGCGCCTGTGCGGGCAGAGTCGGGCCGTCGTTCAGTCCGACGCCATCGCGTAGCTGTTGCAACTGCGCCTCCGATGGCTCGCCCTCGACCTGCACCCAGTATGTTTTTGCCAGCTTGTGTTTGGGGTCGGCAATGCGCGCCTGTAACTGGCCGTCGTTAGTCAGCAGCAACAAGCCTTCGCTGTCGCGATCCAGTCGGCCTGCCGGGTAGATTCCGGGGATGTCGATGAAATCCTTGAGCGTGGCCCGCCCTTCTCCATCGCTGAACTGGGTCAGCACGTCGAACGGCTTGTTGAACAGGACCAATCGCGGTTCGGCGGGAGGCGCCTTGGCGACACGACGGGGCGCTCCGGTGGCATTGGGGGCGGGACGGCGCGAGGCAGGACGTTGAGTGCGGGGCATGTGGGCTCAAACTGTATCAGCGAAAACAGAAAGGGCCACTTTAGTGGCCCTTTCGCTAAACGCCTAGCCGATTAACGGAACGGCGGCTCGTCGAAACTGCGCAACTTACGCGAGTGCAACGAATTCAGCTGTGTGCGCATCAGGTCCAGTGCTGCGATGCCGATCTTCAAATGCTGGGTGACGGCACGTTCATAGAAGGCGTTGGCCGAACCCGGCAGCTTGATTTCGCTGTGAAGCGGCTTGTCCGACACGCAGAGCAACGTCCCGTACGGCACTCGCAAACGATACCCTTGAGCCGCAATGGTGCCGCTTTCCATGTCCACGGCAACCGCGCGAGACAAGTTGATCAGCGGTCGTTCCTGAGCCCAGCGCAACTCCCAGTTGCGGTCGTCGTAGGTCAGCACGGTGCCGGTGCGCAGGCGTTTCTTCAGGTCGTCACCACGCTCGCCGGTGACCTGTGCCGCGGACTCCTGCAACGCCAGCTGGACTTCCGCCAGCGCCGGAATCGGGATATTGGGCGGCAGGACGCGGTCAAGAATGCCGTCGCGGCGCATGTAGGCGTGAGCGAGTACGTAATCGCCAATGGTCTGCGACTGACGCAAGCCTCCGCAGTGCCCGATCATCAGCCAGCAATGCGGACGCAACACAGCCAGGTGGTCGGTGATGTTCTTGGCGTTGGACGGACCGACGCCGATGTTGACCAGCGTGACCCCATGTCCGTCTTCGGCGATCAGGTGGTAGGCCGGCATCTGATAGCGGTGCCAGACCACGCTCGACACGATCGCCTGGGCCTCGCCGTGATCCATGCTCTTGTCGACGATGACGTTGCCCGGGAGCACCATTTTCACGAAACGCGGATCGTCGCGCAGCTTCTCCAGCCCGTGAACGATGAACTGGTCGACATAGCGGTGATAGTTGGTCAGCAGAATCCACGGCTGGACATGGCGCCAGTCACTGCCGGTGTAATGCACCAGACGACGCAGCGAGAAGTCGACACGGGCGGCGTCGAACAGCGCCAGCGGCAGCGGATCGGTGTTGGCCCAGTCGTACAAGCCGTCGGCGATGCCATCGGTGGCGGCGGACAGGTCGGTGCTCGGGAACACCCGCGCCAGCGTCGCTGCGGTGACACCCGTGCCAGCCAGTTCGTCGCCCTGCTCGACCACGTAAGGGTAAGGAATGTTCTGCTCGCTGACGCCGACTTCCACGGTTACGGTGAAGTCATTCATCAGCGGCACGAGCTGTTCGATCAGGTATTTGCGGAAGGCTGCCGGGTGGGTCACGGTGACGCTGTAGGTCCCTGGCAGTTGAACCTTGGCGTAGGCGCGCGTGGTCAACGGCACTTCACCGTGACAGTGGTAGGTCAGGCGTAATTCGGGATAACGGAACAGCTTGCGCTCGACGGCGTCGGGCTCGACGCGGTCTTTGAGGTAACGCTTGAGCGCCTGGCTCAAGGCAGTGGTTGCACGTCCGTGCAGCTCGGCAAGCCGGTCCACAGCTTGCTCGGCGGTTTCTACGACAATAAAAGCTTCGGTCACGATGCGCATCCTTCTGATCTTGCAAGGCTCCATCTTGCCTGCAACGGAAGGGGAAGGCACGAATTGTGTCAGGTACACCGCTTCGCGACCGTCGTAACCTCCGATGGCTCCTACAGGGACTTGCACTGTTGATTCTGCCGAAGGCGTAGGAGCTGCCGGGCAGAATCAGAATATCCGCCGTCCTCTAAATCTGCGGCGAAGACCTTGCAACCAGTGCCTCGACATTCACCCCTCGCGGCAGCGCGCCGTATACACGTCCCGGCTGTTCGATACGCCCGGCGATAAACCCGTCGCTGACCACCGAATTACCCGCTTCCAGCAGCAGTTTGGCCTGCAGCCCGACAGCGATGTCTTCGGTCAACTGTCGCGCTCGGTACTGGATGTCGGCGGTGTCCTTGAACGCCGTCTTCAACTGCTCGATGTGCGCCGCCAGACGCCTGTCGCCGTGACCATCGCCCAGTTCGTCGAACAGCGCGTCGAGCACGCCCGGCTCCTTGGACAAGGCCCGCAAGACATCCAGGCACTGCACGTTGCCGGAACCTTCCCATGTCGAGTTGACCGGCGCTTCTCGATACAGGCGCGGCAAGATAGTGTCTTCCACATAGCCTGCCCCGCCCATGCATTCAGCCGCTTCGTTGATCATTGCGGGCGCGCGCTTGCAGATCCAGTATTTGCCCACCGCCGTCACCAGCCGGGCGAATCGCGCCTCGTGCGAATCGTCCAGATGCTCCAGCGAGCGTCCCATGCGCAAGCTCAGCGCCAACGCCGCTTCGCTTTCCAGCGCCAGGTCGGCAAGTACGTTCTGCATCAATGGCTGCTCGCTGAGCAGACGACCGCTGACGCGACGGTGCGCGCAGTGGTGCGCGGCTTGAGTCAATGCCTGGCGCATCAAAGCGCTGGAACCGGTCATGCAGTCGAAGCGGGTCATGGCGACCATCTCGATGATGGTGGGCACACCGCGCCCTTCTTCACCGACCATCCACGCCAGCGCGCCACGGAACTCGACTTCGCTGGAGGCGTTGGACCAGTTACCCAGCTTGTTCTTCAAACGCTGAATGTAAAACTCGTTACGCGTGTCGTCCGGACGATGACGCGGCAGCAGAAAACAGGTCAGCCCCTTGTCAGTCTGCGCCAGCGTGAGAAAGGCGTCGCACATCGGCGCCGAGCAGAACCACTTGTGGCCCACCAGCTCATAGGCCTGTCCAGGGCCGGGTTGGCCGACTGGATACGCCCGCGTTGTGTTCGCACGCACGTCGGTGCCGCCTTGCTTCTCGGTCATGGCCATGCCGATGGTGGCGCCCGCCTTGTGGGCGATGCCGACATTGCGCGGGTCATACCGAGTCGCGAGGATCTTCGGCAGCCAGACGTCTGTCAGATCAGGCTGCAGCCTGAGCGCGGGCACGCTGGCAAATGTCATGGTCAGCGGACACCCGCTGCCCGCCTCGGCTTGCGTGTGCAGGTAACTCATGGACGCGCGGGCAACGTGGGCGCCCTCGCGCGGATCGGTCCAGGGCAGCGAGGGAATGCCATGTTCGATGGCCGTTTGCATCAGTTGGTGATAGGCAGGATGGAACTCCACCAGATCGATCCGGTGACCATATCGGTCATGGCTGGCAAACACCGGTTTGTTCTGGTTGGCGAGGAAGCCGGCTTCCATCAACGGCCCGCCCGCCAATGCACCGTAAGCATCGATGTTTGACTGAGCCCATCCGGCGCCGAACCGTTTCGACCACTCCTGCAACGGCAGGTCGATGCGATACAGGTTGACGCCATCCAGTGACGGGGGCTGGTTGGTGACCTCGTGGGTTTCGGCGAACTGATGCAGGTGCAAGTACGGGTCCATGAGCAAACTCCGGTCCGGTCAGTGCGCGGCGGCTGCGCAGATGAGCACCAGTGAATCACGCACCCGAGGTTGATCAAAGCGCCATAAGCGACTAAATAACGGCGCTTTTGCCCTCTTTTGCGCGCACCACATCCAGACTCAAACGGAACTGGCTGCCATTGCCCGGCTCGGACTGATGGCTCAGGCGACCGCCCTGCAACTCGATCAACTGCCGACAGATCGCCAGTCCGATGCCCAGACCGCCATACTCGCGCGTCATCGAACCGTCCACCTGATAGAAGTTGGCGTAGAGCGTCTCTTCGTCCAGGCGATTGAAACCGATCCCCGTGTCGATCACATCGATCAGCAATCGCACGTGCTGCGCGTCGGTGCACAGACCGTTGACGCGAATCCTGATCGAACCGGCTTTGGTGAATTTGATGGCGTTGTCCATCAGGCAGTCCAGGCACTGGCGCAGCTTCAGCGCGTCACCTTGCAGACTGTCCGGCAAGGTCTCGTCCAGCTCGATGCTCAACGTCAGTGCCTTGCTGCGGGCAAGGGGTTCGAAGGCGCTGCGCACCTGAAACAACACGTGACGAAGGCTGAAGGCTTCGTGCTGCACGCTGATTCGGCCAGCTTGAAGCTCGGTGAGCGTCAGGATGCCGTTCACAATGCCCATCATGTTCTGCGCAGAATCCGCGGCGGTCTGACGGTACAACTCGATTTCCTCCTCGGCGCCGTCCATTTGCATCAGTTCCAGCGATCCGATAACGCCGTTCATCGGTGTGCGCAGTTCGTGGGTCAGCGTGGCCAGGAATTCGTCCTTCAAACGGTTACTTACCGCCAGTTGCTGGTTGAGCTTTTCAAGGTCCTTGCTCGATTGCGCCATGATCTGCGCCTGACGCTCACGCATGGTATTGATGCGGTCGGCCAACGCCAGCGACAGCAGCGCAACCTCCACCGCAGAGCCGATCTGGCTGGCGTACATCGTCCAGAAGTTGTTCGGCAGATACCCCAGTAACATGGTGGCGTTGATCACGCCGCCGATCAGGAACGCCGACCAGGCAAGAATGAAATAACGCGCAACCCGCCGCCCCTTCAACCACGCCACGATGCCGATCAAGAGAATGACCGGCGTGAAGATCAGCACCAATGCCGTGACCAGGCGCAAGGCAAAGCCGTAATCCGTGGTCAGCGACAAGACCATGATCACCGCCGAGCAGGCCATCATCAGCAAGAGCGGCCCATCCATCCACCAACCGAGTCGGGGCGTCTGCAGGAACTTGCGGGCGAACTGACTGGCGAACAGGATCGCGGCAGCAATCAGGAAGGTCGTGGACGCGTTGGCCCACCACGGATTGTCAGGCCACAGAAACTCGATCCCGGCGCCATTGATCGACACCTGATACAGGCCGAAGGAGATGATGTAGAGGATGTAATACAGGTAGCTGGACGCCCGCACGCTCAGGTAGATGAACAGGTTGTAGACCAACATCACCGCCAGGACGCCGTAAATCATTCCGAGGATGTAAAGCCTCGCAGGCTGCTCCTCGATGTACGCGTGGCTGGCCCACAGGTTGAGCGGGGCCTGCATCGAACCATGGCTCTCGAGACGCAGGTACACCGTCTTGGTTTCGCCGGCGTTCAGGTTCAGGTCGAACAGGTAGTTGTTCTGCTTTATCTGCCGAGTCTGGAACGGCAGCGTATCGCCGGTTTTCCAGGTCAGGCTCGGCTGCGCGGTATCGCCGGCAAGGTAGAGATCCACGTGATCCATCGGCGGGTAAGCCAGTTCAAGCAGCCAGTCGGCCGATGCCACGGGGTTGGTGGGGCGATAGGTCAACTGCACCCTCAGCCAGAACGCCGAACGCGAGTAACCGGCATTGAGCGATCCGGCGTTCAGTGCGCGAAACCGGGCGGCACCTTCCGGCGAAGACACGTCTTCGATGCTGGCGCTGCCGGTCGGGTCTTCGAAGACCTGAGTCGCAGGGCCCAACGGCAATGTCCGCGTGTATTCGTCAAATTCAACGGCGCTGGCCAGTATTGGCGCCAGCGTGAGGATCAGCGTCAGTAAAAAGCGCATGCAACACCACCCGTTTCATTCTGGGCGGCGTGGTGAATCCCCCGTTCCATTGGAGACAACGTGATCCTGAGAGGGGCGAACAGGCTTAACGGGCAACGCACTTGCATGCACTCTTCTGGCAGGGACGACACACTAGGCCGACAGCATAGCGATTGATAGCTAGATGACACCACCTTAATCATCGCACGCCAAGCTTTCCTTTTGCTTTCAGGACGACTGGCTCACGCATCGCCGGAAACGCCGGGCTAGAGCCTTACAGTGCCTGAACGCGAAAAATCTCGGACCGACCAGCGGCCCGGCAAAAGCTTTAGTGGTAAGCTCGCGCACCATGAATATCTATAGCTCCCGCCCCGTTGTCCTCTGTCTCTCCGGCCACGACCCCAGTGGCGGCGCCGGCTTGCAGGCAGATATCGAAGCCCTGCTCGCACAGGGTTGCCACGCCGCCCCGGCGGTCACTGCCCTGACGGTCCAGGACACCGTGAACGTGACTGACTTCCGGGTCCTCGACCGCGAATGGGTGATGGCTCAAGCCAATGCCGTGCTCAACGACTCGACGGTCGCTGCCGTGAAGCTGGGGATGCTCGGCTCGCTCGACATGGTCGACACGGTCGTCGAACTGCTTCAGGCACATCCGCATCTGCCGCTGGTGTGTGATCCCGTGCTGCGTGCCGGTGGCGGCGGACGCCTGGGCAAGGATGAAGTCGGCTATGCGATGCGCGAGCGTTTGCTGCCGCTGGCCACGATCGCCACACCGAATCTTCCTGAAGCGCGCATCCTCGCCGAGTTGCCCGAGGGCAGCGCCGACGAATGTGCAGAAAAGCTTCTGCCATTTTGCGAACACCTGCTGATCACCGGCGGCCATGGCGACGAGCAGGAAGTGCACAACCGCCTCTACCTGCGCAACGGTCAGTCGCGGACCTTTACCTGTCAGCGCCTGCCTGGCAGCTACCACGGTTCAGGCTGTACGCTGGCCAGCGCACTGGCTGGACGCCTGGCGCTTGGCCAGGACGTGATCAGCGCCGTGCAGACCGCGCTGGACTACACTTGGCGCACGCTGCGCGACGCTGAACAACTGGGCAAAGGCCAGTTCGTCCCTCGCCGCCTGCCGCTGGATTTTTGCTCGTAACGCCACGCGAAAGAGGCACCTTCATGAAACTACGTGGCTTGTATGCCGTGACCGACAGTCAGCTGTTGGCCGGCAAATTCCTGTCTTATGTCGAAGCCGCCCTCGAGGGTGGTGTAACGCTGCTGCAATACCGTGACAAATCCGGCGACGAAACCAAACGCCTGCGCGAAGCGTCAGCGCTGCTCAAACTGTGCGAGCGTTACAAGACCCGCCTGATCATCAACGATGACGCCGAAGTCGCGGCACGGCTGGGCGTGGGGGTGCATCTGGGTCAGACCGACGGCTCGCTGCCGGACGCCCGTGCGTTGCTCGGCCACAAGGCCATCGTGGGCGCCACCTGTCACGCGCAACTGGCGCTCGCCGACAAAGCCAAAGCCGATGGTGCGACCTATGTCGCCTTCGGCCGCTTTTTCAACTCCAACACCAAGCCTGGCGCTCCGGCCTGCAGCCTGGAGATGCTCGATCAGGCGCGCAAACGCATCCATCTGCCGATTGCGGTGATTGGCGGCATCACCCTGGAAAACGCCGCGCCGCTGGTGGCCCACGGCGCTGACCTGTTGGCCGTGGTGCATGGCCTGTTCGGCGCTGACAGCACCCAGGAAGTGACACGCCGCGCCCGTGCTTTCAACGATTTGTTCAAGTCGGCCTGATCCCGAATCAGGCTGGCGGCACCCTCTTACGACCGATTCAAACAGAGACCTCATCATGTCCCGTTCCGAAACCCTGTTTGCCAACGCCCAAAAACACATCCCGGGTGGCGTCAATTCGCCCGTTCGCGCCTTCAAGAGCGTCGGTGGCACGCCGTTGTTCTTCAAACACGCCGCTGGCGCCTACGTCACCGATGAAGACGACAAGCGCTATGTGGATTACGTCGGCTCGTGGGGCCCGATGATTCTTGGTCACAGCCACCCGGACGTGTTGGACGCGGTGCGCAAGCAACTGGAACACGGCCTCTCCTACGGCGCCCCAACCGCGATGGAAACCGAGATGGCCGACCTGGTCTGCTCCATCGTGCCGTCGATGGAAATGGTGCGCATGGTCAGCTCCGGCACCGAAGCGACGATGAGCGCAATTCGACTGGCCCGCGGCTATACCGGCCGTGACAGCATCATCAAATTCGAAGGCTGCTACCACGGTCACTCCGACAGCCTGCTGGTCAAGGCCGGCTCTGGCGCCCTGACCCTGGGCGTACCCAGCTCGCCGGGCGTGCCCGCAGCGTTCGCCAAACACACACTGACCCTGCCGTTCAACGACATCGACGCGGTCAAGGCGATGCTGGCGGAAGTCGGTCAGGAAGTGGCGTGCATCATCGTCGAGCCTGTGGCGGGCAACATGAACTGCGTGCCGCCTGCACCGGGTTTCCTGCAAGGCCTGCGTGAAGCCTGTGACGAACACGGCGTGGTGTTGATTTTCGACGAAGTGATGACCGGCTTCCGCGTTGCCCTCGGCGGTGCTCAGGCGTATTACGGCGTCAAACCTGACCTGAGCACCTTCGGCAAGATTATCGGCGGCGGCATGCCGGTCGGCTGCTTTGGGGGCAAACGTGAAATCATGTCGCACATCGCACCGCTTGGCCCGGTCTATCAGGCCGGCACGCTGTCGGGTAACCCATTGGCCATGGCGGCCGGTCTGACCACGCTGCGCCTGATCAGCCGCCCTGGTTTCCATGACGAATTGAGTGCCTACACCACGCGCATGCTCGAAGGTCTGCAGCAGCGTGCCGACGCGGCCGGCATCCCGTTCGTGACGACACAGGCGGGCGGTATGTTCGGTCTGTATTTCACCGACGCCAAGGAAATTGTCACTTTCCAGGACGTGATGAGCAGCGACGCAGAACGCTTCAAGCGTTTCTTCCACGCCATGCTCGACGAGGGCGTTTACCTGGCGCCGAGCGCGTTCGAAGCAGGCTTTACCTCGATCGCGCACGGCGAAGCAGAGTTGCAGTTGACGCTGGATGCTGCCGAGAAGGCGTTTGCGAAGCTGAAGTAATGAGCGACCGGTGAAACAACGGCTGCTCAAAACTCGTAGGAGCGTGGCTTGTCCCGCGATCTGCCGGGTACCGGCAGTAACCCCTACTGACGCGATTATCTCTGACACTCCGCGTTCACCGATTCTGCTGTCGCTGCGCGACAGATCGCGGGACAAGCCACGCTCCTACAGTTGAATTGCGTTGTTCTCGGGTTATTTTGTTAGATATATACGTTCGCAGATCGGCCAGACCGCCTGAATACAGGCGAATCAAGCCCGCGCAGCAGAAATTCTGCAAAGACTTTGTAAGGTTGGCCCTGCTTATTTCATAATGCGCAGCCAGCACGTTTAGCTGGACGGGCCTGCCCGCACCTTTTTCAGAGGTAAGTCGACTTCCATGAACCGCACCGGCCGCACCCTTGCATTGGGCTGCCTGTTGCTTCTTCATCCCCTGCTGGCGAACGCAGGTGGCAACTCGTTGTTAATCCCAGCGGTGGGTCGTTGCACCCTCAATACCCAGCCAGACAACCTGCCCGCAGCGTTGTCGGCCTGCCAGCAGGCGGCGCAAGGCGGGGACGCACAGGCACAATACGAGTTGGGACAGTTCTATTACGACGGCAAAAGTACGCCGCGTGATCTCACTCAGGCACTTAACTATTTCGAACAGGCTTCGTTGCAGGGTCATGCCCAGGCGCAGTATCAACTGGGCTTGATGTTCTTCCGTGGCGAGGGGGTGCAGGCCAACAATATTCAGGCGTATATCGTGCTGAAGATGGCGGCGGTCAACGGTTCGGAAGATGCACTGGATCAGGCTGACGAAGTGTCGGCGCAGATGAAGAAAGAAGATCTGGAAGTGGCGACCCAGGTATTGGGGCAGATTTTCCGCAAGTACCTGCTTGAACTGCAAACGGCTGAAGGGCGCACGCCGTTTGCGCCTTTTCCTGATAGCGCCAAGCCCTGAGTGGGCGTGATCTTTTCGCGGCGCCAGGATTTGGTTAATTACCCATTATGTTTTGCGGCGCTGACGGGCTCTGGCTAACGCCAGACCTGTTTCGCCTTCGGCGAGTTACTTGAAAAGACCCCAAGTAACCAAGGGTCTATGCTCCCGGTTTGGCCTCGACTTCGTCGAGGTCCCTTCACTCCGGCGACGCTCCGTGGGCCCGCGCCGAACGGGCATCCATGCCCTGACGGCGCTCTCGCGGCATCCCTGCCGCTCGACCCACTCCGCATCGCCTGCGCTCAGCCTGCACCCAAGTCGCGATGTGTGTCGTCTGGACTGTCGAGTACGAATCAAAAGCAAAGCAAGAACAGAGCTGCGAATGACCGCTCTGCATTTGATTCTGCCGAAGGCGTAGGAGCGCGGCTTGTCCCGCGATCTGCCGGGAACCGGCAGCAGGATCTGCGCATGCGGGGTGACAGGGAGATCGAGTCGTCTGATTTTGCTACCGCTGCGCGGCAGATCGCGGGGCAAGCCACGCTCCTACAAGGTGGTGTGCGAAGGATTGATGCACGCATCAAAGAATGCGAGGAGCGTTAGCTCCAGCCAGCATTGCTATTGTACGCGACAGTCCAGACACCACAAAACGCGACTTGGGTGCAGGCCAAACGCAGACGACGCGCAGTGGGCCGAGCGGCATGGATGCCGCGAGAGCGC
>NZ_FOEO01000068.1 GCF_900110765.1 Pseudomonas sp. NFACC02
GGCTTGGCCCTCCTGCGTCGGGTTCCTTCACTCCGGCGACGCTCCGTGGGCCCGCGCCGAACGGACATCCATGTCCTGACGGCGCTCTCGCGGCATCCATGCCGCTCGGCCCACTGCGCGTCGCCTGCGTTCAGCCTGCACCCAAGTCGCGTTTTGCGTCGGTTGAGCTATCTCCGCACGAAGGGCAAAGCAGATCAAAAGCAGAGCAAAGGCAGGTCAAGGGCACGGCAAAGGGCAGATCGACCGCTCAGCGCGTTTCGTCGTCTGTAACGCGCATCCGCAGATTCCCTGAACCCACGACTTTTACGCCCACCCTCTGGCATAGTCACGCTCGTCGCCGTACTGTGCGCGAAGCTTTTCGCAACGCAGTAATAAAAAAATACCAGGGGCGTGTCATGAAGTTGTTTTGGGGGTTGGGGAAAGTCGTGACGTTGGGGTTCTGGTCGGTGGTGCTGGTCAACCAGGCCGTTGTTCTGCCGATTCCCTTCGATATGTTGATCAAGCTGGCGGGCAGTCTGTTGCTGCTGACCCATGTCATGGAACTGTTTCTCTTCAACGGCAGTGTGCGGGGACGTTCGCATCCCTGGTTCGACCGTTTACAGATCCTGATTTTCGGTATTTTCCATCTGCAATCTTTCGGTCGCCGCCAGGCGGAGGTTCACCATGCGTAATGCGTTGCTGATAACGGCGGGCCTGCTGTCGGCCTTGAGCAGTTCCTGGACGATGGCGCAGGCCATTTCGGTGGAGCCGCATTCGCTGATGCGCCTGCCGAGCAACACCAGTGTCCTGCAACTGGATCGTCTGGAGGTGGCGGACTACGGAACATTGCTGATCCCCGCCGGGCTCACGGAAGTGCAGGTAGGGCAATTGGTCATGGGCCATGAGTCGCGTATTGCGATCGTCCCTGGTGCCGAGCCGTTCACGTTGCAGGTCAAGCGAGGCGAGATGGGCAGCGGCGCGCAGATCACCGCACGGGGGGCGCCGGGCACGTTTGAAAAGCCGCCGTCGCCAGGGCGTAACCTGAACGTTCGCATGGAACAGTTGAACGCCGATGAACTGTTTATCGATGCGCGCGGTGGTGCAGGTTCGCCGGGTTACGTGGGGCTTGATGGCGGCAATGGCCAGGACCCGGGATGCACCTGGGGTTCGGCCAGCCGGGGTTTCGATGGCGATAACGGGGGCAACGGCAAGGATGGCGCGCCGGGTGCCCTGGTACGACTGGAGTTGCCTCAGGCGTTTCCCGACGACCGCGTGAAAGTCAATGTGCAAGGCGGCGCGGGCGGCGTTGGCGGTGAAGGCGGCCGTGGCGGTAAGGGAGGCGCCTCCAAGGGCTGTCTCGTCTACCGTGCAGACGGTGCCAAGTCAGGCAAGAACGGCGAGAAGGGCCAGTCTGGAGCAGTCGGCCCCGCAGGATCTGTGATCGTTCGCAAGCTTTAACCGCAGCGCGTGCTCCTGTAGGAGCGCGCTTGCCCGCGATGACGTCAGTACGATCGAACTGTTTGTATCGTCAGACACCTCTTTCGCGGGCAGGCGCGCTGCTACAAGTCAGAATGTCGGTCTGATGGCCGCAATCGCTATCACCACAATCCCCACCATCAGGTTGATCCCCACCAGACGCCTGATCTTCCCCAAGGCGGCCACGCCGTCAGGCCACTGTTCGGCGGCTACCGCTTTGCGCAGCTCCGGCAGGTTCAACGTGGAAATGCGCAGGAACAGCGCCACCATGACCACGTACAGCCCCATCATGACCTGAACATAGCGCGGGGCGGTCTGAAAGCCGCTGAACTGGAGGTGGATCATTCCGATGCCTGTCACCGGCAACAGAATGACGGCGCACCAGACCCACACAAAAAAGCGCGGAAATACCTGCAGCCACAGTTTCAGGCGTGACGGCCCTTCCAGCGCCGCGATGACCGCCGGTCGCAGAATCATCCACGCGAAGAACATGCCTCCTACCCAGACGACAGCCGACAGGAGGTGCAAGGTGTAGACAAAGGCTACAGGCGACATCGGAAACTCCGTTCTGCGCAGAAAGCATTAGCGCGGTATGATAGCCGCCCTCCGAAGACTGGAGATATATCCAGCGGTTTTTTTATGTTTTCATTCAGCACCGTGACGCCGAGCCAACGACCCAGCCCATGATCAGCACCGAACTCAAATCCCAGATTCAGGGCGCCTATTCGCGTTTCCTCGAAGCCAAGAGCCTCAAACCTCGCTACGGCCAGCGTTTGATGATCGCCGAGGTCGCCAAAGTGCTGGGAGACGTAGACACCGACGAGGAAGGCCGGCGTTCCGGCGACCCGGCGGTGGTGGCGGTGGAAGCGGGTACCGGTACTGGCAAGACAGTGGCCTACGCCATTGCCGCGATTCCGACGGCGAAGGCGGCTGGCAAACGCCTGGTCATTGCCACAGCCACCGTGGCGTTGCAGGAGCAGATCGTCCACAAGGACCTGCCCGACCTGATGCGCAACAGCGGGCTGAGCTTTACGTTCTCGCTGGCCAAGGGGCGCGGTCGCTACATGTGCCTGTCCAAACTCGACATGCTGCTGCAGGAAGGCAACGCGCAAAGCGCCACGGCGCAGCTTTTCGAAGAGGAAGGCTTCAAGATCGAGGTCGATGAGGCCAGTCAGAAACTGTTCACCGCCATGATCGAGAAGCTGGCGGGCAACAAGTGGGACGGCGATCGCGACAGCTGGCCTCAAGAGCTGGCCGACCAGGATTGGGCGCGACTGACCACCGATCACAGCCAGTGTACCAACCGACATTGTCCGAATTTTCAGCAGTGCGCGTTCTACAAGGCGCGCGAAGGCATGGGAAAAGTCGACGTTATCGTCACCAACCATGACATGGTTCTGGCCGACCTCGCGCTCGGCGGGGGCGCCGTTCTGCCCGATCCTCGCGACACCCTTTATGTGTTCGACGAAGGCCACCACCTTCCGGACAAGGCCATCGGCCACTTCGCGCATTTCAGCCGTCTGCGATCAACGGCGGACTGGCTGGAGCAGACGGCCAAGAATCTCACCAAGTTGCTGGCCCAGCATCCCTTGCCCGGCGACCTGGGCAAGCTGATCGAGCAAGTGCCGGAGCTGGCGCGGGAGATCAAGACTCACCAGCAGTTCATGTTCACCGCCTGTGAGCAACTGGCCGACTTCAAGGCCGGCGAGGATATGGAAGGGCGCGAGCGTCCGCGTCATCGCTTCGTCGGCGGTGTGGTGCCTGAGCACATGCGTGAGATGGGCATTGAGCTTAAGAAAGGGTTCGCCCGGCTCGACGATCTGTTCACGCGTCTGACCGAACTGCTCAAGGAAGGCATGGACGGCGAAGTGAATATCGGCATCGCCAGCCATCAGGCCGAGGAATGGTACCCGCTGTTCGGCAGCTTGCTGGCCCGTGCGCACGGTAACTGGGAGCTGTGGACCGCATTCACCGCCGAAGACCCGGAAAACAGCCCGCCCATGGCACGCTGGCTGACCCTCGCCGAAAGCGGCTCGTTGTTCGACATCGAAGTCAATGCCAGCCCGATCCTGGCTGCGGAGATGTTGCGTCGCAACCTGTGGAACGTGGCCTATGGCGCATTGGTCACGTCGGCGACGCTGACGGCGCTGGGCAAATTCGACCGTTTCCGGATGCGCGCCGGTCTGCCCAAGGACGCCGTCACCGCCGTGGTGCCGAGTCCGTTCCATCACGCCGATGCCGGTGTGTTACGGGTTCCGGATCTGAAAGCCGATCCGCGCAATGCCGCTGAACACACGGCTGCGATCATTCGCGAACTGCCCGGTCTGGTCGAGGGGTCAAAAGGCACACTGGTGCTGTTCTCCTCTCGCAAACAGATGCAGGAAGTCTTTGACGGTCTTGAGCGTGACTGGCGCAAGCGTGTGTTCATTCAGGGCAACCTGTCGAAGCAGGAAACCCTCAACAAGCACAAGGCCCGGGTCGACGGCGGCGATGAGAGCGTGTTGTTCGGGCTGGCCAGCTTCGCTGAAGGGGTCGACCTGCCGGGCGCGTATTGCGAACACGTGGTGATTGCCAAGATCCCGTTCGCTGTCCCGGACGATCCGGTGGAAGCGGCACTGGCCGAGTGGATCGAAGCCCGAGGTGGCAACCCCTTCATGGAAATCGCCGTGCCCGACGCTTCGTTGCGGCTCATTCAGGCCTGTGGCCGGCTGCTGCGGACCGAGAAGGACCGCGGCATCATTACGCTGCTCGACCGTCGCGTGGTCACCCAGCGTTACGGCAAGGCGATCCTTAATGCACTGCCTCCCTTCCGCCGCGAAATTTCCTGAAAGGGGTCGGGGATGAAACTCGGTTGATCGGGTCTTATCTCGGCCCCCTCCATCGTGCGCGCTGATGCTGCGATAGAGTTTCCGATGATCAAGGAGCACCCGATCAGATGATTCGCCGTTCACTGTCTGCCGTCCTCGCCATCGCGTGCGCAGGACCTGTGTATGCCGCCCCCGACGGCCAGCAGACGCTGTTCAATTTCGTCAGGCCTGCCGACGTGGTGCAAGTCACGACGCAGGACGCCTCGTTGCCGCAAGCCAACGCCGAACAAACCGCCGAGGGCGAGGTGCTGCGGCGCATCGTCTTCAATCCGGTCGCAAAACCCAGTCTTCGGCTGACGCCGCAAACCGGTGTCTGGGACTGGAGCGCCGACAGCGCCATGACCTTGCGCATTCAGAGTGCGATGGACTGGGCGCTGACCCTGTATGTGCAAATCCAGAGCAGCGATGGCAAGACCCTCAACAGCCGGATCGACCTTCCGGCCGGGCCTGCGCAAACCCTCATCGTCCCGCTGCAGGCCAGTTCACCGCTGAGTCAGGGCATGCGGGTAGGGCCGCCCATGCCGTGGACCTACGAGGGCCAGCGCGTGTTGCTGGCCAATACCGAGGGTGAACTGAATCCTGCACAGGTCAGTTCTGTGACGGTGTCGATGTCCCAACCCAACGTGGCGCAGAGCGTATTGATCGAAAAGTTTGGCGTGCAGGAAGGCGACGCGATCCAAAAAGCGGCGTATACCCACTTGCTCGACGGTTACGGGCAGTACACCCGGGGTAAATGGCCGGAAAAGATCAGCAGCGACGATCAGCTCAAGGCCCTCGCCAGCAAAGAGCAATCGCAGCTCAAGGCGTGGCTGAAAGACCGTCCCGCCCAGGACAAATATGGTGGCCTGCTGAAGGGACCTGCCTTCGAGGCAAAGGGCTTTTTCCGCACCGAGAAACGCAATGACCGGTGGTACCTGGTGACCCCGGAAGGGCATCCGTTCTATTCGCTGGGCGTCAACGCCGTCACGGCGGACGACAGCCAGACTTACGTCGAAGGCCGAGAGTCGATGTTCAGCAGCTTGCCCGCAGACGGCGATCCGTTGGCGACCTTCTATGGCAAAGGGAATGATCATCGCGGCACCGGCGCAAGCAAGGACCGGCATTTCGACCAGGGCCGCACGTTCGATTTCTACGGCGCGAACCTGCAACGCACTTACGGTGCGGTCGATCCCCAACGATGGGCTGAACACACCTTGCAGCGCCTCCAGGCGTGGGGCTTCAACACCATTGGCAACTGGAGCGAGCCCGCACTCGCGACGCCTGAGAACAGCGCGCAAAGCCATGTGCCTTACACCTTGCCGTTGTCCATCGTTGGCGACTACGTCAGCATCAGCACCGGTCATGACTGGTGGGGCGGCATGCCTGATCCGTTCGATCCGCGTTTTGCGATGGCCACTGAACGTGCCGTGGCCATTGCGGCTCGCGATCACCGCGACGATCCGTACCTGATCGGCTATTTCGCCGATAACGAACTGGCGTGGGCGGCCCCGGGTGACGATCCTCATGACCGCTATGCGCTGGCGTACGGCACGCTGAAACTGACGACGGATGTGCCTGCCAAGCGCGCATTCCTCAAGCAGTTGCGTGACAAGTACCGCAATCAGGAAGGGTTATCCAAAGCGTGGGGGATAGACCTGCCCGCGTGGGAGTTGATGGAGGACCCTGGTTTTGAACCGCCATTGCCGAGCCCTGAGCACCCGGAAATCGAAAATGACTTCAAATATTTCCAGCGGGTGTTTGCCGAAACCTATTTCAAAACCATTTCCGACGCGCTGAAGTGGCATGCGCCTAACCATTTGCTGCTGGGTGGGCGTTTCAGTGTCAGCTCGCCCGAGGCCATCGAGGCCTGCGCCAAATACTGTGACGTGCTGAGTTTCAACCTTTACACGCTGAAGCCGCAGGACGGGGTGGACTTCGCCAGATTGCGCGTGCTCGACAAGCCTGTGCTGGTCAGTGAGTTCCACTTTGGCTCTCGTGATCGCGGGCCTTTCTGGGGCGGCGTCATGGAAGTGGCCCGCGAAGAGGATCGTGGTCCCGCTTATGCGAACTTCCTGAAAAGCGCGTTGGCCGAGCCATCCATTGTCGGCGTGCACTGGTTCCAGTATCTGGACCAACCGGCAACCGGTCGCATGCTGGACGGGGAGAACGGCCACCTGGGTCTCGTCGGGATTACCGACATCCCCTACCAAGGCTTCGTGGAGGCGGTGCGTAAAGCCAATGGGCAGGTGGTGGATGTGATTGGCAAGGCTCAGTAACGGCGCTGATCCTGCAGGATGAGCTACGCGAATGACCTTGCGTGGCGGTTCACAAACCCTCAAATCGCTGGAACAATGCACGCCATTTTGTGCAGTCCCGGACCGGAGAGCAGAACCGTGCAGATTCAAGGTCATTTCGAGCTTCAATTCGAAGCGGTGCGCGAGGCCTTTGCGACCCTTTTCGACGATCCCCAAGAGCGTGGCGCGGCCTTGTGTGTGCAGATCGGCGGTCAAACCGTGCTCGACCTGTGGGCTGGCACGGCTGACAAGGACGGCACGGAGGTCTGGCAGAGCGATACCATCGCCAATCTGTTTTCCTGCACCAAGACCTTCACGTCGGTCACCGCGCTGCAACTGGTGGGCGAAGGCAAACTGGACCTGGACGAACCGGTTTCACGCCTGTGGCCCGAGTTCGCGGCCGCAGGCAAACAGGCGATCACGCTCCGTCAGTTGCTTTGCCATCAAGCGGGCCTGCCTGCGATTCATGACATGTTGCCCGCCGAGGCTTTGTACAACTGGGAAGCGATGACTGACGCGCTGGCGGCGGAAGAGCCGTGGTGGAAGCCGGGTCAAGGTCACGGCTACGCCGCGATCACCTACGGCTGGCTGGTGGGCGAAATGATTCGCCGGGCCGACGGCCGCGGACCGGGTGAGTCCATCGCGGCCCGGATTGCCAGGCCGCTGGGGCTGGATTTCCATGTGGGTCTTGCGGATGAGGAGTTCCATCGTGTGGCGCACATCGCGCGGGGCAAGGGCAACATGGGCGATGAAGCTGCCCAGCGGCTGGTCCAGACCACGATGCGTGAACCCACGTCCATGACCGCGCGGGCTTTCACCAACCCGCCGTCGATCATGACCAGCACCAACAAACCGGAGTGGCGGCGCATGCAACAGCCGGCTGCCAACGGCCACGGTAATGCACGTAGCCTGGCGGGTTTCTACAGCGGATTGCTCGATGGCAGCCTGCTGGACGCCGACCTGATCAACGAACTGACGCGTGAGCACAGTATCGGACAGGACAAGACATTGTTGACCCAGACGCGATTCGGTCTGGGGTGCATGCTCGATCAGCCGACCGTGCCCAACGCGACGTTCGGTCTGGGCGCAAAATCGTTCGGCCATCCCGGTGCAGGGGGATCGGTGGGCTTCGCCGATCCCGAACGCGACGTGGCTTTTGGCTTCGTGACGAATACGTTGGGTCCGTATGTGTTGATGGATCCGCGTGCTCAGCGTCTGGTTCGAGTGCTTGGTGAGTGTTTGCAATAACTATCGCCGATAAGTGCTTGTTCTACCGACTGTCAGTTAATCCGCCCATAACGGCACCGTAGGGCGGTTTCCTTTTCCAACTCAGCGTTCATGCGTGTTATATGAGCGCTGCTTCGTTCATTTTCTGATCAATTATTTGTGTGGGTCACCCATGTCTGCCAACAAAAGCCTCGCATTTGCATTCTGTATCGCCGTTACCGGTTGCGCACAGACTCCCCAGGACACCTCGGCCAACAATGACCATTGGTGGTCGTTCGGCTCCGGGAAAAGCGCTGACGCGGCAGCCCCTGTAAAACCTGCGGCCAGTCCGGCGGCTGCTGAAGTCGCGAAAACCGAAGCCGAGAGCGGCACGCACTGGTATTGGCCATTTGGCTCTGACCACGGCGCGACTGAAAAGAAACCCGAGCTGGCAGCGACCCAGCCTGCCGCCAAGCCCGCCGTGGCGAAAGCTGACGATGGCACCAAATGGTGGTGGCCGTTCGGCGGCAACGAAGCCAAAAAAGACGCAGCACCGGCAGTGCCGAAGGTTGATCCGAAGGTCACTCAGGCCTGGCTCGATCAATACGAGCCTCGCGTGCGCGAAGCCATCAAGGACAGCAAGTTCGAACTGGAGCGTCGCGAAGACGTGTTGGTCGTAACGGCCCCGGCGGACAGCACGTTCAACCCGGATCGTCCTGAAATGCTGTTGCCCGTCAATCTGGGCCCGATCACCCGGATGGCCAAGATCGTCGAAGGCGACCAGAAGTCTGCCGTGCTGGTGCTGGGCCACAGCGACGTCGCCAGCGACGCGAACCTGAAGATCAGTCAGCAACGTGCACAGTCCGTCGCCGCCATCTTCCGCCTGAGCGGCCTGGAGCGTAATCGACTGAACCTGCGTGGTCTGGGTAACGTCATGCCGCGCGCAGCCGATGACAGTGCTGCCGGTCGCGCACTGAATCGTCGTGTGGAAATCATCATGACGCCGCAGGACACCATGGTGGCCCTGATGGCCAAGTACAACATGACGCCTGCACCGGCACCGACCATGGTCGCCGTGAAGCAGACTGCTCCGGTGGTTGCACCTGCGCCTGCCATCAAAGCGGCCCCGACCAAGTCCGCGGCACCCGCGAAGAAAGCCGCGACGGCCAAGGCGTCGACCGCCAAGAAGGCACCTGCGAAGAAAGCGGCGCCCACCAAGGCCAAGAAGGCCGCGCCCGCAAAAGCCGCCGCCAAGAAACCTGCAGCTGACGCACAAGCCAGCAACAACTGAGGGTAATATCGCTATCCCGCTCACGGATTTCGATAAAGGAAGGCAGTGATGAGCCAGAATCTGGCTGATATGCGTCGCAACTACGCCCGCGAAGGTTTGACTGAGGCGCAGGCGCCGGAAGAACCTTTTGCGTTGTTCCACCAATGGTTCGACGAGGCGGTGAAGACCGAGCAGGCGCCGGTTGAAGCCAACGCGATGACGCTGGCGACTGTCGATGGTGACGGTCGCCCTCACTGCCGGGTCCTGCTGCTGAAGGGCCTCGACACCCAAGGCTTTACCTTCTTCACCAATTACGACAGCGCCAAAGGGCAGCAGCTTGCTGCACGACCCTTTGCCGCCATGACCTTCTTCTGGCCGACTCTGGAGCGTCAGGTGCGCATCGAAGGGCGGGTCATGAAGGTCTCTCACGACGAATCCGATGCCTATTTTCAAGTTCGCCCACTCGGCAGCCGCCTGGGTGCCTGGGCATCGCCACAAAGCCAGGTCATCGCAGGTCGCGAGGCGCTCGAAGGGCTGCTCAAGGCCACCGAGGCACGCTTTATGGACACGCAACCTGACTGTCCCGAGCATTGGGGCGGCTATCGCCTGGTACCGGACCGCATCGAGTTCTGGCAAGGTCGTCCAAGCCGTTTGCATGACCGCCTGAACTACCGTCTGGTCGATGCTCAGTGGACGCGGGAACGCCTCGCGCCATAACGCTTCGGCGGCAGCACAACGATTCTTTGAATCTATCCGGTGGGTCGTCGTCCATACTGGTAGACGCTGGCGACTTTCTGTATAGCGCCTGAATAAACGTAAATTATCGGCACAGGACCGTGACATCGATTGGCGTCGCGGGGTCTAATGGCTACCTGTTCCTCTGGAGGCAAATGTTATGCGTAAGTCTGTTCTGTTGGCTGCTTCGTTCACCGCCATGGCGCTGACGCTGGGCGGCTGTACTTCGAGCCTGACCGGCGACTCGTACTCGCGCGATGAAGCTCGCCAAGTCCAGACCGTGCGCCTGGGTACGATCGAGTCGCTGCGTCCGGTGAAGATTGAAGGCACCAAGACCCCGATCGGTGCCGGTGCAGGTGCGATCGTCGGTGGCGTGGGTGGTAGCGCCATTGGTGGCGGCCGCGGCAGCATCGTCACTGCCGTCATCGGTGCGGTTGCGGGTGGTTTGTTGGGCTCAGCGGCCGAAGGTGGTTTGACCCGTGCGCAGGGCGTGGAAATTACCGTGCGTGAAGACGACGGCACCCTGCGTGCCTACGTGCAGGAAGTCCAGGAAAACGAAATTTTCCGCGTGGGTGAGCGTGTGCGCATCATGACTGTCAACGGCACCAGCCGCGTCAGCCACTAAGACGTTGGTCACGCCCGAAGCGGGTTGATGTAATACCTGCTTACACAAAAACGCCCTGACGTCTCGGGGCGTTTTTGTTTGTGCTCACCGGCTGCGCATCGTTCAGGTTTGCGCTTTAGCGGTGCGGGCACTGGAGGCCGCCGTGATCGCGTAACCGATCAGCGCCGCCAGTATCGACCCGGTCAGAATGCCCATCCGGTCCATCCCCGCAAACTCACTCTGTCCGGGCACAAACGCCAGTGAGCCGACAAACAGGCTCATGGTGAAGCCAATGCCGCACAGTATCGAGACGCCCAGCACCTGACCCCAGTTCGCACCTGCTGGCAGCGCGGCCATTCCGATCCTGACCGCCAGCCATGTGAGCCCGAAGACGCCCAGCGTCTTGCCGAGCAACAGCCCCAGCGCGATGCCCATCGGCACAGGGTGAGTGAAACTTTCCAGGGTGACACCGGCCAGTGAAACGCCCGCGTTGGCGAAGGCGAACAGGGGCAGAATCGCGTAAGCCACCCACGGATGCAGCGCGTGCTCCAGATGCTGCAATGGCGCTGGCACGTCTTTCGGGGTCTTCAGTGGAATGCAAAAGGCGAGGATAACGCCCGCCAGGGTGGCGTGTACGCCGCTTTTGAGCACACACACCCACAGCACCAGGCCCACGAGCAGATAAGGCGTCAGCTTCACCACGCCCAGCCGGTTCATGCCGATCAGCGTGACAAGCGAGGCGGCGGCGATGGCCAGCGACAGGTTAGACAGCTCACCCGAGTAGAACAGGGCAATGACGATGATTGCGCCGAGGTCGTCGATGATCGCCAGCGTCATCAAGAACAGCTTGAGCGACACCGGGACGCGTTTGCCGAGCAGGGCAAGAACACCCAGGGCGAACGCAATGTCCGTCGCCATTGGGATGGCCCAGCCGTTCATGGCGGCGGGATTGTCTTTGTTCAATGCCCAGAAAAACAAGGCGGGAACCACCATGCCACCGATCGCCGCAGCGCCGGGCAGGACGATTTGCGAAGGGCGAGACAGATGCCCTTGAAGCACCTCGCGCTTGACCTCCAGGCCGATGAGCAGGAAGAACAGTGCCATCAGCCCGTCGTTGATCCAGAGAAGCAGTGGTTTGGCGATGTTCAACGCGCCGATCTGTACCGCCACGGGCACTTCAAGCATGCCGTTGTACAGCCAGGACAGGGGCGAGTTATTGATGACAAGCGCGAGGGCGGCAGCGGCGATCAACATCAGACCGCCAGCCGCCTCGAGCTGGAAAAAGCGTTTGAATGTATTGCGTACGGGCAAGGTCACTCTCCATGGACATGCGCAAAAGGAGCGACACCCTAACCCGTCGGCTTATTTCTGAAAACAAAAGTTATATTCGATTTGGTTATTAAAAAATGACTATGATCATGTATACAAAATAACAAGAAGATACGTTACAAAGTGCTACAAGGCTTATTCCATCTGGGCTGTAGGAATTTTCCCTGCTGGCGTCAGAAACAACTGTGGGAGCGCGTTCGTTCTCGAAACGTCAGGCAGCATCAGTCAGTCACTGGCCGGCTTACCGTATCGCGAATGAACTCGCTCCCACAGCGATCTCCGATGTCGTCGGTTATTCGGTGATTCCCAACATGCTCTTCGCCAGTGCTTCGGCGATTCGAATGCCGTCGACACCCGCCGACAGGATGCCGCCTGCATACCCGGCACCTTCACCCGCCGGAAACAGCCCTTTGACGTTGAGGCTCTGCATATCGGCGCCTCGGGTGATGCGCAGCGGCGAAGAGGTGCGGGTCTCGATGCCCGTCAGTACGGCGTCGTGCTGCGAAAAGCCTCTGATCTGCTTGTCGAACGCCGGCAACGCTTCACGAATGGCTTCGATGGCGAAGGCGGGCAGGGCATCAGCCAGATCGGTCAGTTTCACGCCGGGCTTGTAGGACGGCTCGACGCTGCCCAACTGAGTCGATGCCTTGCCGGCAATGAAATCACCCACCAGTTGCGCGGGCGCTTCGTAGCTCTCGCCGCCCATGATGTAGGCGTGGGACTCCAGCCGCTCCTGCAGCTCGATACCCGCCAATGGGCTGCCCGGGTAGTCTTCGTCCGGGGTGATGCCCACCACGATGCCCGAGTTGGCATTGCGCTCGTTGCGTGAGTACTGACTCATGCCGTTGGTGACGACACGGTTCGGTTCGCTGGTGGCGGCGACCACGGTGCCGCCAGGGCACATACAGAAGCTGTAGACCGAGCGACCGTTTTTGGCGTGGTGCACCAGTTTGTAATCCGCTGCACCCAGTTTCGGGTGACCGGCATATTTGCCCAGGCGCGCGCGGTCGATCAGACCTTGCGGGTGTTCGATGCGAAAGCCCACCGAAAACGGTTTGGCTTCCATGTACACGCCACGGCCGTGGAGCATGCGGAAGGTGTCGCGGGCACTGTGGCCCAGCGCGAGGATGACGTGCCGCGAATCGATGCGTTCGCCGCTGTCGAGCACCACACCCTGCAACTGGCCGTCCTCGATCACGACGTCAGTCACGCGCTGTTCGAAACGGACTTCGCCACCCAGGGCTACGATCTGCTGACGCATGTTTTCCACGACGCCCGTCAGGCGGAACGTACCGATGTGCGGCTTGCTGACGTAGAGGATTTCTTCCGGCGCACCGGCTTTGACGAACTCGTGCAGAACCTTGCGACCGTGAAATTGCGGGTCCTTGATCTGGCTGTAGAGTTTGCCGTCGGAGAAGGTTCCTGCGCCGCCCTCACCGAACTGAACGTTGGACTCGGGGTTCAGCACGCTCTTGCGCCAGAGGCCCCAGGTGTCTTTGGTCCGCTGACGGACCTCTTTGCCGCGCTCGAGAATGATCGGCTTGAAACCCATCTGGGCCAGCAATAGCCCGGCGAAGATGCCGCACGGGCCGAAACCGACCACCAGCGGGCGTTCGTTGAGGTCCGCGGGTGCATGTCCGACGACTTTGTAGCTGACGTCGGGCGCTGTCGTGACGTGCTTGTCGTGGCTCAGGCGCTTGAGCAGGGCGGCTTCGTCGCGCACCTGGAAGTCGATGGTGTAGATGAACTGCAGTTCAGTGGATTTCTTGCGCGCATCGTAGCTGCGCTTGAACAGGGTGAAATCCAGCAGCTCGTCGCTGTCGATGCCCAGGCGTTGTACGAGCGCAGGGCGCAGCGCGTCGTCCGCGTGGTCGAGCGGCAGTTTGAATTCGGTGATTCGTAACATTGAAAGGTCCGGTTTCGGGCGGCGGGGTCGGCCCGGCAGCGCTACAAGGACCGGCGATTATAAGCCAGATTGAGCAATGAGCGTTGGCTGGAGCGACGACGTAAGCAACACGTCGGCCGTTGAGGCGTTTACAAGCCCAACGGAGGAGCGCGCTTGCCCGCGATGACGGTATGTCAGTCACGAATCATGTGCAGACAGACCGTGATCGCGGGCAAGCGCGCTTTTGCAGCGTCGAGACGTGGACGATCAATCGTTGCGCATGGCCCCGAAATACGCGCAGCCGCGCTGCACCTGACCGTTGACCCGCAACTCGGCTGTCAGATGCTGCACGGAGCCGTTCACCGGATCGACGCAGCGTTGTGGGGCGACGTACAGCTCGACATGCTGATCGTTGGCGTCGGTGATCAGGTTGAAGCGACCTCCGGGCATCTGCTCTTCCATGTAAGGCACCGCAAACTCGTCCTGACCTTCACGTTCCAGCACCATGCCTTTGCCACTGGCATTGAGGTTCCATTTCGGTCCGTTGCCGCTGGCATGAATGGTCAGGCGCTTGAAGTTGGGGTCTTCACAGGCATTGCCCGGGCGCTCGACGCGATACAACTGATACACGTCAGCCTGACCGTCACTGCCTTGTGCCTTGCTGGCGACGAAGTTGCCACGCACATCGGCGAAAGCCTTGCCGCTCTTGTCCACGACCGAAGCCGCTTCCTGCAGGATGCCGGTGTTGCCCTTGTCGATCACGGCGTAGCGGCGTTGCTCGCTGCACGGCTGGAAATACAGTTTGCCGCTGTCGCCGCTGAGCGTGCCCTGCATGCGCAGCATCCCGGCCGTGGAGACTTTGCTGTCAGCGGATTGCGAAGGGAGCAGTTGGCAGCCGGCGAATAAGGGCAACAAGGCGAACATCAGGACGGAACGGGCAGCGAGCATGTGGCGGGTCTCCAGACAAGTGCCGCCACGTTACTCAGGCTGCTCGCTCATCACAAGAGGCGATTAACCGACGTGGTAGGTCTGTCCGGTCTGCAGCCCCTCGACGCTTTTTGCATAGGCCAGCGCCACGTCTGCGCCGGACACCGGTTTGAAACCGCGGAAGTAGGGCGCGTAGCTGCCCATGGCTTCGACCAGTACGTTGGGGCTCACCGAGTTGACCCGCATCCCGCGCGGCATCTCGATGGCGGCAGCGCACACAAAGGCGTCAATGGCACCATTGACCAGGCTGGCAGACACGCCGGTCCGGATCGGATCGTGGCTGGTGATGCCGGTGGTGAAGGTGAACGACGCGCCATCATTGGCAAACTCGCGACCGATCAACAGCAGGTTGACCTGACCCATGAGTTTGTCGCGCAAACCCAGGGCGAAGGATTCTTCGGTCATCTCGCCCAAAGGGGCGAACGTGACATTGCCGGCCGCGCAGATCAATGCATCGAAAGGACCTGTCCGTTCGAACAGTTTGCGGATTGATGCGCTGTCACTAATATCGACATGCTCATCGCCGCTGTTACGGCCAATGCGAACGATGTCATGGCGTGGCGCCAATTCCTTCTCGATCGCCGTGCCAATGGTTCCGCCAGCGCCAATCAATAGAATCTTCACGTTGCAGTCCTTCCCGTTAATGGATCAGGCGCCCAGTGTCCGCCGTCCTGGTCCACGGATAAATGGGCCAAACGGCAATCCCGGTTTGTCAGAAAGGAAACAATCATGAGTGAAATGGACGATCTTGCGGCGTTTGCCATGCTGGTTGAGGCCAACAGCTTCACCCTGGCCGCGCAATGGCTGGACACCAGCACCAGCCAACTGTCCAAACGCATCAGCAAGCTGGAAAAAAGCTACGGCGTGACGCTGCTGCACCGCACCACCCGCAGCCTGACCCTGACCTCTGCCGGGGCGATTCTGCTGCCCGAAGCCCGCGCGCTGCTGGCGCAGAGGGATCGAGTACGGGACGCCATGGCGTATCTCAGCGAAAGCCTGGTCGGCACGGTGCGCCTGACCGTGCCGGTTTCAGTCGGAGAAACGTTTTTTGAGGGACTGCTGACCGAGTTCTCGAACAGCTACCCCGACGTGCAGGTCGAGCTGGACCTGAACAATCAATTCCGCGACATGCGCCGCGACGGGTTCGATCTGGGTATCCGTTCCAGTGTCGGTATCGATGAGCGGCTGGTCGCCAAACCGTTGTTGTCGCTGCAGGAGCTGACCTGCGCGAGCCCGGACTACGTCGCCCGGCACGGCGCGCCGCAGACGCCGGAAGCCTTGCGCGTACACCGTTGCCTGTTGAACAGTCATTACGCAGGTCGTGAGACCTGGGTCTATCACCAGCACCATGAACTGACGCGGGTGAATGTACGTGGCACGTTCGCCAGTAATCACTACGGTTTGCTGAAGAGGGCTGCGCTGGTGGGCGCGGGGATTGCGCGGTTGCCTTCTTATATGGTGCATAACGAGCTGGATGAGGGACGGTTGGTGTGGTTGCTGCGGGATTATCAGACGCCGGTTTCGTCGTTGTATCTGGTGCATCCGTTCGAAGGGCATCTGCCGAGAAGGATTCAGGTGATGGCTGATTATCTGACGCAGTGGTTTGAGCGCAGTACGGCGGCGTTGGAGAGGCTTTGAATCTTGGAACGAGGTTTTATGTGAATGGCCTTGGTTCTGTGTGTATATCCGTTGCTGCGGTAACGGCTGCTTAGGGTTCCGCCCTTACGGCGGGTCACTTTCGAAAAGCGCGAAGTAACCAAAGCGCTTTTGCTCCTGGTTGGGCCCTCGTTCCTCGGGTTCCCGCACTCCGACGACGCTCCGTGGGCCCGCGCCGAACGGGCATCCATGCCCTGACGGCGCTCTCGCGGCATCCATGCCGCTCGACCCACTCCGCGTCGTCTACGTTTGGCCTGCACCCAAGTTGCGTTTTGTGTTGTCTGAGCCATCGCGTATAGAAGCAATGCTGGCTGGAGCTAACGCTCCTCGCTTTCTTGATGCGTGCATCAATCGTCCGCGCTGCATTCTTAACTGTAGGAGCGTGGCTTGTCCCGCGATCTGCCGGGAACCGGCAGCAAAACCGGTGCATGCGGAGTGTCAGGTATAACCGGTTGCCTGATTTTG
>NZ_FOEO01000065.1 GCF_900110765.1 Pseudomonas sp. NFACC02
GGATGTCCGTTCGGCGCGGGCCCACGGAGCGTCGTCGGAGTGCGGGTACCCGACGCAGGAGGGCCAAGCCAGGAGCTAGACCCTTGGTTACTTGGGGTCTTTTCAAGTAACCCGCCGAAGGCGGAACAGTTTGGCCGTTAGGACAAACCACGCCGTCAGCGTCACCCCAAATAGTGGAAATTCGCACCATACAAGCCGGCTTGCTGGCGAATGCGGTGGACCAGCACCATCAACAGTGACTGACACACCACATTCGTCCGAATTGCAGCCCATACCCTCGTAACCTCGGACGTCTCCCACAGGAGTTGCGCTCACCCAGGCTTCGCGACGGGCATCAGGGCTAGCCTGGGAGCCCACTGTGACCGGACTAGGACACGACCCCTGCTCCGCATTTCATCAACACGTGCGCCAGCTTCCTCGCCAGTTCTTCTTCCTTGTAGGGCTTCTGCACGATCAGCTGTTGATCGACGTCGAGGATGTCGATGTCCGCAAAGCCGGTGATGAACATGACCGGCAGTCCCGGATGATCGCGGCGGACGATTTCCGCTAACTCGGCCCCGGTCATGTTGGGCATGGCGAAGTCGGTGAGCACCAGTTCGATGTTGCAATCGATTTTCTTCAAAGCATCATCGCCGTTCTCAGCCTCGACCACCGAGTAGCCAAACGAGCTGAGCATCATGGAGGTCACCGCACGCACATCCGGGTCGTCGTCTACCAACAGAATAGTGCGGTGCAGATCGTCGGCGTCTGCGTGGCCGGGCACATCGGCGTGACTGACCGCAGGTGTCGGCGTCCGGGCGATGCTGGGCAGGTACACCTTGATGGTCGTGCCTGCATTTTCGGCGGTCTCGATACTGACGCCGCCACCGGACTGCTTGGCAAAACCGAAAACCTGCGCCAACCCCAGGCCCGACCCCTTGCCCACCGCCTTGGTGGTGAAAAACGGCTCGAACGCCTTGGCCAGGACCTCTTCGCTCATGCCGCAACCGGTGTCGGTGACCGACAGCACCACGTAAGCGCCGGGATCCGGGTCTTCGGACCGTTGCGGCAGGCGGTAGACGATCTCGTTGTGGGTCCTCAGGTGAAGTTGTCCGCCCTGGGCCATGGCATCACGGGCGTTGATCGCCAGATTGAGGATGATCATTTCGGTCTGCGTCGGGTCAACCAACGCGCTCCACAGGTCCTCGGCCAGGTCCGTCTCGACCCAGACGCTGCCACCCAGCGCGCGGCCCAACAGTTCGCGCATCCCGCCTATGGTGTCATTGAGGTTCAGCGCGACCGGTTCCAGCCGCTGCCGGCGTGAGAACGAGAGCAACTGACTGGTCAGCTTGGCACCACGCTCGCCGGCTTCGCGGATGTTCTGCAACCGCTGCGGCGATTTGGTGAATACGCCTTTTTCCAGGTCTCGGCTCAGGAAGTTGGCGCTGGTAAGAATCACCGTCAGCAAGTTATTGAAGTCGTGAGCCACCCCTGCCGTAAGCTGTCCGACCACCTCCAGCCGTTGCATCTGCTGCAGCGCCGCCTCCACCCGTTCACGCTCGCGGATCTGGTCACGCAAGCGCTTGTTGGTGGCCGCCAATTCATCAACCACGGCACGCTCACTGGTGATATCGCGTACGGCGGCATACATCAAACCTTCGTCCGGTACGATCGTCCAGGACAGCCAGCGATAGCCGCCTTCGGCGTGCCGCATGCGATTGACGAAACGCGTGGTAACGTTGCCTTTGGCGACACTGGCGGTCTCGCGCAGCGTGGCATCCAGATCTTCCAGATGGATCAATTCGCCCAGGCTGTGTTCCTTGAAGTCCGAGCGCGTCCAGCCTAGCGTCGCTTCCCAGGCCGGGTTAAGCGCAATGGGAGTGAGGTCGAAGCTGAACACCCCCAGCAACTCGCGAGAAAGCTCCCAGGTCCGGTCACGCTCGCGGGTACGTTGCACCACCCGCTCGCCCAGAATCTCGTTGAGCTGATGCAAGGCCTGAGTAGCCTGCTTGCGCTCGCTGATGTCCTGCATCACCCCGGTGAAGCGCACGCACTTGTCGCCTTCGAACAACGAACGGCCGTTGGAAAACACCCAGCGTTCGCCATCGCCCTCCACCTGCAGCCGGTGTTCGATCTGAAAGCCCGTGTCCGCCGAGAGTGCCGCGGCGACCTTGCTCTGCAACAGATCGCGGTCATCGGGATGGCACCGGGCAAACATGAACGCCATGCTGACCTGCGCATCGGGGGGTAATCCGTACAGCGTCTTGCAGCGCTCATCCCATAACAGCGTGTCGGTCGCCGGATCGTAGGTCCAGACGCCCATGTCGGCGGCCTCGATGGCCAGATGCGCTCGTACCTCGGCATCTTGCAGCGTCGCTTCGGCGCGGCGGCGTTTTTCTCGCTCGCGCACCTCGGACACCGCACGGACGACGGCTTTGGGGAGCATTTTAAGGTTTTGCTTGAGGACATAATCGATGGCGCCCATGCGCATCATCTCGACGGCATGCTGTTCGCCAAAAATCCCGGAAAGGAAAATGAACGGGATCTGCGGGGCCAGACGCAATGCACAATTGAGCACCTCTGCGCCAGAAGACCCAGGGAGGAGGTAGTCACTGAGAATCAGATCAAAATGCCGCGCACGCAGTTCTCGTTCCACATCCTGGTGGTTGTAGACCAGAGTGGCGTCGATTTTAAGCCCACTGTTTTCCAGCGTGAGCAGCGTCAGTTCGGCATCATGCGGACTGTCTTCAACCAGAAGCAATTTGAGCAGCGATAGCGGCATGAATAGTCGTCGTTCATTTCAGGAAGGCCTGCGCCACCCTCTCATGGCAGGACAGGCGCTTGAATCAATTACCCGGGCGGCGTGCCAATCGCAGGGAGCCCGGCGGCGGTTCGTTGAGAACGGCCCAGAAAACCCCGAGATCGGAGATTGCCGAGACGAACTCCTTGAATTCGACAGGCTTGACGACGTAAGCGTTCACTCCCAAAGAATAGGCTCGATGCAGGTCGGGCTCTTCACGCGAGGATGTCAGCATCACCACGGGAATGCTGCGCAGATCATCACTTTCGCGAATCGCCTTGAGGACTTCCAGGCCATCGAGTTTGGGCAGCTTCAAGTCCAGCAACAGCACCGCCGGGTTTCCCGCCACGCGGTCATGGTGCTGATTTCGACGGAAGAGATAATCCAGCGCCTCGGCGCCGTCTCGCAACACGATCACTTCGTTGGCCAACTGGCTGCGTTCAAGCGCGACGAGGGTCAGCTCAAGATCGTTGGGATTGTCTTCCACCAGCAGAATAGGTTTTAACATTGGGCGTCTCCTCGGACACTCAAAGGGTTACGGCAAGACTGCGCTTGGGCAGCGCAAAGTAAAAAGTGGCTCCCTGCCCCAACTGGCTGTTCGCCCAAACCGAACCGTCGTGCCGTTCGATGATGCGACGCACGCTGGCAAGCCCGATGCCGGTGCCTTCGAACTCTTCCATGCGATGCAGGCGCTGGAATACGCCAAACAGCTTGCCGGCATAGTCCATATCAAAGCCCACACCATTGTCGCGGATATACACCACCACCCTGCCATCTTCCTCATAACTGCCGATTTCTATCACGGCAGCGGCCTGGGTTCGGGTGTACTTGATGGCGTTGGACAACAGGTTGCGCATGGCCAGATGCAGAAATGCCGCATCGGCAATCACCACCGGCAAGGGTTCGGGAATCGACCAGCGCAGATCACGGCCTTCATAGTCGGGCTGCATTTCCTTGCGAATGGCGTCGACCATGGCGTTCAGATCGACCTGCGAGTGACGCATGGCCGAGCGGCCCATCTGCGAGAAGCTCAGGAGGTTGTCCACCAACGTGCCGGCGAAACGCGCCGACTCGCCAATGTTTTCCAGGAAGCGCATGCCCCGCTCGGACAACTTGCTGCCCTCGATATCCCCCAGCAGTTCGGCGTAACCGGCGATGTGCCGCAATGGCGCTCGCAGGTCATGGGACACGCTGTAGGAAAAGGCTTCGAGTTCCTTGTTGGACTTCTTCAGTTCCTCGGCCAGGGCGGCCATTTCCTCTGCCTTGCGCAGCACGATGCCCAGCACCGCTGCGCGCAATTCCACCACGCCTTCGGTGTCGAGATCGTCCCACGGCCGGGAAAATCCGCGGACGGTTTCCTGCCACAATGCAAAGCTGTGACGCGGGCTGAGCGACCCGCTGTCGCTGATGGTTTTTTCCGGTTTTCCCGCCCAGTTCACCACGCGGGTCTGTTCGGGGCGGAACCAGATGATGTAGTTGGAATGCAGCTCGGAAATGGCCATGGCCAGCACGCCGCTGACCGACTGGCTCAGTTGGGGTAACTCGGGAATGTCGCGGCCCACGTTATCGGACTGAAACACTTCGTGATGGTCTCGCTGGCTCAGCCATCGGGTCAGCGCCTGAATCTGCTCGCGATCCGGGGTTTCGCCATACACATCCAGCGTCGACTCGGAAATCACCGCGGCGCCGGTGGCCTCGACGAACGCCAGCAGCACGTCAGGCATCGAGCGCAGGCCGCCGATGACGCTGTCCAGATCCGCCATCGCGGCGAGCATCTGCACGATCTGCCGACGCAAGCTGAGCATGCGCTGGGTTCGGGCCTGCGCCTCCTTGGCTTCGATCTGCAGCGACAACACGCTGCCCAGCAACTCACAGGCGGTGCGAGTCTGGAAACTCACGGAGCGAGGCGTCTCGTGGTGGCAGGAAATCAATCCCCACAACTGACCGCGCACGACGATGGAAATCGACATCGAGGCGAGGGTCTGCATGTTGCGCATGTATTGCAAATGCACGGGAGACACGCTGCGCAACGTCGCGAAGCTCAAGTCCAGCGGCGCGCCGGTAACCGGGTTATCGACCGGGACCAAAGGCGAAGGTCGATAGTTCGCGTCCTCGATGACACGAATGCGGTTCGTCAGATACAGCGCCCTCGCCTGTGCGGGAATGTCGGAGGCCGGAAAACTGAGCCCCAGATAATTCGGATAGCCCGCATCGGCAATCTCGGCATTGACCAACCCGTTGCCGTCGGCGTCGAAGCGGTACGACTTGACCCGACCAAAACCGGTGATACGTTTGACTTCCGCCACCGACCGCTGACACAGCGCATCGATACTTTCGGACTCCTCCATCTGGCTGATGAACGTACGCATCAACGGGTAGACGTTGCCATAGGCGGACGTCATGTCACTGGAGGGCTCGAACTCTGCAATCAAGACCTGATCGTGGCGGTGGACCATCATCGCCGTTGGCAGGCCTGCCCGGCTGCCGCTAACAAAACGCACATCGCCCACGTGGAAAGGGTTCTGGTCGTCCTCTGGCAACGCGGCCAACCGGGCCAGCAAATGCTGGCAATCATCGAACACGTGAGTCAGCGGAGAATCGATGAGCGTCTGCGGCTCCAGGCCCAGCCAATGGCTGACGTTGGCGCTGACCTGACGGATCGTCATCGTCGTCTCATCGATTACCAGCAAAAAACCTTGAGGCTGGATACTGCCTGGAATCTTGATCGGTTCACGGGCGCAGTTGTCGATCGCGCTCTGGTGAAGTTCCTGGCTGAGGGTCAAAACTAAATCTCCTTCACCTTCTGGCGAGTCTCGCAAACAATCGCCGAAGGTGTGTGCCCGATGGACGGCACCGAATGAATTGGCGTGCAGATTAACAAAAGTTACACGTCCATATGTACGCCTTGCGCTGGATTTGCGGTGTGCGTGTCAGCCGTCCAGCATCTTCCTGACCTTGTCGAGAAATTCGACCATCTGGAACGGCTTGGTGATCATGTCCATGCCTTCCCCCAGAAAATGTTGCCGGTTAAGCGCGTTTTCCGCGTAGCCGGTCATGAATAACACCGGCACCGCCGGTCGCCAGACGCGCACGCGTTGCGCCAGCTCCCGGCCGTTCATCATCGGCATGCCAACGTCCGTCAGCAGCAGATCGATGGACGCGTCATGCTCCACGATCGACAGCGCGGTCAACACATCGCTGGCCTGCGTGCAGCGGTAACCAGCGTCGGTCAGGATTTCATTGACGAACATGCGGACCGACGCCGTGTCCTCGACAATAAGGACATGCTCGCCCGCCCCAAGTTCGACACTCTCCGGCAAACGCTGCGGCGCGACCGTCTGATCGACGGCTGCCGGCAACATCAGCGTGACTTCCGTACCGTGCCCCACAACACTGCGGATGTGCACGTCACCGCCGGTCTGGCGGGCAAAGCCGTAAATGGTGGAGAGACCGAGTCCGGTGCCCTCACCGATTGGCTTGGTGGTAAAGAACGGGTCGAACACTTTGTCGATCAGGTGATGTTCGATGCCAACCCCGTCGTCACGTACCGTCAACGCAACATACGGGCCGTCCTCCAGGCGAGCGTTCCCCTGAGAATAAGCCTCGTACGTGCTGATCCAGATGTTGCCGCCGTCGGGCAGCGCATCACGCGCATTGATGACCAGGTTCAACACCGAGCTCTCCAGTTGCCCGGAATCGACCATCGCTACCGCGTTGCGCGAGGTGAGCTCAAGCGTCAGTCCGATGCGTTTACCCACCGTTCGGCTGATCAGGTCTTCCAGAGAGCGCACGTTCTGATTGACGTCGATGGGGCGTGTATCCAGCGGCTGCTGCCGCGCGAATGCCAGCAACCGATGGGTCAGCGTCGCCGCGCTCCTGGCCGAGGCCAGCGCGGCATCGGCGTAGGCCAGGACCTTCTCGGGCCGCGCGTCTTCGGTACGTTTCTTGATCAGTTCAAGGCCCGTGACGATACCGGTCAACAGGTTGTTGAAATCGTGCGCAATGCCGCCCGTGAGCTTGCCAAGCGCATCCATTTTCTGTGCCTGCAGCAACTGTTGTTCCGTTCTGGCACGCTCCGCAACCTCGTGCGCCAACTGGTTGTTGATGGTGTCCAGTTGCTGCAGATGGGATTGTTCGCGGCGTCGATGCTCGGTGACGTCCTCGATGAACACCAGACTCAATCCTGTCGCACGATACGGCGAGACCTGCCATTCGGTTTCCCGCACGTCGCCTTTGACCAGCATGCTCAGCGTGCCTTTCCACCGCTCCCCGGAAACGAGCGCCTCTCGCAGGCCAGCGATGGCGGAGTCCTGCTCCTGGGCAAAACACGGCAGCACGGAACTTTCGTTGAAACTCTGCGCGATCAGACGGGCAAAGGCATGGTTGCACTCATGGACTTTCAGGTCCGCGTCCATGACCGCGATCGGTGCCGAGACATTGACGAAGATTTCGCGGAAACGGTTCTCGCTGTCGCGCAGGGCGAATTCGGTATCGCGTACACGTAGCAGCGTTCGAAGGGTCGCCAGTAACACATCGGCGTCCACCGGATGCACGAGGTAGGCATCGGCACCGGCTTCCAGGCCCGTGACGATGTCGCCCGTCTGAATCGACGCCGCCGACACATGCACCACCGGCAACAACGCCGTACGCGGCTCGGCGCGCAACTGACGGACGATATCGAAACCACTCATGTCCGGCAGATTGACGTCGAGGATCAAGGCATCGGGAATCTGCTCGGCGATCAGGTCCAGTCCTTCCGTACCGGTTCCCGCTTCCAGCACCGTGAACCCATGGCGCTCCATTCGCCGACGCAACGCATAGCGCGTCGCGGTGTTGTCGTCGACGATCAGCAAGCGGGTCTCAGCTTTCATCAACGTGCTCCTGCGCCAACGCCAGCGGGATGACCACAAAGAACGTCGAACCGACGCCAGGCTGGCTTTCCATGCCAACCCGGCCACCCAGCAGCTCGGCGAATCGTTTACACAGCGACAGCCCCAACCCCGTACCCCGCAGGCGTTTCTGCAACGGCGAGTCGACCTGCGCAAAGTCCTCGAACAGCGCACCGTGCAGCTCGGCAGGGATACCGATCCCGGTGTCCGTCACGGCAAAACGCACTTCGTTGTCACCTTCCAGCCGGGCCGAGATGCGGACCTCGCCGCGCTGCGTGAATTTCAGAGAGTTGGAAATGAAATTGCGCAGGATCTGCGCGAGCTTTTTGTCATCGGTATAAAGCCGGGGCAACCCCACCGGCTCCTCGAAAATCAGGTCCACCGCCGAGGTGTCGACAATCGGTCGAAACATGCCGCGCAAGGCTGAAAACAGGTCGAACATGTCGAACCACGCGGCCGAGATGCTGATGCGCCCCGCCTCGATCTTCGCCAGATCAAGCAGGTCATCGACCATGTCGCTGAGCTCCCGCGCGGCGGTTCGGACGAACGCGACCTGCTTGTGCTGCTCAGGACTGAGGGGGCCGTCCAGTTCATCCGTCAGCAGGCTGGCGATACTCAGAATGGAGCCCAGCGGCGTGCGAAACTCATGGCTCATGTACGAGAGAAAGCGGCTTTTCAGATCCGATGCCTGGCGCAGTTGTTCTGCCTGCATGTCGAGTTCGGCGTAGAGCGCCAGTACACCCTGATTGGTTTCATCAAGCTCGGCGCGCAGCGCGGCCGACTCCTCTCGCAGTAGCAACAGCTCCGCTGACGCCTCTGGGGCACCGTGGACAGCGTGGTCAGTCATCAAGCTTCTCCAGAGCAATCACCAGTACCGTTACATCATCCCTGCCCCGGCAAAAATCTCGATGCAGTACGGCTGCGATGATCGCCGGGTGTCGGTACATCAGACCTGGGTAGTCGCGAAGATTCCAACGCGATTGCAAGCCGTCGCTGTACATGACCAACAGCTTGCCGGTGCACTCAGCGTAGTCCACGACCGGGATTTTCCGGTACTGCAGGCCGACGATCCCCGGGTGCGACGCCAGGCCACGGGGTTTGTCCTCGCCGATCAGCGTCGCGCCAATGTTGCCGATGCCGATAAAGCGCAACCGGTCCTGCTCACCATTGAATTGCGCCACCGCGACTGCGCCGCCGCGGGTTCCGCGCATGTCATGGTGGATTTCCTCCAGCAATACTCCCGGGTCGGCGAAGGGTTCGCGATTGAACGCCGTGGCGCCCGCCTTCGCTGCGTCCTCGGCCTCCAGGCCATGCCCTAGCCCGTCAATCATCAGGATGCTCACGGACGAACCTTTGAATGCCAGCTCCCACACGTCTCCACAAGCCGGATCGTCGTGCAGTGAATGTTGGGTCACCCCCATGCGCAGGTCATTGACCGCAGATGCGCGGGGATAAAAACGTGTCAGCAACACAGTGCCCCGGGCGTCGGTGTGCACATCGAACACCTGTGCCTGGCGCAGCATCGAACCCAGGCCAATCCCTTGCGTGCCGCGCGTGGAAAATCCGTCGGCCATGCAGTCCTGAAGATCGAAACCTTTTCCGCGATCAATGGCGATGACCTCGATACCCAACGTCATTCCCGGCAGCACACGCAGATGCAGCTCACCATTGCCGGCATGCTTGAGGATATTGCTGGCAAGTTCGGTGACCACCAGGGCCACGCGTCCGGCGTCCGTGGCGTCGAACCCCGACTGCTCGGCGAGTTTCTGCGCGATCCGTCGGGCGTGTCCTACCTGGCTGCGGTCCTCGATCGGCAGCACCTGCGTCAGGCTGCTATGCAGTCTCAAGTCCATTTGCAAATCGTTACCCGAGTGCCTGCCCCTGGCGCCGTGTCCAGTTCGAAATCGTCGACCAGTCGCTTGGCCCCGGTGAGGCCCAGGCCCAAACCGCCACCCGACGTCCAGCCGTCAGTCATCGCCAGCTTGAGGTCGGGAATGCCGGGGCCTTCGTCGCGAAACGTCAGGCGTAATCCGGTGCGCGCCCCATCCTCGACGATCTGCCAGTCCATGTCGCCGCCACGGCCGTAGGTCATGGTGTTACGCGCCAACTCGCTGACCGCCGTCACCAGCTTGGTCAGGTCGATCAGACGCATGCCGCATTCCTGCGACAATTTGCGCGCCAGCTGCCGTGCCAGCACCACATCCTGCTCGATACGAATGGCTTGAGTGCCGCTGCTGCGCACGTTCATTGGGAATAGGCTCGCTCGCGCAACAGCGTCATGCCACGCTCGACATTCAGTGCGGTGCTGACGCCCGGCAGCGTCATGCCCAGCTCCACCAAGGTAATCGCCACGGCCGGCTGCATGCCGACCAGCACGGTCTCGGCGTCCATGATGCGCGACAGCCCGGAAATCATGCCGATCATGCGGCCGATGAACGAGTCGACCATGTCCAGTGCCGATATATCGATCAGTACGCCCCGTGCCGAGGTTTTGCTGATGCGCTCCGACAGGTCATCCTGCAGCGTCAGTGCCAGTTGGTCATGCATGTCGACTTGAATGGTGACGAGCAAAAAGTCGCCCATTTGCAGGATAGGAATCCGCTCCATGGCCTTATACCGCAGCCTTGGTGACCGTCAGCCCCAGGCGACGCAATGCCAGCGCCAGCGCGTCTGCCAGGTTGGCTTTGGTCACGACGCCCTGCAGGTCCAGCCCGAGGTGAACGATGGTCTGCGCGATCTGCGGACGCACGCCGCTGATGATGCAGTCCGCCCCCATCAGACGGATGGCGGTGACGGTCTTGAGCAGGTGCTGGGCGACCAGGGTGTCGACGGTCGGCACGCCTGTGATGTCAATAATGGCGATTTCCGAGCCGGTGTCGACGATACGTTGCAACAGCGACTCCATCACCACTTGCGTACGCTGGGAGTCGAGGGTGCCAATCATCGGCAACGCGAGCACGCCTTCCCACAGCTTGACCACGGGCGTGGACAGCTCAAGCAGCTCTTCCTGCTGACGCTTGATCACTGATTCGCGCGATTTCTGAAAAGTGCGGATGGTGTACATGCCCAACGTGTCCAGCAACTGAGATATCTCCCAGAGCTGTTCGGCAAGGTGCGCGGGCTGGTCGGCATAGGTATGTTGCAGCAGGGTGAACAGCGGGCCTTTGAGCGCGAAGATAAAATGCGCGGTTTGCTGTGAATCCTGTCCCGCCAACGCGCGCTGGTGAGAAAGCTTCTCGAGAAATTGCCTGGTTTCGTCCCACTCAGCGGCGGTGATGCTGTGCGAACCACCTTTTTCCAACACGCCGCCCAGCAAGCGCAAAAACTCCGACGCCTGCTGTTCGAGGTCTTCGGTCTTCAGGTTACGCGTAGCGCCACTGGCTTCCAGGTCCGCCAGCCAGCGAGCGGACAACTGGGCTTCAGAACGGCGAAGAGCGTCGACGGTGGTTTGCTGCAGTACTGCCATAGGGTGGGCTCCTGATTTTTTTACGCCGTAACGGCGAGTGCAGACGCAAGACAACAGGTCAGAAAGTGCCCGGGGATGCCAGCCAGCCCTAACTTGTTAAATGCAAAGCGCTTTTTAAGTTCAAATGACGCGGACGAAATACCGCCGCCGCACCGTTGGTGTCAAGATAACATCACCGCTGAGTAAAGGTTCCGTCGAGAGTGTAGATAATTTAAGCGGGAGCGCTTTTGATCCAGTAGTGCGGCATTATTCCCGACATCTGGCAGAATCGGCATGGAAATCGGGTGCCTCAAAACGCCATGTCAGTGGTCTGCGCATAGATCGAGAACGCGCCGAGCAGGAACCAGAACACGCTGAATAACCAGGGCGTGCGCATGGAAAACAAAAGCGACTTTCGATAGCCCTTCTCACTTGATTCATGCTCGGAGAACAATGGCGAATCGTCGTAGGCGAGCCCCATCGCCGGCTGGCTGTGCAACAACTGACTTTGCTTGAAGTGCCAGTGGTCGATGATTTCGTACGCTGCCCGAATACCGGGCCAGGCGTGCATCGAACTGATCAAGCCCAGCAGCGTGAGAAAGGGCGGCACCACCAGCGTGAACAATTTGCCCCATTCCGGATTGACATTGGCCATCGACGAGGCAAAGGCGATCACCAAAAACGACTGAGCCGACAGATAGGCGTTCGTACGGTTCGAGAGAATCGCGGTTTCGTACTGAATTTCCTTGCGGTAGAAATCCAGGCGATCCTTGGGTGAACCGAACAACAGCGCATCGGCCGCCTGAGTGTCGGCATCGGGCAGGCCACCGGTGCTGCTGGTAATGATGGTGGGAACAACAGGGTCAAGACTCAAAGCTTTTGGCTCCTTGAAAATCCAGGGCTGAAAACAGCCGAAGACAGGGCTCCGACCCGCTCCGGCAGTCCGACAGCGTTGAGCTAGCGCAAGTCGTCGGAAAGCGGTGTCGGCTCATCGGCAGGCGGCACCTCTTCAGAAGGCGGCTCATCCCAGTCCACCGGGCGCTGCTGCTTTTCTTCCTCGCGCTGCTGTTCTTCGCGAAAGTCTTCGTCATCCATGGCGTCCGGATCCAGATCGGCTTCAGCAGGAGACGTCGGCGTGACGGGCGGGACACTGGTAGGGAATTCAGAATCGACTGGCATAGACACCTCGGCGGTAAACGCCCTCTTTTGCAGGGCAATTACAGATTCGAGAAGCGCATCATCGATGGGTGCCGTGATTTGGACCAGCGGTCATGTGCGTCGTCGAATCGTTGACGGCAGCCTTCTACCTGAGCGTCCCCGAAGCCCGCGCCATGCAACGCACCCGCCGTTCCTCAACACGCTGGGCAAACCAGGCCGTTGTCAGCTTGCGGGTGATTTTCGGGCTTTCCAGCACGATGCCCGGCAGAATCGCGCGAGGCAGTGGTTTGCCCGCGGCTTTGTCCGCCAGGGCGAAAACTTGCCTGTACAGGTCAGTGTCCTCGAACGCGAGGGTTTCACCCTTCTCCAACTGGCTACGGATCGTCGGATTACGCATCCCCAGTTGCGAGTGCAGGCTGCGAACGGCCAATTCGGTTTGACCTAGGGAAGGCCCGAAGCCATAACTGATCAGGTCGCCATCCAGTGCCAGGCGTTTGCCCGACACCCGCGCCAGTGCGCTTTGAAACGCGGCATTGCGACTGGCGTACCAGCCGGCGTTGAAGTCGGCGAAACGGTAAATCGGCTTGTCATAACTCACCGGGTAGCCCAACAGGTGGACGATACCGAAGTACATGCCGCCGCGGCGACTGAATACCTCATGCCGAATCGACCCCCCAACCGGATAAGGGTAATCCCGGGCCTGACGCTCGGCGAACTCGATACTGACTTGCATCGGCCCGGCCGTGTGCACGGGGTTGAAGTTCCCGAAGAGCGTTCGGCCAAGGGGCACCATGCCGATGAAATCGTCGAAAATCGCGCTGAGATCCTTTTCAGTGCGGGCGGCGTTTAATCGTTCGCGATAGGTCTTGCCGGTCGGCGACCGAATATCCAGCGCGCTGCGCACCAGCAGATTGGGAATGTGCGCTTTGCTTGCCCGACGATCGATTTCGTCCTGGGCGATTTTGCCCATGCCAGGGACGGCGGGGTCGACCTGGAAATTCGATTCCTGCTCGGTCACCGCTATCACAGAGCACAGGTTCTCGACCGTCGGATCAATTTGTTGCGAGTCAAACGCCGTATAAATATCGGTTGCCCAGCCTTGGCGATCTGCGACACCCCCTGGCAACAACCGCACGATCTCGCTGCGCACCCTTTCCGGAGGGGGCGGTGGTGATGTCTGGCCACGCTGGGTGCCGCAACCGGCGAGCAACATCAACAGCGCCAAGGCGATAAACACCGAGCCGCGGTGGGTGAATCCGGTCGCAGGCATGACCGCTCCTTCAAGGTAAGTTGGCGGATTGGACAACGCAGAGAACCAAGTGACTCATGAGCACGACGGCGGATCCGGCTCCACCGAACCCCTGCGGCGACGACAGCGCATATTGAGCTGACAATGCCTGCCCGAGCCCCCAGCCAAACGCCTGACGCCTTACCCCGCCCACCCTTACACACATCACCGCACTCGATCCGCAGACCTGCAGGGTACGATTGCCTAACGTTGTACGATGACGTATAACGCTATTTCGTATTGAGTTGCCTTCCAACGTTAATCACGAGCCTCTAATAAAAATGAAAACACACGCCCGCCCTTTCCCTGTATCCGCCGCCCGCTCGGCATCCTCGATCATTTCCTCGTCTTCCGGTCCTGTCCGAAGTTCGCAATAGCAGCGATCAGAACAGCTTAGGGCTGCGCCATGCCTGCGCCTGAAATTCACCCTGTCGTCTGATAACAGCCGCAGGGGCCCGCCATACGCATGCTCGACCAACCAGACCACGCACCCTGAGGGGTACGGAGAGAACATGGACCCAAGAATAACAATCATCCTTTGCCTGACCGCAGGCTACTTCATCGTCATGTCCTACATCGGCTACAGCGTGCGTAAACACGCCAAGAGCAGTGACGGGTTCACCGGCGGTGGACGCAGCTTTCCGCCCTTCCTGATCGGCGCACTGTTACTGTCGGAATTCATCGGAAGCTCGGTGAGCATCGGCACCGCCCAAAAGGGTTTCGAGGCGGGCATCTCCGCGGCCTGGAACCTGGTCGCGCTGGCGTTGGGCTTCTTGCTGCTGGCATTGGTGCTGGCCAAGAAATACCGTGACACCGGCCTTAACACCATCTCGGGCATCCTCGCGCAGAATTACGGTCAAGGCACACGCTACGCGGCGTCCGTGCTGACCATCTGCGCCTTGAGCATCGTGTCGGTCGCGCTGTATGCCAGCGGCGGCGCGGTACTGGCAGCGGTGCTGAACATCGACAAGACCCTGGCGATTCTACTGGTCGGGGTCATCACCGTGTTCTACGTCAGCGTCGGTGGCATGCGATCGGTGGTCTACACCAACTTCGTACACGCGGTCATCAAGTACATCGGCATCGTCCTTGCGCTGGCGTTCGCCCTGAAGGCGACCGGGGGTATTGGCGCCATGCAGGCCAGACTGCCCGCGACCATGTTCGACTTCACAGGTGTGGGCTGGGGCCAGATCTTCGCCTGGATGATCGGCGGTGTCGGCTCGATCTTCGCGACTCAGTATGTGATTCAAGCGCTGGTCAGCACCAAGGATGAGAAAACCGCCAAGCGCGCCTGCTTCTATGTGTCATCGCTGATGATTCCTTTCGGCCTGATGGCGGCGGGCATCGGCATGTGCAGCGCGTACCTTTACCCTGGCATCAAGTCGATCGACGCCTTCCCCGCACTCATCGCGCACATGCCGACGTTCTCGGCGAGCCTGGTGGTGATTGGTCTGGCCGGCGCATTGTTCGGCGGGATTTCAGCCAACACCCTCGCCTCCGCCACGCTGGCCATGAAGGACTTTTACGACCCGTTCTTCAACAAGGAAAAGAATGATCGCAAGTCCGTCATTTTCATTCGCATGGCCATCATCGTCATTGGTTTCCTGCCCCTGATTCTGGCGCTGTTCGCCGACAAGATCCTGTTGATCGCTTTCCTCGGCAAAGCCCTGCGCGCAACCCTCGCGGTCATCGTGCTGATGTGTTTCTACGCGCCGAAATTCGGGACCGGCCGCGGCGCCCTGGCCGGGGTGATCCTGTCGGTGTTCTCGACCATTGGCTGGTTCCTGGCGGGCAATCCTTACGGCATCGACAGCTCGTACTTCGCGCTGTTCGCGCCTCTGGTCACCATGGCCATCGCCGAACTGCTCAAAACCGGGCGTTCCGAAACACAACCTGTGTTAAACAAGAACGGCTGAAGTGAAAGCTGTGTAAAAAGAAGGCGTGGCCTCGCCCGATCGACGCCACGCCGCAAGGAGGAAACATGAGCGACAAGAAAGCCGACGTACTGGTCTGGGGGCCGATGCATGCGGCATTGACGCAGAACCTGGACCGCGACTTCACCGTCCACAATCGCTGGGAAATAAAGGACCTCGACGCCTGGGCCGCCGAGCATGGCGAAAAGATCCAGGGCGTGATCACCAGCGGCGTATACGGTACCGACAACGCCCTGCTGGACCGCCTGCCGAACCTGCAAGTCGTCAACAGCTTCGGTGTCGGCTACGACGCCGTCGACACGGCTTACCTTGCCCGTCGCGGCATCCAGCTGAGCAACACGCCCGACGTGCTGAACAACGCCGTTGCCGAAACGGCCATGGCCCTGATGCTGTGCGTTTCGCGACGCATCAGCCAGGCCGAACGTTTCGTGCGGGCGGGCCAATGGACCACGGGCAAGTTTCCGCTGGGCAATGACCTGTGCGGCAAGACCTGCGGCATCGTCGGCCTGGGGAAAATCGGCAAGACCATCGCCAGGCGAGCGGCGGCGTTCGACATGAACATTGCCTACTTCCGACGCGGCCAGCCCTATTCCGACGTGCCCTACACTCACTACGCTGACTTGCAGGCACTGGCCAGGGCGTCGGATTACCTGATCGTGATCGTGCCGGGCGGTCCCGACACCCAGCACCTGATCAATCGTGACGTGCTCAAGGCGCTGGGCCCGACGTCATACCTGATCAACGTGGCACGCGGTTCGGTAGTGGACGAAAACGCCCTGGTGGCTTCGTTGCTGGAATCGGAGATTGCGGGCGCCGGCCTGGACGTGTTCGAAGACGAGCCGAATGTGCCCGCCGAACTGATGTCGCTGGACAGCGTTGTGCTGACGCCGCACATCGGCAGCGGCACGTACGAAACCCGGCAGGCGATGGCCGACCTGGTGTTCGCCAATGCCAGCGGTTTTTTCACCGACGGCTCCCTCGTGACCCCCGTCCAGCTTTAAACGGCGCCTCATCGGCGTGCCGGACGGTTTCGTCGTCCGGCACGCTGCCTGCGACCGCAGGTCAGTCTTCACATCCCTTTCTCAACTTTTCTGGATAATGCCGGTCGAACCGCCCCAAACACGATCACGCAACTCGGGAGAATCCTGTTTGAACATTGCCGGCGTCATTTTTGACTGCGACGGAACCCTGGTGGACAGCGAACGCCTCGCTGCCGGGCTTCTGCGCGACATTCTGGAAGAACATCAGGTTTCCTTGAGCCTCGAACAGGTCCTCGCGCGCTTCCGCGGCGTGCAGTTCGCGCTCTGCATGGAAGGGTTGTGTCGCGAATACCCTTGGCTGCCCAACATCGAAATCGTCAACACGTTCAGGGCGCGCACCCTGCCCTTGCTGCAGGAACGGCTCGAGGAGATGCCGGGTGCGGTGGAGTTCGTCCGGGGATTGACGCTGCCCAAATGCGTGGCGTCCAACGGCCCGCGCAGCAAGATCGAAACCTGTCTGAGCACAGTAGGCCTGCTGGACGTCTTCCATGGGTTGATCGTCAGCGCCTATGAAGTGGACGCCTGGAAGCCCTCCCCGACCCTCATTGAACATGCCGCAGACTTGCTGGGTCTGAAGCCCGAAGAATGCCTGCTGGTCGAAGACAGCGTGCCGGGCGTTCAGGCGGGACTGGGTGCCGGTGCTCAAGTTGCCGGTTATGGTCATGACACTGACTTTTCCGAGTTTCTGGACAACGCCAATTTTCACCGCGTGAAGAATTTCGGCGAACTGAAAGACCTGGTGCAACGCATCAGTTGAAGGGCAACCGCCGATGACGTGCGCCTGGCGCATGGGTGTAACTCGTCGCGCTTATCCATTCAATCGGGCCTTGTTCATCGCCCAACATCTCGATACTGTATATAAAAACAGTATCGAGAATTCCCATGCAGCTGATCGACAAGCTGAGCATCCTTGCTGACGCGGCCAAGTACGATGCTTCATGCGCAAGCAGTGCTGCGCCCAAGCGCAGTTCCGAAGGCAAGTCCGGCCTCGGTGCCACCAACGGCATGGGGATTTGCCACAGTTACACCCCCGACGGCCGCTGTGTCTCGCTGCTGAAGATCCTGCTCACCAATTTTTGCCTTTACGACTGCCAGTACTGCGTCAATCGCCGCTCCAGCGACGTACCTCGGGCGCGTTTCAGTCCGGAAGAAGTGGTGACGCTGACGCTGGACTTCTATCGTCGCAATTGCGTCAGCGGCCTGTTCCTGAGCTCCGGCATCATTCGCTCGGCGGACTACACCATGGAGCAGTTGATTCGGGTGGCAAAGCTGCTGCGCGAGGAGCACGAATTCCGGGGTTACATTCACCTCAAGACCATCCCCGAAGCCGACCCTGCCCTGATCGAAGAAGCCGGCCGCTATGCCGATCGACTTAGCGTCAATATCGAACTGCCTACTCAACTCGGCCTGCAAACCCTGGCGCCGGAAAAGGAAATGGACTCGATCAAACACGCGATGCAGACCATCTACACCGGGCAGCAGACCGTGCTGAACGAGCCGAAAGCGCCGCGTTTCACGCCCGCAGGGCAAAGCACGCAGATGATCGTCGGCGCCGACGAAACGGACGACAGCACGTTGCTGCATACGGCTGAATCCCTGTATGGCGACTTCCGTCTCAAGCGCGTGTATTACTCGGCCTTCAGTCCGATTCCCAACAGTCCGAAAAGCGTGCCGCTGGCGGCTCCGCCGCTGCTACGTGAACACAGGCTCTACCAGGCGGACTTTCTGCTGCGCGGTTATGGTTACACGGCCAGTGAATTGCTCGAGGGCCCTGGGCATCTGGCCCTGGACATCGATCCGAAACTGGCTTGGGCGCTTGAACACCGGGATGTCTTTCCGCTCGACCTGAACCGCGCCGAGCCCGCCTTGATCGCACGCATTCCCGGCATCGGCATTCGCACTACCAAACGGCTGGTTGAATTGCGTCGTCAGCGGCGTATCCGCTATGAGGATCTGACGCGCCTGCGCTGCGTATTGGCGAAGGCCAGGCCATTCCTCATCACCAGCGATTACCACCCCCGGCAGGCAGACACAACCAGCCTTGCCTTGCGCGAGCAATTGCGTGACCGTCCGCAACCTCAGCAAATGGCACTGTGGGCATGATCGTTCTCGATTGCGACGACCTGTTCGACACTTGGCGACAGCAGGCGCGCTGGCTGTTGAGTCATCAGATCGATCCGGATCAGGTGAGCTGGAGCGTGAAAGAAGACGCCGACCTTTTCGCCAGCGACGATCATTATCCGTCACATAACGGACCGTTTCAGGCCCGCGTCCCGCTGGAATTGCTGGAGCTGCTGCAGAACGCCGGTCAGTATTGCGGCGATCAGCGCTGGAGCCTGCTGTACGAGGTGTTATGGCGGGTGAGTCATGGTGACCGGACAGCCATGTTGGCGGGCGACAAGCTGGGCAGCGAAGTACACCGTCGGCTCAAGCAAGTGAGCCGCGAAGCGCATCACCTTCATGCCTTCCTGCGTTTCATTGCCCTGCCGCCCTGCAATGCGGGCAAAGACCTGGAGGTCAAAGCGGCACTGCTGGAAACGCAGAAGCTGCCCGAGTACGTGGCCTGGCATGAGCCCGCCCACGATATTCTGCACAGCGCCAGTCAGCACTTTGTCGGCCGGATGGGCAAACACCGCTGGATGATCGCTACGCCCAAGGATGGCGTGTTCTATGACGGCGAGCGCTTGATTCATAAGCGTCAGTGCCCCGCTGCGTGGCAATCGCTGGCACGCAATGCCGACGACCCCCACGGCGAACTCTGGCTGACCTATTACAGCCACATCTTCAACCCTGCACGACTGAACCCCAAAGTCATGCAAGGTCACCTTCCGACGCGATTCTGGAAGAACCTGCCGGAAGGCCCGCTGATTCCTGCGCTGATCAGCGAAGCGCGCACCGGCAAACAACGCGACGGCCAGGCCCGGCAGATTGCCGAGCGGCGCGGGAAAGTGATTCGGTCGGGGCATTGATCGATCAGCGTTGCGAGACCTTTGATTTCGGGCACTGAAAGTCAGCACACCGCTGCTGAAACTCAATCTCTGCGCCAGACCGGTCTGCCCGCAAGATGAAGGAACGCCACCCCGACCACTACGCGCTGCGGGCAGAAGCAGTGTCTCGATAAATCCAGGATCGCGATCTGACGGCATGCCGCGTGGTGCTGGTTGGGGTTTGGCATTGGGAAGGTGTGCAGATCCATTTTCCCGGGTGGCGCCGATTCACCTTTCCGCCCCTCCGGCGGTTCACTTTTGAAAAGGCACCAAAAGTGCCCTGCTCCTGGTTTGGCCTGCACCCAAGTCGCGATTTGTGGTGTCTGGACTGTATATGAACAGCTCGGGCTGGAGCTAACGCTCATCGCTTTCTTTGATGCGTGCATCAATCGTCCGCGCTGCATTCTTAACTGTAGGAGCGTGGCTTGTCCCGCGATCTGGCGCGCAGCGGCAGCAAAACCAAACGACCCGGTTATACCTGACACTCCGCATGCACCGGGTTTGCTGCCGGTTCCCGGCAGATCGCGGTGGGTGGGTTTGTTGGGTTCGCTGGGTTCGTGGGGTTTGGCATTGGGATTGTGAGCAGATCCATTTTCTCGGGCGGCGCCGATTCACCTTTCCGCCTCTCCGGCGGGTCACTTTTGAAAAGGCACCAAAAGTAACCAAAAGTGCCCAGCTCCTGGTTTGGCCCTCCT
>NZ_FOEO01000063.1 GCF_900110765.1 Pseudomonas sp. NFACC02
CGCAAAGCGCGCTATGGCTTTTGATCTTCATACCGCAGCAGGCCAGACACCACAAAGCGCGACTTGGGTGCAGGCCAAACGCAGACGACGCGCAGTGGGCCGAGCGGCATGGATGCCGCGAGAGCGCCGTCAGGACATGGATGTCCGTTCGGCGCGGGTCCACGGAGCGTCGTCGGAGTGCGGGTACCCGACGCAGGAGGGCCAAGCCAGGAGCCAGACACTTGGTTACTTGGTGTCCTTTCAAGTAACCCGCCGAAGGCGGAACAGTTTGGACGTTAGGACAAACCACACCGTCAGCGTCACCCCAAATAGTGGAAATGCGAACCATACAAGCCGGCTTGCTGGCGAACGCGGACCGTCAGACACGAATATGTCGCTGACACAACGCATTCGCCAGCAAGCCGGCTCCTACAGGTACTCGGGAAATTTCAGTCTGGCGCGCCCTGTAGAGCGAATTCCTTCGCCATGCGGTTGATCAGCCGCTGAAATATTCTGCAAGGCCGATATAGCAGGTCGCCAGGTGGTAAGGCGTGGTTGAAGGCATGTCGCTGCGGCTGATCTGGCCTTGGCTGTCCAGACACTCGTTCCAGCCGGTCGGGTGTAGAAAGCGTTGCTGCAGCGCATTCAGCTGGCGCGCCAGCAGTTCTTCACTGTCAGGGCGCAACGTCAGTGCCCTCAGGTATTCGGCTTGAGCCCAGATGCGCTGGGTCCCGTCTTTCACCGACCCGTCCACGTCCAGCATCGCTGCGACAGCGCCGGTGGTTTGATCCACCCCGTGTGCCTGGGCGTGGGCAAAGGCCGTAGTCAGCGAGCGATGCAGCGGTGTGCCGCGCAGGTGCCCGGATGATTCCAGCAAATAGAACCACTCGAACTGATGACCCGGCTCGGACCAGTTATCCACAGCGTCCAGCGGTTTCTCCAGCATCACCCCGTGCTCGATATCCACAAAGCGGCGTTGCATCGCTTCGGCGAGGCTGTCCAGCGCGGCCAGCGTGTCTGCGTCTTCGCGCACTTCCAGCGTGGCGAGAAAGGCTTCCGCGAGGTGCATCAGCGGGTTTTGCAGCGGGCCTGCGTTCAGCGACGACCAGTCTTCGGCCAGTACCGATTCATACAGGCCATCGCCGTCGGCGAAGCGTTGCGCAACGACGTTAAGCGCAGCGTTCAGCACTGACTCCACCAAAGGCTCACGGACTTTCGCCCAATAGTGCGCGCACGCGAAGATGATGAACGCGTGGGTGTACAGGTCCTTGCGGCGGTCCAGAGGAGCGCCCTGTGGATCAATGCTGTAGAACCAGCCGCCATGCTCAGCGTCGTGGAAATGCCGCTGCAGGGAGCGAAACAGCGCAGCCGCCCGTGCGTCCGCATCCGGCATCTGCGGATGGCCGATGAAGCTGGAAAACAGGAACAACTGCCGCGCGCACGCCATGGCGCGATATCGCTGGGGAGGGAGCGGCTGATGCTGTGCGTCCAGCGCCTCGTATGGCAGCGCCATTTCGGCATTCCAGCCTGGCCCCTGCCAGAGCGGCACGATCACGTCCATGAAGTGTTGCTGCACGGTGGAGAACACCGCGGACAGTTCAGACTTGGCGCGGAGAAGAGAAACGTCAGGCATCGGATGGCGTCACGGCAGGGGCAAATTGCGCGACATGGTAGCAGGGGACGGGGTTTTTGAGTCAGAAGCAGATCAATTGCAGGAGCGGCCTGGACCCAGCGCGCTCCTACCGAAGTTGCTATCAGCCCGCAAACAACCACACGCCGGTCGCCGCTGAAAGTGCGCCAGCGATCCGCACGATTGGCGCAGCGGCGGTGGGCAGCACGCGCACCACGCCATAGCCCGCTGCATGCAGCGCGGCGGTCGCGCCAACGAAGCCCATTGCATAGCCCCACGGGCTGGACATGTCGGGCAGCTCAAGACCATGGGCAACGCCGTGGAACAGTGCAAACAATGCAGTCGCCGCCACGGCCATGAACAGCGGAGGACGCACAGCGAGGGCCACGGCCAGGCCCAGCGCAAACACCGAAGCGGCAATGCCGCTTTCCAGTCCAGGCAGTGCCAGGCCTTCGAAGCCCAGCAAGCCGCCAATCAGCATGGTGCCGACGAAGGTGCACGGCAGTGCCCAGCGAGCGGCGCCTTTCTGTTGTGCCGCCCACAGGCCCACGGCAACCATCGCCAGCAGGTGGTCAATACCGCCCAAGGGGTGGCTGATGCCCGCCACAAGACCACTTTCGTCGTGGCCCGGGTGCGCGAAGGCCAAGGCCGGGGCCAGCAACAGGGCGAGGGTGCTCAGGATTTTTCTGCAGTTCATCAATGATTGTCCTTAATGAAGGGAGGGAAAGAGATCAGGCCGCTGTCAGCAGGCCCTGGCGCTCGATGAACGCGATGATGTCTTCAAGGCCGTGACCGGTTTTCTGATTACTGAAAACAAACGGCTTGTCGCCGCGCATCTTTTTGGTGTCGCGGTCCATCATCTCCAGCGATGCACCGACCAATGGCGCGAGGTCGATCTTGTTGATCACCAGCAGATCGGATTTGCAGATGCCCGGGCCCCCCTTGCGCGGCAGCTTGTCCCCTGCGGACACGTCGATCACGTAGATCGTCAGGTCCGACAGTTCGGGACTGAAGGTGGCCGACAGGTTGTCGCCACCTGACTCGACGATGATCAGGTCCAGACCCTCGAAGCGACGGTTCAACTGATCGACGGCCTCCAGATTGATGGAAGCGTCTTCGCGAATCGCCGTGTGCGGGCAACCGCCGGTTTCCACGCCAATGATGCGTTCCGGGGCCAGTGCCTCGTTGCGCACCAGAAAGTCGGCGTCCTCACGGGTGTAGATGTCGTTGGTGACCACGGCGAGGTTGTAGCGCTCGCGCAGGGCCAGGCACAGGGCGAGGGTCAGGGCCGTCTTGCCGGAACCGACCGGACCGCCGATACCGACACGCAGGGGTTGGCTGTTCATCAAATGCTCTCCGTTAATCTTCTTGTGCGTTTCGTGGTGTGGCCGCAGCCCTGATATCAGGATCGAAACAGGCGGCTGTACTGGCGTTCATGGGCCATGCTCGCCAGCGACAGGCCGAATGCGGCACTGCCAATGTGTTCAGGGTCGAGCTCGGTCGCGTGGTGTTGAGCGTCTTGCAGCAGTGGAAGCAGTTCACTGGTCAGGCGTTGAGCGGCCTGTTGCCCCAGCGGCAGTGTCTTCATCAGTACAGCGAGCTGGTTTTCCAGCCAGCTCCACAGCCACGCGGCCAGCGCATCCTGTGGATCGATCTGCCAGGCGCGCGCGGCAAGCGCCCAGCCGAGCGCCAGGTGGGGCTCGTCAATCTGCTGAAGGAAGTCACGCGCGGGCTGATCCAGTTCAGGCAACCCGTTGAGCAGTTGCTGCAACGAGTAACCCATTTGCCGGCTTTCCAGATGTAACTCGCGGGTTTCCCGACTGGCGCGATGCTGTTCGCTCAATTGCAGCAGACTCGCCCAGTTCTCTTCAGCGGCGGCCGTGCAATGCGCCAGTAGCAGCGGTGCTTCGAAGCGCGCCAAGTTAAGCAGCAGTTGGTCGCCGATCCAGCGACCCGCGCTGGACGGGTCGGTGACAACGGCATGTTCAACCGCCATCTCCAGCCCTTGCGAATAGCTGTAGCCACCAATCGGCAGTTGCGGGCTGGCCAGACGCAACAGCGCCCAGGCCTTGTTCATTTGCGCACGCCGAACTGGTGGATGCGTGGCGCGTAGTTGAAGTCTTCTTCACCTGCGCGTGAATGGTGATGGCCCCCGCCGTAAGCGCCGTGTTCCGGCTGGAAGGGGGCCTCGATGGACTCGCTGGTCGCGCCGAGCTGATCCAGCATGGCCCTGAGCACGTAGTCGTCGAGCAGCCGCAGCCAGCCGTCGCCCACTTGCAGTGCGACGTGACGGTTACCCAGGTGATAGGCCGCGCGGGTCAGCTCGAAGGCGCTGCTGCAGGTCACGTGCATGAGTTGCTCCGGGCGCGCACAGACTTTCACCACGCGACCATCTTCGGCCTTCAGAAAATCGCCGTCACGCAACGGTGGCTGGCCACGCTCAAGGAACAGGCCAACGTCTTCGCCCTCGGCACTGAAACAGCGCAAGCGGCTTTTACTCCGCGCCTCGAAATTCAAATGCAGCTCGGCGGCCCATTCAGCTTGGGGTTCGATTCGTTGATGAATCACCAGCATCGGAAAACTTCCAGCAATGTGCGATGCAATGTTTAGAGCAAGTGGCTTGCCAACTGACGGAACGGTCAGAAATTGCCTACATGCAGTGCGGGAGTGATTGGGAATGGGGCGACGGGGTGAAGTGTATTGGTGCGCGTGACCGATTAGCGCACCAATAATGTGCTTTTTGCGGGGGCGATGCCTTCTGAAGGAGTGAGTTTGCTCGCGACGGCGGTGTGTCAGAAACACCAACGCGAACGGTAGAACGCATTCGAGCAAGCTCACGCCTACAGGGGGGGTGGTTTACTCGGTACTGCCAAGCCCCTGCCAGCGCTTGGCGCCTATAAAGATGAAGCGCAGTTGCTGGGTAATCTTCGCGCGCGGCGTCAGGTGCTCGGCAAGCGTGACGGGGGGCGGGTCAATCAGCTCAGGTAGCATTGCAAACACGCTTTTGACCACTAGGTCGGCCATGACCGAGAGGTCGTCGGTGTTCAGATGCTGGAATTTGGACATCGACGCCAGGTCGGTCGCCAGGTCGGCAATGATCGCCTCTCGCAACGCGCCCAGCGCCTGGCGGACCTTCAAAGAACCGCCGTATTGCTCACGCGCCAGAAACAGGAACTGCGAGCGATTGGCGGCGACGACATCGAGAAAGATGCGGACCGACGCATCAATGATGCCGCTGTTAATGTTCTCGTTATGCCGCACCAGGCGAATGGTTTCACGGAAGGTCTGACCGACCTCGCTCACCAGCGCCAACCCGAGGTGGTCCATGTCGTCGAAGTGACGATAGAAACCGGTCGGTACGATCCCGGCGGTCTTGGCCACTTCGCGCAGACTGAGGCTGCCAAATCCCCGGCCGCTCTCCATCAACCCACGGGCTGCATCGAGCAGGGCGTGGCGGGTCTGCTGTTTCTGTTCGGCGCGGGGAAGCATTGGATGACGGGTATCTGAATGAAGAATGGAAAGCACTCTAACAAATGCGTTTGCGTTGCGTCGAACCGGGTTTCCGGGCATGTGGTTCGGAAAATGAAAAAGCCCGGCAACACGGCCGGGCAGATTCACGGTAACGGCGGGCTCAGGAAACGCGCTGGTATTGCTGCACCAGACGGTCCGGGCCATTGTCGGCGACACGCTGATAACGGTGTGCAAGGCTGTTGCAGTTTTCCTCGGCAGCCACGCGCTGATACTGGTTGATCAGGCGATCTGGACCGTCTTGCGCCAGCGTAGGCAGACCCGCTTCCTGGCTCGCTTTCGCTTCACCAAGTACGGGCTGTTCGCTGGCAGGCATGGCGAACGCGCTCGAGGCGAGGAGAGAAAGGGTCAGGGCGATCAGTTGGCGTTTCATGGACGGTGCCTCTCGAAAGGGCGGGTAGGTGAACATGGGTCCAATTTTACGGGGGCACCGGATTTAAAGAAGTTCAAAGCGCTGATGGTGACCATCGACAGAATTGATTAAGGCCGCAAAGCCTTCTGGAGCGGGGCTTTACGCGCTATTACCTGTCGCGCGGCCTGCTGTTTTCCCTCATGCGAATCCGGACGGAGGGAACTTTATGACCATGGATTTCCGGATTTCATCAAACCCACGGGGCTTTTGTCAGTCGAAGGGCTAAGACGTATGAGACGCGCCAGGACGGGGCGTCGGTATTTGGGGAGAAAACGCAATGACGCGAGGCCGCAAGATTTTTGCCTGGACAGTCGGCATTCTGCTGTTGTTACTGGCTGTTCTGATCATTGTCATCGCGACGTTCGACTGGAATCGGCTAAAGCCGACCATCAACGAAAAGGTATCTGCCGAGTTGCACCGACCGTTTGCCATCAACGGCAATCTGGCTGTGTCTTGGCGCCGTGAGCCGGATGAAGGCGGATGGCGCGCCTGGATTCCATGGCCGCACATGTCGGCGGAAGACATCGCATTGGGTAACCCCGAATGGTCGAAAACCCCTCAGATGGTGACCCTCAAACGTGTGGAGATGCGATTGGCACCGCTGCCGTTGCTGGCGCAGCGTGTGGTGATTCCCCGCATCGACCTGACCGAACCAAACGCCAGGATCGAGCGTCTGGCGGACGGACGCGCGAACTGGGTATTTGATCTGCCAAAAAGCGACCCAAACGCCAAACCTTCCAGTTGGGTGGTGGATATTGGCTCCATCGGGTTCGACAAGGGCCTGGTCAGCTACAACGACCAGATGATCAATACCTCGGTCGACGTGGTCATCGATCCGTTGGGCAAACCGATCCCGTTCAGCGACATCGTGGGCAGCGGCGAGGCGAAGAAGGTGTCGGACAAGGGGGCATCTGCCCAGGATTACGCTTTTGGCTTCACCGCCAAAGGTCAGTACCACGGCCAGAAGCTCAACGGCAGCGGCAAAGTCGGCGGCTTGCTGGCTTTGAAGGACGCGACCCTGCCGTTTCCGGTGCAGGCCGACGTCAGCGCGGGCAACACGCGGGTTGCGGTCGCGGGCACCGTGACGGATCCTCAGAATCTGGGCGAACTGGACCTGCGCCTGAAACTCTCGGGTGACAGCCTCGGTAACCTGTATCCACTGACCGGCGTAACGCTGCCCGACTCGCCGCCGTACTCCACCGACGGGCGTTTGATCGCCAAGCTGCACGATCCGGCTGGCGCCTCGTTTCAATACAAAGGCTTCAACGGCAAGATCGGGGACAGCGATATCCATGGCGATCTTGGCTTCGTGGCCAGCCAGCCGCGGCCGAAGCTGACCGGTGCGCTGGTGTCCAATCAATTGTTGATGGCCGACCTCAAACCGCTGATCGGTGCTGATTCCAATGCGGAGCAGAAAACCCGTGGCGGCGCGAGCAAGCAGCCGGCGGACAAAGTGCTGCCGGTCGAGGAGTTCAAGACCGACCGCTGGAGCGCCATGGACGCCGACGTCGAGTTCACGGGCAAGAAAATCGTGCAGAGTGCCGACCTGCCATTCACCGACCTCTATACCCATGTCGTCCTCAACGATGGTCAACTGATCCTGGAGCCGCTTCGGTTTGGCGTGGCCGGCGGCAAGCTGGATGCCGACATCAAACTCAATGGTCATACCCAGCCACTGGAAGGACACGCAAAACTCTCGGCGCGTAACTTCAAGCTCAAGCAACTGTTCCCGACGTTTGAACCGATGAAAACCAGTTTTGGTGAATTGAACGGCGACGCGGACATCAGTGGCAAAGGCAATTCAGTTGCGGCGTTGCTGGGCACCGCCAACGGCGAGATGAAAATGCTGGTCAACGACGGCGCCATCAGCCGGGGCCTGATGGAGATCGCCGGGCTCAACGTGGGCAACTACGTGGTGGGCAAGCTGTTCGGGGACAAGGATGTGAAGATCAATTGTGCGGCGTCGCATCTGGGCATCAAGGACGGCCTGGCGAAGACCAACCTGTTTGTCTTCGACACCGAGAACGCGATCATCTATGTGGACGGCACCGCGAATATGAAGACGGAGCAACTGGACATGAAGATCACGCCGGAATCGAAGGGTTTCCGTGTATTCTCGCTGCGTTCGCCGCTGTACGTGCGCGGGCCTTTCATCAAACCGAATGCGGGTGTTGAGTCAGGCCCGTTGCTGTTACGAGGCGCCGGGATGGTCCTTTTGGGCGCTGCGGTCGGGCCTGCCGCGGGTCTGCTGGCGTTGGTTGCCCCGAGCGCGGGTGAGCCTAACCAGTGCGCTCCATTGCTGGAGCAGATGCGCGCGGGCAAGGCGCCGAAGACGGTGAAGTAAACCCGGAATACGTGCGCGCTCCTGTAGGCGCGCGCTTGGTCTGAGCCGCACCCGGACGTCGTCGGCGTGTCAGACACAGTGTTGTCACAGACAGATCGCAATTGCGGGCAAGCGCGCTCCTACAGGGATTTATATCCAGCCCTCACCCACAAAAAAGCCAGGACATCGGTCCTGGCTTTTTCATTGCCGTTCAAGCATCACAGCCCGTCGAGAATATCCGCCATGTCGTCAGCGTGTTCTTCTTCCTGAGCCAGGATCTCTTCGAAAATACGGCGCGTGGTCGGATCCTTATCGCCGATGTACTGAATGATCTCGCGATAGCTGTCGATCGCGATGCGCTCGGCGATCAGGTCTTCGGTGACCATTTCTTTCAGCGTGTTGCCCGCCACGTACTGCGCGTGGGAATTCTTGGACAGCAGGTCGGGATTGAGTTCAGGTTCGCCGCCCAGTTGCACAATGCGCTCGGCCAGCTTGTCGGCGTGCTCGGCTTCCTGCTCGGCGTGCTCCAGGAACTCGGCGGCAGCGACTTGCGCTTTCACGCCTTTGGCCATGTAGTAGTGGCGCTTGTAGCGAAGCACGCAGACCCATTCGGTTGCCAGCGACGCATTGAGCAGGCGAATGATCTCTTCGCGGTCGCCATCGTAGCCTTCGGTCACGGCACCGTTTTCAACGTTTTGACGCGCGCGCTCGCGCAGGGTGCTGACATCAGTTAAATGCACATCGCTCATCATTTTTCTCCAGGTGCTGATCCGGTTTTAGCCGTCTCGCTCTTGATGCGTCGGTCGCGTGGACCGACGCCTGGCAAGATCGGGTCTTAAGGTGTGAGTGGTACGCGGCGGGAAAAGTTTGATTTTGTTTATCGACTTACATCGCCCGCTCGTTGGCCTCACGCTGCTCGCAGGTCATGAAGCCCTTGCTGTCTACGCGGTCGTTGGCGCCGAACGTCACGTAATAGGCCTGTTGATGACCGTCTTTGTTGAGGATGTAGTTGTTGCAGGTCCCCGGATGAACCTTGCGATGCACGCGCGTGGAAGGTTCGCCACCGATGGTCAGCACCTGCTGCTCGGTCATGCCTTCTTCCACCTGCTTGACCAGCGGTTCATTGCGATACGTCGCGTAATCCACAGGGTTTTGCAGGGTTGTCGAGGTACAGCCAGCCAGCGCGGCCATTGCAAACATTACTGCCAGAGATTGCTTGTGCATAACCGGTCACTCCACGGAAAGGCCCTCATTGGCCCGTTGCACTTATGAGCGTCGGTCGAATGAAAGAGTTCGATTGAAAGATGGCGATGGGGCATTACTCCGCTTGTCATGATGGATGAATGGTTTGCGGCTAGTGTCTGTAGGAACGTGCTTGGCCGTGACGCTTCGGTGTTTGCGCAACATCCTCGTCGCCAGACAGCGTTTTCGCGGGCAAGCGCGCTCCTACAACGACCATGCTCAGGATTCAATCGCTCATGACGCAAGAACTGGCCACGCGTTATCCAATCGTGCTGGTGCCCGGATTGTTGGGATTCGTGAAACTGGTGGTCTATCCGTATTGGTTTGGCATTGTCAGCGCCTTGCGGCGAGGCGGGGCGACCGTCATCCCGGTGATGGTTTCTGCAGTCAATTCCACCGAAATTCGCGGTGAGCAGTTGCTGCTTCGAATAGAAGAGATCCTGCGGGAAACCGGTGCGGACAAGGTGAATTTGATCGGTCACAGCCAGGGCGCACTGACGATTCGCTACGTCGCAGGCGTGCGTCCGGACCTGGTGGCCTCTGTGACCTCTGTGGCAGGGCCTAACCACGGCTCGGAACTGGCCGACTACCTCGAAGAGCATTTCCCTCAGAGCACTGTGCGCGGAAGGCTGGTCAATGCGGCGATTCGCCTGACCACGCTGATGCTGGCCGTGCTGGACACCGGCTATCGCGGCACCCGTCTGCCCACTGACGTCGACGCGGCTCACCACTCGCTTACAACCAGCGGCGTTGCGCGGTTCAACGCGTTGTTTCCCCAAGGTCTGCCCAAAACCTGGGGCGGGCAGGGGGACGAACTGGTCAATGGGGTGCGCTACTACTCCTGGTCCGGAACGCTGCAGCCTGGTCGTACCGATCGTGGAAAGAACCTGTTCGATACCACTAATCTCACCTGCCGAATATTTGCTCGCACGTTCAAGAAAGAGCGAGGTCAATCTGATGGCATGGTCGGGCGATTCAGTTCGCACCTGGGCACGGTCATCGGTGACGACTTTGCGCTCGACCATTTTGACATCGTCAACCAGCACCTCGGTCTGGTGGGCAAGGGAGCCGATCCCGTGGGGTTGTTTCTCGAACACGCCAGACGCTTGAAAGCTGCCGGTCTTTGACTTTATGAGACGTAGTTCGTGATCAGTAGGCCCGAATGGGCCGCTAAGGAAGTGATGCGATGAGCGATAAAGAACTGTATGAGATCGAGTACACGCTGGCCGGTGAACACCATGTCGATGTGATTGAAGACCTGGACGTTCCGATTATCGAAGTCGTCCACGAACTGGCGCTAAAGCACCATGTCGCAGTGGACGACGATCCGCTCGATGCCGGTAATCCGCACGTGGACCTGCCCCATGTCGCGGGCATCACCGACGTGTCGATTCACAGCACCGAGGCCGCTGAAAAAGCCTGAGTCAGGCTGCGCGCTTGAGCGTCTTCTTGCGCAGGGGTGTGGTCCAGCGTTCAGCGAGGATCACGCCGCCCAGCGTTAGCGCTCCGCCGACGAAGTGGTAAGCGGCCAGTTGTTCTCCCAGCGCCAGCGCTGCAACCAGTGCCGTGAAAATCGGCACCAGATTGAAGAACAGCGTCGTGCGGCTCGGGCCAAGAGTGCTGATGGCCTTCATCCAGAGCAGCGGCGCCAGCATCGACGTCGGAATGCACGCATAAAGCACCAGTGGAACGTTGTTGGCAGTAAGACCTGTTTTCGGCGAAAACAGGAAAAGCGGAAACAACGCGACGATCGCCACCAGAATCTGCAGATACAGCAATTGCAGTGGTGGCATGCGCAGCTGCCATTTCTTTAGCAGCGTGCTGTACGTTGCGTAAGCCAGGGTGGCCACCAGCATCATCAGGTCGCCCAGATTGACGCCATGCGCGATCAATACGGCCCAACTGCCTTGTGACACCACCAGCAGCACTCCGGCGAACGACACCAGCGCACCGACCAGCGCGCCGGCAGTCAATGCCGTGCCGAGGCTGGCAATCGACATGCCGAGCGTCATGACAGGGACCAGCGACAGAATGATCCCGATATTGGTGGCCGTGGTGACGGTCGCTGCGTAGTACGCCAGGCTTTGGTAAATCGCCATGCCCAGAACACCCAGCACGATCACTTTGCCCACGATGGGCTTGATCGCGGCACGGTTGCGCAGCACCGGGCCGAGCAGGAAGGGTGTGAACAGCAAGCCCGCGAGCAACCAGCGGTAGAAGCCGATCTCTGCTGGAAAGATGCGACCTGCGGCAGCTTTAGTGATGACGTTGTTGCCCGCCCAGATCATGACGGTGACGAGGGGATAAAGGTATTGCATGGAGAAACCGGCAGCAAAGTGAAGCGCCATTATCGGCTTGTGAGCACCTGCGTCTACCTCACTGGCAGTATTCTCTGAAATATGACGCAACATTCTTTGACTACACTGCTTCGAAAGCTGCGCGGGTGCGCGGCGGTCCTGGAGAATGTCGATGAAAATGTTGCGTGTTCCTCTGCTGGTCGTGGGCTTGTTGATGTGCGCTCAAGGTTTTGCCGCCACGGCGCAGCAGAACAAAATGACCACCTGCAATGCCGATGCCACGGCCAAATCCTTGAAGGGCGATGAGCGTAAGGCGTTCATGAGCACCTGCCTGAAAGCGGCGCCCGCTCCGGCGGCAACCCAGCAGGAAAAGATGAAAACCTGCAACGCGACGGCCACGACGCAGGCGTTGAAAGGCGATGCGCGCAAAGCGTTCATGAGCGATTGTCTCAAGAAGAAATAATTTTCTCGGTGCCAGTCCGGGCGTCGGAAACAGATGCCCGGGCCTGTACTTCCTGCGACTGCGGCCGATGATTCGGGTTGCAAGCGCAGCATCCCCACGCTTGAGCCCCCCGCGACCTTCGCATCGCTGGTTCTCGACTCAGAACGCTGGCAGACTGCCCATCTTTTCAAGCCGCTCGTTTGAGGCTGTATGCCAACGTTTTCGCCGCGTCAAGTGTATCTGGCCAGCTACATCCTGGTGTTCGGTGGTCTGCTTCTGGTGCTACCACTCAATCTGTTGCCCAGCCTGCTGGCTGGCTTGCTGGTCTACGAGCTCGTGGACATGCTGACCCCGCAGTTGCAACGGCTGATCGCGGGGGAGCGCGCGCGCTGGCTGGCGGTCGCCTTGCTCGGCACGATTGTGGTCAGCGTGCTGTCGCTGTTGTTCGCCGGGGCAATCAGTTTTCTGTTGCACGAGGCGGAAAACCCGGGCGCGTCGCTGGACAAATTCATGATTCTGGTCGAACGTGCTCGCGGCCAGTTGCCGCCCATGATCGATAACTATTTGCCCGCCAGCGCGACCGAATTTCAGGTGTCGCTCAGCGCCTGGCTGACCAAACATATCGGTGAGTTACAACTGCTGGGCAAAGGCGCGGCGCACATGTTCGTGACCCTGTTGATCGGCATGGTCCTGGGTGCAATCATCGCGCTCCAGCGCATTCCTGATGTCACCAAGCGCAAACCGCTGGCGGCTGCGCTGTTCGAGCGTCTGCATCTGCTGAGTCAGGCGTTTCGTAACATCGTGTTCGCGCAGATCAAGATTTCCCTGCTGAACACGGCGTTCACTTCGATTTTCCTGGCCGTCATCCTCCCGCTGTGCGGCGTACACCTGCCGCTGACCAAGACCCTGATTGTGCTGACCTTCCTGCTGGGCTTGTTGCCGGTGGTGGGTAACCTGATGTCCAACACGCTGATTTTCATTGTCGGCATGTCGTTGTCGATCTGGGTGGCGCTGGCGGCGCTGGGCTATCTGATCATCATCCACAAGGTTGAGTACTTCCTTAACGCGCGGATTGTGGGCGGGCAGATCAGTGCGAAATCGTGGGAGCTGCTGCTGGCGATGCTGATTTTCGAAGCGGCGTTTGGATTGCCCGGCGTGGTGGCGGGGCCGATTTATTACGCGTATCTCAAGAGTGAGTTGCGCAGGGCGGAGCTGGTCTGAGCTCGCTGATCATCCCCATGCTCTGTGTGGGGGCGCGGTGACGACGCTTTGCGCCGATGGGACGCGGAGCGTCCTGCACGGCATTCCCACGCAGAGCGTGGGAACGATCAATAATTCTCCACGCATGGCGGGTTAGCCGTACCGCTTCTTCGCTTCGATCGCCAGACCGCTTCCAATACTGCCAAAGATATTGCCTTCGACATGCCGCGCCTTGGGCAGCATGGCGGCCACGCTGTTGCGCAGCGCCGGGATGCCGCTCGAACCGCCTGTGAAGAACACGGTGTCGACATCGGTCACGCCGACGCCGGCGTCGTTCAGGAGGCGGGTTACGCTTTCACGAATACGCTCCAGCAGCGCGTCGATGGACGATTCGAACAGCTTGCGGGTCAGGTCAACGGTCAGGCCGGACTCGACACGGTCCATGGACACCACACGATTTTCCGCATGCGTCAGCTGGATCTTGGTTTCTTCGACTTCCATTGCCAGCCAGTGTCCGGCGCGTTGTTCGATCAGCTTGAACAGGCGGTCGATGCCCAGGCTGTCCTCAATGTCATAACGCATGCTGCCCAGCGCCAGCTGTGACTTCTGCGAATACACCGAGTTGATGGTGTGCCATGTGGCAAGATTCATGTGCGTGCTGGTCGGCATGTAGGCGCCGCTTTTCATGCGGCTGCCATAGCCAAACAGTGGCATCACGCCTTGCAGGCTCAACTGCTTGTCGAAGTCGGTCCCGCCAATGTGAACACCGCCGGTCGCCAGAATGTCGCTCTGGCGGTCATCGACCAGACGGCGCTGCGGCGACAAACGCACCAGCGAGAAGTCCGACGTACCGCCGCCGATGTCGACGATCAGTACCCGTTCTTCATGCTCCAGCGTCGACTCATAGTCGAAGGCTGCCGCAATGGGTTCGAACTGGAACGAAACGTCCTTGAAACCGATCTTGCGCGCCACCTCAGCCAGCGTGTCCTCGGCTTCCTGATCGGCGGCGGCATCGTCATCGACGAAATGCACCGGGCGGCCCAGCACCACTTGCTCGAATGACTGACCGGCCGCGGCTTCGGCGCGCTTTTTCAGCTCGCCGATAAACAGCCCGAGCAGGTCCTTGAATGGCATCGCCGTGCCGAGCACACTGGTGTCGTGCTTGATCAGCTTGGAACCGAGCAAACTCTTGAGCGAGCGCATCAGGCGGCCTTCGTAGCCTTCCAGGTATTCGTGCAAGGCCAGACGACCGTAGACTGGACGGCGCTCCTCCATATTGAAGAACACTACCGACGGCAGGGTGATCTTGTCGTCCTCCAGCGCGATCAGCGTTTCCGCTCCGGGGCGCAGCCAGCCGACCGTGGAGTTGGAGGTGCCGAAGTCGATGCCAACGGCACGGGCTGGGGATGGGGTGCTCATGTTCTTTACGTTCCAGTCAAAAAACGGCCGCGCAGTGTATGCGAGTACGCTGGCGTTTCGTAGCGCTCGATGTCGGTTTTTCACTGTATCGGTATGTATTTTGCGTCGACGGCTTGAACTGGGGCTTCAGGCCCCCAATCTTGTAGGCAACTCTTCATCGCATGTGGCCGGTCTGAACAACGTTTCAAGCTCGCGAGGCCGCGTGCCGATAACCTTGCAACATTCAGCGCGGCCAACGTTCTCATCTGATAACGCGATACGGAACTGTGCTGGATAATCCGGAATGGGTGACCGTTAGATGGACTTCAAAGACTATTACAAGATTCTTGGCGTAGAGCCGACGGCGGACGAGAAAACCATCAAGACCGCCTATCGCAAGCTCGCGCGCAAGTATCACCCCGATGTCAGCAAAGAAGTGGGCGCGGAAGAAAAGTTCAAAGAGGCGTCCGAGGCCTACGAAGCGCTGAGCGATCCCGAGAAGCGCGCCGAGTACGACGACATCCGCAAATATGGCCAGCAAGGTCGTTTCCAGCCGCCTCCGGGTTGGCAGGGGCGTGGTGGCGCGGGCGCAGGTTCGGGCTTTGGTGGGGGCGGCGGTTTCGAGGGCGGCGATTTTTCCGACTTCTTCAGCTCAATCTTCGGTAATCGTGGCGGCCCGCAAGGCGGTCGACCGCACAGCACGGGGCGTCGAGGACAAGACGTGGAAATGGAACTGGCGATTTTCCTTGAGGAAACCCTCTCGACCGAATCCAAGAAAATCAGCTTCAAGGTGCCGCAGCACAGTGCCAACGGCCAGCGCATGGCTGACATCACCAAGACCTTGAACGTGAAGATTCCGGCGGGGGTTACCGACGGCGAGCGCATTCGTCTTAAAGGTCAGGGCGCTCCTGGCGTGGCCGGGGGGGAGAATGGTGACCTGTTTTTGACCATTCGTCTGGCGCCGCACCCCAAGTTCGACGTTGAGGGTCACGATCTGATCATCACCGTCCCGCTGGCGCCATGGGAGGCCGCGCTCGGCGCCAAGGTCGCCGTACCGACGCTGACCGGCAAGATCAACCTGACCATTCGTCCGGACAGCCAAAGCGGCCAGCGGCTGCGGGTCAAAGGCAATGGTCTGTTAAACAAGCAGGGCCAGCGTGGCGATCTGTATGCGCAGTTGAAGATCGTCATGCCCAAGTCCACCGATGAAGCCACCAAGGCGCTGTGGGAGAAGCTGGCTGAAAAGGCCGCTTTCGACCCGAGGGCTCAATGGAGTAGCTGATCATGAGCAATACCCTGGTCGTAGACATGCAAGAATTCTGTCAGGTGGTCGACATGCCGGTCGCCTATGTTATCGAGATTGTCGAGCACGGCATCGTCGAACCTCAGGGACAGAAGCCGGACGAATGGCTGTTCGACACGTATTCACTGTCTGTGGCCAAGCGTGCGGCCAAATTGCACCACGATCTTGCAATGGAATGGGACGGCGTCGCCCTGGCGCTGAACCTGCTGGACGAGCTTGAGCAGGTTCGGGCCGAGAACCGCATGCTCAAGCAACAGTTGGGGCGGTTTTTACAGGATTGACCGGGAGCTGAGCCTGGCGCCACGCGGCCAATCTTTGTAGGAGCCGGCTCGCTGGCGAATGCGGGAGGGCAGACGACTTAGTGTCAGCTGATCCGTCGCTTTCGCCAGCAAGCCGGCCCCTACAGGAGAAGGGGCAGGACTCGCAGCTGTCACCCCTTCTTCGGCAACACCACGGTAAACGTGGTCCCGTCGCCAATATTCGACTGCACGGTAATGCTTCCTCCGTGAGCATTCACCACTTCCTTCACGATGAACAACCCCAATCCAAGGCTGGTGGAAGGGTTATGCGTGCCCGCTTCTTCATTGAGCGAGCGCACCAGCGGATCGAAGATGCTGCCAATCGCTTCCTGGGCAATCGGTTCGCCGTCGTTGTGTACCGAGAGGCTGACGTGGCTTTCGCTGCCCATCAGCGAAACGCTGATTTTGTGCGTCGCCGCGCCGTGTTGCAGGGCATTGCCGATCAGGTTCTGCAGCATCTGATCGATTCGCGAACGGTCCCATTCGCCCTGTGTGTCTCCGGTCGTGGTGAATTTAGGGTCGCAATCCGGATGCCCGGCGATGGCTTCATCGATGGCGTCACGGCAGGCGACGGTCATCTCCATGGGTTTACGCTCGATGGGCAGCGTCACGCCCAGACGGCTGCGCACGAACTCCAACAGGTCGCTCACCATGGTCGCCATGTGTTTGCTGCTGCTTTTGATGCGCTTGATATACGCCATCTCCGTGTCGCCCAGCCCGGATTTTCTCATCAGGATTTCCGACGACATGCTGATGGCCTGTAAAGGCGCCCGCAGATCATGACCCAGAATGGCGAGGAAGATGTCCCGCGAGCGCGTGACGCGTTCGGCATAGGCGGCGGTGGACTCGGCCAGGGCTTCGTCAATCGCCTCATTGAAACGGATCATGTCGGTAAAGTGCGCGGTTTCCGGCGACGTCAGGCTTTCGGCCCAGAAGCGAATGACCGTTGCACGCAAATGCCGGAACTCCGAGGTCATCTGCACCAGGTCGAACCCGACGGTGTGTCGCAGTTCACCGTGGCTGGCGGCGGCCTGGTCCAGCGTCGGCGTCTTGCCCACGTCTTCGCCTTGAGCCTTGGCGATCTGCTCCGCCTTGGTCTGCGCGGTGTTCATGTCCCGTGCGGCGGCCAGCAGAATCGCCTTTGCATGATCGCGCAGCTCCAGGCTGTTCATCGACTCCGCCGCAGGGGTCATCGTGGCGGCGAATGTCTCCCATTCATCGACGATGCGGTCCACGTTCTGCGCGATGAAATCGGAAAGACGCATGGGTAACAACCTTGCTGGCAGGGCGCTGAATGAATTGGCGCCATCTTAGCGCCATGTTGTGACGGGAAGAACAGGCGATTGAATCTGATCGGCGTCGTTTACTGTCATTTCTGACAGTAGACAGGTCAGGACGGCAGGAATACGGTCATCTGACCCTACAAACAGGGAAGAAAGGAGCTCACCGAGGAAGTAGTCACTGTAAATACGGTCAGAGAGCAGCCTCCGATTTCCAGCCATGGAGACCGCAGGAGGCGACACCGAAAGGAGATCGGTCATGGCAATCATTGAAGCAAGTGATGAGGTTTTTACGAAAGAGGTCCTGCAAGCCTCGACCCCGGTTGTTGTGGAGTTCAGTAAGCCTGGAGTGAACAAGTACCCAGATCCTAAAGACGGCACGGTGATGGAGCAGGCCAATAACAGCAGCCGCATGAATGAGATTCTTGACGCACTGTCGGTGGATTATGGCGATCGGGTGAAGTTTGTGCGCATCGATCTTGATAGCAATCCTGAGTCGGCCAAGCTGTGCGGCATCGCGGAAGCGCCGGCATTGTTCTTCATTCAGCGTGCTCCTGAGTTCCATCTGAAGTTCTGGATAAAGAAAAGAATTGACGCGATGTTGGAGTAGGCAATCGTTGTCGGCTGCAGTTACGAGGGATACACCCGCTCAGGAGAGCAATCATGTCTAGAGAGGATTTCGATCATTACCTGGAAGATCAGATCAGACTGGTCACCGAGAAGATTGCCGATACCAGGCATGCGCCCGGTGATCCCAATGATGATGTATCCAGAGGCAAACTGCTGGTCTACTCAGCGTTGCAAAAGAGTGTGAGTAAACAAAAACTTTCCAACCAGGAGCTGGGCGTCTTGGGAGCCGTTAATGATGTGCTGCAGATGTTGGGACTGATTGATCGGAAGACCACGTTACTGGAGGTCATGAGTAAATCGTCCTGAGCGCTGGCGTGATTCCGTCATCGCGCGGTTGCCGACGATGGTGAGTTCGGTTACGCCATCGCGGGCAAGCGCGCTTCTACGGAAACGATGAGTTGTCAGAACAGAAAGTACCGCTGCGCCATCGGCAGCACTTCTGCTGGTTCGCACCACAGCAACACCCCGTCGGCCTTGACCTGATAGGTCTGAGGGTCGACGTCGATGTGGGGCAGGTAGTCGTTGTGGATCAGGTCTGCCTTGGTCACGCTGCGGCAGCCTTTGACGACGCCGATCTGTTTTTTCAGACCCAGTAGCTCGGGAACGCCGGCGTCCATCGCGGCCTGGCTGATGAACGTGATGCTGCTGGCGTGCAGCGAGCTGCCGTAGCTGGCGAACATCGGGCGGTAGTGCACGGGTTGTGGGGTGGGGATCGAGGCGTTGGCGTCGCCCATCAGGCTCGCCGCAATGGAGCCGCCTTTGAGGATCAGCGTCGGCTTCACCCCGAAGAATGCAGGGCGCCACAACACCAGATCCGCCCATTTGCCGATTTCGACCGACCCGACTTCGTGGCTGATGCCGTGGGTGATCGCCGGGTTGATGGTGTACTTGGCGATGTAGCGTTTGGCGCGGAAGTTGTCGTTGCCTTCGCCATCGCCCGGCAATGGACCACGTTGACGCTTCATTTTGTCGGCGGTCTGCCAGGTGCGCATGATCACCTCGCCGACCCGGCCCATGGCCTGACTGTCGGAGCTCAGCATGGAGAACGCGCCGAGGTCGTGAAGAATGTCTTCGGCGGCAATGGTTTCGCGACGGATGCGGCTCTCGGCGAACGCGACGTCTTCGGCGATGCTCGGGTCCAGATGATGGCAGACCATCAACATGTCCAGGTGCTCGTCGATGGTGTTGCGGGTGAACGGCCGGGTCGGGTTGGTCGAGCTCGGCAGCACGTTGGGGAAACCGCAGGCCTTGATGATGTCCGGCGCGTGGCCGCCACCGGCACCTTCGGTGTGGTAGGTGTGGATGGTGCGGTTCTTGAACGCGCCCAGCGTGGTTTCGACGAAGCCGGACTCGTTCAGCGTGTCCGTGTGGATCGCCACCTGCACGTCGTACTGATCGGCAACGCTCAGGCAGTTGTCGATGGCGGCGGGCGTGGTGCCCCAGTCTTCATGAAGCTTGAGGCCAATGGCGCCAGCCTTGACTTGTTCGACCAGCGGTTCCGGCAGGCTGACGTTGCCTTTGCCGGTGAAACCGATGTTCATGGGGAACGCTTCAGCGGCCTGCAGCATGCGCTTCATGTGCCACGGACCGGGCGTAACGGTCGTTGCGTTTGTGCCGGTAGCCGGGCCGGTGCCGCCGCCGATCATGGTGGTGACGCCGCTCATCAGGGCTTCTTCGATCTGCTGCGGGCAGATGAAGTGAATATGCGTGTCGACGCCGCCAGCGGTCAGGATCATCCCTTCTCCGGCGATGATTTCGGTGGCGGCGCCGATGGCGATGGTCACGTCGGGCTGAATGTCCGGGTTGCCCGCTTTGCCGATCGCGGCAATGCGACCGTCCTTGATGCCGACATCGGCCTTGACGATGCCCCAGTGGTCGACGATCAGCGCGTTGGTGATCAGCGTGTCGACGACTTCCGCCGCCAGCAACTGGCCCTGGCCCATGCCGTCCCGAATGACCTTGCCGCCACCGAACTTCACTTCTTCGCCGTAGGTGGTGAAGTCTTTTTCGACTTCAATCCATAACTCGGTGTCCGCCAGACGCACACGGTCGCCGACGGTAGGGCCGAACATGTCGGCGTAGGCTTGTCTGGAAATTTTCATGTAGTCGCCTTGGCATTCAGTGATCGTTCCCACGCGCTGCGTGGGAACGCATCTGGTGACGCTCTGCGTCACAAAACGGACGCGGAGCGCCCAGTCCGGGTTACCACGCGGAGCGTGGGAACGATCAATACGTTTTTGAAGCGGGCAGCTTACAAATCCCCCATCACCCGTCCCGCGAAACCGAACACCCGGCGATGGCCCGCCAGGTCCACCAGCTCGACTTCCCGTGCCTGGCCCGGTTCGAAGCGCACGGCGGTGCCGGCCGGGATGTTCAGGCGCATGCCGCGGCTGGCGGCACGGTCGAAGGTGAGGGCGTCGTTGGTCTCGAAAAAATGAAAGTGTGAGCCGACCTGAATCGGACGGTCGCCGCTGTTGGCGACGCTGAGGGTGATTGTGCGGCGACCGGCATTGAGCTCGATCTCACCGGCCTGGATCTGGTATTCACCAGGAATCATGCGCTCTTCCTCGACAGTAACTTGTAGTAAATGGCGGTGGCGTGGTACTCGCCGTCTGGATTGCAGGCGTAGTCCGGCAGCTTGCCGGAGAGCTGGTAACCAAGCGCGCGGTAGAAATCTTCTGCAGGCGAACCTGCCAGCGTATCGAGGTACAGCAACCCGCGATTATGCTGTTGCGCGGCCTGTTCCACGGCATTCATCAGTTGGGTGGCAAGCCCGCGACGGCGGGCGTGATGCAGCACCAGCAGCTTCTGTACCTCCGCGCGGTTCAAGCCGTTCGCCTTCTGACACAGCGCCAGCTGCACACTGGCCAGTACCTGTTCTTCCTGCACAACGACCCATAGCAATACTTTGCCCTGCTCAACCTCCGTTCTGACGCCTTCCCACCAACAGTAGGCTTCGTCGGCGCTCAGGTCGGCCATGAATCCCACCGATGCGCCTCGGTGCACTGCGTCCAGCAACAACGCCACCAGTCCGTGGCGGTAGTGCGCGAAGCTTTCGCTGGTGACACGTCGTAACTGAGCGGCATTCATGAGTTGGCTTCCTTCAAGAGAGATCAATCAGGGCACACAGAGCGGTCAGGGATTTTTCTTCGCTGGTGCCTGAGACGGGGGGGGGGGGGGGGTGGTGGGGGGGGGGGGGGGGGGGGGGGGGGGGGGGGGCGAGGCTCCCGGTGACAGGTCCAGTTGCATGAACGTCAGGTCCAGCCAGCGGCCGAATTTGGTACCAACCTGCGGCATCTGGCCGGTGGTGACGAAACCCTGCTTTTCATGCAGGTGGATCGACGCAGCGTTGCCGCTTTCGATGGCGGCGACCATCACGTGTTTGTCGCAGGCCCTGGCGCGCTCTATCAACGCCTTCATCAGCAAGGGACCCAAGCCGTTGCCGCGTTGATCGGCACGTACGTAAACCGAATGCTCGACGGTGTGGCGGAAACCTTCGAACGGACGCCAGTCGCCGAACGAGGAATAGCCCAGCACCTGACGGGCGTCATCCACGACCACCAGAATCGGGTATCCCTGTGCCTGGCGAGCGGCGAACCACGCTTCGCGGTTGGCCAGATCCACGGGCTGCTCATTCCAGATCGCCGTGGTGTTGAGAACGGCGTCGTTGTAAATGTCCAGCACCGCAGGCATGTCCGTCAGCAGTGCGTCACGAATCGTAAAGGTCATGTCCGTTTTCACTTGTTCAGAACGTGCTTCAGGCAATCGGTTGATGCACGGTCACCAGCTTGGTGCCGTCCGGAAACGTAGCCTCGACCTGGATTTCCGGAATCATTTCCGCGATGCCTTCCATCACTTGTTCGCGGGTCAACAGGGTGGTGCCGTAATGCATCAGCTCAGCGACCGTCTGCCCATCGCGGGCGCCCTCCAGCAGCGCGGCCGAGATGAATGCCATCGCTTCCGGGTAATTGAGCTTCAAGCCCCGGGCCAGCCGCCGCTCGGCCACCAGGCCTGCCGTGAAGATCAGCATCTTGTCTTTTTCGCGTGGAGTCAGGTCCATGTTTTTTTCCGTTTCAAAAATCAACTAAATGAAAGCGCAGCGACCTCTGTAGGAGCGTGGCTTGTCCCGCGATCGGTTGCGAAGCAATCGTAATTTCTACTGGCCGGGTATGTCTGACAATCCGCGTTTTCCGGGTTTGCTGCCGGTCCCCGGCAGATCGTGGGACAAGCCGCACTCCTACAAGGGAACGGTGTCGCTTATGTACTCCAGATCCTCGGCGCTACCGCGTCGCGGCCCAACAGGGCCGGGCGCAGCAGTTTCCATAATTCGATCAGCCAGGCTCGCGCATGCAGGGCTTCATCGGCCAGGCAGCGGGCGATGATCAGCCCCGGTACTTGACTCAGGTCGCCTCGCACCGGCGAATGTTCAGCCAGTGCGCGGCAACGCTCCATTAACTCTGCATCGACTTCGCCGGTCACGATGAGCGTTGCAAACACCGGTTTGCCGCCCAGTCCTACGGGCGAGTCCAGCAGACCGTCGTTGCCCGTGATGCGTTGGCGCTCGTGCCACAACAACTTGCCGTCGCGGCGTATGTCGAGGTGCGCCTGAAAATGCCCTTGCTCGAAGCGCTCGCCACTGGCCGGCCGGCCCAACGCAACCACGTCCCAAAAAAGCAGGCGCGCATCGCATTCAAGGTCGATTCGGGTCGTGAGCTCTGCCTTGGCCTCACTGAACACGATCGTCTCCTGCGGCAGCCATTCCAGCGTGCCGCCGGCCGCAACCTTCAACTCAAGCTTTTGATACGCAGGAGAGGCCGCGCGATACCACTTGGCGGCGCCAGGGCTGGTCAGTTGGGCCCAGGCCTGCGGGCCGACGCTGGCGCTGATGTCCAGACGGTCACCACCGGCAATACCGCCGGGCGGATGAACGATGATGTGCTGGCAGACTTCAGGGCCTTCGGCGTAAAGGTGTTTCTGCACCCGCAGCGGGCCCTTGTGACGACGCTGGATCGGGCGCGTGCTGTCGCCGAAGCGCCCATAGCCCAGCTCCAGCTCGGCATGCCAGCTGGGCGTGAACAGGGCGGTGTGGGCAGGAAGATTCATAGGGCTCGTTATCGTTTTTGAAGGCATCTACCTTAGCCGATCGGCGCGTCAAATGGTGACCAGACCACGTACGCCTTCGGCCTCCATATCCTCACCGCGACCTTGCTGAATGATTTCGCCGCGGGACATGACAATGTACTGATCCGCCAGCTCGGCGGCGAAGTCGTAGAACTGCTCCACCAACAGAATGGCCATGTCGCCCCGAGCCGCGAGTTTCTTGATCACGGCGCCGATTTCCTTGATCACCGACGGCTGGATGCCCTCGGTCGGCTCATCGAGTATCAACAGCCGTGGACGACTCGCCAGGGCCCGACCAATCGCCAGTTGCTGCTGTTGACCACCGGACAAGTCGCCGCCACGGCGGTGCTTCATCTGCAGGAGCACCGGGAACAACTCATAGATGAACGCCGGCACCTCCCTGGCTTCGGAACCGGGGAAGCGCGACAGGCCCATCAGCAGGTTTTCTTCCACGGTCAGACGACCAAAAATCTCCCGACCTTGCGGCACGTAGGCAATACCGGCATGTACGCGTTGATGAGGCTTGAAGCCGGTGATCGGCTTGCCTTCCCACTGCACCACACCTTCTTTGGCGGGCAGCAGGCCCATCAACACCTTGAGCAACGTGGTCTTGCCCACGCCATTGCGTCCCAGCAGGCAAGTGACCTCGCCGACCTTCACGTCGAAGGACAGGCCGCGCAGGATGTGGCTGCCGCCGTAGTACTGATGAAGCTTTTCTATTTGCAACATGTTCGAACTCTCCCGGTGATCGTTCCCACGCTCCGCGTCACTAGTGTCCGGTAAATATGTTTCATAGTTGAAGGCTGCCCTGAGCAGCCTTCAACTGATCCTGTTCCTGTCGTCGTCGGTCTTTGAATTCCTGGGTAGCAGGCCGTTCATGCAAGGCATAAGCGATACGAACCGTCAGCTCAAACAACGAGCCCTGAAACCCTGAGCGGCGGTGGAACAGGTGCAACAACAGATAGCTGATCAAGGCGCTGTAGATCTGCAGGCGCACGGCGTTTTCGGAGAAGGCATAGAAGCGTTTGAGTTTCAGATGTTGCTTGATCCACTTGAAAAACAGCTCGATCCTCCAGCGATCTTTGTACAAGTTCGCGATTTC
>NZ_FOEO01000081.1 GCF_900110765.1 Pseudomonas sp. NFACC02
CAGATCACCGATACGCCAGACACCACCACCCTCAGCCTGACCGCCGGTGCGGCGACGTCCGCCGAAGGCACGTCGATCACCTACACCGCCACGCTGACCAACCCGGCGCAGACGCCAGTCACCGTCACCCTGTCCGACGGCTCGACCATCACCATCAAAGCCGGTGAATCGTCTGGTTCGGTCGTTGTGCCTGCTCCGGCCAACGACGTCTACAACACCAACACCACCGTCAGCACCACCATTACCGGTGCCACGGGCGGTAACTTCGAAAACCTGGCGACCAACCCGACGCCAGCCGTGGTACAGATTACCGACACGATCGACACCACCGTTGCGAGCATCACCGGCAGCACACAGGTGACTGAAGGCGAAGCGGCGACTTATACCGTGAGCCTGAGCAATCCGGCGCAAACCGAAGTCACCGTCAACCTGACCTACAGCGGCACGGCGGCCGACGGCAGCGACTACACCCAAGTCGTCAGCGTGAAGATTCCAGCCGGGGCCAGCAGCACGACGTTTGACCTGGCCACGATCAACGACAAGATTCCGGAAGGCGTGGAGAACGTGACGGTTTCGCTCGGTGCGATCACCGGCGGCAACTTCGAAAACGTCGTCGTCAGCGGCACCAACGGCAGCGTCACCACCACTATCATCGATAACGATGCCCTGCCTGTGGTTGACCTGAACGGTTCCGGGAACGGCGTCAACAGCGAAACAACGTTCACCGAAGGCACGAAAGCCGGCGTACCGATTGCGGCCGACATCAACGTCAGCGACGTCGACAGCCCGAACCTGCAAGGCGCCAAGGTCACCTTGACCAACGCCCAGGACGCCGACAGTCTGGTCGTCGGCAGCCCGAACGCGAACATCACGGTGACCACGGCCACCGTCAACGGCCAGATCGTTCTGACCCTGACCGGTACCGCGACCGCTGCCGAATACGAAGCCGTGATCAAGTCGATCACCTTCCACAACGACAGCAACGATCCGAGCGTCGTCGATCGCAACATCACAGTGACCGTCAACGACGGCCAAAACGACTCCGTCGCGGTTGCCAGCACCGTCCACGTCGTCGCCGTCAATGACGCGCCGACCGTCACCTTTGAAAACCCGACCTACGTCGAAAACGGCGACGCTCAATCGCTGGTCAACAACCTGCAGATCAAGGATGTCGATGGCGACACCCTGAGCGGCGCGAAGATCACGCTGACCGGCATCCAGGCTGAAGACCTGATCGTTTCCCAGTACTACAAAGGCGGCAACGACGGCACCACCGACCTGGGCATCCGCTACACGCTGAGCAACGGCCCGAACGGCAGCATCGTCATCACCTTGAGCGGCAATGCCTCGGTCGCCGACTACACCACGCTGATCAATTCGATCACTTACGCCAACAGCAGCGACAATCCGTCGGCTGCGCCGCGCGGCGTGACCATCGAAGTGACAGACGTCGACGCGCATGGCACCGACAACCAGTCCGGCAGCCACACCGGCGAAATCGACATCACGCCGGTCAACGATGCACCGACCGTGACCGCTGCCTCGGGTAGCGGCAACGAAGACGGCATGATCAAAGTCGTGCTCGGCGGCGCAGACGTCGACGGCACCATCGACCATTTCAACCTGGTCGACATGGCCGCCCATGGCACGTTCTACGCCGACGCAGACGGCAAGGTAGAACTCACCAGCGCCAGCGACATCGCGGCCGCCAACAACAGCGCGACCATCTACTTCAAGCCTGAGAAGGACTGGAGCGGCAATACCGATTTCAGCTACACCGCTGTCGATAACCAGAACCTGGCGGCCGCAGCTCCGGCCACGGGCACCATCACCGTTGCGCCGGTCACCGACATGCCTGACCTGGAACTGGTCGGCGACAAGACCGTTGTTTCGCTCAACGTCAACGGCCAGACCACCGGTTCCATCGGCGACATCACGGGTGGTGTCTGGCACACCGATAACAGCGGTGACGTGGTTGAAATCAGCCAGCCGGGCACCTATGGCGTCGCGGGCAACGCCCAGAACACGGCGGTGATCGAGCTTGAGCGCAACGCTGGCGATCCAAGCAACCTGTACACGAACATCGACGCCAAAGCGGGTGCGACCTACACCATTTCGGTCGATTACTCCGTGCGCGCAGGTGCTGAAAGCAACTCCCTGATCAACGTGTACTGGGGTGGCGCGCTGGTCGGCACGCTGAACAATTCGGTCACCGGCATCAAGACTTATACCTTCGACGTTCCGGTGACGACAGACGGCAACGCCCGACTGGAATTCAAGGCCGGTGACAGCAACTCCCTCGGCGGCGTGATCAACAACATCAGCGTCACTGAACACCTGAATACCGGGCTTGAAGACAACGCCATTCTGCTGTCGACCATCAAAGCCAATACCACCGACATTGACGGCTCGGAAACCCTGAGCCTGAACTTGAAAGGCCTGCCGGCGGGTTCGACCCTGAGCGATGGCGTTCACACGTTCAGCGCCACCGCCGGCAACACGTCGACCGATATCACGAACTGGAATCTGAGCACGCTCAAATTCACGCCGCCGTCCAACCTCAGCGGCGACATCAAACTGACCGTGACCGCCACCGCACAGGATGGCGCAGCTGCGCCGGTCAGCAAAGACCTGAGCTTCGACGTGCATGTCATCGCCGTGGCTGACGCACCGATCGTCACGACCAGCGCGGCGCAGGGCGCTGAAGATTCGCCGATCCAGGTGAACATCGGCACGGCTCTGGTCGACACCGATGGCTCTGAGTCGTTGAGCCTCTTGACCGTGTCCAATATCCCGCTGGGTGCGGTCCTGACCGATGGCGTCAACAGCTACACCTCGATCAAGACAGGCGACGGCGCAGTCATCATCGACGGCTGGGACCTGAGCAAACTGACGATCACTCCGCCGAAGGATTTCAACGGCCAATTCACGCTTCAGGTCAGCGTCACGTCGACCGAAACCACTGGACAGTCGGCCACGACCACTAAGCCATTGACCGTGACGGTCACCCCGGTCAACGACGCGCCGGTTCTGGATCTCAACACTGCCGACGGCGCGGACCAGACCGGCTACGCCCTGACCTACGTTGAAAACGGCAAGCCGCTGAGCATCGCGGGTAACGTGTCGATCACTGACGTGGACAACACCACGCTCAAAGGCGCGACCGTCACCCTGACCAATGCACAGGCAGGCGACGTTCTGGCCGTCAGCAACCAGTTCGGCATCAAAGCCGCTGTCAGCGGCATCGTGAATGGCAAGATCACCATCACCCTGAGCGGTGAAGCGAGCACGGCGTCTTACGAGAAAGTCATTCAGTCGATCACTTACAAGAACACCAGCGACAACCCGAGCACCGCTGACCGCACCCTCACCGTGCAGGTCAACGATGGCCAGTCGGAAAACAATCTGTCGAACGTCGCGACCACCACCATCAGCGTGACCGCCGTCAACGACGCACCGGTTGTCGACCTCAACGGTCCATTCTTCCCGGGCAACAACACCGTCACCCTGCCGTACGTCGAGAACGCAGCGCCGGTCAAACTGATGCCGCTGCTGACCCTGAGCGACCCGGACAGCCCGAACCTGCAAAGCGCCACCGTTACCGTCAAGGATGCGCAGGCTGGCGACAAGCTGGTGTTCGACACCAGCAACAGCAAGATCACCATCACCTCGGAAACCGTCAACGGCCAGTTGGTCTACACCCTCAAAGGTGCGGCAAGCCAGGCTGAATACGCGGCCGTGCTGAAATCCGTGGCCTTTGTCAGCGAAGGCGAAGACCCGGTCGGCGGCAACCGCGCGATCACCGTTCAGGTCAACGACGGTCAGGACAGCTCCAACGTTGCGACGGCCAATATCGTCGTCATTCCGGTGAACGATGCGCCGGTCATCACGGCGCCGACCCAGCAGACCGTCGCCGAAGACACCCCGCTGACCTTCTCGGCAGCCAACGGCAATGCCATCACCGTCAAGGACGTTGATGCCAGCCCGACCGATGTCCTGAAAATCACCATCACCGCTACCGGCGGTACGCTGCTGCTCACCGGCGGCGCGACCAGCGATGCTCAGGGCAACCTGACGCTGACGGGTACTCAGGCTCAAATCAACGCCGCACTGGACGGCGCCACGTTCACTCCCGCGCAGGACTCCAACAACACCACGGGCACCGCTGGCCTGTCGATCGTCATCGATGACCGTGGTAACAGCGGCGTGGGCGGTGCGAAGTCGGATACGCAAACCATCAGCATCGACGTCACCCCAGTCGATGATGCTCCGGTCATCCATGCGCCGACCACCACCCAGGTCATCGCTGAAGACACCGCCCTGACCTTCTCGTCGGCCAACGGCAACGCCATCACCGTGACCGATGTCGATGCGGGCAGCAGCCAGTTGCGCATCTACGTCAATGTCACGGGCGGTACGCTGGTGCTGGCCAACGGCGACAGCAGCGCCGCGCATAACGGCGCCGTCTCACTGACCGGTACGCTGCAGGAAATCAACGCGGCCCTTGAAGGCGCCAAGTTCACGCCGACACAGGACTCCAACAACACCACCGGCACGGCGGGCCTGTCCATTTCGGTCAATGACCTGGGCAACACCGGCGCGTTGCCGACCGGCAGCACCGGCCTGACCGACAGCACCACGATCAAGATCGACGTCACGCCGGTCAACGATGCACCGGTTGCACGCGACGACATCGGCGCGCCTGTCGTCGGCACGCTGCAAGGCAACTACTACGGCTACAAACAAGGCATCGACGGTGGCAACCTCGGCACCATCAAGCAGGCGCTGGATTTCATCGCCTCGCACAAGGCCGACGCGACCTTCGATGCCAAAACCCTCAACTACGGCGGCGGTGGTGCGTTCAACAACAATCTGGGCCAATCCGGCAACCTGGGCTCGTTCCTGGGCGGCGACAAGGGCTCGTTGACCTACACCAACGGCAGCAACACCCAGACCACCACCTCCGACGCCATCGTCGAGCTGGCGGGCAAGGTCTCCATGGCCGCTGGCACTTACTCGCTGAAAGTGACGGCGGACGACGGTTATCTGGTGCTCATCGACGGCAAGCAAGTGCTCGCCGTTGACAAGAACCAGTCTGCGGCCAGCAAGACAGGCAGCTTCTCGGTGACCGGCGACGGCCCGCACGACATCCAGATCGTTTATTGGGATCAGGGCGGCTCCGCACAGCTGAAAGTAGAAGTGGCGGCGGTCAACGCAAACGGCAGCGTGGGTCCTTACAGTGTGCTGGGCACCAGCAACGCGATTGCCTTGGGCCACGACACCCTGACCACCCTCGAAGACCAGCCACTGGTCATCAAGGCCGCGACCCTGCTGGCCAACGACAGCGATGTCGACGGTGACAAGCTGACCATCGACACCTTGCAAGGCAAGTCGACACTGACCACGCCTGCGGATGTCTTTGACAGCGCCAACCACAAGGTCGGTACCGTGGTCATGGACGCCAACGGCAACGTCGTCTTCACCCCGGCCAAAGATGTCAACGGCCTGGTGACCTTCAGCTACACCGTGACCGACGGCCAGGCCAACTCCAACACCGCGACCGTCACCGTCAACGTGACGTCGGTCAACGACGCGCCTGTCGCTGCCGTGACCACCGGCAAAGGCGTTGAAGACACAACGAGCACAGGTCAACTGCAAGCCTCCGATGTCGATCAAGGCGATATCCTGACCTACACCGTCAAGGATGCCGACAAGCCGGCAGGCTTCAGCGTCGATGCGTCGGGCCAGTGGACACTGGACGCCGGCAACGCGGCTTATCAGCACCTGGGCGCCGGTCAGACGGCGACCTTTACCGTACCGTTCACCGTGACGGACAAAGCGGGCCTGAGCAGCACCTCCAACCTGATCCTCACCGTCACCGGCACCAACGACGCGCCTGTGGCCGCCGTCAGCACGGGCACGGCCGTCGAGGACGCCAAGGCCACCGGCCAGCTCCAGGCGTCCGACATCGACGACAACGATGTACTGACCTACACCGTCAACGATGCCGACAAGCCGGCAGGCTTCAATGTCGAAGCCTCGGGCAAGTGGACCCTGGACGCCAGCGACCCGGCGTATCAGCACCTGGCCGCAGGCGAAACCACCACCCTCACCGTGCCGTTTACCGTCACCGACAAGGCCGGTCTGACCAGTACGTCGAACCTGACGATCACCGTCACCGGCACCAATGACGCGCCGGTCGCTAACGTCAGCCAGGGCACGGGTGTTGAAGACACCACGACCACTGGCCAGTTGCTGGCCTCCGACGCCGACAACGGCGACGTCCTGACCTACACGGTCAACGATGCCGACAAACCGGCAGGTTTCAGCGTCGATGCCTCCGGCAAATGGACACTGGACGCCAGCAATCCGGCCTATCAGCACCTGGCCGAAGGTGAAACGACGACCCTCACCGTACCGTTTACCGTGACGGACAAGGCGGGTCTGAACAGTACCTCGAACCTGACCATTACCGTCACCGGCACCAACGATGCCCCGGTTGCTCAAGCGGCCACCGCTTCGGCGGTCGAAGCGCAACACATCACCAGCGGCATCAACAACGGCGCAGCGGTCGATGGCTCGGCACTGGTTGCCACCTTCACTACCACCTCGGCGAACCAGACGGTGTCCTTCGACTGGAACTTCACCGCCAAGGATTATTCGCCGTTCAACGACTTCGCGTTCGTTCAGGTCAACGGCCAGCAAGTGGCTGTGCTGTCAAATGTGTCAGCGGTAGGCAATTACGGGACGTCGGGCACGCACACCTACTCGTACACCTTCTCGACGCCTGGCACTTACCAGATCGTCGTGGGTGTCGCTAACGTTTCGGACAGCCAGAACGACTCGGTCCTCACTGTCGGCAACCTGACCGGCGTCACCCCCGATACCCTGGTCGCCAACGGCTCCGCTGTCGAGAACAAGGGGACGTGGACACTGACCGCCGAGGGCGCCACCGCCCAGCAGATCAGCGATTTGATCAACAAGCCGCTGCTGGTCACCGGCCAACTGGTCGCCACCGATGTCGATGACGGTTCGCACCTGACCTATGGTCTGAAAACAGGTACTGCGGCCGTCGACGGCTTCAACCTGAAATCCGACGGCAGCTGGACCTTCGACAGCAGCAACCCGGCCTATGACAGCCTGGCAGCGGGCGAAATCAAGACCATCACCATTCCGTACACGGCGACCGACGAGCACGGCGCTACCGGTGACAGCACACTGACCATCACCGTGACAGGCACCAACGACGCGCCTGTGGCAACAGTCAGCACCGGCACGGCCGTCGAAGACGCCAAGGCCACCGGCCAGCTCCAGGCTTCCGACGTCGATAATGGCGATGTCCTGACCTACACCGTTAAAGATACCGACAAGCCAGCAGGTTTCAGCGTCGACGCTTCCGGCAAGTGGACACTGGACGCCAGCAACCCGGCTTATCAGCACCTGGCGGCCGGCCAGACCACAACGCTGGACGTGCCGTTTACCGTCACTGACAAAGCGGGCCTGACCAGCACCTCGACCCTGACCATCACCGTCACCGGTACCAACGACGCGCCTGTGGCCGCCGTCAGCACGGGTACGGCTGTCGAGGACTCCAAAGCGACTGGCCAACTCCAGGCGTCCGACATCGACGACAACGACGTTCTGACCTACACCGTCAACGATGCCGACAAACCGGCAGGCTTCACTGTCGATGCCTCGGGCAAGTGGACACTGGACGCCGGCAACCCGGCTTACCAGCACCTGGGTGCCGGTCAGACCACGACGCTGGA
>NZ_FOEO01000062.1 GCF_900110765.1 Pseudomonas sp. NFACC02
AGATGAATCTCCTGACCTGCCTCGATGAACTGGCCGGTGCCGATCGAGACGTGCTGGTTGACGCCGACCGTGAGGTGGTCGTCGGCCCTGGCGTGTACTTTGCGGTCGGCGTGGACGGTGCAATGCTCTTCGGCCTTGAACTCGCTGTAGCTGTTGTGCTCCACGGTGTCGTGCCGTTCGTGGCCGACGTGGATTTTCTGGTCGTGCCCGATGTTTTGATCCCAGTTGCGCTGGGCGTGCACGAAGATCTGCTCTTGGCCTTTGCGGTCTTCGATGCGCAGTTCGTTGAAGCCGGCGCCGCCGGGTGAGCTGAGGGTCTTGAAGGTGGTGCGGGTCTTGTGGACGGGCAGTTCGTAGGGCACGGCGTTGGTCTTGTGAAACAGACAGCCGCTGATCAGCGGTTGGTCGGGATCGCCCTCCAGGAAGGTCACCAGCACTTCCATGCCGACGCGCGGGATGGCGAGGCCACCGTAATGCGCACCGGCCCAGGCCTGCGAGACGCGCAGCCAGCAACTGGTCTTGTCGTCAGACTGGCCCTCGCGGTCCCAGTGAAACTGTACTTTTACCCGGCCGTACTCATCGCAATGAATCTCTTCCCCTTTGGGGCCGGTGACCCTGGCGCTCTGGCTGCCGAGTATTCGCGGTTTCGGATGCTTGAGCGGCGGCCGGTAGGGCACTTCCCACGGCGTCGCCCTGAAGGTATTGCGATAGCCCTGCAGGAAATCATCCTTGAAGCGCGCCGTATCGCTGTTGATCGACTCTTCCAGCACCTGTGGCTGCTTGCCTTCGTGGAGGATTTCGGTCAGCAGCCACAAATCGTTCCAGCGGGCCTGCGGGTGTCGGGTCAACGCCAGGAAGTGGCCGCTGACCAGCGACGGTTGATCGCTTTTGCCTTCGGCCAGTTGGAAGTCGCTGCGATGCCGTTCCAGCGCGCGTCTGGCCAGGTGTCTGCCACGGTCGCGGTGGGTGAAACGCCCCGGATAGTCGTAGTCTTCGAGATCGGGCATGACGCCGCTGCTGTCGTCGCTTTGCAGATTCAGGTGCGGCTTTTCAAAGTCATGGTCGCGGCGAGTGGTGCGGGTGGTGCGGGTTTCCAGGCGTACGTCAAAGCCCTTGATCACCGGCTCGCTGGCGAGCATCCCGCAATCCTGCTGATAGGCGACAGGCGCCAGCCTGGGGAACATCACCTGGTCATCGGCGAACACCAGCCTGTGTGCCGTGGGGCTGTGTTCGAAGTGGTAGTGAATGCCTTCCTCTTCGCACAGACGCTGGATGAAGTGCAGGTCCGATTCATCGTATTGCACGCAGTAAATGCGCTCGGGATAAACAGCCCCCACCTTGAAGGCGTAGGCATTGCTCTGGATGCCATGTTCCTCCAGGACCTGGGCGACGATGTCCGGCACGGTGAGGTTCTGGAAGATGCGCTGGTTAACGCGGTGGGCCAGATAAGAAAGGCGCGGACGCAGGGTCACGGAGTAATGCGTCAGGCGTTTGCCGGAGTCACCCTGGGCGACGCGATAGATCTGCCCGTGGATGCCGTGACCGTCGGGCGAGAGCTGCAGGAAGGCCGGCTTGTGCAACAGCTTTTCGAGGTCCAGTGAAGGCCGTTCGCTGACCAGTTCCACATCAAACCCGAACGGTTCACTGATCGTTTCGCGACCCTTGAAGGCATGAACCTGAAGATCGTCTGAAAACCCTTCGATGGTCAGGCTGAAATGGGTCCGGTTGGCCGGTGCGGACATCCCTTGTTCCTTCTGCATGTGGCTGCGCTGGCCAATACCCAAGGGCATCAGCAAACGTAAAAGAGAGGTAAGCATGCAAGCGCACCGACCCGCCGAGCGGGCCGATGCGCGAGACGATCAGTCGTGGTCAAACGACCGGAGAGCGCCAGTCATCGGAACCGGAAGTGCCGGAAACCTCGTGGGTCCAGGTGATTTTGCGGTAGGTGAGCTGCACCTCTTCCTGGAGCATGAGATGAGCGTTGTCGAGGTCCTGGCAGTTGGGCATGGTGTTGTTGATGGAGACGACGATCGCGTCTTCGAGTGTGGTGGTGTAGTAGTGCTCCTGAGCGCCTAGCGCCGAAGTGCGGTAAAAGTGAATGACGATTTCGGTCAACCGCTCCCCGGAGGTCAGCGCGGCCAGCAGCAATGGTGATGACTTGTCGTGGGCCTTGGTGATGGTCACGGGCTTGTGAACGCGTTGACCGGTCGGTTGGCCGGATTGCGGATCCCGTGGAATGATGATGTCGTGGTGGAAGGCCTGAATCATGACCTGGTCTTCGTGACCGTCCTGATAGGTGTTGCCAACCGAGTCGGCGGTAAATGCGCCGGCCGTGATCAGACCTTGTTTTTCGCCAGTGACGGACATGTACGCTGGAGTTGCCATGAATGCTTCCCTTGCTGAAAGTTGGGTTGTCCGAAGAGCGGAATTGCCCGCCGGGGTAGACAAGGGAAATCAATTAATGTGCCAGAAAATAAAAAGCCCATATAAAACAGGTTGTTATAAATTCTGTTGGTTATTTATTAATCAAGAATAGGCTAAAAAACCCTGAAAAGTGCGCAAGAAGTTGCGCAGTGCTGTGCAACTTCTTGCGCACTTGTCTGTAAGTATTTAATTGCATGGCCTGCGTAGAAGTATCCACAGGGTTATCCACGGAGAGGTGCGCAACTTGTTGCGCATAATGGCTATATAGTTTCTCGGCGTTTTTTAGGACTTTCAAAGTTTGAACGGTGAGCGGATCAAAGTCTGTCAGGCCTCAATAACCTGTCATCTCCAGATACCCCACGCCCTTCTGACTTCCACTCACCTGAACCGGACCTTCCCAATAAGGAATCTGCAGGTTCATCCAGGCGTTGGGGTTAAGCGCTTCAACCGTGACATCAACATTTTTACCGGGGATTTTGACCGACCAGCGGGTCGGCATGTCGCGGTCTTCGATTTCAGTGGTGTCTTGCGGCTCAAGCTCGATGTCCTTTGCATCAAGCCTTTGCGTGCTGCCGTCGGCGTTGATCCAGGTGCCGGTGAGGTAGGGCTCGCCGTCCTTCTGCCGCATGCGATAGAGCATGACGTCGGCGCCGTCGCTCAGGTGCAGTGAGAACCAGTCCCAGCCGGTCTGGTTTTCCGTCAACGGCTGGCTGCTCCATTCGCGGTCCAGCCAGGCGGGGCCGGTCACTTGATAGGTTTTGCCGTCGATCTCGAGGGTGCCTTCGGCCTGAAAAAACGGCTGACTGTAGTAGTACGACGCCTGACCTTGCTCCGATTTCTGACTGAATCCCTGTTGGCCTTGCAGCACCAGAGGCTTGCTCGACGTCAGGTGCAGGTGATAGCTGAACTGCGGTCCGCGGGCTTGCAGTTGCATGTCGGCCAGCGGGTCTTCGATGCTGGCGTGACTGGTCAACGCCCAGTCATCGATCCACGCCGACATCGGCGCCAGGGTGACGCCCGCCTGACCCACGCCGCCTCGGGCGTAACGCTCGGCGGCGTAGTGCTCGTCCTCCGAGGTCACAGCCGCATGGCCCATCCACAGGTTGCGATTGTTCCAGCCGTGATTGTCCTGCGGCGCTGTGTTCGAGCGGGGCAGGGCGTTGCGGAATAAGGTCCACTGCACGCCAAACGACTGGCCGTCGGCGTCCTTGAGGTTGGCGGTGATGTACCACCATTCGATGCGGAAGTCGTTGTGCGCGCCATGGTCCAGCGGAAACAGGAAAGTCTTGCCCGGCGTGACTTGCGCGTATTGGGTCGCATCGTCCGCCAGTCCCGCGAAGCCTTTCTCCTCGTCGGGTTTGTCGTCGCAGCCGGCCAGTAACACAGCGGCCATCAGCAGGGCCATCGCCTTAACGGTCATTGGCGAACGTCCTCAGCAGGTCGGCAGGGCGGGTGCGGTACAGGCGATACAACGGCCATGCCGAGGCGAGCAGGGTCGCGAGCATCGCCAGCAGTGTCAGACGCAACAGCTGCATCGGGAACACCTGCAACGGCAAGCGCCAGCCGAAGGCCTGCACGTTGATGACCGCATCCAGACACCAGGCCAGCAAAAGCCCCAGCGGGATCGCCAGCACCAGGGTCAGCACCGCCAGCAGCCAGGTCTGCGCAAGATTCAGCAGCATCAATTGCCGGCGCGTGACACCCAAAGCCCATAACGGCGCCAACTGTCCGAGGCGACTCTGGCTCTGGGTGAGCAGGCTGATGAACAGTGCCACACCCGCGACCATCAACGTCAGGCTGTTCAAGGCGGCGGTCGCGGCGAAGGTGCGTTCGAACACTTGCCGGGACCACGCCTTGAGCTGGATCTGGTCGACGATGCGGTTGTCGTCGATGGTGAACTTGTTGTGCAGCACACGCAGCAGTTGCGGGATGGCCCGAGGATCGATGCGCAGGTTGAAGCGGTTGGGCGTCAGTTGCGGCCAGTGCTGGAGCAGGTGATCGGCGTTCACCAGGATGTGGCCCTTCGGGTTGCCGTAGTCGGCGTAGATCCCGACCACACGCAGCGGCCAGGCGCCGTCCGGTGCGGGCAGAGTGACCTGATCGCCCACGCCGACCTTGAGGCGTCGCGCCAGTTGTTCGCTGAGCATCAGCGTGTCGTCAGATGCCAGTTGCGCCCAGGCATCGCCGCTGACCGACTGCAGCAAGGGCCAATGCTGGCGGTAATGTTCGTGGTCGATCACCCCGTACAGCTCGGCCGGCCAGCCTTTGAGTTGCAACGATACCTGATAATTGGGCAGCACGGCCGAGGTCAGCGGCTGTTCGCTCAGCCATTTTTGCAACGGCGCGGCCTGGGCCGAGTTTTGCGGATTGATGTACAACTCGGCGCTCAGGCGTTGTTCCAGCCAATGGGTGAAGGTCTGACGGAAGCCCGACGTCATGCTGCCTGCGCCGATGTTGGCGGCCATCGCCAGCAGCAAGGCCATCAGGGCCAGACTCAAGGCTGGCAATTGTTGGCGGCAGTCGGCGAGAAACCATTGCCCCAGCACAGACCGGCTTTTACCCAGCAGCAGGTTGAGCAGGGCGTTGAGCAGTACGGGCAGGCCCAACGCCGCACTGAGCAGCAGGCTCGCCATCAACACAAAGCCCACCGCAAGACTGTTGCCGAACAGCACGGCGAGGATCGCGATCACGGCGGAAACCCCGGCGACCCAGCCCTGACGTTTCAACCAGCGTGCGTGGGTTTCATGCCAGGCCTGTGCGTTGGCCAACGCCAGCAAAGGCAGGCGCGCCGCGCGCATCAAACTGCTGGCCCCGGCGAGAAAGGCGCCGAGCAGGCTCACGCCCAATCCGCTCAGCCACCACCCGATGCTCAGGTTCAGGTGCCCGGCCACTTCTGCGCCATACAGGCCCCGCAAGCTCGCGGCGACGTCAGGCAACAACAGGCTCGCGAGCCAGTAACCACTGATGACCCCGGCGATACCGCCCAGCAGCGCCAGCACGCCCAGTTCGATAATCAGGCTAACGATCAATCCCCGTGCACTGACCCCGCACGCGCGCAGGTTTCTCAACAGACCTCGCCGCTGTTCCAGCGCCAGACCGATGGCTGCGTGGACGATGAACAGCCCGACCACGAACGACAGGAAGCCCAGTGCGTCGAGATTCAGGTGAAAGCTTTCGGTGAGACGCCCGAGGTCGTTGTCTTCGCCGCTCTTGCGCATCACCAGTTCGCCCTTGATCTCGTCGGGCAGGGCGGGGGCGTTGTCGGCGAAGTCTTTGGGCAAGATCAGCCGTGAGATCTGGTCGGGCTGACTCAGGAGTTGCTGTGCGAAACCGATGTCCATCAGCAGCAGGCCGGGCGCCATGTCGGGTTGGGCATGCAGCGGCGGCAAGGTCTGTCCCGTATCGGTCTGAGGCTGGTCGCCTTCATGCAGGCCCAACGCCTGCAGGGTTTGCGGGGAGATCCAGGTGCTTCCGGGCGGCGTGAAAAACCCGACTATTTGTGCGGTGTCCAGGGACTGGCCGGCCAGTGCCGTGTTGGCAGGCAGCGACACCGGCTCGATACCCAGCAAGGTCAGGCGTTGGTCGGGCACGTCCTTGAGCGTAAGGCGACCCCGCAGCGCCGGCGAGACCGGCCAGCCTTCACGACGCAGGGTGACAAACAGGTCTTGCGGGAAGTTCGCGCCGTTGGGGGCGACGAGGATGTTCTGCGGCTCGCCGCCAATCAGCTGGCTGGCCTTGGCGTAACTTTCGCGCGCCTGGCTGTTCAATGCCTGCACGCCGGTGAGCAGGCTGGTCGCTAGCCACAGGCCGGTCAGCACGCTGAAGAACTGAACAGGATGACGCCGCCAATGACTCAGCAGCGCTTTCAGCGTCCAGTAGAAGACCGCCATCAGCGTTCGCCTTCAGTGGCCAGACGTCCCAGATGCAACACTTCCTGGCGGTCCAGTCGTGCTGCGACTCTAGGGCTATGGGTGACCATCAACAGGCTGGTGGGGCTGTCGGCGAGTAGGTCGAGCAACAGCTGCAGGACTTCATCGCTGGTGTTTTCGTCAAGGTTGCCGGTGGGCTCGTCCGCCAGCAACAAGCCGGGGCGCGAGGCGAGGGCGCGGCCAATGGCGACACGCTGTTGCTGACCGCCGGAAAGTTGTTCGGGGTAACGCTTGAGCAGTGCGCCCAGCCCCAGACGCTCGGTGAGTTCGGCTTGCCACTCAGGCTGGTAACGACCCGCGAGGCGAGCCTGAAACGCCAGGTTGTCTTCGACCTTGAGGCTGCCGATCAGGTTGAACTGCTGGAACACCAGGCCTATTTCGGTACGCCGCCAGTTGGCCAGCTGGGCTTCGTTCATTTGATCAAGGCGCTGGCCGGCAATCTCGATGCTGCCTTGATCGACCTGATCGAGGCCCGCGACCAGATGCAGCAAGGTGCTCTTGCCGCTGCCCGATTCGCCCATCAACGCCAGGCTTTGCCCCTGGCCCAATTGCAAATCCACCCCGCGTAATACGGCCAACGGGCCTTGGGCCGTGGCATAACTTTTGAACACGCCTTGGACTTGCAGCATCGACCTGCACCTGGAAGAGGAGTGAGGTGGAGAATACCGGGTTGGCCGGGGGAGATGTACAGCGGTGTTGTGCTGGTGTGTAGCGGGTTGGTTACGTTGGATGTTTGCGGAGTGGAGTCAGCTCGCCAAGCCCCCAAACGATGAGTGATCTATGGGCACTTGCTCTTCCCATTGAGATCTCAGAGGCCGTCATTATGTTTTGCAGATATAGCCAATTGGAATGGAGATTATTGCAAAACAATATGCGCTTTTATCGCGATCTTCGGTTTTTGTCTTTACGTGTTCCTGTTACTGAACGATATTGAGACTGGCTCGAAAGGCTTTATAAAATTCATTTGGCAAAGGATGGCAGAGATGACTGTTTACAAGGTTACTTTAGATATTCCAGATGTTGGGTTGAAGGTGTTGGAAGTTTCTGATGACCAGTACATCCATGACGCGGCGGAAGACGCGGGGATTGATGTGCCTTTTACTTCTACTTGCCGCGCCGGAAAGTGCTCAGCCTGCGCCGCAAAGCTGGTCTCAGGGACGATTGATCAAAGCGAACAGGACTTTTTGGATGATGATCAGATAAAGGACGGTTTTATACTTCTGTGCGTGAGTTATGCGACATCGGATTGTGTGATCAAAACAAGCCAGGAAGAAGGTTTATTCTAGCAGGCAGTCTGTTGGCACTCTTGATGAGAGAAAGCATTAACGTCTTGTCATTGTTAATATTCTGTGTTGCGATCAACTAATGAAGCATGGGTCGGATCGGGCACTAGGCGTTGCTTGTTCCCACAGTAGTTCCGATTCGTGCCGCCTATTTACCCCGAATCAACCCGCGCAACACAAACCGGTTCGGGTGACACGCCTCGGCCACGGTGCGGGGCAGGGGCAGGGGTTCGTTGTCGAGCCAGGCGGCGATCAGCTCGCCGGACAGTGGCGCGGTGATCAGGCCGCGTGAGCCGTGCCCGCTGTTGACGTACAAACCTTCTACCCAAGGGCAGGCGGTCTGGGGTGTTTGTCGGGCGTCCTTGCGCAGCACCGCGTACGCCCCGAGGAAGGCGTCCTTGTCCGCCAGCGGTCCAACGATAGGCAGGTAATCCGGACTGGTGCAGCGAAAGGCGGCCCGGCCTTCCAGTTGCTCGACAGGCAACCGATTGGCCTCCAGGCGTTCTGTCAGGTCGTCGGAGATTTCCCGCAGCAGATCCAGATTGCCCAGATGTTCCGCAGCGGTCGGCGTCAGGTCGTCACTGTTGAAGTCGAAGCTCGCCCCGAGCGTGTGTTCGCCCAGGCGCGCCGGCGCCACGTAGCCCTCGGCACAGACCACCGTGCTCAATGAGGCGCTGGCGCTGGTTTCAGGCAGTCGGGTGATTTGCCCCCGAATGCGTTTGAGCGGCAAATCGGCGCTGGGCGGGAAGCGCTTCACCTCCGCCGCGCCTGCGAGCACCACGACCGGTGCCGAATCCAGCAGCTGGTCGCCGTCCCATGCCTGCCAGTGATCGCCTTCACGTCTTAATTCGACTACGTCGTGGTGTGCCATAAGGCGGATCTTCGCCGCGCTCGCCTGATGACGGCACAACGCAGGCGGGTGTACCCAGCCGCCTTCGGGGTAAAACAGGCCGCCGCTGTTCAGCGCAATACCCGCCTTCGCTTCGGCAGCGGGCCTGTCGAGAACATGCACCAGCTCGGGGGAAAACGCGTCGGCCAGTTGCGCCTGACGTTGGTGTTCCTTGTTGTCAAACGCCAGTTGCAGCACGCCGCAATCGTCCCAGTCGACGCCGCGCTCCAGCCTTTCCAACAGGCGGCGGGTGTGACCAAAGCCACTGAGGATCAGTTGTGAGAGCGCGGTGCCGTGGGCGGACAGCTTGAGATAAAGGACGCCTTGTGGGTTGCCGGATGCCTCTCGCGCGAGGTCTGCATGACGCTCCAGCAGACTGACCTGCCAACCCCGGGACGCCAGACTGGAGGCGGTCGCACAACCGGCCAGGCCGGCGCCGATGACCAGCGCCTTGCGTTTGTTGCCGGACACTGCCGGTCGCGCAAACCAGGGTTTGCATGGCGCAGGTGCCGGCACATCTTCCGGCCAGCCGAGAAAGCGGCCCTTGAGCACTTCCCATTTGTGGCCGATGCCGGGCACGCGCTTCATCTTGAAACCTGCTGCGTTCAACGCGCGCCGGACCCAGCCGGTGCTGGTGAATGTGCCGATAGTCGAGCCCGGCGCGGCCAGACGGGCCAGCTCGGCAAACAGTTCGGGCGTCCACATTTCCGGGTTTTTCGACGGCGCGAAACCGTCGAGAAACCAGGCATCGATCTTCCCATCCAGTTGCGGCAGCATCTCCAGCGCATCGCCGATCAGCAGGGTCAGCGTGATGCGTCCGCCATCGAACACCAGGCGTTGAAACCCCTCATGAATGGCGACGTATTGCTCCAGCAGTTGATCGGCGAAGGCTTTCAGTTCCGGCCACAGGGCCAGCGCCCGCACCAGGTCGGCGCGGCTCAACGGGAATTTTTCGACGCTGACGAATTGCAGGCGCGCCCCGGCTGTGGCGCAGGCTTCGAACAGCTGCCAGACACAGAGAAAGTTGAGCCCGGTGCCAAAGCCGGTTTCGCCAATCACCAGACGCCCGTCCGCTGCCAATGCAGCGAAGCGTTCGGGGAGTTCGTTCTGGGTCAGGAACACATGACGCGTCTCGGCGAGCCCCGATTCATTGGAAAAATAGACGTCGGCGAACGTGCGAGAGATCGGGTTGCCGTTTTCGTCCCAGTCGAGCTGGGCGTGCTGGATAGTCGTCATGATTGGGCTGTGAAAGGCGCTTTGGCAGGTGCAAGGTCGGCATCTTAACGCACTGCGGGTGCGCTATCGCAGCCGGCGGATTGATCCATGGCACGGATTTGCGGTCACAACCGTCACTGACCTCATTCGATCCGCTAGTCTTGAGCGATCAGGAACAGGAGCCGTACATGTTCGAATCCGCTGAAATCGGCCACACCATCGACGACGAAACCTACGACGCCGAAGTGCCGGCCTTGCGAGAAGCATTGCTTGAGGCTCAGTACGAGCTGCATGAACAGGCCAAGCGCCAGATCATCATTTTGATCAACGGCATTGAAGGCGCGGGCAAGGGCGAAACGGTCAAGCTGCTCAATGACTGGATGGATCCGCGCTACATCGAAGTGCGCACTTTCGATCAACAGACCGATGAAGAGCTCGCTCATCCGCCGGTGTGGCGCTATTGGCGTCAACTGCCGCCGAAGGGACGTATCGGCGTGTTTTTCGGCAACTGGTACAGCCAGATGATCCAGGGCCGGGTGCACAAGCAGTACAAAGACCCGGTGCTGGATCAAGCCATCAATGGCGCCGAGCGCCTTGAAAAGATGCTCGTCGATGAGGGCGCGGTGATCTTCAAGTTCTGGTTTCACCTGTCAAAACAGCAGATGAAATTACGCCTCAAGACCCTCAAGGACGACCCGCTGCACAGCTGGCGAATCAGCCCGTTGGACTGGCAGCAGTCAAAGACTTACGACAAGTTCGTGCGCTTCGGCGAGCGCGTGCTGCGTCGTACCAGCCGCGACTATGCGCCCTGGCACGTGATCGAAGGCGTCGACCCTAACTACCGCAGCCTGACGGTGGGGCGCCTGCTGCTGGAAGGTTTGCAGAATGCGCTGAAAACGCCGGAAGGCAGTACCAATCTGGTCAACCTCGGGCCGCTGCCCAGCAACACCGACGAGTTGAGTCTGCTGGACAATCTGGACATGACGCTGGCGCTGGAAAAGGACGATTACGACGAGCAACTGATCACCGAGCAGGCGCGTCTGTCGGGCCTGATGCGCGACAAGCGCATGCGCCGTCATGCATTGGTGGCGGTGTTCGAGGGCAACGACGCAGCCGGCAAGGGTGGCGCGATCAAACGCGTGGCCGGCGCGCTCGATCCACGGCAGTATCACATCGTGCCGATTGCAGCGCCGACGCAGGATGAGTTGGCGCAACCGTACTTATGGCGCTTCTGGCGGCAAATCCCCGCGCGGGGCAAGTTCACCGTGTTCGACCGTTCCTGGTACGGCCGGGTGTTGGTCGAGCGCGTCGAAGGCTATTGCTCCGAGGCCGACTGGCTGAGGGCGTACAGCGAGATCAACGACTTTGAAGAACAACTCACCGACGCCGGCATCGTTGTCGTGAAGTTCTGGCTGGCGATTGACGATAAGACGCAGCTGGAGCGTTTCCAGGCCCGCGAAAAGATCCCGTTCAAGCGCCATAAAATCACCGAGGACGACTGGCGCAACCGCAAGAAGTGGCCGCAGTACCGCGAGGCCGTCAGCGACATGGTCGACCGTACCAGCACCGAAATAGCCCCGTGGACACTGGTCGAAGCCAACGACAAGCGTTGGGCGCGGGTGAAGGTGTTGCGCACGATCAACGAGGCGCTGGAGGCAGCGTTCGCGAAGGGGGACAAGAAGCGCAAGTAGATCGTAAATTCTGTTTGCGATCTAAAACGGTGAGAGCGGATTCATTGTCTGGCTTGATGGTAGGTGATTACCTCGTACCTGTAGGAGCGAGCTTGCCCGCGATACGTTGTATCTGACGATGGAAATGCATCGACTGTACCGACGTCATCGCGGGCAAGCGCGCTACGGCCTTCGGCCAGAATCAAGAGCAGACTGCATACGCTCATGCGATCCGGCGCCCCTTGCAACTCCGCTTCTGCCCTTAGGGCGTAACAATTGTCTACTCACATCACATGCGCAGCCTACTCGGAGGCTTCTGCCTGCGAGGCGTAGGAGCGCGGCTTGTCCCGCGATCTGCCGGGAACCGGCAGCAAAACCGGTGCATGCGGAGTGTCAGGCATAACCGGGTCGCCTGATTTTGCTGCCGCTTCGCGCCAGATCGCGGGCAAGCGCGCTCCTACAGGTTTAGCGAGAATCGATAGCAGGCGGCACACCGTCAGGTCACGATCAGGCGTCTCTCACCACTTCGCTCCCACGGCCTTCGGCCAGAATCAAAAGCCTCTGCCTCTACTTCTAAGTGCCACCCGCAGCCCGCAGCCTCCGACTTCACGCCGATCCGCTTCTGCCGAAGGCGTAGGAGCGCGCTTGCCCGCGATCTGCCGGGAACCGGCAGCAAATCCGGTGCATGCGGTTTGTCAGGTACAACCGAGTTGCCTGATTTTGCTGCCGCTGCGCGCCAGATCGCGGGACAAGCCACGCTCCTACGCCTTGCAGGCAGAAGCCTCCGAGTAGGTTGCACATGTGATGTGAGGAAGACAGTTGCTACGGCCTTCGGCCAGAATCAAAGGCCATGCCGGGAGCACTGACTACCGCTCCCGCAACGCCTCGGTCCTGGCTTTCAACACCGGTTTCAACAGGTAATCCATCACGCTTTTCTCGCCGGTGATGATGTCCACGGTCGCGACCATGCCGGGGATGATCAGCAGGGGTTTGGCGTCGCTGCCCAGATGGTTTTTGTCGGTGCGGACCTGGATCAGGTAGAAGGTATTGCCCTTGTCGTCGGTGGTGGTGTCGGCGCCGATCAGCTCCAGTTTGGCGGGCAGCCCGCCATAGATGGTGTAGTCGTAGGCGCTGAATTTCACCATCGCTTTCTGACCCGGGTGCAAGAAGGCCACGTCCTGTGGACGCACCTTGGCTTCGATCAACAGGTTGTCCTCCAGCGGCACGATTTCAACCATGTCGCTGCCGGGCTGAACCACGCCACCGATGGTGTTGACCTTCAGCGTCTTGACGATGCCTTTGACCGGCGAGGTGACCGTGGTACGGGTCACGCGGTCGTCGATGGCGATGCTGGTGGCGCTGGCCTTGGCGAGGTCGGCGCGCTTGTCGTTCAGGTCCTTGGCGGCGTCTGAACGGAAGCTGTCCACCGACTCCTGAATTTTGCTTTTGATCTCATTGATGGCGGCCTCTGCCCGAGGAATTGCCAGTGACGTCGCGTCCATCTGTCCCCGCGCTTCGGACGCCTTGCCCTTGAGCCGGATGATCTCCACGGGCGACACCGCGCCACTGTTCACCAGCGGTGCCGACATGCTCAGCTCCTGCTGAATGAACCCGAGCTGGTTGCGGTACTGATCCTGTTTCGAGCGAAACTCGGCGACTTCCTGCGTCTTCTGTCGCAGTTGTTCTTGCAGCGTGCGTTGCTCGCTGGCCAGACGACGCTGCCGTGAGTCGTACAGCGACTGCTCGTCTGCCGCCACTTGCGGCGCTTTGCTCAGCACCTCCGCGGACGGTTTGAACGGACGGCCTTCTGACTCGGCCGACAGGCGATCGACCTGCGCCATCAGCGTGTATTTGTCGACCTCGCTTTCCCCCTTGTTCGACAGAAAACGTGTGTCGTCCAGGCGCAACAGCGTGTCTCCCTTGTTTACGATCTGTCCTTCACGCACGAAGATCTCGGTGACGATGCCGCCTTCCAGGTTCTGGATGACCTGAACCTTACTCGACGGGATCGCCTTGCCCTCGCCGGTGGTGACTTCCTGCAGCACGGCGAACTTGGCCCAGACCAGCGCGCTGATGATCAACGCGGCGGTCAGCCAGACCGTGATTCTGGACCCGCGGGACGCGTCCTGTGCCACGACGCCAGCGACCTCCGGCATGAACTCGGTATCGATCTGCCGACCAGGGTGAAAATAATGCTGAGCGGATGACATAGGGAACGCTCCTTAGACCGTGGCCGGGCCGACACGGCCCTTGCGCAGTGCTTCGACGACAAGTTCTTTGGGACCGTCGGCGACCACCTTGCCGTTGTCCAGTACCACCAGCCGGTCGACCAGACTCAGCATCGACATGCGGTGGGTGACCAGCAGCAGGGTCTTGCCTTGCATCAGGGTGAACAGCTTCTGACGCAGCGCGTCTTCGCTGCCGTTGTCCATATGGCTGGTGGGTTCGTCGAGCAGCATGATCGGCGGGTCGAGCAGCAACGCGCGAGCCAGCAACACGGCCTGGCGCTGACCGCCAGACAGCAACTGCCCGCGCTCCCCGACGGGCCGGTCGAAGCCCAGCGGATGATGGCGCGCCAGCTCGGTCACGCCGGTCAACTCAGCCACTTCGAGCATCCGGGCGTCGGTGACATAACGGGCGCCAAGGGTGAGGTTATCCCGCAGGCTGCCGGCCAGCAGCGGCAGGTCATGGGCGACATAACCCACTTGCTGACGCAGGTCGGCGACGTCCACCTGGCGCAGGTCAAGACCATCGAGCAACAGTTGCCCTTCATCCGGTGCGTAAAAGCCCATGATCAGCCGTGCCAGCGTGCTCTTGCCCGAACCGCTGCGGCCGATGATGCCGATCCGCTCGCCCGGTTTGACGGTGATGCTGATCTCGTTCAATGCGGCCGAGGTGCCCGGGCCGCCATAGGCGAAGCTGGCTTTGACGACTTCTATCGCCCCTTTGAGCCGGGTGTGCTGCAGTGGGTGTTTGGTCGGGTCGCGCTCTTGCGGCAGGGCCATCAGTGCGTCGGTGCTTTTCATGGTGATCTGCGCTTGTTGATAACGCGTGATCAGCCCGGCGATTTGCCCCAATGGCGCCAGCACGCGGCTGCCGAGCATGTAGCTGGCCACCAGTGCGCCAACGCTGAGGTTGCCCGCGATGATGATGTAGACACCCGCGACGATGGTGGCCATGCCGGAGAACTGCTGTATGAACAGTGTGCCGTTGCTGGCCAGCGCTGACAGATCGCGCGCGTGGCTGTCGAGGCGGGTGAGGGCGCCATGGGTATGTTCCCACTTGTGCTGACGTTCGCTTTCGGCGCCGCAGGCTTTGAGGGTTTCCAGACCACCCAGCGTTTCCACCAACAGCGCCTGACGTTCAGCCCCCAGCGCAAGGCTGCGTTCGACGGTGTCGCGCAGGCGTATCTGGATGATCCAGGCAAACAGAATGGTGACCGGAAACGCCACCAGCGGAATCACCACCAACCAGCCACCCAGCAGCCCGATCACGGCCAGCATCAGCACGGCAAAAGGCAGATCGATGATGCTGGTCAGGGTCACGGCGGTGAGGAATTCGCGTAGGCCCTGAAAGTCGTGAATGCTCTGAGCGAAGCCGCCTATGGTTGCAGGCCGTGCCTTCATCGCCATGCCGGTAATGCGCTCGAACAAGGTGGCGGACAGGATCACGTCGGTCTTCTTGCCGGCCTGATCCAGCAGGCGTGCACGCACCAGCCGCAAGGTCAGTTCAAAGCCGGTGCCGATCAGTAGCCCGATGGCCAGCACCCACAGGGTGGACGTTGCCTGGTTGGGCACAACGCGGTCGTAAGTCTGCATGACGAACAGCGGCACCATCAGTCCCAGCAGGTTGATCATCAGGCTGGCGAGAATCGCGTCGCTGTACAGCCAGCGTGACAGCTTGAGTGTGTCGCGGAACCAGGCGTTCACCCTGGGCACCAGCGGTGTGCGCAGGTTTTCCAGCTCATGACGGGGGCGAGCGAACAACGCCTGGCCGGTGTACAGCGCGGCCAGCTCTTCACGGGTGACGTGCTGTTCGCCGCCCTCGGCTTCGCTCGGCAGAATCAGCGCCCGACCGTCGTCCTCCCACCGACGCAGGACTGCGCAACGATTGCCCTTGAGCAGCAGCAAGACGGGCAGGTTCAAGCCATCGATGTCGTCCAGCGGGCGGCGCAGAACGCGCGCCTGTAACCCGGCGCGCGCGGCGGCTCGGGGTAGAAGCTCGATGCTCAAGGACTGTTGTGCCAGCGGCAGACCGGCGCTGAGGCTGGTCCGGCTGGCGCTGCAATCGTGGAGCCGGCACAGGATGAGCAAGCCATCCAGCAACGGGTCATCGAAGCTCGAACGTGGGTCAAATGCGGGTGCTGGTTCAAATACGGGCGGCATGCTGGTCACAGACTTCTCCCTGCGCTCGCGCGCTACTGCTTACTTCAGTTCGCTTACTTCAGTTCGGGAAGCCGGGCTTCGCTTTTGACTTCCGTCAGCGCGACTGCGGCCGTTGGCAACACCACACGCGCTTTGCTCAGCAATTCGCCTTCCGTGGCCAGCACCCGGTACATCGAGTACTCCTCGGTGTAGCGCAGTTCGGTGTAGCGTCGGGCCGCGTTGTACAGCTCGTTTTCACTGTCCAGCAGGTCGAGCAGGGTGCGTTGACCCAGACCGAACTGGTCCTGATAGGCCGCGCGAACCTTGGTTGTGGTTTCGGCGTATTCGCGGGCGATCGGGGTCTGGACGCGGGCGTTGTTCATGGCGTTCCAGGCCAGCGACAGGTTCTCGTTGATCATGCGCAACGCGTTGTTGCGGATGTCCATCGCCTGGCCGGTCTTGTAGGAATCCGAGTTCAGGCGGGCCTTGTCGCGGTTACCGTTGAACAGGTTGTAATTCATCACCACGGCGGCCCGCCATTCGTTGTCGTGGCCTTCTTCACCCTGCAGGTTGTTGTTCGCGCCGACTGCGAGTTCACCGTCGAACCGTGGGTAAAACGGCGATTTGGCGACTTCGTATTGTTTCTCGGCGGCGTTCACGTCGGCTTGTGCCGATTTCAGGTAGGAGTTATTGACCAACATGCTCTGCCGGGCATCGCTCAGGCTTTTGGGCACTTCGCCTTTTATCGACGCAGGGGCCTCAAGCTCATCGGGCATCTTGCCCACGGCGCTGAAGAAATTGGCTTCGGCGTCGGCAAGGTCCACTTGTGCGGTGTAGAAGTTGTTCTCGGCCAGCGCACGACGTGCCTTGGACTGATCGCTGTCGGCGTTGCTGCCAATGCCGCGGTTGGTGCGCAGGCCAATCTGATCGTTGATGCGCAGGTGTGCCTGCAGGTTGTTCTTCGCAAGGTCGAGCAGTTCGCGCCGCTTGAGCACTTCCAGGTAGACCTCAATGGCCCGCAGGGCGAGGTCCTCAGCGGTGCCGCGCAGGTAGTACGCACGGGAATTCACAACCGCCTGGGTCCGACCCACTTCGTTCTTGGTATTGAACCCGTCGAACAGCATCTGACGCAGGCGCAATTCCGACTGGGTGTAGTTGAGCGTCTCTTCGTTGTGATTGCCGAACGCGCGAGTGGTCGGGCTGTCGGTGTGCTCACGCCCATAGGCGGCGATCAGGTCAACGGTGGGGAGATAGCCTCCTTTGGCGATTTTCACATCTTCGTCTGCGGACAATCGGTTGTTCACGTTGGAGTGAATCTCCGGGTGATTGTCGACGGTGTTCTGAATCGCTTCATTCAGTGACATGGCTTGCGCTTGAGCGCAGGCGACCGCCAACACAACTGCACTGTAAAGCGGGGTCAAATCGCGCATGAAACTTCTCCCTGAAATAATTTAGTATCGATCTGCCAAAAAACCGGCGAATTTTCAGTTGAAACCGTATCAGGTTTGTAACATCAGAGATAAGAACAACTTTGAGAAAAGCTCAGACGTTTTTCTCATAAGCCTTATTCCAAAAAAAACTTATGCCATTTCGAGATTTCAGGAGAAGGTTGGGGTAAGGATTTGCGCTTATTCAAGGTTTTACGGGCGTATAAATCTTTTTTTCGACGTTTAAACGGAAATTTGACGGCATTCGTTCAAGTGGTTTTTCGAGGAAAAACTTGAAAAGATTCAGCGACATAAAATTGTCGTTTGAGTCGATCTGCTGGCCATGTCGTCGCGCTGAATTAACAGTTTTTGTTGGATTAATAACATTTTTTGATTCGGTGTTTGCACAAAGGGAGTGGATATGGCCAGCTTGATCGGGACTGTGCGGCAGGTAGTGGGCGAAGTTTTCGCGGTGGCGAGCAATGGCACCAAGCGTCTGGTGATCGAAGGCGACAAGGTCTATGCCGGCGAACAACTGCAAACCGGACCGTCAGGCGCGGTCGCGGTCCATCTGGCCAAAGGTGGGGAGCTGACGCTGGGGCGTGACAGCAGCATGCCGCTGACGCCGGAGATCCTCGCCAACCACGCGACCCACATAGACACCCCGGATGCAGCGCCGAGCCTGGCGCAGCTGTCCGACGTGCAGCAGGTCCAGCAGGCGATTGCTGCCGGTGCCGACCCGGGTCAGGTCACCGATGCACCCGCCGCAGGCAACGCCAATCCGGGGGGGTCGCCCTCGGCTTTGGGAGGCGGGCACTCGTTCGTACTGCTGACCGAAACGGCGGGCGTCGTGACGCCGGTCATCGGATTTCCGACAGCCGGTCTGAGCACCACCTTCCTCCTGCCGGAGCTGGAGGTAGGTGGGGCAGAGAACGGTTCCCCGGACGCCGGTCTTCCGCCTCTTGAACCCCCACCGATCGTGCCTCCACCGATTGTCGAGCCGCCGGTGGTGACGCCGCCAGGCAATCCTCCGCCCGATCAGCCACCTCCAGATCAACCGCCACCAGTGGTGGACAACGGCGTGACCCTCAGCTCCAGCGACGTGACGCTGAACGAAGCCAATCTGGCCGACGGCAGCCAACCGAACCCTGGAGCCCTTACCCAGAACGGCGTGATCAACGTTTCTGCGCCCGATGGCCTGCAGACCCTGACCATTGGCGGCATCGACGTCGTGGTCAACGGCGTCGCAATCACCTCGCCGCAGTCGATCACCCTGCCATCCGGCAACACGCTGACCATCCTGGGTTACAACGCGGCCACCGGCGAAGTGACTTACACCTACACGCTCACCGGTGCGGAAACCCACAATCAGGGTGACGGCACGGTCAACAACGAGCAGATCCCCGTGCATGCCGTGGACCGCGACGGCGACGTGGCCGACGGCAACATCAACGTCCACGTGACGGACGATGTGCCTCAGGCCAATCCCGACATTGGCTACGTCAAGGAAAATGGCGAAACCAGCGGCAATATCCTGGGTAACGACGCGGCCGGCGCAGACGGTCCGGGAGCCGGTGGTCTGATCATTGGCGTACGAGCTGGCAGCGACACGTCGACACCCGTTATCGGTGGCGTGGGCACGGTGATTCAAGGGCTATATGGCACGTTGACGGTGGATGCCAACGGACACGCGTCTTACATGGCCAACCCGAACAATGGTGGGCAGGGCGATGCGCAGGACGTGTTCACCTACACCATCCGCGACGCCGACGGCGACACCAGCACCACCACCGTCACGGTCAATGTTTTCCACAACGATGGCGTCATCATCGGCGGCAGCGATTGCACAGTCAGTGAGGCGAATCTGGCTGACGGCAGTCACCCGGACGCCGCTGCGCTGACCCAGACCGGCACCGTGAAAATCACCGCGCCGGACGGTCTTCAGACTCTGACCATCGGCGGCATCAACGTCATCGAAAATGGCGTGGCGATCACGTCGCCGCAATCGACCTCATTGCCATCGGGCAGCACGTTTACCGTTATCTCCTACAACCCGACCACGGGCGAGGTGACTTACACCTACACGCTCACCGGTGCGGAAACCCACAATCAGGGTGACGGCACCGTCAACAACGAGCAGATCGCCGTGCATGCCGTGGACAGCGACGGCGACATAGCCGACGGCAATATCAATGTCCATGTGACGGACGACGTGCCGCAGGCCAATCCCGACATTGGCTACGTCAAAGAAGGTGGCGAAACCAGTGGCAATATTCTGAGTAACGACGCGGCCGGCGCAGACGGTCCGGGAGCCGGCGGTCTGATCATTGGCGTACGGGCTGGCAGCGACACGTCGACACCCGTTATCGGTGGCGTGGGCACGGTGATTCAAGGGCTGTACGGGACGTTGACCGTGGACGCCAATGGCCACGCGTCTTACATGGCCAACCCGAACAATGGTGGGCAGGGCGATGCGCAGGACGTGTTCACCTACACCATCCGCGACGCCGACGGCGACACCAGCACCACCACCGTCACGGTCAATGTTTTCCACAACGATGGCGTCATCATCGGTGGCAGCGATTGCACAGTCAGTGAGGCGAATCTGGCTGACGGCAGTCACCCGGACGCTGCTGCGCTGACCCAGACCGGCACCGTGAAAATCACGGCGCCGGACGGTCTTCAGACCCTGACCATCGGCGGTATCAACGTCATCGAAAATGGCGTGGCGATCACGTCGCCGCAGTCGGCCACACTGCCATCGGGCAGCACGTTTACCGTTATCTCCTACAACCCGACCACGGGCGAGGTGACTTACACCTACACGCTCACCGGTGCGGAAACCCACAACCAGGGTGACGGCACGGTCAACAACGAGCAGATCGCCGTGCATGCCGTGGACCGCGACGGCGACGTGGCCGACGGCAATATCAATGTTCACGTGACCGACGACGTGCCTCAGGCCAATCCTGATATTGGCTACGTCAAAGAAGGTGGCGAAACCAGTGGCAATATCCTCGGGAACGACCAGGCGGGCGCCGACGGTCCGGCAGCGGGTGGTTTGATCGTTGGCGTGCGCGCGGGCAGCGACACCTCGACGCCGGTTTCCGGTGGCGTCGGCACGGTGATTCAGGGCCTTTACGGCAACCTGATCGTCGATGCCAACGGCAATGCCTCGTACCATGCCAACCCGAATTCGGTGAGTCATGGTGGCGAACAGGACGTCTTTACGTACACCATCCGCGACGCCGACGGCGACACCAGCACCACCACTGTCACGGTCAATGTCTATCACAACGATGGCGTGACCATCGGCGGGGGCGACTGCACCGTCAACGAAGCGAATCTGCCGGGCGGCTCTCATCCAGATCACGATGCGCTGACGCAGACCGGTACCGTAAAAATCACCGCGCCGGACGGCCTGCAGACCCTGACCGTGGGCGGTATCAACGTGGTCGATCACGGCGTGCCACTCTCGTCTCCACAGTCGACCACCCTGCCATCGGGCAGCACGCTGACCGTCCTCACCTACAACCCGACCACGGGCGAGGTGACGTACACCTACACGCTCAACCAGTCGGAAAACCACAATCAGGGCGATGGCACGTCACTCAACGATCAGATCCCCGTGCATGCGGTGGACAATGACGGTGACGTCAGCGACGGCAATGTCGTGGTCAAGATTCTCGACGACACGCCTCAGGCGCACTGCGACATTGGTAACGTCGCGGCGGGCGGTGATGTCAGCGGCAACCTGCTGCTCAACGATTCGGCGGGCGCAGACGGCGCAGGCCCTAATGGCCTGATCGTCGGCGTACGTGCCGGCGGAGACACGTCCACTCCTGCATCGGGCGGTCTGGGCAATGTGATCACCGGGCTGTACGGCACGCTGATCGTCGACGCCCAGGGCAATGCGACCTATCACAGCAACCCGGCGCTGGTCGGCCCGCAGGGCGAGCAGGACGTGTTCACTTACACCATCCGCGACGCCGATGGTGACACCAGCACCACCACGGTCACGGTCAACGTCGCGCCGCCATGCCCACCGGTCGCTTGCAACGATCATGACGTCACCGTGCAGGAAAGCGCGCTGGATACCCATAAGGATGGTCAGGACCTGGCGCCCGGAAAAGTTACCGGCAGCCACCCGGGATCGACCGCCGAAACCGGAACCGGCACGGTTGCCGACTCAGCCCATGGCGGTTATGGCGCATTGACCTTCAGCCTTGACGGCGCACACAACGGCACCGCTCAAGGTCAGTTTGGCGTGCTCCATCTCAACGCGGACGGCAGCTACACCTACACCCTCACATCGGCACCGAAAACCACGCCAGCCGCCAATGATGGGCCGAATATCACCCATGACACGTTCAATTACACGGTCACCGATTCGCTGGGTCATTCATCGACCGCGCAGATCGTGGTCAACATCGTCGACGATCAACCGAAAGCCGCCTGCATCGACAAGACCGTGACCAGCGAAGGCGTGGACACCAACCTGATGCTGATCGTCGATAACTCGGCGAGCATGAACGAGGCGTCCGGGGTGAACGGGCTGACGCGTCTGGGCCTGGAAAAACAGGCGATCATCGAACTGCTGAACAAGTACGAAGCCCTGGGCGACGTGAAAGTGCAGTTGGTGACCTTCAACAGCCAGGCCAACATTGGCAGCAACGAATGGGTGGATGTTGCCACGGCCAAGGCCATGGTCAATGCGTTGACCGCTGGCAATGGCACTAACTACGATGCCGCGCTGGCCGCTGCACAACAGGCATTCGTCGAGAAAGGCGCCATCGCGGGCGCACAAAACCTCGCGTACTTCTTCTCGGACGGCAACCCGACGACGTCGCCGCAGCATTCTGATCCGGGCCACGTGCCTGACCCTGCACGCGGTGACGGTATCGACGCGACCGAGGAGCATGCCTGGACCACGTTCCTCGACAGCCATCACATCAACGCCTTTGCCATCGGTGTTGGCACCGACGTGAGCAGCACCTATCTCGACCCGGTCGCCCACAACGGCGCGACGGGCACCAACACCAATGCCGTGGTCGTCACGGACCTGGGTCAGTTGAACGTGGTGCTCAGCGGCACGGTGCAGGGCGGGGTGCATGGCAGTCTGCTGGAGGGCGGAAGTTTCGGCGCCGATCAGGGGTTCATCAAGTCCGTCAGCGTGGATGGCACAACCTATACCTTCGATCCCAAGGCCTCCGGTCATCAAGGAAGCGTCACCACCCGCGGTGGGGAAAACCATGGCGTCTTCGATGCCCAAACCCACACCCTGACGGTCACCGGTGAGCATGGCACGCTGGTGGTCAACATGGGCACGGGCGAATACAGCTACACACCGTCCGTGGGTGTTACCCACCCGGTGACCGAAGGCATTCACTACGTGCTCAGCGACAACGACGGGGATCTGGCCTCGGCCAACCTCAATGTTCACGTCGTTCCGCCGCCCGTGTACGAAGCGCCGATGGCGGTGGCCGACAACGTCATCACCAACCTGGGCGGTTCGAGCATCGTCATTCCGGGCGCCGCGCTGGCGGCGAACGATATACCGGGCAATGGCGGCGCGCTGACGGCCTCGCCAGATACGTTCAACACCGGGTGGACCGCCAAGGGCGCTGATTTTTCTGCGGGCTCGCTGAAAACCCTTCAGTTTGCCGGGGTCCAGAACAAAGACAGCAATCACCTGAAAAACCTGGACCGCAGCGATTTCTTCAACAACACGGCGACCACCGCCTTGCTGGTGATCAGCGGTTATCTGGGGGCGGTCAATGCGGCGCCTTCCAACGCCCAGGACCTATACAGCGTACACCTGAGAGCGGGGGAAACCGTCACGGTGGACCACAGTCTGACCAACGATGTGTTGGGCATGGCCTGGAAGTTTGAAGACGGCGCCTATCACGGCCTCTCCGATGGCAGTACGTTCACGGCCACTGAAGAGGGCACTTATCGTCTGATCGTGGTCAATCAGGCCGACCCTGGCGTGAAAGAACACTACAACCTGAACCTGACCATCGATTACGCGGCGGTCAACACCACGCCGGATGTGCACAGTACCTACACCGTCACCGATCCGCATGGCGGCAGCAGCACCGCCGCAGTGAACATCGCGCATCAGGATGGGGATACGGTGTCGGGCACTGCCGGCGATGATGTCCTGGTCGGCGCGGCCGACAGTCACCTCCACGGTGGCGACGGCAATGACGTGCTGGTGGCAGGGCCTGGCACCAACGAACTGTTCGGCGACAACGGCAACGACATGCTCTTCAGCGGTTCGGGCAACGACTTGCTCGACGGCGGTGCCGGGAACAACACCGCCAACTACTCGCTGGCCACGGCAGGCGTGACGGTGAGCACCGCCGAGCTTGGAGCGCAGCACACGGGCGGGGCCGGGACCGATACGCTGGTCAATATCCAGAACCTGATCGGCTCCAACTTCAATGATCACCTGACGGGCGATCAGGGCAACAACGTGCTCAATGGCGGGCTGGGTAACGACATCCTCAACGGCGGCGCGGGTGATGACCTCCTGATCGGCGGGCCGGGCAATAACACCCTGACCGGTGGTTCCGGGCACGACACCTTCCAGTGGCAAGCCGGCAACACCGGGCATGACACGGTCACTGACTTCAACTTCGGTCTAGACAAACTCGACCTGTCGCAGCTGTTGCAGGGTGAGCATGCCGATGCCAATTCACTGGAGAACTTCCTGCACTTCAGCGTCAGCGACAACGGCGGTTCTTTGGTTTCGTCCATCGGCGTGAGCAGTGTGGCGGGTGGGGCGACCACTCAGACTATCGACCTGGCCGGGGTTAACCTGGCGCAGCAGTACGGGGTTTCTCCGGGGGCAGGCGGTGTGGTGGCGAGCGGGCACGATACCGCTTCGATCATCAACGGCATGCTGGGGGATCATTCGCTGAAAGTGGACACGGTTTGAGGGAAAGGCTTGCGGTGTGCCTGGAACACCGCACCAATGGTTTCGCGTCGCGATGTGCGCTCTTGGGAAGAGCGATTGGTGCGGCGCGGATTGGGTTGTTTTGTAAAGCGAGTGGGTTGGCATCAGGGGTTAGGTGTCTATCTGATGGTGCGAAGCGCTGATCTTTTGGTTCTGCCTGACGGTAGAAGCGTTCCGCCTTCGGCGGGTTACTTGAAAACCGGAATGCCGGACCATCCCCAAGTAACCAAGTGTAGGAGCGTGGCTTGTCCCGCGATCTGGCGCGCAGCGGCAGCAAAATCAGGCGACTCGGTTATGCCAGACCCATCGCATGCATCGGTCTTGCTGCCCGTTCCCGGCAGATCGCGGGACAAGCCACGCTCCTACAGTAGCTAAAGACTGATATCCAGGATCGTTCCCACGCTCTGCGTCACTAGTGTCCGGTAAAAACCGAAGGGGGAGCTTGCTCCCCCTTGCTGTTGGCCGCCTTCAGTCATAATCGGATTTTTCAGACTCGATTTTGACTCATGTTTTCCAGCACTTTTTTAACTCAGTTGCTCAGTGCCATCCCACGCTCTTCATTCGAGCGATCCGTCGAAGCACATCAAGCTGATCGCTACGTCAAACGCTGCACTTCCTGGCAATTGTTGGTGACGTTGGTCAGCGGCCATTTAACCCAAGCCTTGAGCCTGCGGTCCCTGGCGACTTTCTCCGAGACTCTGGCCCCGCATCGCTACCATCTCCGGGCCGGTCCCATCGCTC
>NZ_FOEO01000060.1 GCF_900110765.1 Pseudomonas sp. NFACC02
AAGAGCGGTTGGTCAAGAGCCTTTCGTCTCAACCGAGGCGCGCATTCTACAGCGTCCTCTGTATCTGTCAAGCGGTTATTTTCAGAAGTTTTCAAAGTTTCCTTTGCAACTTCAACCACTTGCGCTTCGTTCGACTTGGCGTCTCACGTCAGCGGGAGGCGAATTCTACAGCGTTACAACCTGCTGTCAACTGCCTTTTTCACCGCTGTCGATTCAAGCATCTGAACCGAAGCCCTTCCTCGCCGCTTACTTCGTCCAACTCGTTGATTATCAAGGAGTTTTCCGTTTCGTCTGCGCCGGAAGTGGGGCGAATTATAGAGACATTCAGAGGAGCGTCAAGCACTTATTCAAACTTTATTCCAAATTCAGCGTAACGCGCCCAAAAGCCTTCTTACCCGCCTGACAGACATGGGTAGCACCCAGCTTGAAGATGAAGCTGCGATCAACAACCTCTCCATCTATACGTACGCCACCGGAGGTCAACAGGTCGCGAGCCACTGCCGAGTTCTTCACCAGGCCTGCCTTATTAAGGACGGCAGCAATTGGCATATCCTCAGCACCCGACACAGCGATTTCCGGCAGATCTTCCGGCAGCTCGCCATCCTTCATACGGTTACCCGCAGAACGGTGCGCCGAAGCAGCAGCTTCCTCGCCATGGAAGCGCGCAACGATCTCTTCTGCCAGCTTGATTTTGATGTCGCGAGGATTCGCACCCGCCTCACAATCAGCCTTGAAGCCATCGATCTCTTCCATGCTGCGGAAGCTCAGCAACTCAAAGTAGCGCCACATCAGCGCATCAGGAATCGACACCAACTTGCTGTACATAATGCCTGGCGCTTCCTGGATACCCACGTAGTTACCCAGAGACTTGGACATCTTCTTCACGCCGTCCAGGCCTTCAAGCAACGGCATGGTCAGTACGCATTGAGCTTCCTGACCATACGCACGCTGAAGCTCACGCCCCATCAGCAGGTTGAACTTCTGATCGGTACCGCCCAGCTCGACATCGGCACGCAACGCAACCGAGTCGTAACCTTGCACCAGCGGATACAGGAACTCATGGATGGCAATCGACTGGTTCGACTTGTAGCGCTTGTCGAAGTCGTCACGCTCAAGCATGCGAGCCACGGTGTATTGCGAGGACAGGCGAATGAAGTCGGCAGGGCTCAGTTGATCCATCCAGGTGGAGTTGAATGCCACCTCGGTCCTGGCGGGGTCAAGAATCTTGAAGACCTGGGCTTTATAGGTTTCCGCGTAGTCGAGCACCTGCTCACGCGTCAGCGGAGGGCGCGTTGCACTCTTGCCGCTTGGGTCGCCGATCATGCCGGTGAAGTCGCCGATCAGAAAAATCACCTGATGGCCCAGTTCCTGAAACTGGCGAAGCTTATTAATAAGCACCGTGTGACCCAGGTGCAGGTCGGGCGCCGTAGGGTCAAAACCGGCCTTGATGCGCAGTGGCTGACCACGCTTAAGCTTCGCGACCAGTTCGGACTCGACCAGGAGTTCATCCGCGCCACGCTTGATCAGCGCTAGCTGCTCTTCAACCGACTTCATAACAGCCCCGTAATGCCTTATTTCAAAGGGAAACAACCATACAAGATCAACGCCCAAATACAAGTTCTGACAGCAGAAGGGAGACGAATCGGGACGCGATCCGCACACGCGCTTGCCTCGGGGAGGATTTGGTTATATTTTATACAGTTATTTCATCTTCATCATGTCATTCATCTTTTCCATTTCATCTTTTTCAAAGTCAAAATTACCTATGAACGACACTCCGCCTAAAGCGCCTCCGCTTTATCCGAAGAGCCACCTGGTAGCTGCAAGCGGTATCGCGGCGCTGCTGAGCCTGGCCCTTCTGGTTTTTCCATCCAGCGATGTCGAAGCCAAGAAAACCAATCTCACCCTCGAACTGGACACGCCCGTCGATCAGTTCAAGCAGGAACAAGACGCTCAAGATCAGAGAAAAGCCACAGAAGATACGTCAGCTTCTCCTTTTGCTCAGATCGACAATGCTGCCGACGAACCTGAAGATACCGCCGCAACCAAACCGCCAGCCAAGCCCGAAGTCGCTGCGGCGACCGCTGCAAAAAGCCCTCTCCATAAGGAAATTGTCGTCTCCAAAGGCGATACGCTTTCGACGCTTTTCGAAAAGGTAGGCCTGCCACCCGCCGCTGTTCATGAAGTCATTGCCAGCGACAAGCAGGCCAAGCAGTTCAGCCAGCTTAAAAACGGTCAGGTTTTGCAGTTTGAGCTGACGCCGGATGGCAAACTCAAACAACTGCACAGCAAACTCAGCGATCTTGAAAGCATTAGCCTTTCAAGGACCGACAAGGGCTATACCTTCACCCGCGATGTGAGCAAGCCCAACGTCCGCACCGCTTACGTCCACGGTGTGATCACCAATTCGCTGTCGCAGTCGGCACAGCGTGCAGGCCTGAGTCACAGCATGACCATGGACATGGCCAACATCTTTGGCTATGACGTCGACTTCGCTCAAGACATCCGCAAGGGCGACGAATTTGACGTGATCTACGAGCAGAAAGTCGCCAACGGCAAGACGGTCGGCACGGGGAACATCCTGTCGGCGCGTTTTACCAACCGCGGCAAGACTTACACCGCTGTGCGCTACACCAACAAGCAAGGCAATACCAATTATTACACCGCCGACGGCAACAGCATGCGCAAGGCGTTCATCCGCACGCCGGTTGAGTTCGCCCGTATCAGCTCCATGTTCTCCATGGGGCGCAAACACCCGATTCTGAACAAGATTCGCGCGCACAAAGGCATCGACTATGCTGCACCTCGCGGCACGCCAATCAAGGCGACGGGCGATGGCAAAGTCATTCTGGCGGGTCGCCGCGGTGGTTACGGCAATACCGTGATCATCCAGCACGGCGAAACCTACCGCACGCTTTACGGCCATATGCAGGGTTTCGCAAAAGGCATCCAGACCGGCAGCAGCGTCAAACAGGGCCAGGTCATCGGCTATATCGGAACAACCGGTCTGTCGACAGGTCCGCATGTACATTACGAGTTCCAGGTAAACGGCGTTCACGTTGACCCGCTGGGTCAGAAGCTGCCAATGGCAGACCCGATCGCCAAGTCCGAAAAACAGCGGTTCATGCAGGAGAGCCAACCACTGATGGCGCGCATGGACCAGGAAAAGGCCACCATGCTGGCCTCGAGTAAGCGCTGACCCATGACTTTATATGTAGGTGTAATGTCCGGAAGCAGTCTTGATGGACTCGACTTCGCGCTCGTAAAACAGGATGACCGACCACGCTTGCTCGGCACCTACTACATTCCTATGCCTGAGGAACTGCGGGCCGAACTGCTTGGCCTTTGCTCAAGCGGTCCGGATGAACTGGCTCGCGCGGGGATTGCCGAGCAGAAGTGGGTCCGTCTGGCGGCGCAAGGCGTGCTTGCATTGCTGGACCAGCAAAACGTCCTCGCGGGTGAGATACGCGCCATCGGCAGCCACGGCCAGACGATTCGTCATGAGCCCGCGCGAGGCTTTACCGTCCAGATCGGTAACCCCGCCCTGCTTGCAGAGCTGACCGGGATTACCGTTGTCAGTGATTTCCGCAAGCGCGACATCGCTGCTGGTGGTCAAGGTGCGCCGCTGGTCCCTGCATTCCATGAAGCATTGTTCGACGACAACAAGGACTACCGCGCTGTCCTGAACGTCGGAGGATTCAGCAACCTTAGCCTGATCGAGATCGACAAGCCCGTGTCCGGCTTCGACTCCGGCCCGGGCAACGTGTTGCTGGACGCCTGGATTCAGGCCCAACGCGGATTGAGCTATGACAAGGACGGCGCGTGGAGCGAAAGCGGGACGGTTAACGCCGATTTGCTGAAGTCCATGTTGAGCGACCAGTTCTTCCAGACCAAAGGCCCGAAGAGTACCGGGCGCGAGGTGTTCAACCTGGGTTGGGTTCACCATCACCTGTTCCAGTTGCCAACGCTGAAACCTGAAGACGTGCAGGCGACATTGCTGGAGGTCACCGCGTTGAGCATCACCGAGTCGCTGCAATCGGCTCAGGCACAGACCAAGGAACTGCTGGTCTGCGGCGGCGGCGCCCACAACAAGGCACTGATGAAACGATTGGCTTTACTGCTGCCCAATACAAAGGTCTCGAGCACAGCCGAATTTGGTGTGGATCCTGACTGGGTTGAAGCAATGGCGTTCGCGTGGCTAGCTCATTGCGCGATGGAAAACGTCCCGGCCAACCGCCCAAGCGTCACCGGCGCCAAAGGCCTTCGCGTTCTGGGTGCGATCTACCCGGCGTAATCCCAGCCCAACGCAAAACGCCGCGCATATGCGCGGCGTTTTCGTTTACAGCCCGTGAATCAGATCGAGAAGGACGAACCGCAACCACAGGTCGTGGCAGCATTCGGGTTCTTGATCACAAAACGAGAACCCTCAAGACCTTCCTGATAGTCCACTTCTGCGCCGGCCAGGTACTGGAAGCTCATAGGATCGACGACCAGGCTTACGCCCTCTCGCTCAACGATGGTGTCATCGTCAGCCACGTCTTCATCGAAAGTAAAGCCGTACTGGAAACCGGAACAGCCACCGCCCGTGACAAACACCCGCAACTTCAGGCGATCATTGCCCTCTTCGTCGACCAGGGTTTTCACCTTGTGCGCTGCACCTTGCGTGAATTCCAGAGCCGTAGGGGTGAAGGTTTCAACGCTCATGCTCGATATCTCCCGGCGCTAAGCCGTCATAATGCGTAATGCGCGCATTATCCGCTTGTCCTAGAAAATTGGTCAACTATTCTGACGGCGCGACAAGCTTCAAGCGATGAGCTGCAAGCGAGAAGCATGACATCGCTTCCAACCTGCAGCTGACGCTTGCCGCTCGAAGCTGCTATCAAGGCAACAGTGCGGCGTGGGACAGCCCCATGCGCTCGTCCAGCTCGAACATGATGTTCATGTTCTGCACAGCCTGACCCGAGGCACCTTTGACGAGGTTGTCGATGACCGACAACACCACCACCAGATCGCCATCCTGAGGACGGTGTACCGCGATGCGGCAGACATTGGCGCCGCGTACGCTACGGGTTTCAGGGTGGCTGCCCGCCGGCATCACATCGACGAACGGCTCATTGGCGTAGCGTTTTTCAAACAGAGCCTGAAGGTCAACCGACTTGTCGACGACGGTCGAGTACAGCGTCGCGTGAATCCCCCGAATCATCGGCGTCAGGTGCGGCACGAAGGTCAATCCGATGTCGCCGCCTGCTGCACGGCGCAATCCTTGACTGATTTCCGGCAAATGGCGATGTCCTTTTACGGCATAGGCCTTGAAGCTCTCGCTGGTTTCGGCATACAGCGAGCCAACGCTGGCACCGCGACCCGCCCCGCTGATGCCGGATTTGCAGTCGGCAATCAGGCGAGCCGGATCGGCAAGGCCGGCTTCCAGCAAGGGCAGAAAGCCCAATTGAGTGGCGGTCGGGTAGCAACCTGGAACAGCGATCAGGCGAGCGCCCTTGATTTTCTCGCGATTGACTTCAGGCAGACCGTAGACCGCCTCGTCGAGCAAGTCTGGCGCGCCATGGGGCTGGTTGTACCACTTGGACCATTCCACTGGGTCCTGCAGACGGAAGTCAGCTGACAGGTCGATGACTTTGGTGCCTGCTGCCAGCAACTCACCGGCCAGGGCATGAGCAACACCATGCGGGGTGGCGAAGAACACGACATCGCAAGCACCCAGCACCTTCACGTCAGGCACGCTGAACGCCAGCCCGTCGTAGTGGCCTCGCAGGTTCGGGTACATGTCGGCGACGGGCAAACCTGCCTCGGAGCGCGAGGTGATCGCGACCACTTCAGCCTGTGGATGCTGTGCCAGAAGACGCAGCAACTCGACGCCGGTGTAACCCGTGCCACCGACGATACCGACCTTGACCATAACCTGCCCCCTCAACGAAACCACTGGAAAGCCGGTGATGATAGGAGTCCAGCGCGCTTGGGACAACCGTAGACGTGACGTACGGGCACGCAAGCCACTACTATTTGCGCCACCCGTGCCCCTGGAAAAACCAAAATGCTCTATCTGTGGATCAAAGCGCTGCACATTGTTTCGATGGTCTGCTGGTTCGCCGGCCTGTTTTACCTCCCCCGCCTGTTCGTGTACCACGCCATGAGCGAAGACACCGTGAGCCGCGAGCGTTTCTGCACCATGGAGCGCAAGCTCTATCGCGGCATCATGGGACCGGCGATGATCGCCACGCTGGTATTCGGCATCTGGCTGATTACACTCAGCCCAGGGTTCCTTCAGCAAGGCTGGTTACACGCCAAACTGACGCTGGTCGTGCTGTTGATCGGTTATCACCACATGTGTGGTGCGCAGGTCAAACGCTTCGCCCGAGGCGAAAAAGGCCGCAGTCACGTTTTTTATCGCTGGTTTAACGAAGTCCCGGTACTGATCCTGCTCGCCGTTGTCATCCTGGTGGTGGTGAAGCCGTTTTGATCACCCGGTAGTGACGCATTCAACTCAAGACAAGGAAGCCAAGCATGGCGGAACACTTCAAGATCGTTTTCGAAGGACAGCTGCGAACGGGTGTCGATCTGGAAACGGCACGCCTGAACCTGGCGCAGTTGTTCAAGAGCGACGTGTCGAGCATGGATCGGCTGTTCACCGGCAAGCCCGTGACCGTGAAACGCGGGCTGACGCAGGATGACGCGCAGCGCTATATGAAAGCCTTAAACGATGCAGGCGTTGAAGCCCGTATCGAGCCCGAAGAGCCGGTCAGCTGGACCCTTGAAGAAATCACCGCGCCTGAACCACAGAAGGCGGTTTTCGAACCTGCCGCCTCGCCTTACGCACCTCCGCGCGCATCGATGGCCCAGGACTGGCCGGCGGTCGGAGAGCTCAAGGTCTTCACGATCCAGGGTCGAATTGGTCGTCTGCGCTACCTGGCCTGGAGCATGGTGATGGTCTTCGCGCTCATGGCGGCCCTCATGCTGTGCCTTCAGGTCATGGCTATTTCGTTAACCGCCGGCGGTTTGCTCGCGACGGTGCTCTTCGTCGCCTTCGTCGTGATCAGCATCCAGATCGGAGCCCAGCGCCTGCACGACGCCGGATGGTCCGCCTGGCTGCTTCTGTTGAACCTGGTGCCAGTGGTCGGTGGTTTTTTCCCGCTCTTGATGATGGCTGTTCCCGGCAACAGCGGGCCAAATCGATACGGCCCACCACCGCCGCCGAACACTCGGTCCGTCAAAGTGCTCGCCACCTTATGGATTGTCTTCCTTGCGCTGTTATTCGTGGGCGGGATGATGGGAGGCTTGCAGAAGATTCAAGATCAGGTTGAGGCCACGACCGGAGAGTATGAGCAGACGTTGCCCAACGATGATGATTCGGACGACGCCACCCAACCTGTTGTCCCTGTAGATCCTGCCGATGCCGGTGACTCTTCCGACAGCGAAGACGACCAATAACTGTCTGGCAGCAAGGAGGCTGTCTCAACACGTGCTATACGTTCATTGGAGAACCGCATGACCCGTTACGCCCTGGTCACTGGCGCATCCAGCGGCATCGGCCTTGCCATGGCTGAAGCCCTGGCCCGCCGTGGCCGCAGCCTGATTCTCGTCTCGCGCCACCGGGACATGCTGGAAAGCATTGCACTGGAGTTCACTCAGCGCTTCGGCGTCGAGGTGTTGTTTCGCGCCTGCGACTTAGGTGAACCCTTACGACTCTCGGGTTTCCTGCTTGAACTGGAAGAAGGCGAGCGACAGATCGATCTGTTGGTGAACTGCGCCGGCATCGGCAACAGCGGACCGTTCCTGGCTCAGGAATGGGCGCAGGAACAAGACTTGCTGGACCTCAACGTGCTGGCGCTGACCCGTCTTTGCCACACCGTGGGCAACCTGATGGCCGTGCAGGGCGGCGGGCAGATTCTCAACGTTGCCTCGATCATGGGTTTCCAGCCGGGCCCCTGGATGAGCACCTATGCTGCCAGTAAGGCTTACGTGCTGCACTTTTCAGAAGGTCTGCGCGAAGAACTGAAAAAGACCGGGGTGAAGATTTCGGTATTGTGTCCAGGCCCAACCAGAACTTCGTTCTTTCGTACGGCACAACTGGATGCAGACAGGTTCACCGACGAGAAGACGATGACCGCCGAGGAGATTGCGCTGTACACGGTTCGCGCCCTCGACAAGAACCGAGCGATCATTATTCCCGGCAGACGAAATCGCCTTCTTGCGCAACTGCCGCGCCTGACAGGTCGCTGGATGACGCGGAAAATCTGGGGGTCGATGCTGAAGTCGCGCGCCTCGGTCTGAGTCGCTTGACGGCAGAAACGCTGGGCGTACGCAGTGACGCTCAGTACACTCGGTCTACTCCCCACAAGAAACGGAGCAACAAGGCTGTGGAAACTCTGTTCACCAAGATCATCAATCGGGAAATACCGGCGAAGATCATCTATGAAGATGCCCAGGTGCTGGCCTTTCACGACATCGCCCCACAGGCACCGGTGCATTTTCTGGTCATCCCGAAAAAGCCGATTCCTACGCTCAATGACGTGACCGAAGATGACAAGGGCCTGCTCGGCCACATTCTCTTCACCGCGCAGCGTCTGGCGAAGGAGCAAGGTTGCGAGGACGGCTTCCGGGTGGTCATGAACACCAATGAGAAAGGCGGTCAGACCGTCTATCACATTCATATGCATGTTCTGGGCAAACGCCAGATGACCTGGCCACCGGGCTGAGTCGGAAATTCAACGACTTACATCCGCCGAGCGTCTAAAACGAGCCTCGGCGGGCTGACGCAGGACAAGCCTCGTTACATCGATTGAGGTAGACTGGCCGCCGTGGATTTATCCGGAGGTGCCCATGGCTACCGAACGTCACTACTCCCCTGTCGACCGTTTCCTTCTGCAAGCCGACGCTGCGATGAAAACACTGCTGCCTGCCAGCGCGCATGCCCATCGCCCCTCGCCTGCGATCGTTCAACCCGACACCAAGATGAGCGAAGTCGACACCAAACATGTCGCCGGCCTCATGCGCATTAACCATACAGGCGAAGTCTGTGCTCAGGCGTTGTATCAGGGACAAGCCCTGACCGCCAAACTGCCGCATGTGCGCAAAGCGATGGAGCACGCTGCCGAAGAAGAAATCGACCATCTGGTGTGGTGCGAACAACGCATCCGTCAATTAGGCAGCCACACCAGCGTGCTCAATCCCTTGTTCTATGGCATGTCGTTCGGCATTGGCGCGGTTGCTGGCTTGATCAGCGACAAAGTCAGCCTGGGGTTCGTTGCAGCCACTGAGGATCAGGTCTGCAAACATTTGAACGAGCACCTGGAGCAGTTGCCGATCGAGGACCAAAAGTCTCGCGCCATTCTCGAACAGATGCGTACTGACGAAGAACAACACGCCGAAGGGGCTATTGAAGCAGGCGGATTCCGCTTTCCCCGTCCGGTCAAATTCGGCATGAGCGTCCTCGCCAAGGTCATGACCAAGAGCACCTACCGGATCTGATGACCCCGCCCTGATAGCGCCAGTCTCATGCAAACAAGGCGCGACACGATAATCAACAAAAAGGCGCCTCGATGGGCGCCTTTTTGTTCATGCGGGACGCATCATCAGCTCGGCATGTTACGGCCGTAGAAGATTTCCAGCATTTCGTGTTTCACACGCTCGGTCACCTGTTCGCGCTGCTCTGGCGAGAGGTTGCTGGTCGCATCGCCGAACAGGTAGTTATCCAGTTCGAACTGCTTGAGCAGCATTTTGGTGTGGAACAGGTTTTCCTGATACACGTTCACGTCAGTCATCTGATAGCTGTCGCGCGTGTCTTCGGAAAGGTAATTCTGGATCGAGTTGATTTCGTGATCGATGAAGTGCTTCTTGCCTTCTACGTCACGGGTGAAACCGCGCACGCGATAGTCAACGGTGACGATGTCGGATTCGAATTTGTGAATCAGATAATTCAGGGCCTTCAGCGGGGAAATCACGCCGCAAGTCGACACATCGATATCCACACGAAACGTCGCGATACCGTCGACCGGGTGAATTTCCGGGTAGGTGTGGACCGTGATGTGGCTCTTGTCGAGGTGAGCAAGAATGGTTTCCGGCAACGGACCGGGCGATTCTTCGATCTGGCTGTCGGTCGGAGTCACCGGCTGCTCGGAGATCAGGATCGTGACACTGGCGCCTTGCGGATCGTAGTCCTGACGCGCGATGTTCAGGATGTTGGCACCAATGATATCGACAACGTCAGTGAGAATCCGCGTCAGGCGTTCTGCGTCGTACACACTGTTGATGTACTCGACGTAGGCCTGCTGGTCCTGCGGGGTTTCCGCATAGCAGATGTCATAGATGTTGAAGCTCAAGGTCTTTGTCAGGTTGTTGAACCCGTGGAGCTTGAGTTTGCTTTTCACCGTTAAAAACTCTCTATATGGGTGCGGCCCAGGCCGCGTGATCAAGCATGCCCGTCAACTGAGCCCGGCTTAGTTGCGTAGGACGGTTAACACCTCTTCGCGTTGGCGATTTTGGTTGTCTGGTCGGAGGCGAGCCGGCAGAGCTCCGGCGGTCGCGCCCTGAAAAAGGGGCGCATTATGCAGACCTCGGAAGTCGCATGCCATAGCCTGCGCCGTATTTGTGAAAATTGGGCGTTGAATCAGCCCAATTCGATAATTTCGTAATCGTGGGTAATTTCAACGCCCGCATTGCCCAGCATGATAGATGCCGAGCAATACTTTTCGGCGGACAGCTCGATGGCACGTTTGACCTGGGTCTCTTTCAAGCCACGACCTTTGACCACGAAATGCAGGTGAATTTTGGTGAACACCTTCGGGTCTTCGGTGGCGCGTTCGGCCTCCAGAAACGCTTCGCAACTCTCGACCGGCTGACGAGCCTTTTTCAGAATGCTCACCACGTCGAAGTTGCTGCACCCGCCCAGGCCAATCAGCACCATCTCCATCGGGCGCACGCCCAGGTTACGACCGCCGCTCTCAGGCGGGCCATCCATCACGACCACGTGACCGCTGCCCGATTCGCCGAGGAACATGGCCTCACCCGCCCATTGAATACGCGCTTTCATCCCCAGGACTCCACTGCTTGAAAAAAAGGCGGTCAGCTTAGCACAGGGCCATGGTGTCGCTGAGTGGACCGGAAATGTCGATAAGTGAAAGAAATGTAGGAAATTTCCGAAAAAATGGCTAATTGCCGCTGCTGAACTGTGACAAATGAGAAATACTGCCGATACCTTTAAGAATGCCTCAGGGCGCAGTTTTTTACGGGATACAGCCATGGTCACCATGACCCCTCCGAACAAAGTGAAGCTGGTCGACAAACTTCTTCCTCACGCACAACGAAGGCGCTGCGCCGCCAAGAGCAACATCATCTGCGCGGGCGAACAATCCGATTCGCTGTACCTGATCATCAAAGGGTCGGTCACGATCCTGATCGAGGACAACGAGGGCCGCGAGATGATTGTTGCTTATCTGAACAGTGGCGATTTCTTCGGCGAACTGGGCCTGTTCCAGCAAGCGGCGACCGGCTCACAGCGCAGCGCCTGGGTGCGAGCCAAGAGTGAGTGCGAGGTCGCTGAAATCAGCTACACGAAATTCCGTGAGTTGAGTCAGCATGACCCCGAACTGATGTACGCAATCGGCGGACAAATGGCCGAGCGCCTGCGCAACACTACGCGCAAAGTGGGCGACCTGGCGTTTCTGGACGTCACCGGACGCGTAGCGCGCAGCCTGCTCGACTTGTGCAAACAGCCAGATGCCATGACGCACCCCGACGGCATGCAGATCAAGATCACCCGTCAGGAAATCGGTCGTATCGTGGGCTGTTCACGCGAGATGGTCGGGCGTGTGCTCAAGTCGCTGGAAGAACAGAAACTGGTGCACGTTCGCGGCAAGACGATGGTGGTCTTCGGCACTCGCTGAAAGCGTGAACGCGGCTACAGGCGGGCGAACATGTCCGTGTAACGCTGACTCAAACGGTCCAGAAAATCAGGCGCGGCGAACAACTCGTGCAGGGCGATATGACTCTGCGCACGACAGCGCTGTTCGAGCTCGCACATCTGATTGAAACGGTTGACGGCATTGACCATGTCAACCCGCTCGTTATCCAGCAGCATTGCGCCATGGGCCAGCACCACCGGCCGTCGCCCACCCTGCCCCTGACGCCAGCGCTGGGCCGTCCCGACCATCTTGCGATCGTTCAGATTGACGTTGAAACGCCCGTCGCAGAAAGCGCCGTCAACTTCGCCCAGAGAAGCGGCGCCACCGAGATCGGTCAACACATCGAGCATGGGCTGGCAAAGGCGCATGTAAGCGTTTTCGATACGATCCTTATCCAGATCCGATTTGGGCTGAACATAGACCAACGCGACGTTCACTGTCGCAGGCGACTGCGGGACCGGTTCCCCGCCGCTTTCACGCAGCAGAACCGGCCAACCGATATCGGCCAGGGTCTCGCTGGCTTCGGTGAAGCCACCCAAACGGCTCAAGCGACGCGGCATCACCAGTGCGTGGTCACTGGGTCGCCAGAACAACAGACCATGGTCGGCATCGCCTGCGCAGACCGAGGCCAAAAGGTCCTGTTCAGCCTTGAGGCCGGCTTCAACGCAGATGTCGATTACCTGAGTCGTCATGATGACACCTCGTTCCGACGGGCCCGTAACCGTTTCAATCCAGGGCGCTGGACTTGATCGCCGTGCCTTTTTCCGGGAAAAACAGGCGCTGCAACTCCACCCCCGGCTTTTCGGCGCGCATGAATGCTTCGCCGACCAGGAACGAGTACACGTCGTTGATCTCCATCAACTCGACATCGGCACGGTTCAGAATGCCGCTTTCCGTGACGACCACCCGATCACGCGGAATGCGCGGGAGCAGGTCCAGTGTGGTTTCCAGGCTGACATCGAAGGTGTGCAGATTACGGTTGTTGATGCCTACCAGCGGGGTATCGAGGGTTTTCAGCGTACGCTCCAGCTCCTCACCGTCATGCACTTCAACCAGCACATCGAGCTGGTTGGCTTTGGCGACGGCGGCCAGTTCGGCCATTTGCACGTCGTCCAGTGCCGAGACGATCAGCAGGATGCAGTCGGCACCCAACGCACGCGCTTCCACGATCTGATAGGGATCGATCATGAAGTCCTTGCGGATCACCGGCAGCTTGCAGGCACCGCGTGCTTCTTTGAGGTACGCGTCAGCGCCCTGAAAGAAGTCGATATCGGTCAGCACGGACAGGCAGGTCGCGCCGCCCGCCTCGTAGCTTTTGGCGATCTCAGCGGGCTGAAAGTTCTCGCGAATCACACCCTTGCTCGGCGACGCCTTCTTGATTTCGGCGATGACTGCAGGCTGCTTGCGTTTCGCTTGTTCGATCAACGCCTTGGCAAAACCGCGCGGACCGTCAGCCGTGGCCACCAGGGTTTCCAGCTCGGACAAGCTGACGCTGGCGCGCCGCGCCGCGACCTCTTCGGCCTTACGGGCGAGAATCTTTTCCAGTACCGTCGGCACGCTCATCCTTCGTTCTCCTGTTTGAATACCGCAGTAAAAGCACCCAGCTCTTCAAGCTTCTCGCGTGCCAGCCCGGTGTGCAGCGCATCGTGTGCCAGTGCCACGCCTTCCTTCAGAGAGGAGGCATGATCGGCAGCGTACAGCGCGGCGCCTGCATTGAGCACAATCATTTCGGCCGCTTTCTGACCGTTCTCGGTTTTGCGTCGACCCAGCGCATCCCGGATCAATTCCAGTGACTGCGCAGGGCTGTCGACCACCAGACCGAACAGGCTCTGGCTCTTCATGCCCAGGTCTTCCGGTTGCACCCAGTACTCGGTGACTTCGCCGTTCTTGAGTTCAGCGACAAAGGTGGGCGCCGCCAGGCTGAATTCGTCCAGGCCGTCCTGTGAGTGAACCACCAGCACATGCTCGCTGCCCAGACGCAGCAGCACTTCGGCCAGCGGGCGGCACAGGGCCTGGCTGAACACGCCGACGACCTGGTGCTTGACGCCTGCCGGGTTAGTCAGTGGACCCAGCATGTTGAAAAGCGTGCGCAGGCCCAGCTCCTTGCGCGGACCAGCGGCATGTTTCATTGCCCCGTGATGGGTCTGCGCGAACATGAAGCCGATGCCGACGCTGTCGATGCAGCGGGCCACCTGAACGGGCGTCAGGTTCAGATAAACACCCGCCGCCTCCAGCAGATCAGCGCTGCCACTTTTACCGGAGACAGCACGGTTGCCGTGTTTGGCGACCGTGCAGCCCGCCGCCGCGATGACAAACGACGCGGCCGTCGAGACGTTGAAGATATTCGCCCCGTCGCCGCCGGTGCCGACAATGTCGACCACGCCGTGGAGGGTCTTGAGTTCAACCTTGTCGGCCAGTTCACGCATGACCGAGACCGCGCCGACGATCTCGTCGATGCTCTCGCTCTTCATGCGCATTCCCATCAGGAAGGCACCGATCTGCGCCTGAGTACACTGGCCGGTCATGATTTCGCGCATGACGTCGCGCATTTCGTCGGTGCTCAGGTCCAGTTGCGTCACAACCCGGCCCAGCGCCGTCTTGATATCCATTGCCATATCGAAGTGCCCTTAACCCTGACGAGTGCCGCCGGTCTGCTTGAGGAAGTTGGCGAACAGCTCGTGACCCTGCTCGGAAAGAATCGACTCCGGGTGGAATTGCACACCCTCGACGTTCAGCGTCTTGTGGCGCAAGCCCATGATCTCATCCACGGAACCGTCTTCGAGCTGGGTCCACGCGGTCACTTCCAGGCAATCGGGCAATGTTTCGCGCTTGACTACCAGCGAGTGATAACGCGTGACCGTCAGCGGGTGTTTCAACCCTTCGAACACCCCTTTGTTTTCGTGGATCAGGTCGCTGGTCTTGCCGTGCATCACCTGACGCGCACGCACGACATCGCCGCCAAAGGCCTGGCCGATGGACTGATGACCCAGGCAAACGCCCAGCACAGGCAGCTTGCCAGCGAAGTGCTTGATCACGTCGATGGACACGCCTGCTTCATTCGGGGTGCAGGGCCCCGGGGAAACGACGATGCGCTCGGGGTTCAACGCCTCGATTTCAGCGACGGTCATTTCGTCGTTACGGATCACTTTAACGTCGGCGCCCAGTTCGCCCAGGTATTGCACGACGTTATAGGTAAAAGAGTCGTAGTTATCGATCATCAGCAGCATGGTGCTTAACCCTTAGAATTACTGACTTCAAACGTGGCCTTCCGTTTTCCACTCGCGATTGAGCACAGAGAGCGCAGGAGATGATCCGGCGAGGCACTGCTAAACCGAGGTTTCAGAAGGCGTATCAATACAGATCCGGCGAGGCCGGCGGGAGAAATAGTCAGGCGCGCCAACGCCAACGGGCGTGAGCCTTGATAACGCGCATCAAGAGTTTGCTGACAATAGACACAGGAAAGGTCTCGTTCATACGTTGCCGCACAGTAGCGTACCGCCGCATATGGCGCAATATCGCAATGCTGTGTGGCGGCGCTCGGGCGCTATTTGGCGTGATTTCAGCACGTTAGAAGTACAGATGAGCCTTACATAGCCGGCGCAGTATGTGTGTCCGCTGACACAGACGTGGCGAACGGTGTCGTGGCTGCTACCTTCTCGTACAGCGATAAAAACAAGAAAGGACTTCCTTATGCTCAAAGCAACGTTGCATGGGCCATTCGCGGCCTGTCTCCTCGCGCTCGCCTGTTCCTCGGCGATGGCGGCCTCCTCACCCTATTCAACGATGATCGTGTTTGGCGACAGCCTCGCCGACGCCGGCCAGTTTCCCGACGCGGGGGGACCGCCCGGCGCTACGCTGCGCTTCACCAATCGCGTGGGTCCTACCTACCTGGACGGCAGCGGCGAAGTGTTTGGCTTGAACTCATCGACCTTGTTGGGCGGGAGGCTGGGGGTGGCACCGGGCGACCTGCAGTCATCAACGTCGCCGGTCCGAGCAGCGCAGGGTCTGGCTGACGGCAACAACTGGGCAGTCGGTGGCGATCGAACGGACCAGATCCTTCAAGCGATCACCACCCAGTCTCAAGTCGCCGATACGGATACCGCCACGGGCGTGACCACCGTTTTCCGGACGAGACCGGGTTATCTCGTAGAAACCGGCTTTCGCGCCGATCCGAATGCGCTGTACTACCTGACGGGCGGTGGTAACGACTTCCTGCAAGGTCGGGTGCTGAGCCCGGGACAAGCGGTCAGCGCCGCGAACAATCTGGCGGACAGTGCCCAGGTGCTGTCGCAGGCAGGCGCTCGCTACATCATGGTCTGGCTGCTGCCCGATATTGGGCAGACACCCGCCGTATTCGGCACGCCGCTGCAAATCCCCTCTTCCCTGCTCAGTGGCGTGTTCAATCAACAACTGGTGAATCGCCTCGGGCAAATCAATGCCGAGGTGATCCCCTTGAACGTGCCGGGCCTGGTCAGGGAAGTGCTGGCCGAACCTGCGCGCTACGGTCTGGCGGCAGACCAGAATCTGGTCAGCACCTGCTTCAGTGGTAATAACTGCACCGCCAACAGCGTTTACGGCATCGGCGGGCTCACGCCGGACCCGACGAAACTGCTGTTCAACGATGGCGTTCATCCAACGGTCGCAGGGCAGCGCCTCATCGCCGACTACGGTTATTCGATTCTGTCTGCCCCGTGGGAGATCACGCTGTTGCCGGAAATGGCCAACGGCACCTTGCGCGCACAACAGGATGAGCTGCGCAGTCAGTGGCTGGCCGACTGGGGCACCTGGCAAAACGTGGGCGAGTGGCGTGCGATCGTCGCCGGGGGCGGCCAAAAACTGGACTTCGATGCGCAGAGTGCTTCCGCCAGCGGAGACGGTCACGGGTACAACCTCACCGTGGGCGGCAGTTACCGTTTCGCTGAAGAATGGCGCGCGGGTCTGGTCGCGGGAGCCTATCGGCAGACACTGGAAGCGGGCCCACGAGACTCGGACTACACGCTCAATAGCTACATCGCCACGGCGTTTGTGCAGTTTCAGGCGAATCATTGGTGGGCTGATCTGGCAGCGTCGGGCGGACGGCTGGACTACGACAACCTCAAGCGTAAATTCGCGTTGGGCATCAGCGAAGGTGGCGAAAAAGGCGACACGAATGGCGATCTGTGGGCCGTCAGCGGCCGACTGGGTTTTGACCTTGCCGAGCAGACCAGCCGCTGGCATTTCTCGCCCTTCATCAGCGCCGACTACTCGCATGTCGAGGTGGACGGTTACTCGGAGAACAGTACTCGGGCGACCGCACTTAACTACGACGATCAGACCCGCCGATCAAAGCGGCTGGGAGCGGGCTTACAGGGCAAGTTCGACGTCACACCGCAAACCCAGCTGTTTGGCGAGGTGGCGCATGAGCGGGAATTCGACACTGATCAGCAGGACGTGACCATTGCCCTGAACAGCGTGCCCGGCGTGGATTTCAATCTGCAAGGCTATGAGCCGCAGCGCAGCCTGAACCGCGCCAGTGTGGGTCTGAGTCAGAAGCTGGCCCCGGACCTCACCCTGCGTGCCGGCTACAACTGGCGCAAGAACGATGACGTGACGCAGCAAGGGGTGAATCTGGCGTTGAGCCTGGATTTTTAACGCCGCTTAAGAATGTAGGAGCGCGCTTGCCCGCGATGAGGTGGGTACATCCGCTGCACATTTTGCGTCAGACATTCAGTCTTCGCGGGCAAGCGCGCTCCTACAGGAGATTTGGGCCACACATAAAAAACGGCGCCATGGGTGCCGTTCTTATGACTAACCAATTCACACTTCAGGGGTCTGCTCTGCCAACGCCACCGCGCGGAACATGGCGCGACGTTTGTTCAGGGTTTCTTCCCACTCAAGCGCGGGCACCGAGTCGGCAACGATGCCGCCACCGGCCTGAACGTGAAGTTCGCCGTTCTTGATCACCGCAGTGCGAATGGCAATCGCCGTGTCCATGTTGCCGTTCCACGCCAGATACCCGACCGCCCCGCCGTAAACGCCACGCTTGACCGGCTCGAGCTCGTCGATGATTTCCATCGCGCGAATCTTCGGCGCACCCGACAACGTGCCTGCCGGCAGGATAGCCCGCAGGGCGTCCATGGCGGTCAGGCCGGCTTTCAACTGGCCAGTCACGTTGGACACGATGTGCATGACGTTCGAGTAACGTTCGATGACCATCTTCTCGGTCAGCTTCACCGAGCCGATTTCCGAAACGCGGCCCGTGTCGTTACGACCCAGGTCGATGAGCATCAAGTGCTCGGCGATTTCCTTGTCGTCGGACAGCAGGTCGACTTCGAGCGCGTGGTCCGCTTCTTCGGTCGCGCCACGAGGACGCGTGCCGGCGATAGGACGCACGGTAATCAGGTTGTCTTCGACCCGCACCAGCACTTCCGGCGAACTGCCGACGACATGGAAGTCGCCGAAGTTGAAGAAGTACATGTACGGCGTCGGGTTGAAGCAACGCAGCGCGCGGTACAGATCGATCGGCGCAGCCTTGAAGTCGATGGACATGCGCTGCGACGGCACGACCTGCATGCAGTCGCCGGCCAGGATGTATTCCTTAATGGTGTCGACGGCTTTCTCGTAATCACCCTGCGTGAAACTGGAGCGGAACACCGGATCGGCGGCCTGTGGACGGGTCAGGTCCAGACCACGACGCGGGGTGATCGGCTGACGCAGTTTGTCCATCAACTGTTCCAGGCGCGCCCGGCCGCTTTCGTATGCCTCTGGCTGAGCAGGGTCGACCAACACGATGGCGTGCATCTTGCCCGCCAGGTTGTCGAACACCACCACGGCATCGGACACCATCAGCAGGATGTCCGGCACGCCCAGCGGATCCGGGTTCGGGCAGGCGCCCAGACGCGGCTCTACATAACGTACGCAGTCGTAACCGAAATACCCCACCAGACCGCCATTGAAGCGCGGCAGACCGGCAACGGTCGGCACGTTGTAACGCGCCTTGAAGGTTTCGACGAACGCCAGCGGATCTTCGGCTTCAAGACGTTCGATCTCGGCACCGTCCCGGGTCACGCTGATGGTGTGCCCATGCACACGCATGACCGTGCGGCAGGGCAGCCCGATGATCGAATAACGGCCCCACTTTTCGCCGCCTTGCACCGATTCCAGCAGATAGGAATTCGGCTCATCGGCAAGCTTCAGATAGATCGACAGCGGCGTGTCGAAGTCGGCCAGGGTTTCGTGGGCAAGCGGAATGCGGTTGTAGCCGTCAGCGGCCAAACGCAGGAATTCTTCGCGGGTCATGATCAGCCTCGTGGTCTGAGGGTAAAACGGTCAGGTGTGCAAACGCGCCGGAGGTCCGGCCAGATTCAAGTCAGGCGCGCCAACGCCAACGGGCCAGGGCCTTGATGACTTTCATCCAGAGTTTGCGAGTGACCACCACGATGGATTCTCTAAAGGAGGGGGCTTTGACGTCGGGCAACGTTATCTCAGCCCCAAGATCTAAGCAACCGGGAATAAGCTTGCGCAAATCGTCGATCACCAGCGCCGGAGATTCCTCGGCAATCGGGCGACCGTGGTTATAGCCGTAGCTCAATGCAACGCACGCGACACCGGCGGCTTTGGCGGCCAGCACGTCGTTGCGCGAGTCACCGACAAACAGTGATTGCGAGCCCGGCGCACCGGCCATTTTCATCACGAAGAACAGCGCCGCAGGATCAGGCTTCTGTTGCGGCAAGGTATCGCCGCCGACGATCCAGCGAAAGAAGCGGCCCAGCTTCATGTCATCCAGCAGAGGCGCGACGAACTGCTCGGGCTTGTTGGTGATGAGGGCCATTTCCACGCCGTTTTTCTGCAGCCATTTCAGCGTTTCACGCACGCCGGGATAGACCTTGGTCAGCGAATGGTCGCCGCCATAGGCCTCCATGAAAATCGCCAGCGCCGACTCAGTGGACGCCTCGTCCACGCCGGAATGATCCATGTCGTTGGCCAGTGCACGGCGTACCAACACGCGCACGCCGTTGCCGATCCAGTCGCGCACGCGCTCGATACCCGCCGGCGCGCGTCCGAGCTGGATCAGGGTTTTGTCCACAGCTGCTGCCAGATCCGGCACCGAATCGACCAGGGTCCCATCCAGATCGAACATGATCAGTTTGGGCAGGCGACCTGGAAACAGCTGTTCGAAGCCGCTCATCAACGCGCCAACGCCAGTTCTGCACGCATTTTCTCAATGACCTCTTGGTAGTCCGGCGCATTGAAGATAGCTGAACCTGCAACAAACGTGTCGGCGCCCGCGGCAGCGATTTCGCGGATGTTGTTGACGTTGACGCCCCCGTCGATTTCCAGACGGATGTCACGGCCGGACGCATCGATCAGCGCGCGTGCTTCGCGCAGCTTGTTGAGCGTGCCGGGAATGAACTTCTGCCCACCAAAACCCGGGTTGACGCTCATGAGCAGGATCATGTCGACCTTGTCCATGACGTACTCGAGCAGGTTCAGCGGCGTCGCCGGGTTGAACACCAGACCCGACTTGCAACCGCCTTCGCGGATCAGTTGCAGGGAGCGGTCGATGTGCTGGGTCGCTTCCGGATGGAACGTGATGTAGGTCGCGCCGGCCTCGACGAAGTCGCCGATGATGCGGTCGACGGGGCTGACCATCAAGTGAACGTCGATGGGCGCAGTGATGCCGTACTTGCGCAGCGCCGAGCACACCATCGGACCGATGGTCAGGTTGGGGACGTAGTGGTTGTCCATGACGTCGAAGTGGACGATGTCGGCGCCAGCGGCCAGGACATTGTCGACTTCCTGACCCAGACGGGCGAAATCGGCGGAGAGAATCGACGGAGCAATAACGAAGGGCTGCATGACGCACCTTTTTGAGCGAAATCACGGTGGCGCGCATTGTACTCCAAGAGTTTGAAACGTGGGTCGGGTGGCGGATGAATGCGGTTTCCCGTGAATCCAGCCGCGATCCGTTTGAGAGCTGCCGAAGGTTACGACGGTGGCGAAAGCGGTGTGTCAGAACACCAGCATTCGCCACCGTCGTAACCTCCGGCAGCTCCCACAAAGTGGGCTGTCTCCAAACACTGGATGGGTGTCCAACTTCTTGGGGACAGTCCAGAGCGGAATCACCAGAAGCAGAATCAATCCACCAACGCTTCTTCCTTCACGCATTCGGCCTTGGCGACTGGCTTGGCGTCAACCGCCTTCAAATCCTTGCTGAACGTTCCGTCCACTTCCCCCTTGAAGAAGTTCTTGCCATAGATCAGCAGGCACAGCACCACGCCGATGCCGAACGCCCAGCTCGCGCCCTTGATCGCCAGGACTGCGCCTATCACGCCCGCAATCCCCAGGTCACGCTGGCTCCGCGCTTCGAGGATGCCCAGACGCACACTCACGTAGCCCTGGATCAGTAGGGTCAGCGACAGCGCCACACCGAGAATCGGCTGAACCAGGGTCACGACCGGCAACAGCAGCAAGCCGGTATTGGTGCCCCAACGGAACGAGCCCACGCCGCCGATGATCGACTGCATGGCCTTCGGTCCCCCTTTGAAACGCTCGATCACCACGACCAGCATCGCGGCCCATTTCGGGCCACACATCGCCACGTCCGGACCGAAGATGCTCATGAACGCGTTACGCGCCCCGAAGATCAAGTGAGCGCGATCAGGGTTGTAGTCCACGACTTCATCGGTCCGCACGGTTTCCGCTTCGTCGAGCAGCGACTTCGCACTGAGCACATCACCAAAGACGATGATGTACACCGCCAGCATGGTCGGCAGCGCGGAGATAAACATCGACAATGGCGGCATGCCCAGGCCAAACACGGTGTAGTGCTCCCACAACCCGGCAAAGTCCGGCTTGCTGATGCCCCACTGAATGGTCGGCCACGGCGCCTCACCGAACAGCGGTGCAATCACAACGGCCAAAAGGATGATCGGCAAGATGCCCAGTTTTGCGAAATTCCACCAGAAACGGTTGCGCTGTTTCAGCTCATTGAAATGCTGGGAGAAGATCAGGTAGAACGCGATGCCGACCGCAATGGAAATGGTCCACGGCAGCACATTGAATTTGCCGCCCACCTGAAAGACCGCGATCACTGCACTCAAACCGGCACCGACGATGATCCCGGACTTGATCGCGGACGGCACGTATTCGACGACCTTTTTCGCCATCCCGGTAGCCCCGAGCGCAATCGAGAACACCCCGAGCATCAGTTGGAAGGCAATCAAGGCATGGACACGCTCGGGCCCCATGGGGAATTGCGCACAGTAGGCCATCAGCAGCGGCACTGCCGGGGTGATCCAGCCGGGCACGGTCGGATCGCCAAGCAGGTGGTGCGTGAGGTAAAGCAACCCGTTCAGCATCACCACGGCCAGCGCGACCTCGAAGGGCATGCCCAGCAACTCGGTCATCAGCGGGATAGCGGCCAGGTCCACGGCACACATCAGCAGACCTTGCAGGTAATCCGGCATCTCGAACTTATAGTGAATGAACGGCAACCGCACCTTGAACGGGCCGAGCGGGATGTACGGGCTTTCGCTCCGCGGTTGGGGCGTGTTGGACATGGTCTGCACCTGTTTTATTGGTCTTGTAATGGCTGACGCCCGAACGGGTCGGGCGTGTTGGCGTTTCGGGATCAGTAGGCTGCGCGGTAGATTTTCTCGATGTCGGCGGCGGTCAGCTTGCGCGGGTTATTGCGCATCAAGCGGTCGATCTTGCTGGCCTCTTCCGCCATCGCAGGAATCGCATCTTCTGGCACGTTGAAGCTGCGCAGGCCGGACGGGATGTCCACGGCGGCGCACAGATCAGCCATGGCTTTGACGGCCTGATCGGCCGCGTCCTTGTCGCTCAACGCAGCGACGCGCACGCCCATGGCTTCAGCGATGTCGCGGAAGCGCTCGACGCACGCCATCTTGTTCCACTCCATTACGTACGGCAGCAACAAGGCATTGCTGACGCCATGGGCGATGTTGAAACGGCCGCCCAACGGGTACGCCAGCGCATGCACGGCGCCCACGCCAGCGTTGCCGAACGCCATGCCCGCCATCAGGCTCGCCGTGGCCATGTCTTCGCGGGCCTGCAGGCTGGATGGATTGGCGTAAGCCTTGGGCAGCGCCTTGGCGATCAGCTTGATGGCGCCCAACGCGATGGCGTCGGTGATTGGCGAAGCGTTTACCGACAGGTAAGACTCCACGGCATGCACCAGCGCGTCGACGCCACTGGCGGCAGTCACACTGCGCGGGCAGGTCAGGGTCATGATGGGGCTGACCAGCGCCACGTCCGGCAGGAGGTAGTCGCTGACGATGCCTTTTTTCAGTTGCGCTTCCTTGTCCGAAAAAATCGCCACATTGGTGACTTCCGAGCCTGTGCCTGCGGTGGTGGGGATCGCAATGAGTGGCGGGCCTTTACGCGTTACCAGATCGACGCCAAACAGCTCGGCGAGTGGTCCTCCATGGCCGGCAAACGCCGCAACCCCTTTGGCAATGTCGATGGCGCTGCCACCGCCCAGACCGATCAACCCGTCGTGGCCGCCGTCGCGATACGCACGGGTGCAGTCTTCGACGATGGAGATTTCAGGCTCAGGTTTGACCTGATCGAAGATGCCGTAGCGACGGCCTCCCAGCTGCGCCAGTGCCAGGTCGACGGTGCCGGACTTCACCAGAATGGCGTCCGTGACGATCAGGGGATTGTTGACGTTAAGGCGGGTCAGTTCAGCGGCAAGCTGTTCAATGGCCGCTTGGCCGGTGATCAGTTTGTTGGCGATTTTAAAGGCGCTGATTCGGGAGGCAGAGAGGCTCATCGGGCTCGTCCTGTGCGTTGTGTTATTGGAAGACGTGCAGGATGAGATAGCGAAAGCTGTGCCAATCCTCGCAAAGCCCCACGGCATGGGGCGCTGCGCGATCCACTCGACGCCCGCAGGGCTTTTGACCGATCAGTCCTGATTAGCTTTTTGATCGTTTTTGCAGGGCTTGATTGAAATCCTGATCAGAACGGCCTAATCAGATCGCTCCCAACGCTTCATCTTTTGCACCACGGTTGCCTGACTCACGCCGAGGGCCTTGGCCGCCAGGCGGGTGGTCTTGTGGGTCTGCAGCGCGGCGCGAATCGCAGCACGCTCGGCGTTTTCCAGCACCTTGCGCAAGGGCAAGCGGCCGTCGTCGGTGTTCTGCGGGTTGAGGTTTAGGATTTCCTCCGGCAGATCCAGCGCCTCAATGGTGCCGCTCTGATTGGTCACCACCAGGCGCTCAACGATGTTGATCAGCTCGCGAATGTTGCCGGGCCACGTGTATTCGCACATAAGATCGAGGGCTTCGAGGCTCCACTGCACCTGGCGTTCGTACCGGGTATTGAAGCTCTCGAGGTAGTAATGCAGCAGCGGCGGGATTTCTTCACTGCGCTCGCGCAGGGCCGGAATATGGATCGGCACCACGTTGAGTCGATAGAACAGATCCGCACGGAAGCGCCCCTCCGCCACCAACTGTTTGAGGTCGTGATGGGTGGCGCTGATGATGCGCACATCGACCTCTTTCAACTCAAGTCCGCCGACCGGGATAAACCGGTTCTCTTCGATGACCTTGAGCAGCTTCACTTGAACCGGCAGCGGCAGGTCACCGATTTCGTCGAGAAACAGCGTGCCGTGGTGCGCCAACTCCAGAAGACCGCGCTTGCCTTTCGGGCCCGCACCGGTGAAGGCGCCTGGCGCGTAACCGAACAGCTCGGCCTCGATCAGGTTTTCGGGCAGCGCGCCGCAGTTGAGCGCCAGAAACGGCTCGCTGGCGCGCGGGCTGGCGTTGTGGATGAACTGCGCAACGAGTGTCTTGCCGACGCCGGTTTCGCCTTGCAGCAGGACCTTCACTGAACTGCCGGCGACCTGTCGGGCCAGCGCGAAGACCCGCCCGGACACTTCCTGATCAGCCATCAGGGGAGAATGCAGAAGGTTGTCACGCTGACCAGCATGCAGCTTGGCCGTGCTGCTGCGCAGTTGTTTGAGCTGCTGAAGCTCGTCGCGCTCGTGCTTCATGCGCAGCAGTTCGGTCATGTCGCGAACCGTGCTGACCACGTAGGAAATACGGTGATCGGCATCGAGAATCGGCGTGGCGCTCACCAGCAGTTTCTTGCCCTGACTGAGGCTCTGCATCACCGACACCGGGCGTCCTTCCTGCAATACGCGCAACGAAGCTGATTGAGAAATGACGCCTTCCTTGACCAGTTCCTGCATGGGGCGGCCCATCAGGTCCGCGCCGCTGAGGCCGGTCAGGCGCTCATAGGCCCGATTGACCTTGAGCGTCTTGCCGTCACCGTCGGTGATGTAGACGCCGTCATGCAAAGCGTTGAGCAGTTCTTCGAAACTGGCGTCGTTGACGTTCACCGAGGGCTCCGTGCGTGGTTGATCGCAAGGAACGGAGTTTAAACGGTGAATAGGCAATTGATACAAACCCGAGGGTGGACAGGGGTCAGCCTGTAGGAGCGCGCTTGCCCGCGATTGCGTTGTGTCAGGCGATACCTTCGTCACAGACGCTCCGCGATTCGCGGGCAAGCGCGCTCCTACAGTTGATCTCCGGTGCTCACGACCCCCGAGCACAATCTGGGAGCAGGTTTAGGTAGCTGCCAGGGTGGCGCTCCGCCTTGTCCCGCGATCGGCCGGGAATCGGTCGTAAACCCAGCAAATGCGGTGTATCTGTTACAACGCATTCATAGGTTCTGCTGCCGGTTCCCGGCAGATCGCAGGCAAGCGCGCTCCTCCGGCAGAATCAGAAAGCAACGCAGCGGTCTGCCTCTGATCAACGTAGACGACGTTGGGCTTTTTAGTTTTTGAGGTTCGCGGTGGGTGGGTTTGTGGTTGGCATTGGCATTGGCATTGGCATTGGCATTGGGAGCAGATCCGTTATCTCGGGTGGCGCCGATTCACCTTTCCGCCCCTCCGGCGGGTCACTTTTGAAAAGGCACCAAAAGTAACCAAAAGTGCCCAGCTCCTGGTT
>NZ_FOEO01000086.1 GCF_900110765.1 Pseudomonas sp. NFACC02
AGCCAGTGGTGAATCGAAGTTCGCTCATTGACCAAACAGTGAGTCTTATCAACACCACGCTGAGCGGTGACAAGTTCCGCCATCGCCACATCGACACCCACAATCGCCGCTGCATCAAGGATTGCCATGTCACACCCTCCGAGCTAGGGTTTAAGAGCTTGCTGGGGGTTCACCGTAAGCGCTGGCTTGCTTCTATCGTCGGTCCAGGCCGATGCATTCCATATCGGCGCTTATAGGTGACAGGGCGGGGCTGGAAGTCTCCCAACGGTCTGTACTGGCTAGAGTCAGATTCGGCTTTCCGTCCCTCCCACCCCATCAAGTCTAAACATACAAGCCGGCTTGCTGGCGAACGCGAAGGATCTGTGACCTATAAGGTCACTGATGCGCCGCTTTCGCCGGCAAGCCGGCTCTTACAAAGCGTGTGCGCAACCAATAAAAAAGGCGTTGCCCGTGAGGGCAACGCCTTTCTTTTGATCAAAATATGATCAGAGCTTGGCTGGCTTCAGGATGATCTGCGCAGGCTCGGTTTTCTCGATCTCGCGCTGAATCTGCAACTCGAAGTCCGGGTTGATCTTCGTGACGCGCTTGGTCAGCAGGGTTGCCAGCCACGGATAGTCGTCGGTACGTGGCACTTGCACGGTCACTTCACAGTTGAAGGCCGTGACATCGGCGGCGATATCGTTCAGTTGGCGACGCAATTGCCTCGAATCGGTGATGTTCAGCTTGATCGTGGTGCTTTCTGCCGTTGGGTCGATGACCTTGGCGATGCGCCTGGCTTCCGCGGCGCGCAGCTCCGCTTCAGCCTTCTCCAACTCAGCCTTGCGTGCATTGGCGATCGCGCCATTGACGCCACTTGTCAGCGCAGGCGCCTTTGGCATCAGCGCGCGCGCACGGCTGAGCGCGGTGGCGGCGGCATTGACATCGCCTTTTTGCAGCACGATCTGGCTGCGGCTCAAGTACGCCTCGGCCAGTTGACGTTGGTACTGCTCCAGACGCGGGTCGTCGGGGTTCTTGCTCTGCAGAGCGGCCAACTGATCTTCAGCGGTGGCCAACTCGCTGCTGGCAATGTTCTGATCCAGCTGCTGATACGCATCGGGCGCCGCGGCAGGCGCGGGCTCGTCGACGGGCTTGCTTTGGCAGGCGACCAACAGGGTGGAAAATGCAGCAAGCAGCAGATAACGGGATGCGAACGGCTTCATTCCTGCGATTCTCTATTTGCGCAAAAAACGAGCAAGTCTACACATAAGTGCCTTGCACCGAAAATAACTGATCACCACCGACGGCGCTGGATCGGGTCATTGCATATTGCCGCCATTCAATTATCGCGGAGTATGACTGTTCTTCCAGTCCAAGGTTCTACCGCTTGGGTAAAAGGAAGCTCAGCAAGAACAGCCCGGCAGCGCAGACCACGATGGACGGGCCTGCCGGGGTGTCTTTGAACCAGGACAGCGCGAGTCCGCCGCAGACGGCAAGCACACCGATAATGCTCGCGCCAAAAGCCATTTGCTCGGGCGAACGGGCGTGACGTTGTGCCGCAGCGGCGGGAATGATGAGCAGCGATGTGATCAGCAAGACACCGACGATTTTCATAGCCACTGCGATGACCACGGCAATCAGCAGCATCAGTGTCATGCGCAGGGCCGCGACCGGAAGGCCTTCGACCGTCGCCAGTTCTTCATGGACCGTAATGGCCAGAAGGGGCCGCCACAGCGCACAGATCAGCACCAGCACCGCCGCGCTGCCGCCCAGGATCCACGACAGGTCGGTCGGGCTGATCGCCAGCAGGTCGCCGAACAGGTAGCCCATCAGGTCGATGCGCACTTCGCGCATGAAGCTCAGGACGACAAGCCCCAGTGAGAGGGTGCTGGGCGCGAGAATCCCCAGCAGCGTGTCCGAGGCAAGCGGCTGACGCTGTTGAAGCGTCACCAGCAGAATGGCGAGCAGGAGACAGCCGACGGTCACCGCGATGGTCGGGCTGATGTCCAGCAAAAAGCCCAGCGCCACGCCGAGCAAGGCGGCGTGGGACAGGGTGTCGCCGAAGTACGCCATGCGACGCCAGACCACGAACGAACCTAACGGGCCTGCGACGACCGCCAGAGCAAGGCCTGCGAGCAAGGCATAGAGAAGAAAATCAGCCATGCTTGCAGCTGTCTCCGTGGTCATGGTTGTGAGGGTGCGAATGTGCTTGCGCAGGATCATGACTGTGATCGTGTGCAACGGCAGGTTGGCAGACCTCGCCGTGCAGATCGTGTGCATGGTCGTGATGGTGGTGATAGATCGCCAGGCTCGGCGCGTGCTGCCCGAACAGTTCGACGAACGCCGGATCGTTGCTGACGTGCTCGGGGTGACCCGAGCAGCAGACGTGCCGATTCAGGCAGACCACCTGATCGGTGGTGCTCATTACCAGGTGCAGATCGTGGGACACCATCAGCACGCCGCACTGGTGGCGGTTACGCAGTTGGGTGATCAGCGCATAGAGTTCGGCCTGGCCTGCAACGTCGACGCCTTGCACAGGTTCGTCGAGCACCAGCAACTCAGGTTCACGCAGCAGCGCACGGGCCAGGAGAACGCGCTGCATTTCACCGCCGGAAATGCCCTGCAACGGACTGTCGATGACTTTTTCGGCGCCGACCTCGGCCAAGGCTGCGAGTGCGGTTGCCCGGTCGACGCCCGGCACGAGGCGCAGGAACCGCAGGACGGACAACGGCAGCGTGGCGTCAACGTGCAGTTTTTGCGGCATGTAACCGATGCGCAGTTTGGGTCTGCGCCACACATCACCCGAATCAGGCTTGAGCAGTCCGAGTACGGCGCGCACCAGCGTCGTCTTGCCCGCGCCGTTGGGGCCGATCAGGGTCACGATCTCGCCGGGACTGACGCTCAGCTGAATGTTCTCCAGCACGCTCTGGCCGGCACGAGTGACGCTGACGTCCTTCAGGCGGATCAGTGCGTCGCTCATCAAGCGGCCTTGCAGCCAGCGCACACACCGACCACTTCGACGGTCTGGCCTTCGACGTCAAAGCCGACTTCATTGGCCGCACTGACGATGGCGGCGCTGATAGCTCCGTGCTGCAGCTCAATGGCTGCGTGGCATTCGCGACAGATCAGAAACTGACCCTGATGCGCGTGCGTCGGGTGGTTGCAGCCCGTAAACGCGTTCAACGAGGCGATGCGGTGCACCAGACCGTTTTCCAGCAGGAAGTCCAGCGCGCGGTACACCGTGGGCGGGGCGGCGCGGCGACCATCCTCTTCGCTCAAGACCGCGAGGATGTCGTAAGCCCCCAATGGCTTGTGGCTTTGCCAGACCAGCTCCAGCACACGGCGACGCAGAGCGGTCAGCCGCAGGCCTTTACCGGCACACAACGTATCGGCTTCAGCAAGCGCGCTGTGTACGCAATGAGAGTGATCGTGGGGGCGACTGGCCAGTGGTGTTTTAGACATGGGCGGCGACGACTTTTGAGAGAGACGTTATTATGTTACCCGTTCCTGCCCCCATGAGTGGTTACCGTGTCCCGACTTTTTTTACTTTCTGTCGTATTTATTACCGGATTTCTTTCAATGGCTCCCGCCCAGGCCGAGGTCCGGGTGCTAACCAGCATCAAACCGCTGCAACTGATTGCCGCCGCTGTGCAGGACGGAATTGCCGTGCCGGAAGTGCTGTTGCCGCCGGGTGCATCGCCGCACAACTACGCGCTGCGTCCGTCCGACGTACGGCGTGTCCAGGACGTCGACCTTCTGTACTGGATCGGCCCTGACATGGAAACGTTTCTGCCCCGCGTGCTCGCGGGCCGCACCAAGCCGTCGGTGCCGGTTCAGTCATTGCCGGGCATGCACCTGCGCCACTTCACCGCAAGCAACGATCACCATGACGACGAGGACCACGACGAGCATGATCACGACCATCGTCCGGGCAGCGTCGACGCGCATCTTTGGCTGTCCACGGTCAACGCGCGAGTGATCGCGGCGAAAATGGCTGCTGATTTGAGCCAGGCCGATCCGGCCAACGCGGCGCGTTACGACAGTAACGTCAAGGCATTCGACGCCCGCATGGATGCGCTGGACGCGAAGATCAAACAGCGCGTGGCGGGCATTACCGACAAGCCGTATTTCGTGTTCCACGAAGCCTTCGATTATTTCGAAGAGACTTACGGGCTCAAGCATGCGGGTGTGTTCGCGGTCAGCAGCGAGGTGCAGCCGGGCGCGCAGCACGTCGCCGCCATGCGCACGCGCCTGGCATCGTTCGGCAAGACCTGCGTGTTCAGCGAGCCGCCGCTACGCCCGCGCCTGGCAGAAACCCTGAGCGCGGGTTTGCCGGTAAAGCTGGCCGAGCTGGATGCACTGGGCGGGTACACGCCGGCCACGGCTCAGGGTTATGAGCTGCTGTTGAGCAAACTGGCGGACGATCTGGCGGGGTGTCTGGAATCGCTGTAACTCAGGACTCCTCCACGGATTGACCTTGTGGGAGCCGGCTTGCTGGCGAATGCGGTGGGTCAGCA
>NZ_FOEO01000057.1 GCF_900110765.1 Pseudomonas sp. NFACC02
TGCATCGCCGATGGTAGTGTGGGGTTTCCCCATGTGAGAGTAGGTCATCGTCAAGATTCAATTCCGAAACCCCTGTCTGCTTACGCAGCCAGGGGTTTTGTCGTTTCAGGACAACAAAAAGCCCGCTTGGACCTGATGACCTGATCCATAGCGGGCGTTCGCCTGAAAGGTCGTTTATCAGGCGAAGAGCTTTTTCACGTTGCTCATGGCGTCGTCAGCAAAGCTTTGAAGGAAGTTGCGGAATTCTTCAGGGCTGGCCGGATTGTCCTGAGCGGGTTCTGCGATGATCGTCCAAGTCGCGTCGCAACTGCGTTCACCGGTAGGCGCTACCGTCATGGACGCCCAGAGGTTGCGGATTCCAAGATTGTTATAAATCGTTGTCCAGGTCATGGACAGCGCATAGTCATCACGGGAATTCAATTGCTCGATGACGGCCAGGCCCCCTTCTTTGAATTTCTTGTGGCGAACCGCACCCGGTCCGGTGCCGATGACCTCGATGCTGGCCAGCGCTGGAATGAATGTCGCGAAACCGCCGAAGTCACCCACGACAGCCCAGACTGCCTGCGTGTCTCCAGGGACTGAAACTGTCGACACGACCGGGTTGCCAACAGGGTTGCTGATCAAGGTGTCGGGTTTCAGATTGTGATTCGTGTTGATTGCGTTCATGTCGTTCTCCATGACGTACGTGAGTGCTGCATTTGGGGTGAGTCAGATGAAATCGATTTCTTTCAGGTAGTCGCAGCCTTTGCGCAGGAGCTCCGGTGATTTCTGCGGGTATCGTTCGCCCATGCGTTGCACGCCGGCCAAGGCGTTCTGGTATGCGATCGTCGAGATGTCGCCGATGTCTTCCTCGAAGCCATCGAGGTAGAACCCCAGCACGCCGAACAGCGCGTTCTGGCTGTCCACCCGCTTGAGCTGCGTCTGCCAGTGCGCGACGCTGACCATCTCGAATTCGCGACCGGCTTCGCGGAACGCATCGACGTAACCGGTCCAGCTCAAGGGCTCAGGGTTGTGCAGGTTGAATACCGCGCGTGAAGGTTGATAACGGCTGCTGTGAAAACCGATGAAGCGGGCTAGGAAGTCCACGGGCATCAGGTCGAAGGTCATCGAGAAGTCGGGCACCTGACCCAACTGCATCGAACCCTTGAGCATCAGCATCAAGCGGTTCTTATGTGGCTGACAGACGCCGGTGACGCTGTTGAAGGCGATGTTGCCAGGGCGGTAGATGTTGACCCACGTACCCTGATCGCGCGCCTGCTGCAGGACGCGCTCAGCGACCCATTTGGAGAGGTTGTAGCCATTCTTGATGTAGATCGGTGGTGTCTCGGCCGCAGGCGCCTCCAGAACGCTGCCATCGGCGTCTACGGCGCTCGAGGCGGAGAGCGTCGAGACGAAGTTGAACACCTTCTTGCTGCGCCCTTCGCACAACCTCAGGCACTCGAAGATCGGTTTGACGTTGTCCCTGACGAGCGTCTCGTAATCCTGGACATGATTGACGTTGGCTGCGTTGTGGATCAAAGCGCCGAACTCACGATCCAGTCGCTCATAAACGTCGTCAGTCAGGCCGAGCTGCGGCCGGGTAATGTCGGCGGCATAGACCCGGACCCTGTTCAGGTCCAGATGCTCCAACCGGTTTTCGCGCAAGGATTGAACAAACCGGTCCTGCGCCGTCATGCCGTCGCCTTCACGGACGAGGCACGCCACCTCGGTCGCACCCCACGCCAAAAGTGCCTCGACGAGGTGAACACCCAGAAAGCCATTGGCACCGGTGACGATGATCTTGTGTACGTCGCCGAGTTTGCCTACGGGCAAGACCGACATCTTGAAGGGCGTCGAAGCATCTTTAAGCGCTTGCGCACTGACCGTCCAGGATGAAGTGCCGTCACTTGTGATCAATGATGCAAGATTGATCAGCGTGGGCGATTCGATGAAGCGGTTGATGGGGATACTGCGGCCAAATTGATCGCGGATGCCTAGCAGCATTTGCGACAGCAGAATCGAGTGACCGCCGAGGTTGAAAAAGCTTTCATCGGTCGAAATGTCCCCGGGAGGGAGCTCCAGCAGCTCGGCCCACAGTTTCTGCAGGATTCGCTCATTCTCGGTTTCCGGCGGACGGCGTGGCGCTTGCTCCGCCATGTTGACCGGCAATTGCAGCAGCGCTTTGCGGTCAATCTTGCCGTTATTGGCGAAGGGCATTGTTGCCAGCTCGGTGTAGGCTGCCGGGCGCATGTACTCAGGCAGCAAACGCTCTACGTGGGCCTTGAGCTGATGCCGCGCAGCGTCGGGTTCGACACCGTGCGGTTGCGCTAAAAACGCGAGAATCCGGCGTTGATCATCGATCACCACTGCGACCTGTCGGTACACTTGGCTGTCGCGCAGGCAGTGTTCGATTTCTTCCGGTTCAACCCGGAAACCCCGGATCTTCACCTGATTGTCCCGTCGCCCGGACAACTCCACGCCCTCGTCGCCCCACTTGCCGATATCACCCGTGCGGTAGGCGCGCACGCTTTCTCCGTCACCAAGCGCGATCCGCACGTAGCGTTCGTCGGTCAGGACTGGATTGTGGATGTAACCCAGACCGACGCCAGGCCCCACGATGTACAACTCGCCCGGTGTCTGCTGGGCAACCGGCTGCATCTGCTCGTCAAGAATCAACAACTGACTGTTGGCGATAGGCCGACCCAGATTGCGATTGCTGCTGCCCGGCTGGAACTGGCCCGCAGTGATCAGCACCGTGGCTTCCGTCGGGCCGTAAAGGTTGTGGAACTGACAATGCGCCGCCAGCCGCTCGATCACATACGGCTCGCAGACATCGCCGCCCGTGCAGAGATGCTCGAGTTTCAAAGGGCGCTCCACTGGCAGAATGCTGAGCAACGCAGGCGGTAGAAAGGCGTGGCTCAGGTTCTGGTCGAGCAGCTCCATAAGCTGCAGCGGATCTCGGCGTTGGTCTTCGCTGGCGACCACCAGTTCGGCGCCGCTTAGCAGTGTCGGAAAGATGTCGATCACTGAGGAATCGAAACTCAACGTCGAAAACTGCAGTACACGGCTGTGCTCCGACAGACCGACATACTCGGCGTGCCACGCGGTAAAGTGGCTCAGGTTACGCTGGCTGAGCATGACGCCCTTGGGATGCCCGGTCGTGCCGGAGGTGTACAGCGCCATGCACGGGGCTTCGGTCTCCGGGCGGACCCACATGAATGACTGCTGCGTCGCCATGACTTCTACCGCGCTGATATCCAGCCCCGGCAGGCTTTGACCTGCAAGCGGATGCTGACCGTCATGCAGCAGCAACGCTGCTTTGGCGTTTTCAAGGATGTACTGCTGGCGTTGCAGCGGCTGACCCGGATCGAGCGGCAGATACACCGCGCCACACCCAAGAATCGCGATAATCCCCGCGAACAATGCGGCGCACTTCGGCAGACAGATGCCGATCACCAGTGGCTCGTCTGCAGAACGTGTGAGTAGCGGCAGCATCTGCGCCTGGATGGCCACGCTGTGTTCGCGCAATGCGTCATAACGAATGCGTTGGCCGTCGATACTCAAGGCATAGCGGTCCGCAAACGTCGCGAAGCTCTGATCCAGGCGTGCCACCATCGGTTGCCGCGCGATGCTCAGCAGGTGCGGTTGCGCGGTCTGGTTAAAACGGTGTTCGAACGCCAGTCGATCCAGTGTGTGCAGACCCTCCTGCCATTCACTCTGTGGCGGCTCGACACGTTCGGACGGTAGAGAGAAGCTGGCGTCCCGAGCGAGACGGCTGACCAGCAAGGCGACGGCGTCCACCAGCGCCGCGATAGCGGTGTCGCGTAGCATTCGACCGTTACCTGAGGGCTCGGCCGGTACCGCGCGGCGTGCGATAAGCTTCTGGGCGACGGCCGAGCCATACCAGCACAGCAATTCCAGTCGAGGTAATGCGCCCGGCAAGTCAGGGGTGAGCCCGACACGCAGACCAAGGTGTACGTCGGTTTTGAATGCGGCGAGACGCGTGCTGGTCAGCGCCAGCGTGCCATCGTCGATAAGCAAAGAAGCGCCGTATACCGGACTGTGTTCCAGCGTCTGCGCGTCCGCAAGTCGATGAGTCAGATGCCCGTGAGCTTCCAGCTCGGTATTGAGCGCGTCGAGGGCTTGACTGTGACCAATGAGTAAAATGTCCAGACGTTTCATTGGGCCACTCCTGCCGGCAAATAGTCGGCGAGCGCATGTTGTACACAGGCGGAGTCGAGCATCGAGCTGGTTTTGAAGAAGCGCACGATGTTGCCCACCAACGGGTGGTGGCGGTTGATCGGGAAGCACATGGCTTGGGTTTCGTCTTTGAGCGCCTGTTTGACGGGCTCGGTGACCGTAAGCTGGTCGATCAACACAAAGTCGAAGGACCTCTGGATGTCGTTGGTCAAATATTGAGCAATGAACACCGGCATGATGCGGGCGATGGTTTCTCGGTCCTGCTCAGGGGCCGCGTGCCAGTAAATACGCACCAATCTTGCCCAGAAGCCCGAATGCCGGCCTTCGTCCAGCAGATGGTCCGCCATCAGGCCCTTGATCGATTGCTTGACCGTCTCGTCCTTGGCGAACGCGGCGACGTCGTTGGTTACGGTGTTCTCAGCAATAGCGACACAGATCAGCTCGACTGCGCTGCGCAGGTGGTCGGGTGCGAGCGCCAATGCAGCGGGAATCGCCCGACTCAGCTCGATTTCATGTGGAAGTTGAATGGGCTGAATGCCCGTCAGCGCGATGGTTTGTTGCATGAAGTCCATCGCCACCAGCGCGTGGTAATCCTCATCCACGACCACGGTCATGGCGTCGTATCGGCACGCGAAGGGAAAGCGGATCGCGAAGTGATCCTTGGCGATGCTGCGTGCGGTTTTGTCGACGATCTCGGTCTCGAAAATCACCACGTCGTTGATGAACTTGTACAAGCTCTGGATCAACGCGAAGTCACGCAGGTGCGGGCACTCACGGGTGAAGGTCTCACTGAGCACCAGCGGCTGGCGACTCAGTGGATAGATGAGCTTTTCATCGTTTTCGACGATGCGGCGCGGGCGTGTGCGGATGGTTGCACGGCCTTCCCAGGCATCGACGAATGACAGGTAGTCTTCGGCTTTCATGATGTCGTCCCTGTATGGGTGAGTGAGGTAGCGGCAAGCAGCGACTGGTTCATGCGCTGGCCTCCAGCGCCGGTTCGCGCATGCTCACGCGTAGCGCGTCCCACAGCGCTATGCGGCTCTCCACGGCGGCAATGGCAGCCTCGTAGACTTCGCGTTCGCGTTGCTCGTCGCCGTCCACGAGGCGTGCAAGCAAGGATTCGGCAGCTGGCCCGTGGTCCTCGGAGTCCACCTCGATGTGCCGTTCCAGGTAGTAGCGGAAGGTGGGTGCCTGATTGGCGGTAATTCCCCAGTCGTCGAGGATGCGTTGGAACATCTGCGGGATGACGCTTTCACGTCCATGGAGAAACGCTGCGGCCACGCTGTGCGCGGGAGCATTGATTGCGGTGTCGAGGGTGTCGCGAACAAACCGGCAGGCGGCCTTTTCAACGTTGACGCTCTCCAGTGCGGTTTCGTAATGCACCCCTTCCTTCTGCAGGGCAACGAAGCGCTCGACACGGGCGGTGCTGGCGCCGACTTCCCGCATGGCGTCCAGATACAACTCGAAATGGCTGTAATGGCCGTGATCGACGCGATTGTCTGACTCTTCTCCCAGTACAATTTCATTGATCAGCCGCGCCGCTTTGGCGTCTCTTGGCGGCAACCAAGGTAATTGCGTGCAACTGAGCTCCTGTTGCAGACGTTTGGTCAGTGACATGAAGTCCCAGACAGCAAAGACGTGAGCTTCCATAAACCGTCGGAGTACATCCAGTGAATCAATTTCGGAGAAGATCGGGTGAGCACTGAGTTCCGATTTCTTGCGGTTCAATAGTTGTTTCTGAGTGTTCATAGAGACGTCCTTGAGTGTTGAAGTTGCAAGTTGTTGTGCGCATGGGTAGTCGGCATGAAGTGAAAGTTGGCCCAGGCTTATAAGCGTTGGTCCGTTTTTCACGATCGGCGACCGAGCGCAGTCCTCGAACAGAACTTCGTTTAGTTAACGTATTTGATGAATCAGGAATTAGTTTTCCTGCGTCGAGCTCCCTGTTGGTGCTGGTTTATACAGCTTGTCGTGGACAGGTGAGCGGCGACGGGAAAACGTTAAAACACTTGTTAAGGCGAGGGCAAATGCTTTTTTATAATTTTTAAGTTTGGGAAAATCTGCGGCAATAGTTGGGCGTTAAAACTTATGAGTTAAGTTTTATTGGCGCGAGCGCAACCCTTCCAACTCAAATGAGTCAGAATTGATAATAATGAACGAATGCCTCGTTCAGCATTGCGCGTTAACTGAATAATCGGTTTTGAATGAATTTTATGTGGGCGACGTTGAGGGGCATCCCTCATGACGTCTCCGCCCTTTGCACTGCTCCTTTTATTGCTTCATGACATGCGTTTACGGCATCGACTGCAGCCGATGTCGTTCTGCGAGTGTGCCTGAAACACAGAAACGCGCTGTGTCCAGGCCGGGAGATTTCACGATAGGTGAGCAGGCTGGCGGGCGCAGAAAGCTTGTCGGGAGGAGACTGTTTATGAATGCATTGCGCCGACACCTCAGGTGCGGGCGGACGAGCGGGGGAGGCTACAACCTTTTCGGCGCAGGTCCCCAGCCGTTGTTTCCCAACGACAGGGGAGAAGCTCGCTGCGCGGTCTGTCAGACGCTCAGCAGCCCCAGGTGGGTATTGATGATGTGCAGCAGTCGGTTGCGCTGCGCTCTGAGGAAATAATGATCGCCGCGGACTTCGATCAGCTCGAATTCGCGACGTGTGAACTCGCGCCAGTTCATCATGCTGGCGGCAGTGTCGAGGGGGTCTTCGCTGCCGTAAAGGGCGGTCAATGGAATGTTCAGACCTCCGTCAGGGCAATGCGACCACAATTCGGAAAGCTTCAGGTCGCTGCGCATGACGGGTTCGAACAGGCGCATCAGCTTCTTGTCATGAAGTATCGACTCGGGCGCCGCGCCAAGCTTGATCAACGCCTCGATGAAGTCGTCTTTGGGCAACGTATGCAGGTAGGGTTTAGGCTGTTGGCTGTCGGGACTGCGGCAGCCGGAGATGAACAGGTGCCGGGTAGAGCCGGGATACCGCGCTTGCGCCAATCGAGCCATTTCGTACGCCAGACGGCCACCGAAGCTGTGACCGTAAAATGCGTGCGGCTCGGTCAGATAGGGTTGCAGCGCAAAAAAGGTGTCCTCCAGCAGCGGCGCCCATTGATCGTAAGGCGTTTCCTTGAGGCGACTGCCGTGACCAGGCAGGCGCAGTGTCACCAGTTCGATGTGATCCGCGAGGCCGTCCGACCAGTCACGAAACTGCTCCGGATCACCGCCCGCATGCGGGAAGCAGATCAGGCGTGTTCTGATTGGGTGTCCTGAATTGACCACCATCAGCCATTTGTTTTTGGCATTCACTCCGCTTTCCCCAAGCCTGTTTGTACAGGCTTATCACAACCGTGGGGCCGGGTCCTTCGGCGCTGGCACCACTGCAACCGGTGCTCATTGAACCCTTGCCTCATCCGGTTGCGTGCGGCAACTGCAGACAGGGGGGCGAACTGCTGGACGTGAGCCTGGTCGCTGCTCACGATCGTTGAACCCTCACTGGACGAGGGCGCGCTTCCTTGATGCCGTGGCGGACTTGGCGACTTCCGCCGGGCGGCTTTTCAGGTAGGTATTGATGGCTTCGACACCACGGTTCAAGTGATGGGCAAGGGCATGGACCGTTGCCTCGACGGCACCTTCCCCAGCCATCTGCAACAACTCCATGTGGTCGTGCTGGGACAGCTTGCCCAGCCCCATGTACTTGAGGTTGAAACGCAGGAAGCGCTCCTCCTCGTTCAGACCGTCCTCGACCAGCTTGAGCAGGCGTTTGTTCTGCGCCCGGGAGTACAGCGTCATGTGGAACAACCGGTTGAGCGTGCCAATCTTCGAGTAATCGGTTTCAAGCTCGAGTTGTTCGATGTAACTGCGGGCCAGGTCGATATCGACAGTTGTCAGCAACGGTATCGACTGTCGCAGGGCCTCGGACTCCAGCAAGATGCGCAGCGCATAGGCATCGGTGGCATCTTCGTTGATCAGTGGGGCGACGACGGCGCCCTTGTGGGTCTCCACGCGCAGCAGCGATTGAGCTTCAAGCTGTCGCAGGGCTTCACGCACGGGCATACGGCTCACACCAAAGAGTGTGGCCAGCTCCTGCTGGCGCAAGGCAATGCCTGCGGGCAGGCGTCCGTCGAGAATCGCGGCGCGTAGTTTTTCTTCGATGACTGCGCGCGCAAGGTGCGCAGGCGGTTGCTCGTCGCCGAGAACTTCCCGCAGAAATTTTTCTTTCTCAGTCCTGCGTATCGATGACATCTTCTTCACTGATCAGGGATTGGATCCAATGGAACGCTAGAGGCCGCAACACGGCTTGTCAACCGTGAGCTATCGTTTCGCCCGCTAAGGTGGCCCGCATTCTACAAGGCTTCGTAGCATTGATGTGCCTGCCGTGTCCTATCCTTTGGATGACACGTGGCGTCGGAAAACGGTCGTCTGGACGCAGCATTTCAACGGCCACGTCGTCAGACGATCGAACTCATCGAACGGAAGATCAATGATCGCCAGATGCCATTATTTTCCTCGGTTGGCGGCTCGACGGCGAGTACCTCCGGTCGATCCCATGGATTGAGCGCACTGGCGACCCGTTTCGCGATCGAGGTGTCACGTCATGTTTGCAGGTGATACACCTGATCGCGGGCGAGTTCACACTTGGACAGGCCGCCTGTCTTAGAGATAACGGCCTGTCACAAAGTGCTGTACATCATTGAAGCCGGGTGTCGAGGCATGGCCCGGTGTTACCAGCGAGTCGATGAAGGCCTCGTCTTCCGATGTGATCTTCACGCTCAGTGCCTTGGTGTAGCTGTCCCATTGGTCTTCAGTGCGAGGGCCGACGATGGCCGAGGTCACCGCCTGATTGTTCAGCACCCACGCGATGGCGAACTCGACAAGACCGACACCTTTGTCCTTCGTATACGCCTGCAGCTTCTGCGCGATATGCAGCGACTCCGTCCGCCATTCGGTTTCCAGGATGCGCTTGTCCTGACGGCCCGCGCGGGTACTGCTGTCGGGCGTGACGTCCGGTGCGTATTTGCCGCTGAGCACGCCGCGAGCCAGCGGGCTGTATGGCACCACGCCCAGGCCATAGAACCTGGCCGCAGTGATCTGCTCCAGTTCCGCCTGACGGTTGACGATGTTGTACAACGGCTGGCTGATGACCGGCTTGTCGACGCCCAGGCGCTGCGCAACGTTGACCACTTCAGCGATGCGCCAGCCACGGAAGTTCGAAACGCCCCAATAACGGATCTTGCCCTCGCGGATCAGATCGCCGATGGCCGACACCGTCACTTCAAGTGGCGTGCTGTGGTCTTCCTTGTGCAGGTAATGGATGTCGATGTAGTCGGTGTCCAGACGACGCAGACTGGACTCGATCTCGTTGAAAATGTGCTTGCGGTTCAGACCGCTGGTGTTTGGCGCGGTGTTGCCGGAGCTGCTGCCGACTTTAGTGGCCAACACCCATTCGCTGCGGCGTCTGGCAATGGCCTCGCCGACGATTTCTTCTGAACGACCGGCGTTGTAGACGTTGGCCGTGTCGATGAAGTTCACGCCTTGGTCCCAGGCTTTGTCGATGATGCGCAGCGACTCTTCGGTGCCGGTCTGCACACCGAACATCATGGAACCCAGGGTCAGCGTCGAAACCTTGAGGCCGGATTGGCCAAGCGTGCGGTAGATCATTGCTCGATATCCTTTTCGTCAGGGAAGTGGAAATCAGGACAGTCTGGGCAGGCTCGATGCTCTGGAAGGGGCCCGTCAGACCGACAGCTCTAGACCGGACATACTCGCCTGTTTGCGGCGGATTTGAAAAGTAACAATTTCGACTGTTCGAGATACCGGTGCTCGTCTGTTGCACTGAGCGTCGTCCACCCTGTAGGAGCGCGCTTGCCCGCGAATGCGGTGTGCCGGTTGATGTATTCGGCTCTGGCATAACGCATTCGCGGGCAAGCGCGCTCCTCAGGTTTTCATTCGCCCGGGAGCGAGTTGGTACTCAGTCTGGCGGTTCAGAGCGGGATATCGACATGACTGAGCTTCGCGCGTCGCCCGCTGAGAAAACACAACGTTCCCCCCGCCGCCGTCAGGCACGCCAGGACATAGAACATCGTCGGCGCTGGGGTATTGATCAATAGATAGCCACAAATCACCGGGCTCATCGCGCCGCCGAACGCCGCCAGATTCTGTGCGCCCAGGTAACTCCCACGCAGATGCTCGGGGGCAATGGTGTCGACGAACAGGTACTCGGCCGGATAAATGATCATCTCACCCAAAGTGAAGACGAACATCGCCGCGCACCATGCCGCCGTGGTCTGCGCAAAGCTGAAACCGATGAGACCGACAGCGAACAGCGCAGTGCCCAAGCATATCCAGTACGGCAACTGCTCGCGCTTGAGAAAGCGACCGATCTGATACTGCATCAGGATGACCGTCACGGCGTTGCAGGCCAGGACCGCCGAAAGGATTTTCAGCGCCTGCGCCGAGGTGTGAGTGACCAGCAAAAACTGAGAGAGATACAGCGTATAGCGGCCATGCACGATGGTGCTGAGCAGGCTGCCGCCGGTGAACAGGATCAACGTTCGATCGCTTTTGAGTGTCGCCAGGGTGTCGAGAAAACTGCGGGGTTGATGCTCACGATCAGCCACGGTCGGCGGGATGCCGATCATGAGAAACAGGCTGCCGAACGCGATGGCGCTGGCGATCAGAAACGGCGCCAGCGGCAAGTGGCCGGCAATCAATACGCCAAGCATCGGGCCGGTGGCGTAGCCGATGTTGGTCAGGGTATAGCGCAGTGAGAACACTTTGGCGCGGTCGCCGATGGGCAGGTTTTCGCTGATGATCGCCTTGGACCCGATCAGAAAAAGCGCTGACGCGGTCTCGGTGATGACCAGGGTCAAGGTGGTGAGGTAGACGTTCTGGGCAAGGGTCAGCAGGGTGAAGCCGATGGCGCTGGACAGCATCGCCAGGATCAGCAGCTTGCGTTTTTCCAGGCGGTCGATGACGTAGCCGCCATACAACCCCAACAGGGTGGCGAGGAACACCGCGATCCCCATCAACAACCCGACATCTTGCTGGTTCAGTCCCAGTCTGGTGGCCAAGAACAGCGTCAGCAACGGGCTGGTCATCGCGCGGCTCATGACGATGGTGAGCGAGCACACCATCAGGCGGCGAATGACGAGGGAGTAGGTGGCCACTGTTGTTCTTATGTCCTTTGTGTTGCCTTGCCGAAGAGCCGCTGAAGCACCGCGATCCCCTGTAGGAGCGCGCTTGCCCGCGATTGAGGTGAGTCAGACGATAATTCCGTATCTGACATAACCCATTCGCGGGCAAGCGCGCCCCTACAGGATCGTGTTGCGGGATCGTCCGTGCAGGCTCGCGCTATTACTTGCCCTGATTCATCTCGATCCTGGTCACTGCACCTTGCTCCAGGTCCCATTTCTTGAGGATCTTGCCGTAGGTGCCGTCATCGACCATGGCCTGCATCGCTTCGGCGATGGCTTTAGCCAGCTCCGGGTTGGACTTGTTCACGCCCAAGCCGGTGAATTGCTTGGAGATCGGCTGGCCGATTGGTTTGTAGGTGTCCTTTTCCTGCAACATCAGGTAAGGAATGGTTTCGCTGCCTTGCATGGCTGCATCCAGACGGCCCTGACGCAGTTGCGCGCGCGCATCGGCGGAGCCTTCGGAGCCGGTCACGATAATAGCGGGCTTACCGGCTGCTTCGCAGTTTTCCTTGCTCCATGCCGCGATTTCCGCAGGCCAGGTGGTGCGTCGGCTGGTGCCGACTTTCTTGCCGCACAGGTCGGTCAGTTGATTCAGCTCGGTGTTCTTGGTCAGCGTGTACAACTGCGGGCCGCTGGTGAAGTAGTCGATGAAGGTCACCGACTTCTGACGCTCTGCGGTGTCGGTCATGCCCGACAGAATGATATCGAAGCGCTTGGTCACCAGGCCGCTGACCATCTGCTCGAACGCAGTCTCCTGCCAGCTGATTTTCACGCCCAGACGTTCGGCCAGTGCGTTACCCAGGTCCACGTCCAGGCCAGTCAGCGTGTTGGTGGCGGTGTCCTTGAAATCCATCGGCGGGTAGTTCGGCACGATGGCGGCTGTGATTTCGCCTTTCTCCTTGAGGCTGGCGGGCACGGCAGCCAATACCGAAGCGGAGACCATCAGGCCGGCGAGCAAGGTAGGGAGGATCATTTTTTTCATGGTCGTTCTCGTTTGTTCTGGTTTAGGTGCGAACGGCAGAAATGAAGCTTTGGGTTCTTGGGTTTTGTGGGCTTATTAGAATGTCTTCCGGGCTGCCGGCCTCCACAATCTGGCCGCCGTCCATGAACACCATGCGGTTGGAAACTTCGCGCGCGAAGCCCAGCTCATGGGTCACAACGATCATGGTCATGCCGCTGTGCGCGAGGTCGCGCATCACCGACAACACTTCGCCTACCAGCTCCGGGTCCAGGGCAGAAGTGGGTTCGTCAAACAGCATCAGCTTGGGCCGCATGGCCAGCGCGCGGGCAATCGCCACGCGCTGCTGCTGGCCGCCTGACAGCTCGACGGGATAGGCGTGACGTTTGTCTGCCAGGCCGACGCGGGCGAGCAGTTCGATCGCTTCTTCGTTGGCTTCCTTGGGCGAGCGCTTGAGCACCTGAATCGGGCCTTCGACCACGTTTTGCAGTGCGGTCATGTGCGGGAACAGGTTGAAGCGCTGGAACACCATGCCGGTGCTCAGTCGTTGGCGCGCGATCTGGGTTTCGTTCAGCTCGTGCAGCTTGTTGCCGACAATGCGGTAGCCGACCAGTTCGCCATCGACCCACAGGCCGCCTTTGTCGATCTTTTCCAACTGATTGACGCAACGCAGCAGCGTGCTCTTGCCCGAGCCCGAGGGGCCGATGATGCACAGCACTTCACCTTGCTCGACCTCAATGCTGACATCTTTGAGGGCGTGGAACTGGTCGTAGTATTTGTTCAGGCCGACGGCTTTGACGATGCTTCTCATATTGAATCTCCAGGGCCTGACTTACGAACGCTTGCCGGCGCCGCGTGCGAAGCGCCGTTCCAGACGGCTCTGGCCGAAGGACAGAACGGTGACCACGGCCAGGTACCAGATGCCGGCGACAATCAGCAGCTCCATGACGCGGGCGTTGGCGTAGTAAATGTTCTGCGCGTTATGCAGCAGCTCGGAGTACTGAATCACGCTGGCGAGGCTGGTCATCTTCACCATGCCGATGAATTCGTTACCAACGGGCGGAATGATCACGCGCATGGCCTGAGGCAGAATCACCCGACGCAACGCCTGTAGGCGCGGCATGCCAATGGATTTAGCGGCTTCGTACTGACCGGTGTCTACCGACAGCAGGCCCGCCCTGACGACTTCGGCGGTGTATGCACCCTGGTTAATGCTCAGACCCAGCAGCGCGGCGACGAAGGGAGTCATCAACGTGACGGTGTCGAGCTGGAACACACCGGGGATGCCGATCACCGGGAAGATCAGGGCCAGGTTGAACCACAGCAGCAGTTGCAGAATCAACGGTGTGCCGCGAAACAGCCAGGTGTACAGGATTGCTACGTAGCGCAGGATCGGGTTTGCCGACATGCGCATGATGGCCGTAATGACGCCGATCACCACGCCCAGAATCATCGCCAGGATCGACATGACGATGGTGTTGAGCAGGCCCCATAAAATCGCTTCGGAAGTCAGGAACTGGCCGATATAACCCCACTCGATCTGCCCGTTGGCGAACGCGCGAGCCAGGCCTGCCAATGCAATCACGATGAGGGTGGCAAAGAAAATCCGCCCGTAATAGCGGCGGGGTACGTGTTCGTACTGAGTGATGTCGAACGCGTCCTCGGACTTTTTGCGTTCGGCTTGCAGACGCTCTGCCTGATGCTGGTTCATGGTGTTTCTCCGACGCTGTGTTCAGGCGGCGTGTATTCGATGCCAGTGAACAGCCCTTCAAACCGGTCGAGCAGGGTGTGTACACGCATCGAGAACCGGGGTATTCGCTGAAAATTGAGGGCAGTTTCGAGTTGCAAGTCTTGATCAATGTGTCAGGTTTTATCGTCTTTAAATCAGCGAAGGGGTCGCTGATCAGGGCGCCATGCGTATGGTTGCCAATCGCCATTTTCTGTGTTCATTATTGTCATTCGGGCATGTTTTTGTTGTGGGTCAAAGCCTGTTGAATATAACGGGCGAGGTAAATAAGCATTATGGAAACTCCACTTTCCACTTCTGGAAACGTGCCGCCAAAACCGGGGATTCGACCGCCGTTATCGCTCAGTGGAATGGACTTCAAGCTGCTTCGGGTCTTTCAGGCCGTGGTCGAGGCGGGCGGTTTCAGTGCCGCGCAGAATGAGCTGAACGTAGGCCTGGCGGCGATCAGCAAGCAGATTTCGGACCTCGAAATCCGTATCGGCATGCGACTGTGTACCCGTGGACGGGAAGGGTTTCATCTGACGGAAGAGGGCAAACTGGTCTATCAGGCGACCATCGAACTATTTGCCTCGGTGGACACTTTCAGAGACCGGATTAGTTCGGCGCAAAACGAACTGATCGGCGACCTGAGTATTGGCGTTATCGATAACACGATGTCCGATAAAAGTTCACCGTTAATTGATTCGCTGAGAACAATGCACGATGAAGCACCCAAAGTAAGGCTGCGTGTCCACGCCTCACAACTCGACGACATTGAGCGCGGTGTGGTCGAAGGGCGTTTGAGTGTGGGCATCGTTCCGGTCTACCAGCGTCGCGAGGAGTTCGATTATTTCGAGCTTTACGAGGAGCTTTCCCACGCCTACTGCGCCGTAGGTCACCCGTTGTTCGACATGGCCGAGCACGATCTGGACGTCGACAGCCTTCGGCATTACCAGGTGATCAATCACCGATACGCCATTCACCGGGACAAGGCGAGCTTCGTCAATTACGACAGTCAGTCCGCATCGGCCTCGCAGGTAGAGGCCGTGGCGATTCTGATCATGACCGGGCGCTTCATCGGCTTTCTGCCCGAACACTATGCCCGCAATCAGGTGCGTGACGGCCAGCTCCGCGCCTTGCGTCCAGACCTCATTCACCTGAGCACGCCCTTCAACCTCATCCTGCGCCAGAGCGCGCCGCGCAGCCCGCTCGTGAAAGCCTTTGCGCAGTCGCTAGGTGTGGACTTGAAGCGCGTGGTCTGACGGGCGCGCACGGCCGGAACGAGCACGCTTGCGTTATGTGCGATACCCCGGCAAACCCCAATCCTCCAGCGGAAACTCCGCCAGCGATCCCAGCATCAGGTCGGCGTGCGCATATTGAGCCACCGGCATGTGCGAGTCAGGCACAGCCACGGCATACATCCCTGCGGTTTTGGCGGCCGTGACGCCAAACGGCGAGTCTTCAAAGACCAGGCAATCCTTTGGATCGACACCCAGCAGACGCGCAGCGGTCAGGAAGATATCCGGCGCCGGCTTGGCGGCCTTCACGTCTTGGTGGTCGGCGGTGACCACGTGCTTGAACAGCTCGAACCAGGAACGGTGATTGCTCGTCTTCACATGGAAGTAATGGAGTGAGGAGCTGGTGCCCACGGCAATCGGAATGTTGTGCTTGGCCAGATGACGCACCAGCGCTTCGGCTCCGTGCATAGGCTGTGCGTGCGGGAAACGCTCGTCGAGCATCGGCTGGCGAACGGTGAGGAATTCTTCCGGGGACATCGGCAGCTCAAGCGCGCTGATCACGTATTCCGCGAAATCCTGCGAGCCGCGCCCGATGGAGTGCTGTTTCACGGCCCAGTCGAAGGTTTTCCCGTGCCGGTTGGCGATGGTGTTGGTGACTTCGGTGTAGATGCCTTCTGTGTCCAGCAACAGGCCGTCCATGTCGAAAATCACCGCCTTGATCGGCCCTTTTGGTTTTTGCGTGTTGCTCATCTCATCGACCCCGTGTGCAGATTGATGCCCAGCCTAACGCCTCGGCAAAGGCCGTGGCTAGGCGCAACACCTGCAAAATGCCCTCGACAGGTGCTAATCTCGCCGGGCTCTCGGCAGCGCAAGGTGCTGCTCGGCCGTTGTATCTCAGCGCCGAAACCCTTCGGGGTCAGGGAAGACACGACCTCTCTTCAAGAACGGACATCTTCGAGTCGACACATGAAAAAATCAGTCAACATTGCCTTAGGCGTCGTCGTGGTTGCAGGCGCTCTCATCACTGCCGGTGCCTGGTACACGGGGACTCGCCTGGAAGGCGTACTCGGTGATGCCGTGCAGCAGGGTAATCAGCAAATTCAGGCCGCGTTCGTCGGCCATGAAGGAAGTGCGAGCGTCGAGCTACTGTCGCTGGATCGCCACTTCTTCACCAGTACCGCGCACTATAAATTCACGATCCAGAACCCCAGGCTAAATGACGGTCAGCCGGTCGAACTGCTTTTTGTGGATAACATCGAGCACGGCCCTTTCCCGTGGAGCCGCGTGAAGTCGCTGAATCTGGTGCCTGTCATGGCGGCCAGCAACATGGCCCTCGAGAAGAACGTGTTTTCCGAGAAGTGGTTCGCCATGACCCATGATAAAGCGCCGCTCACCGGGCATTTCAGCATGGGCTACGATCGCGCTGCATTGGGCCGTATCGAGTTCCTGCCGTTCCAGTTCGACGACCAGAACGGTTCATTCAAATTCTCGGGTTTCACCCTCAATGCATCGGGCAGCGCCAATGGCGAGAAGCTGGAAGCCAACGGCGTGCTGGGCAGTCTGGACGTCACAGCGACCTCCGAAGAAGGGCCTGTCAGCCTGTCGCTCCGTGATCTGACGTTCAACACGGGCGGGACCAAGGGCAAGTCGGGTTTCTACCTGGGACACAGCGATGCCAAGGTGACCTCGGCCACGTTCCAGGCGGCAGGTCGTCCGCCGGTGCAGTTCAAAGACTTCGTCAACACCAGTCTGTTGCAGGAAGTCGAAGGCAACCTCAACGCGCAGGTCACCTACGACATCGGCGACATCACGTTCGACGGCAAGGACGTTGGCTCATCGCAGATGGTCTGGAAGTTTGCCAACTTCGACATTGCTTCGACCAAGGCCCTGTTGCAGATCTACCAGGAAAAAATTCAGCCACAGGCCCAGGCTGCGGCGGCCGAGGGTGAGTCCTACACGCCACACCTGAGCCCGGCAGATCAGGCGCTGGTGCAGGCAGAAGTTGGCAAGCTGCTCTCGGCCAAACCTCATATCGAACTGGAAAAGCTGTCGCTGAAAACCGCCAACGGCGAGAGTCACTTCAGCCTGTCGATGGACCTGAGTAACCCGACCTCGCTTGATCAGCCGGGCGCCGCGCTGCTCAAACAGCTGGTGACGCAGCTGGACGCCAAATTGCTGCTGTCCAAACCGATGATTCAGGACCTGGCCAGCCTGCAGGCGCTGTCCGCTGGGCAGACCGACCACGCCGCCATCGCCGAACAGGCCAAAGGTGCTGCCGAGTCGGTGGGTGGTATGGCGATCATGCTGCAAGTGGGGAAAGTCGAAGGCGACAACATCACCTCCACCTTGCACTACGCCAACGATGTGGTGGACTTCAACGGCGTGAAAATGAGCGCCCAACAGTTTGCCGCCGCGATGATGGGCAAGGTGGTGATGTTCAATCAGGCGCAGTGAGGATTGAGTCGGGCCGCCGCCCGGTAAGATATCCCTGTGGGTGAGCGTTTACTGCCGCAAGCCCCACAGGTCAGTCTTTGCCAACGGGACCGGCGGTTCGAGGCCTATTCGATGCGACCAGTATCGAATATGGGAGCGTTTACTGCCGCAAGCCCTGCACTGATCCCTGTAGGAGCCGGCTTGCTGGCGAATGCGGTGGGTCAGCGCCATCCACAGTGGCTGATACTCCGCATTCGTGAGCAAGCTCACTCCCACAGGTCAGTCTTTGCAAGCGGATCGTTTTTCGCCGCGTGTTCAATCTGGTCAATATCGACGCCTGTTACACCGGTGGCTGACGCGCGATCTCAGTCGGCGGCTCATGACCGTCACGCTCTGGCTGCACGCCACGTGATGACATTTCCGCCCGCAGTTGTGGCAGACATTGCGGGTATTGCTTGGCGACAAAGCTGATCAACCGCTCGCGCATATGGCAGCGGGCATCCCAACTGCGCGACGAATCCACCGAACTCAACAGCACCCTCAACTGCATGGCCTTGTCCGTTGTGTCAGTGACCTGCAGCACACAGACCCGACCATCCCACAGATGCGGGATCTCTTTGCAGATACGCTCCGTCTCGGCCCGAAGCGCTTCCAGCGGCAGCGAGTAGTCCACCCACAGAAACACCGACCCGATCAGGCTCGACGTACTGCGCGTCCAGTTCTGAAACGGCTTTTCGATGAAATACTGCAGCGGAATCACCATCCGCCGCTCATCCCATATCTTCAGCACGACATAGGTGCCGCTGATCTCCTCGATGCGGCCCCATTCACCCTCGACGATCACCACATCATCCAGCCGGATCGGCTGCGAAATAGCGATCTGCAAGCCCGCGATCAGATTGCCCAGAACCGGTTTGGCCGCGAAACCCGCCGCCAGACCTGCAAGCCCTGCGGAAGCCAGCAAACTGGTACCGATCTGCCGCACCGGCGGAAAACTCATCAGGATCAGGCCGGTGCCGAACAGCAACACCAGCACGTTCAGACAGCGCACCAGCACACGCACCTGAGTCTGGATGCGCCGGGCTTGAAGGTTGTCCTCGATGTCCAGCGGGTTGCGGATCGCCACGGCCTCGCCGATGGCCTTCACACAACGCAAGGCCAGCCAGGTGAACGCGGCCACGACCAGCATCCCGTTGAGATGGCGTACGCCGTTGATCAACATCAGGTCGTCAGGCGCGGAGGTCCACACGGTCTGCAGCGCCAGCAGCGGTATCAGCCAGAGCGTCGGTGGCTCTGCGCGGTGAATCAGTTGTTGGGCGAAGACGAACGACTTGGCGACGCGTCGAAGTATCACCAGCGCAATCCAGCGCACCACCAGCGCGATGCAGACGGCAACAGTGGCGGCGATCAGGGTGTTCAGCCAAGGCAACGGTAGGGCATTGAGCCAGGCGTCCGGGAGTACATGTTCCATACAGGTCACTCGTGAGGAAGACGGTTCAAAGACAGAAGGTGTGAGCCCTACCGTCCCTCAATCGTTCCCCGGCTACCGGAGATTCGTGCAAATGAAATCTGCCGGGAATCAGCGTGCCAGAGCGTGCGAGGCGGTAAATGCGCTAGTAGGTGCATTGTTATTCTTGGGGATGGGTTGCGCGCTGATCGCCCAGATACTCCCTGCGCGACCATGCGCGTTTTTTCGTAGTTCCGGCCGGTGGTGTGCTCATGCTTCCTCCGCCGTTCTGGCGGCAAGCTCGGCCTCGCGTTTGGCGATGGCGGCTTCCAGTTCCGGGGAGCGCTTGGCCCATTGTTCAGGGGGGAGTGGTTTGGACCACTCGATGATGTTGGGATAAGGCAGTGCGGGCGGGTGCGAGAGCTTGAGGTTCTGCAGTTTTTCGGCGAAGTATGTCCCCAGAATCGTGATACAGAATATCCCCCAGATGACCTGTATCAGATCGCCCTTGCGCAAGTCGGTGATGATCGAGCCGATTTGAGTCTGTTCATAAGGTGCGATGCCTACCCGGCTTTCGGGTGCGGCGTCCGGCCCGGCTTCCATGTAGCTGCGCATGCATTCCCACAGCGCCATGGCCGTAGTGCCGCCCCCGCAGTTGAAGCCCATTGAATAGTGTTTTTCGCCTTCCTTGGCCTGCGGATCGGGGTTTTCAAAGCCGATGATCAGCAACCCCATCGTGGCGCGCCCTGCCTGACTTACCGAGGAGTGCTGCGTCGCGGCGGCGGTGACGGTTTCCCACGGGACAATCCAATAGGTGCCATCGGCTTGAGGGACACAGACCTCACGGCGTTGGCGATTGAAGCGCACGGGTAGAGGGACTTCGCGATAGATGGCCTGGATCAACATCAACGAAGGAATACCGATGATAAAGGCTGTCATGATCGCAAATATGTGCATCTCATCCTGATCATTTCTGAACAGGTATCCCATGAATGCAAACAACATCACCATTGGCCACAAAACCATCACGGCCGACCCGATGCTGTAATTCCCAATATCCAGAAACACCTGATTCTTGCGCCAGATGGTGTTGAGCGAGTCACAGGGTTTCTGACCGGTAGGGATGGGCAACGGGGCCAGATAGTCCCTGCGCGACAATGCGCGTTTTTTCGTGGTCCCGGCCGGAGGTGTGCTCATGCCTTCTCCGCCGTTTGGTCAGCAAGTTCAGCCTCACGCTTGGCGATGGCGGCTTCCAGTTCCGGGGAACGCTTGGCCCATTGTTCAGGGGGGAGTGGTTTGGACCATTCGATGATGTCGGGATAAGGCAGGTCGGGTGGCGGATTCAGTTTCCAGCGTTCCAGCACATCTATCAGCAGCGTGTTGAAAATGAAGAGGCCGCAAAAACCTTCCCACAAAGCGGTGACAAGCCAGCCTCTCAGCTTCGCCGCCTTGATAAGGTCGTCCACGTACGTCGCCCAGATGCCTTTGGATCTGTAGAAGCGTGCCGTCTGATCCTCGACGGCGTCCGGCCCGACTTCCATGTAGCTGCGCATGCATTCCCACAGCGCCATGGCCGTGGTGCCGCCCCCGCAGTTGAAACCCATCGAATAGTGCTTTTCACCTTCCTTGGCTTGCGGGTCGGGGTTTTCAAAACCAATGATCAGCAACCCCATCGTGGCGCGCCCTGCCTGGCTGACGGAGGAGTGCTGCGTTGCGGCGGCGGTGACCGTTTCCCATGGGACGATCCAATAGGTGCCGTCTGCTTGAGGAACGCAGACCTCGCGGCGTTGGCGATTGAAGCGCACGGGTAGGGGGACTTCGCGGAAAAGGCCTTGAATTACAAACAAAATGGGGATGCCCACGATGATTAATCCGCCGCCCCACATTAGCGGATGAGGCGTGATGTAAGTCATAAATACAAAAAGCAACAGGACTGGCCAAATCACCATCACGGCCGACCCGATGCTGTAATTCCCGATATCCAGAAACACCTGATTCTTGCGCCAGATGGTATTGAGCGAGTCGCAGGGTTTCTGCCCGGTGGGGACGGGCAGCGGGGCCAGATAGTCCCTGCGTGACATTGCGCGTTTTTTCGTGGTGCCGGCCGGAGGTGTGCTCATGCTTTCCCCTTAGGCTGAAGGTAAATTGCCCCCGGATGGTCGTCGCCGAGGGGATAGCTGGGTGCACGGTCCAGCGCCGGGGTCGGGTCGTTTCGCAGGGCAATTACGCCCGTGCTGTCAGTCAGCGTGAACGTCAGGCCGCGGTCTCCGCCGACATAACTGGTGGCGCCCAGCAGGCCGGTCAACGGCGTGCGATAGCGTAAGCGGACGGAGACACTGCTGGGGGTGGAGCCGATCATATTCGGAATCGTGTTGAAGGGACCGCTCAGGCGCAGACCCTGGCCTTCGTTGTGCGGTATCCATTGGCAGGTGCTGCTGGACAGCCAGATCGGCGCCATGTTTCGCCAAGGGCGGGGCGGTTGGTAATAGGCGGTGGGGCTGTTTTTAATCAGGTCGCGGTAGGCCAGCGTGTCCACCGGATCCCCGATCAGGGAGAGTTCCAGATAGGCGCTGCCGGGTTCTGCCCCTGGCAAATCGATGGTCATGGCGCGAATGGAACTGACGAAGGCCATGCCGGAGGAGCCGCGCGAGCTGGTGACCTCCGAACGACTGTCCATGCTCACTCGGGGGGCGTAGAGAATGGCATACAAACGATCCAGTTCATCCTCTTGCGCCTGGGCCGCAATGGGTGACAGGTCCCCCGCCCGTGCCTTTGACCAGCAACAGAAGTTAAGGAAATTTTGCAACGGGGTCTGCTGAAAGAACCAGGTGATCAGGTACAAGACGCCCAGCGATGCAATTATCCAGTTCAAGGGCCCCATGCACAGGGTGTAGCGCATGATTGCGACTTCAACTTCGATCAGTCCTGCCAAGGCTCTGCCTGTCTGAGCGAGGCCCAAAAGTGCCTGGGCTCCATAAGCGGTGACTTGACCTGCGACGACGTACTGGCGCATAGCGAGCCACGGGTCGACACGCCTTTGCGAATTTTCCAGTTGGGTTTGCAGCGAGACGTACTCGTTCAACGCCGCACCGAATGACAGCGCCCCAATCACCCCACCGAACAGGGTCAAAGTTGGTGCGGCTGACGAACGAATAAAAAACCGATCCTTCTTCAATCCAACCCGCACCTGACTATCAATCACCGCCACCAGCGCCGCAGCCGCATACAACGAAGCCGAGAAGGTGTCGTTCACTCGTTGGTTGTCCATCCCCTCGATTGCCGTGCCCTGGTTCAGGTAGTTGTGCGTGTTGAAGATATTAAGCAGCAAGGCCGCCAGCGGCACGATGCCGCCGCTGTTGGTCACTAAAGGCGAGTTTGTGATGCCCGACACATGCCCGGCGCCAATGGCCTTGCCGGTGGCGCGGGCCCATTGGTTGAGCCCTTCGGCTTTCTGGCCCAGTAACGTCCAGACCTGACGGGCGTCGCGGACAACCTGCGCCACCCGCGTGTCGGCACCCAGCCGGGCGGTGACAAAAATACCGAGCCAGGCGCTGCTGAAGGTTTTATCGCCTTTGAGCAACAGCAACGAGGCCGCCAGCCGGTTGACCAAGACGTTCCAAGGGCTTTTGGCCTCGCGCGCCATGTCTGCCAGGTCGTGCAGGATAGGTGCGGTCAACGGCGCCAGCGCTTGATGGGTGGCATCAATGTTGTCTGAGGCCAGCGCCGCCATCAGCTCGCCCAAGCGAGAGGTGTCGTTGATGGCCGCTTCAAGTGACGGCGTCCAGGCGAGGAATAGCTGGGCCAGTGCACCACCATCGGCAGCTCGTACATAGTCGGCGTATTGTTCCGCGCCATGGGCACGAATGCACTGCGCGGTCAGGCAACCAGTCGCCACTTCCGTCAGCCAGTGCCGGTCATCCAGGTCTTCGTAATCGACAAACCAGGTGCCGTTGAAGGAACGTTTGAGGTACACGGCGCGGTCGGCAAAGAGGGCGTTGTGGCGTTGTTCAACGTCCTTGAAGTGCGCGGGAGCGTTGGTGTCGAGCCAGGTATTCATCGCCGTCAGATCGATGTATTCACTCACCTTGGCGCCGAGGAAGTTATCGTCGAAGTTGGCCTGCTTTTCGGCACGGTATTCGCGGACCACGAATTGCGCTTCGTTGTACAAATCTGCCGGGATGAAGGCCCTTACCGGCGCCACGATTTCGGCAATGCGCGCATCACGAGCGGCCGGCCCCCCCAATCGTAGGGTTCTGGCTTCGTCCTTCCGCGCCTCGTCTAGCTTGTGCTGTGCATCCAGCATGACCTTGCCCTGAGCCGGGGTCAGCGTGAGGTCTCGATCTTTGTATCGGTAGCTGAGCGTACCGGCCAGTTCGGCGCCGTCCTCAGTGATAAGGCTGCGAACAAAACCGCCAATGCTCAGGCGCAGGTTATTGTCACCGACCCATTGTTCGTGGCGAGCTTCGACGGACTCTTGCTCATGGTTGATGTCCCGCAGCACACCCAAGTCGTCGTCGAGCGCGGCCAGGACGGCATACAGCGGCGCTGACTGACTGTTCGCGGCATCCAGCCACGCTTGGGTAGCGCTCACCTCCCAAGGGGTGGCGCTCCAGACGCCGGGCTCGACCAGCGGCTCATCCGGGGGCTGCGCGCCTGCTGCGTCTTCGCGCTCACGCAGCCAATGCGCGCTGTCGGAGTAGGCCTTGATATTTTCTGGCGTGGGTGCGGCGTGCATCACTTTACCCTGCTGACTCAGACCCTCACGGTACGCTGCACCATTTTGCTGGTAGTCATGGGCCAAGGCTTGTTGACGCACCTTTGGCATCAGTTCGGCCATCAGTTCCGGGGCCTTGTCGAGGGACAGGCAGTGCTGAGCCGACAGCCGTTTAGCGACCTCGGTCAGTTTTACTTCCCGCATGCGCTGCCGTCTCTCGGTGCTCTTTTCCAGGCGTTTGCAGGCTTGCTTGCCTAGAGGCCTCTCGCTGAAGAGCATCCAGGCGTCGTCGTTTTTCTTCAGCGCAATGCCTGCTATTTCTCCAGTGGCGATCACCTTATGTGCAGACGTCAACGGCTGCTCCGACAACAGGCCGTCCGTCGCAACGGCGTATCGTTTGAGCGGTCCATTGCCGTGCCACAGGTAAACGTAACCCGCACGCAAACGGCGCAAGGCCATCGGGTGACTCTGCGTTCGGTTCGGTGGCGTGAAATCAGTGTGCGCGGCGGCCTGCTCAGCCATGGCATACCGGGTTGGAACGACAAAGATCTCCGGTTGACGGGCCGGACAGGCGGCCATAGGGCTCGACAGCTCTTCATGGCCGAAGCCGGTTTTTGCTGTCTGATCCGCGGCAGCGAGATGGCGGTTTTTATCCAGCGTGTGATCTGTCATCAAAAAGACTCCTTGTCAGTGCGTAGCAGGTGCCGATGCAGTTCCACCAGCAAGGCGTCCATGCGTTGCGTGGCGTTGAGCGTGGGGTGTTGGAGAATGTCGCGGTAGATTTGATGTTCGGGCGCTTGTGGAAAGGCCGTCCCATGGGTGGCGACCAGTGCAGCCCAGCGCGCCACTTCGCTTGGCGTTGAATAGCCGTAGCGAGCGGCGCCTTCACGGCACGATGCCGCCCACTCTCGTTGTTCGGCGAGCGTTTTCGCAGCCAGGCATTCGGGGAAGTAGGTGCGTACGTGCTCAAGAAGGGTTTCGTCGAACAGCTCCAGCTTGCCTTGGTTAAGCTGCTGCAACTGCTGTTCATCGAGATACAGCCAAGGCCGCTCGCCATACGGCTGGGCACTTTGTCGGTCTTGTTCGCGAGCGATCCATTGTTCGCCCTGGTCCGTCCTCGCCGGCAGGCGCACTCGATTGATCGGCCCCATCATGTGGTCTTTTTCATCAGCCCTCATGGCCGGCAGCCAATGACGCATAACGCGTGGATCGTAGTAGCGAAACAACACCGCAACATCGCCGGTCACGCGCGCATGAACGAGGCTGCGCAAGTGTGCTGTCAACGTCTGCAGGGGGGCGTCACTCTCGATCATGACGCCGGCGTCATGCTGCCAGCGGTCCATGAACGCATGTTCCAGATCACTGCCGGCGCGCAAGAGCACCAACGCGGGACCCACGTCGAAGAGCGCTTCATAGCGAGTTGTGCGATAGAGCCATTCGACCGTCGGGCTGTCCTCCAGGCTGTACACGGTTGTTGGTAGGTTCTCGATTTTTGCCCCATCCAGAAGCAGGTACCGCGATGGCGTCAGGGTCATTTCGCGGCCTCCAGGTTTTGACAGACTTCGCAGATCGGCCCAGCGCCTGTGGCTGCTTTTTGCAGGGTCTGTACCGAGGCTTGATGCAATAATTCCCCGGCCTTGTCCGTATCAGCCTCCAGCAAAGCACCCGGCAGCAGCGGTGCTGCGCCGGCTCCAGTCCCGGGACTGCCTCCGCTGTTCAGCTTGATCTGCGCCCCGGTGATGGTGACCCCGCCCGCGTCGATCTTGATGAAGCTGCCGCCCGCCTTGAGGGTCAGTTCGTTGCCCGCTTCGATGACGACTTTCGCGCCGCTACGCAGATGAATCTCCTGACCTGCCTCGATGAACTGGCCGGTGCCGATCGAGACGTGCTGGTTGACGCCGACCGTGAGGTGGTCGTCGGCCCTGGCGTGTACTTTGCGGTCGGCGTGGACGGTGCAATGCTCTTCGGCCTTGAACTCGCTGTAGCTGTTGTGCTCCACGGTGTCGTGCCGTTCGTGGCCGACGTGGATTTTCTGGTCGTGCCCGATGTTTTGATCCCAGTTGCGCTGGGCGTGCACGAAGATCTGCTCTTGGCCTTTGCGGTCTTCGATGCGCAGTTCGTTGAAGCCGGCGCCGCCGGGTGAGCTGAGGGTCTTGAAGGTGGTGCGGGTCTTGTGGACGGGCAGTTCGTAGGGCACGGCGTTGGTCTTGTGAAACAGACAGCCGCTGATCAGCGGTTGGTCGGGATCGCCCTCCAGGAAGGTCACCAGCACTTCCATGCCGACGCGCGGGATGGCGAGGCCACCGTAATGCGCACCGGCCCAGGCCTGCGAGACGCGCAGCCAGCAACTGGTCTTGTCGTCAGACTGGCCCTCGCGGTCCCAGTGAAACTGTACTTTTACCCGGCCGTACTCATCGCAATGAATCTCTTCCCCTTTGGGGCCGGTGACCCTGGCGCTCTGGCTGCCGAGTATTCGCGGTTTCGGATGCTTGAGCGGCGGCCGGTAGGGCACTTCCCACGGCGTCGCCCTGAAGGTATTGCGATAGCCCTGCAGGAAATCATCCTTGAAGCGCGCCGTATCGCTGTTGATCGACTCTTCCAGCACCTGTGGCTGCTTGCCTTCGTGGAGGATTTCGGTCAGCAGCCACAAATCGTTCCAGCGGGCCTGCGGGTGTCGGGTCAACGCCAGGAAGTGGCCGCTGACCAGCGACGGTTGATCGCTTTTGCCTTCGGCCAGTTGGAAGTCGCTGCGATGCCGTTCCAGCGCGCGTCTGGCCAGGTGTCTGCCACGGTCGCGGTGGGTGAAACGCCCCGGATAGTCGTAGTCTTCGAGATCGGGCATGACGCCGCTGCTGTCGTCGCTTTGCAGATTCAGGTGCGGCTTTTCAAAGTCATGGTCGCGGCGAGTGGTGCGGGTGGTGCGGGTTTCCAGGCGTACGTCAAAGCCCTTGATCACCGGCTCGCTGGCGAGCATCCCGCAATCCTGCTGATAGGCGACAGGCGCCAGCCTGGGGAACATCACCTGGTCATCGGCGAACACCAGCCTGTGTGCCGTGGGGCTGTGTTCGAAGTGGTAGTGAATGCCTTCCTCTTCGCACAGACGCTGGATGAAGTGCAGGTCCGATTCATCGTATTGCACGCAGTAAATGCGCTCGGGATAAACAGCCCCCACCTTGAAGGCGTAGGCATTGCTCTGGATGCCATGTTCCTCCAGGACCTGGGCGACGATGTCCGGCACGGTGAGGTTCTGGAAGATGCGCTGGTTAACGCGGTGGGCCAGATAAGAAAGGCGCGGACGCAGGGTCACGGAGTAATGCGTCAGGCGTTTGCCGGAGTCACCCTGGGCGACGCGATAGATCTGCCCGTGGATGCCGTGACCGTCGGGCGAGAGCTGCAGGAAGGCCGGCTTGTGCAACAGCTTTTCGAGGTCCAGTGAAGGCCGTTCGCTGACCAGTTCCACATCAAACCCGAACGGTTCACTGATCGTTTCGCGACCCTTGAAGGCATGAACCTGAAGATCGTCTGAAAACCCTTCGATGGTCAGGCTGAAATGGGTCCGGTTGGCCGGTGCGGACATCCCTTGTTCCTTCTGCATGTGGCTGCGCTGGCCAATACCCAAGGGCATCAGCAAACGTAAAAGAGAGGTAAGCATGCAAGCGCACCGACCCGCCGAGCGGGCCGATGCGCGAGACGATCAGTCGTGGTCAAACGACCGGAGAGCGCCAGTCATCGGAACCGGAAGTGCCGGAAACCTCGTGGGTCCAGGTGATTTTGCGGTAGGTGAGCTGCACCTCTTCCTGGAGCATGAGATGAGCGTTGTCGAGGTCCTGGCAGTTGGGCATGGTGTTGTTGATGGAGACGACGATCGCGTCTTCGAGTGTGGTGGTGTAGTAGTGCTCCTGAGCGCCTAGCGCCGAAGTGCGGTAAAAGTGAATGACGATTTCGGTCAACCGCTCCCCGGAGGTCAGCGCGGCCAGCAGCAATGGTGATGACTTGTCGTGGGCCTTGGTGATGGTCACGGGCTTGTGAACGCGTTGACCGGTCGGTTGGCCGGATTGCGGATCCCGTGGAATGATGATGTCGTGGTGGAAGGCCTGAATCATGACCTGGTCTTCGTGACCGTCCTGATAGGTGTTGCCAACCGAGTCGGCGGTAAATGCGCCGGCCGTGATCAGACCTTGTTTTTCGCCAGTGACGGACATGTACGCTGGAGTTGCCATGAATGCTTCCCTTGCTGAAAGTTGGGTTGTCCGAAGAGCGGAATTGCCCGCCGGGGTAGACAAGGGAAATCAATTAATGTGCCAGAAAATAAAAAGCCCATATAAAACA
>NZ_FOEO01000056.1 GCF_900110765.1 Pseudomonas sp. NFACC02
CCATCGCGAGCAAGCTGATTGTTCCGACGCTCCGCGTGGTAACACATTCAATGACGCTCTGCGTCATCCGGGATGTGGCGCATGCTGGCAGGCGTTGCGACTCTCAAAACCGGACTGACACCACCGGTCCGAGAACCATAGAATCTCCCACTATGAACCTGCGCCTGACACAAAACATTTGGGAGCCGTGAATGCTTGATCTGCACTGTCCATGTGGCAGCCACGATTTCACGGTCTACGCGCTCCCTGTGGGAGACGTCGGAGGTTACGACGGCAGCGAAGGCGGTGGGTCGGCCTACATCAGGTGCAGGGGCTCTTCCAGGTTTGCAAGCCAGCGCCTACCGGACTAATGCCTGACCGGGCGTTCGACAACGGGTAACATGGCGCGCTTGCCGATGGAGATTCAGCTCTTGCCCGACACTCGCCCTCCCGCCCTGGATGATATCGACCGCCAACTGATCGCGGCCTTGCAGATCAATGCCCGCGAGCCCGTTGCCAATCTGGCTCGCCAGTTGGGCATCGCTCGCACGACCGTGACGTCGCGGCTGGCGCGGCTGGAGAAGGCGAAAATCATCACCGGCTATGGCGTGAGACTCAGCCAGCGCGTGGTCGACGGCGGGTTGCAGGCGTATGTCGGGATCACCGTACAGCCTCGTTCGGGCAAGGAGGTGCTGCGACGGTTGAGCGCGCTGGCCCAAGTGCAGCAACTGTGTGCCGTCAGTGGCGAGTTCGATTACGTGGCCTGGCTGCGGACTGACTCGCCCGAACAACTGGATCAACTGCTGGACCTGATCGGCAGTGTCGATGGCGTGGAGAAGACCACCACGTCGATCATTCTCAGCAGCAAGATTGACCGCGGGCAGCCGGTTTAGCGCTGATCATTCAAAATGACGCCTCCTTTCGTCACATTGCCTTAAATCTCTACATAACGACGACACTCTGCGTCTTATTAACGGTTCAACTGTTATCTAGACTTGTCCTTTTCGCGCCCTCAGTCGAACAAGGTCAGTCATGAAGAACAATCGCCACCCCGCCGACGGAAAAAAACCGATCACGATTTTCGGCCCGGATTTTCCGTTCGCCTTCGATGACTGGATCGAGCACCCGGCGGGCCTGGGCAGCATTCCGACCGAGAACCTTGGAAAAGAAGTCGCCATCGTGGGCGCGGGCATCGCAGGCCTCGTCGCCGCGTATGAGCTGATGAAGCTCGGCCTCAAACCTGTCGTGTACGAGGCCTCAAAAATGGGCGGGCGTTTGCGCTCGCAACAGTTCGAAGGGACCGAGGGGATCATCGCCGAACTGGGCGGTATGCGTTTTCCGGTGTCCTCCACAGCGTTCTATCACTACGTCGACAAACTGGGCCTTGAGTCCCGGCCGTTTCCCAACCCGCTGACCGCGGCGTCCGGCAGCACCGTGATCGACCTGGAAGGCACGACCCACTACGCACAGAAGCTGTCGGACTTGCCTGCGCTGTTTCAGGAAGTCGCCGACGCCTGGGCCGATGCCCTCGAAGACGGCGCACAGTTCGCGGACATTCAGCAAGCCATCCGGGATCGCGATGTCCCGCGCCTCAAGGAACTGTGGGACAAGCTGGTGCCGCTGTGGGACGACCGCACCTTCTACGACTTCGTTGCCACTTCGAAAGCCTTCGCCAAGCTCTCGTTCTATCACCGCGAAGTGTTCGGCCAGGTCGGTTTCGGCACCGGTGGTTGGGACTCGGATTTCCCTAACTCGATGCTGGAAATCTTCCGCGTGGTCATGACCAACTGCGACGACCACCAACACCTGATCGTCGGCGGCGTGGAACAAGTGCCGCTCGGCATCTGGCGTCATGTTCCTGAGCGGTGCGCGCACTGGCCGCAAGGTACCAGCCTGTCGACGCTGCACCACGGCGCACCGCGCACCGGTGTGAAACGGATTGCGCGCGCGGCCGACGGCCAGTTCGCCGTCACCGACAATTGGGGAGATACCCGTCATTACGACGCGGTTCTGGCCACCTGCCAGAGCTGGCTGCTGACCACGCAGATCGAATGCGAGGAGTCGCTGTTTTCACAGAAGATGTGGATGGCTCTGGACCGCACGCGCTACATGCAATCATCGAAAACCTTCGTGATGGTCGACCGCCCGTTCTGGAAAGACAAAGACCCGGAAACCGGCCGCGACCTGATGAGCATGACGCTCACCGATCGCCTGACCCGCGGCACTTACCTGTTCGATAACGGCACCTACGCCAACGGCGTCGAAAAGCCGGGCGTGATCTGCCTGTCGTATTCGTGGATGAGCGACGCACTGAAAATGCTTCCGCATCCGGTGGAAAAGCGCGTCAGCCTGGCGCTCGGGGCGCTGAAAAAGATCTACCCGAAAGTGGACATTGCCGCGCGCATCATCGGCGATCCGATCACAGTATCGTGGGAAGCCGACCCGCATTTCCTCGGTGCCTTCAAAGGCGCGCTGCCGGGCCATTACCGTTACAACCAGCGCATGTATGCGCACTTCATGCAAAAGGACATGCCTGACGATCAGCGCGGTATTTTCATCGCGGGCGATGACGTGTCGTGGACCCCTGCCTGGGTGGAAGGCGCCGTGCAGACCTCGCTCAATGCGGTGTGGGGCATCATGACCCACTTCGGCGGCAAGACCCACGCCGAGAACCCGGGTCCGGGGGATGTCTTTCACGAAATCGGCCCGATCGTGCTGCCGGAATAAGGAGCCACCTCATGCGCGTTGCGCTCTATCAATGCCCACCGTTGCCGCTGGATGTCAGCGGCAATCTGCAGCGCCTCAACGAACAGGCGATCAAAGCGGCGGCGCAAGGCGCGGCGCTGCTCGTGTGCCCGGAGATGTTTCTCAGTGGCTACAACATCGGTGCGCAGGCCGCTCGTTCGCTGGCGCAACGCAGTGATGGTCCGGCAGCACAGGCAATCGCCACGATCGCTCAGGCAACGGGTGTGGCGATTCTGTACGGCTATCCCGAGTCGGGCGCCGATGGCCAGATCTACAACGCCGTGCAACTGATCGACGCTCAGGGTTCGCGTCTCTGCAACTACCGTAAGACACACCTGTACGGAGAACTGGATAAATCGATGTTCAGTGCAGGCGAAGAGCATTTCCCCATCGTGGAATTCGAGGGCTGGAAGCTTGGATTCCTGATCTGCTACGACGTCGAGTTTCCTGAAAACACGCGACGTCTTGCGCTGGAAGGCGTTGACCTGATTCTGGTGCCGACCGCCAACATGGCGCCCTATGACTTCGTCGCTGAAGTTACCGTGAGGGCGCGCGCCTTCGAAAACCAGTGCTATCTGGTGTACGCCAACTACTGCGGCAGCGAGGGCGACATTCATTACTGCGGCTTGAGCAGTGTCTGTGCGCCGGACGGCAAACAGATCGGCCTGGCCGGTCAGGATGAAACGCTGGTGGTCGCGGAACTGGATCGACAATTGATGAGCGAATCGCAGGCCATCAATACTTATTTCAAGGACCGGCGCCCCGGTTTTTACGCGGGGCTGATCAAGGACTGAACGCGATTTCTGCCGTTATCCGCTAGCATGACCACTCACTTTCCCGAGCACTGCGGAAAACGTCATGCCTGCCCCTGATTCATCCACCCACCGCTCACTGACCCTTTCCAACGGCCTGCGTGTGTCGTTGTGTTCGGCGCCGCGCCTTAAACGCTGCGCGGCGGCGCTGCGGGTCGCGGCGGGCAGTCATGATGTGCCTGAACAGTGGCCAGGGCTGGCGCACTTTCTTGAGCACCTGTTCTTCCTCGGGACGGAGCGCTTTGCGGCCGACGAAAACCTGATGGCCTACGTTCAGCGCCATGGCGGACAGCTCAACGCCAGCACGCGAGAACGCACCACTGACTTCTTTTTTGAGTTGCCTGCGGCTGTCTTTGCCGAAGGTCTGGAGCGGTTGTGCGAGATGCTGGCTCACCCGCGCTTGTCGATGGCCGATCAATTGCGTGAACGGGAGGTGCTGCATGCGGAGTTCATCGCCTGGTCTCGGGACGCCGCGTCGCGCAGTCAGCTGAAACGACTGCAACCGATATCGCCTCTGCACCCTCTTCGCTGGTTTCATGCAGGCAACCGCTTCAGCCTTCCGGTCCCGCGCCCGGCGTTTCAGCAGGCGTTGCAGGATTTCTACCGCCGGTTCTATCAGGCAGGTCAGATGACCTTGAGTCTGGCGGGACCGCAGCCGCTGGACGCATTGCAGGCGCTGGCCGAGACCTGGGGTAGCTATTTCGCCGAGGGTCGTCGGATTGATCAGCTCAAGCCTCCGGCACTGATGGACAAACCCGCCGGGCCGTGCGCAGAAGAGGTTCCCGGACAGGCCCAGTTGACGTTCGCCTGCGAGGGATTGCCGCCAGGCCATGCGCAGGCTGCCGCGTTTCTCTGCACCTGGATGAATAACGCGCAGCCGGGCGGTCTGGTGGCCACGTTGCGTGATCGAGGGCTGATCGAATCGCTCAAGGCAGAGGTGCTTTACGAATTTGACGGGCAGGTTTTGCTCAGCGTCGAAGCCATGCTGACCGACGCCTTCGCTACTGAAGGAACACCTTCCGCTGTAGGAGCGCGCTTGCCTGCGAAGACGTCAGACGCGCGGACACAGGTTTCCGATGCGCTATTCAACTGGCTGACCTTCTTCAAAGCCCATTACCGTCAACTGCTCAACGAATACGCCCTGCTCGCACAACGTCGCCTCACCGTCGATGGCGCGTTGGCGCTTGCCAGGCACTACAGCGGCGAGACGAGAACCGAGCCCGGTCTATCGGATCAGGAAATACGCGCCGTGGATGCGCTGCTCGAAGCCCTGACGCCGCAAAGGCTGTTGCAGTCGAGCGCTGAAATCGCCCCTTCATCGCCAGAGCGGATCGACTGGCGGCTGCCCGAGCCCAATCCTTTCCTGCGCCCTGGCCCCCAAACAGAAAGCCTCTCTGGGCCTCTGCCGTCATTTACCTTCAGTGAAGTGCTCCCAGCCACCGGCGAAGCGGCGGCCTATCTACGCTGGACGTTACCAGCGCAGCAGCCAAAGCTCGCTCTCATGCTCAACGACAGCCTGAAATCGCTGACCGAGGATGCCCGCCAAGCCGGCGTGGCACTGTCCTTCAGCGCTTATGGAAACTTCTGGCAGTTGAAAATAAGCGGACTGGCCGAGCCCGTTCCTGCGGTGCTGGAACACGCGCTTTACCTGCTCAGTCAGCCAGATGCACAGACGCGCTCGCGCTACGGACAGCCAAGCCGGGCACCTGTGCCGATCCCGATTCGCCAATTGCTCAGCGTACTGCCTGATCATTTTTTGAACAGCGTCAACGCAGCAGAAATCCGTGACCTGGGCAGCGTCTGGGCAAACGCCCGCTGGATCGGATTTGCAACCGGTCTGGAAGGGCCCACCCGACCCGCTCTCACTCACGCCTTGAAGCTGACGCCCGGACTTCCAGAGGAAAAACCTATTCATCCACCCGCTTTGGCGCCGGGCAAACGCTGGCATCACGAGACGTCGGGGGCGTCAGAAGATGCGGTGCTGGTGTTCTACCCATCGCCGTCGACCCTCATTGAAGACGAGGCGATATGGCGCGTGTTCGCACACTTGGTGCAGGCGCCGTTCTATCAACGTCTGCGTGTCGAGCTGCAACTGGGCTACGCGGTATTCAGCGGTTTCCGACAGATTGCCGGCCAGAGCGGGCTGTTGTTTGGCGTGCAGTCACCCAGCGTACGTGCGGAACAATTGGTCGATTACGTCCAGTCCTTCATGAGGACATTGCCCGATCTGATCGAGAGTGCTGACCTCGACGCGCAGATTACGGCGCTTCAAAACCAACTCGATCCAGGAAACCTGGACAGCTCGCAGGCTGCAGAAATGCTCTGGCAGGCTCACCTGGCCGGGCATTCGGTGCATTACCTCGAGCGTCTGCAACATTCGTTTGCACATTTGCGCCCAGAAGCGCTGCAACGCGCCGCCCATCAGGTAGCGCTACCCGAGACCACAGTGTTCTGCCTTTCCAATCGCCCCGCCCCAGACATGCCGGGGCCTCCAGCGAGATGATCCTTGTTGGAAATGCAAAAAGCTTTATCGGATATTTCAGCGATGAGGTCGTGTTATTTTTAGTAACATAGCTCCCTAAGCATTTGAACGTCTCCTGTTGCAGGGGTACTAAAGATGTAGTCACCCACCGTTGCATTAACCCAGAAGGAGTCTTTTATGTGGACTAAACCTGCTTACACTGATCTGCGCATCGGCTTTGAAGTCACCATGTACTTCGCAAGCCGTTGATGTCTGCGCGGTGAGAAGCCTCGGTTCGCCGGGGCTTTTTTGTTAGAGGATTCCAGATTTTCGGGCGCAGCAACCCACTCGGTACGGAGCACACATGCACATCCATATTCTCGGCTCGGCGGCGGGCGGCGGTTTTCCTCAGTGGAACTGCAACTGCGTCAACTGCGCAGGCTTTCGCGACGGCAGCCTGCGGGCGCACGCTCGCACACAGTCGTCCATTGCCCTGTCGGACGACGGCGTGAACTGGATTCTGTGTAACGCCTCCCCCGACATTCGCGCTCAACTGCAAGGCTTCGCCCCCATGCAGCCCAATCGCGGCCTGCGGGACACGGGCATCAGCGCGATTATTCTGATGGACAGCCAGATCGACCACACCACCGGCCTGCTGAGCCTGCGCGAAGGTTGTCCGCATCAGGTCTGGTGCACCGACATGGTCCACGAAGACCTGACCACAGGTTTTCCGCTGTTCACCATGCTCAAGCACTGGAATGGCGGCCTGGACTGGAACCGCATCGAACTGGAAGGCAGCTTTGTCATTCCCGCCTGCCCGAACCTGCGCTTCACGCCGTTTCCGTTGCGCAGCGCCGCGCCGCCCTACTCGCCTCACCGCTTTGACCCACACCCCGGCGACAACATCGGGCTGATGGTCGAAGACCTTCGCACCGGCGGCAAGCTGTTCTACGCACCGGGCCTGGGCAAGGTCGATGATGCCCTCATGGAAAAGATGAGCGGCGCCGACTGCCTGCTGGTGGACGGCACGATGTGGGACGACGATGAAATGAAACGCCGAGGCGTGGGCACGCGAACCGGCACCGAGATGGGTCACCTGGCGCAGAACGGCCCCGGCGGCATGCTGGAAGTGCTGGAGAAACTGCCCAGACAGCGCAAAGTGCTCATCCACATCAACAACACCAACCCGATCCTCGACGAGGACTCACCCGAGCGCGCCGAGCTGGCACGCCGAGAGGTGGAAGTGGCGTTCGATGGCATGAGCATCGAGTTGTAGTACGCGCGTAAACAGAACAAATGTGGGAGTGAGCCTGCTCACAAATGCTGAGTGACAGCCGCTAGAGAGACGTCGGATGCACCTGCCTTTTCGTGAGCTAGCTCACTCCCACAGGATTTTGCAGAGATTCTTGAGGAAGACTGCCGACATGAGCGAAGCAAAGCCGCTGTCCCCCGCTGAATTCGAACAGGCGTTGCGTGCCAAAGGTGCGTATTACCACATCTACCACCCGTTTCACGTGGCGATGTACGAAGGCCGCGCGACCCGCGAGCAGATTCAGGGCTGGGTCGCCAACCGCTTTTATTATCAGGTGAACATCCCCCTGAAGGACGCCGCGATTCTGGCCAACTGCCCGGACCGGGAAATTCGGCGTGAGTGGATTCAGCGTCTGCTCGATCACGACGGCGCGCCGGGCGAAGACGGCGGTATCGAAGCCTGGCTGCGTCTGGGTCAGGCCGTGGGGCTGGACCCGGATCAGCTGCGCTCGCAGGAACTGGTCCTGCCTGGCGTACGATTCGCCGTCGATGCGTACGTGAACTTCGCTCGTCGCGCCAGTTGGCAGGAAGCCGCCAGCAGCTCGCTGACCGAACTGTTCGCCCCGCAGATCCACCAGTCACGCCTGGACAGCTGGCCGCAGCACTATCCGTGGATCGACCCGGCCGGCTACGAATACTTCCGCACGCGCCTCGGCCAGGCTCGTCGCGATGTCGAGCATGGGCTTGCGATCACGTTGCAGCACTACACGACGTGGGAAGGCCAGCAGCGCATGCTGGAAATCCTGCAGTTCAAACTCGACATTTTGTGGAGCATGCTGGACGCCATGAGCATGGCCTACGAACTCAACCGCCCGCCCTACCACAGCGTCACCGACCAACGCGTCTGGCACAAAGGAATTGCCCTATGAGTTTCAATCGCGAACAAGTGCCCAGCTGGCGCCGGGGTTACCGTTTTCAGTTCGAGCCGGCGCAGAATGGCCATGTGTTGCTGTACCCGGAAGGCATGATCAAGCTCAACGAAAGCGCCAGCGAGATCGGCGGCCTGATCGACGGCCAGCGTACGGTGGGTGCGATTATCGGCCTGCTGGATGAAAAATTCCCCGGCGTTCCCGAGCTCGGCACCGACGTCGAGCAATTCATGGAGGTCGCGCGTGCAGAACACTGGATCGAACTCGCCTGAGCCTGGTCTCGAGCCGGCGCCAGTCCATTCGCAACCGTACATTCCGCCGACGCCAGCCGTCGGATTGCCTCTGTGGCTGCTCGCCGAGCTGACCTACCGCTGCCCGTTGCAATGCCCCTATTGCTCCAACCCGCTGGACTTCGCAAAACAGGGGCAGGAACTGAGCACCGAGCAGTGGTTCAAGGTGATGGCCGAAGCCCGGCAGATGGGCGCCGCGCAAATCGGTTTCTCCGGTGGGGAGCCACTGGTCCGGCAGGACCTGGCCGAGCTGATCGCAGAGGCTCGACGGCTGGGTTTCTACACCAACCTGATCACCTCGGGCATCGGTTTGACCGAACAGAAGATCATCGATTTCAAGGAAGCGGGTCTGGACCATATCCAGATCAGCTTTCAAGCCAGCGACGAGCAAGTGAACAACATGCTCGCCGGCTCGAAAAAAGCCTTCGCGCAGAAGCTGGAAATGGCACGCGCCGTGAAAAAGCACGGCTATCCGATGGTCCTCAACTTCGTCACGCACCGACACAACATTGACAAGATCGACAAGATCATCGAGCTCTGCGTGGCGCTGGAGGCGGACTTCGTCGAGTTGGCCACTTGTCAGTTCTACGGCTGGGCTCAGCTGAATCGCGTGGGCCTGCTCCCCACCAAGGATCAATTGGTGCGTGCCGAACGCATCACCAACGAATACCGCGTGAAACTGGCCGCCGAAAATCACCCGGTCAAGTTGATCTTCGTGACACCCGACTACTACGAGGAACGTCCGAAAGCCTGCATGAACGGCTGGGGCAATCTGTTCCTTACTGTCACCCCGGACGGCACCGCCCTGCCCTGCCACGGCGCGCGGCAGATGCCGATCCAGTTCCCGAATGTGCGCGACCACAGCCTGCAGCACATCTGGTACGACTCCTTTGGCTTCAACCGTTTTCGTGGTTACGAGTGGATGCCGGAACCCTGCCGCTCCTGTGATGAAAAAGAAAAGGATTTCGGCGGATGCCGCTGTCAGGCCTTCATGCTTACGGGCGACGCCAGCAATGCGGACCCGGTGTGCAGCAAGTCGCCTCAGCACAGCCTGATCACCCAAGCCCGCGATGAAGCCGAGTATGCTAGCCAGACCATCGAGCAACTGGCCTTCCGCAATGAACGAAACTCGCGCCTCATCGCCAAATCCTGACCTGCTCTCTGCCGCCGAGGCCGTGGCGGCAGGGATCGATTTTGCTGAACTGAGCGTCAGTCCCGCCGGCCTTTTCTGGAATGAATTTCGCCCACAGGACGCGGCCTCGCGCATCTGGCGCTGGAGCGACGGTGTCCTTTCATGCCTGACGCCGGATGGCTTCAGCGTTCGCAGCCGGGTCTACGAATACGGTGGAGGCTCGTTCTGCCTGACCGACGATGCGGTGGTATTCGTCAATGAAGCCGATCAACAGATCTACCTCCAGCCCTTCGACGCCAGCACGCCATATGCCCTGACTCAAGGCGACAAGCGCTACGGCGATGTCCGATGTGCGCGTGAGCACATTCTGGCGGTGGAGGAAGATCAGGATGTTCATCGTCTGGTATCAATCGCACTTGTCGATGGCAGGCGTGAAGTGCTGGCCGAAGGCGCCGACTTTTATGCATCGCCAACCCTGAGCCCGAAGGGCGATCGCCTGGTGTGGATCGAGTGGTGGCGCCCGCACCAACCGTGGACCTCGACGCGACTGATGAGCGTCGAGCGTCAACCCGATGGCAACTGGGGACGTGCCCGTTGCCTCGCGGGCGGTTTAGGTCTGGAAGCCCTGCAACAACCTCGTTTCGACGACGCAGGTCGGTTGTATTGCCTGACCGACCGCGCCGGTTTCTGGCAGCCCTGGGTGGAGACGCTGGACGGCTTCGAAGCGTTGCCCGCCGCCAGGGCCGACCACGCACCAGCGCCCTGGCAGTTGGGAGGTTCAAGCTGGCTGCCACTGACCGATGGTGCTTATCTGGCGAGCTGGACGGAAAACGGCACCGGTGTGTTGGGCTTGCGTCTGAAGGACGGCTCGCTGGAGGATTTCACCGGTGAATACGCCCGCTTCCGCAGCCTGGCGATTGACGATCAATACATCTATTGCATCGCCGCCTCGGCGATCAAACCTGCTGCCGTGGTGGCGATCAATCGCACGGACAAAAGCGTTAACGTCCTGGCGGGGGGTGTTGCGCCGTTACCCGCCGAACGCATCAGTCGCCCGCAAGCGCTGCGCTACCCCAGCGGCAATGACGAAGCGCACGGCTACTTCTACCCAGCCATGAACGGTAAAGAAAGGCCGCCGCTGGTGGTGTTTGTTCACGGCGGGCCGACGTCCGCCTGTTATCCCGTACTCGACCCGCGCATCCAGTTCTGGACGCAGCGTGGCTTTGCGGTCGCCGATCTCAACTATCGCGGCAGCACCGGGTATGGCCGCGCATATCGGCAGGCGTTGTTTCTGGAATGGGGTGTGGTCGACGTCGAAGATGCCTGCGCGGTGGTCGGGCACTTGGGCGAGCGCGGCCTGATCGACCCGGACAACGCTTTCATTCGTGGCGGCAGCGCGGGCGGTTATACGACCCTGTGTGCGCTGGCGTTCAACGACGTGTTCCGCGCGGGGGCGAGTCTGTATGGCGTCAGCGATCCATTGGCGCTGGCCGAAGCCACACACAAGTTCGAGGCGGATTACCTGGACTGGCTCATCGGCGATCCCGACATCGACATGGCGCGCTACCGCGAGCGTACGCCGTTGCTGCATGCCGACCGGATCAAGGTGCCGGTGATTTTCTTTCAGGGTGAACTCGACGCGGTGGTCGTCCCGGCCCAGACCCGCGACATGCTCAATGCCCTTCTGGAAAAAGGCATCGCCGCCGAAGGCCATTTCTACCCCGAAGAACGCCACGGATTTCGCAAGGCCAGCAACCTGGCTCACGCACTGGAAACCGAATGGGCGTTCTACCGCAAGGTGATGGATAGCTGAAGAAAAACGGGGTCGCCTGATTTTGCTGCCGCTGCGCGCCAGATCGCGGGACAAGGTGGAGCGCCACCCCGGCAGCTCCTACAATTCAGGATCGTTCCAACGCTCTGCGTGGAATGCCTGCCAGGACGCTCCGCGTCCACGTTGACGCAGAGCGTCAGTCGCTGCGTTACCACGCAGAGCGTGGGAACGATCAATCGAGACACCGCTTCTGGCCGGAGACCGTAGGAGCGTGGCTTGTCCCGCGATCTGGCGCGAAGCGGCAGCAGATTCGGTGAATGCGTGTGGAGCTGGAATTACTTGCGGCTGGCGATGATGTATACCGCGTGGATGATGCCGGGGATGTAGCCGAGCAGGGTCAGCAGAATGTTGAGCCAGAAGGCGCCCGCGAAGCCGACTTGCAGGAACACGCCCAAGGGTGGCAGCAGGATGGCGAAGATGATGCGAATGATGTCCATGGGTGAAGCTCCTGATTGAGAAGATGACCCATTCGGGTCACACAGCTAATCGACCTTGCTCGATTGCAGGGGTTCCGCCTCGCATAGCACCACGCTATCAACGCACACAAAAAAACGCCCCGCACCCAGGACGCCGGTGCAGGGCGAAGCGCACAAAACGCAAGACGGTATACGGACAAGGAGTTGGGTTATGCCATCAGCGCTCTGGGCACCGCCTGTCTGTGCGGTTTGGCGGGCTGAACGGGCCGGGAAGGTCGTACCGAGGTGGGTTCTTCCACCCAGCCCGGCAGTTCGCCGATAACGGCAGTGCAGGCAGCGCCACGGGCCAGTAGCGCCGCGCTGCGTGGGCTGCAATTGGAATGGTCGCCCAGCACCACGATATCGGCGCGCACACCGTAGGCGTCTTCGCAGAGCAATCCACCCTGCTGACCGACCGTGCCGCGGGCTTCATTGAGAATCAGCAAAATATTCAGCTCGCGGCAGAGATTTGCCACGCCCTGCACATACGCCTGAGACGCTGGCGTGACGATATTTTCGCCTTGAATGGGCTCCAGCACGACGGCGACGGTGGTGGAGTCCACCGCCGCAGCCATGGCCGTCAGATCGTTGAAAGGCACACGGCTGAAGCCAGTCGCCCTGGATTCGATCAGCGAATCGAAACGACCACCGCTGGCGACGACAACGCCGCACTGACCACGGCGATGACGCTCGCCCCACTTGCGCGCCAGGGCCATCGCCCCGCCGAAGGCCCTTTCTTCATCCGCGAACAGTCCCGCCTGGTCGCTGCCGGTACGCTGGCGCAGGCGCTGAAGGGGCGACAGCAACGCAGGAGAGTCGACGGGACGGCTGCGGTCGGCTTCCGTGCTGCGCAGCCGTTTGAACAGGTTCATGCGCGCAACCCCTCCAGTGGCAGGCCCAACAGGCGATCGCTCCAGTCCTCGACGCGTCCGGTGCGCAGACGTTTGAGGGCGATGTCCCGCCAGCGAGAAGACAGCGCCGGGCAATCGACCAGCTTTTTCAGGCCCGCATGCTCCAACGGCTCCTGATAGAAACTCCGTAACGCCGACGCGACTGTCAGCCCCGGGTAGCTACGCTGAATCAATTCGAAGGGATCGTCAGGGCTGACGAAACCGGGTTTCAGCACCCGGTAAAACCAGCCACAACGCCCGGTGTCTTGCGCGTGTTGCGGCAGGTCTTGAAGCCCCCAACTGTGGCTCAGGCGATAGCACGGCGAGCGCGGTTGGCTGATCTGCAGCAACGCGCCGCCCCAGCGAAACAGGTCACCCAGACAGGCATGTTCTTCGGTCAGGCCCTGAGAAGAGAGATTTTCGCCAAACGCTGGTGCGCGCCAGTCAATGTGCGGGTAATGCTTGCGCCAGTATTCATAGTGCTCGCGGGGATAGTGATGCAGGGCACGCTCCGGCCCGGTATGAAAGCGCGGGTCACCGTGCTCGTCAGTGCCCAGGCCTTGCGGCCAGAGCCATAAGCGTCGGTCCAGTCGATGCTTGTCGATATCGCTGATCAATCCATGACCCAGATTTTTCGCTTTACCTATGTAAACACCTTCGACGTGGACACTGTTCATTGCGCGTTATGGCCCTGTAACCCTTGTGAGTTGGGCGTAGACTATGCTCCGCGAGTCAAAACGACCATTTCGATTTTCCAGCCATTTCGATAAGACTTACTTATGGATTTCCGCCAACTGCGTTATTTCGTCGCGGTCTACGAAGAAGGTCATGTCGGCCGCGCCGCTGAGCGTCTGTCGCTGTCGCAACCGGCCCTTTCGCAACAGATTCGTCTGCTTGAACACAGCCTCGACGTCAGCCTGTTCGAGCGCAGCAGCAAACGCCTGCTGCCCACCCTCGCCGCGCACACGTTGTACAGCCATGCCGTCCCGCTGCTGGAAGGGATGCAGCGCGCACGCGATGCATTGCGCAACTTCAAAGGCCAGTCGCAACGCACACTGGCCATCGGCGTGATGCAAACCGTGCACTCCAGCCTGGTCCCGCAGATGCTTGAACACGTGCGCAAGGAGCAGCCCCACCTGGTGGTGCAGATCTACGAACTGAGCGCGATGGAAATCGAGCGCCGCCTGCTTAACGGCTCACTGGACATCGGCATCAGCTACCTGCCGCCTCGTCAGCCGGGGCTGCATGGCATGCTGCTGTACGAAGATGAACTCAAGCTGGTCATCCCGGCGAATCACCCTTTGCGCGAATTCAAGAAAGTCTCGATGAGCCAGGCGGCGGAACTGCCCATGCTGCTCCTGGGCGAAGAGTTTCAGGTTCGGCAGATCTGGCAGAGCCAATTGAGCAATCTGGGTCGCCGCCCGCACGTCCAGGCTGAACTGAACAACATGGCGGGCATTCTCGACAGCTTGGCGCACATGAAACTGGCGACCGTGCTGCCGGGGCGCGCGCAGGACATTCAGGAAAACGAAGAGTTACTCTGGAAGCCGCTGAGCGAACCGAGAGTGCCGTTGCAGATCGGGCTTGTGTATCGAGACGCACAACGACAGCAAACGACGCTTGAGTTGCTGAAGTCGGTGCTGGAAGAAGTGGTCAGTCCCACATCGATGGCCCGGAAGGGGCTGTAAGGCGGGCAAGTTTTTTCAAAACGCCTATAAAAGAAAACCCCGCCGAAGCGGGGTTTTCCAGACTGTTTCCCTGTGACTTCCCTTTCATCCCGCCATCCTGGCAGGTAGTCCCTACGTGTCCCTGTTGTCTGTTTGCGCATCCTGCGCGACGTCCATGGGTGTAGATTAATCTTGGATCCATTAGAGCGGTAGAGCCAGTTTGTCATCACGTCGTGTAAGCAAATGCTTACACGACGTCTACACGATCAAAACTGCGAAGCGTCCAGCAGATACAGCGATTCACTGCCCGCTTTCACCGAGGCTGCCAGTGAATGAATTCTCGGCAACAGGCGTGCGAAGTAGAAGCGAGCAGTGCCCAGTTTGCTGGCGTAGAAATCTTCCTGGGCTTCTTTACCGAGCGCTGCCTTGGCCGACATCGCCCACATATAGGCGTAAGCGGTATAGCCAAACACATGCAGGTACTCAACGGAGGCCGCGCCGATTTCGTTCGGGTTACTCCGCGCACGATCGAGTACCCATTGAGTCAGCTCGTCAAGCGTCGTCAGGGCAGCGGCCAATGGTTTGGTGAATTCACTCAGCGCACTGTCGGAAGACGCGATGAATGCGCGAACCTCGTCGGAGAACAGCGTGTAGTACGCGCCACCACTGCCGACGACTTTACGCCCCATCAGGTCGAGCGCCTGAATGCCGTTGGTGCCTTCGTAGATCTGGGTGATGCGCACGTCACGCACCAGTTGCTCCTGGCCCCACTCACGAATATAGCCGTGGCCACCGAACACCTGCTGACCATGCACCGTGGTCTCCAGGCCCATGTCGGTAAGAAACGCTTTGGCAACCGGCGTCAGCAACGCGACCAATGCATCGGCGCGTTCGCGCACCTGGACGTTTTCGCTGTATTTGGCGGTGTCCAGCTGCATCGCAACGTAGGTGGAGAACGCACGGCCGCCTTCGTTCAACGCCTTCATGGTCAACAGCATGCGACGCACATCAGGGTGCACGATGATCGGGTCAGCGATGGTGTCCTTGGACTGAGCGCCTGTTGGCGCACGGCTTTGCAGGCGGTCGCGGGCGTATTCGATAGCGTTCTGGTAAGAGCGCTCACCCGAGGCCAGCCCCTGAATGCCGACACCCAGACGCTCGTAGTTCATCATCGTGAACATCGCTGCCAGGCCTTTGTTCGGCTCACCGACCAGATAGCCCTCGGCCTGATCGAAGTTCATCACGCAGGTCGCCGATGCCTGAATTCCCATCTTGTGTTCGATGGAGCCACAGGAAACCGTATTACGGGCACCCAGGCTGCCGTCGTCGTTGACCAGGAATTTGGGCACCAGGAACAGCGAAATGCCTTTCGGACCAGCGGGCGCGTCCGGCAGTTTGGCCAGCACCAGATGAATGATGTTTTCGGTGAGGTCGTGCTCGCCGCCGGTGATGAAAATCTTGGTGCCGCTGATTTTGTAGGAGCCGTCGACCTGAGGCTCGGCCTTGGTCCGGATGATCCCCAGGTCAGTACCGGCGTGTGCTTCGGTCAGGCACATGGACCCGGCCCAGATCCCTGCGTACATGTTCGGCAGGTAGGTGGCCTTGAGATGTTCGCTGGCGTGAGTATTGATCGACACGCACGCGCCGGAGGTGAGCATCGGATACAGCCCGAAGGCCAGGCTCGACGAGTTAACCATTTCTTCGACCTGAGCCGAAACCGCCTTGGGCATGCCCATGCCGCCAAACTCAGGGTTACCGCCGACACCGACCCAGCCACCTTCGGCGTAGGTTTTGTAGGCCTGGACAAAACCTGCCGGCGTGGTCACGACGGTGTCCTTCCAGTGACAGCCTTCTTCGTCGGCCGCACGGCTTAGCGGCGCGACGGATTTACCGGTGACCTTGCCTGCTTCTTCGAGGATGGCCTCGACGGTTTCCGCATCCACCGCCTCGGACAGCTCGGGCAATGTAGCCCAGAGCCTGGAGACGTCGAACACTTCATTCAGAACGAAGCGTATATCGCGCAAAGGCGCTTTGTAGTCAGCCATGGCAAACCTCGCAAACAGCAGCAGATAACCCGGAAATGAGACGTCGCAGTCATGCTGCGGCGTCGATGCGTCAGTGAGTCCGAGTGTACCTGAACACCATTTGCGACACATAGGGTCAAGGAGTGACCATCTATATCAATCTGGTCACAATCAGATAAGTGGCATTCGAGGGCCTTCACCCCGCCGTGAATGCCTTCGATTGCACTGAAAAAAGAGCTTTGGGTTAGCCGGCTGCCGCCATTCGGACAGCACCACGCTTGTTCGACTGGCCATGCGCGACCACGCAATTTCGGCCTGCACTTTTGGCTGCATAGAGGGCCTGGTCTGCCGCTTTGAGCACTTCCTCCGGATTCCGGTGCTCCGGCTGGCGCTCGGCAACGCCTACACTGACCGTCACCGACACCGTCGAAGCCTGCGAGCCCGCCCGGCGTTGTCGGCCCTGCTGATCATCCTGCGGCCGACTGTCCGGGTTACGCAGATGAATCGCATAGTTGGCGATGGTTTCGCGAATCACCTCCAGGTGCGGCAGGCACTCTTCCAGCGTTTTGCCTGCAAAGACGATCGCAAATTCCTCACCACCGTAGCGATACGCTCGACCGCCGCCGTTGGTGATCTTCGATAACTTGCTGGCAACCAGACGCAGCACCTGATCGCCGACATCGTGGCCATGGGTGTCGTTGAATTTCTTGAAATGGTCGACGTCGCTCATGGCCAACACATAGTTGCGGCCAAGGCGCTGCATCCGCTCGTTGAGTGCGCGTCGTCCAGGCAGACCGGTCAGCTCGTCACGGAAGGCCATTTGATAGGCTTCGTGCGCAACCGCCGAGGCGATCATCAACATCACCTGACTGCACATGATGTTCAGCGTGAATGGCAGGATGAACGTCTTGGGCAGCGCCCAGAACAATCCGAGCAGGCCGACCAGTTGCGCCGCATGCAGCGGGCGGGGCTTGCGGATGTACTGGGTGATGAGCACAGCGAAAGCGATCAGGAAGGTCGCGTAAGACAACTGGATCAGGCTCATCCACTCGCCATGCAGCGATGGCCAGCGGATGTCGGCCAGCCAGGCCAGCAACCCCTCGGGGAAGCTTTGCTCAAGCCCGAGCGCCACGCCACCCACCGCCACGAAAACGGCCAGACGCGCGACGAGGTCCTGAAACAGGTGCGTGCGTTCTTCCCAGGCGGCGTACAGCGCGAACATCACCGGTAGCAGCAGACAGCACAGATGGAACACCACGGCCGCGTCGTCGCGAACCTTGCCGTTGTCCCGGTAGTAATCGGTTTGTGTGTCGAGCAGGAAGTACGCGGTGTAAACGGTGATCATCAGAAACAATTCGCGCTGACGCTTGTAAACGCCGCAATAGGCGCCACCGAGCAGCAACACCAACGTGGGCAGCACGTTGAACAAAGACGTGAAGAAGACATTAAGGTCCTTGACGTATGCAGCCGCGAGTCCGGCGATCAACAACGCCAGCGACGGTAAAAAATGGCTGAGACGTGCAGCGGAAGGGCGCAGCAAGAGGAATGTCTCCTACCTGTACAAAAACCAAATGGCATTGTGCCTGTATCGGCCGCGCCACAGATTTGATGAGGAGAATTTGTGAGGGGGATCACTCTTTTTATCGAGTATCGACGCCGTCTCCACTGTAGGAGCGTGGCTTGTCCCGCGATCGGCTGCGAAGCAGTCGTGTATCCAGGTGGATGAGGTTTGTCAGGAAGACCGCGTCATCAGATTTTACGACGACTACGTCGCCGATCGCGGGACAAGCCACGCTCCTACAGCATTACGACGGGTCATCGAACGGGCACGAAAAAGCCGCTCACCCCGAAGGGCAAGCGGCTTTGAGGTAAAACCCTGCGGCTGGATCAGTACGCCAGGCCGAAGTGTTCTTCGTTCATGTCCATCAGGTTGTTGGCACCCGACAGCATGGCCGCAACGTGCGTGCGGGTGCGCGGCAGGATGCGCTGGAAGTAGAAGCGTGCGGTCTGCAGCTTCGCAGTGTAGAAAGCCTCTTCCGTCGTGCCAGCGGCCAGTTTTTCAGCCGCGACACGGGCCATGTCAGCCCAGAAGTACGCCAGGCACACATAACCGGAAAACATCAGGTAATCCACCGAAGCGGCACCGACTTCTTCGCGATCCTTCATGGCGGCCATGCCGACCTTCATGGTCAACTCGCCCCACTCTTTGTTCAGCGCGGCCAGCGGCGTCACGAATTCAGTGACGGCCTCGTTGCCTTCCTGCGCCTGGCAGAACTTGTGAACGATCTTGGTGAAGCCCTTCAGCGCTTCGCCTTGCGTCATCAGCACCTTACGACCCAGCAGGTCCAGGGCCTGAACGCCGGTGGTGCCTTCGTACAGCATCGAAATACGGCTGTCGCGGACGTTCTGCTCCATGCCCCACTCGGCGATAAAGCCGTGACCGCCATAGATCTGCACGCCGTGGTTGGCCGATTCAAAACCGACTTCAGTCATGAACGCCTTGGCGATAGGAGTCATAAAGGCCAGCAGGCCATCAGCTTGCTTCCTGGCTTCGGCGTCATCGCTGTATTTGACGATGTCGACCTGTTTGGCCGTGAAGTAAACCATCGCGCGAGTGCCCTCGGCGAACGCCTTCATGGTCAGCAACATGCGACGTACGTCCGGGTGGACGATGATCGGGTCAGCGGCTTTTTCAGGCGCTTTCGGACCGGTCAGCGAACGCATTTGCAGACGCTCACGGGCGTATTTCAGACCGCCCTGGAAGCCGATCTCGGCGTGGGCCAGGCCTTGCAATGCCGTGCCCAGACGCGCGGTGTTCATAAAGGTGAACATGCAGTTCAGGCCCTTGTTCGGCGGGCCGATCAGGAAGCCGGTGGCGCTGTCGAAGTTCATCACGCAGGTGGCGTTACCGTGGATGCCCATCTTGTGTTCCAGCGAGCCACAGCTCACCGCGTTGCGCTCGCCAACACCGCCGTCGGCGGCGGGCAGGAACTTCGGAACGATGAACAGCGAAATGCCTTTGGTGCCGGCAGGCGCATCGGGCAGGCGGGCCAGCACGATGTGGACGATGTTATCGGCCATGTCGTGTTCGCCAGCGGAAATGAAGATCTTGGTGCCCGAAACTTTGTAGGAACCGTCAGCCTGAGGCTCGGCCTTGGTGCGCAGCATGCCCAGGTCGGTGCCGCAGTGAGGTTCGGTCAGGCACATGGTGCCGGTCCACTCGCCCGACACCAGTTTGGTCAGATAAGCCTCTTGCTGCTCAGGGGTGCCGTGCTCGGAGATAGTGTTCATCGCGCCATGGGACAGGCCTGGGTACATGCCCCATGACCAGTTGGCTTCGCCGACCATTTCGCTGACCGCCAGACCCAGCGACTCAGGCAGACCCTGACCGCCATGCGCAACGTCGTGCGCCAGGCTTGGCCAGCCGCCTTCGACGAACTGTTTGTAAGCCTCTTTGAAGCCGGTCGGCGTTTTAACGCCGGACTCGCTCCAGGTGCAGCCTTCGGTGTCACCCACACGATTCAGCGGTGCCAGTACCTGCTCACAAAACTTGGCGCCTTCCTCGAGAATGGCGTCGACCATGTCAGGCGTGGCGTCCTGGCATGCGGGCAGACTCTGATAGTGCGCTTCATAACCAAGCAGTTCGTCACGAACGAAGCGAATATCACGCAAGGGGGCCTTGTAGTCAGGCATAGCGATAACCTCTGCTGATGAATCCTTGAATTGGATGACCGTTCGGTCACTGCGGGGACTTGCCCCTGCGCCGAAGTCTATTGGTTTGTCCGGCGATCAAACAGGTGTTTGAAACATACGTTTACGCCTAATCCTTGTCAAGGGCGCGTCACACGCCTTTCATCGTCGGCGCCTTGACCATCAGGCAGGATTTAGCCCGCAGCCGGAATTGCCGCAAGGTTCGGATTAGATGGAGTCTAGTTGAGGGGGCGTGTAAACGGCCGTCAGACGACCGTGATTCGAACGGTTGATAAGGCGTTATTCAGAATGAAGGCGCACAACGAAGACGTGCGCCGAAGCGCACGTTGGAGAGAGCAGCAGGCAGACGTCAGGCGTAGGTATCGATGAGGGTGCCGAGCATTTCGTCGCTGGCTTTTTCGACTTTCACACCGGCTTGAACCTGAATCTTGCCCTGAGTCAGTTCGACGACATTGGTCGCCATGTCCGAAGCAGGAGGACGGTCCACCGCACGCAGACGCTCAAGCTGGAAATCGGCGGACTGGGTGCGTCCGGACACTGCCGTCGCCGGGCTGGCCAACTGAGTGGCGGCCTGATCGACACGGTTCTGTCCGACCTGAATAGTACTCAGGCCCGGATACAGCGTGTTGTTCAGTGAGATTTGCATGACCACGGTCCTCTGTTCATAAAGCGAACAGTCAGTATTGAAACAGACGACGGGTGAAAACGCTCGACAAAAACAATAATGGCATCGGGCCTGCTAATAGAGCAGGCCCGATACTGCGAATATCTCGTTGTTAACCAGGCGACCTAATCCAGCAACTCCAGGTGCAAATGCTCGGCAACCATTTCCGGCGTGGCTTTCTTCATATAAGGCACGCGCCCCAGGCACGGCGCGGGTAAGCGCTCCGCGAGGGTCGCAAGGTTCTCTTCAAGCCGTGATGTCTTGGGATCGATGATGTTCGCCACCCAGCCCGCCAACTGCAGCCCGTCGTTGGCAATCGCCTCAGCGGACAGTAAGGCGTGGCTGATACAGCCCAGACGTACACCCACCACCAGAATCACCGGCAGTTTGAGCGCAATCGCAAGGTCAGACAGATTGGCCTGATCGGCCAGGGGCACACGCCAGCCGCCGGCCCCCTCGATCAACGTGAAGTCGGCTTTTTTCTCAAGGATGTGCCGCATCGGCCCGAGCAGGGATTGCACGGTGAGCGCGACGCCCGCCTCCCGCGCAGCCAGATGCGGAGCGATGGGCGGTTCGAAGGCAACCGGGTTGACCTCGTTGTACGTCAGCTCGACCGAACATTCGGCGCGCAACGCCACGGCATCAGGATTACGCAGGCCCTTGGGCTTGACGTCGCAGCCAGACGCGACGGGTTTCCCCGCCGCCGTGCTCAATCCGGACTGTCGCGCCGCATACAGAAGGCCCGTGGCAATGGTGGTCTTGCCGACGTCGGTATCGGTTCCCGCGATGAAATACGCAGCGCTCATCTTGGCGACCATCCGTTCAGGTATTTTCAAACTCTTGCCCATTCACTATAGCGCTCACACGAACGACGCTTGCAACACCGGTCATTTTTTAAACAGGTCCAGGCTTTTCCAGCACCGCGTAGACGACTTGATAGGTCGCTGGCAGGCCGTCTTCCTGCCGAAACCCTTCATAAGCCTCAATCAGCGCCTGAATGCGCGCGCGGCCCGTCAAGCCTCCCGGCCGCCCCGGATTGATATTATGCGCACCCAACGCTTTCAACTCATGGGTCAGGGTGCGGACATCCGGGTAATGAAGCACATGTGGCAGCACGTCCAGGCTGCGCACCCGCAAACCACTGGCCGCGCACAGTCGCTGATAGTCGCTGAACTCACGGAAGCGATTGACATGAACCAGACCGTCTACCGTCTGCCAGCTGTCACGCAGTTCGGACAAGGTGCCGACGCACAGGCTGGCGAAACCGAAAACGCCGCTCGGCTGCAACACCCGGCTCGCCTCACTCAGCACCGCTGCGAAATCCGCGCACCATTGCACGGCCAGGCTGGAAAAGATCAGTTCGACGCTGGCATCGCGCAACGGCAGGTTTTCCGCATCGCCCGCGATGTAATGCTGCGCGCCACCCAGAGGCCGCGCATGGCGCAGCATGCCTTCGGCGATGTCCAGCGCAACACCGTCGCTGTCCGGAAAGTTATTGGCCAGTACCCGGCTGAAGTACCCGGTGCCGCTGCCCAGATCAAGCCAGTGCGCGGGCGCGATGTCCGGCAGGCGTGAGATCAGCTCGCTGCCGACCGCGCGTTGCAGCTCCGCGACGCTGTCGTAGCTGCCCGCCGCTTTGGAAAAGGACGCCGCCACCTGACGCTTGTCGGGCAAATGGCGCTGAAGGGTGGCCTGTTGCTGTTTCACGGCTTTGAGCACCGCACAATGGGAAAGATCAGTCATCACCAGACTCATGTAGGAACGCCTGGACCGCAGCGGCCACGCCGTGAGGATTTTCCAGGATGAACGCGTGACTCGCCTGTTCGATCACGCCGACTTCGATGTCGGGCAAGAGCGTAAGCAGGTCTGCCGAGGCTTCTGCTGGCACCAAAGCATCGAGACCACCGAACAGGTGCAATTGCGGGCCGCTATAGCTTTGCAGCGCGGCGCGGGTGTCCATTTTTTCGAGCAGTTTCAGACCTTCGATCAGGCCGTTGCCGATGCCGTGGGGCACGCCCGCCTTGAGCTGTCGTGACAACGCACGCGGCTCTTCAGCGCCTTGTACGCAAAGCAGGCTGAAACGCTTGAGGGTGGCGTCGGCGTCAGCTTTACAGCCCGCAATGAATGCATCGAAGTCCGTCTGCGGCATCGCATTCGGCCATTGGCTACGGGCCACGAAACACACGTTGCTGGCGAAGGTCGCCAATCCACAACAGCGCTCGCCACGCCGCGCCGCCAGTTCTGCGGCGAGCATGCCGCCAAGCGACCAACCGCCCAGCCAGACGTTGTCCGGAAGGGTTGAATCCAGCTCGTCGAGCCAGTCGTCGAGGTGGTCGTTGTCCAGATCGGGCAACGGCTCGATCTCGACGTGAAGGTGCTCATCCAGCCCCCGCAACGCCGCCGCCAATGGCTCCAGCGGCGAAACACCCAGGCCCCAGCCCGGCAGCAGGATCAACCGATCACGCATGGTGTGCCTCCACCGGCTCAGTTGCCCCTAGCAACGGATAACAGTGCTCCAGCGCTTCCAACAATTGTCGCACCTGGGCTTCGCTGTGAGCCGCGGATAACGTGACGCGTAAACGCGCGCTGCCCGCAGGAACGGTCGGCGGACGAATCGCGGTAACCATCAACCCGCGTTCACGCAGCATCTGCGACAAACGCAGCGCCCGGCCGCTGTCGCCGATGAGGATGGGCTGAATCGGTGTGAAGCTGTCCATCAGCTCAAGGCCGATCGCCTGGGCGCCATCGCGGAACTGTTTGATCAAGGCTTTGAGATGATCACGACGCCAGTGCTCGGTGCGCAGCAGCTCAAGGCTTTTCAACGTGGCGCAGGCCAGTCCAGGCGGCTGACTGGTGGTGTAGATATAAGGGCGGGCGAACTGGATCAGGGTTTCGATCAGTTCCTCGCTTCCGGCGACGAAGGCGCCCGCGGTACCGAAAGATTTGCCGAGGGTGCCGATCAGCACCGGCACGTCCTCCATGCTCATTCCGAAATGCTCGACGATGCCGGCGCCGTTTGTGCCCAGAGGGCCAAAGCCGTGGGCATCGTCGACCATCAGCCAGGCGTTTTTCGCTCTGGCGACCTTGGCCAGCGCAGGCAGATCCGCAATATCGCCGTCCATGCTGAACACACCGTCAGTCACGACCAACGTGTCGCCCACGGCCTTTTCAAGCCGACTGTTCAGGCTGTCGGGGTCGTTGTGCAGATAACGGGCGAAGCGGGCACCACTGAGCAGGCCAGCATCGAGCAAGGAGGCGTGATTCAGCCGGTCTTCCAGCACCGTGTCGCCCTGCCCTACCAACGCTGTGACAGCACCGAGGTTCGCCATATAGCCGTTGGAAAACAGCAAAGCGCGAGGACGACCGGTCAAGTCGGCCAATGCTTCTTCGAGTTCGTGGTGCGGCGTGCTGTGGCCGATGACCAGGTGCGAGGCGCCGCCACCTACTCCCCAACGCTCCGCGCCCGCCTTCCAGGCCGCGATGACGTCGGGATGGTTGGCCAGCCCCATATAGTCGTTGTTGCAGAACGCCAGCAGCGGTTTGCCATCGACCACGACTTCCGGGCCTTGCGGGCTTTGTAGTAATGGGCGCTGGCGGTACAGGTGTTCGGCACGACGGGCAGCGAGACGTGCGCTCAGATCGAAAGACATGCAGGCCTCGTGGTTAAGCAGAAAATGAGGGCCTGTAAGAGCGCGCTTGCCCGCGATAAACATCTGTCTGCGCCATCCTGGCCGACTGACACACCGCCATCGCGGGCAAGCGCGCTCCTACAAGGGGTCAGCGTGCTGTCACACCGCCGCGTCGTAAAACATCTCGCTGCTTTTCTGCTCGATCAGCGCCTGCTCGATGGCGGCCTGGTGCACTTCGTCCGAGTGTTCTTCACGGGCTTCCGGCTGGATCCCCAGACGCGAGAACAGCAGCATGTCTTTGTCGGCTTGCGGGTTGGCCGTGGTCAGCAGTTTGTCGCCATAGAAGATCGAGTTCGCGCCGGCAAAAAACGCCAGGGCCTGCATCTGATCGTTCATGGCTTCGCGGCCTGCGGACAGGCGGACGTGGGATTTCGGCATCAAGATACGGGCGACGGCCAGCATGCGAATGAAGTCGAACGGATCGACATCTTCCGCGTTGGCCAGCGGGGTGCCCGCCACTTTTACCAGCATGTTGATCGGCACCGACTCAGGGTGCTCTGGCAGGTTGGCCAGTTGGATCAGCAGGTTGGCGCGGTCATCCAGCGACTCGCCCATGCCCAGAATGCCGCCGGAGCAGATTTTCATGCCAGCGTCGCGCACATAGGCCAGGGTCTGCAGACGCTCGCTGTAGGTGCGGGTGGTGATGATGCTGGTGTAGAAATCCGGCGAGGTGTCGAGGTTGTGGTTGTAGTAATCCAGGCCGGCATCCGCCAGCGCCTTGGTTTGATCCTGATCCAGTTTGCCCAGGGTCATGCAGGTTTCCAGGCCCATGGCCTTCACGCCTTTGACCATTTCAAGCACGTACGGCATGTCTTTGGCCGATGGATGCTTCCACGCGGCGCCCATGCAGAAACGCGTGGAACCGATGGCCTTGGCACGCGCCGCTTCTTCCAGCACTTGCTGGACCTGCATCAGCTTCTCTTTTTCCAGGCCGGTGTTGTAGTGACCGGACTGCGGGCAATACTTGCAGTCTTCAGGACAGGCGCCGGTCTTGATCGACAGCAGCGTGGAAACCTGGACGCGGTTGGCGTCGAAATGAGCGCGGTGCACGGTTTGCGCCTGAAACAGCAGGTCATTGAAGGGTTGTGTGAACAACGCCCGGACCTCGGCTAGATTCCAGTCGTGACGCAAAGTGGCATTGATGCTGGCGCTCATGGGCGGCTCCTTGATGTTTTTGGCGAGTACCCGGGCGGTTCGGCACATTGGCCAACCTGAAAGTCCACAAGCACAACACGGATGTTCGGCATATTTAAGGAAGCGGCATGCGCTGTCAACCACACAACCACCACGAGGTTTACATATGGTTAAAAAACATACAGACCTGTCTGTTATGCGATGAACAGACGGATTCCGACCTGTCCATCTGCATGGCCTGCGAGCGCGATCTGCCCTGGCTGATCGACCAGTGCGAGCGCTGCGCCCTGCCCATGCCGATGTCCGGGTTGACCTGCGGGCAGTGCACGCGCCAATCGCCAGCGTTTGACGAAGTCGTCGTGCCGTGGCTTTACGACTTCCCCATCGACGCGCTGGTCACACGTTTCAAGCATCAGGGCAAATGGCCGTTGGGCCGCCTGCTCGCCGACCTGCTCGGACGAGCCTTGCAATACCGATATGACGAAGGCTATCCACGGCCGGATGTTCTGATCCCAGTCCCGCTCGCCAGCAAGCGACTGCGCCAGCGTGGTTACAACCAGGCGGCAATGCTCGCGCAGTGGCTGGGCGGTGAATTGAATCTTCCGATGGATGAAAGAACCGTCAGACGCGTGAAGGAAACACCCGCGCAACAGAACCTCGATGCGAAAGCGAGAAAGCGGAACCTGCGTGAAGCGTTTGCGCTGATCGATCCGGATGGCGTCGCCGGAAAACATGTCGCCTTGATCGACGACGTCATGACCACGGGCTCTACCGCCGACACCCTTGCACGACTGATGATCAAGGCCGGTGCCCGGCAGGTCGATGTGTATTGTCTGGCGAGGACGGCGAAGCCGGGGGATTGAGCCTGATCGCCAGGTGGCCTGTGGTGACTCCTCCTCGGCGCCTGCACATTTGGTTTTGGCTTACACTGCGGCCTCACCTCCCCAAAAAACCAACCCATCATGTCGCTACCCACCTTGCTTACCCAACACATGGTTCGCCGGCCGCACCGCATTGCCTTGCTGCAACACATTGCGGAGCAAGGCTCGATCACGCGGGCAGCCAAGAGTGCCGGGCTAAGTTACAAGGCCGCCTGGGATGCCATCGATGAGTTGAACAATCTGGCGCAGAAACCGTTGGTCGAACGCAGCGTGGGCGGGCGTGGCGGGGGCGGTGCGAAGCTGTCCGAAGAAGGCGTCAGAGTGCTGCGCCTGTATCAGCGGCTGCAAGCGCTACAGACTCAATTGCTCGAAAGCCCGGAAGAGTCCAGCGATCTGGCGCTGTTGAGTCGCCTGATGCTGCGCACCAGCGCGCGCAATCAGTTGCACGGACAGGTGGCGAGTATCACGCCATTCGGGCGCAACGACATGATCAGCCTGGCGCTGGCCGGCGGTCTGACGATCAACGCGCAGATCACCCACGACAGCACGCTACGGCTTGAGCTCGAAGCAGGTACCGATGTGTTCGCCCTGATCAAAGCCAACTGGCTGGAAGTGCTGGCGCCTGATCAGGCAGTAACAACTGGACACAATTGCCTCGCCGGTAAAATCGAGGAAATTCTCGGTGCCGAAGACGGCCCCAGCGAAGTCAGGATCGCGCTTCCCAGCAGTCAGACGTTGTGTGCCCTGGCCGATCCCGATCATCTCAAGTCTTTGAAATTCAAGGCGGGCAGCGATGTGAGGGTGCAATTTGCGCCCTCCAATGTCCTGATCGGAACACCGCATTGAATCTTCTCATCACAATCTCTTACACCCTGACGACTGTCATCGGGCAGACACGATAGCGTCACACGGGCTGCATAAGGTTTGGCGAAAAACCGCAGGAAGCCCGTGATGAAGCTATTAGAAGATAACCAGTCCACCGACCTCGAAACGCTGGTGCGTGAGAACAGCACGGGGCTCACGCGCCGCGGCTTCATCAGCGCAGGCGCCTTGTGCGGGGCCGCGATGTTTCTGGGCGGCAATCTCCTCAGCCGCAGCGTGCTGGCCGACAGTGTCAGCGCAGGCAACAACACGCTACTTGGCTTCGACAGCATTCCCTCCGCCACCGCCGACCGCATCAGCCTGCCGCCAGGTTACAGATCGTCTGTACTCATCAGTTGGGGCCAGCCATTGCATGCCAATGGCCCGGCGTTCGATGCCAGCGGCAAAGGCACGGCGAAAGCCCAAGAGATGCAGTTCGGCGACAACAACGATGGCATGAGCCTGTTCACCTTCCCTGGCGACGATGCCGACACTGCCAACCGTGCGCTGTTGGCGATCAATAACGAGTACACCAACTATCGCTACCTGTTCGATCATGGCAAAGAACCTCAGTCTGCCGAAGACGTTCACAAAGCGCAGGCCAGCGAAGGCGTGTCGGTGATTGAAGTGAAGCGCCAGGGCGGGCAATGGACGTTCGTTCAGGGCTCGAAATACAACCGGCGCATTCACGGCAACACGCCCATTCACCTGAGCGGCCCCGCTGCCGGGCATGAGTGGCTCAAAACGTCCGCCGACAAAACCGGAAGGAACGTACTCGGCACGTTCCAGAACTGCGCGAACGGCAAAACACCTTGGGGCACTTATCTGACCTGCGAAGAGAACTTCACCGACTGCTTTGGCAGCAGTGACCCCGCGCAGACATTCGACCCTGCCGCCAAACGCTATGGGGTCGTCGCGGCCAGCAAGGAAGTGAACTGGCACCCACACGATCCACGTTTCGACATGGCGAAGAACCCCAACGAGTTCAACCGTCACGGCTGGGTGGTTGAAATCGACCCGTTCGATCCGACGTCCACGCCGGTCAAACGCACGGCGCTGGGGCGTTTCAAGCATGAAAACGCAGCCCTGACCGAAACCAGGGATGGTCGTGTCGTGGTTTACATGGGCGACGACGAACGCGGCGAATTCATCTACAAATTCATCAGCCGTGACAAAGTCGATCACAAGAACCCGAAAGCCAATCGCGACTTGCTCGATCACGGCACGCTGTACGTGGCGCAGTTCGATAACGGCGACAGCAATCCCGACCATCCAAAAGGCCAGGGCAAATGGATAGAACTGACCCACGGCAAGAACGGCATCGACGCCTCGAGCGGCTTTGCCAGCCAGGCCGAGGTGTTGATTCATGCACGCCTGGCCGCCAGCGTCGCCAAGGCCACGCGCATGGACCGACCGGAGTGGATCGTGGTCAGCCCCATGGACGGTCAGGTCTATTGCACGCTGACCAATAACGTCAAACGGGGCGAGGAAGGCCAGCCGGTCGGTGGCCCGAACCCTCGAGCGAAAAACCAGTACGGACAGATTCTCCGCTGGCAGGAAACGGGCGGCGATGCAGCGTCCATGGCGTTCGCCTGGGACCTGTTCGTGGTCGCCGGCAATCCCGGCGTGCATGCTGGCACGCCCCAAGGCGGCTCAAGCAACATCACACCGCAAAACATGTTCAACAGCCCCGACGGACTGGGATTCGACAAGGCCGGGCGGTTGTGGATCCTGACGGACGGCGACTCGACCAACGCAGGCGACTTCGCGGGCATGGGTAATAACCAGATGCTGTGCGCCGATCCGCAAAGCGGCGAGATTCGGCGGTTCATGGTCGGGCCGGTGGGCTGCGAAGTCACCGGTATCAGCTTTGCGCCGGACCAGAAGGCGTTGTTCGTCGGCATTCAGCATCCCGGCGAGAACGGCGGCTCGACCTTTCCCGAGCATTTGCCCAATGGAAAACCGAGGTCGTCGGTGATGGTGATTACGCGGGAGGATGGCGGAGTGATTGGCGCGTGACCTGCCGCTGATTGTCGCCACTGCTCCTATAGGAGCGCGCATGGCGTGGTGTGCATTTCCACTATTTTGGGTGACGCTGATGGCTTGGTTTGTCCTGACGGCCAAACTGTTCCGCCTTCGGCGGGTTACTTGAAAACCCCAAGTAACCAAGGGTTTGCTCCCGGTTAGGCCCGACTTCGTCGGGTTCCTTCACTTCGGCGACGCTCCGTGGGCCCGCGCCGAACGGACATCCATGTCCTGACGGCGCTCTCGCGGCATCCATGCCGCTCGGCCCACT
>NZ_FOEO01000080.1 GCF_900110765.1 Pseudomonas sp. NFACC02
ACCGGCAGTAAAACCGGTGCATGCGGAGTACCTGGCACAACGAATTGCCTGATTTTGCTGCCGCTGCGCGCCAGATCGTCCGGATGCGGCCCAGAGACAAGCCACGCTCCTACAGTTTCGGAGTGAATCAGCAGCAGGCGGCATACCGATCAGGCGTCCCTATGACAGGCTTATGACGAGCGAAAATGCTCGAGCGTATTGATCTGCTGTCCGTCTCTAAAGTTATCCACAGCCAGCCATGCCTTGAACGCTTTTTCCAGCGTTGGCCATTCGCTGTCCAGAATCGAGAACCACGCGGTGTTGCGGTTCTTGCCTTTGACCACCATGTGCTGACGGAATATGCCCTCGAACCTAAAGCCAAAGCGTTCCGCTGCACGCATGGAACGGGCGTTGTCGGCGTTGCACTTCCATTCCAGGCGACGATTGCCCAAGGCGAATGACTCCTTCGCGAGCAGATAGACCGCCTCGGTGCTCTTGGGTGTTCGTTGCATCGAGGCGCCAAAGGTGACGTGCCCGATCTCAATTCGACCTTGAGCGGGAACGATCGACATCAGACTCAGAAAACCATCGAGCGCTCCGGTCTCCTGATCGACCACCGCGTAGAACCACGGGTCGGTTGAAGTGTGCAGACCTGCGAGGTAGTCGTCGAAGGCGCCCCGCTCGGTGAACGGGCCAACGGCCAGGTAATCCCAGAGTTTCGGATCGGCGCCGGGGCCTTCCAGCGCTTGCCACAGCCCGTCCGCATGACGCGCTGCGTCGAGTTTTTCCAGGCGAATGAAGCGTCCTTCCAGCGTGCGTGTGTCCGGCAGCTTCGCCGATTGCCAGTGTTCAAGGTTCGACATGATCGGATTCCAGTCCTACAGCGGTTTGCGAAATTGAATGTAACCGGGGCGTTCGGCGATACGTTCATACAGCTGAATGGCGGTGGCGTTGGTTTCGTGGGTCAGCCAGTGGACCTTGTCGGCTCCGCCGTTTCCGGCCGCAACATAAACGTACTCGATCAGCTTGCGGCCGACGCCTGTGCCGCGTTGCTCGGGCACGACCAGCAAGTCCTGCAGGTAGCAGGAATAGTGGATGCTCCAGTTCGAGCGATGAAAGATGAAATGCACCATGCCGATGGCTTTGCCGTCTTGCCAGGCGAGCGCCGCGTGAGTGGGTTCATGGCTGTCCAGAAAGCGCTGCCAGGTGCTCTCGGTCACGGCGTCCGACAATTCGGTTTTATAGAACGTCAGATAAGCCTTCCACAGCGGCAGCCAGGCGTCATGGTCGGCGGCGGTAACGGGGCGGATTTCAACGTCAGACACGGGGTTCTCCTTGGCTCATCAAGCGAGCGATTTCCTGATCGTGTTGGTCCGGGCTGGTCGCCAGACCTTTGCTCACGCCGGCGATGTCTTCGGCGCTTCGGTTCTGGTTGAGCTTGCGCTTGCCTTCCAGGCGTTCGATGGGAATGGCAAAGCCGACGATGCCGTTGAGCATTTTCTGAATGTAGTCCTCCGGCGCGTCGCTTACGGCCCAAGGCTCGGCACGAGCTGCCTCGTGTTTGTCGGTCAGACCGCTGACTACGCGCAGCAGACGCTCGGGATCGGTGAAGACCTCGGCGCGGCCGTAAGCGTGGACTGCCAGGTAATTCCAGGTCGGGACGACTTTGCCGTGTTCGGCCTTGGCGGCGTAGAAGGACGCACTGACGTAGGCATCGGGACCTTGGAAGATCACCAGCACTTCAGTGCCCAGCGCCAGTGTTTTCCACTGCGCGTTGGCTTTGGCCAAGTGGCCGGTCAGCATGCCGTGAGCGCCGTGCGCGGGATCAAGCAGCAGCGGGACGTGGCTGGCTTGTAAACCGGTTTCGTCAAAGGTGACCAAGGTCGCCAAGCGCGTGCCATCGATCTGACGGTGCAGGCGGGCAAGATCCTCGTCGCTGAAATGGCGGGGTATGTACATGAGATTTTCCTTGGCGATTGGCCTAATCGTAGGCAGCCTATTGGTCTGTTGTAAGAACCATTAATGATCAATTTCATAGGACCAATGCAATGCCCGTTGCCACGCCCTCATTGACCTTCGATTTCGCCGGTATTGAACTGGACCGCCGCAAAGGTCTGAGCCGTCAGCTGTATCAGGCGCTACGTGAACGCATCCTCGACGGACGTTTGAGCAGCGGGACGCGTCTGCCTGCGAGTCGTGATCTGGCGGCGGCGTTGTCCATTTCCCGCAACAGCGTGATGCGGGCCTATGACCAGCTTTACGCTGAAGGCTACACCCATGGCCGCGTTGGCGACGGCACCTATGTCGCACAACTGCCGAAGAAACCGACGCCCGCGATAAAACTATCCACAAAAGTGTCCACAGGGTTATCACCAGGCTTATCAACAGGTTTATCCACAAAATCTCTTGATAAAGCTGGTAATTTATCCAGTCAAGTTATCCACAGCGCTTCCATAGACCTGTTGGAGCGGCACCATTTGAGCGCTCACAAAACCGGTTTGCCGCGCGCTTTTCGCGTCGGCATTCCTGCTTTCGACCTGTTCCCGTTTGACGTATGGGGCAAGCTCCACGCGGCTTTCTGGCGGAAACCGGGTTTGCATCAATTGGGTTACGGCGATCCGGCAGGTGAGTGGCGGCTGCGTGAACTGATCGCGGTGTATTTAAGAACGTCTCGTGACTTGCACTGCACCGCTGAACAAATTGTGATCACCAGTGGCGCGCAACAGGCGATAGCCCTTTGTGCACAGTTGCTGTTGAACGACGGCGACGGCGTAGCGATTGAGAATCCGGGGTATCGCGCGGCAGGCCACGCCTTTGCGGTTGCAGGCGCGAAGTTGTTCGGAATGCCGGTGGACGCTGAAGGCATGCGGTGCCCTGATTCGAGCGACGGCCGCTGCAAGGTGGCTTATGTGACACCGTCTCATCAGTACCCGTTGGGCGTCACGATGAGCCTGGCGCGTCGCCTGGATTTGCTGGCTTGGGCTGAACGGGCACAAGGCTGGATCGTCGAGGACGACTACGATGGCGAATACCGCTACAGCGGCGCGCCTCTGGCACCGCTGGCGGCACTGGACCGACACGGGCGCGTGCTCTATGTCGGGACCTTCGGCAAGGTTGCCTTTCCAGCGTTGCGTCTGGGGTATCTGGTGCTGCCGCGCCATCTGGTCAAGCCTTTCAGCCAGCGTCGTGCGCTGGACATGCGGCATTCGGAAATCGGCACTCAGGCGGTCATGGCCGAATTCATCGCGTCGGGTCATTTCCAACGGCACATCCGTCGCATGCGTCGCGCGGCGTTGAGTCGACGCGATGCCTTGCTGGCGGCCTGGCCCGAAGACCTGCGCGGTTGCCGTCCCATGCCCAAACCGCTGGCGGGTTTGCACGTGTCGGTGGCCGTTGAAAGCCGGGCCCGGGAGCAGGAACTCGTCGCCAAGGCAGAAAGCGTCGGCGTTGAAGTGGCACCTTTGAGCGATTACTGGTTGCCGGATTCCGATACGCCTGTGGATAACCGAGCGGGGTTGGTGCTGGGTTTTGCGGCGGTGCCGGAAGCGGACATTGCGTCGGCGCTGGAAAGGCTGCGTGGGGTGTGGCTGTGAGATGCGCACATTGTAGGAGCGTGGCTTGTCCCGCGATCGGCGACGGAGTCGTCGTAAAACCTGGCAATGCATTTTGCCTGATGCATCGCGCTCACCCAATCTACGACGACTTCGTCGCCGATCGCGGGACAAGCCACGCTCCTACAGAAAAGCGGTAAACCGTTGAGCGTAGAACGGCCGGCAGCGGGGTTATACTCGCGCCCATTGCAACCATTCCCTGAGATACGTCCATGAGCCTTCCTCTTTCTGCGACGCCGGAACGCAAGTTCGGCACGCCGTTGATTGCCTTTGCTTTATTGGTGATCGGTGCTTTGTTTCTTCAGTCCGCTGTCGGCGGCAAGCAGGTGCTGCTGTTGATCGTCGGCGCGGCGCTGGGTCTGACGCTGTATCACGCGGCGTTTGGTTTCACGTCCGCCTGGCGGGTATTCATCAATGAGCGTCGCGGTGCGGGTTTGCGCGCGCAGATGGTGATGCTGGCCATCGCGGTCGTCCTGTTTTTCCCGGCCCTGGGGGCAGGCACATTATTTGGCACACCGGTCAACGGGCTGGTAGCGCCTGCCGGCGTTTCCGTGGTCTTCGGTGCGTTCATTTTTGGCATCGGCATGCAGATGGGGGGCGGTTGTGCGTCGGGCACGTTGTTCACCGTGGGCGGTGGTAATGCGCGGATGGTGGTGACGCTGCTGTTTTTCATCATCGGTTCGGTGGTTGCGACCCATCACGCCGACTGGTGGTTTTCGCTGCCCTCGTTCCCGGCAACCTCCATCGTAAAAACCTTCGGTGTAATGCCCGCTCTGATCATGAGCCTGGCGCTGTTTGCCGTGATTGCGCTGGTCACCATCACCCTGGAGAAGCGCCGCCATGGTGAGCTGGAGGCGGCAGTCACCAGCGAGCATGTAGGTTTGCGTCGTTTCCTGCGCGGCCCATGGCCATTGGTGTGGGGTGCCGTTGCGCTGGCGTTGCTCAACTATGCCACGCTGGCGTTGGCTGGCCGTCCTTGGGGCATCACCTCAGCCTTCGCCCTGTGGGGCGCGAAAGTCGCCAGCAGTCTGGGTGTGGATGTTGGCAGCTGGGTGTTCTGGCAGATGCCTGCCAACGCCAAGGCGCTGGCCGCGCCCGTATGGGAAGACATCACCACGGTTATGGACATCGGCATCATGCTGGGGGCGGCGGTGGCAGCGGGGCTTGCAGGACGTTTTTCGCCGAGCCTGAAAATCCCGACCCGGTCACTGATCGCGGCGGTGATCGGCGGTTTGCTGCTGGGCTACGGTTCGCGCCTGGCGTACGGCTGCAACATCGGCGCGTACTTCAGTGGTATCGCGTCGGGCAGCCTGCATGGCTGGTTGTGGCTGATTGCAGCGTTCGCGGGTAACGCTGTGGGTGTACGGATTCGCCCGTTCTTCTTTGAAGGTGAGCGTCGTCCGGTTGTTTTGAGCGGCTGCTGATTTTAGACACCAAATTGTAGGAGCGCGCTTGCCCGCGATTGCGGTGTGTCTGCACCACAATTGCTGACTGACACGCTGCAGTCCTCCGGATGCGACCCAGACCAAGCGCGCTCCTGCAGGTCTTGATTACCGACCGATCTGCTCCTTCGCCACCTTCGCGATGTTCTCGGCGGTAAACCCGAACTTCGCCTGCAGCTTATCAATCGGAGCGGAGGCGCCGAAGGTGTTCATGACAATCTTCGCGCCGGTCTGGCCGACATAACGGTCCCAGCCCACGGGGCCGGCCTGTTCCACGACCACGCGCGCCGTCACATTTGGCGGAAATACGCTGTCGCGGTAAGCCTTGTCCTGATCCTCGAACAGTTCCCAGCTCGGCATCGATACGACACGCGCCGCAATGCCTTCAGCCTTGAGTTTCTCGAACGCCTCGACAGTCATGCCAACCTCGCTGCCCGTGGCGATCAGGATCACCTCCACTTTGTCTTTCACCGCATCGGCCAGCACGTAGGCGCCTTTGGCGACGTTTTCTGCGCTGGCGTAGATCGAGCGGTCCAGGGTCGGCATGGGCTGGCGGGACAGCACCAGGCAGCTGGGGCGATGGGTCTGCGCCAGCGCGACTTTCCAGGCTTCCGCGGTTTCATTGGCATCACCCGGACGCAACGTCAGCAAGCCGGGCGTGGCCCGCAATTGCGTGAGGTGCTCGATAGGCTGGTGAGTCGGACCGTCTTCGCCGACACCGATGGAGTCGTGGGTAAAGACGAACACCACCGGCAGTTCCATGATCGACGCCAGACGAATCGGCGGCTTCATGTAATCGCTGAACACCAGGAAGGTCGAGGTGTATGGCCGGATGTAAGACAGCGCCAGCCCGTTGGCAATCGAGCCCATGGCGTGCTCCCGGATGCCGAAATGCAGGTTACGGCCGCTGTAGCTGCCTGCCTCGAAGCTGCCGGCACCCTCAAACGTCAGGTTGGTCTTGGTGGAAGGGGACAGGTCCGCCGACCCGCCAATGAGCCAGGGAATCTGCTGGGCGAAACCGTTGAGGACTTTGCCGCCCGAAGCGCGCGTCGCGAGTCCTTTGGCATCGGCGTCGAAGCTGACCGCCGTGTTGCGCCACCCCTCGGGCATCTCGCCCGCGCGCATGCGGTTGAGTTCGTCGGCCAGTGCCGGCTGTTCTTTCTCAAAGCGGGCGAAAGTCTCTTGCCAGGCGTCGTAATCGCCGCCGTTGCGGCTCAGCAGCGCATCGCGCAAGTAGTGACGCGCCTCGTCGGGCACCAGGAAGCTGCTGTTTTCATCCCAGCCATACGCGTTCTTGGTCAGCTTGATTTCATCTTCGCCCAGCGGTTCGCCGTGCGCCGACGCAGTGTTGTGCTTATTCGGAGAGCCATAGCCGATCACGCTGTCGACCACGATCAGGGTCGGCGCATCGTCGGTCTGCTGGAAGGTTCTGATCGCTTTCGCGAGCGCTGCGGCATCGTTGGCGTCTTTCACATGCAGGGTTTTCCACCCATAGCCTTCGAAACGCTTCTGCGCATCATCGCTGTAGGCAAGTTCCGTGTGGCCTTCGATGCTGATGGTGTTGTTGTCGTAGATCCAGCACAGGTTCGACAACTTGAGGTGACCGGCCAGTGAAGCCGCTTCCGCGGTGACGCCTTCCATCATGTCGCCGTCGCCACACAGCACGTATACGTTGTAGTCGAAGAGCGTGGCGCCCGGCTTGTTGAATCGCTCGCCCAGCCAGCGCTCGGCCATCGCCATGCCCACGCTGTTGGCGCAGCCTTGGCCCAACGGACCAGTGGTGGTCTCAACGCCTGTGGTCATGCGGTATTCCGGATGGCCTGGGGTCTTGGAGTCCATCTGGCGGAACTGTTTGATGTCCTCCAGGCTCACCGCAGGTTGACCGGAAGGTGTGCCGTGCTCGTCGATCTCGACCACGCCCGCCAGGTGGAGCAGCGAGTAGAGCAGCATCGACGCATGACCGACCGACAGCACGAAGCGGTCGCGGTTTGGCCAGTCAGGATGTTCCGGGTGGTAGCGCAGGAAATCTTTCCACAGCGTGTAGCCCACCGGTGCCAGCGCCATGGGCGTGCCAGGGTGACCCGAATTGGCCTTCTGTACGGCATCCATCGCCAGGGTGCGAATGGTGTTGATGGTCAGTTGGTCGCGTTCGCTGTGTTCTTCGACGGAGTGAGAGGTTGAAGACGAGCCCATTACATTCTCCTCGTGACAAGTGGCTTTAGCATCCAGATAGGTGTTGAGCACCCGTGCGACCGGTTCGTTCCATGAAATCTCTGTCACCCGACCGGGGCGATTGATTTGTCGCTGAAATGTTTCAGGTGCGAACCAAGCGGTTCATCTGCATTCGAATGGCATTGAGGTCGGCGCGTTGCCTGGCCGATGACAGACAGACGGGGGTGGCTTTTGCAGGAAACGATCATCAAGAAGTACCGGGCCATGATCAGGACCTTCACCTACATTGGTTGGTCGCTGTTCTGGCTGTTGATCTGGGACGTGATTGTCACCGCTGATTTCATGCTCTATCTGGAGCGGAAAATCACATTGCCTTCCATGCCGTTGACCTTGCTTGGTTCGGCATTGGTGGTGCTGACCAGCTTCCGTAACTCCAGCGCCTATAACCGCTGGTGGGAAGCGCGAACGTTATGGGGCGCCCTGGTCAACAATTCACGCAGTTTCGCGAGACAGGTGCTGACGTTGATCGACGACGAGAGTGAGCTGAATCCGGTCAAGGCCGTGCTGCTGCGCCGGCATGTGGCCTACGTTGAGTGTCTGTCGGCGCATTTGAAGGGAAGCGATTGCGGCGAAGACGTGACGGCCATGATTCCTCGGGAGGAATATGAGCGTCGTAAACGCACCAATAACTTTCCCAACGACATCCTGAATGAGTCCGCTGCGATCCTCGCGGCGGAATACAAGGCTGGCCGGCTGGACAGCATTCGTCTGGAGCGGCTTGAGGCGACACTGGTCGAGATATCCAATTGCCAGGGCGGCATGGAGCGCATCGCCAATACGCCATTGCCTTATCCGTACGTGACCTTTCCACGATTGTTCATCACGTTGTTCTGCATCATCGTGCCGATCGGCCTGGTGGAAACATTGGGCTGGTTCACGCCGCTGGCCTCGACGGTGGTGGGCTTCATGCTGCTCGCCATCGAGAAAATCGGCTCCGACCTGCAAAGCCCGTTCAAGGCGTCTGAACACGAGATTCAGATGAAGGCGCTGTGCGACAACATCTCGGGGAACCTGAATTCGATGTTGCGGGACGCTACTGAGAAGCAGCGCTGACAGTTGGATCGTTCCCACGCTCCGCGTCACTAGTGTCCGGTAAAAACCGAAGGGGGAGCTTGCTCCCCCTTGCTGTTGGCCGCCTTCAGTCATAATCGGAT
>NZ_FOEO01000054.1 GCF_900110765.1 Pseudomonas sp. NFACC02
GGGCACTTTTGGTTACTTTTGGTGCCTTTTCAAAAGTGACCCGCCGGAGGGGCGGAAAGGTGAATCGGCGCCACCCGAGATAATGGATCTGCCCATCGAGTAAGGCCCAGCGCAAGCTCGCTCCCACAGGTTTTGCACAACCCCACACACCTTCCATTCGGTTTTCCGAACACCGCCCTCGGTCTCATTCGGCATCCCGGACACGAAAATCCCCTCCTGCCTCTTCAACCGAATAAATTCCGTTTACTTTCAACAGCTTGTTCACTTCAGCGCGCTTGGCACGACTCATGCTCTACACTCAATCACGATTGCTTCGATGTAGCGTGTCGCCTTTCTGGGCCGCCGTTGTAGCGTTCTGAAACCGATAGGGTCGTCCAACACCGGCCCCATAAAAAAAACAAAGTCGAGGATTCACAGATGCGTATCGTTCCCCACATCCTGGGCGCAGCCATCGCTGCCGCTTTGATCAGCACCCCGGTTTTCGCTGCCGAACTGACCGGCACGCTGAAGAAAATCAACGATTCCGGCACCATCACACTCGGTCACCGCGACTCCTCCATTCCGTTCTCTTACATCGCTGATGCGTCCGGCAAGCCAGTCGGCTACTCGCACGACATTCAACTGGCAATCGTTGAAGCGATCAAGAAAGACCTGAACAAGCCTGACCTGAACGTCAAGTACAACCTGGTCACCTCGCAAACCCGTATTCCGCTGGTCCAGAACGGCACCGTTGACATTGAATGTGGTTCGACCACCAACAATGCCGAGCGCGCGCAGCAAGTCGATTTCACCGTCAACATCTTTGAGATCGGCACACGCCTGTTGGTCAAGAAAAACAAAGAGGGCAACCCTAGCTACGCCGATTTTGCCGACCTGAAAGGCAAGAACGTCGTAACGACCGCAGGCACCACCTCCGAGCGCCTGATCAAGGCCATGAACGCCGAAAAACAAATGGGGATGAATGTCATCTCCGCCAAAGACCACGGCGAATCTTTCCAGATGCTGGAAAGCGGCCGCGCAGTCGCCTTCATGATGGACGACGCGCTGCTGGCCGGTGAAGAAGCCAAGGCCAAGAAGCCCGACGATTGGGTCATCACAGGCACCCCACAATCCTTTGAGGCGTATGCCTGCATGGTTCGCAAAGGAGACCCAGAGTTCAAGAAAGCCGTCGATGACGCGATCGTCAGCCTCTACAAATCCGGCGAAATCAACAAGATCTACAGCAAGTGGTTCGAAAGCCCGATCCCACCTAAAGGTCTGAACCTGAATTTCCCGATGAGCGACAAAGTCAAAGAGCTGATCGCTAACCCTACCGACAAGCCTGCGCCAGAAGTCAAACCTGCGGCGGACGAAAAGAAGGCCTGAGTCCTTCACCGCACATCATAAAAACGTGAAAAGCCTGATTCCCGGGAAAGCCCAAGTGTTTTCCCGGGAGCCGCTACCAAGCGTATGCGTGCATAACGATCGATCAGAGGGGAGACCCTGATGAATTACAACTGGGACTGGGGCGTGTTCTTCAAGTCCACTGGCATTGGCAACGAGATCTATCTGGACTGGTACATTTCCGGTCTGGGCTGGACCATCGCAATTGCCGTTGCCGCCTGGATCATCGCGTTACTCCTGGGCTCGGTGCTCGGGGTCATGCGCACGGTGCCTAACCGCATCGTTTCTTCCATTGCCACGGTCTACGTGGAAATCTTCCGTAATGTGCCCCTGCTGGTTCAGCTGTTTATCTGGTACTTCCTGGTGCCTGATCTGCTGCCTGAAGGCATGCAAGAGTGGTACAAGCAAGACCTCAACCCGACCACCTCAGCATTTCTGAGCGTTGTTGTGTGCCTGGGGCTGTTCACCGCCGCACGGGTGTGCGAACAGGTGCGCACCGGTATCGAGGCATTGCCACGCGGCCAGGAATCCGCTGCGCGAGCCATGGGTTTCAAGCTGCCGCAGATTTACTGGAATGTACTGTTGCCGCAGGCCTACCGGATCATCATTCCGCCGCTCACCTCCGAATTCCTGAACGTGTTCAAAAACTCGTCCGTGGCCTCGCTGATCGGTCTGATGGAGCTGCTTGCGCAGACCAAACAGACCGCCGAGTTTTCCGCGAACCTGTTCGAAGCCTTTACCCTCGCCACCCTGATCTACTTCACCCTGAACATGAGCCTGATGCTGCTCATGCGCCTGATCGAGAAGAAAGTCGCGGTGCCGGGCCTGATCTCCGTGGGAGGTAAATAATGGACTTCTCAGGAATCATTCCCGCCATTCCCGGCATGTGGAACGGCATGGTCATGACCTTGCAACTGATGGTCATGGGCGTGGTCGGTGGCATCATCATCGGTACGATTCTGGCATTGATGCGCTTGTCGTCCAGCAAACTGCTGTCGAACATCGCCGGCGCTTACGTCAACTATTTCCGCTCGATTCCACTGCTGCTGGTCATCACCTGGTTCTACCTGGCGGTGCCGTTCGTTTTGCGCTGGATTACCGGACAGGACACCCCGGTCGGTGCATTCACCTCCTGCGTCGTGGCCTTCATGATGTTCGAGGCGGCTTACTTCTGCGAAATCGTGCGCGCCGGTGTGCAGTCGATCTCCCGTGGTCAGATGGGCGCGGCGCAAGCGCTGGGCATGACGTACAGCCAGATGATGCGCCTGATCATCCTGCCGCAAGCGTTCCGCAAGATGACTCCCCTGCTGCTGCAGCAGAGCATCATCCTGTTTCAGGACACCTCACTGGTCTACACGGTCGGTCTGGTGGACTTCCTCAACTCGGCCCGCTCCAGCGGCGACATCATTGGCCGGTCCAATGAGTTCCTGGTGATCGCAGGTCTTGTGTACTTCACGATCAGCTTCGTCGCCTCGCGCCTGGTCAAGCTCATGCAGAAAAGGTTAGCCGTATGATTTCCATCAAAAATATCAACAAGTGGTATGGGGACTTCCAGGTGCTGACCGATTGCAGCACCGAGGTCAAGAGAGGCGAAGTGATCGTGGTGTGCGGGCCTTCGGGTTCGGGCAAGTCGACCCTGATCAAGTGCGTGAACGCGCTGGAGCCTTTCCAGAAAGGCGACATCGTGGTCGACGGCACCTCCATCGCCGACCCTAAAACCAATCTGCCGAAGCTGCGCTCGCGCGTCGGCATGGTGTTCCAGCACTTCGAACTGTTTCCTCACCTGACCATCACCGAGAACCTGACGATTGCGCAGATCAAGGTACTCGGACGCAGCAAGGAAGAAGCCACCAAGAAAGGTCTGCAATTGCTGGAGCGCGTCGGACTGTCAGCCCATGCACACAAGCATCCCGGCCAGTTGTCCGGTGGTCAGCAGCAGCGAGTGGCGATTGCCCGTGCGCTGGCGATGGACCCTGTGGTCATGCTGTTCGATGAACCGACGTCTGCGCTTGACCCGGAAATGGTCAACGAAGTGCTCGACGTGATGGTGCAACTGGCTCACGAAGGCATGACCATGATGTGTGTCACCCACGAAATGGGCTTCGCCCGCAAAGTGGCCGACCGTGTGATTTTCATGGACAAAGGCCAGATCGTCGAAGACTGCGCCAAGGAAGAGTTCTTCGGTGACGTCAACGCACGCTCCGAACGTGCCCAGCACTTCCTCAACAAAATCCTGCAACATTAAAGGATCTTTTCGAAAAGTCGGCGCGCGTAGGTCATGCGAGCCTGTTTGTAACGCCGCATGGCCGAGCGCAGCCACTTTTAGTGAGAGACAACGCCCCACAAGGGCAAAAAACCCTCCCGCCGTTCGTGTCGTCATCAGTGACACCAACGGCTGGTCGGTCCAGGACGACTGTGATGAAATGCGATCCCCCTCTTAGCGCGCCGCCATCACTTGCCGTGAAACCCCGTCTGATCCGCCATCTTTTCCTGCCGCCACTGATCATCCTGCTGATGATCGCGCTGGGCTATGTCACCTATCTGTACAGCGAAAAGAACGGCATCAAGGCACTGGGCGAGAACGGTGAGCGTCAGCTCGAGCTGCACGCCCGGACCGTCGAAAGCGAAATCAACAAGTACAACTACTTGCCCAGCGTGCTGGAGCTCGAATCCAACGTCTCGGACCTGCTCAATGATCCGTCGCCGGAATTGAGAACCCAGGTCAACGACTACCTCGAAGGTCTGAACCGTCGCAGCCGCAGCCGTGCCATCTATGTGCTCGACACCACGGGCCGCGTGCTGGCCACCAGCAACTGGCGCGACGCCGACAGTTATCTGGGCGAAGACCTGTCCTTCCGCGCGTATTATCAGGATGCGATTCGCGGCCTGCCCGGTCGCTTTTACGGCATCGGCAGCACCACCGGCGAGCCCGGTTATTACCTGGCCCACGGGCTGGAAGAGAAAGGCAAGATCATCGGCGTGGCGGTGATCAAAGTGCGGCTGGAAGCCCTTGAGGAACGCTGGCAGCGTGCGCGGCTGGAGGCGTTCGTCAGTGACGAGAACGGCATCATCATTTTGTCCAGCGACCCGGCCAGACGCCTCAAATCGGTTCGCCCGCTCACGGCGGAAATCAAGGAGCGCCTTGCGCGCAGCCTGCAGTATTACTGGTGGCCGCTGAACGAGCTGGTACCCATTGAGCGCGAATCCATCGCCGAAGGGGTCGAGAAGCTGACCTTCCCCGCCAACAGCAGCGTCGACCATGAACACACCGTGGTCAGTTACCTGGCACAGACCCGCGACCTTGCGGATACGCCGTGGCACTTGACCTTGCTGACTCCCCTGGAGGACCTGCGTCGCGAAGCAGCGAATCAAGGCATGCTGGTGGCCGTTGCCTGTGCGCTGGTGGCGTTCCTGCTAATCGCCTGGAACGAGCGCCGCAAGGTGATTTCCATGCGCCTCGCCGCGCGGGAGGCGCTGGAGCAAGCCAACAACGAACTGGAGCGTCGGATTACAGAACGCACCGCCGACCTGCGCGCCAGCAACGAACGCCTCAAAGGCCAGATTCGTGAACGACGCCAGGCCGAGGAGACCTTGCGTCAGGCGCAGGACGAACTGGTTCAGGCCGGCAAGCTGGCCGCCATCGGGCAGATGTCGACCAGCATCGCCCATGAACTCAACCAGCCGCTGGCGGCATTGCGCACACTGTCCGGCAATACCGTGCGCTTCATCGAGCGTGGTGCGCTGGACACCGCCAGCACCAACCTGCGAACCATTAACGATCTGGTCGACCGCATGGGTCGAATCACCGCCAGCCTGCGGGCCTTTGCCCGACGCGGTGAAGACAAAGGTCAGGCGTCGTTGATCAAGGCCGTGGAAGCAGCGCTGCAATTGTTGGCGGGACGTCTGGAAAACAGTGCGCTGGACCTGCATCAGCAGATCGACGATGTAGAGCTGTCCATCGACCAGACTCGTCTGGAACAGATTCTGGTGAACCTGATCGGCAACGCGCTGGATGCCATGCAGGCGCAGCCGCTGCCCGTGCTGTGGCTGGAAGGCGACCTGTTCGAAGGCCGGTATCGCCTGCGCGTTCGCGACAACGGCCACGGCATCGACGCCGAAGCGCGCAAGCATCTGTTCGAACCTTTTTTCACCACCAAGCCCGGCGAGCAGGGTCTGGGCTTGGGCCTGACATTGTCCGCCAGCCTCGCCGCAGCCGCGGGTGGCAGCCTCAATGCTGAAGACCCTGCCGAAGGCGGCACAATGTTTGTGTTGGTGTTGCCGTTGGTGGCGACGGGAATTTCGTCTCCATGATGCATCTGACCGCCCACTCTCCTGTAGGAGCGCGCTTGCCCGCGATTGCGGTCTGTCAGTCACCACTTTCCAACCTGACAGACAGCATCGCGGGCAAGCGCGCTCCTACGAATACGGATTAGGCACACACATGAACACTGAACTGACCGTCCTCATCGTCGAAGACGATCCTCATGTCCTGCTCGGCTGTCAGCAGGCGCTGGCGCTGGAGGACATTCACAGTCAGGGCGTCGGCAGTGCCGAAGAAGCGTTGGCGCTGGTCGGGGACAACTTTGCCGGCATCGTCATCAGCGATATCCGCCTGCCGGGCATCGACGGCCTTGAACTGCTCAAACGCCTGAAGGAACGCGACCGCTCATTGCCCGTGGTGCTGATCACCGGCCATGGCGACGTGTCGATGGCCGTCGGCGCGATGCGAGATGGCGCATATGACTTCATGGAAAAACCCTTTTCCCCCGAGCGGCTGGTGGAGGTTGCCCGCCGCGCGCTGGAACAACGCGGGCTGGCGCGGGAAGTCTGGTCGCTGCGTCGGCAACTGGCTGAGCGCGACTCGCTGGAAGGCAAGATCATCGGCCGTTCCGCGGCGATGCAGAATCTGCGCGCATTGATCGCCAACGTCGCCGACACGTCGGCCAACGTGCTGATCGAAGGCGAAACAGGCACCGGCAAAGAACTGGTCGCCCGCTGTCTGCATGACTTCAGCCGGCGTCACGCCAGTCAGTTCGTCGCCCTCAACTGCGGCGGCCTGCCGGAAAACCTGTTCGAGAGTGAAATTTTCGGCCATGAAGCCAACGCCTTCACCGGGGCCGGCAAGCGTCGCATTGGCAAGATCGAGCACGCCCACAACGGCACGCTGTTCCTCGATGAAGTCGAAAGCATGCCGATCAATCTTCAGATCAAGCTGTTGCGGGTCTTGCAGGAGCGCACGCTGGAGCGACTGGGTTCCAATCAAAGCGTGGCCGTCGATTGCCGGGTGATCGCGGCCACCAAGTCCGACCTCGATGAACTGAGCAAGGCCGGTCAATTCCGCAGCGACCTGTATTACCGGCTCAATGTGGTGACCCTGGAGCTGCCACCCTTGCGCGATCGTCGCGAAGACATCCTGCAGTTGTTCGAACACTTCCTGCAGTTGTCCTCGCTGCGTTTCGACCGTGAACCGCCGCAACTCGACCCGCAGACGATGTCCGCCCTGATGAGCCACGACTGGCCAGGCAACGTCCGCGAACTGCGTAACGTCGCCGAGCGTTATGCCTTGGGTCTTCCAGCGTTCAAGAAATCAGGGCTGACGGTTTCCAGCCAGAGCCTGGGATTTTCCGAGGCCGTCGAAGCTTTCGAGAAGAACCTGCTCAATGAAGCCCTGCAGCGCAGCGGCGGAAATCTCAGTCAGGCCAGCCAGGAACTGGGCATGGCCAAGACCACGTTGTTCGACAAGGTGAAAAAGTACGGGTTGGGCTGAACGCAGAAATCGGTAGGCGCGTTGTGCATGGCTCACGACTGCGTATCACCTGCACCTTCTTTCGTTCAGCCCCCGTTCAAGCCACTGGCCCACCCTTTGCAATTCCCCTGAAAGGCCCGCCCGGCCGGTGTTCATGCCCATGAGCCCGGTGTCTGGAGCGGCATTTCACGGGTGAACACAACCTTGAATATTCTCGATCTCGATCACAGCCTCCCCCAGCAGGCCCCGATCAAAGAGCGTCTGCATGACGGCCGTGCGACGCGGCTGAACTTGCTGGAACTGGGACCTTTGCTACGTCTATGGTCCACTGAACGCAACTACACACGGTTTGCCAGGCATTTGGACCACCGCGCCAGACCGCTGGCGGATCGTCCCGAAATCTATTTCGTCGGTTCTGGCGACTACCATCACCTCACCCCCGCCTTGCTTGCCGAACTGCAAGAGCCCGTGACCTTGATCCATTTCGACAACCATCCCGACTGGGTGCATTTCGCGCCAAGACGGCATTGCGGCTCATGGGTAAACCGCGCGCTGAAGCTGCCGAACGTTGAGCGCATCGTTACGCTGGGCCCTTGCAGTGACGATCTGCAAAAACCCCAATTGAAGGGCGGCAACCTCGACGCCTTGAGGCGCGGCAACCTGCAGCTGTTTCCCTGGCGCCATCCACCGTCCAGGGTCTGGGGCCGTGTGGGCGACGGGCCAGGGCATCACCAGGTTGAGGGTCATCTGCACTGGCATAACCTGGCCGACGTCGACTGGCCGATCTTCCTTGAACAACTGCTGGCGAGCCTGCCCACCCGGGCGGTATGGATCACCATCGACAAAGACGTGCTCGCGGACGAAGACGCTGCCACCAATTGGGATCAAGGCGGTATGCGCCTGCATCACTTGCTATCTGCCGTGCGCGCGCTGGCGACCGGCAAGCGCGTATTGGGCATTGATGTCTGCGGCGAGTTCGCGCCCCCCGCCTTCAGCAATCCGCTGAAACGTTGGGAAGCCAGGTCCGACCAGCCACCGGCCGAGCGATGGAGCGAACACGATCTGCACCGTAATGCGCGGACGAACGCCGCGCTGATCGAGTTGTTCGAGGAGCTGTTTCCATGACGCTGACCGTCGTACTGCTGACGGCGCTTTCGATTCTGCTCGACGTGACCGGGCAACTGGCGTTCAAGCTGGGCCTGGACCGTCTCCCTGAACACGAGGGTGGCTTGCGGTTAAGCCGTTTCTGGCGGCAGATCGCCGGAGCGCCCTTGCTGTGGTGTGGGGTGAGCGCCTATGTGATCGAGTTCATCACCTGGTTGTTCGTACTGTCGCTCGCACCGCTGAGCCTGGTCTTTCCCGCTGCCAGTCTGAGCTATGTCGGTGTGGTGCTGGGCGGAAGGCTGGTGCTGGGTGAAACCGTCAGCCGCCGGCGCTGGCTCGGCACGCTGGTCATCACTGCCGGCGTCATGCTGGTTTGCGCCACCGGCGCGTGAGGATGTCATGACACAACTGCAATCTGTTCCTGCGCACATGTCCCCGGCCAACCTGACCGACGCCGCCATGCTGAACGTGGAGGTCAGTCACAGCATCCATCGCATCAGCCGCACTGACTGGGCTCAACTGCAGAGCGATGAGCTGGAAGGCTATGACTATTACGCCGCTATCGAAGACGCCGAACTGCCGGGCATAGAGCCTCGCTATTTCATCATTCGCCACGGCCAGCGTCTGGTTGCCGTCGCACCGGCCTACCGCCAACGGATCAAGCTCAATCAGGTCCTCGAAGGACTGCCGCGTCGTCTGTTCGGCAGGTGTTCAGTGCCGATGCTGGCGATAGGCTCCCCCGTGACCGAAGTGTGCTCGATCGCCTGCGCCCCAGACTGGCTGGCGCGCTCACCCGAGTTGATAAACGCGCTGGTCGCCCGCTTGCATCGTCAATCCCGCCTCGAAGGCGCCTGGTTTTACCTGTTCAAAGATGTGGCCGAAGAACAGCCGAGCGTGCGCCATGCCTTGGAACATCTGAGGTTCCATCGCATCACCGGCATGCCCAGGACGCTGCTGCCACTGCCGTATACGGATCTGGACGGGTATTTGGCAAGCCTGGGCCGTGCCACGCGCAAGGGGCTCAGACGCAAGCGCAATACCCCATCGGACTTGCGTATTGAAGCGCGTCAACATCAGGTCGAGGACGTCATTGAGCGCATGCTCGAACTGTACGCTGACACCGTAGCGCGCAGTGGGGAGGAGATCGAGCCGCTGACCGCTGAGTACTTCCGGGCAGTGCTGAGCAAGCTCGGTGAACGTGCGACCTGTTACCTGTTCTGGTCGGGGCAAACCCTGATCGGCTTCAACCTGCTGCTTGGCAACGGAACACGGCAGATCGACAAGGTATTCGCCTCAGACGGGCGGGCTGCGCGTGAACACAATCTGTACCACCGCACGTGGCTGGCCCATGTAGAGCGATGCATCGCGGCAGGCATCCCGGCGTTTGAGGCCAGCCAGGCGGCCTATGCAGAGAAACTGCGTCTGGGCTGTCGGTTGCTGGGCAATGACCATTACGTCCATCACCGCAATGCACTGTTGAGTCGGCTGCTGGGCTGGGCGGTGCGCAAAGTCGGGCTGAACCAACCGGCCCTCAAAACACAGGATCAAAAGAAGGAAGCCGAACATGAATGATCAGGCATTGATTGAAAAGCCCGCCTGGCGCTGGCTGGAAAGCCGCGGCGCGACCATTGGCCTGTGGGCGTTGTTGATCGCCTCGGAAAGCGCTGCACAGCTGGCGCTGAAAATCGGAGGCGACGGGTTGGCGGCCATACCGTTCGGCCTCGAGTGGCTGGTGGCGGCGCTGAGCAATATCGCGGTGCTGACGGCGGTGGGCTGTTACATCGCGTCGTTCCTCAGCTGGATGCTCATCCTGCGGCGCAGCAGCCTGTCGCTGGCCTTTCCGCTGAGTTCACTGGTGTTCGTGGTGGTGCTGCTGGGGTCTTGGCTCGGCCTGGGCGAGCACATCAGCGCCCTGCACTGGCTGGGCGTGTGGGTGATTATTGGCGGGATAGCGTTGCTGGCGGAGGGGGAAGCATGAAACGGCAGCTTAGGGTTTCAACGCGAAATCCGGGAGCCGCTCCTACCACTCTGGTGTCCGCCGCACATCCCGGTTGACGCTGAACCCTGTAGGAGCGTGGCTTGTCCCGCGATCTGGCGGGAACCGCCAGTAGAACCACTCAACCGCGTTGAATCTGACATACAGCATTTGCCGGATGTGCGACGGGTTCCCCGCCGATCGCGGGACAAGCCACGCTCCTACAGGTTTGGGCAAAAACGGAAAAATCAGGACACGTTCAAGGCTTCGAATGATCCACCAGAAACCCCAGTCCATGAGACACAGGGATGTTCTTCACCCCCATCATCTTCTGCTGTTCCTTGATCTCCTTGTGGAAGGCCTTGACCTGGGTCCAGTGCATCTTGGGCCGATAGTGATGCTCGGCGTGGTAACCGTTGTTCATCCAGATGAGGTTGTACAGCTTGCCGTAGGAACTCACGCCCCAGGCAATCGGTAAATCGGGGTTACCGCCGAGGTGTTCGTAGTAACCGTTCAACGATGAAAGGGACTGGCCCAGGTACCAGAACGGCACCAGCAGCAGTACCGCGTGCCAGTCGTAGAACGCCAGGGCGATGTAGGCCGCAATCGTCACGTAGATTTCCACCTTCGCCCAACGCGCATCGTCCGGGTGTTTACGCTTCATGTCCTCGTAGTAACCCTTGGGCTCGTCGCGAAAGGCGCTGAGGAAGACATAACGCCACAACGCCTCGGGCTCGCCGTTGTGGCCGTAGCGATAGATCGACAATGGGTCTACGGTTTCGCCCTTGGCGTCGGGTCGGTCCGAGTTACCGCGGTGGTGGCGGTTGTGGATGTCGCGGTACAGGGTCTGCGAGAAGCCGATGGTCACCGACAACAGCAGGTCGAACGCCCGGTTCATGCCTTTGTGTGTGAAATAGGGGTTGTGAATCTGGTTGTGGGAGATGCTGTTGATGCTCCACGACAGGCTCACGGCGTACAGCAATGCCAAGGGCACGAACGCCCACCATGACAGGCTGTGAAACGCCGTGACCAGCCAGAGCACGAAGGCAAAATGCGCCAGCGCCATGGCAATCGGGACGATGTCCCAGAGTGAGTACGCGAGCCAGCGGTAAACGGGACGAGCCATGAAGAACTTCCTCGGGTAGCGATGTGTTCTTCAGGTCATTGCAAGGGCCAGACCAACCCCGATTCACTTGAAGTGATAGGCCACCGCGACGTCCGCCTCGCCTTGATTCACGCGGCCTTGCTGGCGAACGATGCTGCTGTCGGCGGCAGATCCCACCAGGTGTATCCAACTGGCACTGGTGATCAGCGACCAGCTCGGCGCGATGGGAAAGGCGATGCTTTGTGTCAGGCTGAGATTTTGAAAGCCGCCGCCGGCGTTGTAAGCGCGGATTCCAGACGCCTGCGACTCCGAAGGGCTCACGCCATAGAACGTCTGCGCATACTCGGCGTCGGCGTAATGCGCAGCCAGCGTGGTGCCGCCGAAAATGCCATGCCCCAGGGGATAATCCAACTCGCCACCGATTCGACCCAGTACCCCGCCCTGCCCTCTGCTGCCGCCAAATGTACGGCCCACTTCGGTAAACACACGCCATGCGTCTGAAGGGCTGTATTCGATGAAACCACCCGCCTCACCCATGTCCGAAACGTCTTGCAGCCCATGAAGCGAACCGTTGGCCGTGCGGCCTTCGACATAGTTGACGAACGGCCCGGCGCTCCAGCCATTGGCCTTGATCGCATCCCAGGATAACCCTTCATCCGAGCTCAGGTTGACCCGCCCCCAGGACAGATCGAGGTACGGAATGGGCCGTGTTTCATAGCGGCTGCCAGTCGGGTCATGCGGCTGGTAGGCAACCCCTGCGCCGACGTCGCCAGTCAGCGAATCGGCATGACAAAAAGGGCTGAAATAGGCGGCGCAGAGCAGCCCGACGATGCACAGGTTGCGCTTGAAAGAAGACGGCAGGACAGTCATGGCAGTGATCTCGGATCAGCGAACATGCGCGCATCAATCCCCAGACCTGAACACCTGCGCAAGCACTGATGTTGTTTGTAGCGAGCTACAAAAATTGTAGCTCCGGGGTTCTAGTTTCCTCGTTCACCCCTGCCAAAGCCAATGCCCACCGGGCTCTGCGTCCCTTGGCACAGTCCCTGCTCTGCCCCTTGCCACGAGCAACCCGGCGACCCGTTCGCCCTTCTTTCTCTGGACAAGACAGGCAACCACAGATGATGCAATGGCATATCGTGTGCGACTTCGACGGGACGATTACCCCGACCGACGTCATCGACAACATTCTGGAACGCTTCGCCGATTCCAGCTGGACAGACATCGAAGACGAGTGGCTCAGTGGCCATATCGGCTCTCGCGAATGCCTGAGCCGACAGTTGGCGTTGGTCAGAGCCTATCCCGCGCAACTGCTGGCGTACTTCGACAGCGTGCAGATCGACCCGCACTTTCCCTCGTTCGTTGAACACGCGCTGACTCTGGGTGCAACGATGGATATCGTCAGTGACGGTCTGGAACAAGGCATCGCGCGCATCCTTTCCCGTCATCAACTGCCCCTGTTACCCATTATCGCCAACGGCCTGCGCCAGGTTGACCGGGACCGCTGGCGCATCGTTTTCCCTCACGCCAGCGACGCCTGTCGTGCAGCGTCGGGCAACTGCAAATGCAAGTCCACCTCCCATGCCAAGCGCGTGCTGGTCATCGGTGACGGCAAGTCCGACATGTGCGTGGCCTCTACCGCCGACTTCGTGTTTGCCAAAGGCACGCTCGCCGAGCATTGCGAACGCAACGACATCCCGTTCGCCCGCTTCGACTCTTTCGCCGAACTCCCGGGTTTGCTGGCCCTGCTGCCTCACAGCCTGCCAACGCCGACCGCCCCACTCCCTCTTGAACAGCAGGAACTCTTTCACCATGTCTGATATCCGCATCGCTACCCCCGAAGACCAGGTGCTTCTGGAAAAAGAAGCCAAATATTGCTCGTATGGCGACACCGTCCATTACATCGACCCGCCACGCATCTTCAGTCGCTGCGAGGGTTCCTACGTTTACGACACCAGCGACCAGGCCTACCTGGACCTGCAAATGTGGTACTCGGCGGTGAACTTCGGCTACGGCAACCCACGCCTGAACAACGCCTTGAAACAGCAGATCGACACCCTGCCGCAGATCGCCAGCCAGTACCTGCACAAAGGCAAGATCGAGCTGTCGGAACACATTGCCGTGGACGCCAGGAAAAAATTCGGTCTGGACGGCCGCGTGCACTTCAACGTCGGCGGTTCGCAGTCCATCGAGGATTCGCTCAAAGTCGTACGCAATGCCAGCAACGGCAAGAGCCTGATGTTCGCCTTCGAAGGTGGCTATCACGGCCGTACGCTGGGTGCATCGTCGATCACTTCGAGCTACCGCTATCGTCGTCGCTACGGCCATTTCGGCGAACGTGCGCAGTTCATCCCGTTTCCCTATCACTTCCGTGGCCCGAAAGGCATGACCAAGGAGGAATACGGCAGCCACTGCGTCCAGCAATTCGCACGCCTCTTCGAGACCGAATACAACGGCGTCTGGGACCCGAAAGTGGGCCAGAGTGAATACGCAGCGTTCTACGTCGAGCCGATTCAAGGCACCGGCGGCTATGTGATACCGCCGATGAACTTCTACAGCGAGCTCAAGCATGTGCTCGACCAGCACGGCATCCTCATGGTGGTCGATGAGATTCAGATGGGGTTCTATCGCACCGGCAAGCTGTGGTCGATCGAACACTTCGACGTCAAACCGGATGTGATCGTGTTCGGCAAGGCCCTCACCAACGGCCTTAATCCACTGGGCGGAATCTGGGCCCGGGAGGAGTTGATCAATCCGAAAATCTTCCCGCCTGGCTCTACCCACTCCACCTTTGCCTCCAACCCATTGGGCACGGCGGTGGGTCTGGAAATGTTCAAGATGACCTCGGAAATCGACTACGGCTCGATGGTCATGAACAAGGGCAAATACTTCCTGGAAGGGCTGCGCGACCTGCAGAAACGTTACCCGATCATCGGCGACGTCGACGGTCTGGGCCTGGCGTTGCGTGCTGAAATCTGCAAACCGGACGGCTTTACGCCGGACAAGGCCACGCTGGACTTCATGGTCGAGGAAGGCATGAAGGGCGACATCGAAATCGACGGCAGACGCCTGGGGCTGGTGCTCGACGTGGGCGGCTACTACAAGAACGTGATCACCCTCGCACCGTCACTGGAAATCAGCTACCCAGAGATCGACCTGGGCATCGCCCTGCTCGACCGCCTGCTGCACCGGGCCATGCAACGATGAGTCCGTCGCCCTCGCAGACCGCGATCGACATGGGCGAAGGCGACGCCGGTTTCATCCTGGGCGATGGCGCGGTGGGTGTGTTGTTGATCCACGGCCTGACGGGCACCCCGACGGAACTGCGTCGGGTCGCCCAAGGCCTGGCGGACAGAGGTTGCACGGTCTACGTGCCGACGCTGGCCGGCCACTGTGGCGACAACGACGACCTGCAGCGCACGCGCTGGAGCGACTGGTACGAAAGTGCCCGTCGCACCTTTGTCGGGGTTCGCCAGCGGCACAGTCAGGTGTTCGTCGGCGGACTGTCGATGGGCGCGGTCATGTCGATGCACATGGCCGCCCAACACCCCGGGCAAATCACCGGGCTGCTGCTGTATTCGACCACCCTGCGCTATGACGGCTGGAACATGCCGTTCGTGGCCAAGTTCACGCACCTCTACATGATGGTGCCGTTTGGCGTACACGTTTGCCGCTTCAACGAAAAGCCACCTTACGGAATCAAGAATCCACGCCTGCGGGCGATCGTCGAGAAGCAGATGAAAGACGGCGAAAGCAACAACGCCGGGCTGTTGACCATGTCCGGCATCAGCGTGCGCGAATTGCACCGCCTGATCGCCGTCGTCAAACGTGGCATGCCACAGGTGACGACGCCTGCGCTGGTGCTGCACTCAGTTGAAGATGACATCACCAGCCGCTGGAACGCCGATTATGTCGAACGCCATCTGGGAGCGCCGGTGGTCAAGGTCCTGCTGGACAACTGCTATCACATGATCACGGTTGATCTGGAATACCGCCAAGTCGTTGCCCTGAGTGCCTCGTTCATCGAAACCCGTGTGCGAGCAAGCCAGGGGGTTGGCGAAACATCAGACGACTGCCCACGTGAGAGCGACCTGATCAACCACGAAGACAACCCCCAACTGGCCTGAATCATGATCACTGCGCACGCCTTTTCCAGCATCCGCTCCATTGACCGTGAAGAATGGAACGGCTGTTTTCCCGGCCTTCTCGAGGACTGGGATTTTTATCTCGCGGTCGAGCAGGCCGGCATCGAACGCTTCACCTGGCGCTACCTGGCGGTCTTTGAAGGTCCTACGTTGTTGGCGGTCGTGCCGGCCTTCATCACCCGCTACAGCCTGAACACCACGATGCAGGGCATCGGAAAGCGCGTTACGGAAACGCTCAACCGGCTCTGGCCCGGTGCGCTCGACCTGCCGTTGTATGCGCTAGGCTCGCCCGTCGCCGAACGCTGCAGCGCAGGGGTTGCCCGCCATGTGCCTGACGGAAAACGTCAGGACGTACTCAAGCGCCTGTTGCAATTGGCCCGGCGCGATGCCGACGACCTCGGCATCGGTTTGCTGGCCGTGAAAGATGCACCCCTTGACGACCGTTTGTGGACCGACACCTGTCGCGGCGAAGGCCTGCAAGTCATGCCGGGTATGCCCAGCGCCCTGCTGCCCGTGTCTTACGAGTCGATGGACGCTTATCTGGGTTCATTGGGGAAGTCCACCCGCAAAGATTTGCGACGCACGCTACGCGGTCCGGCGCCGCGTATCGAATGGCGTCGCCAGATCGATGACCTGCTCCCGGACATGATGCAACTCTACGAATCGACGCTGGCGCGCAGTGATCTACAATTCGAACGGCTCGGCCCGACCTACTTCACGCGCATACTGGAACAGCTCGGCGAGCGAGCGGTGTGCGTGCTGTACTGGATCGACGACAGGCTGGTGGCGTTCAACCTGATGCTGCTGGATGATCAACGCATGATCGACAAAATCTTCGCCCACGACCTGGAACGTACCCGTGAACACAACCTCTATGCACGCAGTTGGCTGGCCAATATCGAATATTGCATCCACAACGGTATCGCAGTGTATGAAGCCGGCCAGGCAGGCTATGCCAACAAGCTCCGCTTTGGCTGCCGCTTCGAAAACAACCTGCTGTTCTTCCGTCATCGCAACCCGGCGCTGAACGGAGTGCTCAAACTGGTCAAACTGTTCGTCCGACCGGACCGATCCGATCCCGCGATGGCGGCGGCAATAAGCGAACATCCATGACTGACACCCCAAAGCATCCTGTCCGAGCGTTTTTTTCTCTTTCGCGCTGGAGCGTCCAGCGCAAGCTGGTGCTGGCATTCTGGCTGGTCAGCGTCATCCCGACCATGATCGCCGCTGAACTGGCCGCCTCCACCCTGTCGCAGATCTTCGAGAGCAACGTACGCATCTGGTTGCAGGAGTCGACCAAGATCGTGATCGATGAAACCACCGAGATCATGCACAACAACGCCCGAGTCGCCCAACTGTTCGAGCGTTATGCGCGCCCCAACGCCGAAGCGGGCAACAAGCGCGACAAGCTGATTGCCGACATTGCCGACGCCATGGGCATCGACGTGGTCGCGCTGATTCGCAGCGATGATCACAGGGTGGTGTTCTCCACCGCCGCCGACGATATCGTCAGCCAGATCAGCCTGGCGCCCAAAGCCGTACTGCAAACCATCCACGAAGGCGGCAATGCCGTAGGCACCGTCGTCTCGACGTTCCACACTGTGCAGGAGGGCGTCGACTATGTCCTGGTGATCGCAACCTATCTGGACAGCAGCTTCCTGACCAGCGTCGCCGATGTGCATTCCCTTGACCTGCGGTTGTACCTGCGCAACCCCACCGGATTCGGGGAAATCTTTTCCACTCAGCGGTTCGAGGACCACCCCACCGAAGTGCCGCCACGCGTCGAGAGCACGCTGCGCGAAACCCGACAACCCAGCGAACAGTCGACTTCGCGGTACAGCGGCCTTTACTCGCCTATATTCAACGACGACGGTGAGCTGCAAGGCGTGATATTCAGTGGCCTTCTGCGCCACTCAACCCTGGTGGGGCTGGTCAATAAGACCAACCTGTTCCTGGCGATTCTGCTGGTCGGCTCAGCGTTGTCGCTGGGCGTCGGCTGGTTGATATCCCAGCACCTGACTCGACCCTTGCGAGGCCTGCGCGAAGGCGTACGGGCGGTGACTGCCGGTGATTACCATCGCCAGGTGGAGGTCATTGGCGGTGATGAACTGGCCGAGCTGAGCGTGACCTTCAACCACATGACCGAGCGCCTGCGCGAACTTCAGCACCTGGAAGCCCAGTTGCGTCGACGAGACCGGCTGCACACGCTGGGCGAAGTGGCCATGGGGCTGGCACACGAGATCCGCAACCCGCTGGGCATCATCAAGACCGCCACGCAATTGCTGCACCGCCGAGCCAGTCTGCCGGCCACCGACATGCGTCATCTGGAATACGTCATCTCCGAAGTGACGCGTATCAACGACCTGATCACCGAGTTTCTCGACTTCGCCAAGCCCAGCGCCCCCATCCGCTCAACACTGCCCGCCCGTCAGTTGCTCGAGGACGTGCTGGGGTTCTGCGCGCCGGAACTGGAAACCCACAACGTCGAGGCCGTGATCGATGAGCGTGCGCCTGGCGCCACGGTGTATGCCGACGCCAGGCAACTGACCCAGGCCTGTCTCAACCTGATCCTCAATGCCATCGATGCCATGCCCTCCGGAGGCCGATTGACACTCTCCATCTCTCGCGGGCAGGCTGACAAAGAGCGTCCCGTCACGATGATCAGCATCAGCGACACGGGTCAGGGTATCGAGCCTGAAATCATTGACCGCATCTTCAACCCCTTCGTCACCACCAAGGCTTCGGGCACAGGGCTGGGTCTGGCCAAGGTGTTCTCGATCATGGAAAACCATGACGGGCGTGTGGAGTGCGTCAGCGAAGCAGGTGCCGGGGCGACGTTCAATCTGTATCTGCCCGCCGATGAAGGAGAACAGGCATGAGCCACAATGTGCTGGTGGTCGACGACGAGCCCAAGCTCTGCGACCTGCTGGCGTCGGCCCTGGGCCAGAACGACATACAGGTGTTCACCGCAGGCAATGGTCTGCACGCACTTGCCGTGCTTGAGCGTGAGGACATCGATCTGGTGATCAGCGACTGGCGCATGCCGGGCATGGACGGTCCGCAATTACTGAGTGAAATCAAACAGCGCTTTCCCCAATTGCCCGTGATCGTGATGACCGCCTACAGCACGGTCAAGAATGCCGTGCAGTCGATGCGCAACGGCGCCTACGACTACATCAGCAAACCGTTCGATATCGACGAGCTGGACATTACCGTTCACAAGGCGCTGCAGTTTCGCGACATCTTGCGCGACAACCAGCGCCTGCGCGCGGAGCTGAACGAGCATCAACAGATCGAAAGCCTCGTCGGCGACAGCCCGGCGTTCCGGCGGGTCTTGCAGGCTGTGGATTCGGTGCGCGAAAGCAGCGCAACCATTCTGCTCACGGGCGAGAGTGGCACGGGCAAGGAAATGGTCGCGCGCGCTATTCATCAACACGGCAATCGCGCCGACAAGCCGTTTGTCGCGGTGAACTGCGCGGCGATTCCCGAGGGTCTGCTGGAAAGCGAGATGTTCGGGCACAAGAAAGGCGCGTTCACGGGTGCGGTGTCCGATCGCGTGGGTCGCTTTCAACAGGCCGACAAGGGAACGCTGTTTCTCGATGAAGTGGGCGACATGCCGCTGGCGTTGCAGGCGAAGATTTTGCGGGCTTTGCAGGAGCGCGTGATCGAGCCGGTCGGTGATACCCGCGAGCGCAAGGTGGATGTACGGGTGATCGCGGCGACCAACAAGAACCTTCTCGATGCGGTGGCGCGCAAGGAGTTTCGCGAAGACTTGTATTACCGGTTGAATGTCTTTCCGATACCGCTGCCCGCTTTGCGCGAGCGGGTGGAAGACATTCCATCGTTGGCACGGCATTTTGCCCTGACCCTGGGTGCCACGGCAGGCAAACGCATCAACGGCTTCAGCCCGCAGGCCCTGCTCGCCATGACGAATTACACCTGGCCCGGCAATATTCGCGAGCTGCAGAACTGTGTGGAGCGCGCGACCATCGTCGCGTCCGGCAGCATCATCGAAGAGTCTGATCTGCCGGCCTATCTGTTCGGCTCAAGGCCAGTGGAGGGCTCCAGCGCAAGCATTCTCAGCGAGGGTCCGGGCATTCCCAAGGACCTCGATGCGGCGCTGGCTGAAGTGGAAAAAGCCTACATTCTGGCGGCGCTGCAAGAGACCCACGGCGTTCAGGCGGCAGCGGCACAACGGATCGGCATCTCCGAGCGCAGCTTGTGGTATCGGCTCAAGAAACTGGAGATCCATGTCGACAAGATTGTGCGTTAAACCGGGCAGACGACAACGTTGCAGGATGAGCTTGCGCGCGATTGCAGGGTGTCAGCCAGCCCATGCGTGGCAAGAGGAATGCAATCACGGGCAAGCGCGCGCCTACCGTTGCGCGCTCGCAATCAACTCATCCACCTCATCGGCCTTCGGCGCCGTCGCCGGGCCCCAACGGGTGACCGCAATCGCTGCCGCCGCATTGGCGCGCACAGCGGACTGTTCCACGGAAAGCCCCGCTGCCAATCCGGCCAGCAGCACACCGGCATGCGCATCGCCTGCGCCGTTGGTGTCGATGGCCGTGACCGGAAAACCGGGCACCTGTTGCGCGATGCTCCCCTGACGAATCCAGCAACCTTGTGGGCCGTCGCGCACCACGATCAACGCGTCTTCGCTCAACCACTCAGCCAATTGCTCCAGCGCATCGGCAATCGTCCCGCAGCCGGTGAAGCGCAGCGCTTCCTCGCAGTTGCTGTTCCACAACGTGATGAGCGGCAGCACGGCCTGCATCTCGGCGCTGTCCGGTGAATCCACCAGCGGTCCCGGATCGAACACCACACCTGCGCCTTTCGGCAACTCTCCCAGCCAACTCAGCAACGTCGACACTTTGTGCTTGTGCAGCAGGCTGTACCCGCTGACGAACACATAGTCGCCGGGCTGAACCGTGACGCTGTGCAGGTCCTCTCCTGATAAGCCACCCTCTGCGCCGACGTAGGAGATGAATGAGCGCTCGGCCGACGGTTCGATCAAAGCCACCGACAAGCCGGTGTCATGATCTTGCGAAACGGGCGTGACGATTTCGATGCCTTCGGCGGTCATCGCCCCACGAGCCAGGTCGCCAAAGCGACCCGTGCCGTGACGACCGAGATAGACCGTCTGCAGGCCATTGCGACAGGCGGCGGCCATCACGTTGAAACCACCGCCGGTTTCGAACGTGGCCGAGCGGGCAAGCACATCGCCTCCCGAACTCGGCAGCGCATCGAGCGCCATGACCAGATCCACCACAACCTGGCCGGTGTACAGCAATCTAGCGGGCATGAGCAGTCTCTTTGGTGACGACACGGCGGTCACGGGCACCGCCGAGCAATGCGTACAGGCCGCCCGCAACCACGAACGTCACGATCCAGCCCAGCCCGTTGTGACCGAACCAGGAGTCAGACAGCAAGCCCTTGAACAGCACGTTTTCCGGGGTGGTCGCGACGGTGGTGAAGCTGAAACCCAGCACGATCGCCAGTGCCCACGCACCCAGCGCACGCCACTCGACACCACCGCGATACCAATAGGCGCTGCGCGGGGATACGTCCATCAGGTCGTTGGCCGAATAGTAGTGGCGATGCATGAGGTCAACCACGAAGATCCCGACCCACGCCGTGATCGGCACAGCCAGCATCGAGATGAACGTGATGAACGGACCGTAGAAACTGTCCGCGATCAACATGAAGTAAATCGAACCGGCGAAGATCGCCACGATGTCGACGATCACCGCGTGAACGCGCTTGATCTTCAGGCCCAGGGTCAGCGTGGTCAGGCCCGCCGAGTACACCGACAGGTTGTTCGACAGCAGCAAGCCGCCGAATGCGGTGATCAGGTAAGGCACCGCCATCCAGGTCGGCAGCAGTTCGCGAATCGCGATGATCGGGTCGGTCGCCGAGGCCAGGTGATCGTTGCCCACCGACAGCAGGCCGCCGAGGGTGATCAGCAAGACCAGCGGAATGCCCGCGCCGAACGCTGCGGAGGCGACCAGGCGACTGGCCTTGACGCTGCCGTGCTGATAGCGAGACATGTCAGCGCCCGCGTTCGCCCAACCGATTCCGGTCCCTGCCGCCATGGTGCCCACCCCGATAATCATTGCGCTCAGCGGCGCCGGGGTGGCGTTGAACACCGCTGTCCAGTCGATGTGCGCGATCAGGAAGCCGCCGACGATCAGGTTCAGCGCACCAAAAATGTAGGTCGACCACTTTTGGATGACCAGCAAGGTGGCGTGGCCCAAACCCGAGACCGTCAGGGTCATCAGCACGAAGATCGCGATGAACAGCAACGTCAGGCCGGGCGAGTTTTTCGCCTCGACCGCCGTGCCGAACAGGATCGAACACAACGACAGCAGCACGAACGCCGCGGTAGTGGTGTTCACGGTTTCCCACCCCAGACGGGACATCAGCGAAACGATGGTAGGACCGATGTTGCCACGCACCCCGAAGATGGCGCGCGACAGGGTAAGGCTCGGCGCGCGACCGCGACGGCCTGCGATGGAAATCACACCCACCACGGCAAAGGAACCTGCAGCGCCAAGTATCGCCACGATGATGGCCTGCCCGATCGACAGGCCGCGAAAGGCCACCAGCGTCGCACCCAACGGCAAGCCGAGAATACTGATGTTGGCCGCGAACCAGACCCAGAAAAGTTGCAGCGGATGGCCGTTGCATTCGTTTTCCGGAACCGGCTCGATGCCGCGTGTTTCAAGCTGTCCTGCGCCTTGAGCGGCGTTGGATGACGTCATGGGAAGTGCTCCTGTTGCCATTTGTTCTGGTTGTGGGCAGTACGCAACGCAAGTGACATCCCTGTCGCAGGACGCCTTCGGTGCCCGTTCTGGACAGCAAAAGGCTCCGGATTGCCGCCTTGGTCAGGGCAATGTATGTGTCTCTCTTATTGAATGGTTGATTCCGCTGTTCCGTTCAACCTGCCGGCGTCGATCAGACCGCCGCGCGCAACGACAGCAAATGCTCGACCACCGGGTAAAGTTCGAGCCCGTTCACGGTCTTGATCTGTTCAATCAGCTCGGCCGGCCAGGCGCTCATGCCTTGGCACGCACCCAGCATCGCGCCAAGAATGGCGGCGATGGTGTCGGTATCACCGCCCAGGCTCGCGGCCATGCATACGGCGTCGAAGGCTGAAAGTTTCGTCGCGGCAACCTGATGGGCCAGCGCAAAAGCGGCCACCACCGACTCCTGTGACGCCACTGAGGTGCCGATCACGTCGTAGATCACCTGAGGCAGTTGTTCATTGCTGCAGTCGGCGCAGAGCTTTTTCGCCCAGAGAATACGTGCCGCAATGCGGCCGCCAGCCACCCAGTGACCGTGACGCTCGGCGCGTTGCGCAATGCGCACAGCGGTGTCCAGCGCGTCAATGAGGCTGACACCGCTGACGCCCGCCGAAACCACTGCCGCGACGGCTGCAGCGCTGGAAATGCCGAGGGTCGTGTTATGGGTGACCTGACACGCCTGCATGACCGACTCGACGAATGGCTCCTCCTCGTGAACGTCAGCGGCGATGCCAACCGGCGTAATCCGCATGGCGGCGCCATTGGTGGTGCCGAACCGGCCCGACTCTTCAGGGCTGTGGCCTGCCAAAATCATTTCGATAGCACGCTTGGTGGACGGGCCAAGCAAGTCTTGCGAGCCTTTGGCCTGCATCACCACTTCCCAGTCGATCAGGCTCTGCGCCAGGTCCGACGGCTCAATGCGCCCGCCGCCGGCAATTAGCAGCTCCGCCACCAGCACCGCTTGCTCGGTGTCGTCGGTGATGGAGCCGGCCGCCATGTTCGGGGCAATGGGTTGGTCAGCGTCGGCAGCGGTCAGGGTGGTAATGCAGTCAAAGCGTTGCCTGATCTGCTCGCGACTCAACGACTGCGTGGGCATACCCAACGCGTCGCCAAGGGCCAGGCCGTAGAAAGCGCCCAGTGCGCGGTCGCGAGTGTCGATCAATGCAGTCATGTAGACGATCCGAAAGCCAGGTGAAGACGAAAGTGCACGGGATCCAGAAGGCTTTCCACGTGCTCCATGAAACGGTGTCGCCGGTCGAACGTGGTCCTCGTCGCTTTCAGAAACACCGAGCCCGGTTTGCGCAACATCAGCGCGGCATCGTCGTGACTCAACGGCTCCGCGCCGATCCACTGGTCGCCGCGATCACCGACATAACCATGAGCGGCCAGAGTGACGGTCAGCGAGTCATCGATGAGGCCGTCGCGCGGCAGGTTTTCCAGGCCATCCAGGGCAGGGATCAGTACCCGTTCCAGCGACACCACACTGCCGTCCTCCGCCGTACGCCGGCGATCCAGCGCAATGAAATCCACAGTGCCGAAGCGGCCCTCCAGATCAGGACGCTGCACGGCGACGAGCCGCAGGATTTCAGTGCTGACCCGGGCCCCGGTGTCAGCCAGGGCCTGCGCCCAGCCTGCGCGCTGATCCAGGGAAACTCCGTCGTAGGTCACGATCGACCCCACGCCTGTCTGGGTCGCGATGTAGTTGCGACGCTTGAGTTCCGACAGCGCCTCACGCAGGGTACCGCGACTGACGTTGAACTCCTGCGCCAGGAGGTTTTCACCTGGAAGCAACTCACCGGAACCCATCTGGCCGGTTTCTATGCGTCGGGCGAGCTCATCGACCACGCGCTTCTTCTTGTCGAATCGAACCTGTCTAATCATGTACAAATTGATATCCGAAAGTGGTTGAAGGGAGCAAGCGGTTTTTAAAGCGAGCGTGGAAATTTTTGAGGCGGTTGCCGTGCGTCGCGAGCAGGTTCACCTTCAACCGGGCACCGAGGAGCCCGTCAAAAGCGAGCCTGCTCGCGGCCGCGTCAGTCAGCGTAGCTCATCATTCGTCGGCATTGATGACGCTCGACTGTTCACTGATGATCTGACGAATGGCACTCACAAACACGTCAACTGGCTGGCCACCGGTCACCGCGTATCGGTCGTTGAAAACGATGGTCGGTACCGAACTGACACCGCGTGTGACCCAGAGCTCCTCCAGTTCACGCACTTGAGCGGCGTACTGGTCGGATGCCAGTACCGCCTCGGCCCGACCCCGGTCGAGGCCGACTTTCTGCGCAACGTCCGCCAGCACCTTATGGCTGGACACATCGGCATGCTGGCTGAAATAAGCGGTGAACAGCGCCTCTTTCAACGCCTGTTGCCTGCCCTCGAGTTCAGCCCAATGCAGCAGACGATGCGCGTCGAACGTGTTGTAAATCCGGCGTTCGCCCTGCGTGAAGACGAACCCCAGTTCCGCTCCGCGCTGACGAATGTTCTCGGCATTGGCCTGGAACTGCTCGCGCGTCGAGCCGTATTTCTCGGCAATGTGCTCGAAGATCTCCTGCCCCTCGGGCCCCATCTTCGGGTTGAGCTCGAACGGCTGGAAGTGAATCTGCGCCTGGACTTCTTCACCCAGGTGCTCAAGCGCCTGATCCAGCGCTCGCAAGCCGATGATGCACCACGGGCAGGAAACGTCGGAGATGAAATCGATTTTCAGCGGAGTGCTCATGGCAGCCTCATGCAAAAGAGGAAAAACACCACGATACGCCGATCAGGCTGAGGGACAAACCCGTAGGCACGGTGTGCCATTTTTCAGATGCGGTAATTCCAGGCACACGCCGCAGCGGTTGAACGACGCAGTCCTTGTAGGAGACGTCCGAGGTTACGAGGGCAGCGAACGCGGTCTGCCAACGACCCTCAATGTGCCTGCTTCACAGTTGCGCCACGTGTGACGCGTCCTCGCGATGCTCGCGCAGGTAAGGCAAGACGGCAGCCAGCAGTGGTGCCTTGAAGGCTTCCTGGAAGCGATGCGCCAACCCCGGAATCAGCTTCAACTGGCTGCCTTGAATATGCGCGGCGACGTGAATGCCGTGCATCACCGGCAATAACGGATCGGCGGTGCCATGCACCACCAGCGTTGGAACGCGCAGGCGGTTCAACAACTCGACGCGGCTGGGCTCGGCGAGTATCGCCAGAATCTGCCGCTTAACACCCTCAGGATTGAACGCGCGATCGTAGGCAATGGCCGCCTGTTGCAAGAGCTTTTGCCGATCATCCTTCACCTCAGGACTGCCGAGTGCGGCCAGCAAGTCAGCCTGTTGTTCGAGCGCCGTCTGCCGATCAGGCGCACCACGGCGCGCGAGCAGTTGCAGCAGCGCAGGGCTGGGCATCGGCAAACCGGGGGCGCCTGAACTGGTCATGATCAGGGTCAGACTTTCTACGCGCTTCGGCGCCATGTCCGCCAGATGCTGAGCGATCATCCCGCCCATGCTCGCGCCCAGCACATGGAAACGCTGAATGTGCAGAGTGTCCATCAAGCCAATGGCATCCTGGGCCATGTCGGTCAGGGAATACGGCGCTGATACCGGCAGGCCAATCTTGTAGCGCAGCACTTCATACGTCAGGTTCGCACTGGCAGGTGCCTGAACCCAGGTCGACAAACCGACATCACGGTTGTCGTAGCGAATGACGCGAAACCCTTGCTGACACAGCGCGACCACGACCTCGTCCGGCCAGTGAATCAGCTGCCCACCCAACCCCATCACCAGCAGCAGCGCCGGGTCCGAATCACGACCGATACTTTGATACGCCAAGTGCACTTCATGGAGCTCGGCCACTTGCGTGGGAACGTTGACGTCGCATCGAGAAGCCGCGAAAGACGGCAAGCTGCACACCAGCGCAGCCAGGAAAAATAAAACCCGCATGGAAAACACCGAAACGCAGAACCCCAGTAGGCCGCGAGTCTGATGAAGTTTGTTCAAGCGCGCTGCCACAGTTGCGTGACATTTTGATGAAGGGGGCTGGACGGTCGTGAAGCAGCTACGAGGCGGGAGCGACAAAAAAACAGCAGACTGCGCCTGCCTCGGTGCCTCAGTTGAGGGTGATAGAAACTGTAGGAGCGCGCTTGCCCGCGATTGCGATCTGTCAGATGTGTCGGCGTTAACTGACACTCCGCAATCGCGGGTAAGCGCGCTTCTACACGTGGTCAGGCCAGCTCAGACCTCAACTGCCGAGCCGCGGCCACCATGTTCACCAATGCCGCCTCTGTTTCAGGCCACGCACGGGTCTTCAAGCCGCAATCAGGGTTTACCCACAACCGCTCCGCCGGAATGCACTGCACCGCCTTGCTCATCAGCGTGACCATTTCCGCCGTGTCCGGCACCCGCGGAGAATGGATGTCGTAAACACCCGGGCCGATGTCATTCGGGTAATCAAACGCCTTGAATGCCTCCAGCAATTCCATATTCGAGCGCGAGGTTTCAACCGTGATCACGTCGGCATCCATGGCGGCAATGGACGCGATCACCTCATTGAACTCGCTGTAGCACATGTGGGTGTGAATCTGGGTTTCGTCCCGCACACCCGAGGCGCACAGACGAAACGCTTCCACCGCCCAGTCCAGGTACTCGGTCCACTGAGCGCGACGCAACGGCAACCCCTCACGGAAGGCCGCTTCGTCGATCTGCACAATCTTGATACCCGCGTTCTCCAGATCCGCCACTTCGTCACGAATCGCCAACGCCAGCTGCTGCGCCTGCACCTGGCGCGACACGTCTTCACGCGGAAACGACCACATCAGCAGGGTCACCGGCCCGGTCAGCATGCCCTTCATCACCTTGTCGGTCAGGCTCTGCGCGTACGCGATCCAGTCCACGGTCATCGCCTGCGGTCGGCTCACGTCGCCCACGATCACCGCCGGTTTCACACAACGGGAACCGTAGCTTTGAACCCAACCGAAGCGACTGAACGCGTAGCCGTCCAGTTGCTCGGCGAAGTACTCGACCATGTCGTTACGCTCGGCTTCGCCATGCACCAGCACGTCCAGCCCCAGACGCTCCTGCGTTTCCACGGCATGGCGAATCTCGGCGCGCATGGCGTCGTGGTAATCATTGGCCGACAGCTTGCCCTGCTTCCACGACTGACGAGCCAGACGGATCGACGCGGTCTGTGGGAAGGAGCCGATGGTGGTCGTCGGAAACGCCGGAAGATTCAGGCGGGCACGCTGGACTTCGATGCGTTCGGCAAACGCCGATTGGCGCTGGCTGTCGGCGGCGGTAATCGCGGCCACACGCGCCTGCACCTCAGGCTTATGAATGCGTGGCGACTGTTTACGGCTCAATTGCACGGCGCGGCTTTCGGCAAACGCGGTCTGTACGCGCTCGGCCTGAGGGTCGTTGAGGGCAGTGCTGAGGATCGAAATTTCGGCACATTTCTGCCTGGCGAAGGCCAGCCAGCTTTTCAATTCGGCGTCCAGTTGGTCTTCGCGTTCCAGATCGACCGGACTGTGCAGCAGCGAGCAGGAACCCGCGACCCACAGGTTGTCGGCGAAACGCAGCTTAGCTTCGAGCAACCCCTCGTGCGCGGCTTCCAGGTCGCAACGCCAGACGTTGCGGCCGTTCACCACGCCGAGCGACAACACTTTGTATGTCGGCAGACGATCCAGCAAAGCCGGCAATTGCTCGGGCGCGCGCACCAGATCGACATGGAGACCGGCCACGGGCAGCGCAACCGCCAGGCCAAGGTTGTCCTCCAGGCCGCCGAAATAGGTAGCGATGAGTTTCTTCAGCGGCGAGTACTGCAGGCTGTGGTAGGCGCGTTCAAAGGCGTTTTTCCAGTCCTGCGGCAGATCCAGGCTGAGAATCGGCTCGTCGATCTGCACCCATTCCACGCCCTGCCCGGCCAGACGACCGAGGATTTCGCCGTAGATTGGCAGCAAGCGGTCCAGCAGTTCGAGCTTGTCGAAGCTGTCGCCTTTGGCCTTGCCCAGCCACAGATACGTCAGCGGGCCGATGATCACCGGCTTGACCTGATGGCCCAGCGCCGTGGCTTCGTCGACTTCTTCGAACAACTGTTCCCAGCTCAACTGGAACCGTTGATCCCGGGTGAATTCCGGTACCAGGTAGTGGTAGTTGGTGTCGAACCACTTGGTCAACTCCTGAGCGTATTGCGCCTGTCCGTGACTGCCGCCGCAGCAGGGACTGGAGGCGCCGCGGGCCATGGCGAACAGCGTGTCGAGGGTCGGCAGGCCCTTTTCGTTTTTTAACTCGGCGAAGCGCTCGGGGATCACGCCGAAGGTCAGCGAATGCGTCAGCACCTGGTCATACCACGCGAAATCTCCCACCGGCAGCAGGTCGATGCCCGCATCTTTCTGTAGCTGCCAGTGAGTCGCGCGCAGCTTACATCCTACCGATTGCAGGCCCGCCTGATCGAGATCGCCTTTCCAGTACGCTTCCAGTGCTTTCTTCAGTTCGCGGTCGGCGCCGATGCGCGGAAATCCAAGGTTATGGGCCAAGGCCATGACAACTACTCCACTCAAAATATGGCGCCATTGTCGACACTCGCGGCCACATGAGACAAACTCATTGTTTTCGTGTTGATCACAAAATTCATTCATGGAGCGCCACGGTGCTTGAGATACGCCACCTGAAAACCCTGCACGCGCTGCGGGAGGCCGACAGCCTGGTCGATGCCGCCGATCGCCTGCATCTGACGCAATCCGCCCTGTCGCACCAGTTCAAGGAGCTGGAGGAGCGCATGGGCATGCCGCTCTTCGTGCGCAAGACCAAACCGGTGCGCTTCACCAGCGCCGGCCTGCGGCTGCTGCAACTGGCCGACTCGGTCCTGCCGCAACTGCGCAATGCCGAGCGGGATATCTCGCGACTGGCGGGCGGTGTGGCCGGGCGTTTGCACATGGCGATCGAGTGCCACAGCTGCTTCCAGTGGCTGATGCCGACCATCGATCAGTTCCGGGATGCATGGCCTGAAGTGGAGCTGGACCTGGCCTCGGGCTTTGCCTTCGCGCCCTTGCCGGCGCTGGCCCGTGGCGATCTTGACCTGGTGGTGACCTCGGACCCGGTGGACCTGGCAGGCATTACCTACGTGCCGCTGTTCACTTACGAAGCCATGCTCGCCGTGGCCAACCAACACCCGCTGGCGAGCAAGCCCTTCGTCGTTCCGAACGACCTGGCCACCGAGACGTTGATCACCTACCCGGTCGAGCGTGACCGGCTGGACATCTTCACGCGCTTCCTTGAGCCGGCCGACGTCGAACCTGCGCAGGTACGTACATCGGAGCTGACGGTCATGATGATGCAGCTTGTTGCCAGTGGCCGGGGAGTGTGTGGGATGCCGCACTGGGCGTTGCATGAATACAGCTCACGCGGCTATGTAAAGGCCAGGCGGCTGGGGGAGAAAGGTCTGTTTGCGACGCTGTACGCGGCCATTCGCACGGACATGCTGGACGCGCCCTACATGCGTGACTTTCTGCTGACAGCGAAAGATACGTCGTTCTCGACGCTGGATGGGGTCAGTGCCGTGCGGTGATTTGGGAAATCCGGGTGCAGGAACTTGCTTGCCCGCGATTGCGGCGTGTCTGTCATGACGGCGGTGAGTGACACACCGCCGTCGCGGGCAAGCGCGCTCCTACAAGGTTTGCTGCAGGACTCAGGCGCTTTGCAGCCTTCGGTACAACGGCAAGATCGAATCTCGCGTCAGCGGCGCCAAAGACAGATGGTTCACATCACCGGCATCGACCCACATGATTTCTTCGATCTCGGCCGCTGGCGTGACGTCTTGCGCAACGTCCAGTCGATAGAGCTGGCAGTTCACTTCAAAGCCGGGCTCGTTGGCGGCTGACGCTGAAAATTCGCCCAGAAACTCAGCCTGCTCCGGTTCGATTAGCAGCCCGAGCTCTTCGTGAAGCTCCCGCGTCAACGCATTCACCGGCGTCTCGCCCGCATCGATCTTGCCGCCCGGCTGCATGAACGCCTGCGTTCCGCGCTTGCGCACCAGCAGGGTTCGACCGTCGGCACCGATCAGCAGCGCCGCCGCGATGCGAATGACCTTCACAGCACCACCTCGGTTTTCAGAGCGCGATGCTCGTCGGCGCGTTCCAGCGCCAGCACGATCAATCGGTCAATCAGCTCGGGATAGCTCAAGCCACTGGCCTGCCAGAGTTTCGGGTACATGCTGATGGAGGTGAAACCGGGAAGGGTGTTGACCTCGTTGATGATGATTTCACGAGCCTCGGTGACGAAGAAATCTACCCGCGACAGGCCGGCACATCCCAGTACGCGGTAGGCCTGCAACGCGACTTCACGCACGGCTTCACCGAGGTCTGCCGACAGCTCGGCGGGGATTGCGATCCGCGCCTGCCCGTCGTTCAGGTACTTGGTGTCATAGGCGTAGAACTCATCGTTGGCGACCACCTCGCCGCACACGCTGACCTGCGGGGCATGGTTGCCCAGCACTGCGCATTCCACCTCACGCCCAACCATGCCCTGTTCGATCAAGACCTTGTTGTCGTAGTCGAACGCCAGCTTCAGCGCAGCAAGGTAGCTGGCCTCGTCCGTAACCTTGCTGACCCCGACGGAGGAGCCCTGACTGGCCGGCTTGACGAACAGCGGCAGCCCCAACTGCGCCGACACGCTGACAAAGTCCACGGACTCACCCCGGTGCAGAACCACGAACGGCGCCACGGCAATTCCGGCGTCACGGAGCAGGCGCTTGGTCACGTCCTTGTCCATGCACACCGCCGAACCCAGCACGTCGGGGCCGACGAACGGAATATCCAGCAGGCGCAACAAGCCCTGTAGCGAACCGTCTTCGCCAGTGCTGCCATGGATCAGCGGAAAGACCACATCAATGCGCGGCACTTCCAGCCCGGTTTCCACCTCAACGAACTGAGGGCCTTGGGCGCCGGGCATCAGCGACAGCAGTCGACCGGATTCACTGAGCTTGATGTGCGCGGGATCGCTGGCGTTCTGCAGGTAATCGCGCTCGTCAAACCGCAGCCAGTGGCCTTGTTTGTCGATGCCGATGAGGGTGACGTAGTAGTTGTTGCGATCAATCGCATTGATCACGTTGCGTGCCGATTGCAACGACACTTCATGTTCGGAGGATTGCCCACCGAAAACGATGGCGACTGACTTTTTCAAAGGGGAAACTCCTGGATTTCAGGTCGCAGAGCTAAAAGCAATTTGCGCCGTTAGTCCAGTGCCCGGGGCATCTGAATGACGGAATGTCCATCCGGAACACCGATTAATGGCTGAACCGGAAACTGAAGGACCGGCGTGACGCACCACCTTGCCCGCGATCTGCTTCTGCCGAATGCATAGGAGCAATTGTCTTCCTCACATCATATGTACAGCCTCGTCGGAGGCTTCTGCCGCAAGATGTAGGAGCGCGGCTTGTCCCGCGATCTAGCGTCAGACGACTCGGTTGTACCTGATACACCGCATGCACAGGTCTTGCTGCCGCTACGCGCCAGATCGCGGGACAAGCCACGCTCCTACAGTTAAGAATGCAGCGCGGACGATTGATGCACGCATCCAGAAAGCGAGGAGCGTTAGCTCCAGCCCATACTGTTCATATGCGCGACAGTCCAGACACCACAAATCGCGACTTGGGTGCAGGCCAAACGCAGACGACGCG
>NZ_FOEO01000088.1 GCF_900110765.1 Pseudomonas sp. NFACC02
GCTACTTCGCCAACCAGCAAGTTGAACCGCTGCGCACATTTGCCTACGACACGTTGTATCAATTGATCGAAGCCACCGGGTATGAGGCGAAAACGTTGAGTCGTGGCCCTGGCAACGATGCGTTTCGCACCTTCGCCCAGGCGGACGAACTCGGTGGCTATACCCAGCGTTATGACTACGACGCAGGCGGAAATCTGCAAACGCTGGTGCATGTCGGGGTGCAAAACTTCACCCGACGCTTTGCCACGGCGAGCACGAGTAATCGCAGTGTGTTGCAAACAGCGGATCAGCCGCCGAGCGAGGAGCAGATCGTTGCGAATTTCGACCCGAACGGTAATTTGCGAACGCTACAGGCGGGTCAGGATTTGGCTTGGGACTTTCGCAACCAGCTGAGCGAAGTCACGCCGGTGGAGCGCGAGTCCGGCATTAATGACAGTGAGGTCTATCGCTACGACGCAGCGGGCATGCGCGTGCGTAAAGTCAGGATCACCCAGGCCAAAACCGTCGCCCACCATAACGAAGTGCGTTACCTGCCGAGCCTGGAAATCCGCACGAACACGGCGACGGGAGAAGTGCTGCATGTCGTCACCGCCACCGCGGGCCGCAGCGATGTGCGGGTGTTGCACTGGCAAGCCGGAAAGCCGGAGACCCTCGAAAACGATCAGGTTCGCTACAGCCTTTCTGACCATCTGGGCTCTAGCACACTGGAACTGGATGCCAAGGCGCAACTGCTCAGCCAGGAAATCTATTACCCGTATGGCGAGACGGCGTGGTTCGCTGGACGTAGCGAAGTGGAGGTCAGCTACAAGACGATTCGTTATTCAGGCAAGGAGCGGGATGCGACGGGGCTTTATTATTACGGTTTGAGGTATTACGCGCCGTGGTTGATGCGATGGATTAATCCGGATCCGGCGGGGCATGTCGATGGACCAAACCTGTATCGGATGGTGCGCAATAGTCCTGTTACGTTGGTGGATGACTTGGGGCGAAAACCTACGGTCCCTAACGAAATCCACTACATTTGGTTAGGTAAGGACCCTCCCGTAAGCTATGTAAAAAACGTCGGGGAGACTGCCAGGTTAAATCCCGATTATAAGGTGATTTTGCATCTGGATCTTGTAAAGGGTGTCGATGCTTCGTGGATGAAGAATGCATTAAAGAAGCAGGCTAATGCTAATGTTTCCGTGTTGCGTGAAGAGTCGTTTTTTAAAGAATTTGAGCGCACCGCCTCCTATAAGATTTACTCAAATTTGTACGGCTCGGATAAGCGCAACTATGCAGCTGCCAGCGATGTTTTGAGGTATAGCTTAATTAACCACTATGGTGGTGTTTACTCGGACATGGATGATCACTTTGAGAAAGGGCTAAAGCCCAAAATCTTTTCAAGTAAACCGGGTCGTGTTTATACGTTGCATCCTGTCAGGCCCCCTTGGGCCCCTTCTGAAATGCTGGTGCCCAACAGCTCATTTGCGGCCCATGCTGACAATAAAAATTTGACGCTCCTCATCAAAACGGTAGAGAGTCGAGCCGAAAAATATATGGAAAGAGGGCTTGGAGAAACGTTTCTCGCCCAAGAGGACTGGAAGGGACGAATGCAGTTTGTGTCAGAAGTGACGGGGCCGAAAGTGTTTACTGACGTCCTGACCCATCAAAGTCCGGGTTATAAAAATCTCATCGCCGACATAAAAAGGACGGGGGGGAAAACGTTCACCGACGAAGGGAAAAAACGAATGCCGTTGCACAACTTTATAGAAATCGGTAGCGGCCATTCCTGGCGGTAACGATCATGAGAGATCAGGCGTTGAAGCGCCTTGCGATTTACGCTCGACTGCGGAAAAGCGGGCGTGCGTACCGTTGCGTCTGTTTAAGTCTTCAATTGCCTGCGGTGCAGCACGCAGAATTGCGCTTCGGAGTAAACTGCCCATGGATATTCCCGGTCCATCAGATGCCAGTCTTTACCCGTTTGTCTGCCTGTTGGGTCCGGTCTAAAGCGCCGATGTATGCTTTGAACAGTACAACAGGACGATTCCGCCATGGTCGGCACCGCGCGCCTCCTCCACGTCCACACTCCGACTTTGCAGGCTATAGACGCTCGGGGCCTGGTTGTGCGCTCAGTGGGCTGGCATCGGCAGACTGATGGTGATTCTGCGGTCGCCAGAATCCACCGTGCGGCCTTTGACCTTGCCGGGCGTAAGACGCATCGCTGGGACGCAAGGCTTTTTGTCGAAGAGAGTGCCCGCGCGAACCTCACCCACATCCATTCTCTGTCCGGCCAAGTGCTGGGGCGTGACAGTGTTGACTCAGGATGGCAGGTCAGCTTACCCGGCGACGCGGGTCAAGTGAGGGCAAGCTGGGACGGCCGGGGCACACGACGGCGGGTGGACTATGACGGTTTGCTCAGGTCCGTGGCGATATTTGAAAAGCCAGCGCAGGCGCTGGAGCAATGCATTGAGCTTTTTGATTATGCCGGGCCGCAGGACAATCCCGCCAATCAGTGCGGGCAGCTGACGCGTCACGATGACATGGTAGGTTCGGTGTCATATTCACAGTTCGGTATATCGGGCGTGGTCCTGGAGCAGGCACGGCGGTTTCTGACAGGCCTTGAATTACCCAACTGGCCCGGGTCTGTTTCCTTGCTTGAGGCAGGAAGCGGCGCAAGCACGCGCTGGCGATACGGCCCTGCTGGCGACGTGCTGCAAGAAACCGACACCATGGGAAATGTACGGCTATATAGCCAGACGGTATCGGGCGAGCTCAGGCAGTTCAGGCTGAACACACCGGAGCAAGGAGTCCGAACGCTGATCAGTGATATGGTCTACGACGCCCAAGGGCGGCTTTCCTGCGAGATTACGGGCAATGGCGTCGTTACATCCCTCCATAACGACCCGTTGGACGGTCGCTTGACCAGAGTCAGTACCGACTACGGCCAACGGCAGGATCTGCATTACACCTACGATCCGGTCGGCAATGTCGTCAGTATCCAGGATCACGCCCAGCCCACCCGGTACTTTGCCAATCAACAGATCGAGCCGTTGCGCACGTTTGCTTACGACACGTTGTACCAACTGATTGAGGCGACTGGTTATGAAGCCGTCGACACTCGACGAGGTCTCGGTACTGACAAATGTCGCCAGTTCTCGACGGGCAATGAACTCGTCCTCTACACAGAGCGTTATGAATATGACGCAGGTCGGAATCTGCGAACACTGGTGCATGTGGGGGCTCGGAATTTCACTCGACGATTTGCGACGGCTTGGGACAGTAATCGCAGTCTGCTGGACACCGGCGCGCAACCACCGAATGAAGAGCAGATTGCTAACGCCTTTGACGCCAACGGTAATCTGTGAGCCTTGCAACCTGATCAGACGTTGCAGTGGGATGTGCGTGATCAACTCAGCGAAGTCACGCCTGTAGTACGTGAGTCTGGCGTCAATGACAGTGAGGTCTATCGCTACGACGCAGCGGGCATGCGCGTGCGTAAAGTCAGGATCACACAAGCCAAAACCGTCGCCCACCATAACGAAGTGCGTTACCTGCCGGGCCTGGAGATCCGCACGAACACGGCGACGGGCGAAGTGCTGCACGTCATCACCGTCACCGCGGGCCGCAGCGA
>NZ_FOEO01000064.1 GCF_900110765.1 Pseudomonas sp. NFACC02
GGGCACTTTTGGTTACTTTTGGTGCCTTTTCAAAAGTGACCCGCCGGAGGGGCGGAAAGGTGAATCGGCGCCACCCGAGATAATGGATCTGCTCACAATCCCAATGCCAAACCCAACAAACCCAACGAACCCCACCAACCGCGAACCTCAAAAACCAAGGAGCGTCTGGTACAACCGGGTCGCCTTGGTTACGTGAGGGTTATCAAGTCACTCGCCGCAGGCGGAACATTTCGGCCTCCAGACAGCCCCCCTTCAGCAGCGCTACCCAATGAACCGGATACACGCCCCCCCCAATAAAAAGAACAGCCAAAAAAAATCCCGCGCCCCGGGTCATCGATAAACGACACCCAAAGCGCGGGATCTGCCTTTCGGTCACTCGGCCTTCCTGGCACCCGACCCAAACGCCGCAAACCGCTTGTTGAAGCCCGCGATACGGCCTTCCGTGGTGGTCTTGCGTTGCTGACCGGTGTACATCGGGTGCGAAGCGCTGGACACGTCGAGCGCAACGTACGGATAGGTATTACCGTCGGAATGCTTCTGCGTGCGGTCGGTGTCGACCGTCGATCCGATCAGAAAATAGACATCGGCGGCGGTGTCGTGAAACAGAACCTGACGGTAGTCGGGATGGATATCGGGTTTCATGGCAGTCTCCAGATTTAGATGATCATGTAATACGTTATACAGTAACAATAAGAGAAAGTTCAACTCACCACTTTTTTGTAACCGTTACAACTTTGGACTTTGCTCCCGCCGGAAGTGCCTATAAGGTTCGCGCCGCTGCAAAAGCACCCCCGAGCCCCATCGGGAACGGAATGAAAAATCACCACCAGGGAGTTGTGCAATGCCAATGATCGATCGATATGAAATGAGCATCCCCGGCCACATGCGTCTGATCGATGCCCGGAGCGCGCTGAATGCTGTCGAGCGTTTCGTGCAGGAGGCGGACAGCCAGATTGACCGTGATGCACTGACGGACAAGCTGGAGCCGCTGATACACGCGTTGAACGAAGCCGGCGACGAAACCTTCCCCGTGGACTCTCGCGAAGCCTTTGATCGCTGGGCCTGCGAGTGGGGCTACATCGCGCTGTCTCCCAAGGAAGCAGAACTGATCCAGGACATTCGCCGCTGCACCGCTGAAGGACAGGAAGCCATCTACAGGATGGTCGACCAGACGCATGAAGCCCAGGAGCGTCTCATGGGTCTGTAACGCGCATCTGACGTTTTCAATAGGTTATCTAATCGACGGGAGGTCACCTAAGAATGCTGGGGCGCGCCATCACGCCGCGCCCCGCGCCCTGATCACACCGCTTCCTGGAAATCCATTTCAGGCGGCTGACGACGGAAACCGCCGGTGAGCCAGCCCAGGTAGATACAGCCCAGCACAAGCCAGCTCACGCCGAGCATGATCGCCAGTTTGTCCAGACTGACCATCAACCACACATCAGCCAACAGGCCGATCAGCGGGCAGATCAGGAACAGCAACACCTCGCGAAGACCGCGTTTCTCCCCTGCAATCCAGTAATGGAAAATCACCGAGAGGTTGACGAGGCTGAACGCCAGAAACGCACCGAAGTTGATGAACGAAGTCGATGTGGTCACATCCAGTTTCAAGGCAAGCAACGCCACCACCGCGCAGAGCAGGATGCTGTTGATGGGCGTCCCGAACCGCTCGCTCAACCCCGCAAAAAATGATTTGGGCAACACACCGTCACGTCCCATCGCATAAAGCAGACGCGAACCGCTGGCCTGGGCCGAAAGCCCCGAAGCGAACTGGCCGACGATCAAGCCGATCAGGAAGATCGTCACGAACAGGTCGCCGCCGATATTGCGGGCAATTTCGTAGGCCGCGGAATCAACGTTTTCGAACTGCGCGGACGGATGCGCCAGCTGCACGAAGTAGGACACACTGACGAAAATCAACCCGCCGATCAATGTGATCAGCATGATCGCTTTGGGAATGGTCCTGCGTGGGTCTTTGGTTTCTTCGGTCAGGGTGCTGACCGCGTCGAAACCCAGAAACGAGTAACAGGCAATCGCAGCGCCACTCATGATCAGCGGCATCTGCATGTCACCGTTGAAGAACGGCGTCAGTGTCCACAGCGGCGTGCGTGCATCGCCTCCGATGTAGTGGATGCACAACACGACAAAGGCCGCCAATACCAGAAACTGCACGATCATCAACAACGCGTTGACGGTGTTGGCCAGTTTCAAGCCTACGATGTTGATCAGGCTGGTCACGACGATGAAGGCCAGCACCCAGACAGGTTGCGGTACCGAGGGAAACGCCGACCCCAGGTAGGCAGCGCCGATCAACCAGATCGCCATCGGCAGGAAAAGGTAGTCAAGCAGCACGGCCCAGCCCGCGATAAAACCCAGCTTCGGGCTGATGGCCTTGCGCACATAGCTGTAGGCCGAACCTGCAACCGGGTAAGCCGCTGCCATGCGGCCGTAACTCATGGCGGTGAAGAACATCGCCACCAATGCCGCGAGGTAGGAAGCTGGCACCATACCGCCTGTGGATTGCGCCAGGATGCCGAAGGTCCCGAGCACGATGATGGGGGTCATGTAGGCGATGCCGAACAGCACCACCGACCCTAGTGAAAGGGTGCGTTGCAAACGAGCCATGAGCGACTACTCCGAATTTATAAGTTTTATGGCAGAGAAAAGTTCGGCAGAACAAAGGCATTTCTTTTTATTGGGACGGGCGAAAATTCGTCGCAACGACACTCGCCCGGTACTGCTTTTTTATGCGTTTTTCGGAATCATCAGTTCACGTACACCGTTGGTGTGCTCGATGACGTCGCCCGGCAGACGCAGGCGTTGATCGTCCAGATAGCGATAGTCGCGGCGTGCCGCTTGCAACTGGCCTAGATCGAGCTCAGCGCTGAACTGGCATTCTTCGCGACCGGCTTCCTGCAGCAGCGTGCCAAACGGGTCGACCAGCGCACTGCCACCGGCGAAGACCAGTCCGCCATCGCCCTCACCCACGCGATTGACCATCAGCGCGAACGCCTGATTTTCCTGGGCACGCGCCATGATCGCGGTGCGATGGGTCGGGCCGTAGGGGTCCATGTTGCCGTTGGTCACGATGATCAGATCAGCACCCAGTTGCGCCAGCGCGCGGGCCGACTCAGGAAACTCGATGTCGTAGCAAATCAACAGGCCAACGCGCACGCCGTTCCACAGACACGTCGCATACCGATCACCGGGCGTGAACACGCCGCGATCGGAAGCCCACAAGTGCGTCTTGCGATACCGCAGCGCAATACCCTGCGGCGTAATCAATACCGTGGTGTTGTAAAAACGACCGTCGTCACTTTCGGCCATGCCGATGACGACCGAGACATTTCGCGCACGAGCGGCCTGTAACACGGCCTGAACGGTTGGGCCGTCCAGGGGCTCTGAGACCTGTGCGACGGTTTCGCAGGAGGGAAAGCCCATCAGATGCGTTTCCGGAAATACGATCAACGCGGTGCCATCGGCGCAGGCGGCGATCGCACTGAGCGCGCGTTCCAGGTTATGGCGGGTGCCATTGTCCTGACCCGTCATCTGGGCAAATTCGACCTTCATGAGTTCTCCTTATCGAGGCACGATGCTGATCGGCACAAAATGCTGGCCTGATCATTGGCTCTACGGGCAGTATGCGCATCAGCAAGTGTTACGGGGTATTACGCAGCTGTAGTAACCCAATAGGGGTAGATCATGACAATCGCACTTCAGGACATGGCCTGGCATCGCTCGGTCGCGCAGTTGATCGAAGCGCTCGACCGGCCCAACTTCTGGGCCCAGCTGGTGCGGCTGCTCAATCAATACGTGACCTTCGATAGTTGGGTGGCCCTGCAGTTCAGCTCGGGAGAACGGCCTCAGGTCTTCGCCGAATGCCCCGCCGATGACGGCAGTCCCGACACGTTGTTTCAGGACTACCTGAAAGGTCTGTACCTGCTCGATCCGTTTTATATTGCCAGCCGCGAGCGCTCGCAAAGCGGCCTTTTCCGGCTGGCTGAAGTGGCGCCGGAGCACTTCGAACTCACCGAGTATTACCAGCGATACTTTCGTCTGAATGTGGTGGCCGACGAAATCCAGTTCAATTGCCAGCTCGACGGCGACCGCACCCTTTGCCTTTCGCTGGGCTCGACCCGACGTTTCAGCGCAGAGCAGATCGCATTGTTGTCGATGGTCCAACCGTGGGTGATTGCCCTGTTGCGTCAGCGCGTTGCTTTTGAGCTCGCCTACTCTGTGTCCGATGACGAACCTGTCACTGCTCCGTTACCGAGCACCGACTGGCGCACGCAACTGGAGGCCTCGGTGCAGCAAAGTCGTGGCGCTCAGCTGACCGCGCGCGAACTGGACGTAGGCCGTTTGATGCTCAGCGGCTGTTCGAGTAAGGAGATCGCACGCAAACTGGACATCTCCGCCGAAACCGTGCGCGTTCACAAAAAACACATGTACAGCAAACTCGGAATCAAATCGCAGTCGGAACTGTTTTCGATTTTTCTTCAGGCGCAGAGCGCTTGAGGTCCAGGAAAGTCTTGCCGAAAAAAAGGCGCGGCACAGCGTCTCTCCCCTCAACCGTTAAGACCCAGGATTGCCTATGAGCCTGTCTCTTCTAAGTCGCTACGCCTTTTTCGTTGGTTGCGTGTTGTTCACCCTGCTGAGCCTCCCGTTTCTCTACCAGGAATGGCTCTGGCCATTCACGCTCACGACGGCGATCCTCAGCCTGATCGGTATTTTCGACCTCATTCAGGTACCGCACTCGGTTCGTCGTAACTACCCGATCCTGGGCAACATCCGCTACGCCGTCGAAACGATCCGCCCGGAAATCCGCCAGTATCTGCTGGAGTCCGACAGCGACGCCCTGCCCTTCTCCCGCGCGCAGCGTTCGCTGGTCTATGCACGGGCCAAGAATGAATCGGCCGACAAACCCTTCGGCACCCTGATCGACGTTTATCAAACCGGTTTCGAGTTCATCAGCCACTCCATGCGCCCGGCACCGCTGGCGGATCCTGACCAGTTCCGGGTCACAGTCGGCGGTCCACAATGCACGCAGCCGTACTCGGCCTCGATCTTCAACATTTCCGCCATGAGCTTCGGTTCGCTCAGCGCCAATGCGATCCGGGCGCTGAACAAAGGCGCCAAACTCGGCAACTTCGCCCATGACACCGGCGAAGGCAGTATCAGCCCTTACCACCGCGAAAACGGCGGCGACCTGACATGGGAACTGGGCAGCGGTTATTTTGGCTGCCGCACCGAAGATGGCCGTTTCGACCCTGAGCGTTTTGCCAGACAAGCGCAGGACCCGCAGGTCCGCATGATTGAGATCAAGATGAGTCAGGGCGCCAAACCCGGCCACGGCGGCATCTTGCCCAAGCACAAGGTCACGCAGGAAATCGCCGATACCCGTGGCATCCCCATGGGCGAAGACTGCATCTCGCCCTCCCGTCACAGCGCCTTCTCCACACCGTTGGAGATGATGCAGTTCATTGCGCAACTGCGTGAGCTGTCTGGCGGCAAGCCGGTGGGCTTCAAGTTCTGCCTGGGTCACCCCTGGGAGTTCATGGGGATCGTCAAGGCGATGATGGACACCGGCATTTTGCCCGACTTCATCGTGGTCGACGGCACCGAAGGCGGCACTGGCGCAGCGCCGGTCGAGTTCACCGACCACATGGGCGTGCCGATGCGCGAAGGCCTGCTGTTCGTGCACAACACGCTGATCGGCGTGAACCTGCGCGACAAAATCAAGCTGGGCGCCAGCGGCAAGATCGTCAGCGCCTTCGACATCGCCAGCGTGCTGTCCATCGGCGCCGACTGGGCCAACTCGGCGCGCGGCTTCATGTTCGCCATCGGCTGCATTCAGTCGCAAAGCTGCCACACCAACAAATGCCCGACCGGCGTCGCCACGCAGGACCCGCTGCGCCAACGCGCTCTGGTGGTCCCGGACAAGGCTCAGCGTGTCTTCAACTTCCACCGAAACACGCTTCACGCCCTGGCGGAAATGCTCGCGGCGGCCGGCCTCGATTCACCTGATCAGCTGGAAGCCAAGCACCTGGTGCGTCGCATGTCGACCACCGAGGTTCAATTGTTCTCCCAATCCCATGTGTTCCTGCAACCCGGGCAGTTGCTCAACGGCGTGGTTGACGACAGCTTCTACTCGCGCATGTGGCGCATGGCGCGGGCGGATAGCTTTGAGCCCAATGAGATTGATTGATCTGATCGCATAACACACCGACTGCCCACTGCGGCGATTTCGAGGTCGCCGCAGCGGGCATGGCCGCTTGCATCTCGCACCGTGCAAACGGTGCCTGTAAATCTGAGACATTCTGTAATACCCCCCTTTTGCTTTTCCCCCGTGAAACAGCCACCCTGCGCGCCGCCGATCAGCGCCCGCTGGCGGCGTGGAACCAAGGCCGCGCGCGGCCCTCTTCTTTAAACAGACTTGCAAGAGCCCCACCGTCATGACGAACGGACGCGACCATCGAATCGACTTCTTTCGAGGTTTGGCGCTGATCTTCATTTTTTGGGATCACGTACCGGACAACCCTTTCGCACAACTGACCCTGCGCAATTTCGGATTCAGCGACGCCGCCGAGGTGTTCGTATTCCTCGCGGGTTATGCCGCCGTGCTGGCCTATGGGCGCGTGGTCGAGCGCGACGGTTTTGTCGTCGCCTGCCTCAGGATCCTGCGCCGTACCTGGGTGCTGTACGTGGCGCACATTTTCCTGCTGACCTTGCTGATGGGCATCGTCTTCGTCGCCAACAACCATGTCGAAACCCGGGACATGGTGCGCGAAATGGGACTCGAATATTTCGTCGGCAACCCACAACAGGCGCTCGCTGACGAGCTGTTGTTGCGCTTCAAGCCCAACCTGACCGACCCGCTGCCGCTTTACATCCTCTTGATGGGCGCCCTGCCGCTAATCCTCCCGATCATGCTGCGCAACGTAGCGCTGGCCGTCACCCTGTCGATCGCGATGTACATGATGGTGCCGTTGTTCGGCTGGAACCTGCGAGCCTATGAAGGCGGCGGTTACTGGTATTTCAACCCGGTGGCGTGGCAATTGATCTTCGTCCTCGGCGGGGCCTTTGCAATGTCCACCCAGCGACCTTCGAGCCTACGCTCGAACGTGCGCCCGATATGGCAACAGCCGTTGTTTGTGTTGGCCGCGATCTACTTGCTGATTGCCGGCACCATCACCTTCCTCTGGAAATTCCCCGACATCCACGATGCGCTGCTGCCCAAAGCGTTCACCGACCTGATCTACCCGATCAGCAAGACCGACTTGTCGCCACTGCGGCTGCTGCATTTCGTGGCGCTGGTCTATGTGGTCGCCAAATCGCTGCCAGCGTCCATGACGTGGCTGGACAACTGGCCTGCCCGGCAAACCTGCCGCATGGGCCGTTACTCGCTGGAAATCTTCTGCCTGGGCGTGCTGCTGGCGCCACTGGCCGACGGCGTGAATGCGCTGGCAGGCGATGTGTGGCAAATGCGCGTCATCACCGCGCTGCTGGGGTTGGGACTGATGCTGCTGTTATCCAACTGGCTGGAACTGAACAAACGGCTGGGCAGCCCGAATGTGGGGCAGGTGGTGAAGGTTTGAGAACGGGGTCGCAGTGAGAGGTATCTTCGGAAGTTTCCTACTGGTTTATCAGGCAAAGATTTTTCGCATACGGCCGTTACGCGGGAAGGATGGATAAATCAGTGAGGAAAAAATGGATATCAATCTTCTGAGCAGCGGCCCGCTCTTACGCCCGGCGGACAAGGAAAAGGCTGGTCTGCATCAATCGGCAGAAACTCGCTCGCCAGAACCTGCGGTCGTAGAGATGGGGATTGACGACGATAAGCCTTGGCTGTCCGAGCCTAATCTCGAAAACGTGGAATCCATGGAGGTCTATCTTTCGATAAAAAAAATTGATGGGGCAGTAGCGTTAGAAGTAGCAAAAAGCCTATACCGAGATTTTAGAGAGCGGCTCTCTAAAATCAATCCCGAACTGGCGTCCAAGAACTTTGGCTTCACCGTGGATGCGTCAGGCAGTTTCAGGATTCTGGACCCGCATAACAACCTTACCCAGTCAGAAAAAGTATGGTTGACAGAGCAACTCGGTGAGCTTCGCGGTTTCAAAGAAAATCTGATGGCGCATATGGAAGCTTCGACGCTATTGGCCAAGCATGACAAAACGGGTTTCCTCTCTCGCTATCAGTTGGACAACGGAGAAATGGACCACCTCATTGACTATAGTGCAGTCTTAACAAGTGAGGACATGGAGCGAGCTTTCAACGAGCAAATCCGGTATCGAGCGATGCGCAAAACCCCATTTATAACCGAAACCGTCTGACTAACGATTTAAAGGCCTGGCGGCCATCAGACTGCCAAGCCTTCAATCATCCAGATTTATCCAGCCACACTATTGATGAGTCGCTGCTTACAAATATGTCCAAACGACCTGACATCCTGGTTCGTAACTTCGCTCTCTGCGCTTCCCGATAGCAAATTAGTGAAGAGATACCCTCCTTGGTAATAGTAGCCCCTCCAAGTGTTCATTCCGCGGTCGTAGCTCACATAATCCTGAGCTTCACGCCCTCCCTCCGAGATGTTCTCTCGGACGCCGAAACTGTGTGCTTGGGTCTGAGATACAGTTTGCGAATTTGCACTCAGCGAAATACAGCAAGCCAATGTCGCCAGCGTGAATTTGCCCGACTTATTTAACATCGTCAAATTGTCCATACGTCTTCCTTTTTGCTATTGGTATTCTCCTACTGGATAACTGGACGTAATAGCGTCGTTACACTCAAGTCAATGGCAGTAATTAAAAGCAGAAGATCCTACAAATCATTGCAGTTCAAGGATGGGCAAACGTTGATTCGTTTTCGAAACCAAAGTGGATCGTGCGCGGCCGGTCCCACCACAGAGAAAAATTCACAATTTTTCCACCCTCACCGCGCAGCGTCTAAGCTTGTAGTCAGGTGCGATTAACAGGTTTAACCGGGCCAACGATATGGGCGCTTTGTGGGATTCAGACGAGAAGAAGGCTGCGGTCAAGGCTGACAGTCAGGGGGATGTACCCACGCCGGCAAGCCCAGCCCGCAAGCGGTATCTATGGCGCTTGTTGGTGGGCCTGGTGCTATTGGCGTTGGTGATCCTGGGATTTGCCGTGGCGACGGAAACCCGCAGTTCCAGGCTCCAGGCACGTGAGTTCAGCCAATTCGCTCATGATCTGACTTACACCATGGAGCCCGGACCGAGCGACGCGATTATTTACCCTGGAGACGGGCCGTTCGATAAACGCCTTGGCTATTCCTCGTTGGGCGAGTTTCTGCCCCGACTGCTCAAACGCGACTATCGGATCACCGAGCAATCTCGCTTCTCTCCCGAGCTTGTTTCCTACGTCAAGCGTGGCTTCTTCGTGCCCTATGAAGAGAAGAGTCAGGCCGGCCTGACCCTCTCCGATTGCCGGGGCGATGCGCTGTATCAGTTCACCTACCCGCAGCAGTTATACCCGACCTTCGCGTCCATTCCGCCCGTGGTGGTCAACAGCCTGCTGTTCATCGAGAACCGTGACTTGCTGGACAACAAGCACCCGCTGGCCAACCCGGCGGTGGACTGGCCACGCTTTCTCAAGGCCGCTGTGTCGCAGGTGGCGAAGCTGGTTGGCCTGCCCGGACAGTCGGCGGGCGGGAGCACGCTGGCCACCCAACTGGAGAAATACCGTCACTCGCCCGATGGCCTGACGCAGTCCGGTGGCGAGAAAATACGTCAGATGATTTCCGCCAGCGTGCGCGCCTATCAAGCCGGCCCACAAACGCTGGAAGCCCGGCAACGCGTGGTACGCGACTACCTCAACAGCGTGCCGCTGTCGGCGGTGCCCGGGCACGGCGAGGTACATGGCATGGCCGAAGGTCTGCGCGTCTGGTACGGCGCCGACTTTGACCGGACCAATCAGTTGCTAGCATCGCCCGACAACGACCCGAAGACCCTGGCAGCCAAAGGTCTGGCCCTGCGTGAAGTCCTGTCGCTGGTCATCGCCCAGCGCCGGCCTTCGCACTATCTGGCGAAGGGACGTAAAGAGCTGGCCGACCTGACCGACAGCCACCTCCGTCTGCTGGCGCAGAACAAGGTGATCGACCCTGCGCTGGCAGACGCGGCGTTGGGCGCCACCGTGACCTATCGTGACTGGGTTCAGCAGCCGACCGTGCAACTGGTCGAGACCAACAAAGGGATCACGGTCGCTCGCACGCGCCTGTCGAATATGCTCGGCAGGCCGCTTTACGACCTTGATCGCCTCGACCTGTCGGCCACCAGCACCCTGCAGAGCGAACTGCAACAGAGCGTCGGCCAATACCTGCGCGACTTGGCGAACCCGGAATACGCGGCAAAGCTGGGCCTGCTCGGGGAGCATCTTCTGACACCGGCCAGCACTCAGGCGGTGCGCTACAGCTTCACGCTGTTCGAGCGTGACGCCGATGGCTCCCGGGTCCGCGTGCAGACCGACAGTACTGACCAGCCGTTCGATATCAACGAAGGCAGCAAGCTGGAACTGGGCTCGACCGCAAAGATGCGGGTGCTGACGACGTATCTGCAAATCATCTCGGAAATTCACGATAAATACGCGGGCATGAACAACGCGGAGCTCAGGAAAGTCACCGTCGAGGAGCCTGACCGACTGAGTCGCTGGGCAGTGGATTACCTGATTCAGCACAATGACCGCGACCTGTCGAAAATGCTCTCGGCGGCGCTGGACCGCACATATTCCGCCAGCCCTGGCGAATCGTTCTTCACCGGAGGCGGCATGCACCACTTCAATAATTTTCGCCGCGAAGACAATGAGCGCATTCCGACGCTTCGCGATGCGTTGCGCGAATCGATCAACCTGCCGTTCATTCGTCTGATGCGCGATGTGGTGCGCTACACGACCTATCAAGGGCCGAACAACAGCGCCGTGCTGCTCAAGGACGACAGCGACCCGAGGCGTCAGGAATACCTGGCCGACTTTGCCGATCGCGAGGGGACGTCCTTCCTGCTCAGGTTCTGGAACCGCTACAAGAACAAGACGACGCAGGACCGGCTGGACACGTTCCTCGACGGCGTCCATCCGTCTGCCAGCCGCCTGGCGGCGGTGCACCGCTATTTGTTGCCTGATGCGAGCCAAAGCGCGTTCAACGCGTTCGTTCGTGCCCATGTCGTCGCGGACAAGCGCCAACCACCGCTGAGTGAAAAGCGTCTCGATGCGCTGTATTACGCCTACGGTCCGGGCAAATTCGACCTGCCGGATCAAGGCTTCGTCGCCCGCGTTCATCCGCTGGACCTGTGGCTGGTGGGCTACCTGTTGCAGAACCCTGATGCAAAATTCAAGGACGCTGTCGCCGCCAGCCGCTTCGAGCGTCAAGAGGTGTACAGCTGGTTGTTCAAAAGCCGGCACAAGAGTGCTCGAGACAGCCGCATCCGCACCATGCTGGAGATCGAAGCCTTCCTCGACATTCATCAACGCTGGCAACGGCTGGGGTATCCCTTCGATCATCTCGTCCCTTCCCTGGCCACTGCCATCGGCAGCTCGGGCGACCGGCCAGCCGCGCTGGCCGAGCTGATCGGGATCATCCAGAACGACGGCGTCCGGCTTCCGGTCCTGCGCATCGACAGTCTGCAATTCGCCACCGGCACCCCCTACGAAACACGGCTGACCAACAACCCCGAACCGGGCAAACGCGTAATGCCTTCAGAGGTCGCGACCGCGATGCGCGAAGCGCTGTCACAGGTGGTAGACGCGGGCACCGCCAGGCGCGTATCGGGTAGCTTCAAATTGCAGGACGGCACCACGCTGGCCATGGGCGGCAAGACCGGCACGGGTGACAACCGCATCGAAAGCTTCGGTTCCGGCGGGCGCATGCTCGCGTCCAAGGCGATCAACCGCACCGCGACGTTCGTGTTTTACATCGGCGACAACCATTACGGCACGTTGACGGCGTACGTGCCGGGCCGCGCGGCCGAAAGCTTCAAGTTCACCTCGGCGCTGCCTGTCCAGGTGCTCAAGGGGATGGCGCCGATCCTCAACCGCTATCTGGAGCCCGGCACGTTCACTCAGTGCAAGGCGCCAGCGGCAATGCAAGTGGCCAGCCTTCGCTAATCCTGCGTTTCCCACGAAATCCCTCCCGCATGTCTGTCAGCCGCCGCCCGCGCACCTGCACAAACAAGAACCGTTCGTCTTTAACTGTCTTGCAGGCATATTAAGATATATCTTAAGGTATATCTAACGTGTAACGAGAGATGAAAAAAGATGAGAGACCATTCACACGATCACCCCCATCACCACCGCCCTCACTTCGGTGACCACGGCGACGGCCGCGATGGTTTTGAAAAACGCCCGGGTCGGGAACGCGGTGGACGCGGGCCTAGGGTGTTCGCGCCCGGCGACCTGAAACTGCTGCTTCTGGCGCTGATTGCCGATCAGCCTTGCCACGGCTACGACCTGATTCGCCAGATTGAAGGCCTGTTTGACGGTGCCTACAGCCCAAGCCCTGGGGTGATTTATCCCACCCTGACCTTTCTGGAAGAAAGCGAGCTGATCACCGGCGACGCAGAGGGTGGCAAAAAGCGTTATCGGATCACCCCGGCCGGCCAAGAGCATCTGATTGAGCACGCCGTGGCGCTGGATGGCGTGAAGATGCGCATCGAGGTCAGCAAGCGCTCGCTGCGCGGCCATGATCGCCCTCCGGAAATTCACGAGGCTGTGCACAACCTCCGGCACGCCCTGCAGATGCACCACGGTCGCTGGAGCCCGGAAGAAATCATCCGCGTTCGCGATCTGTTGAACGAAACCGCCAAAGCCGTCGCCGATGGCCCTCACAATCGGCCGGAGAAATCCGTATGAATTCACAGCAATCGATTCATCGCGTCAGTCATGAAATCAAGCGTCGCAAACTGGAAGTGTTGCGTGTCACTGACCTGACGCCACGTATGCGCCGCGTGACCCTGCACGGACCGGAGCTAGACGGCTTCATCAGCCTGGGCACCGATGACCACGTCAAACTGCTGTTCGCCACCACGCCAGAAGAACAGGCGGCGCTGGACAACTTCATGCCCGGCGCGAATGCAGACGGCCCAAAGCCAGCCATGCGTGACTACACGCCCCGCCGCTATGACCCGACGTCGGGAGAGCTGGACATCGACTTCGTGCTGCACGGCGATGGCCCGGCCGCAACATGGGCGGCGCAGGCGGCTGTCGGACAGAGCCTCTACATTGCAGGCCCACGGGGCTCGATGATCGTACCGGACATGTTCGACAGCTACCTGCTGATCGGCGATGAAACCGCCCTTCCTGCCATCGCTCGGCGCCTGGAAGAACTGGCTCCCAATCGCCGTGCGCTGGTGGTGGTTGAAATCGAAGACGCTGCCGAGCGCCAGGCGCTGGCAAGCCGCGCGCAGGTCGAGGTGATCTGGGTGTTACGAGGCGACCAGAGTCTGGTGGACGCGACCCGTCAATTGACGCTGCCCCAAGGGGATTTGTATGCGTGGGTGGCGACTGAATCCGCGTTGTCGCGCAAGGTTCGCCGGGTGCTGCTCGACGAGTTCAAGCTTGATGAGGCGGCCGTGAAAGCGGCGGGTTACTGGCGTCTGGCCGATACCGACGAGGCGTGATGACGCGTGCCATGCAGGCCTTCGCGGTCGAAGCCTGCGCAGGCCTAGCGGCTCCGAACGCGACGCGCCATGAGGGTGTCGATCAGCACGATCATCAGGCCGATGCCCACAAACCCCGCCAACACGCCCGATGCGTTGATCAGTGCCTTGCCAAGGCCCAGGGTGCCGATGTCCAGAAACGGGTACAGGTAATCGCCGAAGGCATTTCCCCGAAACAGCAGCCAGGCGAAGTACACCGCAGGATACGCGATCCACGCCAGGACGTGCCTCGGGCGCAGCGTCCCTTTCGTAACGTACACCCCCCAATAACCGACAAACAGTAGCGGCATGACGTCGTGCAGCAGTTCGTCAGCGAGCCACTGCCAGCCTTCCGGCGCCCAGAGGTGACGCAACAGCAGGTTGTACGCGATGCCGACCAGAAGAATGCTGGTGGTGATGCCCGCACACACACGAGGGGAACGGAAGAATCGGTGCGCGGCGCCATGGCGCTCGGTGATCGCGCACGTCAGCGCCACGGCGACCAGGGTGTTGGTCAACACGGTGAAGAAACTGAAAAACCGCACCAGCCCGCCCAGCAGACTGGCCTGATCGGTCCAGCGTCCCCATAGGATCAAATACAGCTGCACCGCCAGGGCGAACCAGCCAAGCATTGCGCCAGCGGTGGCGTAGCGGCGTTGCCCTGGCGCCAGAGGCGCCGTTTGGCTGTGCATCTTTCTCAGTCCTTGAAGGGGTTCGAACGGCGGGCAATCACCCGCGTTTGGTGCGTGCCAGTTTTACGTACAGGGCTTCGACCTTCTCACGCGCCCAAGGTGTCTTGCGCAGAAACGTGAGACTCGACTTGATGCTGGGGTCGCTCTTGAAGCAGCGAATATCGATGCGCTCCGCCAGCCCTGACCACTCGTAGTGCTCGACCAGCGCGTTAAGGATCTGCTCCAGCGTCACGCCATGCAGCGGGTTGTTGTGGGGTGTGGTCATGCCGGGCCTTTTTGCGCTCGATGAAGGGACACGTTGTCGCGAGGTGCGCACCTTAACGGAGGCGTTGTCCAGTGTGAAGGGCTCGAGTGCGCCTCTGTTCCCGCGCAAAGGATGTCCCGCCTACAGGAAGCGTAGTCACAACGAAGCTGGATTCCAAAATGATTGCATTTTTATTGTTATGTTATAACACTATAAAACACTCATTGAGCCTCACCCTGCCAAGGAAAACGCTGCATGTCCCGCTCCTCCCATTCCCGACTCTGGCGCCTGACGCCGCTGACCACTGCGCTGCTCGTGGCCTCGCAAGTCCATGCGATCGAACTCGAACAACAGACCATCACCGCCAATCCACTCGGCAGCGATCAACTCGCATCGCCAAGCACGGTGCTAACTGGAGACGATCTGACGCTGCAACAAAAAGGCAGCCTTGGAGAGACCCTCAACAAACAGCCGGGCGTGTCTTCCTCTTACTTCGGACCCGGTGCAAGTCGCCCGATCATTCGCGGGCTGGATGGGGATCGCATCCGCTTGCTGCGTAACGGGGTTGGCGCACTGGACGCCTCATCGCTGTCTTACGATCACGCCGTGCCGCTGGACCCGGTCAACGTCGACCGTATTGAAATCGTGCGCGGCCCTGCTGCCTTGTTGTACGGCGGCAGCGCCATCGGAGGCGTGGTCAACACGTTCGACAATCGCATCCCGACCGAGGCCATCGAAGGCATCCACGGCGCGGGCGAACTGCGCTATGGCGGCGCCGATACCACGCGCAGCAGCGCGGGCAAGCTGGAGGCCGGCAATGGAACCTTCGCCCTGCATCTGGACGCCAACGCCCGCGAATTCAACGACTTGAAAATTCCGGGGTATGCCCGCACCGCCGATGAACGCGCACGCGATCCGGAGGGTGATGACAAGAAACATCGTTTGCTCAACAGCGACGGACGTCAGGACGGCGGCGCCATCGGCGGTTCCTATACGTGGGAAGATGGCTATGCCGGGCTTTCCTACACCCATTACGACTCCAATTACGGGTCGCCCGCCGAGCAGGACGTGCGCATCCGCATGAAGCAGGACCACTACGCGTTCGCCTCGGAAATCCGCAATCTGTCCGGCCCTTTCAGTTCGGTGAAGCTCGACGCCGGTTACACCGAATACAAGCACATGGAAATCGAGGACGGCGAGGTCGGCACGACGTTCAAGAACAAGGGCTACGAGGCTCGCGTCGAAGCCCGGCATCAGCCCATCGGCCCGCTGAGCGGCGTCGTCGGTGCGCAAGTGACACGCAGCGAGTTCTCCGCACTGGGTGAAGAAGCCTTTGTCCCGCAGACCGATACGGACGCGGGTGCGCTGTTCATTCTTGAAGAACTGCAGGCTACCGACCGCCTCAAACTCAGCCTGGGTGGACGCCTGGAACACACCACCGTTGACCCCGACGCCCAAGGCAAAGAGCGCTTCGCCAATGCGGATCGTTCGAGCAGCTTCACGGCGAGCAGCCTGTCGTCGGGCGCGGTTTACACGCTGACGCCCGTCTGGTCGCTGGCTGCCACGCTGGGTTATACCGAGCGGGCACCGACGTTCTACGAGCTTTACGCCAACGGTGCGCATGTCGCGACCGGGACCTACGAGGTGGGCGACGCTGATCTGTCGAAAGAAAAAGCCGTTTCCAGCGACCTGGCGCTGCGTTTCGATAACGGCACGCATAAAGGCAGCTTTGGTGTTTTCTACAGTCACTTCTCCAATTACATCGGTCTGCTGGGAACAGGTCGTACGCTGAATGACGACGGAGAAGAAGACGTAGACGGTATTCCGGAATACACCTACTCCGGTGTACGCGCGCGGTTCGCTGGGTTCGAGGCGCAGGACCACTGGAAACTGGGCGAGAGCCGCTACGGGACGTTCGCACTGGAACTGTCAGGCGATTACACTCGCGCCAAAAACCTGGACACCGGCGAACCGTTGCCCCGTATCGCGCCGTTGCGTCTGAACAGCGGGTTGTTGTGGGCGCTGGACAAGTGGCAGGCGCGGATCGATATTGAACATGCCGCGTCCCAAGGTCGTGTTCCCGATAACGAAACCGGCACCGATGGCTACACCACGCTGGGTGCCAGCGCCGGGTACACATTCGACCTGGGTGGCAGCCAGTGGCTTGCATTCGTCAACGGCGAAAACCTGACCAACCAGACCGTGCGCTACGCCAGCTCCATCCTGCGCGACATCGCGCCGGCTCAAGGACGAAGTATCGAAGTCGGCTTGCGTACGACGTTCTGATGCGTTGGCCTGACCGGCGGGAATGAAACACCTGAGGAGCAGACTTGCTCGCGAAGAGGTGGAAGATACAACGGTGTATCACCCCTATCTGTACCTTCGCGGCAAGTTCGCTCCCTCAACACGGTCACCTTCCTGCTCGGCGTTCATCTGTACGGCCATCGCAACGATGGCCGACTTATCGCAGAGCCGTATCAATCGCAAAACCCCTATAAAACCTGCGGGATAGCGCTACCTCACATTTCCCGACTGTTACTAAAATAGTAACTAATCATGTCGCAAATTCGACTGTTTAAAAGATCGTTAGGGCCCTATCATCGCGCCGCTTAACGCTGAAACGTTTAATTCGTCACTTATTCAACCCCTTGCCGCGCGTTAACAGCGTGCCGCGAGCAGCGTTTCGTTGTGCTTTCAAATAACCCGAAAAGAACTCTGCGCCCATGTCCGAACATCCACAACGTCCTGCTTCCACTGCCCGCCTACTCGCAGTAAAGGGTGCAGCCTTGGCCACCCTTGGTCTTGCCGCCTGCGTTCAGGCCGCACCGGCTTTTGACAGCGAATCGCCGTGGATGCTGGGGGATTGGGGAGGCAAGCGCACTGAGCTGTCGCAACAGGGTTACGACTTCAAAGCCGACACGGTCGTTGAAGTCGGCTCGAACCTGCACGGCGGCTATAACCACGACAAGGCCACTCGCTACAGCGACCAGTTCGCCCTTGGCGCGCACCTGGACCTGCGGAAAATCCTCGGCTGGCATGACGCCGAATTCCAGCTGACGTTGACCAATCGCAATGGCGACAACATCAGCAATGACCGCGTTTCCGACCCGCGCGTCGGCACCCTCTCCTCGTCCCAGGAAGTCTGGGGCCGTGGCAATGTCACGCGCCTGACCGACCTGTGGTACCAGCAGGAATTCCTCGATCAGCAACTGAGCATCAAGGTCGGTCGCTTCAACGAAGGTGAAGACTTCAACACCTTCCCGTGCGACTTCCAGAACCTGGCGTTCTGTGGCTCGCAAGTCGGCAACTGGGGCGGCGGCATCTGGTACAACTGGCCGATCAGCCAGTGGGCGATGCGCGTCAAATACCAGATCAACCCCGAGCTGTTCGTACAGATCGGCGCCTTCGAGCAGAACCCGTCGAACCTGGAGAACGACAACCACTTCAAGCTCAGCGGCAGCGGCACCCAGGGTGCGGTGTTGCCGGTGGAGCTGGTCTGGTCCCCGAAAGTGAACGACCTGCCGGGCGAATACCGCCTCGGCTATTACTACAGCACCGCCGACAGCAGCGATGTCTCAAAGGACAGCAACGGTCGTTATGCCGCGTTGAGCGGCGAAGACTACGCCACGTCCTCCAGCAAACACGGCATGTGGCTGACCCTGCGCCAGCAGGTCACCCGCCTGTCCAGTGACAGCAGCCGCGGGCTGAGCCTGTTCGCCAACGGCACGCTGCACGACAAGAAAACCAACATGATCGACAACTTCGTGGCCGTGGGCGCGACCTACAAAGGTCCGTTCGATGCGCGTCCACAAGATGATCTCGGCCTGGCTGTGAGCCGCATTCATGTCAACCCGGCCTATCGCAAGAACACCCATCTGCGCAACCAGGCCGACGGCGTGTCGGACGACAACGACCCGGCCTTTCTGCCCGTTCAGGACACCGAATACAACGCCGAGCTGTACTACGGCGTTCACCTGACAAACTGGCTGACCGTGCGTCCCAACCTGCAATTCATCCGTCATCCGGGCGGCGTGAATCAGGTCGATGACGCGGTGGTGGCCGGACTGAAGATTCAATCTTCGTTCTGATCGGCTTATTCAGGCTTTCTGAATCCCGTTTCAGGAACTAGCGTGAAAGAAGCGGATTCGCACGGTTCGAGTCGATCAAACGAAAAGAACAAAGCGTCAACCACACAATCTTTACGGAGTACGACACTATGAGCACTGACGGTGCTTTCGGTAAGGGTCGCTTGCTGCCGAGCTTGCTCGGTCTGGTGATTCTGGTGATGGGCCTGGCTTTGCTGGCCGGGGGTATCAAACTGCTGACACTGGGCGGGTCGCTGTACTACCTGCTGACCGGTATCGGCTTCGTCATCACCGGTGTGCTGCTGATCATGGGGCGCCGTTCGGCCCTGGGTCTCTTTGCGCTGGTGCTGTTCGCGAGCACGGTCTGGGCGCTCTGGGAAGTCGGACTGGACTGGTGGCAGTTGGTGCCGCGTCTGTCGCTGTGGTTCGTCCTCGGCATTGTCATGCTGCTGCCATGGTTCCGTCGCCCTCTGCTGCGCGGCCAGCCAGGCGGCATGCCGACCGTTGCTCTGAGCATCGCCGTGGTCCTGGCCGGTCTGACTGCACTGGCCAGCCAGTTCACCAGCCCGGGTGAAATCAAAGGCACGCTGGACCGTGACGACGCAGGCGTGGCCTACGATCCGCAGCCGATGCCCGATGGCGACTGGCAGGCGTACGGCCGTTCCGAGCACGGCAATCGCTATTCGCCGCTGAAGCAGATCACCCCGGAAAACGTCGGCAAGCTGCAGGAAGCCTGGCGCATCCAGACCGGCGATTTGCCAACGGCTGAGGACCCGGTCGAGCTGACCAACGAAAACACCCCGCTCAAGGTCAACGGCATGATCTACGCCTGTACACCTCACAGCAAGGTGCTGGCACTGGACCCTGACACCGGCAAGACGATCTGGTCGTACGACCCGCAGCTCTCGAAGGAAGGCGCCAAGAACTTCACCGGCTGGGCGCACATGACCTGCCGCGGCGTCTCGTACTACGACGAAGCTGCCTACGCCAAATCCGACGTCGGCGCGCCAGCGGCCACGCTGTCCAGCGCTGGCCAGGCGGTTGCAACGTCATGCCCGCGTCGTCTTTACCTGCCGACCGCCGATGCCCGTCTGATCGCGCTGAACGCCGACACCGGTAAGGTCTGTGAGGACTTTGCCAACAAAGGCGCGGTCGACCTGCGCGCCAACATCGGCCCGTTCACGGCCGGTGGGTACTACTCCACCTCTCCCGCCGCGATCACGCGTAACCTGATCATTATTGGCGGCCACGTGACCGACAACGAGTCGACGAACGAGCCATCGGGCGTGATCCGTGCCTACGACGTACACGACGGCAAGCTGGTGTGGAACTGGGATCCGAACAACCCGGACGCCACCGCGCCCATCGCGGCTGACCAGTTCTACTCGCGCAACGCGCCGAACATGTGGTCGCTGGCCAGTGTCGACGAGAAACTGGGTCTGGTGTTCCTGCCGCTGGGCAACCAGATGCCTGACCAGTACGGCGCCGACCGTACGCCAGGCGCCGAGAAATACAGTGCCGGTCTGGTCGCGCTGGACGTCAACACCGGCAAAGTGCGCTGGAACTATCAGTTCACGCACCATGACCTGTGGGACATGGACGTACCGAGCCAGCCAACGCTGATCAACCTGAAAACCCGGGACGGCGTGAAGCCGGCCGTGATTCAGCCGACCAAGCAAGGCAGTCTGTACGTGCTGGACCGTCGCGACGGCACCCCGATCGTGCCGATCGACGAAGTCCCGGCGCCGACCGGTGCCGCGCCAGGCGACCACACTTCACCGACTCAGGCGCGTTCGCAGTTGAACATGCTGCCACCTGAGCTGACTGAAAAATCCATGTGGGGCGCCACCGCGTTCGACCAGATGCTGTGCCGCATCCAGTTCAAGGAACTGCGTTATGAAGGCCAGTACACGCCTCCGTCGGAACAGGGCAGCATCATCTACCCAGGCAACGTCGGTGTGTTCAACTGGGGCGCCGTGTCGGTCGATCCAGTGCGTCAGCTGATGTTCACCAGCCCGAACTACATGGCCTTCGTTTCCAAGCTGGTGCCACGCGCCAAAGTGGAGGCCGGCAGCAAGCGTGAAAGCGAGACCAGCGGCGTGCAGCCGAACACCGGCGCGCCCTACGCGGTGATCATGCACCCACTGATGTCGCAACTCGGCATCCCATGCCAGGCCCCGTCGTGGGGTAACGTTGCGGCCGTCGACCTGACCACCAACCAGGTGATCTGGAAGCACAAGAACGGCACCACCCGCGACAACACGCCAGTGCCTATCGGCCTGCCCGTCGGTGTGCCGAGCATGGGGGGTTCGATCGTGACGGCAGGGGGTGTTGGCTTCCTGGCCGGTACGCTGGACCAATACCTGCGTGCCTATGATGTGAAAACCGGTAAAGAACTGTTTGCCGGGCGCCTGCCAGCAGGCGGCCAGGCAACCCCGATGACCTACACCGGCAAGGACGGCAAGCAATACGTGCTGATCGTCGCGGGCGGCCACGGTTCGCTGGGCACCCGCATGGGCGACTACATCATTGCCTACAAACTGCCGGAGTGATCTGGCACTTCCCCGATTAGAAGTCGTGCAGTGAAAAGAAAGGCGGTCATCGCAAGATGAACGCCTTTTTTGTGCCCGCAGGGCGTAAGCGCGGCTTGTCCCGCGATCTGCCGGGGACCGGTAGCAAAACCGGTGCATGCGGAGAGTCAGGTACAACCGGGTCGCCTGATTTTGCTGCCGCTGCGCGCCAGATCGCGGGCAAGCGCGCTCCTACAGTTTGAGCGTGATTCAGCAGCACGCGGCATACTGCCAGATCACGATCTTGGGTTTATCGAGACACCGCTTCTGCCTGCAAGGCGTAGGAGCGCGCTTGCCCGCGATCTGCCGGGAACAGGCAGCAAAACCGATGCATGCGGTGTGTCAGGTACAACCGGGTCGTCTGATTTTGCTGCCGCTGCGCGGCAGATCGCGGGACAAGCCACGCTCCTACAGTTAAGAATGCAGCGCGGACGATTGATGCACGCATCAAAGAAAGCGAGGAGCGCTAGCTCCAGCCCGCGCTGTTCATATGCGCGACAGTCCAGACACCACAAATCGCGACTTGGGTGCAGGCCAAACGCAGATGACGCGCAGTGGGTCGAGCGGCATGGATGCCGCGAGAGCGCCGTCAGGGCATGGATGCCCGTTCGGCGCGGGCCCACGGAGCGTCGTCGGAGTGCGGGAACCCGAGGAACGAGGGCCAAGCCAGGAGCCGGGCACTTTTGGTTACTTTTGGTGCCTTTTCAAAAGTGACCCGCCGGAGGGGCG
>NZ_FOEO01000053.1 GCF_900110765.1 Pseudomonas sp. NFACC02
AGCCAGTGGTGAATCGAAGTTCGCTCATTGACCAAACAGTGAGTCTTATCAACACCACGCTGAGCGGTGACAAGTTCCGCCATCGCCACATCGACACCCACAATCGCCGCTGCATCAAGGATTGCCATGTCACACCCTCCGAGCTAGGGTTTAAGAGCTTGCTGGGGGTTCACCGTAAGCGCTGGCTTGCTTCTATCGTCGGTCCAGGCCGATGCATTCCATATCGGCGCTTATAGGTGACAGGGCGGGGCTGGAAGTCTCCCAACGGTCTGTACTGGCTAGAGTCAGATTCGGCTTTCCGTCCCTCCCACCCCATCAAGTCTAAACATACAAGCCGGCTTGCTGGCGAAAGCGATCTGAATATCCCCATCGTGGGGCTGACACACAACGACCTCCGGCAAGCCTACTCCTTCACCCATCCTGGATTTGATCAAAAAACACCCAAACCTGCGCGATACCAACATCCGCAAGCGCCCGCACCATCCAATAACAACTTATCCACAGCACAACCCACAGTAATTGTGGGAAAGTCAGTTCCTGCCTGTGCAAAAAACCAAGAAAAACCGTGACTTATTCAGAAAGTCATATTCAGGCCAAGGCTGATCATTTATTGACCAAGTATGTGTAAGCCCCGGTTTATAAGGGGTGTAAGGGATAGCAAACACCTTATCCACAGAAGCGCCAACAGAGAATGTGCGCAACTGCCTCGATTACACCCCGAGATGTGGAAAAGTCGCTCCAGCCCCCTAAATCGAAGGCTCAAGACCGCTGATGCTTAAGGAAAGTCTATGATTGATCATTTTCTGAACAAACCTGTGCAAGCCTTTGATTGCAAGGCTTTCAGGCCATGACCAACATGTTATCCACACAAGCGCTAACAAAGAATGTGGGCAACTGGAGTCGGCCGTAATCGCCGTCTTGTGGAAAAAAGCGTTTAAAAACCTGCGGATACGTGATCACTATTTAACCAGAGGCCCCAGACCCGCTAGATACGTGGCCCAGACCGGACGGCAAACACCTTATCCACAGGCTCGCTCACAGAGATTGTGGGTAGGTGTGCGGCATGAACACTTCCACTTTTATCTGCTCTCCTTCGTCCAACCCCTCGAAGTAGTGAGTCCTCAAGCGTTGCGCGCTTGTTAACCAGGAACTCGCCGGTTGCGTTTTACTGATGCTGGCAATACTACCCCGCACTCTGCTGAGATCATCACGCAGTGCATTTCCGTATGGGTTGGCAACAATTGAGGGACGAACAGGAAGGGAGCCCGGCATTTTTGGCGCGACGGGCGTTCTGCCGAACAACTGTGCGACTCGCTTGACAGCGGCCCTCCTAAGCTCCTTCCTCGCAACCAGACTCTGAACACCCAACCCTACGCGGGTCACGGCTCCCAACGCGGAGATCGCCGTGCCCGCATGAGCGACGTAACGCGCCTCCTTGACACCGGCGAGCGTCAACGAAGAAGCGACGATGGCAAGACTTGAACCGGTCAATGTCATTCGTGCGGCTACGAGGGCAGCCCCGACTGGCGGCCCGGCAACGGCAGCGGCGATTACAGTGGCAGCGATTGTGAAAGCGTGAAGGCTGATCGTCAGTGCCGGTTGTAACCAATCAGGGGTACGCCCTGTCGGATCAACATGGTTAACCGGATCACCCAGGCAATAGGCGTAGGGGTTGAGCCCGTCCTTATCAAAGGGACTTAGCGCGTCCGGGCTGTGAAAACGCATCAGTGCAGGGTTATAGATCCGATGACCGTTACCGAGAAGGTACCAGCCGGTGCCCTGCTCACGGAACTGACCATTGAACCCCGAGCGACTGACCAGCGCGGCAGGTCCCGGCTGCGCGCCGTAGGCCGTATAGGCCATATGCCCGACTTCAAAAGGTCCGATGCCTGCCAAAACCGTATCGTGGAGGTCGGTGGCCAGCAGCAGCGAACGATAGGTAGGCGAATCCATCAGGCTGACTCATTGACCAGAGATGTCTGTGGATAAGCCTAACGCTGACGTTCATTGTGGGTAACTGGTACAAGTGATAGGTCAGCAGAACCTACCGAACCACCCCTTCCTCCATCAACAGCTTCAAAATCGCCGCAGCACCTTCCTGAGCGCTCACGCCCTTGAGCACCTGACCGCCGCCACCGCTGGCCTTCGCCGTTGCAGCCTTCATGCGATCCGCACCGCTTTTGGCCTTGATGACCTTCAGGCGTTTCGGGCGAGGTTTCGCCGGGCTCAGTTCGGCGCCTGTGAATAACTCATCGATGACGACATCGACCTGTTCGACATCCAGCGCCCCGCGTTGGGCAGGGCCGTACGCGCTTTGGCGGGGCTTGGGCGCTGCGTTGTCCACAGTGGCGAGGAACGGCAGACGCACTTTCAGACGACGACGCTGGCCGCGAGGCAACGCCTGAAGGACTTGAGCGGTGCCATTGCTCATGGATTCGACCTCGGCCATGCCCACGACCAGCGGCCAACCAAGCTTCTCTGCCAGCAGATAAGGCAGCATGCCGGAACCTTCGCCGGTTTCCGCCTGACTGCCCGCTAGCACCAGTTGAACACCGGATTCGCGGATGTAATCGGTCAACCCCGGCAGCGCATCGGCGCCTTCGGGTTGTTCGAGCACGTGCAGCTCGCCCAGGCCCATGCCCAGATACGCCCGCAGTGCAGGCTCTTCGGCATTGCCGGCGTGCAATACGTGCAAGTTATCCCCAGCCAGTTGCAGGCCAAGCTCTACCGCACGCGCGTCTTGCTCGGCGCGACGTGGACGACCGGATGTCGGATGCGCGCCGATGGACACCAGACTGATGACGTGAAGCGCGCTTTTATCCACAGGGATTTTTTTGTCAGGCTGCATCGCGTTTCGCCTCATTCCGGTAAGCCTCGACGGCCTCAATCAGCGCGTTGAGCACTTCGGCGCTTTCGCCAATCACTGACAAATCGGCACGTTTGATCATGTCGCAGGTTGGATCGAGATTGATCGCCACGACTTTGTCGCACGCGCCAATGCCTTGCAGATGCTGGATCGCGCCCGAGATTCCCACCGCCACATACACGCGGGCGGTGACCCAGGTACCGGACGCACCGACCTGGCGATCCCGGGTCATGAATCCATCGTCGACGGCCACGCGAGATGCACCTTCCGTGGCGCCCAGCGCGACAGCGGTGCGGTGGAACAGCGCCCAGTCCTTCACGCCATTGCCGCCGGAGAATATGAATTCCGCCTCAGCCATGGGGATAAGTGCCGGGTCGACGGCGACAGCGCCAAGGTCTTCGATCCGGGCGATGCTGCGCGCGATGGTTGTGGACAACTCAACCGGCCGCGCTTCATGACGGGTTTCGCTGACGGGCTCGGCGCACTCGGCGGCGGCCAGGATCAGACGCGAGACCGGACGCGAGAGGTCTTCACGGCCAGCCCCTGCGCGACCTGTACTGCGTTCGTCCTTGACCTGCCAGACACGCGTTGCCGGACGCTCACCGAGGCTTGCCGCGAAACGGCGGCCCAGTTCCCCTCCACCGCTACGACTGTCTGGCAGCAACCAATGCCGTGGGTCGAACTGGTTATCCACAGCCCGCAATCCCTGCACCCGCTGTTCAGGCGAGTAGCCCTGGAATTCACCGCCTTCCAGAACCAGCAGACGATCGACGCCTGCCGTATCGAAGGCGTTCTCTTTGTGCTCGCCGAAGACCACGGCCAGCACGGCGCCGTCCTGGCCGGCCAGGCTGTGCGCCAGGCCCAGCAGGTCACGGTCGTGGCTGCTCAGGCGACCGCCGACCATATCCGGGACCACTGCAATATAAAACGCCGGCTCGGCGACTTGATGCAGTGGCAGCTGGACTTCAACCGAAGCCGAGCGCTTGACGGTCCCACCCTGCTGCGCGCCGCTACGGTCGATGCGCTTGATGCCGTTCGGGCCGATGAAACCAATGCCATGGACGTTTTTGCGGATGATGCCGTTCGGTCCCATCCAGCTTGCTTGTGTCGGTTGCATGGCCGCATGCAGCGGGTGCAGGCGGTTGCGGGCGATCCACTCGGCACGAGGGTCGCGGCGGATAATGTCGCTCATCAGTGCGCCTCCGCAGGTTCACGTTTAACCGCAGCCGGTTTGGCCGGGGCTGCCTCTTCAAGCAGCGCATCAGCCACCAGTTCGGCGATGTCCTTGATCATCGGGCGTGGCTCGACCACGCCTTCCAGCATCGCGGTGCACTGTGGACAACCCACAGCCACCAGTTCGGCGCCGGTTTCGCGGATGTCTTCCATGCGCATATCGGGGATACGTTGCTTGCCTGGAATGTCGGTGATCGGCGCGCCGCCACCGCCGCCGCAGCAGCGAGAGCGGAAACCGGAACGTTGCATTTCCTTGACCTCGATGCCCAGCGCCTTGAGCACGTCACGCGGCGCTTGATACTCGCCGTTGTATCGCCCCAGATAGCACGGATCGTGATAGGTCACGCTGGAGCCCTTGTGCTGGCCCAGGTTCAAAGCGTTGTCACCGATCAGCTCAGCCATGTAGGTGCTGTGGTGCTGCACGAGGTAATTGCCGTCGAATGCGCCGTATTCGTTTTTCAGCACGTGGAAACTGTGAGGATCGCAGGTAACGATGCGTTTGAAACTGTACTTGCTCAGGGTCTGGATGTTGCGTTTGGCGAGCATCTGGAACGTCGCCTCGTCACCCAGACGGCGGGCGACGTCGCCGCTGTCGCGTTCTTCGAGCCCCAGCACGGCGAAGTCGACCTTGGCCGCTTTCAAGACTTTGACGAAAGCACGCAGGGTGCGCTGATTGCGCATGTCAAAGGCACCGTCGCCCACCCAGAACAGCACGTCGGCGGTCTTCTTCTCGCTCATGACATTGAGATTCAGGTCCGCCGCCCAGTTCATCCGGCCGCCCGGCGCGAAACCGCCCGGGTTGTCGGTGGCGATGAGGTTCTCCAGAACTTCGGCGCCCTTGTTCGGCGTTGCACCTTTTTCAAGCGTGAGGTGACGACGCATGTCGACGATGGCGTCCACGTGCTCGATCATCATCGGGCACTCTTCCACGCAGGCACGGCAGGTGGTGCAGGACCAAAGGGTCTCGGCGTCGACCAGACCGTTGACGATCGGCTGATGCGGATTGCCTTTGTGCTCGCCTATCGGCTTGCCAGGGTAAGGACTGCCCGCGAAGTGGGCGTCAGTGCCGCCCGCCAGGCCGACGACCATGTCCTGAATCAGTTTTTTCGGGTTCAGCGGCTGACCGGCGGCGAAAGCCGGGCAGGCGGCTTCGCACTTACCGCACTGCACGCAGGCGTCGAAGCCCAGCAGTTGGTTCCAGGTGAAATCCTTGGGCTTTTCCACGCCCAGCGGCGCAGTCGGATCATTCAGGTCCAGCGGCTTGAGGCCGGTGGACCGGCCGCCGCCGAAACGTTCGGCGCGACGGTGCCAGGCCAGGTGCAGCGCACCGGCGAAGGCGTGTTTCATCGGACCGCCCCAGGTCATGCCGAAGAACAGCTCGGAAACGCCCCACAGCACGCCAATCCCAAGAATGACCGCCAGCAGCCAGCCTCCAAAGTTTTCCGGCAGGATGCCCGCAACGGGCAAGGTCACCAGAAAGAAGGATGCAGAAAACGCCAACAGGCTTTTCGGCAAGCGCATCCACGGGCCTTTCGACAAGCGCGAAGGCGGGTTGCGACGACGCAGGTAAACGAAGATCGCACCGACGAACATCACCGCCGACATCAGCAGCAACGCGTAACCGAGGATGCGGTTATGCAGGCCGAAACCGTGGACCAGAATCGCCAGAATGATCGAAGCGACCGCGCCACCCGCTGTCGCGACGTGGGTGTTGGCGATGTATTTGTCCCGCGCGACCACATGGTGCAGATCAACCATGTAGCGCTTGGGCATCGCCAACAGGCCGCCCAGCAGATCGACCTTGGACGCACGACCGTTGCGCCACATGGCCACCCGCCGCAAGGCGCCCAGGACACCAAGGCCGAGGGCTGCGAACAGCAGGATTGGAAGAAGGGTGTTCAACATGTGGAGCTCCCAAAGACCAACGGTCTCGCCAGGGGCTGATCGTTCCCACGCTCCGCGTGGGAACGCATACCGTGACGCTCCGCGTCACCAAAACAGACGCGGAGCGTCCATCGCGGCATTCCCACGCCGAGCGTGGGAACGATCATGTGTAATTAAAAATCTTTGCAGAGCCGCAGTGCGTCATAAATGGCGGCATGCGTATTGCGCTGCGCCACGCAGTCACCGATGCGGAACAGCAGGTAGCCATCACCCGGCTGGCTCAACGACGGCTGTGGCTGAATCGCGAACAGGGCGTCGATGTCGATCTGACCCTTGTTGCGCGAATCTTCCTTCAGGCCGTAATACAGCTCTTCGTCAGGACGCACGCCGTTTTCGATCACCACCTGATCGACCACCCGCTCCTCTTTGGCGCCGGTGTATTCGTTCTCCAGCACCGCCACCAGCTTGTCGCCTTCGCGGTAGACCTTCTCCAGCATCATGTCGCCGGTCATGATGACTTCTTTCGGGTACATGCTGCGGTAGTACGTCGGGAACGACGTACCGCCGATGGCCACGCCCGGCTTGATGTCATCGGTGACGATTTCAACCTGGCTGCCTTTGTCCGCCATGAAGTCGGCTACCGACATCCCGGTGAACTCGCAGATGGTGTCGTAGACCAGTACGTTCTTGCCCGGTGCGACCTTGCCGTCGAGCACGTCCCAACTGCTGACCACCAGACCTTCGGCGGCGCCCCAGTGTTCGTTCTGCTCGAGGAATGGGTGACCGCCCACTGCCAGCACCACTACGTCCGGACGCAAGTCCATGATGGTCGGGACGTCAGCCGCAGTGCCCAACCGCAGATCGACCTTCAGGCGCGCCAGCTCCAGTTGATACCAGCGGGTGATACCGGCGATCTGGTCACGCTGCGGCGCTTTCGACGCCGTGGTGATCTGCCCGCCAATGGCGTCTTTCTTCTCGAACAGCGTCACATCGTGGCCACGCTCGGCCGACACCCGCGCAGCTTCCATCCCGGCAGGGCCGGCGCCGACAATCACCACTTTGCGTTTCACGCCGGTGGTCTTCTCGATGATGTGCGGCACGCCCATGTATTCGCGGGAAGTCGCGGCGTTCTGAATGCAGAGCACATCCAGACCTTGATACTGGCGGTCGATGCAGTAGTTGGCACCGACACACTGACGAATCTGGTCGACCTGGCCCATCTTGATCTTGGTGATCAGGTGCGGGTCGGCGATGTGCGCCCGGGTCATGCCGACCATGTCGACGTAACCGCCCTCCAGAATGCGCGTTGCCTGGTTCGGGTCCTTGATGTTCTGCGCGTGCAACACCGGAGCCTTGACCACTTCCTTGATACCGGCCGCCAGGTGCAGGAACGGCTCCGGCGGATAACTCATGTTGGGGATGACGTTGGCCAGGGTGTTGTGCGTGTCGCAACCCGAACCCACCACACCGATGAAGTCGATCATGCCGGTCTGGTCGTAATACTTGGCGATCTCCTTCATGTCTTCATGGCTGAGACCGTCCGGGTGGAATTCGTCACCACAGATACGCAGACCGACGCAGAAATCAGGACCCACTTCCTTACGCACAGCCTTGATCACTTCGAGACCAAAACGCATGCGGTTTTCGAAGCTGCCGCCCCACTCGTCGGTACGCTTGTTGACGCGCGGGCTCCAGAACTGGTCGATCATGTGCTGGTGCACGGCCGACAGCTCGACGCCATCCAGGCCGCCGGCTTTGGCACGCGCCGCAGCGCTGGCGTAGTTGCCGATCACACGCCAGATTTCTTCGGGCTCGATGGTCTTGCAGGTCGCGCGGTGAACAGGCTCGCGGATACCCGACGGAGACATCAGGGTCGGCCAATGTTCGCCGTCCCAACGAGAGCGACGGCCCATGTGGGTAATCTGAATCATGATCTTGGCGCCGTGCTTATGCATGGCGTCAGCGAGATTCTGGAAGTGCGGGATGATCTTGTCGGTCGCCAGGTTGACCGACTTCCACCAGCCTTGCGGGCTGTCGATCGCAACGCTGGAGGAGCCGCCACAAATGGCCAGACCGATACCGCCCTTGGCTTTCTCCTCGTAGTACTTCACGTAGCGGTCGGTGGTCATGCCACCGTCAGTGGCATAAACCTCGGCGTGCGCGGTACTCAACACGCGGTTGCGGATAGTCAATTTACCGATCTGGATCGGTTGAAACATCGCTTCGAAAGCCATGACGGAAACCCCTACTTACAACGGCTTGACGATGAACAGGCCGTCGTCGTGGCCTTCTTCCGAACCGCCGTACACCTGCTCGGCGACGGTGCGGACGGAGCTGCCCTTGGCGGCGAGAATCTGGTCCATGGCGCCAGCGAACCAGCCCGTGAACATGTAATCGACCTTGCGCCCGACTTTGCCGTACACATAAACGAAGGCGGAATGCTCAAGCTTGACACTGGCGGTGCCTTTATCCAGGTCGATTTCCTGAATCTTAAACAGGCCCCAGCCGCGCTGCGACAACCGGTTCATGTAGTGCTCGAAAACCGCGACGCCTTCGAGGCCATGGCATTCGGCTTCTTTCTCGCACCAGTGCCAGGCGGACTTGTAACCAGCCTTGTAGAGGATCTCGGCGTAAGCTTCAGCGCCCAGCACTTCCTCGATGCCCATGTGGTTGTTCACGAAGAAATGACGTGGCACGTACAGCATTGGCAAGGCGTCGGAAGTCCAGACACCGGTTTCGCTGTCGACTTCGATTGGCAATTGCGGGGCGATCTTGGCCATGGAAACTTAACTCCAGAAAAATTCAGGTAATGCCCTCTCCGCGGACGGGAGAGGGAAAATTCAGTGATGAGGCGGCTGTAAGCGTTATTCGCCCCAAACGTCGCCGAGAACGCGAACCCAGTTCTCGCCCATGATCTTGCGCACAACGCGCTCCGAATGGCCGCGTTTGAGCAGAGTCTCGGTCAGGTTCGGGAACTCGCCGACGGTACGGATACCCAGCGGGTTGATGATCTTGCCGAAGTTGGTCAGACGACGGGCGTAGCCCTTGTCGTGGGTCAGGTATTCGAAGAACTCCTGACCATGCCCCTGCGTGAAGTCAGTACCGATACCGATGGCGTCCTCGCCGACGATGTTCATCACGTATTCGATGGCTTCGGCGTAGTCGTCGATGGTCGAATCGATGCCTTTGGCCAGGAACGGCGCGAACATGGTCACGCCCACGAAACCGCCGTGGTCGGCGATGAACTTGAGCTCCGCGTCGGATTTGTTACGAGGGTGTTCTTTGAGACCCGAAGGCAGGCAGTGGGAATAGGTCACTGGCTTCTTCGATTCGAGGATGACTTCCTCGGAGGTCTTGGAACCGACATGAGACAAGTCGCACATGATGCCGACGCGGTTCATTTCCGCGACGATTTCACGGCCGAATCCCGACAGGCCGCCATCGCGCTCATAGCAACCGGTGCCTACCAGGTTCTGGGTGTTGTAGCACATCTGCACAATGCCAACGCCCAGTTGCTTGAAGATCTCGACGTAGCCGATCTGGTCTTCGAAGGCATGTGCGTTCTGGAAGCCGAACAGGATGCCGGTCTTGCCCAGCTCTTTGGCTTTGCGGATGTCGGCGGTGTTGCGCACCTGGATCACCAGGTCGCTGTTCTCACGGATAAGCTTCTGGCTCGACGCGATGCTGTTGACGGTCTGCTGAAACCCTTCCCACACCGAAACAGTGCAGTTGGCCATGGTCAGGCCACCTTTGCGCATGTCCTCGAACAGCTCACGGTTCCATTTGGCAATGATCAGCCCGTCAATAACGATGCTGTCGGCGTGCAATTCGGCTGGGCTCATCAGGCTGTCCCCTTTAGGTTAATCACGCGCCGAAACGTCTGCCGGCGCTTTGGGGCCAGCATATGCCTGAGGGTCGGAGGAGCCGGGTGCAAAAACGACAGGGGAATTGCCGAAAGCGTCAAGAAACGACAAAGAGACGAAAGCACGACGGCACAGCAGGTCCTCGCGATAATGCAGCGGTTCACGCAGAGGCGGGTTTTCGCTCTGGGACGGACCTCAGAAGTCGGGAAGGTGCACCCAAACAAAAAAAACGAGGGTGATTAACGTGGTCAATGCAACCAGAGCCACCTGAACCAAGATCATGTATTTGAATTTTTTGGGGAATGTATTGACCTGCTCCACGTCGATGGCACCCAACTCCAGGAACTTTTGGGGCCGAAGGAACATCCCGCCAACGATACCTAACTTTTTGATATCGCCCAGAAACCCGGTTCCGATCTGAAACAAACTGGAGTCCGTAATCGCCAAACAATTATCCAGTGATTTGTTCATCTTGTTTCGCAGATACAACGTTATCAACACCGTATACAACAGAGTGACTACGAAAAGGATACTTATCGTCAAAACGATAAACTCATGATCTGCAGAATGAGTGGCGCCACTATGGCGATAGTGGCCGCTTCTGATTGCCATAATAAACTCCGGGCCGTTCGCAGAAAAAACAATCAGATATTAGTAGCTTCACGCCCCCAAGACATCGTTCCATCGCCTCAAAAAGCTGCTCACCAAAAATTTCACTGACACCCCTACCATCTTCTCCTAATCCCGCTCATTGAGCTTCATTCCGATCAAAAATTTGACGACCTCATCCATATACTCAAAACAATCAAAGTAGACATGATTACAACCAAAGCCATCCACTGCGCAACAATCATCGCTTTCAATTTTGCCGGAAAGGCGTTGATTTGCTGTTCATCTACAATGGTTTTATTTGCATATATTTTTGGAAAAACCAAAAGACTCCCTGCCACCCCAACCCTGACAATGTCACCCATCAGCCCCAAACCACCTAAAGTCGCTTTGTTGTCCGCCACTACAGAACATCTACAGAGCAATCCATCAATTTTCTTCCGGGCGTAAACGGTCACAACAACAAGACCAATCAGGTTAAAGAACAGAAGTGTGAGCACGATAAGCCCGAATATTCCTGGATCGAGACCTTTCATTCGTGAATGATCCCATAGAGCGTTTTTCCACTACCCTCGGAGATGATCACTTCCTCAAAGACGATGTCGTATTATTTGAGCTTGTCCCCGCCCGGTGCAGCGCGATGGTCACTTTTGAAAAATGCTGGCCTGCACAACTCGCTTGCATGAGCTTACAGCTGGCGGCGTCGAGGAATTTCGTGAAGTTGAAGGTGGTGACTGTGGTCCGGCCCGACGATGCGCCACCTGCGGAACTCGCAGTGGCCGACGTGCTTTGATGGGTGCCGAAGTTATAGCCGAGAATTTCAATCCAGTTTTTGTGCTGGTCGTCGAGGCTCTCACCGGGAATGCCTTCAAACTCGATAAATGCGTCAAGCGCCATACGTTCTCTCCTTGAGGTGTGTCATCAACAGACAAGGCCCGTCCAGGCCGAGGATTGGATCCTACCTTAGCGAGATCAGTGCGCGAACCCTGAAGGGTGAATTTCAGAGCATTCTGAGGACTGGCACTCCATTTCAACGCAGACGTTGCCTACAGAAATAATCAGTCGCCCCTGACTGGCGAGCCCTCAACCGTTTCCCGCAAAAACGACAGTGGATTTGCCGAAAGCGTCAAGAAACGACAAAGGGCAACTGCGAGCGTCTGCGGCCCGCGTTGATAACTGTTCTTTACACCGCGCTTGGGCGAGAATTCCCCCCATCACTGAATCGGGAAGCTCCAATGAAGACGATTTTTCTGGCTCTGGCTTTATTCGCGACAGGCGCCCACGCGGCCACCAACCCCGACGCTACCCCTTGCGACGGCGTAGACGAAGATAAACAGACGCTTGAGTGTTCGGTGTACAGCCGCGATACCGCGGTGAAGTTGCTGGATGAGAATTTTCAGAATCTGCTGGAACGTGTGAATACCCAGTACGGCGCCAACAAAACCGAGGCCAACGAACTCATCGCCAAGCTGAAAACCGCCCAGGACGCCTGGAAGAAACTGCGCGACGCCGACTGCGCCGCTGAAGTGTTCCCGGCCAAACCCGGCAGCAAGAAATTCAACATCGACCTGAACGACTGCCTGGCGCGCACCAGCGACGAGCGCTCGGAGTACGTGGAAAGCCTCCTTCAGCCAGAATGACGCTTGAATGCGCTACCCTGATGCCCTTCACAGGCAAAAGGCATGTACATGAACATCTGCGGCGTAGAAATCAAAGGCAGCGAAGCGATCTTCGCTGTCGCCACTCGCGCATCAGGCGCCCTCGAACACGTGCCATTGGCGACCAAGAAGATCGCCCTGGAAGAGGATGACGAGGCCGTCAACGTTAAAAATTTCGCCACGCAAATCACCCGCTTCGTCCGCGAAAACGGCATTGCCCACATCGCTATTAAAAAACGCAGCAAGAAAGGCGAATTTGCCGGTGGGCCGACCACGTTCAAGATCGAGACGGTTTTCCAGCTGCTGGAGGACTGCGAAGTGATCCTGCTGTCACCGCAGACGATCAATGCCCAAATGAAAAAGCACAACTTCGACCTGCCCGCGGGACTGAACAAATATCAGCACGAGGCGTACAAGGCGGCGTGTTCGGCGTTGATGAAGGGCTTGAAGTAACCCACACCGCTGTAGCAGCACGGCTTGCCAGCGGCAGGGCCCTGCCAGTCAGCACATCGACAGCACGGAGACCGCTATCGCCGGCAAGCCGTGCTCCTACAGTCGTCGCTGTCTCAACCACTCACCAAACGCCTTGTCTTCCAGCGCGTAGGCGCCCCGACTGGATTTCCAGACCAGCTCTTTTTCACGCAACGAATCAATCGCCGCCTGAATGGTTTGCGTACCGGGCACGACGTCACTGCCCAAGCGCTCCAACGCTTTGCCAACTGCCAAAACTGTCGCATCGGCAAACGGCGCAAAAGGCTGGTTATCGACGGCGCGATCGGCCATGACTTCCAACACGCCGCGTTGCGGGGGCGTCAGCGTGTTATAGGCGCTTTCAAATTCCTCCCAGACGCCAGCGCGCAGCGATTCGGCGCTATTACGCAGCAATTCGCCGAGGTTTTCCGCCTCCCCAAGCTCCAGCGCGACATTACCGATGATCGTGCGCAGCATTTCAGGTCGACGCCCCACCAAGTCAAACGCAGCGTCAATATCGACCGCAGAAAACTGGTTGGTTTGCGCCAGATGGCTGTTCAGGTGGGCGGTGTAAGCTTTGGTGAAATCCTTGCCCAGCAAGGGAAACGGCGTGATGCTCGACCCATAAAACGGCTGGTTCTTGTTCAACACCAGATGCGCCAGCTTATCCCGATTGGAGCCTGTGAGGACCAGCCGCAATCCGCCAATACCGCGCTCAACCCCTTGGTTGAGCTCATCGCGTGCCGCCTTCAATGCAAACATGGCATTGACGCCCGCCTCGCTGGTCAATGCGTGCTGAGCCTCGTCGATGATCAGCACGATCATTTTTTGTGCAGCGCTGTGCAGGAGCTCCAACGCCTGCGTCAGCGTTGCGCCGACAGGCAACTGCGGCTTGGTGAAATCCCAGGAAAGCGTGCGCAGGAAGTTGAGCTTTTCAAGGCCCGCTGATTTGGCGAGCTTACGTATCCCTTTCTCGTAGGGGACCAACGCTGCGGCGATGGCTGCACTGATGAGATCCGAAGGGTCCTTCTTCCGATCCGCCCACAGATCCACATAGACCGGCACCCAATCCTGCTTCAGGCATTGAGGCACCAGATCTTCGCGCAGAAATGTGCTTTTACCCGTGCGACGGGGCGCCGCCAAAAACAGCCCGGAGGAATAGTCGTGCAAGCCCTCCCCGATCAGACCATGCGCGATGGTGAGGGCGAGGCTGTCGCGTCTGAATACAAAGCCGGTGCGCTTTGCCATGATTTATACCCAATTATTCATGCAACAATAATTTATTGTCGCAAGTATAATTGACAATAATTCAGAGTCAAACGACCTTCGGCTCCCGTGCGACCCGCCCGCGATCCTCCCTTGGGCACACCACAAACCGCGCTTTATAGCTGCGGGTGAAATACGACGGCGACTCAAACCCGCAGGCAATGCTGACCTCCAGTACGCTCATGTCGCTCTGGCGCAACAGCTGACGGGCCTTTTCTAACCGCAGGCCGAGGTAAAAGTTGCTCGGCGTGTCATTCAGGTGCAGGCGAAACAGGCGCTCCAGCTGACGACGGGTGACCTGAATGCCGTCGGCCAGTTCGAGGGTGCTGAGGGGCGGTTCGGTGTGCTGCTCCATGACACCAATCACCTGCACCAGCTTCTTGTTGTTGATGCCATAACGCGTGGCGATCTGCATGCGCTGGTGGTCTTTACGCTGGCGAATACGGCCGAGCACGAACTGTTCGGACACCTTGATCGCCAGATCCGGCCCGTGTGATTGCCCGATCAGGTCGAGCATCAGGTCGATGGACGCTGTACCGCCTGCCGATGAGATACGACGGCGGTCGATTTCGAACAGCTCCTGGGTCGCCTGCAGTTTTGGGTAGGTTTCCTTGAAGGCATCCAGCGCTTCCCAATGCAGGGTCAGACGATAGCCTTCCAGCAATCCTGCTTCGGCCAGCACAAAGCTGCCGGTGTCGATCGCGCCCAGGGTGACCCCCTCCAGATCGAGTCGACGCAGCCAGTGTTCCAGTGTCGAGGTGTACGACTTCAGCGGGTCGACACTGCCCATCACCCACAGCGTTGCGCCTTTTTTCAACGGCTCCAGCGTCGCGTCGGCGTTGACGGACATGCCGTTGCTGGCAATCACCGGCCCGCCGTCGATGCTCAGGATGTGCCAGCGGTACAGCTCGCCCCCAAAACGATTGGCCACGCGCAACGGCTCCAGCGCCGAAACGAAGCCCATCATGGAAAAGCCGGGAATGAGCAGAAAGTAGAAATCCTGGGACATCGTCGAGAAATTCCTTGAGGGCACCGCTGACCTTGTAGGAGCGCGCTTGCCCGCGATTGCGGTATGTCATTCACGCAGATGTCGATTGACACACCGCAATCGCGGGCAAGCGCGCTCCTACATGAAACTGAGTTCACAGACTGCTAACCAAATACACCCGTTCCCGAAGTCCGGCAACTGCACAGGTCGCTACCGTGCAAGAGCCTGTCGCCGCTGTGCGTTTGGAGGCGCCTTGGCCTGCGTAGCTTTGCACCTCAAAAGCGGGTGACAAAAGCCCGCGTCATACACACGACCTGGCCTGCAAGGAACCTCTCTCATGAATCACGACGTCATCATCACCTGCGCACTCACCGGTGCTGGCGATACGACCGGGAAAAGCCATCTGGTCCCGATCACCCCGAAACAAATCGCCGCCGCTGCGGTTGAGGCCGCAAAAGCAGGTGCGACCGTCGTGCACTGTCATGTACGTGATCCACAAACCGGCAAGTTCAGCCGTGACGTCGAGCTGTACCGCGAAACCATGGACCGTATCCGTGAGGCGGACATCGACATCATCGTTAACCTGACCGCTGGCATGGGCGGAGACCTGGAAATCGGCCCGGGTGAACGTCCTACCGATTTCGGTCCGAACACTGATCTGGTGGGCCCGTTGACCCGCCTGGCGCATGTCGAGGCACTGCTGCCGGAAATCTGCACGCTGGATTGCGGCACGCTCAATTTCGGCGACGGCGACACCATTTATGTCTCCACCCCTGCGCAGCTGCGTGCGGGCGCCAAACGCATTCAGGAACTGGGCGTGAAAGCGGAGCTTGAAATCTTCGACACTGGTCATCTCTGGTTCGCCAAACAGATGATGAAAGAAGGCCTGCTGGACAACCCGCTGTTCCAGCTGTGCCTGGGCATTCCGTGGGGCGCGCCTGCCGACACCACCACCATGAAAGCGATGGTCGACAATCTGCCAGCCGACGTGGTCTGGGCCGGTTTCGGCATCGGCCGCATGCAGATGCCGATGGCAGCCCAAGCGGTGCTGCTGGGTGGCAACGTGCGGGTCGGGCTGGAAGACAACATCTGGCTCGACAAGGGCGTGTTGGCGAGCAACGGCGCACTGGTCGAACGTGCCAGCGAAATCCTCAGCCGCATGGGCGCCCGGGTCATGACCCCCGCCGAAGGCCGCGTGAAGATGGGCCTTAAAAAGCGTTTCTGATCCAGCCTCACCTGATCATCCTGTGGGAGCGAATTCATTCGCTCCCACAGTTGACCGCATCGACCACAGGATTCTATTCAGGACATCACCATGACCTTCATCACCCACATCAAAACCTTCGCCGCACTCGGTAGCGGTGTCATCGGCAGTGGCTGGGTGGCTCGCGCGCTCGCCCATGGCCTGGACGTTGTCGCATGGGACCCGGCGCCGGGCGCCGAAGCCGCATTGCGCAAGCGCGTCGCCAATGCCTGGCCTGCGCTGGAACAGAAAGGCCTGGCCGCCGGTGCTTCGCAGGACCGTTTGCGCTTTGTCACCACTGTCGAAGAATGCGTGCGAGACGCTGACTTCATTCAAGAGAGTGCCCCGGAGCGTCTCGATCTCAAGCTGGATCTGCACAGCAAGATCAGCGCGGCCGCCAAACCCGACGCCATCATCGGCTCCAGCACCTCGGGCCTGCTGCCTTCCGAGTTCTACGAAAGCGCTACCCACCCTGAACGTTGCGTGGTCGGACACCCCTTCAACCCGGTTTACCTGCTGCCATTGGTCGAAGTCGTTGGTGGCAAGAACACGGCGCCGGAAGCGGTTCAGGCTGCGATCAAGGTTTACGAATCGCTGGGCATGCGCCCCCTGCATGTGCGCAAAGAGGTCCCGGGGTTTATTGCCGACCGACTGCTGGAAGCGCTGTGGCGTGAAGCCTTGCACCTGGTTAACGATGGCGTGGCCACGACGGGTGAAATCGACGATGCCATTCGTTTTGGTGCCGGCCTTCGCTGGTCGTTCATGGGCACTTTCCTGACGTACACGCTGGCGGGTGGCGATGCAGGCATGCGTCACTTCATGGCTCAGTTCGGCCCGGCGCTGCAGTTGCCATGGACCTATCTGCCAGCGCCAGAGCTGACCGACAAGCTGATCGACGATGTGGTCGACGGCACGAGCGAACAGCTCGGAACACACAGCATCTCGGCGCTTGAACGCTATCGCGATGATTGCCTGCTGGCGGTACTCGAGGCGGTCAAGACCACGAAGGCCAAGCACGGGATGGCGTTCAGCGACTGACAGCGCACGAATTACTCCTGATCGTTCCACACGCTCCGCGTGGGAATGCAGCCATGGGCGCTCCGCGCCCCAAAAATGACGCAGAGCGTCAACCGATGCGTGCCCACGCTGAGCGTGGGTACGATCATGTTTTAGTAACAGGACACTTCCATGCCTGCTCTTGTCACCTACAAAACCCCCATCCTCGCGGACTGGGTCGACTACAACGGCCATCTTCGCGATGCGTTCTACTTGTTGATTTTCAGTTACGCGACCGATGCGTTCATGGACCGCATCGGTCTGGCGAGCGATGACCGAGACGCCAGCGGCCATTCGCTGTTCACCCTGGAGGCCCACATCAACTACCTTCACGAAGTGAAACTCGGCGAAGACGTTGAGGTGCGTACGCAAATCGTCGCCCATGACCGCAAGCGCGTTCAGCTTTACCACAGCCTGTACAAGGCCGGTGGCGATGAAGAACTGGCTGCCAGCGATCAGATGCTGTTACACGTCGATCTCGCCGCTGGCCCCAAATCAGCCCCATTCAGTGAGCAATCGCTGGAAGCCCTGCGTCTGCTCACAGAAGCGCAACATGACCAACCGGCTCCCGCCTACGTCGGTCGCGTCATCGGCCTGCCCAAGTGATGAACCTACTGTAGGAGCGCGGCTTGTCCCGCGCCTACAGGAATATGCTGACAACGGGCACAAAAAAGCCCGCATCGCTGCGGGCTTCTTCTATCGGGCAATCTGATCAAACACTGATCAGTTGACCTTGGCGTTCAACTCGCCTTTGGCGTAACGCTCGAACATCTTCTCCAGCGAGATCGGTTTGATCTTGGAGGCGTTGCCGGCGGTGCCGAAGGCTTCGTAACGGGCGATGCAGACGTCGCGCATGGCCGATACGGTTTTCGCCAGGTATTTACGTGGGTCGAACTCGCTCGGGTTCTTCGCCATGAACTCACGGATAGCGCCGGTGGACGCCAGACGCAGGTCGGTGTCGATATTGACCTTGCGCACGCCGTGCTTGATGCCTTCAACGATTTCTTCGACCGGCACACCGTAGGTTTCTTTGATGTCACCGCCGTACTCGTTGATGATCTTCAGCCACTCCTGAGGAACGGAAGAAGAACCGTGCATCACCAGGTGAGTGTTAGGGATGCGCTTGTGGATCTCTTTAATGCGCTCGATCGCAAGGATGTCGCCAGTCGGCGGCTTGGTGAACTTGTACGCACCGTGGCTGGTGCCGATGGCGATGGCCAGAGCATCGACCTGAGTCTTCTTCACGAAGTCAGCGGCTTCTTCCGGATCGGTCAGCATCTGACTGTGATCCAGCTGACCTTCAGCACCGACGCCGTCTTCTTCACCGGCCATACCGGTTTCCAGCGAACCCAGAACGCCCAGCTCACCTTCTACCGAAACGCCACACGCGTGTGCCATGGCAACGGTTTCCTGAGTAACGCGCACGTTGTACTCGTAGTCCGCCGGGCTCTTGCCGTCTTCGCGCAGCGAACCGTCCATCATCACCGAGCTGAAGCCCAGTTGAATCGAACGTTGGCAAATGGCAGGGCTGGTGCCGTGGTCCTGGTGCATGACCACCGGGATGTGCGGGAATTCTTCAATTGCGGCCAGAATCAGGTGACGCAGGAAAGGCGCACCGGCGTATTTACGTGCACCGGCCGACGCCTGAACGATCACCGGGGAATCGGTCTTGTCGGCCGCTTCCATAATGGCGCGCATCTGTTCCAGGTTGTTCACGTTGAATGCAGGAACGCCATAGCCGAATTCGGCGGCGTGGTCCAACATCTGGCGCATGCTGATAAGTGCCATTGTCTGTCTCTCTCCCGGTAGGGTCGTTAATCGTGCGTGCCTGCCGTATCGGCGGCTATTCAAATTATAGGGGCGTAATGCGTGATCACCGCCCGGTGTTGCATCGGTCGATGCCGCCTAACCCTCAAGGGGCCTTGCAGCCACGACCGATCAAATCGTTGGTAGCGTCCCAGTAAACCAAGCCCTCGCTGCCCTTGTTGTCGAACGCCAGTACACCGTTGCTGTACAGCGTGCCGGAAGCACCGGGCGCCGCTTGCAGACGGAAGACCTGCTCGCTCTGATTCAAGCGCACATCGACCTCTTTTTTCGCTGGATCCGCATACCGCCAGTAAATCTCCGCTTTGCTGTCACAGACCCAATGGGTCCAGCCGGCAACCGGTTCAGAAGCCTTCATGCTGGCGCACCCGCCCAGCAGCATCAGTGTCGCAAGGGCAATCAAGCCTTTCATTACCACTCCTGGATCCCCTGCGAAGCGTGACGCGTGTCCATGGCTTCGATGCCCAGGGGCAGTTCTGTTTCGATGTTCCGGTTCGCCGTCAGTTCAGATTCAGCGACAGGCTACCGGCCCGACTGCGGGCATGAAATCGTATTTTTCCCAGACTTCAGGACCGCCGCGCTTGTAAACGATCGGTACGGTTTCAGCCTGCCAGCCCGCCTGGTAGCAGCTGACCTGAAGCAGTTCAGGCGCCGTGTCCGACGTCTGCGCCTCAGGCTCGCTCGCACAGCCGACCAGCAAACCCGCCATGATTAACAGCGGTAATGGCTTGACCATCGCACTCCCCTTCACCCCGACCTGACACTCAGGCCTTGGCGCGTTGTTCCAGAACTTCCACGGCAGGCAGCACCTTGCCCTCGACGAACTCGAGGAACGCACCGCCGCCTGTGGAAATGTAGGAGATTTTCTCGCCCACACCGTATTTGTCGATTGCAGCCAGGGTGTCGCCACCACCGGCAATGGAGAATGCCGGACTTTCAGCAATGGCCTCGGCCAGCACTTTGGTGCCATTGCCGAACTGATCGAACTCGAACACCCCGACCGGGCCGTTCCACAGAATAGTCTTGGAAGATTTCAACAATTCGGCGAAATGCGCCGCCGTTTTCGGGCCAATGTCCAGAATCATGTCGTCATCGGCGACGTCAGCAATCAGCTTGACGGTGGCTTCTGCATCTTCGGCGAATTTCTTGGCGACCACCACGTCGACCGGCAACGGAACGCTGACCTTCGCGGCAATGGCGCGAGCCGTGTCCAGCAGGTCGGGTTCATACAGCGACTTGCCCACCGGATGGCCGGCCGCGGCCAGGAAGGTGTTGGCGATACCGCCACCGACGATCAGCTGATCGCAGATCTGGCTCAGGCTGTTCAGCACGTCCAGTTTGGTGGAAACCTTGGAGCCGGCAACGATAGCGGCCATTGGTTTGGCCGGTTTGCCCAGGGCTTTGCCCAGCGCATCCAGCTCGGCAGCCAGCAATGGACCCGCAGCGGCGACCTTGGCGAATTTAGCAACGCCGTGCGTCGACCCCTCAGCGCGGTGAGCGGTACCGAACGCATCCATTACGAACACGTCGCACAGGGCGGCGTACTTTTGCGCCAGCTCGTCGGCGTTCTTTTTCTCGCCCTTGTTGAAGCGCACATTTTCAAACAGGACGATATCGCCTGCCTTCACGTCGACGCCATCCAGGTATTCGGCTACCAGTGGCACGTCACGACCCAGCGCCTTGCTCAGGTACTCGGCGACCGGCTTGAGGCTGTTCTCGGCAGAAAACTCACCCTCGGTCGGACGACCCAGGTGCGAGCAAACCATGACGGCGGCGCCCTTTTCCAGCGCCAGCTTGATGGTCGGCAGCGAAGCAAGAATACGTGCGTCGCTGGTGACGACCCCGTCCTTGACCGGGACGTTGAGGTCTTCGCGGATCAGTACACGCTTACCTTGCAGATCGAGGTCGGTCATCTTCAACACGGTCATGAGGCGTTCCCTGTTTATTACTGTTGTTTATGGATGCTGTGCAAATAGTGATCGGCGACATCCAGCATTCGATTGGCAAAGCCCCATTCGTTGTCGAACCAGGCCAGCACATTGACCAGCCGCGGACCGGAAACCCGGGTCTGGCTGGCATCGATGATGGCCGAATGAGGGTCATGGTTGAAATCACAGCTGGCGTGCGGCAACTCGGTATATGCCAGCAAACCTTTGAGCGGGCCGCGGGTAGCGGCCTCGCGCAAGATGCGGTTGATTTCAAGCGCATCGGTATCACGTGCGACCTGCATCGTGATATCCAGGCAAGACACATTCACCGTCGGCACCCGAACTGCTTTGGCCTGAATTCGGCCGGCAAGTTCCGGAAGCAGGCGCTCGATACCGCGCGCCAGACCAGTGGACACCGGAATGATCGACTGGAACGCCGAACGTGTGCGACGCAGGTCTTCATGATGATAGGCGTCAATCACCGGTTGGTCGTTCATCGCCGAGTGAATCGTGGTGATGGTGACGTATTCCAGGCCCAGCTCGCGGTTCAGCAGATCCAGCAACGGCACACTGCAGTTGGTCGTGCAGGACGCCGCAGACACCAGCAACTCTTCACCCGTCAGGTTTTGCTGGTTGATGCCGTAAACGATGGTCGCGTCGACATCCGCCTCGCTGGCCATCGGCTGAGAAAACAGCACCCGTGGCGCGCGGGCCGCGAGAAAGCGCTCGGCATCGGCGCGGGTGTTGTAGACACCCGAGCACTCAAGCACCAGATCAACGTCCAGTTCGTGCCAGTCAATGCCTTCCGGCGTCGCGCTGCGAAACACTTTGATGACGTGATCGTTGATGTGCAGAAAATCGCCTTCGACCCGCACGTCGCCGGGAAACCGGCCGTGTGTGGAGTCAAAGCGCGTCAGGTATTCGAGACTGGCCATGTCGGCCAGATCGTTGATCGCCACCACCTCAAAGCCTGCCTTCGCACCTCGCTCGCACAGCGCGCGCAGCACACAGCGGCCGATCCGACCGTAACCATTGAGGGCGACTTTATAAGGGCGTGGCTGAGGCATGGGGTTCTCGGTTTTGAATGACACAAAGAACCTGTAGGAGCGAGGCTTGTCCCGCGATCTGCCGGGAACCGGCAGCAAACCCGGCGAATGCGGTGTGTCAGGCACAACCCGGGTCGCATGATGTTGCTGCCACTTCGTGGCAGATCGCGGGACAAGCCTCGCTCCTACAGAGAGAGCGCAGGCTGCTTAGTCTTCCAGCAGCTCTTCAGCCGTGGAGAGGATGTTCTCCAGCGTGAAACCGAACTCTTCGAACAGCAGATTCGCTGGCGCCGACTCACCAAAGGTGGTCATGCCGATGACGCGGCCTTCCAGGCCCACGTACTTGTACCAGTAATCGGCGTGCGCGGCTTCGATGGCGATACGCGCGCTGACTTCCAGCGGCAGGACCGACTGCTTGTACAACGCGTCCTGCGACTCGAACACGCTGGTGCACGGCATCGACACCACACGCACGTTCTTGCCTTCAGCGGTCAGCTTGTCGAACGCCTGAACCGCCAGGCCGACTTCCGAACCGGTGGCGATCAGGATCAGATCCGGCTCGCCGTTGCAGTCACGCAGCACGTAGCCACCCCGGTTGATGTTCTCCAGTTGCAGCGCATCGCGCGACTGATGCTGCAGATTCTGACGAGAGAAGATCAGCGCCGAAGGACCGTCGTCACGCTCGATGGCGTGTTTCCAGGCCACGGCCGATTCCACGGCGTCGGCTGGGCGCCAGGTGTCCAGGTTCGGGGTCGAACGCAGGCTGGTCAGTTGCTCGATCGGCTGGTGAGTCGGGCCGTCTTCGCCCAGACCGATGGAGTCATGGGTGAACACATAGATGACACGCTTCTTCATCAGCGAGGACATGCGCACGGCGTTGCGTGCGTATTCCATGAAGATCAGGAAGGTGGCGCCGTAAGGCACGAAACCGCCGTGCAGGGCGATGCCGTTCATGATCGCGCCCATGCCGAACTCACGCACGCCGTAGTGCAGGTAGTTACCGTCGGCCTCTTCGCCGGTGATGCTCTTGCAACCTTTCCAGATGGTCAGGTTGGAGCCGGCCAGGTCAGCCGAGCCGCCGAGGAACTCAGGCAGCAGCGGACCGAAATTGCTCAGGGCATTCTGGCTGGCTTTACGGCTGGCGATGGTTTCGCCCTTGGCGTTCACTTCAGCCACGTATGCAGCGGACTTTTCAGCGAAGTCGGCTGGCAGCTCACCGCTCATGCGGCGGATCAGCTCGTTGGCCAGTTCAGGGAATGCAGCGGAGTAGGCAGCGAAACGCTGGTCCCACTCGGCTTCGACCGCCAGGCCCTTCTCCTTGGCGTTCCACTCTTTGTAGATGTCGGCCGGGATTTCGAATGGACCATGGGTCCACTTCAGCGCGGCGCGGGTCAGAGCGATTTCTTCGTTGCCCAGCGGAGCGCCGTGGCACTCTTCCTTGCCTTGCTTGTTCGGCGAGCCGAAGCCAATGGTGGTCTTGCAGCAGATCAGGGTCGGCTTGTCGCTCTTGCGAGCGGTGTCGATGGCGGTCTTGATCTCGTCGGCGTCATGGCCGTCGACGTTGCGAATCACCAGCCAGCCGTACGACTCAAAGCGCTTCGGCGTGTCGTCGGTGAACCAGCCTTCGACTTCGCCGTCGATGGAGATGCCGTTGTCATCGTAGAAGGCGATCAGTTTGTTCAGGCGCAGGGTGCCGGCCAACGAAGCGACTTCGTGGGAAATGCCTTCCATCATGCAGCCATCACCCATGAACACGTAGGTGTGGTGGTCGACGATGTTATGGCCAGGGCGGTTGAACTGCGCAGCCAGCGTTTTCTCGGCAACCGCGAAACCAACAGCGTTCGCGAAACCCTGACCCAGCGGACCGGTGGTGGTTTCGACGCCTGGCGTGTAGCCGTATTCCGGGTGACCCGGTGTGCGGCTGTGCAATTGACGGAAGTTCTTCAGGTCGTCAATCGACAGGTCATAACCGGTCAGGTGCAGCAGCGAGTAGATCAGCATCGAGCCGTGGCCGTTGGACAGGATGAACCGGTCACGGTCAGCGAAGTGAGGGTTGCTCGGGTTGTGCTTCAGATAATCGCGCCACAGGACTTCAGCGATATCCGCCATGCCCATCGGGGCTCCTGGGTGGCCGCTGTTGGCCTTTTGCACGGCATCCATGCTGAGGGCACGGATGGCATTGGCACGCTCACGACGGCTGGGCATCGCTGATCTCCTGGGGCAGAAAGAAGTGGGATCTGAAAAAGGCGGCCATTTTCCCTCAGGCACTGCTTCGGAGCAATGACAGATACAGTTCGAAGCAAGATTTTCCGGCGTTGTGGGCATTATTTGTACTAACCGGCAGCGCCTCTGGTCGCAAACGACGGAATCGCAGGGTCAGACCCGCCACCCATCGACCAATATCAAAACTTTTTGATATTGGTCTTGCGGCAGGCCAACACGATAACTAGACTGCCAGCCCTATGAATCTTCGCGTACCCGCCATCAGCCATGACCAAAGCGACGAACTGGCAGCCTTGTGCAAGGCCGGTGGTGACCCGCTGCGTCTGAATGTGCTGCGCGCGCTGTCGAACGATTCGTTCGGCGTGCTGGAGCTGGCGCAGATTTTCGCCATCGGTCAGTCCGGCATGAGCCACCACTTGAAGGTGCTGGCCCAGGCAGACCTGGTCGCGACGCGCCGGGAAGGCAATGCGATTTTTTATCGCCGCGCCCTGCCCCACACCGAACAGATCGGCGGCAAGCTGCACGCGGCGCTGCTTGAAGAAGTCGATGGCTTGACACTGCCCGACGACGTACGAAGCCGGATCGGCCTGGTGCATCGTCAACGTGCCAACGCCAGCCAGGACTTCTTCGCCCGGACCGCCGAGAAATTTCGTGCCCAGCAGGACCTGATCGCAGGACTGCCGCAGTACCGCGACAGCCTGCTGTCATTGCTCGACAAGCTAGGCTTCGGTGCCGACGCCACTGCAGTCGAAGTCGGCCCCGGCGATGGTGGATTTCTGCCTGACCTGGCGCAACGCTTCCGGCATGTCACCGGCCTGGATAACAGCCCGGCCATGCTCGACCTCGCGCGTGCGATCTGCGAGCAGAAGGCGCTGGGTAATGTGGAACTGAAACTGGCCGATGCGCTGGCCGACGCTAACATTTGCGGCGATTGCGTCGTCTTGAATATGGTGCTCCACCATTTCGCGGCGCCGGCCGACGCATTGAAACAACTGGCCAACCTGTTGCAACCGGGCGGTAGCCTCTTGGTGACAGAGTTGTGCAGCCACGACCAGAGCTGGGCCAGGGAGGCCTGTGGCGATCTCTGGTTAGGTTTCGAACAGGAAGATCTGGCCCGTTGGGCCATCGCTGCGGGGCTGGTCCCCGGGGAAAGCCTGTACATAGGCTTACGTAATGGTTTCCAGATTCAGGTCCGCCATTTTCAGCGACCGGCTGGCGACACTCACCATCGGTAATACTCAGGAAAACCGTCGAGATGAGCGAATACTCCCTTTTCACCTCCGAGTCCGTGTCCGAAGGGCATCCGGACAAAATCGCCGACCAGATCTCCGATGCGGTGCTGGACGCCATCATTGCCCAGGACAAACACGCTCGCGTAGCGGTTGAAACCCTGGTCAAGACCGGCGTTGCCATCGTTGCTGGCGAAGTCACCACCAGCGCGTGGGTTGACCTGGAGCAGATCGTTCGTGACGTGATCAGCGACATCGGCTACACCAGCTCCGACGTCGGCTTCGACGGCGCAACCTGCGGCGTGATGAACATCATCGGCAAGCAGTCGCCTGACATCAACCAGGGTGTCGACCGTGCCAAGCCTGAAGATCAGGGCGCCGGCGACCAGGGTTTGATGTTCGGCTATGCCAGCAACGAAACCGCCGAGCTGATGCCTGCGCCTATCGCGTTCTCGCACCAGTTGGTCAAGCGTCAGGCTGAAGCCCGTAAATCGGGTCTGCTGCCCTGGCTGCGCCCGGACGCCAAATCCCAGGTCACCTGCCGCTACGAAAACGGCATTGTGGTCGGGATCGACGCGATCGTTCTGTCGACCCAGCACAACCCTGAAGTCTCGTACGCCGACCTGCGCGAAGGCGTCATGGAGCTGATCGTCAAGCACGTGCTGCCCGCCGAACTGCTGCACAAAGACACCCAGTTCCACATCAACCCGACTGGCCAGTTCATCATCGGTGGCCCGGTAGGTGACTGCGGCCTGACCGGTCGCAAGATCATCGTCGACAGCTACGGCGGCATGGCCCGTCACGGCGGCGGCGCGTTCTCCGGCAAGGACCCATCGAAGGTTGACCGTTCGGCTGCTTACGCTGGCCGTTACGTTGCCAAGAACATCGTTGCTGCCGGTCTGGCCGAGCGTTGCGAGATTCAAGTGTCCTACGCCATCGGCGTCGCTCAACCGACCTCGATCTCGCTGAACACCTTCGGCACCGGCAAGATCAGCGATGACAAGATCGTCAAACTGGTCCGCGAGCACTTCGATCTGCGTCCATACGCGATCACCACCATGCTCGACCTGCTGCACCCGATGTACCAGGAAACCGCCGCTTACGGCCACTTCGGTCGTACGCCGGAAACCAAGACCGTGGGCGACGACACCTTCTCCACGTTCACCTGGGAAAAAACCGACCGCGCTGCTGCATTGCGCGCTGCTGCTGGTTTGTAAAACGCCCGGCTGCTTGAAGCAGTCGATAGCGTCACAAAAAGCCCCTGGCGATGAAAATCGTCAGGGGCTTTTGCATTCAGGCCCTGCGTGCCACTAACAAGAACGATGCCGCACTCGCCAGCAATCCTGCGCAGGCACGATTGAACAGTCGCTTGCCGCTCGGCTTGGCAAACAACCGGCGAGCGTGGATTCCCATGTAGCAATAAAGCGCGATGGCGATGCATTCGAGGCCGAGAAACATGGCGCCCAGTTGCGCGAATTGAGTGGTGATTGCGCCTGAACGGTCAACGAACTGCGGCAGGAAGGCGGTGAACAAGAGAATCGCCTTGGGATTGCCGATCGCCACCAGAAACTCCTGTCGGGCCAGTCGCCCCGATCCCGCCTGAGAAACGGTTTCATCGGCATGGCCATCCGCCCGAGCGCGCCACAGTTGTACGGCCAGATAAAACAAGTACGCCGCGCCGACCAGCTTGATCGCATGGAACAGCCACTCGGATGTGTGCAACACAGCAGTCAAACCCACAGCCGCCAGAGCAATCATGATGGCGAAGGCCAGCAATCGTCCGAGCCCGCCACGGCAGGCACGCGCAAAGCCATAACGCGACGCATTGCTGATCGACAGCAGGTTGTTCGGGCCTGGAGCCATATTCAAGGCGAAGCAGGCAGGGATAAAAACGGCGAGGGTCGACAGGTCCATTTTCGTAGGCGTCCTATGCAGGCGCTGGGTTGAAACATCATTTTGCACTTGTACCAAAACGGCTCAAGAGACAGCTGTGAAGCGAAAGCGGGCTCGACTGTACCGGCCATGAAAAACGCGGTAACCAAGCGCAAAGGAACAAAGTCGCCCCGCATCCTAGCCTTGCCCGTCTCAACCTCAGGCAAGGACGCTTCGATGCTGCTACTTCTTCGCCCTTTTATCGCTTTGGCACTCGCGCTCTCTTTCGAGACCGCCAACGCCCTAACCTGTCCCGACTGGCCTGCCGCCAAAGCCGGCAGCGAAATCTCCTCCCTGCAAACCCAGATCGAACACTGGAATGACAGCTATCACCGCCAAGGCGTTTCGCTTGTGGCCGATGAGCTCTACGATCAGTCGGTGCAACGGCTTTCACATCTTCGTGGCTGCTTTGCGAGACCGGCACCCATCGACGAAAACCCGCTGAAGACCGCTGCGGGGCCGAACGTGCATCCTGTGCCACACACCGGTCTCAACAAGCTCCCTGACGAACGCGCGGTGCAGGCGTGGCTCAAGGGGCGAGACGATCTGTGGATTCAACCGAAGGTAGATGGCGTCGCGGTCACGCTTGTTTACAAAGACGGGAAGCTGGTGAAGGCGATCAGTCGAGGCGATGGAGTCAGGGGACAGGACTGGACCGAACATGCCCATCAGATCGCGGCGATACCTTCGCATTTGGCGTGGCAAAAAACGCTGGTGCTGCAGGGCGAGCTGTATTGGCGGTTAAGCGGCCACGTACAGGCCAACGCCGGAAGCCTGAATGCTCGTAGTAAAGTCGCCGGGCTGCTGGCACGCACCTCCATCACTGAAGAAGACGGCGCAAACGTCGGGTTGTTCGTCTGGGACTGGCCCGATGGCCCGGAAGGCATGCAGGACCGTCTGACCGGCCTGCGTGCGCTGGGCTTTACCGACAGTGCGACCCTCAGTGAGCCCATCGAAAGTGTCGACCAGGCCAAAAACTGGCGCGAGCATTGGTATACAAATCCGCTGCCGTTTGCCACCGACGGCGTGGTCATCCGTCAGGGCATCCGCCCTCCAGCAGACCGCTGGCAGGCGAAGGCACCTTACTGGATAGCCGCATGGAAATACCCGTTCGCCCAAGTAGTGGGTGAAGTTCGCAAGGTGCATTTCAACATCGGGCGAAGCGGGAAAATTACGCCGGTACTGGACATCGAACCGGTGCAACTGGACGACCGGAAGGTCAGCCGGATCAGTGTGGGCTCATTCAAACGCTGGCAGACGCTGGATATTCGACCGGGAGACCACGTGGCGATCAGCTTGGCGGGGCTGACCATTCCGCGGCTCGATGGCGTCGTCACACGCCACGTCGAGCGGGTGGAAATGAAGGTGCCTGATGCTGCGGATTACCACGCGCTGAGTTGCTGGCAGCCAATAGAGGGATGTGAAAGCCAGTTTCGCGAGCGATTGAAATGGCTGAGCAGCAAGAAGGGCCTGGCACTTCCGGGTGTAGGACCGGGCACCTGGGACAAGTTGATAGACACAGGGCACCTCAACGGTTTGCTGGACTGGATGCCCCTTGATGCGACACAGCTTGCTAACATTCCCGGTCTTGGCGATCAGAGCAGCGCTAAACTGCTGAAGAGTTTTCAGGGAGCCCGCGAACAATCGTTCGAAGTTTGGCTCAAAGCCATCGGTTTACCGCCGACCGCAGGCGCTCCACTGGGTGAGTCGTGGTCGGATCTGTCGACTCGGGACGTGGGTCAATGGCAAGCCGTGGCCGGTATTGGGCCGGGACGCGCGCAGCAGCTAACGGCTTTTTTTCAGAACCCGCACGTGCAAGCGCTGGCCCGACAGCTGCGAGAGCAAGGCATCAAAGGGTTCTAGTCATCTTTTTGTCCCGGACGATTGTGTCGAGCGTCCGGGCGCCCGTTTTCAAGGAGCGTTCATGAAATTCTTGTCACCGCTGATTGTGTTCACGGCCTGCGGGCTGTTGGCAGCCCCTTTGTTCGCGGCTGAACAGGCTCCCGAGTTGAGCGGCTGCGCGGCCAAACGTCAGGACATCAGCAATCAGATCGAACAGGCCAAGGCAGCGGGCAACAGCGATCAGCAGTCGGGACTGGAAAAAGCCCTGAGCGAGGTCACCGCCAATTGCACCGATGCCGGCCTGCTCAAGCAGCAGGAACAAAAGGTACTGGACGCGAAACGCGAAGTGAGCCGCCGCCAGGCCGATCTGAACAAGGCCATGAGCAAGGGCGACCCTGACAAGATCAACAAGCGCAAAGACAAGCTGGCTGAGTCGCGCAAGGAACTGCAAGACGCACAGGAAGAACTGGAGAAGGTTCAGCCGGATGAGGAGGATGAGTAGGTCATGAAGGGTGAGGGGTTCAGCCTGTCTTTGTGGGAGTGAAGTTGCTCACGAAGACGGGGCACGAACGATCCAGGTGTATGGATTGTTCCAACGCCTTCGCGAGCAGGCTCGCTCCCGCAGGATATCGTCATCTTTTCAGCCGCTAGTGATCCCGGAATTCTTTATGACAGGCGTCGCAGGCGTCTTCGACGTTGTTCATCGGCGGGATCATGTTGGCGGCGGTCAACGGCAGTTGCCGGGTTGCTGTCACCAACTCGCCGGTGCGGGCTTCAAGCTGCCCCGCCAGCTCCTGAAACCGCGCCTGCCGCTGCCACACGGCATCTTTAGCGCTGGTGTGCTCGGACTCTTTCACTGCGGGAAAATGCTTCCAGGGCTCATGCGACAACCCATCCAGCTTCACCGCACCCTCGGCGAATTTCGGACCGTCGAACGGCAAGCGGCCGCGCAACATGCCGCCAATGTCTTCACTGGTTTTCAGCATTTGCTTGAAGATCGCCTTGCGTTGCCCCAGCGGCGAATCGGGATCCACGCCTCCGCAGGCACTCAAGGCGAGCGCGCCGATCATCAACAGGCTTATCGCTTTCAACGACGGATGTCTCAGCGACAGTTTTCTCAACGCAACGCTCTTCGGATTCATGGCGACGACTGCTGGAAAAAATGGTCGCCAGTATCCGCGCACGCCTTGAAAAACCCAAGTGAATGATCGGCATCGCAATCAGACGGAAATGCCAAACAAGGCGATCACCAACCCAAGACCGATAAACCACGCCAGCGAGCGCAAGGCCGCCAGGTCCGCCAAGTAGAAAATGATGTAGAGCAGACGACTGGTCACGAACAGCACCGCCAGCACATCAATGGTGACCAACTGCGCGACGCCGGCGATATGAGCAATGATCACCCCGGCGGCGAACCCCGGAATCGCTTCAAAGCTGTTCTGCTGCGCGGCATGGGCACGACGCGGCAGACCTTCCAGGCTGTCCAGAAAGTCCCGCGGGTTATGGTTTTGCCGGGCACCGAAACGGCCACTACCAAACTTGGCAATCGACGTACAGACCAGCGGCAACAGAATCACGATCAACACGCACCAGAAGGCAACGGTCATATTTGCAGCATCCTCTTAGAATGTGAGCTTCATCAAGCGCTCCCCCACAGGCTAAGAGCCGCAGCTAGTTGAAAGGTTCTTCCCATCATGCGTGCGCCAGGATCTGCACGGCAGTTTCTTGCGACTGTCATGATGCGAACGATTGGCTAAGATGCCAGCCATCACAGCCGATTCGACCGTAAGCCGTGCCACAGGAGTCTGAATGTCCAGCGAAGGCGACACCACCGGCCAGTGCTACATGGCTTGAAGCTGGACGCCCTGCACTGCGTATCGATCCGTTGGCGCTGTTCGATAGATCCCGCCCGCCCGGAAGGGGCTGAACATCCAAGGAGAAAACCATGCCTCGTTTCGCTGCCAACCTCAGCATGCTGTACCCGCAACATGACTTCCTCGCGCGCTTTTCGGCTGCGGCAGGTGATGGCTTCGAAGCGGTGGAGTATCTGTTCCCCTACGATTTCAGCGCTGCGGAAATCAGACTCCGCCTGGACAATTTCGGCCTGACTCAGGCGCTGTTCAACGCACCACCGGGTGACTGGGGCAAGGGTGAACGGGGCATCGCTTCATTGCCGGGACGGGAGAGCGAATTCCGCAGCGGCTTCCAGAAGGCGCTGGAATATGCCGCAGTGCTGGGTAATGACCGCATCCACGTCATGGCCGGCTTGCTGCCCACCGAAGAACTGCGCCAGAAGCACCATGCGGTGTACCTGGAAAACCTGAGCCATGCCGCACAGGAAGCGGCCAAAGTCGGAATCACCGTACTGATCGAACCAATCAACACCCGCGACATGCCGGGCTTCTTCCTCAACCGTCAGGATCAGGGCCAGTCGGTGTGCAAGGAAGTGGGCGCGGACAACCTGAAGGTGCAGTTTGATTTCTATCACTGCCAGATCGTCGAAGGCGACGTGACCAACAAGCTGCGCCGTGACTTCGCCGGGATCGGCCACATCCAGATCGCCGGTGTGCCGGATCGTCATGAGCCGAACATGGGGGAAGTGAACTATCCATGGCTGTTCGACGAGATCGACCGTTTAGGTTATACCGGCTGGGTCGGTTGCGAGTACCGCCCCAAAGGCGCTACCAGCGAAGGTCTGCAGTGGCTGCGGGACTGGAAAGCGCGGAATCCCGCGTGATGCACCTTCCTTCTGTATGCGCCGGTTGGTCCTGCGATCCGCGGTGAAGCGTTCGTAAAGCCGACATAAGTAGTGTGTCAGGTACACCGTATCTGCCGGTTTTACTGCCGGTGCCCGGCAGATCGCGGGACAAGCCACGCTCCTACAGGTGTTGTATTCACCACAGATTCGCGTCTACGCCGCAGGCGCATCATTGTTTGATCACTTTTCCCTTGAATTGGCGAAGCCTGAGCCAGCGCTTACCAAGAGTCATAAGGGATGCCAAATTTGTCGATGTAGGCCTGGGCATCGGGCTCCAACTTCAGCCCATATTTGCCGCCACTTTCACCAAGATAGGGCCCTTTCGACACCACCTTGCCCTGCACCCGGCTCACCTCAATCGCATCGAGACAGGGCCCATTCACCCAAGCCTTGGCAACACCGCCAGGTGCCAGGCCGATGGTGATGTTCTCCCGATAGTCAGTGATCCATTTACCCCTCCCCCTGCAATACGCCCTCTCCCCCTTGACCATGAGTTCGCGAGCGCTTTCAGGGATCTCGATATAGGCGTAGTACGTCTGCGGCTCTGCCAGCGATTGCCAGCGCACGTAAATGAAACATGGCAGGTCTGCGCCGTATACATATTTCCCCTTACCGTCACCGGGATTTCGGGGCCAACCTCGAGGGTTGCCTTTGAGGTTTGAGGGACTCGATATGGAAGACACTCCACTCATTGCCCGTTTGAACCAGCGATCGTTGGTATCCACCGCATCAGCCGTTTCGATCCAGACTTCCATGTAGTCAGGAGCGAAAAATCCCAACCGCCAGGCGTCATAG
>NZ_FOEO01000052.1 GCF_900110765.1 Pseudomonas sp. NFACC02
GTCATAGGGACGCCTGATCGGTATGCCGCCTGCTGCTGATTCACTCCGAAACTGTAGGAGCGTGGCTTGTCTCTGGGCCGCATCCGGACGATCTGGCGCGCAGCGGCAGCAAAATCAGGCAATTCGTTGTGCCAGGTACTCCGCATGCACCGGTTTTACTGCCGGTATGTCGCGTGCTGCTGATTCACGCCGAAACTGTAGGAGCGTGGCTTGTCCCGCGATCTGGCGCGCAGCGGCAGCAAAATCAGGCAACTCGTTGTGCCAGGTACTCCGCATGCACCGGTTTTACTGCCGGTTCCCGGCAGATCGCGGGACAAGCCACGCTCCTACGCCCTGCGGGCAGAAGCGGTGTCTCGATAAACCCAAGATCGCGATCTGCCGGTATGCCGCGTGCTGCTGATTCACGCCGAAACTGTAGGAGCGTGGCTTGTCCCGCGATCTGGCGCGCAGCGGCAGCAAAATCAGGCAATTCGTTGTGCCAGGTACTCCGCATGCACCGGCTTCACTGTCGGTTACCGGCAGATCGCGGGACAAGGTGGAGCGCCACCCCGGCAGCTCCTACACCTTGCAGGCAAAAAAAAGAGGAGCCACGAGAGCTCCCCCAGAGGTAACTGTTCAGCCTCTCGCATCTGTGCGCGGGAGGCTGTTTATCTTTGCCGCGTCGCGATCAGCCCTCGATCTCGACCAGGATTTCACCAGGATTCACGCGATCCCCCTTGGCCACATGGATCGCGACAACCTTGCCGGAAACGGCGGCCTGAACCTCGGTTTCCATCTTCATCGCTTCAGTGATCAGCACAGCCTGGCCGGTCTTGACCATGTCACCCTCCTTGACCAGCACATCGACGATGTTGCCCGGCATGGTGGTGCTGACGTGGCCCGGTTTGCTGGCCTGGGCGCGTTTGCCGATGCCGCCCCCGACGAATTCGTTGAGCGGCTCGAACACCACTTCTTCCGGCATGCCATCGATGGACAAATAGAAGTGGCGCTTGCCTTCGGCTTTGACACCCACACCCGTGATGTCCACACGGTAGCTCTCGCCGTGCACATCAATGACGAACTCGGTCGGCACGCCCTCGCCGCCCGCCTTGGCGACCGTGCCCGGTTCAGGGATCGGCAACAACGGTTCCGGCGTGAGCGTGCCGGCGGCACGCTCTTCAAGAAACTTGCGGCCAATATCGGGGAACATCGCGTAAGTCAGTACGTCTTCTTCGGACTTGGCCAACACCCCGATTTCGTCGCGCAGCTTGGTCATCTCAGGTTTCAACAGATCGGCGGGACGTACGTCGATCAGTTCTTCATTACCGATCGCCTGACGACGCAACTTATCGTCGACCTCACCCGGCGCCTTGCCGTAGCCGCCGGTGAGATACAGCTTCACTTCGTTGGTGATGGTCTTGTAACGCTCGCCAGCCAGCACATTGAAGAACGCCTGAGTCCCGACGATCTGGGAGGTCGGGGTCACCAGCGGCGGATAACCGAGGTCCTTGCGCACACGCGGAATCTCGGCCAGCACCTCGCCCATCCGATTCAAGGCGCCCTGCTCTTTGAGCTGGTTGGCGAGGTTGGAAATCATGCCGCCCGGCACCTGGTTAACCTGCACCCGCGTGTCGACCGCGGTGAATTCACTCTCGAACTGGTGATATTTCTTACGCACAGCGTAGAAGTACAGACCGATTTCCTGCAGCAGTTCCAGATCGAGCCCGGTGTCGAATTCGCTGCCTTTCAGCGCGGCGACCATCGACTCCGTACCCGGATGGCTGGTGCCCCACGCGAAGCTCGAGATCGCGGTGTCGATATGATCCGCGCCGTTTTCGATGGCTTTCAGTTGGCACATTGCAGCCAGGCCGGCCGTGTCGTGCGAGTGAATGAACACTGGCAATGACTGCTCGGCCTTGAGGGCTTTGACGAGTTCACCAGCCGCGTAAGGGGTCAGCAGGCCGGCCATGTCCTTGATCGCGACGGAGTCGCAACCCATGGCTTCCATCTGCTTGGCCTGAGCGACAAAAGCTTCGACGGTGTGGACCGGGCTGACGGTGTAAGCGATGGTGCCCTGCGCATGCTTGCCCGCGGCTTTCACGGCCTCGATGGCCACGCGCAGGTTACGCACATCGTTCATGGCGTCGAAGATGCGGAACACATCGATGCCGTTGACGGCGGCCTTGGCGACGAACGCCTTGACCACATCGTCGCTGTAATGGCGGTAGCCCAGCAGGTTCTGACCGCGCAACAGCATTTGCAGACGCGTGTTGGGCAACGCCGCGCGAAGCTGACGCAGACGCTCCCACGGATCTTCCTTCAGGAAACGCACACAGGCATCGAACGTTGCGCCGCCCCAGACTTCCAGCGACCAGTAGCCGACCTTGTCGAGTTTGTCGCAGATGGGCAGCATGTCCTCGGTGCGCATGCGGGTCGCCAGCAGCGATTGATGAGCGTCGCGCAGGATGGTGTCGGTTACGAAGATTTTCTTGGACATTTACGTGTTCCTCACAGGCCTGCGTGGGCGGCAATGGCGGCGGCGATGGCCAGAGCCAGCTCTTCGGGTTTGCGCTTGATCGAGTAGTTGGTCAGTTCAGGATGGCTTTCGACGAAGCTGGTATTGAACTGGCCGCTGCGGAATTCCGGGTTGCGCAGGATTTCCTGGTAATAGGCTGCCGTGGTCTTCACGCCTTGCAGGCGCATGTCGTCCAGCGCGCGCAGGCCACGGTCCATCGCTTCTTCCCAGGTCAGGGCCCAGACAATCAGCTTCAGGCACATGGAGTCGTAGAACGGCGGAATGGTGTACCCGGTGTAAATCGCCGTATCGGTACGCACACCAGGCCCGCCGGGCGCGTAGTAGCGGGTGATCTTGCCGAAGCTGGGCAGGAAATTGTTTTTCGGGTCCTCGGCGTTGATCCGGAACTGCAACGCGAATCCACGGTGAATGATGTCTTCCTGCTTCACCGACAGCGGCAGGCCGGACGCAATGCGGATCTGCTCGCGCACGATGTCGATGCCGGTGATTTCTTCGGTGATGGTGTGCTCGACCTGAACACGGGTGTTCATCTCCATGAAGTACACCTCGCCCTCGGCGAGCAGAAACTCCACGGTCCCGGCGTTCTCGTAGCCCACGGCTTTCGCTGCGCGTACGGACAGGTCGCCAATGTAGGCGCGTTGCTCGGGCGTCAACTGAGGACTCGGGGCAATCTCGATGAGCTTCTGGTTGCGACGCTGAATCGAGCAGTCGCGTTCGAACAGATGCACCACGTTGCCGAAGCTGTCACCCAGGACCTGAGCCTCGATGTGCTTGGGATTGACGATGCATTTTTCGAGGAAGACCTCAGCTTTGCCGAACGCTTTGGTCGCTTCGGAAATGACCCGAGGAAAGGCCTGCTCCAGTTCTTCACGGCTGTTGCAGCGACGAATGCCGCGACCGCCACCTCCGGAGGTGGCTTTGAGCATGACCGGGTAGCCAATGCGGTCGCCTTCAGTCAGTGCTTCGGCGATATCGGCAACGTTACCTTCCGTGCCCGGCGTCACCGGTACACCGGCCTTGATCATGCTGCGCCGCGCTTCAGTCTTGTCGCCCATGCGACGAATCACTTCAGCGGACGGACCGATGAATTTGATCCCACGTTCAGCGCAGATCTCCGCCAGTTCGGCGTTTTCCGAGAGGAAGCCATAACCGGGATGCAGCGCATCGCAACCGGTTTCGACGGCCAGGTTCACCAACTTGCGCGGGTTCAGATAACCCTCGAGCGGTTCGGAACCAATGCCGTAAGCCTCATCCGCACGCTTTACATGGAGCGCATGGCGATCCGCGTCGGAATAGATCGCAACCGATCGGATGCCCATTTCGGCGCAAGCGCGCACGATACGAACAGCGATTTCTCCACGGTTGGCGATCAGGATTTTTGTTATCACTGGCATTTCCTCGACCGATGAGCTGACAGACCGGCAACCCGGTCAGTACGTCGCGACGTCCCGTTACCGCATGTTGCGTCGCAGCGATGGGGCCACCCTATGACGAATCAGCAATTAACAAAAATGAGTAAAAATTGGGTTAAACATAAGTAAAACCTTATAGTCACTCATTCAGCCATTTACAGAGCGATTTGAAATTGCGTAAGTCACTGATGCGTATGACATTGCGTCAACTGCGAATCTTCAACGAGGTGTGCGACCTGCGTTCATACAGCCGTGCAGCGGAGGAAATGTCGCTCACGCAGCCCGCCGTCAGCCTGCAGATTCGTCAGCTTGAAGAGCTCATCGGGCAGCCGCTTTTCGAGTACGTGGGCAAAAAGCTGTACCTGACCGAAGCCGCGCAAGCGTTACAACTGGCCAGTCGTGACATCTTCGGACGGCTGGAAAATCTCGATATGCAGCTCTCTGACATGCAGGGATCACTGCAAGGCCAATTGAAGCTGGCGATCGAGTCCAGCGCGAAATATTTCGTGCCGCATCTGTTTGCCGCGTTCAAGCGTCAGTACCCCGAAGTCATGCTCAATCTGACAGTCGTCAACCGTGCCCAGGTGATCCGTCGACTGTCTGATAACCGCGACGATCTGGTCGTGATGTCGATGGTGCCGCAGGACATGGGCCTAGAGTTTTTGCCCTTTCTCAACAACCCCATCGTGGCAGTCGCACGTCCGGATCATCCGCTGTGCCTGCTGCCCAACCCGAGCCTGAAAGACCTTGAAGGCCAGACACTGGTGATCCGCGAGCCGGGTTCGGGAACCCGCAAGGCGTGCGAAGAGTACTTCAAGGAGAAGCGCATTCACTTTGAACACACACTGGAAGTGTCCTCAGCGGAGGCCCAACGCGAATGCGTAGTGGCGGGCCTGGGTGTGGCGCTGCTGACGCGACATGGGCTGAATCTGGAACTGGCCACCGGCGCGCTGAAAGAGCTGCCAGTGGCCGAGTTGCCGCTGTATCGAAGCTGGTGCGTCGTTCAGGCCCGGGACAAGCGGCTGTCGCCGGTGGCTCACGCCTTCCTGGCGTTCATCCGCACCGAACGCGCGCAGATCAGCGAGGTGATGGAGCGCTTTGACGGGCACCTTCAGAGGCGCTAGTGCTCTGCCAGAAGTTGGCCGAGGCGGCATCCAGGTAATCGGAGAGCTCCTGATTCAGACGGCGCTCTTCGGAGTAGGTCTCGATCGCGCGTCGAAACGCCATGCGGCGCTGATCTTCCTGCTGACGGCGAGTCTTGGCGCTGGAAGCGCTGTGCGGGTGCGAGTCATCGTAGTGCCGAGGCATATCCTGTCTCCCATTGCGTGTGCGGGAGTACAGAGTGGCCCTGAGCCGTGACGATCAGGCGTCGGAAGGGTTACAAGTTGGTGAACGTTGCGCAGCAGACGGAAATCGAATGTAGGAGCGCGCTTGCCCGCGATTGCGGTGTTTCAGTCAACAATGCTTTGCTGACCCACCGCAATCGCGGGCAAGCGCGCTCCTACAGGATTCGCGAGTGCTCAATCTTCCGCGGACTTGATTGACTTGGGCGACAACCGCAGGCTGCGCAAGCTGCGCTTCACGCTCTTGAGGTGGTTGACCAGGCTCGGACCACGGGCCATGGCAACACCCATCGCCAGGACATCGATCACCACCAGATGCGCGATGCGCGAGGTCAGCGGCGTGTAGATTTCCGTGTCTTCATGCACATCGATCGCGAGATTGACCGTGGATAGCTCTGCCAGCGGGGTCTGGCTTGGACACAATGTGATCAGGTTCGCACCGCTTTCACGCACCAGGTTGGCGGTGATCAGAAGATCCTTCGAGCGTCCTGACTGAGAGATACACACGGCCACGTCCGTGGGCTTGAGCGTCACCGCCGACATGGCTTGCATGTGCGGATCGGAATACGAGGCGGCCGTCAGCAACAGGCGGAAAAACTTGTGCTGCGCGTCCGCCGCTACCGCGCCCGAGGCGCCAAACCCGTAGAACTCGACCCGATGCGCCGCCGCCATGACCGTCACCGCGGCTTGCAAGGCGTGGGGATCGAGCTTCTCCCGCACCTCCATCAACGTGTGCAACGTGGTGTCGAAAATTTTCAGGCTGTAGTCGGCGACCGAGTCGTCCTCGTGAATCGCGAACTGCCCGAAACTGGCGCCAGCGGCCAGGCTTTGCGCGAGCTTGAGTTTCAGATCCTGAAAACCGGTGCACCCAATGGCACGGCAAAAACGCACGATGGTGGGTTCGCTGATGCCAACGCTATGGGCCAGGTCGGCCATGGAGCTGTGCATCACGGCCGCCGGATCAAGCAGCACATGATCGGCTACCTTGAGCTCCGACTTACGCAAGAGATGGCGGGACTGGGCGATGTGCTGCAACAGATTCAAAGGACAGGACTCAATAGAAGGATGGGCCGGGTTGTAGCTTTTTTGTAGTTATACTACATGACCTGCAAACCGCACAGCTAAACGAGTTTGCGGTTGGCAAACGACCAGCCCTGGATGACCGGTCGCGTCACAGTGTAGGACTTTTTACGCGTGACTCCAGGCAACAGCTTCACATTTGCGCAAGATATCGCCCATCGCACTGGCCTCCACTGGCCGACTTATCAGGTAGCCTTGTACCTCGTCGCATTGGTGCTCCCTCAGGAACTCCAACTGCTGAGCCGTTTCGACGCCTTCAGCGACCACCTTCAACTCAAGGCTGTGCGCCATGGCGATAATCGCCCGTGTGATGGCTGCGTCCTCGGTGCCTTCGTTCAGCCCTCGAATGAAAGCCTGATCGATTTTTACGTAGTCCACCGGAAAGCGCTTCAAATAGCTCAGTGACGAATAACCGGTGCCAAAATCATCGATGGCGAGCTTCACGCCCAGTTCCCGTAACTGCTGGAAAGTGCTGATGATGTGCTCGACGCTGTCCAGCAGTTGGCTTTCGGTCAGCTCCAGCTCAAGGCATTCGGGCATCAACCCGGTTTCATCGAGGACCTGACGCACGAGGCTCACCAGTTTGCCTTGACGCAGTTGGTGTACGGACAGGTTGACCGACACCCTGATCGGCAACAACCCACTGCGCTGCCATTCACGCATCTGCCGACAGGCCTGACGCAGGACGAATTCTCCGATGTCGGCGATCAGGCCGGACTCTTCCGCCAGTCCAATGAATTCACCGGGAGGCACCATGCCGCGAGTCGGATGACACCAGCGCACCAATGCTTCTGCCGAGCTCAACCGCCCGGTCGCCACTTCAAGTTTGGGTTGGTAGAAAACCTCAAGCTGACCGTCCTCGATGGCCCGACGCAACTGAATTTCCAGCTGCAGACGCTCCAGCGTCCGCGCCTGAAGGCTTTCGGTGTAGAACTGGAAGTTATTCCCGCCCAGGTGCTTGGCATGCTGCATCGCCATGTTGGCTTGAGACACCAGTGAGGGAATATCGCGCGCCGAATCCGGTAGCAAGGCAATGCCGACGGACGCACTGACCACCAGCTCGTGGCCGGAAACCGAGAGCGGAGAACGCAGCTTGGCCAGCAGTCGCGTCGTGACGCGAGCCAGCGTGGTCAAATTGCCGTAGGTGTCGAACAGCACCGCAAACTCGTCCGCCGACAGGCGCGCTACGGTGTCAGCCTCGGCGAGTTCGGCACTCAATCGCCGTCCGACCAGACGTAAAAGCTGATCGGCGACATCATGGCCCAGGCTGTCATTGAGCAATTTGAAACGGTCCAGGTTGATGTGCAGTAACGCCAGACTGCGTCGACCTTGCCGCGCCCGCTGGTTGGCTTCGCGCAGGCGCTCGTTGAACAACGAGCGATTGGCCAGGCCCGTCAGTTCGTCGTAATGCGACAGGTAGCGCGTGCGCTCTTCGTACTGCCGCGTGAGCTCACGATTGAGTGCTTCGCTTTTGGCTTGAGCTTCTTGCAGATGCTCGATCAGCGCAAGGTTCTGAAAGCGGCGCATCAAGCCGCTCTGGATCAACCGGTTGACCTGCGCGGCCACCACGATCAGCGCGAGCAGCAGAATTAATCCGAGCCACCCCCAACCGCGCAACGGCACATCGCCCCCCCAGAACAGGTAGACAATCGGTGGTAACAGGCACGGCACCGTGAAGGTCAAAAATGCGGGAATGCTGGCGGCATAGGCCACGCTCGCGGATAACGAGGCGGCGCCGATCAGCCCGAACACCCAGGCTTGCTGAATGAAGCTTTCAACCGGCACCAACACCAATGCAGCACTGGATAAGGTCAGGCCACTCACGCACGCCCCGGCCAGGAACATGCGCGTCCAGATCGGTTGAGCCTGGCGTTCAGGCGAAGCTGCGCGAAAAGCCGCCACTTGCAGCACACGCAGGCAGACGAGCGCCGAGAGCCAGCCGACCCAGATGCCGACCAGCAGATAGCGTTCCGGACTCCAGAGCAGCCAGGCGCACAGCAGACCATTGATGAACATGAACAGGGTCGGCAGCAAAGACCCCTGATAGAGAAGGCGGGTGCGCTCGACGGCAAGCTGGGTGGCGAACTGTTTGCGGATAACACGGCGTGTTGCCACAGAGTCGGCCGGGGCTTCTGAGCTGGGGGTCATGGCGGTTCTTATAATTAGTGAGCCTTGAACGTTCGCGGAGCATACACAAGCCACCGGAGAGACCAAACAGTCAGAAAAATAAATTGTACGGACGGTAGGCTGGCGCTTTTTCATCCAGCCGCAGATCCGCGATCTGACGGCACATTGTAGGGGAGTGAGCGTGCTCGCGAAGACAGACGTTCAGCCGCTGAAGGCGTACTGGGTTCACTGACGCATTCGCGAGCAAGCTCACTCCCACAAGGTGTGGGTGGCAGAACTTTGTGACCGGCCAGCGTTAGAGTTTGCCCACGTCACCCCGGCACCCTAGAATGCGCCGATGCGCGATGATCTCTCTCTTCTGCTTAATTCCCTCAACGATGCCCAACGTCAGGCCGTAGCCGCCTCCTTGGGTCGTCAGTTGGTCCTGGCCGGCGCTGGTTCCGGCAAAACCCGTGTGCTTGTGCATCGGATCGCCTGGCTGATGCAGGTAGAAAACGCCTCGCCGCACTCGATCCTGTCGGTGACGTTCACCAACAAGGCCGCCGCCGAGATGCGCCACCGCATCGAGCAGTTGATGGGTATCAACCCGGCGGGCATGTGGGTCGGCACCTTCCACGGGCTGGCGCATCGCTTGCTGCGCGCGCATTGGCAGGAAGCGGGTCTGAGCCAGACCTTCCAGATTCTCGACAGCGATGATCAGCAACGTCTGGTCAAACGTGTGATTCGGGAAATGGGCCTGGACGAACAACGCTGGCCTGCGCGCCAGGCGCAGTGGTTCATCAACGGACAAAAGGATGAAGGGCTGCGCCCGAAACACATCCAGGCGTCCGGTGACCTGTTCCTCAGCACCATGAAGTCGATCTACGAAAACTACGAAGCGGCCTGTCAGCGCGCGAGCGTCATCGACTTCTCCGAACTGCTGTTGCGCGCGCTGGATCTGTGGCGCGACAACAAAGGCTTGCTGGATCACTACCAGCGCCGCTTCCGCCACATTCTGGTCGACGAGTTCCAGGACACCAACGCCGTTCAGTACGCCTGGCTGCAACTGCTGGCTCGAGGCGGCGACAGCCTGATGGTGGTCGGCGACGACGACCAGTCGATTTACGGCTGGCGCGGCGCGAAGATCGAGAACATTCATCAGTATTCCGATGACTTCCCGGACACCGAAGTCATTCGTCTGGAGCAGAACTACCGTTCCACTGCCAGTATCCTGAAAGCCGCCAACGGCCTGATCGTCAACAACAGCGGTCGTCTGGGCAAAGAGCTGTGGACCGATGTCGGCGATGGGGAACTGATCAGCCTGTATGCCGCCTTCAACGAACACGACGAAGCCCGCTACGTGGTCGAAACCATCGAGAGCGCGATCAAGACCGGCATGTCGCGCAGCGATATCGCCATTCTGTATCGCTCCAATGCCCAGTCGCGGGTGCTGGAAGAAGCGTTGCTGCGCGAGCGCATCCCGTATCGCATCTATGGCGGCCAGCGCTTCTTCGAACGTGCGGAAATCAAGAACGCCATGGCGTATCTGCGCCTGCTGGAAGGTCGCGGAAACGACTCGGCGCTGGAGCGTGTCATCAACGTGCCGCCGCGTGGTATTGGCGAGAAGACCGTCGAGGCGATCCGCGAACACGCGCGGCACTCGGACGTGTCGATGTGGGAAGCCATGCGGTTGCTGGTCGCCAACAAGGGCTTGACCGGCCGTGCCGCCAGTGCGCTCGGCGCCTTTATAGAGCTGATTGAAAACCTGTCGGCCAAGGTCATGGAGATGCCGCTGCATCTGATGACCCAGACCGTGATCGAACAATCCGGGCTGATCACGTATCACCAGGAAGAAAAAGGCGAAAAGGGTCAGGCACGGGTCGAAAACCTTGAGGAACTGGTCAGCGCCGCGCGTGCCTTCGAGGCCAGCGAGGACGAGGAAGACCTGACGCCATTGGCGGCGTTCCTCGGCCATGCATCGCTGGAGGCTGGCGATGCGCAGGCAGATGAGCACGAAGACAGCATCCAGTTGATGACGCTTCACAGCGCCAAGGGCCTCGAATTCCCGTATGTCTTCCTGGTCGGAATGGAAGAAGGCCTGTTCCCGCACAAGATGAGCCTTGAAGAACCGGGCCGTCTTGAAGAAGAACGCCGTCTGGCTTACGTCGGTATCACGCGTGCCATGCAGCACCTGGTGCTGACGTACGCTGAAACCCGGCGCCTGTACGGCAGCGAGACCTACAACAAGGTCTCGCGCTTCGTGCGCGAGGTTCCGCCCAATCTGATTCAGGAAGTGCGGCTGTCCAACAGCGTCACGCGTCCTTTCGGCGGCTCCAAGACCATGGCGCCAAGCCGTTTGTTCGATGGCGAAGGTATCCCGCAGAGCCAGTTCTCGCTGGGTCAGCGCGTGCAGCACGCGGTATTCGGCGAGGGCGTGATCCTCAATTTCGAAGGCTCAGGCGCTCAGGCACGGGTCCAGGTGAACTTCGCAGAAGGCAGCAAGTGGCTGATGCTGGGTTACGCGAAGCTGGAGCCGGTTTGAGCCATCAATGACGCTTCACTGTAGGAGCGCGCTTGCCCGCGATTGCGGTGTGTCAGCAATGCTTGCTTAGACTGACACACCGCAATCGCGAGCAGCTCACTCCTACAATGAAATGCGAACCCGGCAGCTCTTGCATTCCTACATCCGCCCCCCATCTTTCCTACAGAACTTTCTTCACTGGCCTACACCCCAAGTAATACAGGCGCTCTGAAGATCCACGCAAAAGCCGGAAACATATGGCCGCTGGTCAGACACATTTGTCCTGTGCAACATGGCGCGCGTGCAATCCACAAACGGGAATTCCCAATATGCAACGTTTTCTAAGCATCGCTTTGGCGCTGGTCATCGGACTCACCATGAGTCTGGATGCCAACGCCGCGCGTTTTGGTGGTGGCAAGAGCATGGGCTCGGCGCCAAGTCACCAGGCGCGCCAGACAGCCCCTTCCGCTCCTGCCGCCGCGCCTAACGCCGCTGGCCGCCCTGCTCCTGCTGCAGGCGGTGCTTCCAAATGGCTGGGCCCGCTGGCCGGTATCGCTGCCGGCGGCCTGTTGGCCTCCATGTTCATGGGCGGTGGTTTCCAGGGCATGCAGTTCTTCGACATCCTGATCATGGCAATCATTGCTTTCGTGATCTTCCGCTTTATCGCGGCCCGTCGACGCAAGCAGCAGCAGCCGCAGATGGCTCCAGCAGGCGCGCCATATCAGCGTGAAACCTTCGAGCAACCTCAGCAGGCCAACTCGATGTTCGGTGGTTCGGCTGCGGCGGCAGCCCGTCCGGTGATCAACGCACCGGCCTGGTTCAATGAAGAGCGTTTCCTTGAAGCCGCGCGTACGCACTTCCAGTCGCTGCAACAGCACTGGGATGCAAACGAAATGGACAAGATCGCCGAATTCGTGACCCCGCAAATGCTGCAGTTCCTGAAAAAAGAACGTGCGGATCTGGGTGATGGCTTCCAGTCGACCTACATCGACAACCTGACCGTGCAACTCGACGGTCTGGACGATCGCGCCGACAAAACCATCGCCACGCTGACCTTTAGCGGCGTCTCGAAGACTTCGCGTTTCGACCAGGGCGAAGTGTTCAGCGAGAGCTGGAACATGGAACGCGCACCAGGCGAGAACCAGCCTTGGCTGGTGGCAGGTATTCGCCAGAACGGCTGAAACTCTGAGTCACTGCTCTAGTCAAAACCCCGAACTTGTTTCGGGGTTTTGTTTTTCAGAGCGCGCAGTTAATTTGGCGATGCCTTTGAGCTACTGTATAACCCGCGCAAATCGTTAGAGGATCCACGTCGTGGAAGAAGTCATCGAACAACTCCGTGAAGCCAATGAGCCGGTTCCCGTCCCGCTTGAGCTGCCGGACGAAGATCAGCTCGTCGAAATCGAAGAAGAGCTGTTCATCAATATCCCTTTTGTCTTCAAAGAGTTTCTGCTGACCGTCAGCGACGTGGTCTACGGCAGCCTGGAGCCCGTGACCGTCACCGATCCTGGCTCACACACCTACTTGCCGGAAGTGGCCGCGAATGCCTGGGATTCGGGTGTGCCGCGCGACCTGATCCCGATCTGTCAGGATGGCGAGGACTATTATTGCGTCGAGGAAGACGGCACCGTGGTGCTGTGGTCCGGCGAAGAAGAACTCGTCACCGAAGAGAGCTGGGAATCGGTCTGGCACTGGGCGCGGGACGTCTGGCTGGAAAGCTGAGCCCCGCACCGCTCATCAATGAGTCCTCGGAGTTCAATGCTCCGAAGGCTCCTGGTGATTCCCCAGTGTTTCCAGCAGCGCGATCTGCATGCGTGTGTGTACGCGTATGAACCAGCGCCACAGCACTGCAGCGACGACCGCCGCGACCAGCACGATCAGCAGCAACCATTCGTTGGTCGGCAGCATGCTTGCCGAAAGCAACGCGATCAGCAGGAAAATCACCACCAGCGACAGCAGCGGAATCACTTCGGCGATCACTCTGCGCACGCGCGCGGTATGCCGACCGGCCATCTCGGGCTTGACGCCCATCTCGGCCAGCAGCATCGACAGCGCTTTGAGCTTGCGGTAGGCCGCGATCAGAAACGGCAACGACAGCAGCAACGAAGCGCCCCAAATCCAGGCTTTTTGCTGACCCACTTCGCTGACCCAATCGCTGAAAAAATCGCCAATTCGCTCAGCGAAATACGCCCCGCAGAAGAAGATCGCCACCACCAACGCCAGGTTCACCCCGACTTGCAGCAGGATCTTGCGGATCATCGATGCAAGCAACGCGCCTTGTCCTTGCGGCTGAATGCTGCGCAGCCATTCCCCGTACAGGCCGAATACCCGAGCCATGCGGGTGGGAACGATGGCGGCAAGTGAGTGAGAGAGCGGATCGGCCGCCCTGATCAGATAGGGGGTGAGCAGCGTGGTAATTGCCGACACCGCCACGGCGACGGGATAAAGGAAATCACTGGTGACCTGCAGCGTCATCCCCAGCGCCGCAATGATGAACGAGAACTCACCGATCTGTGAAAGCCCCATGCCCACGCGCAACGAGGTCTTGCCGTCGTTACCGGCGATGAACGCACCCAGGCCGCAGGAGAGCATCTTGCCCAGTACAACGGCGACGGTGATCACCACAATGGGCCAGGCGTAATCCAGCAGGATCTGCGGGTCGATCATCAAACCGATCGCGACGAAGAAAATCGCGCTGAACATGTCACGAATGGGTTCGATCAGGTGCTCGATCTTCGTCAACTGCTTCGATTCGGCCATGATCGCGCCGATCAGAAACGCGCCGAGTACCATGCTGTATTCGAGTTTGACCACCAGCAGGCAGAACCCGAAACACAGGCCCAGCACGGTCACCAGCAGCATCTCGTTGCTCTCGAACTTCGCCACGTAAGCCAGCAAACGTGGCACGAGCAAAATGCCGATGACCAGCGCAACGATCATGAACAAGGACAATTTGCCAACGGTGGAAAACACTTCTCCCGAGCTGACGGTGCCGCTGACGGCAATCCCCGAGAGCAGTGCAATGATGCCGATGCCGAGAATGTCCTCCACGATCAGCACGCCAAATATCAGCTGTGCAAAACGCTGATTCTTCATCTTCAAGTCGTTGAGCGCCTTGACGATGATCGTGGTGGAGGAAATCGCGAGGATGGCCCCGAGGAACAGCGAATCCATGGTGCTCCAGCCGAAGAACTGGCCGATTTCATAGCCAATCCAGATCATCAGCATGATTTCCAGAAACGCTGCGATAAACGCAGTGGCGCCGACCTTGAACAGCTTGCGCAGACTGAATTCCAGACCCAGGCAGAACATCAGGAAGATGACACCCAGTTCGGCGAGTGTCTTGATGGTGTCTTCATCGTGAATAAGGCCGAAGGGCGGCGTGTGCGGACCGATGATAAAGCCCGCCACGATGTACCCCAGCACGACCGGCTGTTTGAGCCGGTGAAACAACACCGTCACCACGCCAGCCACCAGCATGATGACGGCCAGATCCTGAATGAAACTGATGGCATGCATGGGCGCGGGCTCCTTATAACGAACGGTGAAAATGCGCGTTTCTGCCGAAAATACGGACGTCGGCTGTACGAAAAGTCGCCAGCTTCGCCAGAAAAGGCTGATCAAAACGCAGGAAATATCCCATCCAAGGGTTTTCGCAGGGTAACACCGCACAAAACCCGATAAAGCCGGTGCAATATATGGAAACAGATAGGTAACAGGCGTGACGGCGGCCCGGCTGTCAGCGTCCCGATAGTGTGGATTTTGATGACTGACCTGCATCGAGCACCGAAACAGGTGCCCCTTTTTTTGATTCAACTGACCGTGAGCACGCTATGGAACCCGGAAACGCCCAGCTGTCGATGACTGTATTGATGACCCCGGACATGGCCAACTTTTCTGGCAACGTGCACGGCGGCACCCTTCTCAAGTACCTCGACGAAGTCGCCTACGCGTGCGCAAGCCGTTACGCCGGTCGCTATGTAGTGACGCTGTCGGTGGATCAGGTGATTTTCCGCGAGCCGATTCATGTGGGTGAGCTCGTGACCTTCCTGGCATCGGTCAACTACACCGGCAACACCTCCATGGAAGTCGGTATCAAAGTGGTGACCGAGAACATCCGCGAGCGCTCGGTGCGTCACACCAATAGCTGCTTCTTCACCATGGTCGCCGTGGACGACCAACGCAAACCGGCGAGCGTACCGCCGTTGAGCCCGCAGACCAGCGAAGACAAGCGCCGTTACGTGCAGGCACAACAACGCCGCCAGATTCGTCAGGAACTGGAGAAGCGTTATCGCGAGATCAGGGAAGACGGTGTTTGATCAAACACCGTGAGGCAGTGACGAATTAACTGTGTGGGAGCCAGCTTGCTGGCGAATACGTTTAATCAGTGACAGAGGTGTTGTCCGATAGACCGCATTCGCCAGCAAGCCGGCTCCTACAAAAAAACGAGTTGTGTCAGGGCTGCAGGCGAGTCGCCTCAAACTTGACCCGCGGGTGCGCGATCCGATCCTGCGCCCGGATCAGCTCAAGCTCGTAACTGCCACAGGCCTGAGTTTCCAGCAGCACCTCGTGCACCGCCGAGGCTGTGTATTCGAACGCACTGCGCAGGTCTTCGCCCAACAGCACCTTGGACAGGAACAGCCCGGACGTCAGATCGCCCACGCCCACAGGTTGTCGTGGGAATGCCAGCAGCGGTCGGCGCAGGTGCCAGCTTTCATGCTCGGTCACCAGAAGCATTTCAAACCCGTCGAGGGGCTTCCCCGGATAATCCAGGTGTTTGACGATGATCGCCTTCGGCCCTCTCGCCAACAACGCCCGAGCCATGGCCAGGCAATCGAGCAGTGACGAGGGTTTTCGACCCGAGAAGCTGTCGAGCTCCAGCTGATTCGGACACAGAAAGTCAGCCACGGCCGCCGCTTCCTCCAGCAGGAAATCACTGACTTCCTGCGGCACGATGCAGCCCTTTTCCGGATGCCCCATCACCGGATCGCACAGGTAAAGCGCGCGGGAATTGATCCGCTTAATGTGCCCGACGACGGCCAGAATCGCCCGCCCCTGGGCGGCGCTGCCCAGATACCCCGACAGGATGGCGTCGCAATTCCCCAGTTCGCCAATCGCCGCGATCCCGTCAACCAGCGCCGGAATCTGCTGTGGCGGCAACACTTCACCTGCCCAGTGTCCATACTGAGTGTGGTTGGAGAACTGCACGGTATTCAGCGGCCAGACATTGATGCCGATACGCTGCATAGGGAACACGGCCGCGCTGTTGCCGGCGTGTCCGAAAACCACGTGTGACTGGATGGCGAGTAAATGAGGCGAACGTTTCATGACAGGTTCCTGAAGCCGGGAAAGCACAGTAGTAGCGAAGCCGGACGAAGTGAAGCGAAATTAAGCGTTCGGACTATGGCTGTCGATCACCCGACGCAGTTAAGCTGGACATCTTCTGTTGGAGCTCTTTTTTCATGCTGACCCTGGGCAACATATTCGTCCTGATGCTGCTGGCGACCGCTGGCGCTTGGCTGTGGCATTCCCATGGTCTGCGTGAACGTGCGCTGGAGCGCGTCAAACAGCACTGCGCCAAACTGGACATCGAACTGCTGGACGGCAACGTTGCCCTGCGTCGCATTACGTTCAAGCGCGACAACGAAGGGCGCAAGCGCCTGGCGCGTGTGTATAACTTCGAGTTCACCGTGACAGGGGAGCAGCGTCACCCCGGTACCATCACGATGTTCGGTGCGCACACTGCACAGATCGAGCTGGCGCCCTATCCGTTCGAGATCAAGAATCCGAAGCCGACCGCAGAGATCATTCATCTGGCGGAATGGCGCCAGGAGCACAATAAGTGGAAGCAGTGACCCGCTGTGGATAACCCCGGCTAGGCCAGACAATCCGCCAGTTGCGTGGTCAGCGCCGCCTCGTCTTGCGGCGATGCGAAGATCAGTTCCAGACGCGAATCCTTGCGCCACTCGCTCGGCGACCAAGTCAGCCTCGTCCCCTCCAGCACGTTGCTCGATACCCAGCCCGTCCGGCTGTGGATAACCAGCTTGGCCCTGCGCCAATCAAGGCTTTGTAACCATCTCTGAACCTTCGAAGCATCGAACACCCGATCCGGATGCCAGCGCCAGCCGATGCTCCAGCCTTCCGCCTGTCCTTGACTCAGGCAGATCGGCGTCATTGGATCGGTCCATAAGGCGGGCAACTGCCCCAGTGTCTTCGGCACGGCGGTGTTCGGCACAACAAGGTTATCCAAACCCTCGTTCGCATGCGTGCGTATGCCAGGGAGTCGGTCCACAGGAAGCGCCCCGCGTTCGGTCCAGAAAACCGGTCGCTCAGGCAATGCACCGATAACCGCCTGCCGTTCGCGGGCATCCAGTGCCTCAGACTTGTTCAGTACCAGCAAGCCGGCCTGCGCCAACGCATCCTGCTGCGTCGGCGGCAAAGTCTTTCCGACAGCCAGCGCTTGCGCGTCGAGCACCATGACGCTGGGTTGCACCGCAAGAACGCCAATCCAGGGTGCCTCGCGCAGTTGCGCGATCAACTGCACAGGGTGGCCGAGCCCTGACGGCTCAATGAACAGACGATCAGGCCGCGCCTTGCGCAACAGGCGACCCAGACCGACCTGAAACGGCGCGCCGTTGACGCAACACAGGCACCCACCAGCGACTTCGCCAAGTGCGATACCATCCTCGGCCGTGGTGAGCAGCGCGGCGTCCAGGCCGATCTGGCCGAACTCGTTGATCAGGATTGCCCAGCGTTCATTCGCCGGTTTATGGTCCAGAAGGTGTTTGATCAGACTCGTCTTGCCTGCCCCCAAAGGGCCAGCAATGACATGGGTAGGAATGTTCTGCAGCATGTCCGGCCATTGTTGAACGTCGCTCCCGAAAACGAGCGCAGACGGAGGTAATCGATGCGAGCGATCTGGCTGCCCGTGCGGCTGGCGTTGATGCTGTTGGCGATGGCGTCGAATCAGGCGTGGGCTGAGTCCTGTGTGGTTCACAGCCAGGCCGAGCGGCTGGATGTGAAGGTCTGCCAGGAAAATCTCAACATCCCGCCTGACCTTTTTCACGACGGCTTCTGCAAACCGCAGCTCAAGGACCAAAAGGTCGAGGTCACCTACGTGGAACACTGCCCTTCGGGCTCATTCGGCCAATGCAGCAACGCGCAAGTCGCCAATATGCCCTATCGGCAGAACATTCACTATTACGGCGTGGCCAGCGATGCTGCGTTCCTCAAGCCATTTTGCGAGCAGCAAAGCCAAGGTGTGTGGAAGGCCCGGTGAGCCCTGCTGACACAACACAGACCTGTGGTAGTGAGCTTGCTCACGAAGGGTGACCTACAGGCGAAAAAAAGCAGTGAATGGACTGGCCTCTTTGCGAGCAAGCTCGCCCCCACAATGTGCAATGCGTTAAGCCGCGTCGCCGTACCAGTCGCCGAATGGATCGGCCAGTTGGCTCCAGCCCTCGACGCCGATCGCCATTTCCTCATCGGTCAGCAGGCAGCTGTCCAGATCGGCCGTCAGTTGGGTGAAGTCGATGTTCTGGCCAATGAACACCAACTCCTGACGGCAATCCCCGGTCTGTGCGAGCCAGTTGCGCATGATCACCTGCGTACTTTCCTCGTCCTGCGGCCAATGTGCCTTGGGGACGAAACGCCACCAGCGGCCCGCAAAGCCATGACGCATCAAGCCGCCCGCCTGTGACCAGCTTCCCGCTTCCTGATATTTACTCGCGAGCCAGAAGAAGCCTTTGGAGCGCAGCAGCTTCCCGTTGGTCCATGGTTGATTGATGAAGTCAAAGAACCGTTGCGGATGGAACGGTCGACGCGCCCGATAAGCCGTGGAAGCGATGCCGTACTCCTCGGTTTCCGGCGTGTGCTCCCCACGCAGTTCCTTGAGCCAGCCCGGAGACTGGGCCGCTCGCTCGAAATCAAACCGGCCGGTGTCGAGAATCTTGCCCAGGGGTACCGCGCCCATCACCATCGGCAGAATCTCTGCCTGGCTGTTAAGCCGTTTAAGGATCGCCATCAACTCTTGCCGCTCGCTCGAACTGATCAGATCAATCTTGCTGATCAGGATCACATCGGCGAACTCCACTTGCTCGATCAGCAGATCGGTGATGGAGCGCTCGTCGTCTTCGCCCAGGGTTTCGCCACGACTGTCCAGGCTCTCAGCCGCCTGGAAGTCCTGGAGAAAATTAAGGCCATCAACCACCGTCACCATGGTGTCAAGGCGCGCGATATCCGCGAGACTCTGTCCGGACTCGTCGCGAAACGTGAACGTCTCCGCAACCGGCAGCGGTTCGGAAATCCCGGTGGATTCGATCAGCAGGTAGTCGAAGCGGCCATCGTTGGCCAAACGGCTGACCTCCTCGAGCAGGTCCTCGCGCAGGGTGCAGCAGATGCAGCCATTGCTCATTTCCACGAGCTTTTCTTCGGCACGGTTCAGGCTGACATCACGTTGCACGTCGCTGCCGTCGATATTGATTTCGCTCATGTCGTTGACGATGACGGCGACGCGCAGGTTTTCGCGGTTGCGCAGGACATAATTCAGCAGCGTGCTTTTGCCGGCTCCAAGAAAGCCGGACAGGACGGTAACGGGAAGGCGGTTCATAGGCGTCTCATCGCGTAGCAGGTTCAGATGGTTTTTACGTTATAGTATAACAATACAAACCTGCTAACACTTTTTACACGTTCGTTTCGAGGGTCGGTGTCTTGAGAGTATTCATAGGGCTTTTGCTGCTGCTGAGCGCGCAGGTTTTCGCTGCCCCGCCGTCGCCTCGACTCACACAGGCGCTGTGTACGCGCAGCGCAACGCTACTGGCGTGCGTCGACGCCTACGACAATCGCTACAGCGTGGCGATGGCAGGCACGACGATGTACCTGCGCGGCTACGAAAGCGCGAACAAACGCCGCTGGGCGCAGACCAACAGCCGGTATGGATCGATGACATTTTTTACAGGGCTGGCCTCCGATGGCGAGGCGTGGGCAGGATACATCCGCAAAGTCGGCTGGACGACGATCAGCCGGGTGTCGAGCTCCAGTGGCAGCCGGAGCAAGATCACCTGTGATCGTGTGATGGGCTGTCGTTGAATGAACACGGACATTGTAGGAGCGCGCTTGCCCGATGACTTACGTACAGACGACCGAAGTGCATCGTGTGTACAGATCTCTCGGGCAAGCGCGATCCTGCAAAGGACTGCTTCAGGTCAGACGACCGCCTGTTCTGCGGCCTTCTGCGCCTGCCGCCAGGCAATGAACGAGCCTGCGGGTGGATTGCGTTCGAAGTAGGTCTTCATGCCGTCGAACAGGCCATCGGCCACGGCCTGCTGATGACGGGCGGTCACCAGGCGCTGGCTGTCGCGGCTGTTGGAGATGAAGCCGGTTTCGACCAGGATCGACGGCACATCCGGTGATTTCAACACCGCGAACCCCGCCTGCTCCACACGCTTCTGGTGCAGCGTGGTCACGCCTTCCAGGCTGCCGAGCACGGTGTGACCCAATTCCAGGCTGGCAGCAATCGTGGCGTTCATCGACATGTCGAGGATCACGCCCGCCAGCATCGGATCCTTGTCTTTCAGATTGAGCAGACTCGTCGCCCCGATGAGGTCGACGCCGTTCTCGCGCTGAGCCATGAATCGCGCAGTGGCGGAAGTTGCGCCATTTTCAGACAGCGCAAACACCGATGCGCCGGACGCCGTCAGCCTTGGCGCAGCGTCCGCGTGAACGGAAATAAACATGTCTGCGTTGTATTTGCGGGCGATGTCCACTCGCTTGCGCAGCGGCACGAAAAAGTCGTCGTTACGTACCAAACGCACGTCAAAGCCTTTCTCACGCTTCAGTCGTTTGGCCAACAGTTGAGCGATGGACAGCACCACGTCCTTTTCCCGCTCGCCTTTGGAGCCAATGGCGCCGGGGTCTTTACCGCCATGTCCGGCATCGACCACCACCATGATGTCGCGCTTGGGATGATGCTTGTCGAGGACAGGAGCAGGCGGCTCTTTAACCAGTGCCGCCGGCGCGGCCGCGAGTGCCACCGGCGTGTGCGCGGCTACGTCGTGTCCCAGATCCACCACAAGCCGATTGCCCTGCGAACCCTCAGGTCCCAGCAGAAAGCTGTTGAGCTGCACAGGCGACGTCAGATCCAGCACGATGCGTGTGTCACCCTGCCCGAAATGGCCGGAGCGGATGGACTTGACCGGTGTATTTTCCAGTGCCAACTCGGGGAAATTGCCCTCCAGCCGCGCGCCACTGACATCGATGATGATGCGGTCCGGCGCGCTGAGCGTGAAAGTTTTGTACTGAACAGGGCCACTGAGGTCGAACACCAGTCGTACCTTGTTTTCAGAACGCCAGAGTCGGGCGTTGCGAATTTGAGTGGCATTGACAGAAAAAGGAAGCGCGAAGGCGGCGCTGGCCAAAAGCATATTGAGCAGCATTTGACGTCGGTGCATGACACGTTCCGTAGAAAAGCGAGCATCCCGGCTCTGATAGACATGACATTCTTGGTAACAATATAACATGCCGACCAGCGCTCAAAGATGAAGCTTTTTATAAGAACGGAAAGAAATAGACACGTAAATCAACGGCTAAGAACAAAAAACTCATGTGAAACAAGAAGATGTTCCACGTGGAACATGAGCGAGTCGTGCGCGCCACATAAACAAACGCCCCGACAGGCGGGGCGTTCAGACAAACGGTCCTATCAGGTCCTCGGTTTTACGGTGCCGCAGTTCTGCCCCAGCCACACCGCCTTGGTGTCCATGCTTCCGTTTTGCTGCTGACCGGTGGCGTTGAACGAGCCAATCACATGGGTGTTAAAGGCGCGATCGCTGAGGAATTGCGCCGTGCCGGTCCCCTGGGCACGCGGACAGCTGAACTTGAATTTCCAGGTCGGACCATTGCGCTCAGTGATTTGCTGCGTGCATCCCGTCTTGGGGTCAGTCAGAGGGATCTGCTCATTCTTCACCTGTTCCGGCGTGAGACAAACCCGGACACCCTGCCCGCCTAACGTAATCCCTTGTTTTGCCAGCATTTGTTCCATAGCCGCACGCTGCTGTGGGGCCATCATTTGCAGTTGGGCGAGCATGACTTGCATGTCGGGCATCTGTTGGCCATCGACCTGCATGTTGCTCGATGTCAGCTCCCAGAGTCCGGGTTGCAGCACTTGCGCTTGAGCGAAGGGCGCAGCCAGACAAACCATCAACGCCAATACGCGCTTTTTCATGAACCTGATTTCCTTTTTGCTCAGAAGCAGTTTGAACACGGCCCTTTCAGGCCGGCTGACGATGAGGGTTAGACGACGAATCGGGCCGCCAGTTGCAGCCCCAATAAAATAGCGACAATCCTTGCGTACTGTGGTCTGTTAGACACCCGAGACGCCTACAGCACAAGGTTGCGCATGGATTATCACAGCCCGTATTTCTTTGGCTATTTGCTGGGTTTCACTCATCTGCTGGGCATCGTAGCAGCGATTCATGCGCTGCTGACCGTGCGCACCGCACAGGGCTCAATCGCTTGGGCGATGCCGCTTATCTTCATCCCCTACATCACCCTGATTCCCTACCTCGTCTTTGGCCGCAGCACCTTCGACGCTTACATCAAGGCCAGACGCCAGGCTAACAATGAGATGCGCAATGCCATCGTCGACTTCAACTGGAAGCCGTGGATCGAAGAAGCCGTCGCCGCCCGGCGTTCGGACGCGTACGAATCGCTGCGTGCGATGCCCAAGCTGGGCCGCATGCCCTGCCTCGCCAATAATGAGGTGAAACTGCTCATTAACGGTGACGCCACATTCAGCGCCATTTTCGATGCGATCCGCGCCGCGAAGCGGGTGGTGTTCGTGCAGTTTTTCATCATTCATGACGACGGCCTCGGCCAACGGCTGCAAGCGCTGCTGCTGGAGAAGGCCGCCGAGGGTGTCGAAATCTTTGTGCTCTACGACCGCATCGGCAGCCACGCATTGCCTGCCCGTTATGTGGAAAAACTGCGGGCGGGCGGCGTGCAGATCAAGGCCTTCGCCACCCGCGGCGGCTGGCTCAATCGCTTCCAGATCAACTTCCGCAATCACCGCAAGATCGTCGTGGTGGACGGGGTGAAGGGCTTTGTCGGTGGACACAACGTCGGAGACGAATACCTCGGCCTCAAACCGCCGCTAGCGCCATGGCGCGATACCCATGTCGCGGTCGTTGGTCCGGTCGTGGCGTGCTTGCAGGAGTCGTTTGCCGAGGACTGGTTTTGGGCGACACGACAACTGCCGCCACTGATCCTGCCTGACAGCTACCCTGAGGATGGGGTTCTGTGTCAGTTCCTTGCGACCGGACCTGCGGACTCGCAGGAAACCTGCTCGCTGTTCTTCGTCGAAGCCATTCACGCGGCAACGCAACGTGTCTGGATCACGACCCCCTACTTCATCCCGGATGAAGCCGTGTCGGCAGCGCTGCGTCTGGCCGTGTTACGAGGCGTCGATGTACGCCTGCTCCTGCCGTCGCGACCCGACCATTACACGGTGTATGCAGCGTCAAGCCTGTTTGCCTTTGAAGCGGTCCGCGCAGGCGTGAGGATGTTCCGTTATCAGCCGGGCTTTCTGCACCAGAAGGTCGTGCTGGTGGACAACGAAATCTCCGCGATCGGCAGCGCCAACCTGGATAACCGCTCGTTCCGTCTGAACTTCGAATTGATGCTGCTGACCGTGGACGAGGATTTCGCCCGGGAAGTCGAAGCCATGCTCAGCGATGACTTTGCGCAAGCCATTGAAATTTCCATGGAGGACAGCAAGGAAACCCATCACCTGCAGCAACTGGGGATGCGCGTTGCGCGGTTGATTTCACCGATCCTGTGAAAGCCAGACAACTGCAGGAGCGCGCCTGTTCTGGACCGCATCCGGGCGATTTCGATATGCCTGTGACGTATTTATCACACTGCTATCGCCGGCAAGCGCGCGCCTAGAATGTGTGGTGAGAGGTGTGTGGCTATTCGGCTTGCCGACGGTGGCGATCTCGAAGACGCCACCACCGGCAATCGCTTCACGCGTACAGATCGTCCCGCGTCCACGGCAGATCATGACTGCCATCGGCGCGTGGCTTCACCGCCAGAATCTGATGCAGGTTGATCCAGCCCTTGGAGAACGCGTATGCACATCCCGCCAAATAAAGTCGGAAGATCCTGAGCGCCTGCTCCGGCACCATCGCCGCCGCCACGTCCAGTTTCTCTTCAAGACGCATGCTCCAGTGATCGAGCGTCCTGGCGTAGTGAAGACGCAGGCTCTCTACGTCGACCACCTCCAGCCCGGCCTCACTGATGAACCCGGTGATCATGGACAGGTGCGGCAGCTCGCCGTTGGGGAATACGTAGCGGTCGATGAAATCCCCCGCGCCACGCCCTACCGGACGACCGTCAGTGTGCTTGGCGGTGATGCCGTGGTTCATCACCAGGCCACCCTCCTTCACCGCACCGAACAGGCACTTGGCGTACAGTTCGAGGTTCGCGTGACCGACATGCTCGAACATACCGACGCTGACAATCTTGTCGAACCGGCCATCTTGCGGCAGGTCGCGGTAGTCGAGTAGCTGCAACTCGACCCGGTCTTCGAGACCTTCGGCTTTCACGCGCTCCTGGGCCAGCGCCAACTGCTCGCGGCTCAAGGTAATGCCAAACACCTTCACGCCGTACTCGCGTGCTGCGAAGCGTGCCAGGCCGCCCCATCCGCAACCGACATCGAGCAGGTACTCGCCCGGTTTGAGGCGCAGTTTGCGACACAGGTGGTGAAATTTGTCCTGCTGCGCTTGCTCCAGCGTTTCGTCGCCGGTTTTGAAATAAGCGCAGGAGTAGACCATCTCCTTGTCCAGCCACAGCTGGTAGAAGGCGTTGGAGAGGTCGTAGTGATAGGAGATCGACTTGGCGTCGGTTTCCTTGTCATGTTCGGTGCGCACTGGAACGACATCGTCGTCCTCGTCCACCAGCGCGGCGGTCAATTCATCGCAAACCCGCATGACCTCGCTGATCGAGCCTTCGAGCTCAAGCCGCCCTTCCACGAACGCGCTGCCCAGAAGATCGAGGCTGGGGTGCGAGAAATCGGAAACCAGTGAGGGGTCTTTGACGACGATGGTGACACTGGGATCAGTGCCCAGATCAAACGCGTTGCCGTCCCAAAGCTTGAGTCGCAATGGTAGATGAAGCTTCTGTAACGCCGGTGGAAGTTGCGCGAGCATTTAGAAAACCCCCTGATCCAGGAACACGGAAAAGGGTAGTCCAAAACCGGTTCCACGTAGGAACCGTCAGGCAATCGGCTTTTTGAATGACGACGGTGAACCTGAATGCGGGTACTTCCATGCGCCCCGGAGTTCTAGCCAACTTGAAGCCTGCGATGGAGCACCCTCTTCTTGACTGTAGGGTAATTTGTTACAGAGTGCTTCAAAGCTCAAGCGAATTTTTATACTTAGCCAAGGCGTCTAACCCGGCGCTCTCAGCGAAAGCGCCGAATACAAAGGCCTACGCGGGATTGTGAAATTTTGCGATCGGCTCGTGGAAACGCAACAGACGGCCGGCATTGCCAAGGACCAGCAAGGTGCTGAGGTTGTGCAAAACCGCCGCGATCATCGCGCCCGCAGCACCAAGAACGCCGAACGCCGCCAAGGCAACGATGGCCAGGGTCCAGCCCAGGCCGATGATCACATTGACCTGCAACGTGTGTCGGCACTGCCGGCTAAGACGCACGCAGGTTCCCAGGCGACGGAGGTCGCTGCCGATCAGAACGATATCGGCGGACGCCAGCGCAATATCGGCCCCGCCCGCGCCCATGGCGACACCCACCACGCCCGCTTTCAAGGCCAGCGAGTCGTTGATGCCATCGCCAACGACCATCGGTCGAAAGCCGTTCTTGATCTCGCCCATGACGCGGTTGAGCTTGTCTTCAGGCAGCGCCTGCGCATGAATGTCGCTGATGCCCACCTCGCGTCCCAGGCTGTCGGCCACGCTTTGGCGGTCACCGGTCAGCAACACCTGTCGCCCCATGCCGAGCTCACGCAGCTCGCCTAATGCATGCCGCGCCTCAGGTTTGAGGCTGTCGGCCAATAGCAGCCAGGCGAGGAACACCCCATCGACTGCAAGCCCGGCAATCGGCCCGTCATGGTTGGGAACCGGCGACGTCGGAATACCCAATTGCGCGAATAACTCGGGACGCCCCAATGCCGCTTCGCCTCGGGCCGTCTGCGCAACGACACCCAGGCCCTGGCGCTCGCGAATGTCCTCCAGCGCCGCTAAATGATCTTTCTCCACCAGCCCGGCGAGCGCACGACTGACCGGATGACTGCTCGCAGAACCCAGGCTCGCCGCGAGCGCCACCACGTCCTCGCCCGCGCCCTCCTCGGCCTGTATCGACTGCAACCGCAGGCTGCCGTAAGTGAGCGTCCCGGTCTTGTCGACCACCAGGGATGTCAGGTCGGCCAACTCCTCAAGGAACGCCGAGCTGCGGATGAGGATGCCGTGCCGCGCCGCTACTGCGATGCCGGCAATGGCCGTCGCGGGCGCCGACAGCACCAGCGCACAGGGGCACGCGGCGACCAGCACCGCGAGCATCGCCTGGGCGTTATTGGTGATGAACCAGGTGACGGCCGCGATCAGCAACACCAGCACCATGTAGCTGCCGGCATATCGCTCCAGCAGGCGCGTAATCGGCGGCTTGGAACGTTCGGCGTTCTGCATCAGGGCGATGACCTTGCCCAGCGTCGAGTCGTTACCAATGCGCGTCACTTCGATGCGCAACAGGCCGTCGAGGTTGATCGCACCGCCAAACACTTCCATGCCTGCACGCGCTTCCAGCGGCACCGACTCGCCGGTGATGGGTGCTGTGTCGAGGCTGGCCTGTCCGGACATCACCAGACCGTCGGCCGGCACTCGGTCACCCGCGCGCACCTCCACCCGATCACCCGGCACCAGCGAGCCGTTATCGACCTCACGGATCGACCCGTCGGCGGCGATCAAACGCGCGTGGCTACGGGTCAAACGCCCCAATGCCTGAATCGCCTCCTGAGAGCCGATCACGCTGCGTTCTTCAAGCACATGACCGAAGATCATGATGATGGGCAGCAAGGCAGCGGTCATCAGGTCCCCCGTGGCCCAGGCGCCCAGCATCGCCAACGCGATCAGTTGGTCGGTGATGCCGTGCAGGCTGGGATAGCGCAGGCTGTGCCAGCCCGCGCTGACCACCGGAATCGCCACCAGCAACGACGCGGCGCCCAGCAATAATTGACTGACGCCGACTTGCTCGGGCGCGAAGAAACGCCAGACCAGGCCCAACGCCAACAACCCCAACGCAAGCATCGCCAGCGTCAGTTGGCGAGCGGCGCTGCGCTGTTCTTTGCTGGTCAGCATGCTGCCCGGCGCGGGTGAGTCGTTGTGGTCGTGCGCGTGCTCATCAGCGTGGTTGTGTACAGCTTCGCCACTCATTTGTCGGCTCCCTGAATGATCAGGCGTGAATCGTCGTGGGGATCGACCGTGGTGACAGAACCGGCCTGTTTGAGAATGCCCGGCACACGCTCGCGGTAAATGCGCAGCAGCAAGCCAGGATCGCTCTTGTTCTGGATCGATTGCGCCAGACCGGTCACAGCAGCGGTGTCGGTCTGTGCCTTGGCCAAACGTTCGGACGCCTGTGCATGAGCGACCTGCAAGGTACGATCGGCCTGTTGGTTCGCGGTCTGATTGGCTTTTTCCGCATCGGTGCGCGCGTTGGCCACCGCCTGATCGGCTTGTTGGCTGGCGGTCAGAACAGCGTTGAACGCGTTCACGGCAGCGGCGGGCAGACTGGATTGCACGTCCACTCGCACCACCTCCACACCCAGGCCGACGCCGGTGGCGGTCAGCTCATCGAGGCGCTTGTTGATGCCTTGCACCAGATCGCCACGCAGTCGCTCGCGCCGCTCGGCCGACTGACTGTCCGAGCCTACCAATTCAGGCCGCGCGACCAGAATCGTGTCCAGATCCCGCGCTGCGGTGAGGCTGACGGCGCTGCGATTGACCAGACGGTCCAGCGCTGGCAACACATGCTCGCCCTGCAACACAAATTCACGAGGATCGGTCACCTTGTAGTACGCCGTCACATCCAGTTGCACGACACCGGCATCACCTGTCAGCAGATAGCCAGAGCCCGCGAGCGCATCGCTCATGGGCGTGGCGAAGCTGGTGACCTTGTCAGCCGCCAATGCAGTGGGCGAGCGCAGCAAGGTTTCCACATGCCGCTCGATCACCCGATCAGCCGAAGGCAGCAGCACGACCTGTTCGAAAGGTTGCGGCCACGCGAGTAACAGGCCCGCATTCTGGACCCGATCAAGCTCGCCGAAGCGAAACACCACGGCACGGTTTTGCGGGTCGATCTGCCGCACGTTGGAGACTGCCCAGCCGAGCGCGGCCAGCAACGTGACCACGTACAACCCCAAGAACGCCAACCGGCTGGCCTGCAACCACGGGCTGTTCACCACCGGACGCTCGACCTGCGTCGACTCCTGCTCACTCATGGCTGCGTTCCAGCCTTGCCGTCCTGCTTCCCGTCCAGTTGGGGCGGGCCGTCTACCAGCACACGGAACGGCGCAGCATCGGTGCGCAAGATGAGCTTGGTGGTCGGGCCCACGACGGTGCCAAGGGTGTCGAGCGAGCGCAGCAGGTTGTACAGCTGCGGCGAGCTGGCGTAGGCGCGGCCGTAAATCAGCGCAGCTTCGACACGAGACTGGGCTTCGATATCGGCGGCCTTCACGGCGGCATCTGCCTCAACGATTCGCGCATCGCGCTCGGCAGCCGAACGAATCTGCGCGGCTTCACGCTTGCCGATGGCCGTGCGCTCGGTGGCGATGGTCTCACGCTCGGCGCGCATGCGGTCGACCGTCGCGTTGAGCGTCACCGAGGGCAGCGTCAGACGCTCAACCCCCACCTGCAGGACGCGTACGCCGTAGGTGGTCAGCAACTGCTTGTCGATCTGCTGACGCAGCTGGTCTTCGAAATCGGCGATACGCACCTGGTTGGCGTCGGTATTGATCAGGCTCGACAGGTCGAAACTCGCCGCCGTTGTTTCCAGCGCGGACCCCACAAAGGTACGGATCTGGCGGGCCGCTTCATCGGGCTGATTCTGCACGGCGCGCATGAAGCGTTTCACGTTGTCGGGATCGCCCTGCACCTGCCAGGCGACGTAGGCTTGAACGATGATGCGCAAGCCGTCACGGGTGCCGACATCCTGCAAGCCGCTGGATGTCGTGCGCAGGCGCAGGTCCACGGGAATCGCGGCTTCGAACGGCGCGGGCCAGCGCCAGCTCAGGCCGGGATCGAGCAATACGCGAGACGGATTACCGAAGCGAGTCACCACCGTCGCCTCGCCGGAACGCACCTGCACCAGGCTCGCAGCGGCCACGGCAAACGCAATCAGCACGGCCGCCAGTGACGCCCGACGCCAAGGAAAGCCCGCCGGGCCAGACGCTTCACCGTGATGGTGATGCCCATGATGATGACCGCCATGACCGTGGCCGCCGTGGTCATGACCCGCATGGTCGTGGTGATCGTGGTTATGAAACAGACTCAAGAGAGGACTCCTTATTCAGCCGAAGGCTGTTCAGCTGACTTGGACGACGCGGGGTCGACCGGGAGGGTGAAAGAACGCAGATCGATGGTGGGCGCGCTGCTGCCGCCCAGGCGATGATCAAGCACCAGCAGTTTGGCGTGGGTCATGCCCAGCGTCAGTTGGCTCAGGTACTGCTCCAGCAGAAACGCCTGACCGGCCTTGGCATAACCCTGTCGTTCAGCGCTGAAACGCAGGTCGGCACTCTGGGCCGTGGACATGACTTCCCGTGAATTGGCTGCAGCCTGATCGTGGGCGATGCTGGCATGCAGCTGCGCCAGGTTCGCCTGATCCGCCGCCGCGCCGCGCTCACGGGCGATCAATGCCTGCGCGCTGATCTGCGCGGCCTGCACGGCGTGATAAGCGTTAGCCGCCCCCGCCGGTGGGTGAATGGACTCCACCACGGTGGCGAGGATCTCCACCCCGCTGTCGAGCTTTTTCAAGTCGCGCGCGACGGCATTGCCGATGTCGGCCGCAAGGTCAGTGCGTTGTTCGCCGAGCAATTCATCCAGAGTGCGCGACGCGAAATCGTGGACCAGCACGCGGCTGGCGGTGCTGCGAATCAGGCTGGGGATGTCAGCGCTGTTGTACGTCGCGGCCATGGCAGACGGGTCGTCCAGGCCAATTCGGTAGACGAAGCGAACGTCCATGTTGACGATCTGAAAGCTCTGCTTGTCGCCCGAGCCGCTGGCGATCACCTGCGACTTGTCATTGATGTGCGTGGCGTCCCACAGTCGGTTGGCGACAGCAGGCGGCGGACCCTCGGCGGGATCCAGCGTCTGCTCGGTACTGGCGCCTTCGGAGACGCTGGTCGCCAATTCGTGAACCACGCCGTTCTCGACTGGCAACACTGTCCCGAACGGCCACGGCAACCCAGCGTGAAGCCCAGGTCCCATGACCTCGACCGGTTTGCCGAAACGCTCGTAGATGCCTCGGCCCTGCATCGGGATTTCGTGTACACCGCTGAGCGCCCAGCCGAGGGCAACGATCACCGCCATCACGGGCAGAAATGCCCGACGCATGTAGGTAAACGCCCAGATCTGTCGCAAGTCGATGCCGAAGCGGTTGTGCAGCTCGTTCTGCAACGCGGTCAGCGGACGCGGGGGCCAGCGCAGCAAGCCGGCAACGAAGCTGCTGGCGACCAGACGCGGCTCAAGCCGATCGTTGCGCGGGCTAAAGATCGACAGCAAGGCACGGATCAACAGCTCGACGGCGACCAGCCCCGGCAGTAACCCGATCAGCACGGCCAGTCGGGCCGGCCAGACGCGGTCCGCCGAAGAAAAGAACAGACAGAACGCGGCAATCAGCAACGTACCGATGGCCACACGGCTGATCTGCGCCAACTGCTCGGCCTCGGGCCAGCTCGCTTCGGATTCGTTGCTGAGCTGACGCTCAAGCACCAGTAGAGCAAAGCCGATCAGCAGCAACAAACCACCGACCACGCTCCCCGTCAGCCCGACAGAGGTGCCGACAAGCGCCATGTTCCAGATCATCGAAATACTGATCAGCGCCAGCAGCGCCCAACCCGCCAGCCAGAACACCGGCGCGCCGATCTGCCCCACCATCGAGGTTCCCGCACCGCCGATGCGCCCCAGCAGACGGTCATACCAACCAGACTCCTCTGTCTCGGCGAGCTCATCGACTGCGATCACGACTTCATCGGGCGCCATGATACGGGCGCGCCAAAGCGCAACGACCTGCGCTGATTGCAGCGCCGCCGCAAGCACCAGCAGACTCGCCGCCCCGTTGGTCAGCACCGCGGTCCACAGGGAATTGGGGGAAAACAGATCGACGAACAGCGATACCACAAGACCCAGCACACCCATCGCGCCCAGCACGTAGGTCAGTCGCGACAGGCGTCTGACCTGAATCCCCGCACGCTGGAACCTCGGCAGGCCCGTCGGCTCAGCCCCTTCAACATCCAGATCAACCCGCATCGACACTCCAGAACCTGCTGAACGCTGTAGTCATCACCCTTCCCGTTCGTTTGTGGGCCTGCTTATCAACAAGCCGAAACACAGTTTTACGGGGCGTTACGATATAACAGAAGTGGTGAAATTTTTGTCCGGTAATTGCTGTCCTGCATGACGATTTATTCACTCAGACAGCCCGCAGACAGGTTAGCCCGCTGGGTACAGGCCTCGCGACCTTTCAGCACGCAGTCCTTTCCCCGGGACTCAGCAAAACGCCAGCACACCACCCCTGCACAATCTAAAGCTTTGCACTAAGCTCCGAGCAAGTTATCCACAGGGAGTTTGCCTGCGATCATGCTCACCCCTCTCAAGAGCGCACTGCAAAAACGCCTGCATCCGGTAGCCAAAATCCTGTTCGATGACGGCGTGCGCGCCATCCATGTGACGTCGTGCGCAGGACTCATTTCGGTGGCGGTCGGCGTGCTCGTCGCGGCGTTCGCCTTTCATCTCTGGATCTTTGTCCTGATCCCGATCTGGATGCTGATCCGCATGCTCTTCAATGCGGTCGAAGCGGTGTTGATCAGCGAGTTCGGACAACAATCGCGCCTCGGCACCTGTGCCCACGAACTCAGCCGTATCGTGGCCGAAACCGCGCTGTTTCTACCGTTTGCGGTCATTCCAAAGGTCAGCATTCTGCTGGTCATGACGGTGACCTTGCTGGCAATCTTCAGTGAATTTGCGGGTCTGCTCGGGCCGCTGATCAAGGCATCGAGGCGCCAGGACGGGCCGCTGAAAAGTGACATGCGCCTGGTGTGCTTTGGCATCTTCGGTGCGGGAATCGGCTCCGGCTATGTGCTCACTGCGCCGATCAATATTGCCCTTGCGGTGATGACCGTCCTGCTCCTGATCACCATCATCATCCGCATTCGTCGTGCCGTCTCGGAAGTGACCAAACCTGCAGCTGCGAAGGCTGATCTATCGAACTGAGCGAACTGTTTCAACAGCTTTACACACAAGCTGCAAACACGTTATCCACAGACCCCGTTCAAAACTCTTCCGCAGCGGGTTGCCTTCTGAAAGTCAATGCTTGACCTCACATACAATCCAGACAAATATTATGAGCGTAATTTAATCGATCCTGGATCCTCCGGGACATTTTCGGAGAGCGGTCTACGCTTCCCTCCGTTGTCGATTCTTCCTTCAGGAGCGTGCTCATGAGTCACTACGACGTTGTCATCATCGGTGGCGGCCCTGGCGGCTATAACGCTGCCATTCACGCCGGCCAGAAAGGTTTGAAGGTGGCCTGTGTCGAAGGCCGTGAAACCCTGGGCGGCACCTGTTTGAACGTCGGCTGCATCCCGTCCAAATCCTTGCTCCATGCGTCCGAGTTATACGAAGCGGCAGCCGGCGCGGAATTCAAGAAGCTGGGTATCGAGGTCACGCCCACGTTGAACCTGGCCCAAATGATGGCGCAGAAAGCCGAAAGCGTGATGGGCCTGACCAAAGGCATCGAGTTCCTGTTCCGCAAGTACAAGGCCGAATGGATCAAGGGCTGGGGACGCATTGCAGGCCCCGGCAAGGTCATCGTCAAAGACGCAAGCGGTGCGGAAACCGAACTGACCGCCAAGGACATCATCATTGCCACAGGCTCCGAGCCCACGCCGCTGCCCGGCGTGACCATCGACAACACGCGCATTCTCGATTCAACCGGCGCGCTGTCGTTGAGTGAAGTGCCCAAGCATCTGGTGGTCATCGGTGCAGGCGTGATCGGTCTGGAGCTAGGTTCAGTCTGGCGGCGTCTGGGCGCGAAAGTCACCGTCGTCGAGTTTCTCGATCATGTTGCCCACGGCACGGACCTGGAAGCCGGCAAGACATTGCACCGCTCGCTGTCGCGTCAGGGCATGAACTTCAAACTCAGCTCGAAAGTGACCTCGGCCATTGCCAGCGAAACCGGCGTCAGCCTGACCGTCGAGCCCGCTGCAGGCGGCGAAGCGGAGGTGATCGAAGCGGATTACGTGCTGGTGTCCATCGGCCGTCGTCCTGTGACGAAAGGGCTGGGCCTTGAAACGGTCGGGCTTGAAGTGGACAAACGCGGTGTGCTCGCCAACAAGGGCCATCGCACGGCGGTAGACGGTATCTGGGTGATTGGCGATGCGACGTCGGGGCCGATGCTGGCGCACAAGGCCGAAGACGAAGCCGCGGTGTGCGTGGAACGTATCGTCGGCAAGAAAGGCGAACTCAACTACAACCTGATCCCCAATGTGATCTACACGTGGCCGGAGCTGGCCAGCGTCGGCAAGACCGAAGAGCAGTTGAAGGAGGAAGGTCGCGCGTACAAGGTCGGCAAATTCCCGTTCAGCGCCAACAGCCGGGCGAAGGTGAATCACGAAAGCGATGGCTTCGCGAAGGTGCTGGCCGATGAAAAGACTGACGAAATTCTGGGCGTGCATCTGGTCGGTCCAAGCGTCAGCGAGATGATCGCCGAGTACTGCGTGGCGATGGAGTTCGCGGCGTCAGCGGAAGATGTCGCCTTGACCTGCCACCCTCACCCGACTCGCTCCGAGGCGCTGCGCCAGGCTGCGATGGCTGTGGGTGGACATACGACGCAGGCCTGAATCGGCAATCGCACGCCATGAACCTGTAGGAGACGTCAGAGGTTATGAGGGCAGCGAAGGCGGTGTGTCATTCACCATCGATGTTGTTGATCCACCGCATTCGCCAGCAAGCCGGCTCCCACAGGTCTGCGGTCTGGACACAGAGCCGTG
>NZ_FOEO01000083.1 GCF_900110765.1 Pseudomonas sp. NFACC02
GCACCGGCGGTCAGGCTGAGGGTGGTGGTGTCTGGCGTATCGGTGATCTGAACCACAGCTGGCGTCGGATTGGTCGCCAGGTTTTCGAAGTTGCCGCCGGTGGCACTGGTAATGGTGGTGCTGACGGTGGTGTCGGTGTTGTAGACGTCATTCGCCGGAGCAGGCACAACGACCGAACCAGACGACTCACCGGCTTTGATGGTGATGGTCGAACCGTCGGACAGGGTGACGGTGACTGGCGTCTGCGCCGGGTTGGTCAACGTGGCGGTGTAGGTGATCGACGTGCCTTCGGCGGACGTCGCAGCACCTGCGGTCAGGCTGAGGGTGGTGGTGTCGACCGTGTCAGTGATGTTGGTCACGGCTGGCGCCGGGTTGGTGGTCAGGGCCAGGCCCGCGCCGCCGGTGGTGCCGGTGATGGTGGTGGTGATGTCGTGGGCGTCGAGGTACGGCGTGTTGCCGTTCGGGATCTGCACGGTGACGCTGCCGGAGGTCTGGCCTGCCTGAATCACGATCACCGAGCCGTTGGACAGGGTGATGGTCAGGTCGCTGAGCGGCGCTTGAGTGACGGAAGCGGTGTAAACCAGCGCGCCGCCGGCTTCGGTCAAGGCGGAGGTCGCGGTCAGGCTCAGCGTCGAGGCGCGTTGCGGAACGCCGGCGTCCTGTTCGGTGCCGGCCGTTGCGTTATTGCCCAGGCCATTGGTGTTGAAGCCGATGTTCGGGTTCACCACGCCTGCCGTCTCGGTCAGCATCACGACGCTGTGACCGCCGCCCGCGTTGCCACCGTCGGTGGAGCCCGTGGTCTGGCCGGCAGCGGTGGCTTCCAGGTCTTTGGTCGGGTCGGCGCCCGCGGCGATGGCTTGTTGCAGTTCGGCAACCGATGGCGCGGCCTGCGCGGTGGCTTCCGCCAGGTTGGTGGTGGACGTTGGAGCGTCAGAGCTCCACTGACTGTCACGGCCCATGTCCAGCAGACGACCGTCTGGCAATTGCAGCGTTACCGAACCTTCCGGCCCGGTGAGCACCTGCTCGCCGGCCAACAGCCGGTCACCCTCGATCAGCACACGACGAATCCCTTCCGGGGAGACTGCGACTACTTGGCCAACAATGCTTTTGACGATGGCAACAACACTGCTCATGGGGGTGACTCTCCGAGATTACCGATCAGTTGGTATCCATCATGCCGGCTTGCCCAAGGTGGGCTGCTTCATATTGGACTACGTAAAATGTTCAAACCTTTGACGTCAACAACTAAGCATTTGATTTAGTTGCTGTTAGTTATTTGGCGTCAATTTATTGTACCCTTTTAACCGGATACAGATTAACTTTCTGCCAAACTATTGACCTATTCGGCGACATCCTAAACAATCGCCCCCGTAATGTCACATTGATATTTTCTGAGATCGTGTATTTCTGTTGTTCGCTCCCAGAGACCCTTCAGAACAGCCTGACGCCGCCGATCTCCTACACAAGCCTCTCTTGCAATGCAGTTATTAATACTGCGTTTTCGAACAAGTACGTTCTCGGGAAGAACCAACATGCGTGTGCAATTTCTCACTGCTGTACCCTTTGTTCTGACAGTCGGCTTCGTGCAGGCACAAACCTTGCCAGAAGCCATGCAGAAGGCGATGCAGGAACATCCTGAGGTGCAGGCAGGCGTCAACGCCCGTATCGCGCAGGACTATGCGGTTCGTGCAGCGAAGGGAGGCTACCTGCCGCGCGTCGACGTGACAGCGGGGTATGGCCGTGCGGGATCTGACACCCCGTCGACGCGTGCGGAAAGTGGCAACAATGACTGGAAAACGATGAACCGTGGCGAGTCGGCCATTCGTCTTCGTCAAATGCTTTTTGATGGGTTTGCAACAAGTAACGAAGTTGGGCGTCAACAAGCCACCGCCAATTCTCGGGCGTATTCTTTGTTGAATACTTCCGAGCGTACTGCGCTGACAGTTGCGCAGGTCTATATCGACGTTCTTACACAGCGCGAGATGGTTCGCCTGGCCGAAGAAAACCTTAAAAGTCACCAACGTATCTACGACCAGATCAAGTTGCGCACCAGTCGTGGTGTCGGACGCATGGCGGATATGGATCAGGCCGACGCCCGTCTGGCTCAGGCACAGAACAATCTGATCACCGAACAAACCAACCTGGCTGACGCCCAGACCAACTACCTGAGCGCTGTCGGCATCGTGCCGGATCAACTGGAAAAGCCGGCGCCGTTCGCGCTGATGCCCGCCGATCTGCAGGAAGCGCGCCGTCAAATGATCGACAACAGCCCCGTGCTGCGTTCGGCTGAAGCGGACATCGCCGCTGCCGAGAAACAGTACAGCGCAGCCAAATCGACCTTCTCCCCACGTTTCGACCTGGACCTGGGCCGCAACGCCGACAACAACGTGGGCGGCGACGAAGGCCACAACAATGGCTGGGAAGCCATGGTGCGCATGCAGTTCAACCTGTATGCCGGTGGCAGCAACAAGGCTGACCTGACCTCCAAGTCGTACCTGGCCTCGCAGGCACTGGACATTCGCAACAACGCACTGCGTCAGTTGAACGAAGAACTGGGCCTGGCCTGGAACGCCTACAACAACGCTTCCCAGCAAGTGCCGATCGCTCAGCAGTACGTTGACCGGGCGACCAGCGTCCGTACGTCGTATCAGCAGCAATTCAGTCTCGGAGAGCGTACTCTGCTCGACCTTCTCGACAGCGAGAACGAGTTGTTCACCGCGCAACAGCGTCTGGTCCAGCTGCAGAGCCTGAAAACGTACACCCAATACCGCATTCAAGCCGACATCGGCACCTTGCTGAAAAGTCAGGGCGTCGTGGCTCCGCTGGCATCGGTTGTGCAAAACGATGTGAAACCGACAGTGAAACTGCCGGGCATGAACTGATTCTTGACGCGCCTTCGTCAGGAGCCAGCTTCAACTTTTAACTGTTAAAGCTAAAGAGAGTGTCAGCGTGGATTTGGAATTACCTTCTGCCCAACTAGGTCATGATCCACGCAGCCAGCATGATGATCCGTTGCTGGATGGCCTGCTGACACTCTGCGCCTTGCATCACAAACCGGCGAGCCGGGCGATGTTGAGCACCGGCCTGCCGTTGCCAAACCAGCGTCTGAGTCCCGATCTGCTGGCACGCGCCGCCGCGCGGGCCGGTTTGCAGGGGCGTCTGCTCACGCGCAAGCTCGAACAGATCCCCGCCATTGCCCTGCCTGCGATGCTGCTCCTGAAAGAGGGGCGTTGCGCGGTGCTGCTGGGTTGGGACGCCGATGTGGCGCGGCTGCTGATCAGCGAAAGCGACGGTGGTGAGGTCCGCGTCGAGCGCGAGGCGCTGGCGCAGGATTTCAGCGGCAAGGTGTTCTTCGCCCAACCGCAACACAAATTTGACGTGACCAAAGGCTCGCTCATTCCTCGAGCGCGGTCCTGGTTCAAAGACACCCTCAAGCTGTCGCGCTGGCTTTATGCCGATGCGATCGCTGCCAGCCTGGTGATCAACCTGATCGCATTGGCGGCGCCTCTGTTTGTCATGAACGTCTACGACCGTGTGGTGCCGAACCAGGCGACCGCAACGTTGTGGGTCCTGGCGGCCGGTATCTGTGGCGCTTACCTGTTCGACCTCTTGCTCAAAGGCCTGCGCAGTCTGTGCCTGGACCTGGCGGGCAAGAAAACCGACCTGATCATTTCCGCCACGCTGTTTGAACGCATCGTCGGCATGGCGATGAAATTTCGGCCGGCACGCGTCGGCAGCTACGCCCAGAACATTCACGAGTTTCAGGGCATGCGCGACTTTTTGACGTCGCTGACCCTGACCAGCCTCATCGACCTGCCGTTTACCTTGATCATCCTGTTGGTGATTGCGCTGCTGGGCGGGCACTTGGTGTGGATTCCGATTGTGGCGTTCCCGCTCGCGCTGGGCATCGGTCATTTGCTGCAAAAGCCGTTGACCGCCACCCTTGAGCGCACCATGGCGCTGGGCGCCGAGCGGCAGTCGAGCCTGATCGAAACCTTGTCCGGGCTGGACGCGGTCAAGGTCAACAACGCTGAAAGCGAGCGTCAGTACCAGTGGGAACAGACCATCGGCACCCTGAGCCGTCTGGAACTGCGGGTCAAAATCCTGTCCGGTCTGGCGATGAACATCACCTTGCTCATCCAGCAACTGGCGGGCGTGGCGATGATCTGCTTCGGTGTGTACATGATCATCGACGGCAACCTGAGCATGGGCGGCCTGGTGGCGTGCTACATGCTCAGCGGTCGCGCGCTGGGCCCGTTGGCGCAGCTGTCCGGACTGCTGACGCGTTATCAGCAAGCCAAAGTGACCATGGTGTCGGTCGACCAGATGATGGAGTTGCCACAAGAGCGTAACTTCGAAGAGCGCCCGTTGAGCCGCCAGGTGCTGCAGGGCGCGATGGAATTCCGCAACGTCGATTTCACTTACCCGAACCAGCAAACCCTGGCGTTGAAGAACATCAACCTGGTGGTTCGTCCGGGCGAGCGGATCGGCATCATCGGCCGCAGCGGCTCGGGCAAAAGCTCGCTGGCCAAGCTGCTGGTCGGTCTGTATCAGCCGGACGAGGGCTCGCTGCTGGTCGACGGCGTCGACATTCGCCAGATCGACGTCAGCGAACTGCGCCACAACATCGGTTACGTCGCTCAGGATATCCAGTTGCTGGCCGGCACCCTGCGCGACAACCTGGTTTCAGGCGCCCGCTACGTGGACGATGAGATGGTGCTGCAAGCCGGTGAACTGGCAGGCGTGCATGAGTTTGCCCGTCTGCACCCGCAAGGGTATGAACTGCAGGTTGGCGAGCGTGGGCAGAATTTGTCGGGCGGTCAGCGTCAGAACGTCGCGCTGGCCCGTGCGCTTTTGCTTGATCCGCCGATTCTCTTGCTGGATGAACCGACCAGCGCCATGGACAACACCGGTGAAGAGCGCTTGAAGCAGCGCCTGCAAGCCGTTATCGAGAAAAAGACCGTGATTCTTGTGACCCACCGAGCCTCGCTGCTCTCGCTGGTCGATCGGCTGTTGGTGATCGACCGTGGCCAGATTCTCGCCGACGGCCCGAAAGCCGCCGTGATGGAAGCGTTGAAGAAGGGGCAGATCAGTGTTGCTTAAATCGGGTCCAAATTCCGGCGGTGGTCTGTTCGGGTATTTCAAAGGTTCGGCTTCCCTTGATGGACAGCCGATGCCTGAAGTCAAAAAGGCCTTGGTCGACGATGCCCCGCGTATCGTCCGGCTGACCATCTGGGCGGTCATTCTGTTCTTTACCTTCCTGGTGCTGTGGGCCCACTTCGCGGTCATCGACGAAGTGACCAAGGGCGAAGGCAAGGCGATTCCTTCGACCAAGATCCAGAAGATCCAGAACCTGGAAGGCGGCATCGTCGCGCAGATTTATGCCCACGATGGGGAGATCGTTGACGCAGGCGCACCGCTGATTCGTCTGGACGACACGCGCTTTGCGTCCAACGTGGGTGAAACCGAGGCTGATCGCGTGGCGATGGAACTGCGCGTCGAACGTCTGTCCGCCGAGGTCGATGATCGCCCACTGAACATCAGCGCCGACGCGCGCAAATCGGCCCCGAAGCAGGCAGCGAACGAAGAGTCGCTGTACCAGAGCCGCCGTCAGCAGTTGGCCGACGAAGTCGGCGGCCTGCAACAGCAACTGATTCAGCGTCAGCAGGAACTGCGGGAGTTCGGCTCCAAGCAGGAGCAATACCGCAACAGCCTGAACCTGTTGCGTCAGGAGATCGGCATGTCCGAACCGCTGGTGGCTCAGGGCGCTGTCTCGCCGGTGGATATCCTGCGTCTGAAGCGCTCGGAAGTGGAAACACGCGGTCAACTCGATGGCACCACGCTGGCGATTCCACGTGCTCAGGCCGCCATTGCCGAAGTGCAGCGCAAGATCGACGAGACGCGGGGCAAGTTTCGCAGCGACGCGTTGACCCAGTTGAATGAGGCACGCACCAACCTGTCCAAGGCTCAATCGACGGCCAAAGGCCTGGAGGACCGGGTAAACCGGACCATGGTCACTTCGCCGGTGCGCGGTATCGTCAAGCAAATGCTGGTCAACACCGTGGGTGGCGTCATCCAGCCGGGCAGCGACATCGCCGAAATCGTGCCGCTGGACGACACCTTGTTGGTCGAGGCGCGCATCCGGCCGCAGGACATTGCGTTCCTGCATCCGGGTCAGGAAGCGATGATCAAATTCACCGCCTATGACTACACCATTTATGGTGGCCTCAAGGGCAAGCTGGAACAGATCGGTGCTGACACCATCCAGGACGAAGAGAAGAAAAACACATTCTATGTGATCAAGCTGCGCACCGACCGCAGTCACCTGGGGACCGATGAGCACCCGTTGCTGATCATTCCCGGCATGGTCGCTTCGGTGGACATCATCACCGGCAAGAAAAGCATCCTCAGCTACCTGCTCAAGCCCGTCCTCAAAGCCCGCGCCGAGGCGTTGCACGAGCGTTGATACAACCGGTCCGGATATCTGTAGGAGCCGGCTTGCTGGCGAACGCGTTGTGTCAGCGACATATTCGTGTCTGACGTTCCGCGTTCGCCAGCAAGCCGGCTTGTATGGTGCGCATTTCCACTATTTGGGGTGACGCTGACGGTGTGGTTTGTCCTAACGTCCAAACTGTTCCGCCTTCGGCGGGTTACTTGA
>NZ_FOEO01000059.1 GCF_900110765.1 Pseudomonas sp. NFACC02
ATTGCTTGATTCAGTTGTTAAAGAGCGGTTGGTCAAGAGCCTTTCGTCTCAACCGAGGCGCGCATTCTACAGCGTCCTCTGTATCTGTCAAGCGGTTATTTTCAGAAGTTTTCAAAGTTTCCTTTGCAACTTCAACCACTTGCGCTTCGTTCGACTTGGCGTCTCACGTCAGCGGGAGGCGAATTCTACAGCGTTACAACCTGCTGTCAACTGCCTTTTTCACCGCTGTCGATTCAAGCATCTGAACCGAAGCCCTTCCTCGCCGCTTACTTCGTCCAACTCGTTGATTATCAAGGAGTTTTCCGTTTCGTCTGCGCCGGAAGTGGGGCGAATTATAGAGACATTCAGAGGAGCGTCAACACTTAATTTGAAGTTTCTATCAAAAAGCCAAAACATCAGGCAAATCAGTCAGTTCCTTCTGTTTATATAGGGAGGGAGTGACTGACGCCGCTCCTATATAGAAGAGCTCTAGAGCACACCCGCTTCTCGCAATGCCATCACAGACTCGTCCGAAAGCCCGAGAACACCGGTCAGAACCTCCAGCGTGTGCTCGCCCAATAGCGGAGGCGCCCGACGATATTCCACCGGCGTCTCCGACAACCTGATGGGACTGGCAACCTGTGGCACCGTCCCGCCCAGCGCGTGAGGCAATTCAACCTTCAAGCCACGCGCCTGAACCTGGGGATCGGCAAACACTTGAGCGACATCATTGATCGGGCCGCATGGCACGCCGGCCAGTTCCAATGCTGTGACCCACTCAGAGGTGGTCTTGAAAACGGTGGCCTGACGAATCAGCGGAATCAACTCGACTCGATGCGCGACACGCTGCTTGTTAGTGGCAAACCTGGGGTCATCCGCCCATTGCGGCTGACCGGCCACTTCCGCGAACTTGCGGAACTGGCTGTCGTTGCCCACCGTCAGGATGAAATCACCATCCGCTGTAGGAAAGTCCTGATAAGGCACGATGTTCGGGTGAGCATTGCCCAGCCGTCTGGGCGATACACCTGTCGTCAGGTAATTCATCGCCTGGTTCGCCAGACACGCGACCTGCACATCCAGCAAAGCCATATCGATATGCTGACCCATACCGCCCTGATCGCGGTGGGCCAATGCAGCGAGAATGGCGGAGGTCGAGTAAAGCCCAGTCAAGATATCCGTCAGCGCCACTCCGACCTTCACTGGCCCGGCACCTTCTTCGCCTTCAGGACGACCGGTCAAGCTCATCAAGCCGCCCAGCCCCTGAATCATGAAGTCATAACCCGCGCGCCTGGCATACGGACCGGTCTGGCCAAAGCCCGTGATCGAGCAGTAGATCAGTCGAGGGTTCTCTGCCTGCAGGGACGCGTAATCGAGACCATAAGCCTTGAGGCCGCCCACCTTGAAGTTCTCGATCACGATGTCAGACTTCGCTGCCAGCTCGCGCACCAGCTTCTGGCCTTCAGGCCGGGTGAAGTCGATAGTGACAGACTGCTTGTTCCGGTTGGCAGACAGGTAATAGGCCGCCTCGGAAGTATTCTCGCCCCGAGGATCCTTGAGGAACGGCGGCCCCCAGGCGCGAGTGTCATCACCATTGCCGGGACGCTCGATCTTGATCACGTCAGCGCCGAGGTCGGCAAGGATCTGCCCTGCCCAAGGCCCGGCAAGAACCCTGGACAAGTCCAGCACACGCAAATGCGATAGCGCGCCCATGGCTGGCTCCTCAATAGAACGCCTGAATGCCCGTCTGCGCACGACCGAGAATCAACGCGTGGACGTCATGCGTACCTTCATAGGTATTCACGACTTCCAGGTTGACCAGATGACGGGCGATGCCGAACTCATCCGAAATTCCGTTGCCACCGAGCATGTCGCGGGCCATGCGTGCGATGTCCAGGGACTTGCCACAGGAGTTGCGCTTCATGATCGATGTGATCTCGACGGCCGCCGTACCTTCATCTTTCATTCGGCCCAGGCGCAGGCAACCCTGCAGGGCGAGCGTGATTTCTGTCTGCATGTCAGCCAGTTTCTTCTGGATCAACTGATTGGCTGCCAGAGGGCGACCGAATTGCTGACGATCCAGGGTGTACTGACGCGCGGTGTGCCAGCAGAACTCGGCGGCACCCAACGCGCCCCACGAAATGCCATATCGCGCTGAGTTCAGGCAGGTGAACGGGCCTTTCAAGCCACGCACATCCGGGAAAATGTTCTCTTCTGGCACAAATACGTTGTCCATCACGATCTCGCCCGTGATGGAAGCCCGCAGGCCGACCTTGCCATGAATGACGGGCGCGCTCAGGCCCTGCCAGCCTTTTTCCAGTACGAAGCCACGGATGTCGCCAGCGTCGTCTTTCGCCCAGACCACGAACACGTCCGCGATCGGACTGTTGGTGATCCACATTTTGCTGCCACTCAGGCGATAACCGCCGTCGACCTTCCTGGCGCGAGTGATCATGGCGCCCGGGTCCGAGCCGTGGTTTGGCTCCGTGAGGCCAAAGCAACCGATCCACTCGCCAGAGGCCAGCTTCGGCAGGTATTTCTGCTTCTGCGCTTCGGTACCGAATTCATTGATCGGCACCATGACCAGAGACGACTGAACACTCATCATTGAGCGATAACCGGAGTCGACGCGCTCCACTTCACGGGCGATCAGACCATAGCAGACATAATTCAGACCGCTGCCACCGTATTGCTCGGGAATGGTCGCGCCCAGCAGGCCGACCTCACCCATTTCACGGAAAATTGCAGGATCGGTCTGTTCGTGACGAAAGGCTTCCAGAACGCGAGGCGCCAACTTGTCTTGGGCGAACTGCTCGGCGCTGTCACGAACCATGCGCTCTTCTTCAGTGAGCTGCTGATCCAGCAACAGTGGATCGATCCAATTGAAGCTTGCCTTACCGCCCATGACTGTCTCCTCGCCAAATGATGCTCTCGGACGTAGCCGAGAAAAGTCGTGGATAGATCCTAGGCGCGGACCTCGACTACCGCAAACGAGGATTTCGCATAGTGTTGTGCTAATTTCTCACTCCGAGAATACGTAAACGACGGTTTTACTGTCGTACGAGTGAGGTAGACGTAAATGCGCCGCAAAATTCCCAGTACGGCTGCGCTGGTCAGCTTCGAAGCCGCCGCACGCCATGAGAGCTTCACCAAGGCGGCGGACGAACTGTCCCTCACGCAGAGCGCGATCTGCCGACAGATTGCAAGTCTGGAGGAATTCCTCAACGTAGCGTTATTCCGCCGCTCGCGGCGAGGTGTAAAGCTAACCGAGGCAGGTCTTTCCTACAGCCGGCGCGTGGCCACGCAACTCGACGCAGTGGAACGCGACACGCTCTCTGTCATGGGCCATCAAGGCGCCAATGTGATCGAACTGGCCGTGGTCCCGACGTTCGGGACTCAATGGTTGCTGCCACGCCTCAAGGACTTCCAGCATCAGCACCCTGACGTGACGATAAACCTGACCAACCGAACCCGACCTTTTCTGTTTGCCGATACCGACTTCGATGCCGCGATCTATTTTGGAGACGCAGAGTGGCCAGGCACGGAGTCGCATCGACTGATGAGCGAAAATCCAATGCCGGTGTGCAGCCCCGCGCTGCTCAATAACAACAAGCAGCTCAGTCCTCAGGGTCTGGCTGACATGCCGCTTCTCCAACAGACCACCCGGCCTTATGCCTGGCGTCAGTGGTTCACCGCATCGGGCATGAGCGTCGCGCGCGACATGACAGGCCCGAGATACGAGCTATTCTCCATGCTCGCCCAGGCGGCCATGCATGACATGGGTGTCGCGCTGATCCCACCGTTCCTGATTCAGCGCGAGCTAGCGGAGAAACGCCTGGTCGTCGCCAACCCTAATGCTTTATCGAGCCTGAAGGCGTACTACTTGATGATTCCGGAACGCAAAGTCGAGTCCGCTTCACTAAAAGCGTTTCGAGACTGGCTGGTGCATCAGGCTGAAACGTACGCAATGCCCTGACCTGCCTGCTCCTTAGCCAGCCGCTGACTTTGTAGTCAAACCACTGCGAAGCCTACAGATATCTGGATATGTCGCATTTAAGAAACACATCTGTTTTTTATCCAAAACAGCCTGTAAGCGTTACATGACGTGGCTTTCAGGCTAATTGACCATCATTTTACCGATAGATAGAAAAAAACTTCAATCACCTCATATACGGCCGCAAGCCATGTCATTAAAGGCTTGTAGCGTTTTGTTGCGGCAAAGGGTCACAGGGTGACTTGTAGTTAAAGACATGTCGCGTTACAGAATCTCTTGATGCACCCCTCTGACACCTGCAAAATGCCGCGCCCCCCTTGTCTTGCGGGGACGTGGTGATCGCTGCCCCAGTCGCGCCATCCGTAGCGCGCTGGCCTATTTTTAAAAGATAAGAAGATCACGCAGGAGATTTGACGTGCACATTGGTGTCCCCCTCGAAACCCAGTCCGGTGAAACTCGGGTTGCTGCAACGCCGGAAACCATCAAGAAGCTCATTGGCCAAGGTCACAAGGTCACCGTCCAGTCTGGCGCCGGCGTTACCGCCAGCGTCCCGGACAGTGCCTATGAAGCGGCAGGCGCTTCGATTGGCAGCGCTGCCGCTGCCTTTGGCGCCGATCTGATCCTCAAGGTTGTTGCTCCCAGCGACAGTGAACTGGCTTTGATCAAGGCCGGGACCGTTGTCATCGGGATGCTTAACCCCTTCAACAACGAGATCATCGCCAAGATGGCCGAGTGCGGGATTACCGCATTCGCTCTCGAAGCGGCGCCGCGCACCTCGCGCGCGCAAAGCCTTGATGTGCTGTCCTCGCAGGCCAACATTGCCGGTTACAAGTCGGTGCTGCTGGCCGCGCATCACTATCCGCGCTTCATGCCGATGCTGATGACGGCCGCCGGTACGGTCAAAGCCGCGCGCGTGCTGGTCCTCGGCGCGGGTGTCGCCGGCCTGCAAGCCATCGCCACCGCCAAACGCCTGGGCGCAGTGATCGAAGCGTCCGACGTTCGCCCAGCTGTGAAGGAACAGATCGAGTCGCTGGGCGCCAAGTTCGTCGACGTGCCCTACGAGACGGATGAAGAGCGCGAGGCCGCCGTCGGTGTCGGTGGTTATGCACGCCCGATGCCTGCCAGCTGGATGCAGCGCCAGGCTGTGGCCGTTCACGAGCGCGCCAAGCAGGCGGACATCGTGATTACCACCGCGCTGATCCCGGGCCGTAAGGCGCCGGTCTTGCTGAGCGCGGAAACCGTGTCCCAGATGAAACCGGGCTCGGTGGTGATCGACCTCGCTGCAGCTCAAGGCGGCAACTGCCCGCTGACCGTGGCTGATCAAGTCGTGATCGAGCATGGCGTAACCATCGTCGGCCACACTAACCTGCCGGCATTGGTCGCCGCCGATGCTTCTGCTCTTTATGCACGCAACCTGCTGGACTTCCTGATGCTGGTCTTCACCAAGGAAGGACAGTTCGAGATCAACCTCGAAGACGACATCGTCGCCGCGTGCCTGATGTGCCGCGACGGCCAGATTGTCCGCAAGAACGGCTAAGGATAAAAACAATGGAAGACATGCTGATCTCTCACGGCGTCTATAACCTGATCATTTTCGTGCTGGCGATTTACGTCGGCTATCACGTGGTCTGGAACGTCACCCCGGCTTTGCACACGCCTCTGATGGCGGTGACCAACGCTATCTCGGCCATCGTGATTGTCGGCGCCATGCTCGCTGCCGCCCTGACGGTGACCCCGCTGGGCAAAACCATGGGAACGCTGGCCGTGGCTCTGGCTGCGGTCAACGTATTCGGTGGCTTTCTGGTCACCCGCCGCATGCTGGAAATGTTCAAGAAGAAGGCTCCGAAAGCCAAAGCTGAGGATGCCAAGCAATGAGCATGAACCTCGTCACCCTGTTGTACCTCGTTTCCGCGATCTGCTTCATTCAAGCCCTCAAAGGGCTGTCGCACCCGACGACCTCCCGTCGCGGCAATCTGTTCGGCATGTTCGGCATGGCGCTTGCGGTGCTGACGACGATTGGCCTGGTGTTCAAACTCGCGGCACTTTCGACCGACGGCGCCAGCGCGGGCATCGGCTACATCATCGTGGGCTTGCTGGTTGGCGGTACGGCTGGCTCGATCATGGCCAAGCGCGTCGAGATGACCAAAATGCCTGAGCTGGTCGCGTTCATGCACAGCATGATCGGTCTGGCAGCGGTGTTCATTGCGATTGCAGCCGTGGTTGAGCCGCAGTCCCTGGGCATCGTTCAGCATCTGGGCGATTCCATTCCGGCAGGTAACCGTCTGGAGCTGTTCCTGGGCGCCGCCATCGGTGCGATCACCTTCTCGGGTTCGGTCATCGCCTTCGGCAAGCTGTCGGGCAAGTACAAGTTCCGCCTGTTTCAGGGCGCGCCGGTGCAGTTCGCCGGTCAGCACAAGCTGAACCTGATTCTGGGTCTGGCCACGCTGTTCTTCGGCCTGACCTTCATGTTCACCGGCAGTCTGTTCGCGTTCAGCATCATGCTGATCCTGGCGTTCGTCATCGGCGTGCTGCTGATCATCCCGATCGGCGGCGCGGACATGCCTGTGGTCGTGTCGATGCTCAATAGCTACTCGGGCTGGGCAGCGGCCGGCATCGGCTTCTCGTTGAACAACTCGATGTTGATCATCGCAGGTTCGCTGGTCGGCTCCTCCGGCGCGATCCTGTCGTACATCATGTGCAAAGCGATGAACCGCTCCTTCTTCAACGTGATCGGCGGTGGATTCGGCGGCGCGGCAGACGCGGGCGCGGCAAGCGGCACGAAAGAAGCACGCCCGGTCAAATCCGGCTCGGCCGACGATGCAACCTTCCTGCTGACCAACGCCGACACCGTGATCATCGTGCCTGGCTATGGCCTGGCGGTCGCCCGTGCGCAACACGCACTCAAAGAGCTGACCGAGAAGCTGACCCACGCCGGCGTGACCGTGAAGTACGCGATTCACCCGGTAGCCGGCCGTATGCCGGGGCACATGAACGTGCTGCTGGCTGAGGCGGAAGTGCCTTATGACCAGGTATTCGAGATGGAAGACATCAACTCCGAGTTCGGCCAGGCGGACGTGGTGCTGGTGCTCGGCGCCAACGATGTGGTCAACCCGGCGGCGAAGAACGATCCGAAATCGCCGATTGCCGGCATGCCGATTCTCGAAGCCTTCAAGGCGAAGACGATTATCGTCAACAAGCGCTCGATGGCCAGCGGGTATGCCGGTCTGGACAACGAGCTGTTCTATCTCGACAAAACCATGATGGTTTTCGGCGACGCCAAGAAAGTCATTGAAGACATGGTCAAAGCGGTCGAATAACCGCTTCAGGCTGTGACGGACTAAGCCCTCGGTGCGAATATCGGCCGAGGGTTTTTTACATCCGGCGTAACAGTGTTTTGTTCTCAACCCCGCTAATTAGAGCCCTCGAATGCGACCTTGGTCGTGGGACGAAAAAAAAGCAAATCTCTAGACTTGGTCGCTCGCATCCTCGTCCCGAGATATAAAAACATGCACCGTGAACGTATTCGCCTGCCGTCTTTGATGAGCAAGGTAATGAGCGCGGCCGACGCCGCTTCCCTGATCAAGGACGGCATGACCGTCGGCATGAGTGGCTTCACCCGCGCAGGTGAAGCCAAGGCCGTGCCCCAGGCGCTGGCGGAGCGCGCCAAATCTCACCCGCTGAAAATCAGCCTGATGACCGGCGCCAGTCTGGGCAACGACCTGGACAAGCAATTGACCGAAGCCGGCGTGTTGTCCCGCCGCATGCCGTTTCAGGTCGACAACACACTGCGCAAGGCAATCAACGATGGCTCGGTGATGTTCATCGACCAGCACCTGTCCGACACTGTCGAGCAACTGCGCAATCGCCAGATCAAACCGGTGGACATCGCCGTCATCGAGTGCGTGGCGATTACCGAAGAAGGTCATCTGGTGTTGAGTACGTCCGTGGGCAACTCGGCGAGCTTCGCCATTCTGGCCGAGCAGGTGATCGTCGAGATCAACCTGGCGCAACCGCTTGAGCTCGAAGGCCTGCACGACATCTATATACCCACGTACCGTCCGACCCGCCTGCCCATCCCGGTGCTCAAGGTCGATAGCCGCATCGGCAGCCAGGCTGTAAAGATCGATCCGGCCAAAATCGTGGGCATCGTGATCAGCGACCAGACCGACTCACCTTCAACTGTACTGCCCGCAGACAGCGAAACCCAGGCAATTGCCGGACATCTGGTGGAGTTCTTCAAGAATGAGGTGCGCCAAAACCGCCTGACCAATCAGTTGATGCCCCTGCAGGCCGGCGTAGGCACGATCGCCAACGCGGTCATGACCGGCCTGATCGACTCGCCGTTTCACGGGATGTCCATGTACTCGGAGGTCCTTCAGGACTCCACCTTTGACCTGTTCGAGGCTGGCAAGCTGGACTTCGCCTCGGGTTGTTCGATGACGCTGTCAGCACGCAAACACGACACGGTCTACAACAACCTGAAGCAGTACAAACCGAAACTGTTATTGCGTCCGCAGGAAATCTCCAACCATCCGGAAGTCGTGCGGCGTCTGGGCATTATCGGCATCAACACGGCGCTTGAGTTCGACCTCTACGGCAACGTCAATTCCACGCACGTGTGCGGCACGCGGATGATGAACGGGATCGGGGGCTCGGGCGATTTCGCGCGCAACGCGCATCTCGCCATCTTTGTCACCAAATCGATCGCCAAAGGCGGCGCCATTTCCAGCGTCGTGCCCATGGTCAGCCACGTCGATCATACAGAGCACGATGTCGATATCCTCGTCACCGAGCAGGGACTGGCTGATCTACGGGGCCTGGCGCCCCGCGAACGCGCTCGCGTGATCATCGACAACTGTGTTCATCCGGCCTACCGCGAAGCGCTGAATGATTACTTCCGCAGAGCCTGTGCTATCGGTGGCCACACCCCTCATGTACTGCGCGATGCACTCAGTTGGCACCTCAACCTGGAAGAAACCGGCCGTATGCTGGCGGTGTAAGAAAACAGTTTCGGATTGGCGACGACCTTTCGTCGCCGTTCCGAACGAGCTGTGCGGGATTCTGGCAAAAACTGTATTGCTGTACGGGTGTATTTCATGGGTAAAAACGCAGTTTTCATCTTTTCAGCGCACAAAACGCACCATAATTGTGCTCACCGGTACAGTTGCCCCATAGACGAGCAAAACAGTGCGTTCTAACAGTTAACTGGAGCATCACAATACAAGTGAACTGTGTCTGGAGAGGGAAGGGGAACAGGAGGAAGATTGGCACCAATCAAGTCACTCTCTAATCCCGCCACAAGCGGAAGGAAGAAGCACCATGGAACGCACCGTAAGTTCCGAACTGTTCTACGAAGAAACCGCTCAATCCGCTAAAGCCTCGTTGCCGCTGCGCATGTTCGCCAACCTGATGCTCTGGCAGCGTCGTCTGTCCAGCCGTCACCAACTGGCACGTCTGGACGCTCGTCTGCTGGCCGACGCCGGTATCAGCGAATCCCAGCGTTACGAAGAGCTGAGCAAGCCGTTCTGGCGCTAATTTAGCGTCTGCTGGTCCCAGGCCAAGCGCCTCTCACCAGCACCCCGAATTGTTCACGCAAAGCCCGTCGCAGGAATCTGCTGACGGGCTTTGTCGTTTATGGGTTTTCAAACAAAACAGATCCATGGCCCCAATAGGTACAGTTCGTTCAAATCCTAATGCGGGCAATACAGTTGCTGATTTACAGGCCTTAATACCGCCTCATATGACGTAAACCGCGGGCTTGCATCCTTAGCTGGCATTTAGCCGTGATAGTGCTCACGATCCCGTTTACGCTAGTCTTGCTGCACCCTTTGCCCCGTCGCCTGCGAGACACCCCTGTGCATCGCCGGATTTGCGCGTGTGGTTCATCAATCTGTTCCTTGTGGAGTTCAAACATGTCTCGCTTTCGTCTGATGAGTGCAGCTGTACTTCTGATCGCCGCGACGGGTGCTCAGGCGTCCAGTTTCGTGGTCACCACCGATACCATCGTTCGCGCACTGGATGCCTCGTCCAACGCCACCTCGAAGATCTCTTCCTCCTTCCATGACGACAAAATCGTTCTGGCGGCACGTGACGATGCAGCCAGCTTCGTCGCGAGCAAGGGCGAAATCCGCGGCGCTCATCTGGAGGGCGCGTTCCAGCATATCCGTGAAGTCAGCCCAGGCCTGAATGCTTCAGACGCACAGTTGGCCCAGGCCATTCTTGCCATCTGATTCAGCGTCGCGACAGGTTTCACACCGCATGCCCCGACACCTTCACTGGCTCTGTCCGGGGCATTGCGCTAGCCTTGCGACTCGTTTTGCCAATACCGAAGACTCATGCGTTCATTGTCTCGCCTGTTGATTGCAACGATTGCCAGCCTGGTGTGCGTTACCCAGGCTCACGCATTCGACACAACCACACAAAGCCTGATCAAAAGCGGGTACGCCACCAGCCAGGTGACGACCGGGCCTTTCGATAACAAACTGATACTTGCCGCCCAGGATGATGCTGCAGCGTTTATTGCCAGTGATGGCCAACTGCGAGGAGCACAGCTGGAGGCAGCGCTGATGTATCTGCGCCAGACCCAACCAAAACTTCATGCCAGCGACCTTGAACTGGCGCAGGCAATCCTCGTCCAATAATCACTTTTGCACCTTCTGTATTCTGGAGCCGTTCCATGCGTACCCCCCTGATCGCCGCCGCCCTCGGCCTGCTGTTGCTGACCGATGTCGCGCACGCGCAAACATTGAAAGCCACCAGTAACATCGTTGTCCGTGCGCTGGGCCGCAGCGTGGACTTCACCTCTGACACCACCTCGTCGGTCCGCAACTGGAAAATGGTGGTGGAAGCCCAGGACGACGCCGCCAGTTACGTGGCCACCAACGGCGCTATTCACGGTGCTCAACTGGACGCCGCGTTCGCCACCTTGCGCGAGCGCTTGCCAGAAGCGCGCAATGCCAGTGACCAGGATCTCGCTGAAGCCATCCTCGCATTGTGAGGCGCCTGGCCGCCTGGCTACTGGCGTCGGCGTTTTCGCTGGTCTGCACGAGCGCCTTCGCCGATTTGAGCCTGTCGCTGTACACCGACGGGCTCAGCCCTGCACAACAGCACGCCAGCCAGACACTGCTCGACGAGGCCATGGCGCATCTGCCGCCGATGTTCGTCAGCAAGCTTGATCGTAAAGTCGAAGTCCGCTGGACCGACGACATGCCGTCCAACGCCTATGGCCGCGCAGACGGCCCCTACCGTCTGGACCTCAATCAACGTCTGCTGGCGGGTTTGACCGACGGCAGTGCGGCAACCACCCGAACCAATCGCCCACACGGCACCGTGCGCGAAGAAATGCTCGCGACAGTGCTGCATGAGCTCACCCACATTTATGATCACGCCCAGCTCTGGTCGCCCGAAGACCGCAAGCTGATCATCGCCTGTGCGCGCCAAGGCAACAGCACCGGGAAAATCGGCCTGCGCGACAATTGCCGAGGCCAGACCGACCGGCGCTTCACCTTGAGCGATGACCCACGCCTGCTTGACCTTGCCGGCTGGCCGCAATACGTGGGACGGCGCGGGGAGCGTGAGGAACGTAACGGGCAGGTTGCCCGTAGTCCTGATATCTACGAAATCAGCAGCCCGCTGGAGTTTGTCGCGGTGAACATGGAGTACTTCCTCCTTGATCCGGCCTATGCCTGTCGGCGTCCCGCGCTCTACGACTACTACAAACAGCAGTTCAACTGGGCGCCCGCCGCCAAGGATGACTGCCCGACTTATTACCCTTACCTCAACGCCGGTAACGACTTCGCCCGCGAACCGCTGGGCAAGCTCGACCCCGAACGCGTGTACGAGGTCGATTATCTGCTGGCCGAGGCCAACCAGAATCTGGTGAGTCGTTGGGGCCACAGCATGCTGCGCCTGGTGATCTGCAAGCCAGGGCGGCCGCGCGGGCCGGATTGCCGTCTGGACCTGGATCAGCATCTGGTGCTGTCCTACCGTGCCTTTGTGAACGACCTGCAACTGTCCAGCTGGAGTGGCCTGACAGGCGCTTACCCATCGCGCCTGTTCGTGCTGCCGTTGGGGCAGGTGATCGATGAGTACACCAAGACGGAATTGCGCAGCCTGGCATCCGTTCCATTGAAACTGTCCCGGAAGGAAATCAACGGACTGGTCCAGCATGCCGCCGAGATGCACTGGGCGTATGACGGCAACTATTGGTTTCTGTCCAATAACTGCGCCGTGGAAAACCTGAAACTGTTGCGCAGCGGGACTGACGATCCTCGGCTTGTGGGCCTGGACAGCATCATGCCCAACGGTTTGCTGGAGGTGCTTAAGGGCAGGGGCCTGGCAGACACCAGCGTGCTGGACGATCCCAAGAAAGCGCTGCGACTGGGCTACCGCTTCGATTCCTATCGCGACCGCTATCAAGCGATGTTCGATGTGCTACGCAAAACCACTGACGTGAAAGAATCCACCGTCGAAGACTGGCTGTCGCTGCCTGCGAAGGAACGGCGCCCTTATTTCGCCCAGGCCGATTTGCGCACCAGCGCTGCCATGCTGCTACTGGAGCAGGCGGCTCAACGCCGTCAGTTGCTGCTGGCCCAGGATGAGGTCAAGCAACGTTACCTCAGCGCGGTCGAGAAGAAGGACAACGGCGTGTCAAAAGCCACCGGGACGTTGCAAGACATCCTGGCTAACAGCGGCTTCCTCAGCCGTCCCGCGGAATTGTTGGGCAGTGGAGGGTACGGACTGCCGCAGCAGGGCGAGTGGACGCGCCTCGAAGAAGAAAGCAGCCAGCGCCAGAAGCAGTTGCAGCGTCTGACTGGCGATCTGGACAAAGAGGTGAGGGCGCTCCTGGAGCCGGACCGCGCCGCCGAGATCGCCGCCACCGACGAAAACCTCAAACAAGTGGGTGAGCATTTGCGGGCGTTGCACAAAGCGGCGGGCGGGTTGGAGTTGCCATAACTACGCGGAGCGACCTGCTGGATCGAGCTTGCTGCGATCTGCCGCGAAGCGGTAGCAAAACCAAACGACCCGATTGTGTTGCGAGAAAGGCAGTTGCTACGCCCTGCGGGCAGAGGCGAATCCGGGTTTGGCTAAACCGTCTCTCCTGGCTCACCCGGCAGATGTTCATCCAGGTGCAGCCAGGGCAGTCGGCTGTCGGTCCAGATGTGTCGATCGGCCGGCGCGTGCTCGGGGTGGTCGAGTGTGGCAATGGTGATGTCCATCGTCTCGGGGCTGTTGCGGCTGAACAGCGCGGTTTGCGCCCCGCAGTTATTACAGAAATACCTGACGCACGATGGGCCGGAATCATACGCCGCAGGGCTACCCGCCAGCCATTTGAATGACTCAAGCGGCACGGTGATCCAGGTCACCACAATGCCGCCTGACGTCCGCCGACAAATCGAGCAATGGCAATGAGCGATGTCGCGCAGGGGCGCATCGATTTGATAGCGCAGATTGCCGCAATGGCACCCACCGGTGTGTGTTTCGCTCATGGTGATTCTCCCGTTATGTTCAGGGTCTGACTGTTTTCGAGTGTAAATGCTTCATTTGTGCGTCAACGATCAGCGTCATGGCAAGCGAAAGCTGGCTGAAAGGTAAGCGCTTTAGCATCCCCTCACCGCCGGCGACAGACCGGCAGCCAGGACGAACGCTCTTCGACGTTCGCCGGCCCATCTACAACAACAATTCGGTGATTCTGATGCTTGCTCGTGCTCCGCTGTACCCCTCGTTCGCCCCCGACTCCCTGCGCCGCTCGTCTTGAGCTGATTGCTTCGTCTCGTCCGTTCTCACGTCGCGTAACGCTGGAGTATTTCTATGTTGACCTTCCTCGGCTTCGCCATGGTCGTCGCTTTCATGTACCTGATCATGAGCAAGCGTCTTTCCGCGCTGATTGCCCTGATCATCGTACCGATCGTGTTTGCCTTGTTCGGCGGTTTTGCCTCCGACATCGGCCCCATGATGCTCGCTGGCATCACCAAGCTTGCGCCGACGGGCGTGATGCTGATGTTCGCCATCCTCTACTTCGCCCTGATGATCGACTCCGGCCTGTTCGACCCGGCCGTGCGCAAGATCCTCAAGCTGGTCAAAGGTGATCCGGTAAAAGTGTCGGTGGGCACCGCCGTGCTCGCCCTCGTCGTTTCGCTGGACGGTGACGGCGCCACCACCTACATGATCTGCGTGGCCGCGATGCTGCCGCTGTACAGTCGCCTGGGCATGAGCCCGCGCATCATGGCTGGCCTGATCATTCTGGCGGGCGGTGTGATGAACATGACGCCCTGGGGCGGACCGACCGCGCGCGCGGCCAGCGCCTTGCATGTCGACCCGTCCGACATCTTCGTGCCGATGATTCCTGCAATGCTCGCAGGCGTCGTCGCGATCCTCGTCATCGCGTATTTCTACGGTAAGCGTGAGCGAGCGCGCCTGGGCGAGCTGCACCTGCCGGGTGACGAAGTCGATCACAGCGAAATCAGCGTTTCGCAGTTTCCCGAGGCTCGCCGTCCCAAACTGATCTGGTTCAACGGCGCGCTGACCCTGGCGCTGATGGTGGCGTTGATCATGGGCCTGTTGCCGCTGCCCGTGTTATTCATGATCGCATTCAGTATTGCCATGATCGTCAATTACCCCTGTCTGCAAGCGCAGAAAGATCGCGTCGCGGCCCATGCCGGTAGCGTACTGGCGGTGGTCGGTCTGATCTTCGCGGCGGGCATTTTCACCGGTATCCTGTCCGGCACGGGCATGGTCGATGCGATGTCGAAAAGCCTGCTGGCAGTGATTCCGGACGCGATGGGGCCGTACCTTGCGGTGATTACCGCCGTGGTCAGCATGCCGTTCACCTTTTTCATGTCCAACGATGCGTTTTACTATGGCGTGCTACCGGTATTGTCCGAGGCCGCGTCGCACTACGGCATCAGTCCGGTGGAAATGGCACGTGCCTCGATCGTCGGTCAGCCCGTCCATCTGTTGAGTCCGCTGGTACCGTCGACCTATCTGTTGGTCGCGCTGGCTGGCATTGAATTTGGCGATCATCAGCGCTTCACCCTCAAATGGGCAGTGCTGGTCTGCGTCTGCATCCTGGTCGCCGCGCTGCTGATGGGGATCTTCCCCGCGTTCAGCAGTCTATAAGGCAACTGAACCTCCTCGCTGTCGGACAACCGGCCGCGAGGATTAACAAGCTCAAAGGAAAACGTAATGGAATGGCTGACCAACCCTGAGATCTGGGTTGCTTTCTTAACCCTGACTGCCCTGGAAATCGTGCTGGGCATCGATAACATCATCATGATCTCGATCCTGGTCAGCCGGATGCCCAAAGCGATGCAGCCACGCACGCGGATTTTCGGCCTGGCACTGGCCATGGTCACGCGAATCCTCTTGCTGCTGTCGATCACCTGGGTCATGCGCCTCACCGACGACCTGTTCGTCGTACTCGGCCAAGGCATTTCCGGTCGCGACATGATCCTGTTCTTCGGTGGCCTGTTTCTGTTGTGGAAGAGCTCGCAAGAGATCTATCACGGCATGGAAGGCGAGGATGAGCAGATCGAAGAGCCGAAAGGAAAGGGCGGCATGTTCCTTTACACGATCATTCAGATCGCGATCATCGACATCGTGTTCTCGCTGGACTCGGTCATCACCGCCGTCGGCATGGTGTCTCATGTGCCCGTCATGGTCGCTGCGATCATCGTCGCGGTCCTGATCATGATGCTCTGCGCTGGGGTCATCAGCGATTTCATCGACAAGCATCCTTCGCTGAAAATGCTGGCGCTGTCGTTCCTGATCGTCGTCGGTACGGTACTGATCGCGGAATCCTTCGATGTGCACGTGCCAAAAGGCTACGTCTACTTCGCCATGGCGTTCTCGCTGGCGGTCGAAGCGATCAACATCAAGATGCGCACCTCGATAGCGAAGAAGAAGGCCATGCAGGACCCCGTGAAACTTCGCAAGGACGTTCCGGGTCAATAACATCCAGTGCGTTGTAGCGGTGACAGAACGGGGCATTGAGTGCCCCGTTTTTATTGAGCGCCCGGGCCTATGTGGGAGCGAGCCTGGTCTGGGCGATTCCGAAATGCTTGATTTATGACAGATTTGTTTCAAGAAATAATCGGCTGTGCCATGCTGGCAATAAGGCCTCAGGCCGACTAAAGCTTAGGTGAGCATGCCCATCACGATGATGCCCAAGCGCTTCGCTCGCTACACGCTGTACTTTCACTTCTTGCCCAAAACGGGCCGTTACAGGGGGCTTTCCGTATGCTGACCCTGCTCGATCTGCTTTCTGCCGTCGCTCTGTTGATTTGGGGAACGCACATCGTTCGAACCGGCATCCTGCGCGTTTATGGCTCGCAGCTGCGCCGCGTGCTCAGTCAGAACATGTCCAAACGTCCATTGGCCTTCGTGGCCGGGATCCTCGTGACCGCACTGGTGCAGAGCAGTAACGCCACCGCCATGCTCGTGACCTCGTTCGTCGGCCAGAGCCTGATGGGCCTGACACCCGCGTTGGCGATCATGCTGGGTGCCGACGTCGGTACCGCCGTGATGTCTCGAATCCTGACATTCGACCTGTCGTGGCTGTCGCCGCTGCTGATCTTCCTCGGCGTGATCTTTTTTCTGTCGCGCAAACAGACACGCGTGGGTCAGCTCGGCCGCGTCGGCATCGGCCTGGGGCTGATCATTCTGGCGCTGCAACTGATCGTCACCGCCGCCGCCCCCATCACTCAAGCGGCGGGCGTGAAGGTGCTGTTCGCTTCGCTGACCGGTGACATCCTGCTCGACGCCCTGGTCGGTGCGATGTTCGCGCTGATTTCCTACTCAAGTCTGGCCGCCGTCCTGCTGACCGCGACGCTGGCAGGAGCCGAGATCATCAGCTTGCCGGTCGCCATCGGTCTGGTGGTGGGCGCCAACATCGGCAGTGGCCTGCTGGCGTTCCTCAGCACCAGCATGCAGAACGTCGCCGGTCGCCAAGTGGCGCTGGGGAGCCTGCTGTACAAGCTGATCGGCCTGCTGCTGATCATTCCGGTATTGACGCCGCTGGTGCACTGGATGGAAACCCTGGACGTCAGCCCCTCGAGCCTGGTGATCAGTTTCCACGTGATCTACAACTCACTGCGCTGCCTCATCATGCTGCCCACCGTTGGGCCGATGGGCCGGCTGTGCGCGTCGATTCTGCCGCAACAGGCCGAGGTCAATGGCGCGGTCAAACCTCGTCATCTGGACCTCACCGCCCTGGCGACCCCGAGCCTGGCCTTGGCTAACGCGGTGCGGGAAACCCTGCGCATGGGCGACCTGATCGACAGCATGCTCAATGCCATGCAGGAAGTGCTGCGCGGCAATCAAACGGCGGTGACGCAAGAGGTGCGGCGTCTGAATGACGACGTCGAGGTGTTGTACAACGCGATCAAGCTGTACCTGGCGCAAATGCCCCGAGAAGACCTCGGCGATCAGGACAACCGCCGTTGGGCCGAAATCATCGAGTTGACGATCAATCTGGAACTGGCCAGCGGATTGATCGAGCGTATGCTGCGTAAGGTTCAACAGCAAAAAACCTCCCAACGCCGTTCGTTTTCCGACGTCGGACTGGAAGAGCTTTCCGGGCTGCACGAGCAATTGATGGCCAATTTGCGCCTGGGCCTGTCGGTATTTTTGAGTGGAGATCCGGAAAGCGCGCGTCAGTTACTGCGCGAAAAACGTCGCTTCCGGGCACAGGAGCGGCGTCTGGCCCATGCTCATGTCAGCAGACTGCAACGTAAAATCGTGCAGAGTATCGAGACCAGTTCGTTGCACCTCGAGCTGATCGCCGACATGAAGCGATTGAATTCATTGTTCTGCAGCAGCGCCTATGCCGTTCTTGAAACCTCTGATACCGGAGCCTTGTCCAGCGAGAACCAACCAGAATAATCGTGGTGAACGCCGGGCCCGGACTGAAGTCTGTTACACATACCGGCCCGCTAGGAAGCCCGTTTTTATGCGTTGCCTGCTGTTCGCCTGTTTGTTCCTGGCATCCCTTCCGTCCATGGCCCTCGACCGCTTTCAGGTCGAGGGCTATGTGCTGCCCAATGGTTTGCAGTTGCTGCTCAAACCCGCCGAAAAAGGCCACGTATCGATTCGACTGGTCGTCGGCATCGGCTTCGATGACTTCCCCTGCAACGACAAAGAACTTCCCCATTTGCTGGAGCATTTGCTGTTCAGTGGCATCGACAATTCCGGTGAAGGCGGCCTGGAGCAGCAAATGCAGGCGTTGGGCGGCGAGTGGAACGCGTTCACCAGCAATACCGACACCACGTTCGTGATCGAGGCGCCCGCGCAAAATCAGCGCAAGGTACTGGACCTGCTGCTTAATGTGCTGACGCACACACAGATCAACCAGGCGAACCTCGACACCGCCAAGCGCATCGTCGAACGTGAAGACGGCGGTCACTATTCCCACCTGCAACGTTGGCTGGACAAGCGCGACCTCGGTCACAGCGCCAGCAATCAATTGGCAGTGGAGTTGGGACTCAAATGCCCGGAGCGGCCGAACGTCGACCACCTGACACTGGATCAGATCGAAACCATCCACGACAACTGGTACGCGTCCAACAACATGACACTGATCATCGTGGGCGAACTGGACAAGCTGCTGCCTGCGTATCTTGAGCGCACATTCGGCCAGCTCAACGCGGTAGACCCCACCGAGCACCCGCCGCTGCGCACCATCGATGCCAAAGCCGAGCCCGAGCGCACGCTGGTTCGCGGCGCATTGGGCGATGGGGCAAAGCTGCACCTGTTTTTTCCAGAGCCGGACATGGGCGAGCAGCACGATGAGACGTGGGATCTGGTGAAGTCCTACCTGGACTGGTCGCTTTATAGCGAGTTGCGCCTGGACAAGGGCTATTCCTACGGCCCCTGGGCCGACCGGGAAGCGTTCGGCGACACCGGTTTTCTCAGTCTGAACGCCGATCTCGCGCGCGATGATGTGGACGCGGCGGTGGCTGCGGTGCGTTCGATGCTCGAACGGCTACGCAAGCAAGGCATGGACCCCGCAACCTTCGCCCGGCTGCAGCAGGCCTCGATCGCCAAACAGGCGTGGGCGGTTCAAGGCAACAGCGCGTTGGCTGATTATTACTGGGGCGCCCTGAATGACTATGAAGATGGCCGCTTCGAAGACCCGGCCAAGCGCACGCGCGGTGTGAGCCTGGACCTGGCAAATCGGGCCATGCGTCAGTTGTTGGCACAACCCGGGTATCTGCGGATCGAAGAGCCGCTGGTCAGCTATGACGAGCTGTATGAGATGGGCGTGGCGGTAGTTGCGTTACTTGCACTGGTCATTTTCTGGCGCTGGCGTGTTCATAAAAGACGCCCGTTGTAAGGCCCATTGATTTCGATTCTGGCCGAAGGCCGTGGGAGCCGGCTTGGTGCGGGCCGTGTTCGGACGAATGCGTTGCGTCAATCAAGATCGCGGCGTCGGGTCTGACGTAATCGCCAGCAAGCCGGCTCCCACAGGATTGCGTCTACAGGTCAATTACGACTGGATATTGGTATCCTGCCAACGATTTTTCCTACAGCCAAAGTGAACACCGAAATGCCGGATCTCAACGCCCTCATGCAGAACTCCGTCGTACAGCGTGTGCTGGAGTTCATCAAGCGCTACCCGGGGGTGATTGCGTTCTTCGGTTTCTGCTCCGGCATCGGCAGTTTCATTCTGGTGGACCGGCAAGCCAAGCTCGCGACCTGGATTGCCGTGATCTTGCTGGTGAGCTGGCTCTGGCTGATGGTGGAAAACAGCGCCGTCGCGCTGCTGACCAAACTGTTGAAGCGCGAAATTCCACAGCCCTTGCTCCGCTATGCGACACAGATGATCCATCAGGAAAGTCTGTTCTTCGTCCTGCCGTTTTTCTTCGTCACCACCACCTGGAACAGTGGCCAGCTGGCGTTCACAGGCGTGCTCGCGGCCGCAGGGCTTATCTCGATCATCGACCCGCTGTATTACAAATGGCTGGCGCCCCGTCGCTGGCTGTTCATGGCGCTGCACACGCTCACCCTGTTCGCCGCGCTGCTGACCGCGCTGCCCATCATCCTGCACCTGACCACCGCCGAAAGTTACAAGCTGTCGCTAATCATCGCGATGCTGCTGTCGTTCCCAAGCCTGGCCTCCAGCTTTCCCCTCAACAGCTGGAAACGCGGTGCAGGGCTGGTGCTCATGACCCTGGCCATCGGCGCTGCTGGCTGGATGCTGCGTTCATGGGTGCCGCCTGCAACGCTGTGGTTGACCGAGGTGGCCGTCAGCACCCAGTTCGATAACCAGAACCGCACACCAGGCGAAAGCATTCAGGAGATAGGGGTCAATCAACTGCGTAGCGCCGGGCTGTATGCGTACACGTCGATCAACGCTCCGCGCGGTCTGGACGAGCGGATTTATCACGTTTGGCGCCATAATGGCGAAGAAGTCGATCGAATTGCTCTAGACATCCACGGCGGACGTAAGGAAGGCTACCGGGCATGGACGCACAAACAGAATTTTCCGCCCGATGTGCTCGGCAAATGGCAGGTGAGGGTGCTCACAGAGGATGGTCAGATGATCGGCGTTTTGCGCTTTGAAGTGACCGACTCGGACCAGCCGGCCGTGACGCGCAAGAAGATCAAGCCAGCAGGTCTGAAGCCCGGCGCAGACGCACTGGGCTCGTCCGCTTCAGACGCTGACAAGCCTGATGACACTGAGCCAGCGGCGGACCCATCCACCCCGGACAAAACCAACTAAGCTCGTCGCTATGACCCCATCGATCTCCCTCGTCAACCGCGCCCCGACGGTGTGCGGCAGCGCCACACTGGACACTTCGACCGATCCGGCTCAGCTGTGGATCGCCGGAGACTGGACGCTTGCCCACTACCACGCACTCAAGCGCCAGACCGACGCGTTGAGCGAGGGTTTTGGTCCAGCCACGCAGGTGGACATGAGCGGGCTGGGCGCCCTCGATACCGCGGGGGCGTCGTTGTTGGTGGAGCTTCTGGGTGTTCAGCGTCTGCGCTTGCTCGCCGTTCAGGCACCGAACCTGCCCGAGTCGAGCCGCGCCTTGATGCAGACCATTCAAAGCGCGTTATGCGACTACTGTCAGCCGGTGAAAGATCCCGAAGTCGCCGTCGGCACTCAGTTGCTGGCGCGAATCGGGTCCGCAGTCGAGGTCATCTGGAACGACACCCTGCAACTGCTCGGTTTCGTCGGGCTGATTTTGCAGACATTCGTCACCACGATGTTCCGCCCGAAGCGCTGGCGCACGACGTCGGTGATCGCCCACATCGAGCAGATCGGGCTGGACGCAGCGCCCATCGTGGCACTGCTGACGTTCATGGTCGGGGCGGTCGTGGCGTTTCTGGGCGCGACGGTCCTCAAGGCCTTTGGCGCCACGATCTTTACGGTGGACCTGATCGGCTTCTCGTTTCTACGGGAATTCGCGGTGTTGCTTACCGCGATTCTTCTGGCGGGCCGCACGGCCAGCGCCTTCACCGCACAGATCGGTTCGATGAAAGCCAATGAGGAACTGGATGCCTTGCAGACCTTGGGCCTCAGTCCTACAGAGCTGCTGGTACTGCCCCGCGTGCTGGCGTTGCTCATCTCACTCCCGATGCTGACGTTTCTGGCGATGATCTGCGGCATCGTCGGTGGGGGCGTGGTCTGCGCGCTGTCCTTGGGGATATCGCCGGCGATGTTTCTGTCACTCATGCAAGCGGACATCGGCGTGCAGCACTTTCTGGTCGGGATCGTAAAAGCCCCGATCTTTGCCTTTTTCATCGCCGCGATTGGCTGCCTCGAAGGTTTCAAGGTCGAAGGCAGCGCTGAATCGGTGGGCGCTCACACGACGTCGAGCGTGGTGCAGTCAATTTTCGTGGTCATCGTGCTGGATGCACTGGCGGCGATGTTTTTCATGGAGCTTGGCTGGTGACCCGACGTTGCGTGCAACCCAGCGAAACTGTGATTGAGGTACGCGGCCTGTGTAATCGCTTCGGGCCGCAGGTGGTTCACGAACATCTGGACCTGGACCTCTATCGGGGGGAAATCCTCGGCGTCGTCGGCGGCTCAGGCAGTGGCAAGTCGGTGTTGCTGCGCAGCATCGTCGGGTTGCAGCGTCCGGCCGAAGGCAATGTCCGGGTGTTGGGTCAGGATCTTCTGAACCTGTCCGTCAAGGATCGCTCTCAGGTCGAACGACGTTTCGGCGTGCTGTTCCAGAAGGGCGCATTGTTCTCGTCGCTGACGATCACCGAGAACGTCGCATTACCCTTGATCGAGCACGCGGGGCTGAGCCGCGACGATGCCGAGCATCTGGCCGGTATCAAAATGGCCCTGGCCGGCTTGCCACTGTCGGCCGCTCACAAATACCCGGCCTCGCTGTCGGGCGGCATGATCAAGCGGGCGGCGCTGGCGCGGGCATTGGCACTCGATCCGGACATTCTGTTTCTCGACGAACCCACCGCCGGCCTCGACCCGATCGGCGCGGGGGCCTTCGATCAGTTGATCCTGACCCTGCGCGACGCGCTGGGCCTGAGCGTGTTCATGGTCACCCACGATCTCGACACGCTGTACACCATCACCGACAGGGTGGCGGTGCTGTCTCAGAAACGCGTGCTGGTGGCCGATAGCATCGACAGAGTGTCGGCTTACAAGGACGCCTGGATTCACGAATACTTTCATGGCCCGCGCGGCCGCTCGGCCTATGCAGCGGCCACCCACCCACACGAGGTCTCATGATGGAAACCCGCGCCCATCACATCCTGATCGGCCTGTTCACGGTGATCGTGGTCACCGCTGCGCTGCTGTTCGGGTTGTGGCTCGCCAAGTCCAGTGTCGACACGGCGTTCAAGGATTATCAGGTGGTGTTCAGCGAAGCCGTGACCGGCCTGTCTCGCGGCAGCCCTGTGCAGTACAGCGGGATCAAGGTCGGGGACGTGGTTCAGTTGCGCCTGGACCCCCAAGACCCTCGCCGCGTTCTGGCGCAGATCCGTGTGGCCGGGGAAACGCCGATCAAGCGTGACACCTTCGCCAAACTCGCCCTGAACGGCATCACCGGCACGTCGATCATTCAGCTCAGCGGCGGCACGCCACAAAGCGAAGAGCTGAAAGGCGACAACGGTAATCTGCCTGTGATCATTGCGTCGCCGTCACCGATTTCACGGCTGCTGAATGACAGTAACGACCTGATCACCGGCATCAATGTCTTTCTTCACAACGCCAACGAACTCTTGTCGTCGAAAAACGTTCAGGCGCTGAGCAACACCATGGAGCACCTGGAGCAGACAACGGCAGTGATCGCCGACCAGCGCGACGATATCCGCCAGACCCTCAAGCAACTATTGGTACTGAGCAAGCAGGCGAGCGCCACGCTGGATCAGACCTCGACCGCGATGCGCAACGCCAACCTGTTGTTCACGGTTGACGGGAAGCAGGCCATCGCGACCGGACAGGCAGCCATGGTGTCGTTGCAGCAGAGCACTGACACCATCAATCAGTTGATCAAAGCCAACAAGGATTCCGTCAACGGCGGGCTACAGGGTCTGAGTGAACTGGGCCCGGCGATTCGCGAGCTGCGCGAGACCCTGACCTCGCTCAAGACCATCTCACGCAGCCTGAATGCCAACCCCACCGGCTACCTGCTCGGTAGCGACAAGAACAAGGAGTTCGAGCCATGAGGCTTGCCAGTCATTCATTCACCAGACTGTTGCTGGCAAGCGCACTGCTGACGCTCAGCGCCTGTTCCATATTGCCCAAGCAAGAGCCGTCGGATGTTTATCGCCTGCCGATCGCAGCGACTACCAGCAAGACCGCGACGCCTGAGCCATGGTCGCTGCGAGTGGTCAAACCCAAATCCAGCGAAACCCTCGACAGCTCCCGTATCGCCGTCATCCCGCAGGGCGACGTGATCAGCAGCTACAAAGGCGCTCGCTGGAGCGATCCGGCCCCTGTGCTGCTGCGCAACCGCCTGACTGAGGCCTTCTACCGTGATGGCCGCGTGCAGTCGATCAGCACCGACGACAGCAACCTGCAGGCGGATTTCGAATTGGGCGGGGAGCTTCAGGCGTTTCAAAGCGAATACCGCGGTCAGGCCATCGACGTGGTGATTCGCCTGGACGCGCGGCTGGCCGATGACCATCAACGCATCGTCGCCAGCCGCCGCTTCGAGGTGCATCAGCCCGTCGGCGATAAACAGGTTCCCGCAGTGGTGGCAGCCTTTGGGCAGGCCAGCGACACGCTGGCCGCCCAAGTGCTGCAATGGACCCTGGAGCAGGGCCGCAAGCATTACACCGTCGAGCCGAAGAACCAGTAGCAGACGCAGATTGCGGCGATCACGCCCGCCAGCTCCGCCAGCAGCGCGCACCCGACGGCGTGGCGCGCTCGCTGGATGCCGACGGCGCCGAAGTACACCGCCAGGACATAAAAGGTGGTTTCGGTGCTGCCCTGAATCGTCGCGGCGACCAACGCGGGAAAGCTGTCCACGCCTTGGGTTTTCATGGTCTCGATCAACATCGCTCGCGCGGCGCTGCCGGAGAACGGTTTGACCAGCGCAGTGGGCAGGGCGTCGACAAACCGGGTGTCCAGGCCCATCCACTGAATCACGTGGCGAATGCCTTCCAGCGCGAAGTCCAGTGCTCCGGAGGCGCGCAGCACGCCCACGGCGCAGAGCATGGCGACCAGGTACGGCAGCAAGCTCTTGGCGACGTCAAAACCCTCTTTCGCACCCTCGACGAACGTTTCGTAGACCTTGACCTTGCGCAGCGCCCCGACCACCAGAAACAGCATGATGATGCCGAACAGCGTCAGGTTACCGAGCACCGAAGACAGACTGGCCAGCGCCGTGGCGGACAATCCCGCCAGCACGGCCATGAAGCCGCCCAGCAGCAATGCGCCAGGCACCAGATACGCCAGCACCACCGGGTCCCACACCCGCAGACGCTGCATGACCGCGACGGACAGCAAGCCGACAAGCGTGGAGGCGCTGGTGGCGAGGAGAATGGGCAGGAAGACCAGCGTCGGATCGACTGCGCCTTGTTGCGCCCGGTAAACGAAGATGGTGACCGGCAACAGCGTCAGCGAAGACGCATTTAGCACCAGAAACAGGATCTGCGCATTGCTGGCCACGGTCTGGCTGGGGTTGAGCTCCTGCAAGGAACGCATGGCCTTGAGGCCGATGGGTGTTGCAGCATTGTCCAGGCCCAACGCGTTCGCGGCGAAGTTCATCGTGATCAGGCCCAGGGCAGGGTGACCGGGCGGGACCTCTGGCATCAGGCGACGGAACAATGGCCCTAATACTTTTGCCAACCAGTCGACGATGCCGGCTTTCTGGGCGATGTTGAGAAAGCCCAGCCAGAGGGTCAGGGTGCCGAACAGCACCACCATTACTTCCACCGACAGTTTGGCCATGGCGAAAATGCTCTCGACCATTGCGGCAAAAATCCCGGAGTTTCCGCCTACCAGCCATTGAGCCAGCGCAGAAATCGCCGCAACCACGAAAAAGCCAAGCCACAGGCCGTTGAGCATCAGTCATTCCCCTTGCAAGATGCGGGGATGATAGCGGCGGGACCGCAAACAACAAACCCTCTCCACCGTCACCAGACGCGACATACACTGTAGCAACTGTCTTCCTCACATCACATGTGCAACCTACTCGGAGGCTTCTGCCCGCAAGGCGTAGGAGCGTGGCTTGTCCCGCGATCTGGCGCGAAGCGGCAGCAAAGTCAGGCGACCCGGTTATGCCTGACACTCCGCATGCACCGGTTTTGCTGCCGGTCCCCGGCAGATCGCGGGACAAGCCACGCTCCTACAAAGTTGTGCAGCGCTGCCCAGCCATCAGGTGCAAGCGCGCTTCTACAGTTCATATGCCTAAAACAACAAACCCCAGCCAGGGCCAGGGTTTGTGTGTTTGCCGCTACTCAGCGATCAATCGACCGTCGACTGACCGACAGGCAAGGATTGCTTGCTGCGCCAATGCGGCAGCGAGTTCCAGTAGCGCTCGCCCTT
>NZ_FOEO01000051.1 GCF_900110765.1 Pseudomonas sp. NFACC02
GCGAGGAGCGTTAGCTCCAGCCAGCGCTGTTCATATGCGCGACAGTCCAGATACCGCAAATCGCGACTTGGGTGCAGGCCAAACGTAGACGATGCGCAGTGGGCCGAGCGGCATGGATGCCGCGAGAGCGCCGTCAGGGCATGGATGCCCGTTCGGCGCGGGCCCACGGAGCGTCGTCGGAGTGCGGGTACCCGACGAACGAGGGCCAAACCAGAAGCCGGGCACTTTTGGTTACTTTTGGTGCCTTTTCAAAAGTGACCCGCCGGAGGGGCGGAAAGGTGAATCGGCGCCACTCGAGAAAATGGATCTGCTCACAATCCCAACGCCATACCCATACCCAGCAAACCCACCCACCGCGAACGTCAAAAACTAAAATGCGCCTGATTTTACTGCCAGTGCCCGGCAGATCGCGGGACGAGCCACGCTCCGCCCTCCGGGCAGAAGCGGGCTTTGTATGCTGTGTTAACGGGCCAACGCCAGCGCCACGCCTTGACCACCACCAATGCACAAGGTCGCCAGACCTTTCTTCGCATCGCGTTTGATCATCTCATGCAGCAACGTCACCAGCACGCGGCAACCCGACGCACCGATCGGGTGGCCGATGGCGATGGCGCCGCCGTTGACGTTGACCTTTTCCATGTCCCAACCCAGCTCTTTGCCCACCGACAGTGATTGCGCGGCGAAGGCCTCGTTGGCTTCGATCAGGTCCAGCTCGTCCAGCGACCAGCCAGCCTTGTCCAGGCACCGGCGGGTGGCGCTGACCGGGCCGATGCCCATGATCGCCGGGTCGACACCGGCGTTGGCGTAAGCGGCAATGCGCGCCAGCACGGGCAAGCCCAGTGCTTCGGCTTTTTTCGCGCTCATGAGAATCACCGCCGCTGCGCCGTCGTTCAGCGACGAAGCATTACCCGCCGTCACGGTGCCGTCCTTCTTGAACGCAGGCTTGAGTTTGCCCAGCGACTCGGCCGTGGTGCCCGCGCGTGGCTGTTCGTCGGTGGCGAAAGCGATGGGGTCACCTTTGCGCTGAGGAATCAGGATCGGGGTGATTTCGTCGACAAAACGCCCGGCTTCGATGGCCGCAGCGGCTTTCTGTTGCGACGAGGCCGCGAACGCGTCCTGTGCTTCACGGCTGATGCCGTACTTTTCCGACAGGTTCTCGGCGGTGATGCCCATGTGGTAATCGTTGAAGGCATCCCACAGGCCGTCGCTGATCATGGTGTCGACCATGGTCGCATGGCCCATGCGCAAACCGGTGCGTGCGCCCGGCATCACGTAGTTCGACAGGCTCATGCTTTCCTGACCGCCTGCGATGATCACGTCGGCATCGCCACAACGAATGGCCTGAGTGCCGAGGTGCAAGGCTTTCAGACCCGAGCCGCAGACCTTGTTCAGGGTCATTGCAGGCACGGCAAACGGCAGGCCCGCCTTGATCGACGCCTGGCGTGCAGGGTTTTGACCGGCGCCCGCCGTAAGCACCTGGCCCATGATCACTTCGTCGACTTGCGCAGGGTCCAGCCCGGTTTGCGCCAACAATTGGCGAATGACGGCCGCGCCCAAGTCAACGGCGGGAATGCTCGCCAGCGAACCCTGGAAGCTGCCCACCGCGGTGCGGGTAGCGGCGACGATAACGACGTCTTGCATGGTACGAGTCCTCACTGTTGTTGGTTTTGGCGTCGAGACCCGCTTGAAAGCCGAAAAGAAGACGGTCCGGACAGCGGAATCAAGGGCGCACATGGTGGCATGAATGACGGCGCCATTGTAGGAGCGCGTAGCTTCACACCACACCCATCCTTCGTCTGGCGCGATGAACCGAGGCATTGCGCACGGCCCAGCGCAGAACGGGTGCGGTGCGGTTCACGCCCAGGCGGATCAGCGAGCGCTTGAACTCGCTCATCCGGATACCAAACAGGCCGCTGGCCCAGACGGGCAACAACTCGATCCCGGCCTGCATCATCAGGCTGCCCATCGGCCTGGCCATACGACTGGGTGCAGGCGCGCCCTGAAGAATGCGTAGCACTTCGCGTGTTCGCTCATCGCACATCAACTGAGGGCGCATGCGTTCCAGGTACTGCGCAATGGCATGTGTCGATCGAGGTACGTCGCGCGCGCCGAGGCGTTCGGCGACCAGCGCGGTTTCGGCGTAGTACCGATCCTGCTCATCAAGCGGCAGCGCCGGGTTCAGGTAGCGCAAATGTGCCGACATGAAACTGCTCACCTCCGCCACATGCACCCACGTCAGAAGCTGCGGATCGTCAGCGGTATAACGGCTGCCGTCCGGCGCGATCCCGCTGATCTGCGAATGAATGTTGCGCACCTTGTCGATCAGCCAGTTGGCGTCGTGGGTCGAGCCAAAGGTCGTACCGGAGATGAACTGCCCGGTCCGCCGTAGACGGCCGAGCATGTCGTCACGAAAATTGGAGTGGTCCCACACCCCGGCCAGCACACGCGGGTGCAGCATCTGCAGCATCAAGGCGCAGATGCCGCCGATCAGCATGCTGGGAAAATCTCCGTGCACCTGCCAGCACACAGCCTGCGGCCCGAACAGACCGGGATCACCCTTGGGGTTCTCCATGTCCAGTTGACCCAGTGCCAGACCGGTCATGCTCATGACCTGGGTTTCGATGCGTGTGCGGATGAATTCCATCGCTACTCAATTAAATTGTCTGACGCCTGTATGGCTTGCGTCCCAGGAGTGTAGGAGCCGGCTTGCTGGCGAATGCGGTCAATCAGCCACCTTCTCAGGCACTGATCTACCGCATTCGCCAGCAAGCCGGCTCCTACACGTTCGCGCTATGCCGCCAATAGACCAGGGGGCCTGATTCAGGTATTCAAGCGCTTCTCGATCAACCCCTCCACCACGCTCGAATCCGCCAGGGTCGAAATATCCCCGAGGGTGTCCAGTTCGTTGCAGGCGATCTTGCGCAGAATGCGCCGCATGATCTTCCCCGAACGGGTTTTCGGCAAGGCCGGGGCCCACTGGATCAACTCCGGCTTGGCGAAACTGCCGATCTCCTTGCTGACCAACGCCAGCAGTTCTTTGCGCAACGCCTCGTCCGGTTCGACCCCGGACATGGTCGTGACGAAGGCGTAAATCCCCATGCCCTTCACGTCATGGGGGTAACCGACGACCGCAGCTTCGGCCACGCTGTCATGCAACACCAGCGCGCTCTCGACCTCGGCAGTGCCAATCCGGTGGCCCGATACGTTAATCACATCGTCCACACGCCCGGTAATCCAGTAGTGCCCGTCCTGATCGCGGCGCGCGCCGTCACCGGTGAAGTAATAACCGGGATAAGGTTTGAAGTACGTTTCGACCATGCGTTTCTGATCGCCGTACACGCCACGGATCTGGCCCGGCCAACTGGCCTTGATTGCCAAAAGACCGCTGGTGGCGCCTTCGAGCTCGTTGCCTTTTTCGTCGAGCAAAACCGGCTGTACCCCGAACATCGGTTGGGTTGCGCAACCCGGTTTCAGCGGCGTGGTACTGACCAACGGGGTGAGCATGATGCCGCCGGTCTCGGTCTGCCACCAGGTGTCGACGATGGGGCAGCGCTCCTTGCCGACCTCATGGAAATACCATTCCCATGCTTCGGGGTTGATCGGCTCGCCCACGGTGCCGAGCACGCGCAGGGATTCCCGGCTGGTGCTTTCCAAAGGCTTCGCGCCTTCACGCATCAGGGCGCGCAGGGCGGTGGGCGCGGTGTAGAAAATGTTTACACGGTGCTTGTCGATGACCTGCCAGAAGCGCGAGGTGTCCGGGTAATTCGGTACACCTTCGAAAATCAGGGTCGTTGCGCCATTCGCCAGCGGGCCGTAGACGATGTAGCTGTGACCGGTGACCCAGCCCACGTCGGCGGTACACCAGTAAATCTCGCCTTCGCGATAATCGAAGACGTATTTATGGGTCATTGCTGCCTGCAGCAGATAACCGCCCGTCGTGTGCAGTACGCCCTTGGGCTTGCCGGTGCTGCCGGAGGTGTAAAGGATGAACAGCGGATCTTCGGCGTCCATGGGCTCGGGTGGGCAATCGTCGCTGACCCCGTGCAGCGCCTCGTGGTACCAGATGTCGCGGCCTTCGACCCAGTCCACGTCGCCTTCGGTGCGTTTGACCACCAGCACGGTGCTGACGTTGGGGCAGCTTTGCAGCGCCTTGTCGACGTTCTGCTTGAGCGGTATGTACTTGCCGCCACGTACGCCTTCGTCGGCGGTGATCACGGTGTGGCAATCGGCGTCGAGGATTCGGTCCCGCAACGCGTCCGGCGAAAACCCGCCGAACACCACCGAATGCACCGCGCCGATCCGCGTGCATGCGAGCATCGCGTAAGCGGCTTCCGGAACCATCGGCATGTAGATACACACACGGTCGCCTTTCTTGACCCCGCGGGCTTTCAAGACATTCGCCAGACGAGCGACGTTGTGGTGCAGTTTCTTGTAGGTGACTTCGGCCGACTCTGAAGGGTCATCGCCCTCCCACAGGATCGCCACCTGATCGCCGCGCGTTTCCAGATGGCGATCGATGCAGTTGTAGCTGACGTTCAGCTTGCCGCCTTTGAACCAGGTCGCAGCGCCGGTCTTGAGGTCCGATTGCTGAACCTGATCCCAAGGTGTGGACCAGTCCAGGAATTGCCTGGCCTGGTCGGCCCAGAACGCATCGGGCTGTTCAATGGATTGTCGATAGAGACGCTGATAGTCGTCTGCGCTCAGTTGGGCAGCTTTGCGCGTGGCATCGGCCTGCGGGAAATCGCTGAGATTGAACATGGCGTCTCCTGTTTTTCTTGTGGGCACGTTATGACATCAGAGTCGTTGGCATCCTCAGGGTTCAGGATCACGGCTCATCACCTTTGCAGGCGTGAGCTTGCTAGCGATGGGGCTGTCTGTTCTGCATTCATGTCTGACACAGCGATCGCGAGCACGCTCACGCCCACAGCTGCAGCCTAAACACAGAAAAAAACCCGCCGCCTCTTGCGAGGGGGCGGGTTTCGAGGTGTTGCCTCAGGCAGGATCAGCCGCGGTGACGACCGCGGAAGTAATTGATCAAGCCTTGGGTCGAAGCGTCCTCGGCCGGGGTTTCTTCAGAGCCAACAAGGCGGCTGTAGACGCCCTTGCCGAGTTCTTTACCCAGTTCCACGCCCCACTGATCGAAAGCGTTGGTGCCCCAGACCACGCTCTGGACGAACACTTTGTGCTCGTAGAGGGCGACGAGTGCACCCAGGCGACGAGGGCTGATGCGCTCGCAGACGATGGTGTTGCTCGGACGGTTGCCCGGAATGACCTTGTGCGGCGCGACACGCTGCACTTCTTCCTCCGGCATGCCCTTGGTACGCAGCTCGGCTTCCGCTTCCGCGCGGGTTTTACCCAGCATCAACGCCTGGCTCTGCGACAGGCAGTTGGCGTACAGCCATTGGTGATGGTCGGACACCGGGTTGAAGCTGACGATCGGGACGATGAAGTCGGCCGGAATCAGTTGGGTGCCCTGATGCAGCAACTGGTGATAGGCGTGCTGCCCGTTGCATCCCACGCCACCCCAGATCACCGGGCCGGTATCGGTTTTCACCGGCACGCCGTCCTGACGAACGCTCTTGCCGTTGGACTCCATGTCCAACTGTTGCAAGTGCTTGGTGATATTGCGCAGGTAATGGTCGTACGGCAGGATCGCGTGGCTTTGCGCGCCCCAGAAGTTGCCGTACCAGACCCCCAGCAGCGCCAGCAGGACCGGCATGTTCTCTTCGAACGGAGCGTTCTGGAAATGCTGGTCCATGGTATAGGCACCGGACAGCAGTTCCTTGAAGTTGGACATGCCGACGGCCAGCGCGATGGGCAGACCGATGGCCGACCACAGGGAGTAACGACCCCCGACCCAGTCCCACATCGGAAAGATGTTTTCTTCGCGAATACCGAACGCCACGGCGGCGGCGTTATTGCTCGACACCGCAATGAAGTGACGATACAGCTCGGCTTCCGAACCACCCTGAGCCAGGTACCAGGCGCGAGCGGCCGTGGCGTTCTTCAGGGTTTCCAGCGTGCTGAATGTCTTGGAGGACACAATGAACAGCGTGGTTTCCGCGCGCAGCTTGCTGGTGAGCTCGTGCAGCTCGGTGCCGTCGATGTTCGCCAGATAGTGGCAGCGAACGCCTTTCTGCGCGTAAGACAGCAGGGCTTCGGACACCAGCTCGGGGCCCAGGAACGAGCCACCAATGCCGATGTTGACCACGTCCGTGATCGGCTTTTCGGTGTAGCCGCGCCACAGGCCATCGTGAATGCGGCCGACCAGGTCGGTGATCTGGTTCAGGACCTTGTGGACTTCCGGCATCACGTTGGTGCCGTTGACCATCAACTTGTCGCCCACCGGACGGCGCAGTGCGGTGTGCAGCGCCGGGCGGTTTTCCGATGCGTTGACCGGCTCGCCGTCGTACTGAGCCTTGATCGCGTCTTTGAGCCCGACTTCATTCGCCAGGTTGACCAGCAACTGGCGTGTCTCGGCGGTGATCAGGTTTTTCGAGTAATCGAGAAACAGCCCGCTGCTGCTAAGGGTGAATTCACTGAAACGCTGCGGGTCTTCGTTGAACGCCTCGCGCATGCTGAAATTCTGCATGGCTTTGCGGTGATCGGTGAGCGCCTGCCAGGCGGGCAGGGTGGTGACGTCATGAGGAGTGCGGTAGTACGCCATCGCTGCGGGTTTCCTTGTACTTGAACTGCCTTTGGACACTGAAAAGCCAGGGCGGGATCGAATGCATGCGTTCTCCGAAGCCTAACCCCCGGACGCGCCGATGTCTGCGCCTTGTCTTACCTTTGCTCGGTACTTTTTCTCACAGGGTACTGTCGATCAGACTCAGGCGACCTGTACCGCTATGGCATTGCTCGTGTGGCTAAGTTCATTGCCCGAACCCTTTTCGAGCAAGCGCGGGCTCAGGCCAGTGAGCATAGTTGCGAATCACTGGCACGTGCGGCCTGTCATTCCTTGGCGAGGTGCAGATTGTCGATCAAGCGTGTCTTGCCCAGGAATGCGGCGCCGAGTACCACCAGATCATGGTCATCAGGGGTTGCGGGACGCAGGGTCACGGCCTGACGAATCTCCAGATAGTCAGGGCGAAAGCCTGCGGCTTCGAGCGCTTTCTTGCCGTCGGCCAGCAGTTGCGCGTGGTTCTGTTCGCCGTTGTGAAGGGCGTCGCCGATGTGCTTGATCACGCGATATAGCGCAGGCGCGGCTGCGCGCTCAGCTTCGGTCAAATAGCCATTGCGCGAGGACAGCGCCAGACCGTCAGCGGCGCGAACCGTGGGTTCGCCGATGATCTGGATCGGCATGTTCAGGTCACGCACCAGCGCACTGACCACCGCCAGTTGCTGGAAGTCCTTCTGGCCAAAAATCGCGATGTCAGGCTGAACCATGTTGAACAGCTTGCTGACGACCGTGGACACGCCGTCGAAATGGCCTGGCCGACTCCCGCCGCACAGCCCTTCGGAGACGACCGGCACGCGGACGAGGGTCTGATCGGCCATGCCGTGGGGATACATTTCTTCCACCGTTGGCGTGAACAGCAAATGGCAACCGGCCTGCAAGAGCTTTTCCTGATCGGCAGCCAGCGTCCGGGGGTAGGTCGCCAGGTCTTCATTGGGACCGAACTGCAGCGGATTGACGAAGATGCTCGCCACCACGAAATCGGCGCGTTGGGCGGCCTTGGTGACCAGTGCGGTGTGGCCGCTGTGCAGATTGCCCATGGTGGGCACCAGCGCGATACGTTTGCCTTCGCTGCGGGCGCGTGCGACGGCGGCGCGCAGCTCGCGCACGGTTTTAACTGTGTTCATGCCGAGAACCCGTGTTCTGGAGCGGGGAAGCTGACGTCTTTGACGGCGCTGACGTACGCCGCGATGGCGGACGGGATATCAGGCTGACCGGTCATGAAGTTCTTCACGAACTTGGGCATACGGCCACTGATCGACAGGCCCAGCATGTCATGCAACACCAGGACCTGGCCGTCGGTGGCGCTCCCCGCGCCAATGCCGATCACCGGAATCTTCACGGCGTGGGTAATCTCCTGTGCCAGATCGCTTGGCACGCACTCCAGCAGAATCATCGCGGCACCGGCCTGTTCCAGCGTGATGGCATCGGCGCGCATCTGTCGCGCTTGCGCTTCCTGACGGCCCTGCACTTTGTAGCCGCCCAGTACGTTCACGGCCTGAGGGGTCAGCCCCATGTGCGCGCACACCGGGATACCGCGCTCGGCCAGCAGACGAATCGAATCACCCAGCCAGGCCGCGCCCTCGATCTTGATCATGTGCGCACCGGCCTGCATCAGCGTCGCGCAGTTGGCAAATGTCTGCTCGGCAGTGGCATAGGACATGAAAGGCAGATCAGCGAGGATCATGGCGCCCTGGTTTCCACGTTTGACGCTGGCGACGTGGTAAGCCATGTCGGCCGTGGTGACCGGCAGCGTGCTGTCATGCCCCTGCAGGACCATCCCCAGCGAATCGCCGACCAGCAACACTTCAACGCCGGCCTGGCTGGCGGTGTGGGCGAACGTTGCGTCGTAGCAGGTGAGCATGGTGATTTTTTCACCTTTCTGCTTCAACCCCAGCAGAGACGTAACCGTGATATCTGGCATGAAAAAGTCCTCATTCAGGCGCTGTGAATACGACGGCGAGCACGCGTGATTCATTCTGCAAACGCAGGCACATCGTCGTTTCGCGATGTTTGCAAAGACCTGTTTGGCGCCTATGGGCCGGTAGTCCGGCTTCGGGACGCTTATCTTCGTGAGGAGGGGGCGGGAAGTCAATTCCGGGTGTTACCGGTTTGAGCAGGATGTTACCGGAGGGTAACGGCTGCCGGGCCTATGTCAGAACCATGCTGAGCGTAATGTCGAACTGTAGGAGCGTGGCTTGTCCCGCGATCTGCCGGGAACCGGCAGCAAAACCGATGCATGCGGCGTGTCAGGTACAACCAAGTCGCCTGATTTTGCTGCCGCTGCGCGCAGATCGCGGGACAAGCCACGCTCCTACACCTTGCAGGCAGAAGCCTTCGATGAAACTGCACATGTGATTTGAGGACGACAGTTGTTACGCCCTCCGGGCTGAGGTGAGGCTAGAGCCGCTCAAGCCCTTCGAACGGGCATGCGGCGAGAAGATCAACAAGCGCGCGTCCATCGGCCAGGGTGATCCCCGGCGCCAGTTCAGCCAGCGGATAGAGCACAAACGCCCGCGCCTGCATGTGGTAATGCGGCACTTTCAGGCGGGGTTCATCGATCAGGCGATCGCCAAACAGCAGAATGTCCAGATCCAGTGTGCGAGGCCCCCAACGCTCAAGGCGTTCGCGGCCCTGATCGTTTTCGATGGCTTGCAGCGCATCCAGCAAGGCCAAAGGCTCAAGCGCGGTGTCGAGTGCAGCGACCGCATTGGTGTAACGCGGCTGGCCCGGCAGCAACGAGTCACTGGCATAAAAAGAGGAAACGCCCGACAGGGAGGTGTGCGGCAGTTGGCCCAGTGCTTTGAGCGCTTCGCGCAATTGCTCGGCGGGGGCGGCCAGGTTGCTGCCCATGCCGATGTAGACACGTTCCATGCCGGTTATTCCGAGGCGTCCGCGCCAGCGCGCTTGCGCTTGCCGCCACCGCTGCGACGGCGCTTGCGCGGGCCTTGGCCGGTTTCGGACTTGCTGCCCAGGTCGCGGATCATGTCGCGACGACCCGCTTCGTTTGCGTCCTGGTATTCGGTCCACCAGTCGCCGAGCCCATCGGTTTCTTCGCCGGCGCTCTCACGCAGCAGCAGGAAATCGTAGCCGGCACGAAAACGCGGGTTGTCCAGCAGCAGGTCGGCGCGTTTGCCGGAGCGGCGTGGCAGGCGCTCCTGCATGTCCCAGATTTCGCGAATCGGCATGGTGAAGCGTTTCGGGATCGCGATGCGTTGGCATTGCTCGGTGATCAGCTCGTGCGCGGCTTCCTGCATGGCTGGAATCGGCGGCATGCCGCGTTCCTGCAAACGCAAAACCCGCGCCGGCAGCGCAGGCCACAGCAGCGCGGCGAACAGGAAGGCCGGTGTGACCGGTTTGTTCTGCCGCACCCGCAGATCGGTGTTGGCCAGGGCTTCGCTGATCAGCGTGTGTGTGTAAGTCGGGTTGTACTCCAGCGCCTTGGCGCTGGCCGGGAACAATGGGTCGAACAGTTCCAGGTCGACCAGCATCTCGAAGGTCGGTTCGGCGTAGCCATTGAGGAACAGCTTTAGCACTTCTTCGAACAACCGCGCCGCCGGAATATCGCGCAGCATTGGCGCCAGCGGTCGAATCGGCGTCGCGCTGTGTTTCTCGATGCCGAAATCCAGCTTGGCGGCAAAGCGTACCGCCCGCAGCATCCGCACCGGGTCTTCTTTATAGCGCTGCTGAGGATCGCCGATCAGCCGGATAAGGCGATTGCGGATGTCGTGTACGCCGTTGGCGTAATCGAGCACGCGCTCGGTGACCGGGTCGTAATACAGCGCGTTGATGGTGAAGTCGCGACGTTGTGCGTCTTCTTCCAGCGTGCCGTAAACGTTGTCGCGCAGAATCCGCCCGCTCTCGTTACGTGAAGACTGGTTGCTGTCTTCGTCCTCGTCGTCCTGAGGATGGTTGGCGCGGAAAGTTGCCACTTCGATGATTTCACGCCCGAAATGGATGTGAACCAGCTTGAAACGGCGGCCGATGATACGGGCGTTGCGGAATTCCGCACGGACCTGCTCCGGCGTGGCGCTGGTCGCGACGTCGAAGTCTTTTGGCGTGATGCCCAGCATCATGTCGCGCACGCAACCGCCGACCAGGTAGGCCTGATAGCCAGCATTTTGCAGGCGTTCGACGATGCTCACCGCGTAGCGGCTGAATTGACTGCGCTGCAACGAATGCTGGCTGCTGCTGAGCACTTCAGGCGTTGTACGCGTGTGTTGCTGCGGTTTGCGCAGGGGAGAACGGAATGACTGGAACAGCTTCTTCAGCATGGGATGCACTGTTTGAAGGAATATTCGGCCAATTACGAAGAATGACCGCATGATGGGCGGGGATTCTAGCATTTAGTCGAGGGATGGTGTAGGACGCTGCGCTAAGGCAGACCTGAGGCAGGCTGAGCAGGCTTGGATGGTGGAGGGTAGGGCTTGCGGGCGGGCTTTTACTCCACAAGCTACTGGGGGAGCCGAAGCTCCCCCAAAGTGCGTGCTCTTATTTTTATTGTCTGTTGGGCTTTTTATTTTTGTTGAGCGCCCAATTCACGGCTTTTCGCCTGTGAAACCTCCCAATCGGGAGTCAAGAGCAAACGGATTGCTTTGGTCGCTGTGCTGCAGTAATCAATCGATCCAACCAGTTCAGGCGCTACCTTAGGGTAGTTTTTTGTTGTTCTCAGCCTGGTTGCGGGACAAGTCCCAAATGCAACGCCTCTCCAAAAGAATCAGTTAGCTGCGCCTCCGCCGTGTTGTTTTTGTTATGCGTGAGTCGATACGTCTTGTTTTTATTGTGTTGTTTTGCGGGTGACTGATTTTTGTTGTTCTTGTGCGAATAGTTATAGCAGAACGCGTGCCAACTTCTGTGTAAAACGCCGCAGCCCTTTAAACACGGGGGTGTGGCAAAACGACGCTATTTTTCGCAGGCCTAAAAAAACCGGGGTTACGTTACCGTACGCCCCGGCTTTTGTTACGTGTCGCTGACTGAGGTAACAGTTTTTTCACAAGGTCTGAACACCGCGTGCCAGAGCCCTGCGCTGGATTCACCTCACGTTTCGCTGGCCACGCCCGACTTGCGACGGGGGATCCCCAGGCGCTGACGGCGCTCCCACAGGCACTTGCGGCTCACGCCCAGTTTGCGTGCCAGCTCGGTTTCGGTCATGTGGTCTTGATGCTCGAGCACGAAGTGCTGGAAGTAGTCTTCCAGTGACAGGTCTTCGGTGGGTTCGTGAGCGGTGGAGCTGGCCGCGTTTCCGGGCTGCGGCGCCAGACCGATGAACTCTTCGACGTCCAGATCGCTCAGTTCGATGTCGATGCCCAGCAGATCTGCTGAAATGTCCGGGCTTTCGCACAGGATCACTGCGCGCTCTACCGCGTTTTCAAGCTCTCGCACGTTTCCCGGCCAAGAGTAGTGACGGATCGCCTGCTCGGCATCAGGGCCAAACCGCAGGTCGTTGCGCCCAGCCTTCGCGCTCTGCCTCGCGAGAAATGCATTGGCGATTTCGTTCACATCCGCGCCACGCTCGCGCAACGCCGGCAGTTTCAGGGCGATGACGTGCAGGCGGTAATAAAGGTCTTCACGGAATTGCCCGACCTTGGCCAGGCTCTTGAGGTCCCGGTGGGTCGCCGCGATGAGGCGTACGTCGACCTTCTGCGATTGCACCGAGCCGACGCGGCGGATCTCGCCTTCCTGTAGCACGCGCAGCAAGCGTGCCTGCGCCTCGAGTGGCAGCTCACCGATTTCGTCGAGGAACAACGTTCCGCCGTCAGCCGCTTCCACCAGACCGGCGCGCCCGGCGCTGGCACCGGTAAACGCGCCTTTCTCGTGGCCGAACAGTTCGGATTCGATCAGGGTTTCCGGAATGGCCGCGCAGTTCACCGAAATCATCGGCGCCTTGGCGCGACGGGACAGGTTGTGCAGGGCGCGAGCGACCAGTTCCTTGCCGGTCCCGGACTCACCCTGGATCAGCACATTGGAATCGGTCGGCGCGACTTTACGGATCTTGCTGTACAGGTCCTGCATCGGCGGGCACGAGCCAATGATGCCGATTTCGCCGTTGCTGTTGTCCGGCCCGGGTTTGTCGGAAGCCGAAGCCTTGCCGCTGGCGGCGCGCTCGGCCTGCAGGCTTTGCACTGTTTGTCGGTCCCGCAGAATGCGCGAGACGGCCTGGAGCATTTCGTCGTGGTCGAAGGGTTTGGCGATGTAATCCACGGCGCCCATCTTCATTGAATCCACGGCTGAGCGCAGGCTGGCATAGCTGGTCATGATCAGCACAGGTTTACCCTGGCCGAGTTTGATCAGTTCGGTGCCGGGCGCGCCAGGCAGGCGCAGGTCGCTGACGATCAGGTCAAACGAGGGGATGCTGAACCGTTCCTGAGCTTCCTGCACGGATCCGGCTTCACTGACCTGGTACTGATTTCGTTCCAGCAGGCGACGCAAGGCAGAGCGGATAATGGTTTCGTCTTCGACGATCAAAATGTGCGGCATTGATTCGATTCTCTCGACGGTCTCAGTTCACAGCGGACGTCGCTTCGACATGTCGCGGTAATGTCACCCGGATACGGGTTCCGCGTTGGTGCTCGGGGTCAGCCGGGCTGTCGATGGTGATTTGTCCATAATGCTCTTCAACGATGGAATAGACCAGTGCGAGCCCCAGTCCTGTCCCTTCTCCCGGATCCTTGGTGGTGAAGAACGGTTCGAACAAGCGGTCCATGATTGCTTTCGGAATTCCAGTGCCTTCATCTTCGACGATCAAATCGATCGTATGTTCGCTGGCTTCGCTTTTCACCCGCACCGCGCTGCCCGCGGGCGAGGCGTCACGGGCGTTGGAAAGCAGGTTAATGAGCACCTGAGCCAGGCGTTGCGGGTCGCCATCGACCCAGTGACCCGGGTTGCACAGGTTATAGAACTGCACTTCGAAATTGCGGCGATTCAGCGCGAGCAGACCAATGGCATCCTGCGCCACCTCGGCCAGGCACACGGCTTCGTCGGCATGCTGATGGCCGCCAGCGTGGGCGAAGCTCATCAGTGACTGCACGATGCGCGAGACACGCTTGGTCTGTTCGATGATCTGGCTGCTGATTTCGGTCAGTTCGCCATCGTCTTCGCGCTCTTCGCGCAGGTTCTGCGCGAGACAGGCGATTCCGGTGATCGGGTTGCCAATCTCGTGCGCGACCCCTGCCGCCAGTCGACCGATACTGGCCAGACGCTCGGAGTGGACCAGTTTGTCTTCGAGCATCTGGGTGTCGGTCAGGTCCTCGACCAGAATCACCAGGCCGCTGTTACCGGGCGCAAGCGGTTCGTCGATGGCGGCTTTGTGCAGGTTGAGCCAGCGGGTCTGGCCGTCCAGCGCCAGGCGTTGCTTGTGCAAATGCTCGTCCGGCACGTTGATGAAGCCCAGCAGCAACTGTCGCCACGGGTCGGCAATGGTTTCAAGGCGCGACCCGACGACCCGTTGCGCCCCTATCCCGGTCAGTTCCTCCATGGCCTTGTTCCACATCAGGATCTCCTGATCCTTGGCCAGCGAGCAGACGCCCATCGGTAATTCCTGCAGGGTCTGGCGGTGGTAGCGGCGCAGGGCATCGAGTTCGGCGGCAAGGCCGGTGAGGCGCGAGTGATAATCCTCAAGCCGGCTTTCGATGAAGTGAATGTCTTCGGTGACATAGTTCTCGCTGCCGGATTTGTACGGCAGGAAGGTTTCCACCATGTCCTGGGCCACGCTGGGTCCCATCAGGCCGGACAGGTTGGCTTCGATGCGGTCACGCAGGCGGCGCAGCGCATAGGGGCGACGCTCGTCGAATGGCAGGTAGAGGTCGCGCAGCGCCTGTTCGACCTCTTTTTGCGCGGCTTTCGCGCCCAGCGGTTTGGCCAGTTGCGTCGCGAATTCCTGCGGCGACACGGCATGCAGCTCGCGACGCTGAGGGCGACGAACGTTATCCACGGCGCAGGCCTCGGCGGCGCTGGCTTCTTCCGGACTCGGATTGCTGAACAGGGAAATCAGGGTGAACACCAGAACGTTGGCGGCCAGCGAGGCAATCGCGGCCATGTGCCAACTGGTGTCATCCAGCACGTAGATCATGTTCAACAGCGGAATATAGAAGCCCTGGAAGTTGCCGATCAGCGGGAACAGCATGCTCACCAGCCACACCACAATCCCGGCGATCAGACCCGCCATGAAGCCTCGACGGTTTGCTGCCGGCCAATACAGAACCGAGAGCACGCCAGGCAAGAACTGCAGAGTGGCGACAAAGGCGACGATGCCCAGATTGGCCAGATCCTGCTTGGCACCCAGCAGCAGGTAAAAACCGTATCCGGCCATGATGATCGCGACGATCAGCCCGCGCCGGGTCCACTTCAGCCAGCGATAGATGTTGCCCTCGGCCGGAGGCTGGTAGAGCGGCAGCACCAGGTGGTTGAGCGCCATGCCGGACAAGGCCAGCGTGGTGACAATGATCAGCCCGCTCGCCGCTGACAGCCCGCCGATATAGGCCAGCAGCGCCAGCAGCTTGTTATTTGCCGCGATGCCAATCCCGAGGGTGAAGTATTCCGGGCTGGTGGTCGCGCCCAGTTTCAGCCCGGCCCACAGCACCAGGGGCACGGCCAGACTCATCAACAGCAGAAACAGCGGCAATCCCCAGCTTGCGCTGACCAGCGCGCGCGGGTTGAGGTTTTCGGTAAAGGTCATGTGATACATGTGCGGCATCACGATGGCCGAGGCGAAGAACACCAGCAGCAGCGTCCGCCAAGGGCCTTCCTGCAGGGGCGTGTGCAGCGCGGCCAGTGCGCTCTGATTCTGCAGGAGCCACTGCTCGAGGCTCGCCGGGCCATCAAATACGCCGTAGAGCGCATAGATACCTATGCCGCCGATGGCCACCAGCTTGATCACCGATTCGAAAGCGATGGCGAACACCAGGCCTTCATGTTTTTCCCGGGTGGCGATGTGTCGCGAGCCGAAGAAGATGGTGAACAGGATAATCAGCACGCAAAACGCAAAGGCGACGTAGTTGCGCACAGGCTCACGGGTCAGGATCGCCATGGAGTCCGCAACGGCCTGGATTTGCAGGGCCAGCAGCGGCAGCACGCCGATCAGCATGAAAATCGTTGTCAGCGCGCCGGCCCACGTGCTGCGAAAGCGGAAGGCGAACAGGTCCGCAAGGGACGAAAGCTGGTAGGTGCGGGTGATCTTGAGAATCGGGTAAAGCAGCACTGGCGCCAGCAGAAATGCGCCTGATACCCCTAGGTAACTGGACAAGAACCCGTAGCCGTATTCGTACGCAAGGCCCACGGTGCCGTAGAACGCCCACGCACTGGCGTAGACGCCCAGCGACAGTGTGTAGGTCAGCGGGTGGCGAATGATCCAGCGCGGGATCAGGCCGCGTTCGCTGATCCAGGCAACGCTGAACAGCACCAGCAGGTAGGCGGTGCTGACCAGGATCATCTGGGTCAGGCTAAAGCTCATCGGCATCTCGTTGGCTCTGCAGAATGAAGGTCACCACGATCAGGATCAGCCACAGCATGTAGGGCCGGTACCAGGCGCCCGTTGCGTCGATCCACCAATCCATGATGGCGGGGGAGAACAGGTAGATGCCTACCACCAGGAGCAGGACCAATCGATAGATGTACATCTGGCCTCCCAGATTGAGTGACGCCGGCACGACAGCCTGTGACGGAGCGGCATGGTAACGGATGGCTATCAGGCTGCAAGCGACGTTTCGGCCAGCTTTGTGGTGCAGTGTGGAGCAACCGCTCTGGATCAGTCTATTCGAGCTTCTTCGATACGGGTGACCCGTGGAATCAAATCGGCATTCCAGTGGGCGATGCCCCAGTCGAGCACCTCGCGCGGTGTGGCGAAGGACAACTCACCCGGTACAGGCTGCCCCAGTGCCCGCAATGCACGCATCAGTAGCGGTGTGGCCTGATCGGCGGGTAACGGCGGTGAACGATAGGACTTGCCCAGCTTATGGCCGTCAGGCTGGGTGATCAGCGGGACGTGCAGATAGCGCGGTTGCGGCAGCCCCAGCAATTCCTGGAGATAAAGCTGGCGCGGCGTGGAGTCCAGCAGGTCGGCACCACGCACGATATCGGTAACGCCCTGCCAGCCATCGTCGAGGACAACGGCCAATTGGTAGGCATAAAGGCCGTCCCTTCGTTTGATCACAAAATCGCCAACGTCACGGCCAAGGTGCTGACGAAACTCACCCTGTACCCGGTCTTCGAAGCGGTATTCCAGTTCGGGCACGCGAATGCGGATCGCCGCGTTGTCGGCCGAATGCCCCGCATTGCGACACAAGCCTGGGTAAATCCCCTGGAAATCTTCCAGATGTTTGCGCGAACAGGTGCATGCGTAGGCCAGGCCGTAACTGAACCAGCGATGGATGATGTCCTGGTAAGCGTCGTGCCGATCGCTCTGCCTGACCCACTCGCCATCCCACTCGAACCCGTAGGTTTCCAGCGTATTGAGGATGGCCGCCTGCGCGCCGGGCTCTTCGCGGGGCGGATCGAGGTCTTCCATGCGCATCAGCCATTTTCCGCCGACCGATCGCGCATCCAGATACGACGCCAGCGCGGCCACCAGTGAGCCGAAGTGCAGATAGCCGCTGGGCGTCGGCGCAAAGCGCCCTATATAAGAAGGGGGGTTCATGGGCGGTGATGGTACTTGAAATCGGTTTGGGGACAACGCGAAAACAACAAAGGACGCCGAAGCGCCCTTTGTCTTATATGAAAAACAGGATCATTTACCGACCTGTTTTTCCTTGATTTCTGCCAGCGTCTTGCAGTCGATGCACAGGTCGGCAGTAGGGCGGGCTTCCAGACGGCGCAGGCCGATCTCGATACCGCACGATTCGCACCAGCCGTACTCCTCGTCTTCGATCAACTGCAGCGTTTTGTCGATCTTCTTGATCAACTTACGCTCGCGGTCGCGTGCGCGCAGTTCCAGAGCGAACTCTTCTTCCTGGCTTGCACGGTCAGCGGGGTCGGGGAAGTTGGCCGCTTCGTCCTTCATGTGATCAACCGTACGGTCGACTTCCTGCATCAAGTCCTGCTTCCATTTCTGCAGGATCTGGGTGAAGTGGGCGCGCATGGGCTTGCCCATGTATTCCTCACCCTTGGTTTCAACGTAGGGAGTGAATCCGCTGATCGTTGTTGAATTGCTCTTTTGCTTTTCTTCGGTGGGCATGAACGGACCGCCTCTCACTCATCTAAGCCATTGCGCAGGGTAATGATCCATCGCCGACACCTGCCGGCCCTGCGGCTGCAAGCGGGCGAACTTACCAGATCGAATCGGGGCGCGCTACTCCCGGTTGTCGAGCATGGCCCTACAACGCGCCCGTAAACTATGACCACGGCCACAGCGCCCGGTTTTATATTATTTTGCAGCGCTTTCAGTCTAGCCCCTGTCGCAACCACGTGGATAAGTGGAGCGTCGGCACAGAACGGTACCTGATAAATCCTGTAGACGAAGCAGGCGGTTGGGTAGAATCGACAAATTGTTTCCGCCACGTGTAAATAAAGGAAGGCCAATGCCCCAGCCCTACAGTGCGCGCAGCCGCGCCATCGAACCCTTTCATGTCATGGCGCTGTTGGCGCGTGCCAATGAATTGCAGGCAGCGGGGCACGATGTCATCCACCTGGAGATTGGCGAGCCGGACTTCACCACGGCCGAGCCCATCATCAAGGCCGGGCAGGCTGCGTTGGCGGCTGGCAAGACCCGTTACACCGCCGCGCGTGGCCTGCCCGAGCTGCGTGAGGCCATCTCCGGTTTCTATGACCAGCGTTATGGGGTCAACGTCGATCCGGGCCGCATCCTGATCACGCCAGGTGGCTCGGGCGCCTTGCTGTTGGCAGCGAGTTTGCTGGTCGACCCCGGTAAACACTGGTTGCTGGCCGATCCGGGGTATCCCTGTAACCGTCACTTTCTGCGTCTGGTGGAAGGCGCCGCACAATTGGTGCCGGTCGGACCGGAGGTTCGCTATCAACTGACGCCGGAGCTGGTCGCACGGCATTGGAACCAGGACAGCGTCGGGGCGTTGGTGGCCTCGCCTGCCAATCCCACCGGCACATTGCTGCACCGCGACGAGCTCGCTGCGCTTTCCGCTTCCCTCAAGGCGCGCAACGGGCATCTGGTGGTGGACGAGATTTATCACGGTCTGACTTATGGCACCGATGCCGCCAGCGTGCTGGAAGTCGATAACGACGCGTTTGTTTTGAATAGTTTTTCAAAGTATTTCGGCATGACCGGGTGGCGCCTGGGTTGGCTGGTGGCGCCGCAAGAGGCCGTCGGCGACCTGGAAAAACTGGCGCAGAACCTCTACATCAGCGCGCCCAGCATGGCGCAAAGTGCCGCGCTGGCGTGTTTCGAGCCGCAGACCCTGGCCATTCTCGAAGAGCGCCGCGCGGAATTCGGCAAGCGAAGGGACTTTCTGCTGCCCGCCTTGCGGGAGCTGGGTTTCAACATCGCCGTCGAGCCGGAAGGCGCCTTCTACCTGTATGCGGACATCAGCGCCTTTGGCGGCGACGCCTTTGCGTTTTGTCGGCATTTTCTGGAAACCGAACACACCGCGTTCACGCCGGGGCTGGATTTTGGGCGCTACCAGGCAGGCCATCATGTGCGGTTTGCCTATACGCAAAGCCTGCCGCGACTCCAGGAGGCCGTTGAGCGTATCGAACGTGGACTGCGGAGCTGGAAGGCCTGATGCGTTTTTCTCCCGAACTCGAAGAAGGCCGCCTGATCCAGCGTTACAAACGCTTCCTGGCCGATATCGAAACCCCCAGCGGCGAACGCCTGACCATTCACTGTCCCAACACCGGCTCAATGTTCAACTGCATGATGCCCGGCGGGCGGGTGTGGTTCAGCCGTTCCAACGACCCCAAGCGCAAGTTGCCGGGCACGTGGGAAATCAGCGAAACGCCGCAGGGGCGGTTTGCCTGCGTGAACACTGGCCGCGCCAACAAGCTGGTGGAGGAAGCGCTGTTCGCCGGCGTCATCACCGAGCTGAACGGCTTTACCGCGCTCAAGCGCGAGGTTGCGTACGGGCAGGAAAACAGCCGGGTCGATTTTCGTCTGGAATACCCCGAGGGTTCGCTCTATCTGGAAGTGAAAAGCGTCACCTTGGGGTTTGACGACACCGCCGTGGCCGCGTTTCCCGATGCGGTGACCCAGCGCGGCGCCAGGCATTTACGTGAGTTGGCGGCCCTGGCGCGCGAAGGCGTACGCGCCGTGCTGCTTTACTGCGTGAACCTGACCGGGATTGAGGGCGTACGTCCTGCCGAGGAAATCGACGCCGCCTATGCCGAAGCGCTGCGTGAGGCGGTGTCCGCCGGGGTGCAAGTCCTCGCCTATGGCGTGCAACTGACGCCGGATGAAGTGCGTGTCGACCGTCGTCTGGAGGTTCATCTGACTGAAGCGGGCGTGCTCAATCCTGTGATGGCGGGCTGATCCAGATGCCCTGAGCGTCTTCGCGGCACGCGATCGCGTTCAGGGCTTTGCCTTCACACGGGCCGGCAATGCAGTCGCCGCTTTCGATCAGAAACAGGGCGCCATGGGTTGCGCACTGGATCAGACTGGCGCTGCTGTCGAGAAACTGGTCCGGATGCCATTCCAGCGGCACGCCACGATGCGGGCATCGATTCTGGTAAACGTGGACCTGCCCGGCGCGGCGTACAGCCAGCAGGTGTAGCCCATTGATTTCAAAACCACGGCTTTTTCCTTCGGCGAGCTCATTTCCGTTGCACAAGTATTTCAGCGGAGTCTCCTTCGCGCTTGACGCGTAGCTGCGAATAAACTTCAAATTGCCCGTTTGTCGTGAACGTCTAGTCTGACAGCTATGCAAATGACGCGTCGATTTCGGGTCATACGGACGAGGCGTTAACGAACCGGGTCGTGGATAATCGGCCCCGCTGGGTGGCTCAGGCAAAGAAACCCCTTCCCGAAGCGTTCTGTCCCGCAGATACCACTCTCCCGCGGATAGCACGCTCAAAGCCAAGGTCTCACCGACTCAATGAGAGCGATGCTACAACCCCGAACGTTATTCATCCTGCTCAGTCTTGCTTGCGCGCTGGCCGTCTGGCTGTCGCTGGCATTAGGGCCCGTTAGCCTCCCGCTGCTGGATACGGTCCGCGCCGGTCTGCATCTGCTCGGTTTGCCAATGGCGGGCGATAACCTTCAACAGGCCGAACTGATCCTCGGCCAGATTCGTGCGCCTCGTACGCTGCTCGGGTTAGCGGTGGGCGCGGTGCTGGCGCTGTCGGGTGCCGCGATGCAGGGACTGTTCCGCAACCCATTGGCTGACCCCGGCCTTGTCGGCGTCTCCAGCGGGGCAGCGTTGGGCGCGGCTGTCGCCATCGTGGCGGGTGCGTCCCTGGGTGGATTGCCCGCTGCGCTGGAGCCTTATCTGTTGTCGATTTGCGCGTTCGTGGGCGGACTGACCGTCACCGGCATCGTTTATCGTCTTGGGCGTCGCGCCGGGCAGACCAGCGTCGGCGTCATGCTCCTGGCGGGTGTGGCGATGACGGCGCTGGCGGGTTCGATCATCGGTCTGTTCACGTATCTGGCCGATGACGCTGCGCTGCGTACCTTGACGTTCTGGAACCTCGGCACCCTGAGCGGCGCCAGCTACGCGCGGCTCTGGCCTCTGCTGTTGGTCTGTGCGGCAGTGATCGTCTGGCTGCCGCGCCGCGCCAAGGCGCTGAATGCGCTGCTCCTCGGGGAGTCCGAAGCCCGTCATCTGGGCATTGACGTGGAGCGGCTCAAGCGCGAGCTGATTCTGTGTATCGCTCTGGGCGTCGGTGCTGCCGTCGCAGCTGCGGGGCTGATCGGCTTTGTGGGGTTGATCGTGCCGCATCTGGTCAGGCTGGTGGCAGGCCCCGATCACCGCGTGGTGCTGCCAGCTTCCGCACTGGCCGGGGCGAGCCTGTTGCTGTTTGCCGATGTGTTTGCCCGGATGGTGCTGGCACCGGCAGAACTGCCAATCGGCATTGTTACCGCGTTTATCGGGGCACCGTTCTTCCTGTTTCTGCTGGTTCGAGGACGCACCTGATGATCAAGGCGGAAGGGGTCAGCGTTCATCGTGACGGCAACTGCGTGCTGGAAAGCATCGACCTGACCGTCAACCCCGGCGAAGTGCTCGGTGTGCTCGGGCCGAACGGTGCCGGCAAGAGCACCTTGCTAGGTGCATTGTGTGGTGAATTGAAGGTGACACAGGGCCGGCTTTGGCTTGATGGGCAGTTACTGACGCACTGGACGGGCGCGCAGAGGGCACGGCGTCTGGCAGTGCTTGCGCAAGGTTCGACGCTGAGTTTCGCGTTCAAGGTGCAGGAAGTGGTCGCGATGGGGCGTTTGCCTCATGACAGCGGCCAGCAGCGTGACGCCGAGATCGTGAAGGCCTCACTGCAGGCGGCCGATGCGCTGCATTTGCACGATCGCAACTACCTCACGTTGTCTGGCGGTGAGCGTCAGCGGGTTCACCTGGCGCGGGTGCTGGCGCAATTGTGGCCGGGCGAGGGCGGGCGGACGTTATTGCTGGACGAGCCGACGTCAATGCTGGATCCGCTGCATCAGCACACCACCTTGCAGGCCGTTCGTGATTTCGCCCTCCGTGGCGGCGCGGTTATGGTGGTTTTGCACGATCTCAATCTGGCGGCGCGCTACTGCGACCGGCTGCTGTTGCTGGCGTCGGGCCGGCCTCACGCGCTGGGGACGCCAGATACGGTCCTGGTGCCGGAAGCACTCAAGGCCGTGTTCGGCCTGGAAGTACTGGTTCAGCGTCACCCTGAGCGAGGGCATCCGTTGATCATTACGCGGTAACCGTCTTCCACCTGCTGTTCTGATGTTGTCATTGGCGAGGGCTGTCATTGGCGAGCGATTGCCGGCCGCCGCTGACGTCGCCCCTGGCTGTCGCAGGCAAAATCTTTAAGACGTTTCTGATAGTCGCGTAGTCCCGCTCTCTATTGCTCTTGCGGCCGTTCGCGCACGCCCTCGCTGGATTATCGTCGCTCCCTCGAAAGAAAAGGGTGAGGCAAGCGGCATGAGCAGGATGAACGAGGGCGACGAAGCATGGGCACAAAAGGCGATAGCGTTACTGGAATTGACGTCGCTGAACGCTGATGACACGGCCGAGCGCGTTGTTGCGTTATGCGAGCGAGCACAAACACCGGTAGGAAACGTCGCAGCAGTCTGTGTGTCATCCCGGTTCGCAGGGCTGGCCCGGCGCACGCTCGATGCTGCCAAGGCCAGGGACATCAAAGTGGTCGCCGCTGTGAACTTCCCCAATGGGGGGGCATCCGTTGCCACGGTGGCGTCTGAAACCCAGGCGGCCGTGCTTGCGGGAGCCGATGAAATCGATCTTGTCTATCCCTTCAACGCACACTTGGCGGGAGATAAACAGATCGGTCCCGAAATGATTGCGGCCTGCAAAGCGCAATGTGGCCGACCCGGGATGCTGACGGTTACCCTTGAAACCGGCGTGCTGCGCGATCCCCAGCTCATCCATGATGTGTGCCGGATGGTGATCCGCGAGGGTGTCGCCTTTCTCAAGACCAGCAACGGCAAACAGATTGTCAGCGCGACACCTCAGGCAGCGCGGATCCTGATCGAGGCAATCGCCGAGCTGGGTTCTCAAGTCGGATTCAAGGCGTCTGGAAATGTGCGCACGGTGACCGAGGCGCGGACCTACCTTGAGATGGCGCAGGCCCGGTTTGGGCCCTACTGGCTGGAGCAGAAAAGGATGCGACTGGGCGGATCGAGTCTGCTGGATGATTTATTGATGCGGCTGGGCGTGGAGGCATAGTCGCTGCCTCTAGCGCAGGCAAAAAAAGACCCGGCAAAAGCCGGGTCAAAAACCGTGATTAGCCTGATGAGGAGATAATCTGAGAGTCCGAACCAAGGAGCCTTTCAGGTTATCGGCCAGTCTCGCGACTGGATGTGATAATCATAGTGATTCTCATTTGTAAGTCAACAGGCAATCTCAAACTATTTTCCCGGCGTCGAGGGCGTCAAGCCGTGAGGCTTCCCTGTCGAGTCCGATGAGCTGGTCATTCAGCGACGCCTTGACCTCACGTGGCAGGTCACACCAATGCTGACCCAGCAACGCACCTTCGATGGCGTATAGAAGGACTTTAGAGGTGCGAAAACCCCGGGTTTTGACGGCGCGATAAGCGTGGATGGCGCCCATTCGGCGCAGGTCCGCTTCGTTATGGATTCCGGCTGCGTGCAGCCATTGGGCTGAGGTCTTGCCCAGATTTTTCATCTGTTGCAGTTCGTCTTCCATGTCGCCTCCATGCAAGGTATTGCTCCGTGTTTGTGTTCTCCCGGCCTGGACAAACTGCGGACTCAAGCCACGGAATGAGTATAGATAGCCCGTGGAGTGGGTGCGGCAGGCCTCCGGCAAAACACCCGTCGAAGTGCCGGACGGTAGCGATGGGGGAAGACGGAGCGACAAGCGGGCAGCCCGGCATGTCCATGCATGCAGGGCGGGAGGCGACAACTCGTGCAAGGCGGTTGTCGGGAAGGTACTCAGCGAGTGCGGTAACGCAGGCGCGTCCCGAAGTTGACCGACATGAGAATCTCGTCGGCGCTCAATTCCGGCGGAAAGTATGCCCCGGATATCTGGGCGTGAGCGATGCTGGCCCCTTCGAGGGAGGCCTTGCGAAAGTCGACGCCGCGCAGATCGGCCGACCGAAAGTAAGCGTCGGTGAAGTCGATTTCATCGGCATTCAGCTCGCGCAGGTCCAGGCCTCGAAAATCGCCGCCGGCGAGGTCAATAGGTCCGCTTTTCGGGCGTTGGAGGTTGAAGGCGTTCACATCGTCTCTTCGCAGCAAGGCAAAGAGCGGGGAGTCGAGCTGCTTGGGCTGGTTCATGGTGTCACCTTGTTGGAATTCTGACGCCAGTATAATGCCACCATTTGCGAGTCGTGAAGGGGCTTCCTTCGCGACTCGATGATTGACGACGGGCTGGGCCTACAGCCCTGGCAGGTACTGACGAATATCCGTGACAACCTTGTCCAGATCACCGCTCAGATTGGTTTCTACGTGGCGGCTGCGCAGTTGTTCGTCTGCCGTCAGCGGTTCGCGACTGGCTTGCTGGGCTTCGATGACCTCCATGGTGGCGTCGGACGGGTCCTCATTTCGTGCCTGACGCTGCGATAGCCAGCTTTCGATGACGGCTTTTGGCGCGGCGCAGTCGAGAATCAGGAACGGGGCGCCGGTCGCTTCCGCCACTTGCGCCGTTGCCAGACGCTGCGCGTGCTTGAGGTAGGTCGCGTCGATGACGACCGGGAATCCTGCGTGCAAGACCACAGCCGCCAGTTCATTCAGGCGTTTGTACGTGGCAGCGCTGACCTCGGCTGCGTACAGGTCTTTGCCGGTGCCGAACAGACGCTTGCGCTCGACATCAGAGCGCACGCGAATGGCGCCCAACGCTTCCACCAGCCGCATCGCCACGTGGCTCTTGCCGACAGCGGACACGCCGTGGGTGATCGCCAGGAAGTTCGACGGGATTGCGCTGTAGCTTTCCGCCAGGTTGGCGTAATTGCGGTACTGGCGCATCGTGGTCGCGCGTTGCACGTGATCAGCATCGGGCGACAGGCTGAACAGCGACACCTTGGCCCGCACCAGCGCGCGGTAGGCTTTATAGAAGTTCAGCAACTCCAGACCCGCATAGTCGCCGGTGTGCTCCAGGTATTGACTGATCAGACGACGCGACAGGCTTTTCAGGCCTCGATCTTCGAGGTCCATCGCCAGAAAGCCGATGTCGGCGTAGACATCGGTCATGCGGAAGGGCTCGTTGAATTCGATGCAGTCGAAAATCACGACCTTGCCGTCAATCAGCGTGATGTTGCCCAGATGGATATCGCCGTGGCATTCGCGAATGAAGCCCTCGGCCTTGCGCTGACTCATCAGAGGCTTCAGGCGCTCGTAGCTGGCCTTGGCCCAGGCTTCGAGGGCCTCGAGTTGAATGAGATCGGCCTTTTCGCTGAGGAACGGGAGAATCTGCTCAAAATTCTGGGTAACCGGTGCCATCACGCTTTCAGGCGAGCCCAAAATGTTCTCGGACAGGACGCGCGGCGCCTTTTCGTGGAAATCGGCAATTTGACGCGCCATGTCATCAATATGCGCGGTGGTCAGTTCTCCTTTGGCTTGCAGGGTGCTGAGCAGGCCATCCTGTGGAAACTGACGCATTTTCAGCGCGTACTCGATCACCTCGCCTTCACCGCCCAGTTGAGGGGCTTCAGCGCTGCCGGTGATCGGCAGTACTTCCAGATACAAGTTCTCGGTCAGACGCTGGTTGAGCTTGAGTTCCTGCTGGCAGAAGTGTTCGCGAGCCGAGAGGGTGGTGAAATCAAGGAAGCCGAAGTTCATCGGTTTCTTGATCTTGTAGACGAAGGGGCCAGTGAGCAGCACCCAGGAAATATGCGTCTCGATGACCTGAAATTGCTCCACCGGATGCGGGAACAAGGCAGGGTTTTGCAGAGCGGCTATCAGTGTCTGGCTCACGGACAATCCTTGAAAGTGACAAGTCGAAGGTGAAGTGACTAAAGGTGGCCATTATGGCCGCTTGGCGCATTGCTGCAAACCGCTGAGACGGCGGTCTGCCGATGATCTTGAAAGTGCGTATAATCCGCCGCCATGACTCGATCCCGTACTTCGAAAAAATCCCCCAAGCCCACCAACAGCCGCCTTCGCAGTCTGCTGGGCTGGGCCCTGAAACTCAGCCTCGTCGGCCTGGTGATTCTTGCCTGCTTCGCGGTGTACCTGGACTCCATTGTCCAGGAGAAATTCTCCGGAAAGCGCTGGACCATCCCCGCCAAGGTGTATGCACGGCCGCTGGAGCTGTTCGTCGGGCAGAAACTGTCCCGTGACGACTTCCTCATCGAACTCGATGCCTTGGGTTATCGACGTGAAAGCGTTGCCAACGGGCCGGGCGCTGCATCGGTGAATGGCAACAACGTCGATCTGAATACACGCGGTTTCCAGTTTTATGAAGGTGCGGACCCTGCTCAGCAAATCCATGTGCGCTTCTCTGGCGATTATGTGGCTGACCTTACGGCCGCCAATGGTTCGAAACTTGCCGTTGCGCGCCTTGAACCCTTGATGATCGGCGGTCTTTACCCGAAAAACCTCGAAGACCGCATTCTGATCAAGCTCGATCAGGCGCCGCCTTACCTGCTCGACACGCTGGTAACCGTCGAAGACCGCGATTTTTATCACCATTTTGGCGTGTCGCCGAAGTCGATTGCCCGCGCCTTCTGGGTCAACGCCTCGGCGGGGCAGATGCGTCAGGGCGGTTCTACCTTGACTCAACAGTTGGTCAAGAACTTCTACCTGACCAGCGAGCGCAGTCTCACGCGCAAACTGACCGAAGCGATGATGGCTATCCTGCTGGAGATTCATTACAGCAAGCAGGAAATCCTCGAGGCATACCTCAACGAAGTCTTCCTCGGTCAGGACGGCCAGCGCGCCGTTCACGGTTTCGGCCTGGCGAGCCAGTATTTCTTCAGCCAGCCGTTGTCCGAACTCAAGCTTCATCAGGTGGCGTTGTTGGTTGGTCTTGTGAAGGGGCCTTCCTACTACAACCCGCGTCGCAACCCTGATCGGGCACTGGAACGCCGTAACCTGGTGCTTGATCTGCTCGAACAGCAAGGGGTTGCCTCGCCGGAAGCCGTGGCGGCGGCGAAGAAAATGCCGCTGGGCGTGACCAAAACCGGTTCGCTGGCCGACAGTTCGTTCCCGGATTTCCTGGACCTGGTCAAACGTCAACTGCGCCAGGACTACCGCGACGAAGACTTGACCGAAGAAGGCCTGCGCATTTTCACCAGCTTCGACCCGATCCTGCAAATGAAGTCGGAAGCCGCCGTTCGTGAGAGTTTCGCGAAGATGGCGGGTCGCAAGGGTTCCGATGAGATGGAAACGGCCATGGTCGTGACCAACCCGGAAACGGGCGAAGTGCAGGCTTTGGTCGGCAGCCGACAGGCGGGGTTTGCCGGATTCAACCGTGCGCTGGATGCCGTGCGTCCCATCGGCTCACTGGTGAAGCCGGCGATTTACCTGACCGCTTTGGAGCGGCCTCAGCAATACACGCTGACCAGTTGGATACCGGACGAGCCGTTTCAGGTGAAGGGGGCGGATGGCCAGATCTGGAAGCCCCAGAACTTCGATCACAAGGCTCACGGCAATATTTTCCTGTATCAGGGGCTGGCGCATTCCTACAACCTGTCCAGCGCCAAGCTGGGGCTGGATCTGGGCGTGCCGAATGTCTTCAAGACCCTCACCAAGTTGGGCGTGACCCGCGACTGGCCGACCTTTCCGTCGATGCTGCTGGGGGCTGGCGCACTGAGCCCGATTGAGGTGGCAACGATGTACCAGACCATCGCCAGCGGCGGCTTCAATACGCCATTACGAGGTATTCGGAGTGTGTTGACCGCCGAGGGCGAGCCGCTCAAGCGGTATCCGTTCCAGATCCAGCAGCGCTTCGACCCAGGTTCCATCTATCTGCTGCAGAACGCCATGCAGCGAGTGATGCGAGAAGGCACGGGCAAGTCGGTGTACAACGTACTACCAAGCACGCTGAATCTGGCGGGTAAGTCGGGGACGACCAACGATTCTCGTGACAGCTGGTTTGCAGGTTTCAGTCAGGATTTGCTGGCGGTGGTCTGGATGGGCCGCGACGACAACGGCAAGACACCGTTCACCGGCGCCACAGGCGCGTTGCAGGTCTGGACCAGCTTCATGAAAAAGGCCGACCCGCTTCCCCTGGACATGGCCATGCCGGATAACGTGGTTCAAGCCTGGGTCAATGCCTCAACCGGGCAGGGCACCGACGCCAGCTGCCCGGGCGCCGTACAGATGCCGTATATTCGCGGCAGTGAGCCGCAACCCGGGCCAGCGTGTGGCGGGCCGGCAGCGCCTGCCGAGTCGGTAATGGACTGGGTCAAAGGCTGGTTGAACTAAGCGAAGAGGATGTGAAGTGAACAAGTGGTGGATTCCGGCTTTAACGGCTCTGGCTTTGCTCAACGGTTGCGCCAGTCAGACGCGCAGCAGCATCCCGGTGGTGGACGCCGGCTCGCGCGTCTCCAACGGCGAGCGCGTTTCGGCAAACCGTAACGCTCCCTATCGTGCGCCGGTACAGAGCCCGGCTCAGTCCCAATCGATTCAGGAAGATTCGGGTGTCACGGTGATGGTTCCGGGCGGCGCCAATGCCAGCGCTGCGCCGATCTCGACCTTCGTCCCGCCGACGTCGGCGCCGATCAGTACCGCCCCGATCAACACCGCTCCGGTCAACCAGGCACCGGCCGACAACAGCTACACGCCACCTGCGGCGACCAGCAACACCTACAATATGCCCGCGTCGGCGCCGACCGGCATTCCGTCGGCGTCAAGCGGCGGCCTGTCAGCTGATGAGCAACTGGACGGTCCTGTTCTGGCGCTGCTGACCACCGCGCAGCAACAACAGAGCAGTGGTGATCTCAACGGTGCGTCGTCCAGCCTCGAGCGCGCGCAACGTGTCGCGCCACGCGAACCGCAGGTGCTCTACAAACTGGCGCAAGTACGTCTGGCTCAGGGCGATGCGCCTCAGGCAGAACAGTTGGCGCGTCGTGGTCTGACCTACGCCAACGGCCGCGCCAGCTTGCAGGCGAGCCTGTGGGGCCTGATCGCACAAGCGCGTGAAAAACAGGGCGACGCGGCCGGCGCCGCGCTGGCACGGCAGAAGGCCAATGGATAAACGGTTTCCGGAGATCGCCGATCAGTTGCTCTTGATCGAGCGTGAGCTTCGCGTGCTGGGTTGGTGGAAAGATGTACCGCCCAGCGACGAGGCGCTGTCCAGTCGCGAGCCGTTCTGCGTCGACACGCTGGATTTCGATCAGTGGCTGCAATGGATTTTTTTGCCCCGGATGAAAGTCATCCTCGAGCAGGATCTGGCGCTGCCCAATGCCTCGGGCATCCTTGAAATGGCGCAGATGGTCTATGCCAGTCGCGTCAGGGAAACCCGCAATCTGCAGGAACTGCTGGCGCAGTTCGACCGGCTGATCACCGAGTCGGTTTGACGTTCAATTGCAGGTATCGTCGATGGACTTCCTGATCTCGGCGATACGTGCCTGACGCTCCTCTTCGGTAAAGCGTCTGTATTCCCCATTGACCTCTTCACGCACCCGCGGGTTGTTTTGCAGTTGCGCAAGGTTGGTGCGTTGACGGTCGCAGTACTCTTTGCGCCTGGCTTCCTCGGCCGCCACTTGTTTCTTCACTTTGGCGTCGATGGCCTGCTGTTCCTGATCGGCATCAGGGCGTGCCGCGGGCGTGACCGCGGTTGGGGCGACCGGCTTTTGTATGTCGATTTCCTGGGCGGACTGTCCGGCGGGTGGCTGGGCGTCGAAGTGCGTCACGCCTTGTGCATCGACCCACTTATAGATCTGGGCCGCCTGACCGGTAGCAGTCCCAACTGCCAGCGCCAGCGCGGTGGCGAGAGTCATCCAGCGCATACTGCTTCCTTAACGTCGTGTGCGGTGCTGACGAAACCTATCACAAGCACGACGGGACGACCTCATTCGGTGCTTTTTCGTGCAGCGTGGATGAAGAAAGCGCATCGATGACTTGACTTGAGCGGGGCGAATCAGAACAATCCAAAGTTCGCTGTAGAGGGACTGCCAGAAGCAGACCGTCTCGGTAGATCATGAGGCGCACACCCGCGCCGACCTGTTACACCCGCAACGCGTTACCTCGCGCTGGGTGGGAAAACCCCGAAACACTCAGGGGCGCTCCCAATACTTGCTCAGTCAGTGCTGACGTAGTCGGCGACCACCGTCGCTCATGCTCTGCTTTGCAGTAAACCTATTAAGACCCGTCTCCTCGTTTGTGTGGACGGTATTCTGGCGTTTTAGAGGTGAACAACGTGGAGCTTTTATCTGGCGCTGAAATGGTCGTCCGCTTTTTGCGTGACGAAGGCGTTGAGCATATCTATGGGTACCCGGGTGGTGCCCTCCTACATATTTACGACGCGCTGTTCAAAGAACCGGCCGTGAGCCACATCCTCGTTCGCCATGAACAGGCTGCGACCCACATGGCTGACGGTTATGCACGTGCCACCGGCAAGGCGGGTGTGGTGCTGGTGACGTCCGGTCCTGGTGCGACCAACGCCATTACCGGCATCGCGACCGCCTATATGGACTCGATTCCGATGGTTGTTTTGTCGGGTCAGGTTCCTAGCAACATGGTGGGGACCGACGCATTCCAGGAAACCGACATGATCGGGATCTCGCGCCCGATCGTGAAGCACAGCTTCATGATCAAGCATCCATCGGAAATCCCGGAAGTTCTGAAGAAAGCCTTCTATCTGGCGCAGTCTGGCCGTCCTGGTCCTGTCGTGGTCGACATTCCAAAAGACATGACCAACCCGGCTGAGAAATTCGAATACGTCTTCCCGAAAAAAGCCAAGTTGCGCTCCTACAGCCCGGCAGTTCGCGGCCATTCGGGGCAGATCCGCAAGGCAGTGGAAATGCTTCTGGCCGCCAAGCGACCGATTATCTACGCCGGTGGCGGCGTGGTGATGGGTAATGGCTCTGCATCGCTGACCGAGCTGTCGCAACTGCTGAACGCTCCGGTGACCAATACCTTGATGGGGCTGGGTGCCTATCCGGGGACTGATCGCCAGTTCGTCGGCATGCTGGGCATGCATGGCAGCTACACCGCCAACCTGGCTATGCACCACTCCGACGTGATCCTGGCGGTTGGCGCGCGCTTCGATGATCGCGTGATCAACGGCGCCTCGCGCTTCTGCCCGGGCGCCAAGATCATTCACGTCGATATCGACCCGGCTTCGATTTCCAAGACCATCAAGGCTGACGTGCCAATCGTGGGTCCTGTCGAAAGCGTCCTGACTGAAATGGTTGCGACCCTCAAGGAAATCGGCGAGACCCCTAACAAGGAGTCGGTGGCGACCTGGTGGAAGCAGATCGACGAATGGCGCGCAGGCGGTGATCTGTTTCCGTACAACCGCGGCGACGGCAGCGTTATCAAGCCTCAAACGGTCATCGAGACGCTGTGCGAAGTAACCAAAGGCGATGCCTATGTCACTTCCGACGTGGGTCAGCACCAGATGTTTGCGGCGCAGTACTACCGGTTCAACAAGCCTAACCGCTGGATCAACTCCGGTGGCCTGGGCACCATGGGCTTCGGTCTTCCCGCGGCCATGGGCGTTGCGCTGAGCTTTCCCGACGCACACGTTGCCTGCGTAACGGGCGAAGGCAGTATCCAGATGAACATTCAGGAGCTGTCGACCTGCCTGCAGTACAACCTGCCGGTGAAGATCATCCTGCTCAACAACGGCGTGCTCGGCATGGTCCGTCAATGGCAGGACATGAGCTACAGCGGTCGTCACTCGCACTCCTACATGGAGTCGCTGCCTGATTTCGTGAAGCTGGTTGAAGCCTACGGTCACGTCGGCATGAAGATCACCGATCTGAAAGACTTGAAGCCGAAGATGGAAGAAGCGTTCGCCATGAAGGATCGCCTGGTGTTTCTGGACATCCAGGTCGACGTCTCCGAGCACGTCTATCCCATGCAGATCAGAGACGGCTCGATGCGTGACATGTGGCTGAGCAAGACGGAGCGTACCTAATATGCGGCACATCATTTCGCTATTGCTGGAAAACGAACCGGGTGCCTTGTCTCGCGTCGTCGGCTTGTTTTCGCAGCGTAACTACAACATCGAAAGCCTGACGGTGGCGCCGACCGAAGACCCGACCCTGTCGCGTCTGACGCTCACCACGGTTGGTCACGATGAGGTGATCGAGCAGATCACCAAGAACCTCAACAAGCTGGTTGAAGTGGTCAAGCTGGTCGATCTGTCGGAAAGTGCCCACATCGAGCGCGAACTGATGCTGATCAAGGTCAAGGCTACCGGTGCCCAACGTGCGGAAATCAAGCGCACCACGGACATCTTCCGCGGCCAGATCGTTGATGTTTCCAGCAGCGTCTACACGGTGCAGCTGGCAGGGACGAGCGACAAACTGGACAGCTTCATCCAGGCGATCGGCACCAGCGCCATCCTGGAAACGGTACGCAGCGGCGTGACGGGCATTGCCCGTGGCGACAAAGTGCTGAGCATCTAAATTAATTTAGCGAATGGCCTGAACGGCCGAGATAACAGGGGAATTTCATGAAAGTTTATTACGACAAAGACTGCGACCTTTCGATCATCCAGGGCAAGAAAGTTGCCATCATCGGTTACGGCTCCCAAGGCCACGCTCAGGCGTGCAACCTCAAAGACTCCGGCGTTGATGTCACTGTTGGTCTGCGTAAAGGTTCGGCTACTGTCGCCAAGGCTGAAGCCCACGGCCTGAAAGTGACTGATGTTGCTTCCGCCGTTGCCGCTGCTGACCTGGTCATGATCCTGACCCCGGACGAATTCCAGTCCCAGCTGTACAAAAACGAAATCGAACCGAACATCAAAAAAGGCGCGACCCTGGCCTTCTCCCACGGTTTCGCTATCCACTACAACCAGGTGGTTCCACGCGCTGACCTGGACGTGATCATGATCGCGCCAAAAGCGCCAGGTCACACCGTACGTACCGAGTTCGTCAAAGGCGGCGGCATCCCTGACCTGATCGCTGTTTACCAGGACGCTTCCGGCAACGCCAAAAACGTTGCACTGTCCTACGCCTCGGGCGTTGGTGGCGGCCGTACCGGCATCATCGAAACCACGTTCAAAGACGAAACCGAAACTGACCTGTTCGGCGAACAAGCCGTTCTGTGCGGCGGTACCGTTGAACTGGTCAAAGCCGGTTTCGAAACCCTGGTTGAAGCGGGCTACGCGCCAGAAATGGCTTACTTCGAGTGCCTGCACGAACTGAAGCTGATCGTGGACCTCATGTACGAAGGCGGTATCGCCAACATGAACTACTCGATCTCCAACAACGCCGAATACGGCGAGTACGTGACTGGCCCTGAAGTCATCAACGCCGAATCCCGTCAGGCCATGCGCAACGCTCTGAAACGCATCCAGGACGGCGAATACGCGAAGATGTTCATCGCTGAAGGTGCAAGCAACTACCCATCGATGACCGCCAAGCGCCGCAACAACAAGGCTCACGGCATCGAAATCATCGGCGAGCAACTGCGCTCGATGATGCCTTGGATCGCGAAGAACAAGATCGTGGACCAGACCAAGAACTAAGATCGTACGAATCGGGTTCCGGTTAACGAAGAACGCGACCTCAGGGTCGCGTTTTTTCGTTCCGGGGGCTCATCTGGTATAAAGCTGCATCGTTTGTTGGCGCGACGCCGCCGCAAGCATTTGTCGAAATTTCATAGCTGCAAGGTATTGTCCATGAGCGAACGTCCCGAAGAGCCAAACAAGGCCTCTGACGCCGAAAGCCTGCTACCGATCGATGAACATATAGAAGAGGGCCATGACGCCGAAGGCCGCAAGGTCAGGCATCGCGGCATTTACCTGCTGCCGAACCTGTTTACCACGGCGAACCTGTTCGCGGGTTTTTACGCCATCATCAGTGCGATGAGTGCTCAGAGTGCAATGAGCGCGGGTGACCAGGCGGGGGCGAGCAAATATTTCGCGTTCGCGGCCATCGCTATCTTCGTGGCCATGGTGCTCGACGGGCTGGATGGCCGTGTCGCGCGCATGACCAACACCCAGAGTGCCTTTGGTGCCGAATACGACTCACTTTCCGACATGGTTGCTTTCGGTGTGGCACCCGCACTCTTGGCGTTCGGTTGGGCGCTGGGCGACATGGGCAAAGTCGGCTGGATGGTCGCCTTTGTCTACGTTGCAGGCGCCGCGCTGCGGCTCGCGCGTTTCAACACGCAAGTAGGCAAAGCCGACAAGCGCTATTTCATTGGTCTGGCCAGTCCGGCAGCAGCAGGCGTGGTCGCCGGAACGGTGTGGGCATTCAGCGATTACGGCATCCAGGGCTCCAGGCTGTCGTTCCTGGTCGCCTTGCTGGTCGCGGCCGCAGGCATGTTGATGGTCAGTAACATCAAGTACAACAGCTTCAAAGAGCTGGACTTGAAAGGGCGTGTGCCTTTCGTCGCCATTTTGGCGGTGGTGTTGGTCTTCGCTGTCGTGTTCAGCGATCCGCCCCGCATCCTGTTGCTGATTTTCCTCGGTTACGCAGCGTCGGGCCCGATCCAGTATCTGTTGCGCCTGCGTCGGCACAAGTAGTTCTAATAGACTCATTTCCCGCATACTCCGCAGCTACAGGTGCTTCAGTTCTCCATTGCTGCGGAGTCAACATGCTGATCAAGACCCCTTCGGCCTCTGACTGTAAAGAGTCAGACGTCACACCCGAATCCTTCTATCTTTCTCGCCGCTCTCTGTTGGGAGGCTCGCTTGCCGGGCTTGCTGTCGGCGCGTTGCCGCAATGGTCGATGGCCAGCGATGCGTCGCAGTATGCCGATGTCGAACCAGGTAACGCCCCTGGCTGGTTCAAAGACAAGCTATCGACCACCCGATGGCAGGCGATGACGGTCAAGGATGAGACTATCACCCCGTTCAAGGATGCGACCCACTACAACAACTTCTACGAGTTCGGCACCGATAAGGGCGACCCGGCGCAAAACGCGGGCTCGCTGAAGACCGAACCCTGGAGTGTGGTGATCGACGGGGAGGTGGGCAAGCCTGGGCGGTACGCCCTCGAAGACTTCATGAAGCCTTATCAACTGGAAGAGCGGATTTACCGATTGCGCTGTGTCGAGGCGTGGTCAATGGTGATCCCGTGGATGGGGTTTCCGATTTCCGCGCTGCTCAAGCAAGTGGAGCCGACGGCCAACGCGAAATACATTCGCTTCGAAACACTGCAGGACCCGAAGACAATGCCGGGTCAGCGATCCGGTTTTGCGTTGATCGACTGGCCTTATGTGGAAGGGCTGCGACTGGATGAAGCAATGAATCCATTGGCAATTCTGGCGGTGGGCATGTACGGACGTGAACTGCCCAACCAGAACGGCGCGCCATTGCGTCTGGTCGTTCCATGGAAGTACGGCTTCAAAAGCGTGAAATCGATTGTGCGCATCAGTCTGGTGAGCGAGCAGCCGAAAACCACTTGGCAAAGCATCGCGGCGAACGAGTACGGCTTCTACGCCAATGTGAACCCTACCGTCGATCACCCGCGCTGGACGCAAGCGCATGAACGGCGTCTGCCAAGCGGGTTGTTCAGTCCCAATATTCGACAGACAGAAATGTTCAACGGCTATGGAGAGCAGGTGGCCTCTCTCTATACAGGTATGGATCTGCGGAAAAACTATTGATGCGTTATCGGTTCTGGCGTCTGTCGGTATTCATTGCCATCTGTATCCCGCCTGTCGTGTGGCTTCGTCAGGCGTGGCTCCTCGATCTCGGGCCAGATCCCGGGAAGGTGCTGGTGGATCGTTTTGGTCTGGGCACGCTCGTGTTGCTGTTGATTACCTTGGCAATGACGCCTTTGCAACGCGTGAGTGGGTGGCCGGGATGGATAGCGGTTCGCCGTCAGTTGGGACTCTGGTGTTTTGCCTGCGTGGTGGTGCACATGCTGGCGTATGGGTTCTTTATCTTGGGGTTCGACTGGGCGCAGCTGGGTGTTGAGCTGGTCAAGCGGCCCTACATCATTGTCGGGGGTTTCGGGTTTCTCTGTTTGCTGGCACTGGCGGTAACGTCCAATCGTTACAGCCAACGCCGATTGGGGGCGAGATGGAAGAAGCTTCATCGGATGAGCTACGTCGTCCTCGGGCTGGGATTGCTGCATATGTTGTGGATCGTCAGGGCTGACCTGAAGGAGTGGGCTATATATGCCGGCATTGGCGCTTTCCTGTTGATGCTTAGAATTCCTGCAATTGCTCGACGAATTCCGCGCCGGACAGGGAGAAAGGCGGGCGCTGTAACAAAAGTTTAAATAAGTGCTTGACGCTCCTCTGAATCTCTCTATAATTTGCCCCACTTCCGGCGCAGACGAAACGGAAAACTCCTTGATAATCAACGAGTTGGACGAAGTAAGCGGCGAGGAAGGGCTTCGGTTCAGATGCTTGAATCGACAGCGGTGAAAAAGGCAGTTGACAGCAGGTTGTAACGCTGTAGAATTCGCCTCCCGCTGACGTGAGACGCCAAGTCGAACGAAGCGCAAGTGGTTGACGTTGCAAAGGAAACTTTGAAAACTTCTGAAAATAACCGCTTGACAGATACAGAGGACGCTGTAGAATGCGCGCCTCGGTTGAGACGAAAGGCTCTTGACCAACCGCTCTTTAACAACTGAATCAAGCAATTCGTGTGGGT
>NZ_FOEO01000074.1 GCF_900110765.1 Pseudomonas sp. NFACC02
TACTTTTGGTGCCTTTTCAAAAGTGACCCGCCGGAGGGGCGGAAAGGTGATATGGCGCCACCCGAGAAAATGGATCTGCCCACCCTCCCAATGCCAAACCCCAGGAACCCCAGGAACCCCAGGAACCCCAGGAACCCAACAAACCCACCCACCGCGAACCTCAAAAACTAAAAAGCCCTGACGTCGTCTACGTCTGGCCTGCCCCAAGTCGCGTTCAGTGGAGCCTGAATTTTCTCGGTAAGAAGATCAGAAGCAGACCGCTGCGTTGCTTTTGATTCTGCCGGAGGCGTAGGAGCTGCCGGGGTGGCGTTCCACCTTGTCCCGCGATCTACCGCGTAGCGGCAGCAAAATCAGGCGACCTAGTTGTACCTGATACACCGCATGCACCGGACTTGCTGCCGGTTCCCGCAGATCGTCCGACTGCGGCCCAGACACAAGCCACGCTCCCAGAGGATGCGGTGTCAGTTGTTGTACTGACTCAACAACCTTTCCAGCCGTGCATCCAGTCGACGCTTGATTTCGTTTTCGATGTGCGGGGCGAAGTCGTCGATGACGTCTTGCATGATCAGTCGTGCCGCCTCGCGCAGTTCGCTGTCCAGGTGCAGCAGGTCGTCCGGGTTGGGCGTGCTGGCTTGAGGTTCTGATTGCGTGGGGGAGGGGGCGACAGGCGCGGGTTGGGCGACAGGCTCGGGCGTCAGCGTCGGGATCTCCTGATCCCTCTCGTCGGCAGACACGACCTGGCCGCTGACCACGTCGAACAGCAAGGGAATCTGGCCTTCGGTGGCGACCGTGTCGGTCAGCAGCGGAGGTTGAAGCGAATCGTCGCCCAGCAACTGGCGGATCGACTCGAGGTCATCCAGCAGGTGCGCGGAGTCTTTCAGGTTTTTTGAGTTATCCATCGTGTGCTCAAAGACGCTGCAGTCGGTGATCCTGCAGAGGATAGCCCTGTTCACGGTAGAAGCGAAAACTCTCTCGAGCCGCCAGCCGGATAGCAGGGTCTTCCACCACGATCTCCGCGATGCGCGCGAATCGTTTGAAGAATTCGGGGATGCGCAGGTCGAGATTGACCAGCAGATCCTGGTGAGTACCCGGGTCGGTTCCGATGCCCAGTGCCACGGGGGCGTCGCTGTCCTCTTCTACAGGACCGTGAGGCACAAAGGTTTCGCCCTTGAAACGCCATAAGCGGGCGTCCAGCTCTTCGCGTTGCTGTGCGTCGCTGCAATGCAGGTAGACGCGATGCCCAAGGCGCCAGGCCTTGTCGGTGAGCTTGCAGGCGAAGTCCAGCCGCGCGACGGGATCGGCGCTGGGGAGAATGTAGAAATCGACTTGAGTCATGGACCTTCCAAAACGTGAAACGGACCGGGCCCTTCTTCAATGCAGAATGGGCCCAGTGCGTTTCGGAGCGTCTTACACGCCCGCGCGGTCAAGCAGGTATTGGGTCAGCAGCGGAACCGGACGCCCGGTGGCGCCTTTTTCCTTGCCGCTCAACCAAGCGGTACCGGCGATATCCAGGTGCGCCCACTCGTAGGCCTTGGTGAAGCGCGACAGGAAGCACGCAGCGGTGATGGTGCCGCCTTTCGGACCGCCGATGTTGGCGATGTCGGCGAACGGGCTGTCCAGTTGCTCCTGGTACTCATCGAACAGCGGCAGTTGCCAGGCGCGGTCGTCAGCACGTTTGCCGGCGTCCAGCACCTGATCGATCAGCGTGTCGCTGTTGCCGAGCAAACCGGTGGTATGTCCGCCCAGTGCAACGACGCAGGCGCCGGTCAGGGTTGCGATGTCGATCACGGCCTGAGGCTTGAAGCGTTCGGCATAGGTCAGCGCGTCGCACAGCACCAGACGGCCTTCGGCATCGGTGTTGAGAATCTCGACGGTCTGGCCGCTCATGGTCTTGACGATGTCGCCGGGACGGGTCGCGGTGCCGCTTGGCATGTTTTCAGCCGCAGCGACGATGCACACCAGGTTGATGGGCAGTTGCAGTTGCAACACTGCGTTCAGCGTGCCAAACACGCTGGCCGCGCCGCACATGTCGAATTTCATCTCGTCCATGTTCGCGCCCGGCTTGAGGCTGATACCGCCGGTGTCGAAGGTGATGCCCTTGCCGACCAGCACGAAAGGCTTCTCGGATTTTTTGCCATTCATGTACTGCATCACGATCAGGCGTGGCGGCTGGGCGCTGCCTTGACCCACTGCCAGGAACGAACCCATGCCCAGGTCTGCGATTTTCTTCTCGTCGAAGACTTCGACTTTCAAGCCTTTGTTTGCCTTGCCCAGTGCCTTGGCTTGCTCGCCCAGGTAAGTTGGGTGGCAGATGTTCGGTGGCATGTTGCCCAGATCGCGGGTAACGGCCATGCCAGCTGCGATGGCTTGAGCATGTTTGGCGGCGCGCTCGACTTCAGCAACGCTGGCCTTGGCGGTCAGCAGCGTGACTTTCTTCAGGGCGCGCGGATCGACCTTCTGGCTCTTGAAACGATCGAAGACATATTCGCCATCGGCCAGGGTTTCGACCAGCAGGCGAGCCTTGCCATACACGTCACGGTTTTTGACCGTCAGATGATCCAGCGCAAAGGCCGCATCGGTACCACCCAGGCTTTTCAGGGTATTGAGCACGCCGCTGACGATCTTGCGGAACTGGCGATCATTCAGTTCCGGGTCTTTACCGGTGCCCACCAGCAGGACGCGATCGGCCTTGAGGTTCGGCAGGCTGTGCAGCAGCAGGCTCTGGCCCACTTTGCCCGCCAGGTCGCCGCGCTTGAGCACAGCACTGATCGCGCCGCCGCTCAGGGTATCGACATTTTTCGCAGCATCGCTCAGCGTGCGGCCCTCACCGACGGCAACCACCAGGGTGGCGGTCTTCAAGGTTTCTGCACTGACGCTCTTAACAACCAATTCCATGTCGGGGTCCCCGAATAAACAGTGGGTTATCGCAAAATGAGTACGCGGCGCGGCGCAAGTGAAGGTGTCTCGCATCGCCATGCCAGCGGCAAGGCCCGCAGTTTGACCCTGCAAAAGGTCAGATGACAACCCCGGATAGCACCCGTTTGGCACGCTCGTATCAGCATCGGTTCAGGAACTATCCAGCGCGCGCAGTGACAGACACACCCAATCACAGGATAATGCCGCATATTTTTTTGGTGGTTCGCCGTCGCGCGCATCATGGCTGATCCATTTCCTTGTCAGGCTGCCTGAGCGTGACAACCCTGGAGTGTCTGGTTTGATTGTCTTCCGTTACCTGTCCCGAGAAGTGCTGGTTACCTTGAGCGCGGTCAGCGCCGTGCTGTTGGTAATCATCATGAGTGGCCGTTTCATCAAATACCTCGCCCAGGCCGCCTCCGGCGCACTCGATCCGGGCGTGCTGTTTCTGATCATGGGCTTTCGTCTGCCAGGGTTCCTGCAACTGATTCTGCCGCTGGGCCTGTTCCTCGGCATTTTGCTTGCGTACGGGCGCCTGTACCTCGAAAGCGAAATGACCGTGCTGGCCGCCACCGGCATGAGCCAGCAGCGTCTGCTGTGGATGACCCTGGCGCCAGCGGCGCTGGTGTCGTTGCTGGTGGCGTGGCTGAGTTTCAGCCTGGCCCCTCAGGGCGCCAATCAGTTTCAACTGCTGCTGAACAAGCAGGACGCGATGACCGAGTTCGACACGCTGGTGCCCGGTCGCTTCCAACTGCTGCGTGACGGCAGCCGGGTCACGTACACCGAAACCATGACCGACGATCGCATCAATCTGGGCGGTGTATTCATCTCTGAAAAGAAACTGGAAGAGAAGAAGGATCACGGGATCACCGTGCTGGTGGGAGAGAAGGGCAGGCAGGAAATTCGCCCTGACGGCAACCGCTATCTGATTCTGGAAAACGGTTATCGCTACGACGGCAATCCGGGACAGGCCGACTATCGCGTGATCAAGTACGACACCTACGGTGCGCTGTTGCCCAAGCCCGACATCAGCGATGAAGTCACTGACCGTGACGCGATCCCCACCAGTGAGTTGCTGAGCGGCGAGCCCTCGCTGCGTAATTCGGCCGAATTGCAATGGCGCCTGTCGCTACCGATCCTGGTCTTCATCGTCACCCTGATCGCCGTGCCACTGTCGCGCGTCAACCCGCGTCAGGGCCGGTTTCTGAAGCTGCTTCCCGCCATTCTGCTGTACATGGCGTACCTGACCATCCTGATTGCCGCGCGCAGTGCGCTGGAAAAAGGCAAGACACCCCCGTTGCTGGGCTTGTGGTGGGTGCACGCCATCTTCCTGCTGATTGGTGTGGCGTTGGTGTATTGGGAGCCGTTGCGTTTGAAGATGGCGAGTCGCCGCAGCGCGTCGGAGGTGGCTCATGGGTAAGCTCGATCGCTACATCGGCAAAAGCGTCCTCCTGGCCATTCTCGGGGTTCTGGGCGTCATTCTCGGCCTGGCGTCGTTGTTTGCGTTCATTGATGAGATGAGCGAAATCAGTGACAGCTACACACTGATGGACGCCACCAGCTTTGTGCTGATGACCGCGCCACGTCGTCTTTACGACATGCTGCCGATGGCCGCGCTCATCGGTTGCCTGATCGGCCTGGGCGCGCTAGCCAGCAGCAGCGAGCTGACCATCATGCGCGCGGCCGGTGTGTCCATCGGCCGGATCGTCTGGGCGGTCATGAAACCGATGCTGGTGTTGATGGTGGCTGGCCTGTTGATTGGCGAGTACGTCGCGCCCGTGACCGAGGCCTCGGCTCAGGCCGCTCGTTCGCTTGCTCAGGGTTCCGGAGATGCTCAGAGTGCCAGACACGGTCTGTGGCATCGCCAGGGGCAGGAGTTCATCCACATCAACACCGTACAGCCCAACGGACTGCTGTATGGCGTAACCCGATACAAGTTCGACGATCAGCGCCATATGCTCAGCGCCAGCTTTGCCAAACAGGCCAACTTCAAGACGGACTACTGGCAGCTCAAGGACGTGACCACCACGTTGTTCCATGAAGGACGGACCGACACGGTGTTCGCCCCAGAGGAGCGCTGGGACATCGCCCTGAGTCCGCAATTGCTGAGCACGGTCGTTTTGCCGCCAGAGTCGCTGTCCATGACCGGCCTTTATGGCTACGCGCGTTATCTGGCCGATCAGGGGCTGGCCAACGGTCGTTACTGGCTGGCGTTCTACACCAAGATTCTGCAACCGCTGGTGACCGTGGCGCTGGTGCTGATGGCGATCTCGTTTATCTTCGGTCCGCTGCGTTCGGTCACCTTGGGGCAGCGTGTGTTCACCGGCGTGCTGGTAGGTTTTACGTTCCGCATTGCCCAGGACCTGCTCGGCCCGTCCAGCCTGGTATTCGGCTTTTCGCCGCTGTTTGCGGTGCTCGTACCGGCGGGTGTCTGTGCTCTGGCAGGTATCTGGTTGCTGCGCCGAGCGGGCTGATCGCTGCTGGCAATGAAAGAGCCGACCTCAGGGTCGGCTTTTTTGTGGGTCATTTCTTCTGCTTCGGGATCCGCACCAACTGTGTTTCGGAATACATGTCGTGCCAGCTGCGTTTCTGCTTGTCGAACAGGCTCCAGAAGAACCCGAGCCCGACGCACAGCCACGAGGCGATGGCGACGACAAAACGCAGCAGCGCCTGCCACAGGCTGATGCCGGTCCCATCTGCGTTTTGCACCCGGATACCCCAGACCTGCATGCCCAGCGTCTGACCTGCGTGGGTCCAGAACTTGGCGAAGAAGGCGAACAGCGAAAACAGCAGGATCGTTGAGAGCAGAGGGTCGCCGTCCAGCGTGCCCGCCTCGGACAACTGGCGCAGCCTGGCTTCGCCGATAAAGGCCATCCAGATCAGCTTGTAGAGAAATGTGACGACCATCAGCAGTGCGACACACAGCAGCGCGTCATAGAAGATCGCCGCGAATCGTCGGCCCAGGCCAGCCGCAGGAAACTCGCCTTGTGGACGCAGCAGGTGTTTAGGCATGGGCAGTGCTCGTCACGGATGAGCTGGCAGTGTACGGAATCGCAGGCATAAAAAAGCCCCTGATGTCGCCATCAAGGGCTTTTGTGCGTTCAGCTATCAGGCTTCGGCGATGACTTCGTCAGCTTGCATGCCTTTCTGGCCCTGCACAGCGATGAAGGTAACTTTCTGACCTTCTTTCAGGCTCTTGAAGCCGTTGCCCTGAATAGCGCGGAAGTGGACGAACAGATCCGGACCGCTCTCTGGAGTGATAAAACCAAAACCTTTCTCGTCGTTAAACCACTTAACGGTACCGCTCTGACGTTGAGACATTTTCTTATTCCTTGAAGCATAAATTAATGACAGTCGCTTTCGCACGAAAGAGTACTGGGCTGGTTGCAGGAAGAAGAAACGTAGAGCGGGATGTAGCATTGCTTTTGGCGCTACTGCCCAGGTCACGATCCCAGCGACCTATGCAAACACAGTTGAGAAACTCTACGCTAACTCTCGCAGAAAAAACAAGCCCCGAATAAGCCCGGTTTCAGGGGGCTTCGATGCTTTTTTGAAAACTTTAACCAGCGCAGCTGAATCGATAGTTTTTACTGTTTAATCGTTTGGGCAAGTGCAATTTTTTGACAGTTTCATTGCTGTTTCGAAAGGTATCAAACTGCGGCACGGAAACAGTTTTTGCACTGTTGCAGTGCCACAGTTGTTATGACGCGATGCTTAGCCGCGGAAGTAACGTGGCGCAACGAAAGGCATTTTGCTCACCCGCATCGGGACTTTCTTGCCGCGCACGATGGCCCAGACCGGTGTATCGAGCGCCGTGAAAGCGGCATCCACGTAGCCCATGGCCAGCGGAGCGCCAAGCGTCGGACCGAAGCCGCCGCTGCAGACCGTGCCGATGACGGTGTCGTTGGCATCGACGATTTCGGCGCCTTCACGCACCGGGGTGCGTTCTTGCGGTAACAAACCCACACGCTTGCGCGCTGCACCGCTTTGGTGCTGAGCGAAGATATGTTCGGCGCCGGGGAAACCGCCGGCACGCGCGCCATCGGCACGACGTACCTTGGAGATGGCCCACAGCAAGCTCGCCTGGATCGGGGTTGTCTCAGTGTTCATGTCGTGGCCGTACAGGCAAAGGCCGGCTTCCAGGCGCAGCGAATCGCGTGCACCCAGGCCGATAGGGGCGACTTCGGGTTCAGCCAGCAGGCGGCGAGCCAGCGCTTCGGCCTGATCTGCCGGGACGGAAATCTCATAGCCGTCCTCGCCGGTGTAACCCGAGCGGCTGACGAAGCAGTCAATGCCGTCGATCTGCGTCGACGTGTAGTGCATGAAGGTCATGTTGGCGACGGTCGGTGCCAGACGAGTCAGCGCGGTCACGGCCTGCGGGCCTTGCAAGGCAAGCAGAGCACGTTCCTCGAACAGTGGCTTGATCTCGCACTGGTTGCCGATGTGTTTTTGCAGGTGGGCGAGGTCTTCGTTCTTGCAGGCGGCGTTGACCACCAGCATCAACTGATCGTTGCCCAGGTTGGCGACCATCAGGTCATCGAGAATGCCGCCTGTCTCGTTGGTGAACATGGCGTAACGTTGCATGCCCACCGGCAGGTCGATGATGTCCACAGGCACCAGGGTTTCCAGCGCCTTGGCGGCGTTCGGGCCGGTCAGAAGGATCTGGCCCATGTGCGACACATCGAACAGGCCTGCCTGTTCGCGGGTGTGCAGGTGCTCTTTCATCACACCCAGCGGGTATTGCACAGGCATGTCATAGCCCGCGAATTCAACCATCTTGGCGCCCAGTTCGCGATGCAGGGCGTTGAGCGGGGTTTTCAACAGTTCTGTGGACATCGATGACTCCTTGAATACGTTTCCATGCTCCGGCCCGAAGGGCGTGGAGCATAATGAATACAGGCTGATATCAGCACTCGATAATGTTCACGGCCAGCCCGCCACGGGCTGTTTCCTTGTATTTGCTTTTCATGTCGGCGCCGGTCTGGCGCATGGTGCGAATGACTTTGTCGAGCGAGACGAAATGCTGTCCGTCACCGCGCAGGGCCATGCGCACGGCATTGATGGCCTTGACCGAACCCATGGCGTTGCGCTCGATGCAGGGCACCTGAACCAGACCGCCAATCGGGTCGCACGTCAGCCCAAGGTTGTGTTCCATGCCGATTTCGGCGGCGTTCTCCACCTGCTGAACGTTACCGCCCAGCACCTCGCAAAGCGCACCGGCCGCCATGGAGCAGGCCACCCCGACTTCACCCTGGCAGCCGACTTCCGCGCCTGAAATCGACGCGTTCTCTTTATAAAGAATGCCGATGGCGGCAGCGGTCAGCAGAAAACGGATCACACCCTCCTCGTTGGCACCGGTGATGAAGCGCATGTAGTAGTGCAGCACCGCCGGGATGATCCCCGCCGCGCCGTTGGTGGGCGCTGTCACCACGCGCCCGCCGTTGGCGTTTTCTTCGTTGACCGCCAAGGCGTAGAGGTTGACCCAGTCCAGAACCGACAGTGCATCGCGCAGCGCCGCTTCCGGGTTTTTGCACAACTGACGGTGCAGGGCTGCAGCGCGCCGCTTGACCTTCAGGCCGCCCGGCAGAATGCCCTCATTGCGACACCCGGCCTCGACGCAGTCCTGCATGACCTGCCAGATCTTCAGCAGGCCTTCGCGGGTTTCGGCTTCGGGCCGCCACGCCGCTTCGTTCGCCAGCATGATCTGACTGATCGACAGTCCGGTGCTTGCGCAATGGGCCATCAACGCTTTGCCGGTGGTGAACGGGTAGGGCAGCGGCGTGCTGTCCTCGACGATGCGGTCGGCACCGGCCGCGTCTTCATCCACGACAAAACCGCCACCGACCGAGTAGTACTCGCGGCTGCGAATTTGCAGGCCGGCATCGTCAAAGGCACGGAAGATCATGCCATTGGGGTGATAGGCCAGTGGCTTGCGGATCATCGCCAGGTGCTGCTTTTCGATGAAGGCGATGCTGTGTTCGCCGAGCAGGTTGATGCGCCCACTGCTGCGAATACGCTGCAGGCGCTCGGCGACGTGTTCGGTGTCGACCGTGTCCGGGTGTTCGCCTTCCAGGCCCAGCAATACGGCCTTGTCGCTGCCGTGGCCTTTGCCGGTGGCGCCGAGTGAGCCGTACAGCTCGACCTTGACGCAGGCGGTGGTGGAAAGCAGTTCGTCACGGCGCAGTCCTTCGACGAACCGGGCGGCGGCGCGCATCGGGCCCACGGTGTGAGAGCTGGAGGGGCCAATGCCTATCTTGAACAGGTCGAACACGCTCAGGGACATGATTGGGCTCCGGGGAATTCTTATTATCGTGATGAATAAGTCCCTGTAGGAGCCGGCTTGCTGGCGAATGCGTCAGGTCAGACAAATTTGAGGTGTCTGTCCGAACACATTCGCCAGCAAGCCGGCTCCCACAGGGATGAGCGCTCCATGCAAACACATTGGAGCGCTCGGGACTGCGGGTTATGCGTAATCTTCGATCGACGGGCAAGCGCAGACCAGATTGCGGTCGCCGAACACGTTGTCGACGCGGCCGACCGGTGGCCAGTATTTGCCTTCGATCAGCGAAGCAACCGGGTACACCGCCTGTTCACGGCTGTACGGGTGAGTCCACTCGCCAACCAGCTCCGCCGCCGTGTGCGGGGCGTTTTTCAGCGGGTTGTCGTCTTTGTGCAGCGCGCCGCTTTCCACCGCGCGGATTTCTTCGCGGATCTTGATCATCGCGTCACAGAAGCGGTCCAGTTCTTCCCTGGATTCGCTTTCGGTCGGCTCGATCATCAGCGTGCCCGCCACCGGGAACGACATGGTCGGCGCATGGAAGCCGAAGTCGATCAGGCGCTTGGCGACGTCATCGACGCTGATGCCGCTGGTTTCTTTCAACGGACGCAGGTCGAGGATGCATTCGTGCGCCACCAGACCGCTGCTGCCGGTGTACAGCACAGGGTAGTGCTCTTCCAGGCGGCGGGAGATGTAGTTGGCGTTGAGGATCGCCAGCTGCGAGGCGCGTTTCAGGCCTTCGCCGCCCATCATGCGGATGTACATCCAGGTGATCGGCAGGATGCTTGCGCTGCCGAACGGCGCCGCGCAGACCGCGCCTTCCTTGCGCTCCATTTTGCCGTGACCCGGCAGGAATGGCGCCAGGTGGGATTTCACACCGATCGGGCCGACGCCCGGGCCACCACCGCCGTGAGGGATGCAGAAAGTCTTGTGCAGGTTCAGGTGAGAAACATCGCCACCGAACTTGCCCGGTGCGCAAAGGCCGACCATGGCGTTCATGTTGGCGCCGTCGATGTAAACCTGACCGCCGTTGTCGTGAACGATGCCGCAGATTTCGCGGATGCCTTCCTCGAACACGCCGTGGGTGGACGGGTAGGTGATCATCAGCGCGGCGAGGTGTTCGCGGTGCTCGATGGCTTTGGCGCGCAGGTCTTCGATGTCGACGTTGCCGCGCGCATCGCATGCGGTCACGACCACGCGCATGCCGGCCATATTGGCGGTCGCCGGGTTGGTGCCGTGAGCGGAGGACGGGATCAGGCAGATGTCGCGACGGTCATCGCCACGGCTCTGGTGATACGCACGAATGGCCAGCAGACCGGCGTACTCGCCTTGCGAACCGGCGTTCGGTTGCAGGGATATCGCGTCATAACCGGTAGCGGCACACAGCATTGCTTCCAGTTCATCGGTCAGTTGCTGATAACCCGCGCTTTGCTCGGCGGGGGCGAACGGGTGCAGGTTGCCGAATTCGGCCCAGGTGACCGGGATCATTTCGCTGGCGGCGTTGAGCTTCATGGTGCACGAGCCCAGCGGGATCATGGTGCGGTCCAGTGCCAGGTCCTTGTCAGCCAGGCGACGCAAGTAGCGCATCAGCTCGGTTTCGGAGTGGTAACGGTTGAAGATCGGGTGGCTGAGGATCGGCGACTGACGCTTCAGTTCGGCAGGCAGGCGAGTTTCGACGCTGGCGGCCAGCGCGGCGAAGTCAGGCACGGCCTGTCCATCGGCGGCGAACAGTGTCCACAGCGTTTCGACGTCGGCTTGCTGCGTGGTTTCGTCCAGCGACAGGCCCAGCCGTTGAGCGTCGACCTCACGCAGGTTGATCTGCTGAGCGCGTGCCTTCGCGTGCAGGTCGGCGGTCTTGGCGCCGGTGTTCAGGGTGATGCTGTCGAAGAAGAAGGCTTGCTCGACGTTCAGACCCAACTGGCTCAGGCCTTGGGCGAGGATCGCAGTCAGGTGATGCACGCGGTTGGCGATGCGGGTCAGGCCGCGTGGGCCGTGGTAAACGGCGTACATGCTGGCGATGTTGGCGAGCAGCACCTGCGCAGTGCAGATGTTGCTGGTCGCTTTCTCACGACGGATGTGTTGTTCACGGGTCTGCATGGCAAGACGCAGCGCGGTCTTGCCGAAGCGGTCGATGGACACACCGACCAGACGGCCCGGCATGTCGCGCTTGTAGGCGTCTTTGGTGGAGAAGTAAGCCGCGTGCGGCCCACCGAAGCCCAGCGGTACACCGAAGCGTTGCGCGCTGCCGATGGCGACGTCCGCGCCGAATTCGCCCGGAGGTGTCAACAGGGTCAGGGCCAACAGATCAGCGGCGACAGCCACCAGAGCATTGGCGGCGTGGAAGCGTTCAACCAGTTCGCGATAGTCGAACAGGTCGCCATTGCTCGCCGGGTATTGCAGCAGGGCGCCGAAGAACTCGCTGACCTCGGTCAACTGGCTTTCGTCCGCCACGACCACCTCGATGCCCAGCGGCTCGGCGCGGGTGCGCAGCACGTCGAGGGTCTGAGGGTGGCAATGCGCGGAGGCAAAGAATTTATGGCTACTTTTATTCTTGCTCAGGCGTTTGCAGAAGGTCATGGCTTCGGCGGCTGCGGTGGCTTCGTCCAGCAGCGAAGCGTTGGCGATCGGCAGGCCGGTCAGGTCGCTGATCAGCGTCTGGAAGTTCAGCAGCGCCTCGAGGCGGCCTTGGGAAATTTCTGGCTGGTACGGGGTGTAAGCGGTGTACCAGGCCGGGTTTTCCAGCAGGTTGCGCAAGATCGGCGCCGGCGTGTGGGTGTTGTAGTAGCCCTGGCCAATGAAGGTCTTGAACAACTGGTTCTTGCCGGCGATGGCTTTGATATCTGCCAGGGCGTCAGCTTCGCTTTGACCGGCAGACAGGCCCAGTACGCTGGTGCCTTTGATGGATTCCGGAATAACGCTGGCGCTCAGGGCTTCCAGCGAGTCAAAGCCCAAGGTCGCGAGCATGGCTTTCTCGTCATCGGCGCGTGGGCCGATGTGACGGGCGATGAACTCGTTGGCAGTGCTCAATTCAATACGGTCAGTCATTGCGCGTTCCTCAGGCTTCGGCGTTGGCTTTGATCAGGCGGTCGTAGGCGTCCTGATCCAGCAGTTGGCCGACAGCAGCGGCGTCGGAAGGGATGAAACGGAAGAACCAGCCTAGGCCCATCGGGTCTTCGTTGACCAGTTCCGGGTTGCTCTCCAACGCCGGGTTGATCTCGACGACTTCACCGTTGAGCGGCATGTAGACGCCGCTGGCCGCCTTCACCGATTCCACGGTGGCGGCTTCGGCGCCCTTGTCGTAGGTCTGAAGTTCAGGGAGTTGTACGTAAACCACGTCACCCAGTGCGTCCTGCGCGAAAGCCGTGATGCCGACCGTGACGCTGCCGTCTGCTTCGGCACGCAGCCACTCGTGATCTTCGGTAAAACGCAAATCGCTCATGAAAACTCCCCTGAATGGAAAATCGCTCGTCGAAGGCGCGAGCGTGATGGGCAGATGCATAGCAAGTTTGCGGCCAAGGTTGCGCGAGCCTTTCAAATCAAGGGTTTCAGCGAGTTGCCGGGTTTCAGAATGCGATCAGGTGTAGCGAAATCGATACGCTTTGGAGGGGTTTGAAAATTATTGCTGGATCAAGGCCTTGCGGGCCGGGGATGACAGCTTTTTGGAATGATTTCGTTACGGTGTTGCGATTTCATTCCGGTGCTGAGCGGTGTCTTTGATTCTGGCTGAAGGGCGGGGAGATGTTCCGTGACAACAAACCTGTGGGAGATTCTATGGTTCTCGGACCGGTGGTGTCAGTCCGGTTTTGAGAGTCGCAACGCCTGACAGCATGCGCCACATCCCGGATGACGCAGAGCGTCATTGAATGTGTTACCACGCGGAGCG
>NZ_FOEO01000050.1 GCF_900110765.1 Pseudomonas sp. NFACC02
TGTACAAAGATCGCTGGAGGATCGAGCTGTTTTTCAAGTGGATCAAGCAACATCTGAAACTCAAACGCTTCTATGCCTTCTCCGAAAACGCCGTGCGCCTGCAGATCTACAGCGCCTTGATCAGCTATCTGTTGTTGCACCTGTTCCACCGCCGCTCAGGGTTTCAGGGCTCGTTGTTTGAGCTGACGGTTCGTATCGCTTATGCCTTGCATGAACGGCCTGCTACCCAGGAATTCAAAGACCGACGACGACAGGAACAGGATCAGTTGAAGGCTGCTCAGGGCAGCCTTCAACTATGAAACATATTTACCGGACACTAGTGACGCAGAGCGTGGGAACGATCAAAAACCTGTAGCGCCGCCCCGATGCTCGGATGTACACACATCAACGCAGGCCAAACCAGAAGCCGGCCAAAAAACCCGAACTTCCCACGCCGGAAACCGCTCTACCTGACAAGCCCCTAACTCCGGTCATCCCATGGACCTCGTCATCGCCCGCCCCGAAGGCCTTTACTGTCCGCCCGGCGACTTTTACATCGATCCGTGGCGCCCGGTCGAACGATCGGTCATCACCCATGGCCATGGCGACCACGCCCGCACCGGCAATGAGCACTACCTCGCGGCCGCCCCCGGCGAAGGCATTTTGCGTTCCCGGCTGGGCCAGGACATCAACCTGCAAACCCTCGAGTACGGCGAATCCATCACCCACCACGGCGTGAAGCTCAGCCTTCATCCCGCAGGCCATGTGCTCGGTTCGGCGCAGGTTCGTCTGGAATACCAGGGCGAAGTCTGGGTCGCGTCCGGCGACTACAAAGTCGAACCCGACGGCACCTGCGCGCCCTTTGAACCCGTGCGTTGCCATACCTTCATCACCGAATCCACCTTCGGCCTGCCCATTTATCGTTGGCAGCCGCAGTCCGAAATCTTCACCGGCATCAACGACTGGTGGCGCGCCAACGCGGCCATCGGCAAGGCCAGCGTGTTGTTCGCTTATTCGTTCGGTAAAGCGCAACGTATCCTCCATGGCATCGACCCGAGCATCGGGCCAATCCTGGTTCACGGGGCCGTCGAGCCGCTCAATAAGGTCTATCGCGAAGCCGGGGTCCGGATTCCCGAAACCCACTACGCAGGCGATTTCAAAAAAACCGACCCGGCGCTGCGTCAGGCGCTGATCGTCGCCCCACCCTCTGCTGGCGGCAGCACCTGGATGCGTCGCTTCGGCGATTTCAGCGATGCCTTCGCCAGCGGCTGGATGATGTTGCGGGGCACGCGACGCCGCCGTGGGGTGGATCGGGGTTTTGCGCTGTCTGACCACGCCGATTGGCCCGGCCTGTTGTGGGCCATCGAAAACACCGGCGCCGAACGGGTGATGGTGACCCACGGCTCAGTCGCCGTTCTGGTGCGTTACCTGCGTGAAAAAGGTCTGGACGCACAAGGCTTCACCACCGAATACGGCGACGAGGAAGACGACGCGCCCGCCAAACCGGGGACCGTCGAAGAGGTTTCTTCATGAAGGCGTTCGCCGAACTGTATGGCTTGCTGGATGCCACGACATCGAGCAATGCCAAGCTTGCCGCCATGCAGCATTATTTTGCCCACGCGGCGCCGGAAGACGCGGCCTGGGCGGTGTACTTCCTGTCCGGCGGACGCCCGAGGCAACTGGTGCCGACACGTTTGCTCCGTGAACAGGCGATGTTGCTGTCCGGGCTGCCCGAGTGGTTGTTCGAAGAAAGCTACCAAGCGGTGGGCGATCTGGCAGAAACCCTGTCGTTGCTGCTGCCTCAAGCCGAACACAGCTCTGACGAAGGCCTGGCCAGCTGGATGGAAAACAACCTGCTGCCCTTGCGCGGTCTGCAGCCCGAAGAACTGCTCGAGCGCCTGCCGACCTTTTGGGCGCAACTGGATCGCCAGAGTCTGATGGTCTGCCTGAAATTGATCACCGGCAGCTTCCGGGTGGGTGTATCGAAGCTGTTGGTCACCCGCGCATTGGCTGCCCTGGCCGATATCGACAGCAAACGCGTGGCACAACGCCTGGTGGGCTACACCGATCTGTCCCATCGGCCAAGCGCCGAGGGCTACCTGAAGCTGATCGCCGAGGAATCCGAGGACGAGCACGCGCAACGGGGTGGTCAGCCCTACCCGTTCTTTCTCGCCCATGCCCTGCAACAACCGGTGGATCAGTTCGACGACCTGCTCGGCCCTGCCGAAAACTGGCAGGTGGAATGGAAGTGGGACGGGATTCGCGCGCAGGTGGTCAAGCGTGAAGGCCGACTGTGGATCTGGTCGCGGGGCGAGGAACTGGTCACCGATCGTTTCCCCGAATTGCATGCCCTCGTTCAATGCCTGCCAGACGGGACCGTGATCGACGGCGAGATCGTGGTCTGGAAAGCGCCAGCCGATCAGCAGGACATCAGCTCGAACGACTTCGCACTCAGCACTCCGGCTCCGCAAGCGACCATCGAGTCAACACCCTCGGTGCAGCCCTTTGCCCTGTTACAGCAACGCATCGGCCGCAAAACCCTCGGCAAGAAAATCCTGGAGGACGTACCGGTCGTCGTTCTTGCCTACGACTTGCTGGAGTGGCAAGGCCACGACTGGCGCAGCAAGCCTCAGCACCAGCGACGTGCACAGCTGGAAGAAGTGATCGCCGGCGCACAAAGCCCGGCGTTGATGCCCTCTCCGGTCTTGAGCGGTAAAGACTGGCTCGACCTCGGCAAACAACGTGAAGCCTCCCGCAGCCTCGGGGTCGAAGGCATGATGCTCAAGGCCCGGGACTCGCTGTACGGGGTGGGCCGGACCAAGGACATGGGCGTCTGGTGGAAATGGAAAGTCGATCCGTTCAGCGTCGATGCCGTGCTGATCTACGCCCAACGTGGTCATGGCCGTCGCGCCAGCCTCTACAGCGATTACACGTTTGCAGTGTGGGATGGCCCGCCGCAGTCCAGCGAACGCACGCTGGTGCCCTTTGCCAAGGCGTATTCGGGCCTGACCGATGAAGAAATGCGCAAAGTCGATGCAATCATTCGCAAGACCACGGTCGAGAAATTCGGCCCGGTGCGAAGTGTTACCCCAACCCTCGTATTCGAGCTGGGATTCGAAGGCATTGCGCTGTCCAAACGCCACAAGAGCGGGATCGCCGTGAGGTTTCCCAGGATGCTCAGATGGCGTCAGGACAAGCCCGTAGCCGAAGCCGACAGCCTGGCGACGTTGCAAGACCTTTTATCATGAGCACTATTTTGGTGCCCCGACCTCTTTTTGGGTCACGCTGACTGCGCCGAGTGGGGGCGTGCCATGTTTCGGCGTTTCGGTAACAGGCAGTAAAGTGTTTCGAATGTTCCTGAGGCTGCCGACGCAAGACCCGAACAACCACCCCCTCATCAATTTTTATGCGCTCCAGGCGACGGTTTCGGCTACTCTCCCACTGCCTCCGGCGCACTGAAAAAAGACAACAGATGGCTCAAAGTCATCATTGCGACAACTCCGTACATTTAAAACGCACGTTCGTCTCTTTGGTTCGGAAATTGCTATCTTTTTGCGGTCTGGCACCTGCCGGTAGCAAGCCTTCGCGTGTTCCCAACGCTCAATTTGGTTTTAAGGACTGAACGATGAAAAAAGCATGGCTGACCCTTTCCGCACTCGCCATCTGTCTGGCCGCTGGCAACGCAATGGCCAAGGAATACAAGGAGCTGCGTTTCGGCGTCGATCCTTCGTACGCTCCATTCGAATCGAAAGCCGCAGACGGTAGCCTGGTTGGCTTCGACATCGATCTGGGCAACGCGATCTGTGCAGAACTGAAGGTCAAGTGCAAATGGGTCGAAAGCGATTTCGACGGCATGATCCCTGGCCTGAAAGCCAACAAGTTTGATGGCGTGATCTCGTCCATGACCGTGACCCCGGCTCGCGAGAAAGTCATCGACTTCTCCAGCGAACTGTTCTCCGGCCCGACTTCGCTGGTTTACAAGAAAGGCTCCGGCCTGAGCGCTGAAGTCGCTTCGCTCAAAGGCAAAACCGTTGGCTACGAGCAAGGCACCATTCAGGAAGCCTACGCCAAGGCCATCCTCGACAAGGCGGGCGTGAAAACCCAGGCCTACGCCAACCAGGACCAGGTTTACGCCGACCTGGTGTCCGGTCGTCTGGACGCTTCCGTACAAGACATGTTGCAAGCCGAACTGGGCTTCCTGAAATCGCCACAAGGTGCTGACTACGAAGTCAGCAAGCCAATCGACGATCCACTGCTGCCAGCTAAAACTGCTATCGGCATCGCGAAAGGTAACAAAGACCTGAAAGCGCTTTTGGACAAAGGTATCAAAGCGTTACACGATGACGGCAAGTATGCCGAGATCCAGAAGAAGCACTTCGGCGATCTGAATCTGTACAGCGGTAAGTAAGCACACAAACGCCCGTCGGCTTCAGGGGAAATCCCCTCTGAATCGATGGGCGTTTTTATTGACTGTATAGGTTCCACATGCTCGATACTCTCCTGCAAAACCTGGGACTGTCCGCGTTCAGCCTCAAGGGCTTCGGCCCGTTGCTGCTTCAGGGCACCTGGATGACCATCAAATTATCGGTAATGTCGCTGCTGCTGGCCATCGTGCTTGGCCTGCTGGGCGCCAGTGCCAAACTGTCCAAAGCCGCAATCCTGCGTATCCCGGCGCAGGTCTACACCACGCTGATTCGTGGCGTACCGGACCTCGTGCTGATGCTGCTGATTTTCTACAGCCTGCAAACATGGCTCACCACGCTCACCGAAGCGATGGAATGGGATTACATCGAAATCGATCCCTTCGCCGCAGGCGTCATTACGCTGGGCTTCATCTACGGCGCGTACTTCACCGAAACCTTCCGTGGCGCGATCCTCGCGGTACCGCGGGGGCAAGTGGAAGCCGCCACGGCCTATGGCTTGAGCCGCGCTCAGCGCTTCCGTTTCGTGGTGTTCCCGCAAATGATGCGCTTCGCCCTTCCCGGCATCGGCAACAATTGGCAAGTGGTGCTCAAAGCCACTGCGCTGGTGTCGATCATCGGTCTGGCCGATCTGGTCAAGGCGTCTCAGGATGCAGGCAAAAGTACCTATCAACTCTTCTACTTCCTGGTGCTTGCCGCCTTGATCTATCTGGTCATCACCAGCGTCTCCAACTTTGCCCTGCGCTGGGCTGAACGGCGTTACGCCGCAGGCAGCCGGGAGGCTCAACGATGATCGAATTGCTTCAAGAATACTGGCGCGCATTCCTCTATACCGACGGGCAGAACATCACGGGTCTGGCCATGACCCTGTGGCTGCTCAGCGCGTCCATCGCCATCGGCTTCGTCGTTTCCATTCCGCTGTCGATTGCTCGCGTCTCGCGCAATCCGCTGGTTCGCTGGCCGGTGCAGTTCTACACCTACCTGTTCCGGGGTACGCCGCTGTATATCCAGTTGCTGATCTGCTACACCGGCATCTACAGCCTGGAAGTCGTGCGCGATCAGCCGTTGCTCAATTCGTTCTTTCGCGATGCAATGAACTGCACCATCCTGGCGTTCGCCCTCAACACGTGCGCGTACACCACCGAGATCTTCGCGGGCGCGATTCGCAGCATGAACCATGGCGAGGTCGAAGCGGCGAAGGCTTACGGCCTGACCGGCTGGCGCCTCTATGCCTACGTGATCATGCCGTCCGCGCTGCGTCGGTCACTGCCGTACTACAGCAACGAAGTGATCCTGATGCTGCACTCGACCACCGTGGCCTTCACCGCCACCGTGCCGGACATCCTCAAGGTTGCCCGCGATGCGAACTCAGCCACCTTTCTGACGTTTCAGTCGTTCGGTATCGCGGCGCTGATCTACCTCACGGTCACCTTCATCTTGGTGGGCCTGTTCCGCCTCGCCGAACGCCGATGGCTGGCGTTCCTCGGCCCGTCTCACTAGGACCTGCGCATGCGACACCAGACTCATGATTTGCTGGCGCCGGTGCCCGGCACCGCGCGGCAGATCCACAGTTTTCACTACGGCCCGGAAAACGGCGCCTGCAAAATCTATATTCAGTCTTCGCTGCATGCCGATGAACTCCCCGGCATGCTGGTCAGCTGGTACCTGAAACAGCGCCTGGCGGAACTTGAAAACGCCGGCCAGTTGCTGGGCGAAATCGTCGTCGTTCCGGTGGCCAACCCCATTGGCCTGGAACAAGTGCTGATGGACATCCCGCTCGGACGTTACGAGCTGGAGAGCGGGCAGAACTTCAACCGCTGGTTCGTCGACCTCAGCGTCCAAGTGGGCGACGAAGTCGAACCGTTGCTGACGGACGACGCCCGACACAATATCCGCCTGATTCGCCGAAGCCTGAGCGCGGCCTTGCATGAGAGGATCGGCACCACTCAGCTGGAGTCGCAGCGTCTGGCACTGCAACGCCTGGCCTGCGACGCCGACATGGTGCTCGACCTGCATTGCGATTTCGAATCCGTGGAACACCTGTACACCACGCCGGAAGCCTGGCCGCAGGTCGAGCCGCTGTCGCGTTACCTCGGTGCGCAAGCCAGCCTGCTGGCGACGGACTCCGGCGGTCAGTCCTTCGACGAATGCTTCACGCTGGTGTGGTGGCAGCTGCAACAACGCTTTGAGCGCCGTTTTCCGATTCCCCTCGGCAGCTTCTCGGTCACGCTCGAACTGCGTGGTCAGGGCGACGTGAACCACGCCCTTGGCAGTCGTGATTGCCAGGCCATCATCAGCTACCTGATGCATTACGGCGCCATTGCCGGGGAGCCGGCGGCGCAACCTGAACTGATTTATCCGGCGACGCCATTGGCGGCGGTCGAACCGGTTGCCACGCCTGTCGGCGGCCTGCTGGTGTTCTGCACACTGCCAGGCGAATACGTCGAAGCCGGGCAACTGATCGCTGAGGTCATCGACCCGATCAGCGACGCGGTGACCCCGATCCACGCGGCCAACGCCGGCCTTATGTACGCCCGCTCTTTGCGACGCATGGCAACCGCTGGCATGGTCATCGCCCATGTCGCCGGCACCGAAGCCTACCGCAGCGGCTACTTACTTTCTCCTTAAGGATTGCCCGTCATGTACAAACTGACCATCGATGGCCTGCACAAAAGCTACGGTGACCACCAGGTGCTCAAAGGCGTGTCGCTCAAGGCCAACGTCGGCGATGTGATCTGCCTGATTGGCGCCAGCGGCTCGGGCAAGAGTACGTTTCTGCGCTGCATCAATTTCCTCGAACAACCCAACGACGGCGCCATGAGCCTGGACGGCCAGCAGATCCGCATGGTCAGCGACGCGACCGGCATGCGTGTCGCCGATCCGGCCGAGCTGCAGCGCATCCGTACACGCCTGGCCATGGTGTTCCAGCATTTCAACCTGTGGAGCCACATGACGGTGCTGGAAAACATCACCATGGCGCCGCGTCGCGTGCTGGGTGTTTCCAAAGTCGAAGCCGAAGACCGCGCGCGCAAGTACCTGGAAAAGGTCGGCCTGCCGGCGCGTGTTGCCGATCAATACCCGGCGTTCCTGTCTGGCGGCCAGCAACAACGCGTAGCGATCGCTCGCGCGTTGGCGATGGAGCCGGAAATCATGCTCTTCGACGAACCGACCTCGGCACTCGACCCGGAACTGGTCGGTGAAGTACTGAAAGTGATTCAAGGCCTTGCCGAAGAAGGCCGCACGATGATTCTCGTGACCCACGAAATGGGCTTTGCTCGCAAGGTGGCCAATCAGGTGGTGTTCCTGCACCAAGGGCAGATCGAAGAGATCGGCCACCCTGACGACGTGCTGGGCAACCCGAAAAGCGAGCGGTTGAAGCAGTTCCTGAGTGGCAATTTGAAATAACTCGCGGCGCACGGATCTCCCGCCGAGCTCATGACGTTCGGCAACTGCAAATCCTGTAGGAGCGCGCTTGCCCGCGATAGCCATGTGTCTGCGCCTGAGAGGGTGACTGATTGGACGCCATCGCGGGCAAGCGCGCTCCTACAGGTTTGCTGCTCTGCGATCAACCAGACCAAACTAATCCCCTCCCCCAACGGTCTTTGAAAGAACACCTTTCAGAGCCCGCGCATGCCCAGATCCGTCAATATTGCCCAGCGCTGGTTCGCCGCTCGCGGCTGGAAGCCATTCGTTTTTCAGAAAGAGGTATGGGCGGCCGTAGCCCGTGGCGAATCCGGTTTGCTGCATGCCAGCACGGGGGCCGGCAAAACCTACTCCGTCTGGTTTGCTGCCCTCAATCAATTCGCTAAACCCGTTCCCTCCCCGGTCGAAGAAAAGCCTCGAAAGCGTAAACCCGCTCCAACGCCGCTGACGGTCTTGTGGATCACCCCGATGCGCGCCCTGGCGGCCGACACCGCGCGTGCGCTGGAAGCCCCTTTGCGGGATCTGGAGATCCCGTGGAGCGTGGGCCTGCGCACCGGCGACACCAGCAGCAGCGAGCGCGCAAAACAGGGTCGGCGCCTGCCCTCTGCGCTGATCACCACGCCCGAAAGCCTGACCCTGTTACTGACCCGCGCCGACGCGGAGGCGACGTTTTCCACGCTGAAGATGATCGTCGTCGACGAATGGCACGAGCTGATCGGCAATAAACGTGGCGTGCAGCTTCAACTGGCACTGGCGAGACTGCGCCACTGGAACCCTGCACTGATTGTGTGGGGGCTGTCGGCCACGCTGGGCAATCAGCGCCACGCGCAACAGGTGCTGCTCGGCGAAGGCGGCACCGCCGTGCAAGGCAAAGTGGTCAAGGATCTGCTTGTCGACACATTGATCCCGCAGGGTATCGAACGCTTCCCCTGGGCCGGGCACATGGGACTGCGCATGTTGCCGCAGGTGGTGGCGGAGGTGGACAGCAGTGCCAGTTGCCTGGTGTTCACCAACACCCGCGCGCAATCGGAAATCTGGTATCAGGCGTTGCTGGATGCCCGCCCTGACTGGGCCGGTCTGATCGCACTGCATCACGGATCGCTGTCCCGCGAAGTGCGCGACTGGGTCGAGCGAGCGCTGAAAGAAGGTCATCTCAAAGCCGTGGTCTGCACCTCCAGCCTCGATCTGGGTGTGGACTTTCTTCCAGTAGAGCGTGTATTGCAGATCGGTTCGGCCAAAGGCGTTGCACGCCTGATGCAGCGCGCAGGACGTTCCGGTCATGCGCCCGGCCGTCCTTCCCGCGTCACTCTGGTGCCGACCCACAGCCTTGAACTGGTCGAAGCGGCGGCGGCACATGACGCCGTCGAGGCACGAATGATTGAACCCCGGGAATCGCCCCACAAACCGCTGGACGTTCTCGTACAGCATCTGGTGAGCATGGCGCTCGGTGGTGGTTTCTTACCCGATGCACTGTTGGCTGAAGTTCGCACGGCATGGGCCTACCGTGACCTGACGGACGAAGAGTGGCAATGGGCACTGGCGTTCGTGCGCCACGGCGGTCTGTCACTCACGGCCTATCCTGATTATCGTCGTGTAGAGCCTGACGAGTACGGCGTCTGGAGAGTACCCGATGCGCGCCTGGCGCGACGTCATCGCATGAGCGTGGGCACCATCGTCAGCGACGCGAGCATCAACGTGAAGTACTGGAGCAAAGGCGGCGGCGGAGGCTCCCTGGGCAGCGTCGAAGAAGGCTTCATCGCACGCCTGAAACCTGGAGACGGATTTCTGTTCAGCGGACGCCTGCTCGAACTGGTCCGGGTGGAAAACATGACCGCTTACGTCAAACGCGCCACGGGCAAAAAAGCCGCTGTACCTCGATGGAATGGCGGACGAATGCCGCTTTCCAGTGAATTGGCTGACGCTGTCGTGGCAAAATTCGACGCAGCCGCGCAAGGCATTTTCGACAGCCCTGAGATGCACACCGTCAGTCCGTTACTGGACGTGCAGCGCGAGTGGTCAGCGTTACCGCGCAAGCACACGCTGCTGGCCGAAGTGCTTAAGTCCCGGGAAGGCTGGCATCTATTTCTCTATCCGTTTGCCGGCCGTCATGTCCACCTGGGTCTGGCGAGCCTGCTGGCGTGGCGACTGAGCCGGGATACGCCTCTGACGTTTTCCATCGCGGTCAACGACTACGGTTTCGAGCTACTGAGTGCGACCCAAGTCGACTGGTCGCAACGCCTGACGCCCCAACTGTTCAGCGAGGACGATCTGTTGACCGACATCATGGCCAGCCTTAACGCCGGTGAACTCGCTTTACGTCGTTTTCGTGAAATCGCGCGGATTGCCGGCCTGGTGTTTTCAGGATATCCCGGTGCGCCCAAAAGCAATCGCCAGTTGCAAGCCTCCAGCGGGTTGTTCTTCGAGGTCTTCAAGCAATACGACGCGGGCAACCTGTTGCTGACCCAGGCTCAAGAAGAAGTCTTGCGACAGGAGCTGGACGTCAGCCGACTGGAACACACGCTGCAAAGGATCAACAGCCGCACCCTCGACCTGCACCTGATCAAACGCCCGACCCCGATGGCGTTCCCGCTGCTGGTCGAGCGCATGCGCGAAAGCCTCAGCACCGAGAAACTGTCCGATCGCATCGCACGGATGGTGCAGGACCTGGAAAAAGCCGCCGGGCCCGAGGTGACGTCGTGAGGCCTTATCTTTCCATTCAACTGGCGGGTGCCGAGTTGTGGTTGCTGGCAGACAAAGCCATTTATTACCCCGCGGAACGTGCCTTGCTGATCGCGGACGCCCATTTCGGCAAAGCGGCGGCCTATCGAAAACTGGGGCAGCCAGTGCCCCACGGCACCACGGACGACAACCTGCAGCGACTGGATGCGCTTCTCGCAGGCTATGACTGTGACCACCTGATATTTCTCGGAGACTTCCTGCACGCCCCCGAGTCTCATGCTGTCGGCACGCTGGCGGCCTTACAGGCGTGGCGCGAGCGACATGCGTCATTGACGATCACCTTGATTCGCGGCAACCACGACAAACGGGCCGGGGATCCGCCTCATCACCTGCGCATCGCTGTCGTACCGGAGCCACTTCTGCTGGGGCCCTTTGCTCTGCAGCATGAACCCGATCCTCATCCCACACACCACGTTCTCGCGGGCCATGTACATCCGACCTACAGGTTGTATGGAAGGGGACGACAACGTCTGCGCCTGCCGTGCTTTTACGTGTTGCAACACCTCAGCGTTCTCCCTGCTTTCGGGGCCTTTACCGGCGGAATGAACATCGAGCGGCAGGAGGACAGCAGGGTGTATGTGGTAGGTGACGGTGCGGTCTGGGAGTCTCGGTGAAAGGTAGAAGCGTCACAAAACGGGTTTTCAATGATCGAGGCATTGTCGAGGGCGATGCCTGCCGATGCCGCAGCACCGACAGGCAGTCGGGGTCAGGCAACCGGAGCGGGGGGTGGTTCGTCGGGCAACGTCGGTTCGCCGGGCTCTTCGGGCTGAGGATAATCGTTGGGGGTATCAGGACTTGGCTGGCCGGGGATGCCTCCGGCGACCATATTGTTCAACTGGGGATGCGCTAACAGCGACCACGCCAGCAACCCGACCTGGTTCTGTCCGGGGTCGGCTTCCTTGCTGCTGGTTCTGATTTGTCTCTTCATAGGGCACTCCTGAGCGATGGCCCCATCCGCATGGTGCGGATGGGAACAGTTCAGTCAATAGAGTGCGGATTTCGAGACTAATTCAGTTTCAACATGACCAACGGTGAAATCAGGCGCGCCCAATCACGTACGTGGCAAGGTCACGCCACGCTGCCCTTGGTACTTGCCGCCACGGTCTTTGTACGAAACTTCGCATTCTTCATCCGATTCCAGAAACAGCATCTGTGCGACACCTTCGTTGGCGTAGATCTTCGCGGGCAACGTCGTGGTGTTGGAGAACTCCAGCGTCACATGGCCTTCCCACTCCGGTTCCAGCGGCGTCACGTTGACGATGATGCCGCAGCGCGCATAGGTGCTTTTGCCCAGGCAAATCGTCAGCACGTTGCGCGGAATGCGGAAATACTCGACGGTGCGGGCCAGCGCAAACGAGTTCGGCGGGATGATGCAGACATCGCTTTTAATGTCGACGAAGCTTTTTTCGTCGAAATTCTTCGGATCGACGGTCGCCGAATTGATGTTCGTGAACACCTTGAATTCGTCCGCGCAACGCACGTCGTAGCCATAGCTGGAAACGCCGAAAGAGATCAGCCGGTCAGCACCCTCACCGCGCATCTGACGCTCTACGAACGGCTCGATCATGCCGTGTTCCTGCGCCATGCGGCGAATCCACTTGTCCGATTTGATGCTCATGGCAATGTCCTGAATAGCGAGGTGAAAAAAGATGTCCGGCATCTTACCGGGCGAAGGCGCCGTGTTCAAAGACTGCGCACGGCCCGGGCGACAGGCTTTACACCTTCCGTCGAAATAAACCGGACCTGCCCATTGGCACATCCGGAAAAAAGGGTTAAGGTGGGTCCACTGTGTTGCTTGTGTCACTGAGAATCTCTACACGATGTTGAATTTCGATCCAACCATCTCCAAGAATTTTTCCTGCTCTTTGCACTCAGTCTCGGCCAGGGTTCTTCCTGAGTCGCAGTTAACTTTGTCCAAGGAGATACACCATGTCTAATCGCCAAACAGGTACCGTTAAGTGGTTCAACGATGAAAAAGGCTTCGGCTTCATCACTCCACAATCCGGTGACGACCTGTTCGTACACTTCAAAGCAATCCAGTCTGACGGCTTCAAAAGCCTGAAAGAAGGCCAGCAGGTCTCTTTCATCGCTACCCGCGGTCAGAAAGGCATGCAAGCTGAAGAAGTACAAGTTATCTAACTTGTACTGAATCGCTTAAAAGACCCCGCCCTCAAAAGCGGGGTTTTTTTATGCCCGCAGGAAATTCGATTGCTACACCCTCCAGACGATAAACCCCTGTGGGAGCGAGCTTGCTCGCGAAAGAAACGCTACGGACGCCCGAACGTTACCCCCTCGCGAACAGCCCCCGCTTTAAAGCTTCAATCGTCGCTGATCGAAATATTCGGCATCGCTGGCGTTGCCGCTTCCTGCAACACGATCCGCGCGCCGACGTGACGCGCCAGCTCCTGATACACCATCGCAATCTGACTTTCCGGCTCGGCAATGGCCGTCGGTTTGCCACCATCAGCCTGCTCACGAATCAGCATTGACAGCGGCAGCGAAGCCAGCAATTCAACACCGTATTGCGAGGCAAGCTTTTCACCGCCACCTTCACCGAACAAATGCTCGGCATGACCGCAATTCGAACAGATGTGCACCGCCATGTTTTCCACGACGCCCAGCACCGGGATGTTGACCTTGCGGAACATCTCTACGCCCTTCTTCGCATCCAGCAATGCCAGATCCTGCGGTGTCGTCACGATGACCGCCCCTGCAACCGGCACCTTTTGCGCCAGCGTCAACTGGATGTCCCCCGTGCCTGGCGGCATGTCGATGACCAGATAATCCAGATCATTCCAGGCCGTCTGGGTGATGAGCTGCAGCAACGCGCCAGACACCATCGGCCCACGCCAGACCATCGGCGTATTGTCGTCCGTCAGGAAAGCCATCGACATGACTTCGATACCATGGGCCTCGATCGGCACGAACCATTTCTGGTCTTTGATCTTCGGCCGGGTGCCTTCAGCGATGCCGAACATCACACCCTGACTCGGACCATAGATATCGGCGTCGAGAATCCCGACCCGCGCGCCCTCGCGCGACAACGCCAAGGCCAGGTTGGCAGCGGTGGTGGATTTGCCGACACCTCCCTTGCCCGAGGCAACGGCGACGATGTTCTTGACATTGGCCAGGCCCGGGATCTGTACCTGAGCCTTATGAGCGGTAATCAACGTGTCGATCTGGACCCTGGCCGAGGCAACGCCTTCCAGCCCTTCAACAGCCATTTGCAGCATCTGCGCCCAGCCGTTCTTGAACAACGCGGCGGCATAGCCCAGCTCCAGGCGCACGCTGACGCGATCACCCTCGATGTCGATGGCACGCACACAGCCGGCGCTGACCGGGTCTTGGTTCAAATAAGGATCGGTGTACTGGCGAAGGACGGCTTCCACCGTTGCGCGATTGACAGCGCTCATGGGTCACTCCCGAAAAAGACTGAGCAAAACAGGCGGCTATCCTACCGCGTTCATCGGACCAAGAGGGGCCGTGTTTTCGTCGAGACGCGTGAAGCCGATTCCGACACGCGGTGTGGGATGAAAAAAAACGCTCAGACCTTTATAGTGGCCGACCTCCGTTTCACTTCAAGTAGCCGAGCCCCATGTCCGAGCCACGCAAGATTCTCGTCACCAGCGCCCTGCCCTATGCCAATGGTTCCATTCACCTTGGCCACATGCTCGAGTACATCCAGACCGACATGTGGGTGCGCTTCCAGAAGCACCGCGGCAATCAGTGCATCTATGTCTGCGCGGACGATGCCCATGGCTCGGCAATCATGCTGCGCGCTGAAAAAGAAGGCATCACGCCAGAACAACTGATCGCCAACGTCCAGGCTGAACACAGCGCCGACTTTGCCGACTTCCTGGTGAATTTCGACAACTTTCACTCGACCCACGCCGAAGAAAACCGCGAGCTGTCGAGCCTGATCTATACCCGTCTGCGCGACGCGGGCTACATCGCCACGCGTTCGGTGACGCAGTATTTCGACCCTGAAAAGAAAATGTTCCTGGCCGACCGCTTCATCAAGGGCACCTGCCCGAAGTGTGGCACCGAAGACCAGTACGGCGACAACTGCGAGAAGTGCGGCGCGACCTACGCCCCGACCGACCTGAAAGACCCGAAATCGGCGATTTCCGGTGCAACCCCGGTGCTCAAGGACTCGAAGCATTTCTTCTTCGACCTGCCCGCCTTCGACGCCATGCTTAAAAGCTGGACCCGGAGCGGCACGCTCCAGGACGCCGTGGCCAACAAGATCGCCGAGTGGCTGGATGCGGGCCTGCAGCAGTGGGACATCTCCCGCGACGCGCCTTACTTCGGTTTTGAAATCCCCGGCGAGCCCGGCAAATACTTCTACGTGTGGCTGGATGCACCGATCGGTTACATGGCCAGCTTCAAGAACCTGTGTGATCGTACGCCGACGCTGGACTTCGACGCGTTCTGGAACAAGGACTCGACCGCCGAGCTGTATCACTTCATCGGCAAGGACATCGTCAACTTCCACGCGCTGTTCTGGCCAGCGATGCTGGAAGGTGCCGGCTTCCGCAAGCCGACTGGCATCAACGTGCACGGCTACCTGACCGTCAACGGCCAGAAAATGTCCAAGTCGCGCGGCACCTTCATCAAGGCGCGCACGTACCTTGAACACCTGTCGCCGGAATACCTGCGTTACTACTACGCGGCCAAACTGGGCCGTGGCGTCGACGATCTCGACCTGAACCTGGAAGACTTCGTGCAGAAGGTCAACTCCGACCTCATCGGCAAGGTGGTGAACATCGCCAGCCGCTGTGCAGGCTTCATTCAAAAAGGCAACGCCGGCGTGCTGGTGGCGGGCAACGCCGCACCTGAACTGACCGACGCCTTTCTTGCTGCCGCGCCAAGCATCGCGGAGGCCTATGAAGCCCGAGATTTTGCCCGTGCCATGCGTGAAATCATGGCGCTGGCCGACCGTGCCAACGCGTGGATCGCCGACAAGGCACCGTGGTTGCTGGCCAAGCAGGAAGGCAAACAGGATGAAGTCCAGGCCATCTGTGCCCTGGGCATAAACCTGTTCCGCCAGTTGGTGATTTTCCTGAAGCCGGTCCTGCCTGACCTGGCATCTGACGCGGAGCAGTTCCTCAACGTCGCCCCGCTGACCTGGAACGATCACCTGACGCTGCTCAGCAACCATCAGTTGAACCCGTTCCAGGCCCTGATGACCCGTATCGACCCGGCAAAGGTGGAAGCCATGACGACCGCTTCGAAAGAAGACCTGACGGCCAGCGCCACCGATACCGGCGCAGCCGCTCAGGGCAACGGCGAACTGGTCAAGGATCCGCTGTCCCCGGAAATCGACTTCGACGCCTTCGCCGCCATCGACCTGCGCGTCGCACTGATCGAGAAAGCCGAACACGTCGAAGGGGCTGACAAACTGCTGCGCCTGACGCTGGACATCGGCGACGAAAAACGCAACGTGTTCTCCGGCATCAAGAGCGCTTATCCGAACCCGGCAGAGCTTGAAGGTCGTCTGACCATGATGATCGCCAACCTCAAGCCTCGGAAAATGCGCTTCGGTATCTCCGAAGGCATGGTGATGGCGGCCGGTCCTGGCGGCGAAGAGATCTACCTGCTGAGTCCTGACAGCGGCGCCAAGCCGGGTCAGCGCATCAAGTAACCCTGAACGCGGCCGACGCCCCCCCAGGGTCGTCGGTCTGGTCCAAGCATGAGCCTGATTCAGCGTATCGATGCCCTCCTGCCGCAGACCCAGTGCGGCAAATGTGGCCACCCCGGCTGCAAGCCTTACGCCGAAGGCATCGCCAGCGGCGAATCGATCAATAAATGCCCACCCGGGGGCGATGAAACCATCGCAGCCTTGGCGCGTCTGTTGAACGTGCCGATCCTGCCCTTGGACACGGAACGTGGAAGCGCCCCTCCTCAGGTGGCATTCATTCGTGAAGCGGAATGCATCGGTTGCACCAAATGCATTCAGGCCTGCCCCGTCGATGCCATCGTCGGGGCCGCGAAGCTGATGCACACCGTGATCGTCGACGAATGCACCGGTTGCGACCTGTGCGTAGCCCCTTGCCCTGTTGACTGCATCGACATGCTGCCTTTGCCATCGACCAGCGTGGTGCCGATTGTGGGCGGGTTGGCATTTGATGAAACCCAGCAGGTTGCGCGAGCGGCCAAACGCGGTCGCGCACGTCAGCGCTTCGAAGCCCGCAACGCGCGGCTGGAGCGGCAAGAACGACAGCGTCAGGCTGAACGTCTGGCCCGTCAGCAAAAGCCCGTAGCTTCGACACCCACCCACGCAGACTCCGTCCAGGCGGCACTGGAACGGGTTCGGACACAGAAGACGGCGGACCGCGACGCGGCATTGAAGCAGGCACGCATCGACGTCACGATGAGCCGCGCACAGCTGAACAAGTCGCTCAAAGCGTTTGGACACCCGCCCATCGCCGAGCAGGCGGCGCGACTGGTGGCGTTGCAACGGGAACTCGACGAAGCCGAGCGCGCCCTGGCTGCAATTCAAGACGTTGGGCAACCCAGGCAGGTAACGCCAACCGTAGCGTCAGTAAACGTCGTGCCCTCAGCCCAACCTGAAAAGGCCGCCCTGAACAGAGCGAAGATCCAGCTTGCCATGCGCCGTACTGCCCTCGCCAAAGCTCAATCTGCTGAGCTACCGCCTGATCAGATAGCGGTACTGAGCGCTGAGGTTGCACAAGCCGAACAGGCGTTGCAGACCCTTGAAGGCTCATAGACTGACTGACGTCTGCCACCCGGCCCGACACCACACTTGATTCGACCGTTTTTCAGGGAAAGCGCATTCATGAACGCAGCAAAACGTCTGGAAATATTTCGTCGCCTCCACGAAGACAATCCCGATCCCAAGACGGAACTGTCCTACAGCTCGCCGTTCGAACTGTTGATCGCTGTGATCCTTTCCGCGCAAGCCACGGACGTCAGCGTGAACAAGGCGACGGCCAGACTGTATCCGGTCGCCAACACCCCACAGGCGATCTACGACCTGGGTGTCGACGGGCTGTCCAGCTACATCAAGACCATCGGCTTGTACAACAGCAAGGCAAAGAACGTCATCGAAACGTGTCGTATGCTGCTGGAACTGCATGGTGGCGAAGTACCGCAAACCCGAGAAGCGCTGGAAGCTCTACCGGGCGTAGGTCGCAAGACCGCTAACGTCGTGCTCAATACCGCATTCCGGCAGTTGGCGATGGCCGTGGACACGCATATTTTCAGGGTAAGTAACCGCACTGGAATCGCCCCGGGCAAGAACGTCATCGAAGTGGAAAACAAGCTGATGAAGTTCGTGCCAAAGGATTACCTTCTCGACGCCCATCACTGGCTGATCCTGCATGGCCGTTATGTCTGCGTGGCACGCAAGCCTCGTTGTGGCAGTTGCAGGATCGAAGACCTGTGCGAATACAAGGCAAAGACATCCGACGATTGAGCAATAGCGTTTTTGACGCTTGATCGATTGAAAAAATCTTTTTTACCCGGTCCGGGTTTGTCGCTATAAGGTGCGCCAATGACAGTCTAAGCCTGGAGTCAACTTTATGAGCACTGGCAAAGAGCAAATGGACGTAGAGGACGACTTCGTCTCCGGGGATTCCGACGACGCCGCCCAAGTACCGGTAGAAACCGCAAAAACCAACCTCAGTAAGCGGCGAACCATTGACAACCTGCTGGAAGAGCGTCGACTCCAGAAGCAGTTGGCCGATTACGATTTTGACTTCTGACACGCCCCGAAGAAAGATGCTGTTAAAAGCCTCTCGTGTACGTGAGAGGCTTTAGCCTGCCGGCAAAAATTCATGGATGCTGCCTGTCGTGTCGCGATATCGCTGACACCTGTTTCGAGCCTGGGCTCCTTTTGTTACACCAGCCCATTACGTTGGGCCAGTTCAATGAGGTCTACCAAAGAATGCGCGTTGAGCTTAAGCAACAGGCGCGTTTTGTAGGTACTGACCGTTTTGTTACTCAGAAACATTCCATCTGCAATTTCCTTATTGGTTTTGCCCCGCGCCAACTGCTGCAGGACCATCATCTCTCGCCCTGACAGACGATCCACCATCTCGGCCTCGCTGGCGTTACCGAGACTCGAACGCACCGTGTGCAGCGCCTGATTCGGAAAGTAACTGTAACCGGACAACACCGCCTTGATAGCGCTCAGCAATTCCGTGAGGTCTTGCTGTTTGCAGACATATCCCGCAGCACCCGCCTGCATGCAACGCATTGAAAAATGTCCAGGCGCCTGAGACGTCAGGATCAGCACCCTGAAAGGCAGCGTCATCGCCGTCAAACGAGCGATGACCTCCAGGCCGTCGAGCTTGGGGATTCCGATGTCCAGTATGACGATGTCAGGTAAATGCTCGCGTGCCAGTTGCAGGGCGTCCACGCCGTTGTCCGTCTCGGCGATGACTTCGTAGCCATGACGCTCCATTAACATCCGTACAGCGAGCCGAATGACAGGGTGATCATCCACGATCAACACTTTATTCATGAGCAGTCCATTTTTTTCTGTTCGAATTTTCAGAGCCCGCACAATAGCTTAGTCGTTTAGTGCTTTGCATGGCGCTCCTCCCTTCGGACTAGCAGGCAAAGACCTTTCCTACTTAAGCAACAGAAAGATCCTACAAAACCTGACTGATCCATCCTCTCTCGGAGGCTATTCATATATTTTGCTTCCCAAATGGGGGGCCTTCAGAATGAAAAAAAGAGTCAGGAAAATACCGCTGTAACAGACCCGAGTATCACAGCCCTCAACCTCACCATTGCGACGCGCCGCGCAGCCCGTCCATCCACCTGAAAGCGGGATTGAACGCTCCGCGGTAATTCCCCTGCGTTCATCGCAGCCCATCGCCAAACCTCCTCTTCTGTCCTGCCGCTGCGCCTGGCGCGATGATCTGAAAGCCACTGTACGAATCAGGGCCCTTGACTGACAGGATAAGCGCATCCACAGAACATGCGAGTCGACAACATCCATAAAATATTGCAGCTGCCTTCCAGCCCGGATGTTCATCCGTCGTGTTGAAAAATTACACATCTGAAAATGCTTTTCTTCATACATATTTATTTAGGGAAATGGACTACACGATGATCGGATCGCTCCGAGAGCTGGGCCCCAGACACGCAACGACGGGGCTTCCGCCGCCCTCGCTAGCAGCCATGCGACGGGCAGTAAAAAAGCATTTACACGCTGTACAAATATTTCGCGCTTAATTAACATTTTATTGCTATAGCTCTTCCGAGGCCCACGTAACACCATCCTTCCATGTAAATCCAGTGAACTTCCGGCAAACCAGAAAAATACTACACAACTAACAGACAACCAAAATAGCGCTTGTAAGACTCTAAGAATTATCAAGATTCAAACTCCCGCAATTTGATTTTTTACTTGCCAAACCTATTTCCAGTCGTTACTTTTTTCTGCAAACGATCTTTCGGTTATCGACAACTACCGACATTCACAGGCTGCTTTAACCGAATAACTTTGCCCTTTATCACCTTTCTGTTTCCTTGCCTGTACTTCAAGCGCGAGCAGGGTTCGGCCGACTCGGAAAAGCGTGTCCAGCCTTGAAGAAAGTTGATGACGGACGCCGGCCCGCTGTAAGGCCGTCTATATCAACCTGTTCAAAGGAATAAACCATGACTAAAAAGAAAGGAGTCTTTTCAGCGACCCCCTCCGAACCTCTGAAAATAGCTGAAGCGGTAGAGCAATACGTAGCCCAGGGCGGTGTCATTAATGTGGTCCCGGAAGGTGAGTCGGGCGAAATGGCCTGCGAGACGACAAAAATTGCCCAGGAGATGGATCCAGAAGCGCAGATGAAAGCCAAGCTCGAACAACTGAAAGGATTGGTAGCGAAGGGGGCAGGTGTTTCGGCGCTCCAATATTCGTTACGGATGAACCGCAAGGAGATCAAGCGACTGGCGAACGAACATGGCCTGAAAATCCTCTACAGCCGACCGGTAAGATCACGGCCCGCGCGCAGCCGTGAGACGGGCGTGATAGACGACACTGTCGCCGGCCATGCCATGCACTATTCGTCACTGGGTTATACGGCGCAGGAAATCGCACAGTTGCTTGATCTTAGTGTGCGGGATGTCTGGAATATCGGTAAGGCGTATCGCTTCGAATTCAAGAGTCCGGCAAAAATCGACACCGCCGCAGATCTTTCTTCCGATCTACCGGAGCCCGAGAAATAGCGGTCATCACGCACGGCGGGAATGATTCGGGGAGACCTGAGCGGCCTGAGCGATAGCATAATCTGAAAACGGCGCAACCCCGGGCGGGGTTGCACCTGGTCAATTGACTGCGATCAGAACAACTTGCGGTTCTTGTTCGCGGCAATGCGCATGCGCAGTGCATTGAGCTTGATGAAGCCAGCCGCGTCAGCCTGGTTGTAAGCGCCGCCGTCTTCTTCGAAGGTCGCGATATTGGCATCGAACAGCGAATCGTCGGACTTGCGACCGGTGACGATCACGTTGCCTTTGTACAGTTTCAGGCGAACGACCCCATTCACGTGAGCTTGAGATGCGTCGATCATCTGCTGCAGCATCAGGCGCTCAGGGCTCCACCAGTAACCGGTGTAGATGAGGCTGGCGTACTTGGGCATCAACTCGTCTTTGAGGTGCGCCACTTCGCGATCCAGGGTGATCGACTCGATGGCGCGGTGCGCCTTGAGCATGATGGTGCCACCCGGGGTCTCGTAGCAGCCGCGGGACTTCATGCCGACGTAGCGGTTTTCGACGATGTCCAGACGGCCGATGCCGTGTTCGCCACCGATGCGGTTCAAGGTAGCCAGGACGGTGGCCGGGGTCATCTCGACACCGTCCAGCGCGACGATGTCACCGTTGCGGTAGGTCAATTCGAGGTACTGAGCCTGGTCAGGTGCCTTCTCCGGAGAGACGGTCCAGCGCCACATGTCTTCTTCGTGCTCGGTCCAGGTGTCTTCCAGCACGCCGCCCTCGTACGAGATGTGCAGCAGGTTGGCGTCCATCGAGTAGGGCGACTTCTTCTTGCCGTGACGCTCGATCGGGATCGCGTGCTTCTCGGCGTAATCCATCAGTTTCTCGCGGGACAGCAAATCCCATTCACGCCAGGGTGCAATCACTTTTACGCCAGGCTTGAGCGCGTAGGCACCCAGTTCGAAACGCACCTGGTCGTTACCCTTGCCGGTGGCGCCATGAGAAATGGCGTCGGCGCCGGTTTCGTTGGCGATTTCGATCAGGCGCTTGGCGATCAGCGGACGAGCGATGGACGTACCCAGCAGGTACTCACCTTCATAGACGGTGTTGGCGCGGAATATCGGGAACACGAAATCGCGCACGAACTCTTCGCGCAGATCGTCGATGTAAATTTCTTTCACGCCCATGGCTTGCGCCTTGGCGCGTGCAGGCTCGACTTCTTCACCCTGACCCAGGTCAGCCGTAAAGGTCACCACTTCGCAGTTGTACGTATCCTGCAGCCACTTGAGGATTACCGAAGTATCCAGGCCACCGGAATACGCGAGAACTACCTTGTTAACGTCCGCCATGCCATCACTCCAACGCGTTGTACGGAAAACCGCTGATTCTACCGTTCAAACCCGTGGAATTACAGTCTCGCGACAGCTTCTGACGACGAAGCGACAAAATCTGTCGAACACACGACGATTACAGCGCCTCAGGAGGTTTTGGCGGCCGATGTGCCGGATGCGGCCGTAGGAGCCGGGGCGGAGGTCGCAGGCGGGACAGCGGCGGGTGGCGCAGCCGGCGCGGGCGCGGGCGCGGCGGTCGGGGCCACCGCAGGTTTCTGTTCGGCGACACGCTCCAGGTGGATATTCACACGGCGATTGCGCGCGCGATTGGCATTACTGGTATTGGGCACCAGCGGGTACTGCTCGCCATGGAAACGCACGGTGATCTGCTCTTCCGGTACGCCCTGGGCCTTCAAGTAGTCCATGACGGCCAGCGCGCGACGGCGCGACAGGTCACGGTTGGTCAGACGATTGCCGCTGTTGTCCGAATGCCCGTCCAGCTCGACGCGGTTGACTGAAGGATCGGCCTTCATATAAGCCAGCACGGTATCGAGCCGGCGTCTGGCTTGTGCATCGAGGTCGATGCCGCCCCCGGGAAAACCGATCTCGGTCTGTCGCACCTGCTGGAAGTTCATGGGGAGCAATTTGGCAGTGCACGCCTGGAAATCGGCGTACGCATGGCTGAACTTGACCGGCAGCAAGCGCACTTCCATCGCCCCGCCATCACGCAGGACATGGCGAATCACCGGACTGCGCCCTTCCATCAAACCTGCGATCAGCCGACCGGCCTGGGCCTGACTGGTATTGAACGGAATGTCCCCATGGCCGACTTTTACCGCACCGAGATTGAGATCACCTCGGCCAGGCTGCCAGGGCGCGGCAGCGGCAATCAGCGTTGCCGAGCCGGAGGCGAGGCTGTAGCCGGAAGCCTTCAGTCGGAAAGTCGCTTGTTCACCCGCCGGGCGCACGAATTCGCCCACGCCGAAATCAGTGATCGGCTGGCTCAGACGGCACTCGAATTGATCGCCTTCTACCTTCCACTCAATATTCTCCAGACGGGTCTGGAAAGTGAGAGCCATGGCCGGCAGGCTGGCAAACACGCTGAGCAGGGCTAGATATCGCTGGCGCACGGAAGGCTCCACAAAAAAATTCACCGCGTTACAAAATTTATCGCTTACACGTGTCTATCGGTTACTTCCTACAAAACTTGATAGCGAGTGCCTGGAGGAGTCTTTTCCGGTAGCATTCCCAGCGAGTTTGACCCGCCTGGAATTCCCAATGTCCGACCGCCTGACCCTCCTGCGCCCCGACGACTGGCATATCCATCTTCGCGATGGCGCTGTTTTGCCCCATACCGTCGCTGACGTTGCGCGCACCTTTAGCCGCGCCATCATCATGCCGAACCTCGTACCGCCGGTACGCAACGCAGAACAAGCGGATGCGTATCGCCAGCGCATCCTCGCCGCGCGCCCTGCCGGCAGCCGCTTTGAGCCATTGATGGTGCTTTATCTCACCGATCTGACCCAGCCTGAAGACATCCGTGCCGCCAAGGCCTGTGGCTTTGTCCACGCCGCCAAGCTGTACCCGGCAGGTGCAACCACCAACTCTGACTCTGGCGTGACCAGCATCGACAAGATTCTCCCGGTGCTCGAAGCGATGGCAGAGGTGGGTATGCCGCTGCTGATTCACGGCGAAGTGACACGTGGCGACATCGACGTCTTCGACCGCGAAAAAATCTTCATCGATGAACACATGCGTCGCGTGGTCGAGCGCTTTCCGACGCTTAAAGTGGTGTTCGAGCACATCACCACGGCCGACGCGGTGCAATTCGTCAATGAAGCTTCGGCCAACGTTGGCGCGACCATCACCGCGCATCACTTGCTGTACAACCGCAACCACATGCTGGTTGGCGGCATACGACCACACTTCTATTGCCTGCCAATCCTGAAGCGCAACACGCATCAGGTCGCGTTGCTGGATGCCGCCACCAGCGGCAGCAGCAAGTTCTTCCTGGGCACGGACTCGGCGCCTCACGCGCAGCACGCCAAGGAAGCCGCTTGCGGCTGTGCCGGCTGCTACACCGCGTATGCCGCGATCGAGCTGTATGCCGAAGCGTTCGAACAGCGCAATGCGCTGGACAAACTGGAAGGCTTCGCCAGTCGCAATGGCCCGGCGTTCTACGGCCTGCCAGCGAACACCGACACCATTACCCTGGTTCGTGAAGAATGGACCGCCCCGACCAGCCTGCCTTTCGGCGAGCTGTCCGTTATCCCGCTGCGCGCCGGTGAGACACTGCGCTGGCGCCTGCTGGAGGAACACACGTGAGTGAAGACCATTACGACGACGAACAGGAAGGCTCTGGCGGCGGAACAGGCTCCAGGCATCCGATGGCGGCCCGTTTTCGCGGCTACCTGCCCGTCGTTGTCGATGTAGAAACCGGCGGTTTCAACTCGGCCACCGACGCACTGCTGGAAATTGCCGCGACCACCATTGGCATGGACGACAAAGGCTTTGTGTTTCCCGAGCACACCTATTTCTTCCGCGTCGAGCCGTTCGAAGGCGCCAACATCGAAGCCGCAGCCCTGGAGTTCACCGGCATCAAGCTCGATCACCCATTGCGCATGGCCGTGAGCGAAGAAACCGCGCTGACCGATATTTTCCGTGGCGTACGCAAGGCGCTGAAGGCCAATGGCTGCAAGCGGGCGATCCTGGTTGGCCACAACGCCAGTTTCGACCTGGGCTTCCTTAACGCTGCGGTCGCGCGGCTGGACATGAAGCGCAACCCCTTCCACCCGTTTTCCAGCTTCGATACGGCGACACTCGCCGGGCTTGCTTACGGACAGACTGTCCTCGCAAAGGCCTGTCAGTCCGCTGACATCGACTTCGACGGTCGCGAGGCCCATTCGGCTCGTTACGACACTGAGAAAACCGCCGAGCTGTTCTGCGGCATCGTCAACCGCTGGAAGGAAATGGGCGGCTGGCACGACTTCGACGATTGAAGTTCACGCACTGTCAAAACCGGCCAATCGGCCGGTTTTTTTTTACGCCCGACAGAGGCTGGACGCCAACCACTCATCGGCCGTAGTCCCGAAGCACATGAAGTAGTTTTGACAAGCATTCTCATTAACATTAGTATCCGGGGCATTGAGCCAATCACTCAGCGACGGTCTTCTTATATGTATGTCTGCCTCTGCCAAGGTGTTACCGACGGACAAATCCGCGAAGCAATCATGGAGGGATGCTGCAGCTATCGTGAGGTGCGCGAGACCTTGGGTGTCGCCAGCAAATGCGGGAAATGTGCCTGCTTGGCGAAGGAAGTGGTGCGTGAAACCCTGACCGAGCTGCAAACGACACAGGCCGCGCTTGCCTATCCCGCAGAATTTTCTGCCGCCTGATTCAACAGATTTCAAAGAACCGGACCCTGTGTCCGGTTTTTTATGCCTGTAATTCAAACGGTTAGCGAAAAGATGCGGAACACAAACATTCTTATTTCTATTTATTTTCATTTATTATTCAACAACTTAGGTTTGACAGGTGTTTATGGGAGGCTCAAACTTGCGCTTTATAGATAAACATCTTCGACAGGACCTCGATCATGAAAGGCGACATCACCGTCATCCAGCATCTCAACAAGATCCTCGGAAACGAGCTGGTCGCGATCAACCAGTATTTCCTGCATGCCCGCATGTATGAGGATTGGGGTCTGAATAAACTGGGCAAGCACGAATACAAAGAATCCATTGATGAGATGAAGCACGCTGACAAGCTCATCAAGCGTATCCTCTTCCTGGAAGGCCTGCCGAACCTGCAGGATCTGGGCAAGATCCTGATCGGCGAGCACACCAAGGAAATGCTGGAGTGCGACCTGAAGATCGAGCGCAAAGGTCACGCAGACCTGAAAGCGGCGATTGCGCATTGCGAGACCGTCGGTGACTTCGGTAGCCGTGAGATGCTCGAAGACATCCTTGAGTCGGAAGAAGAACACATTGACTGGCTGGAGACGCAACTGGGTCTGATCGACAAAGTCGGCATCGAGAATTACCTGCAATCGCAGATGGGCGAAGAAGACTGATTTCGGGTTTTGCCCCAAACAAAAGCCCCGCCTGGTGTTGAGTCAGGTGGGGCTTTTTATTGGGGTTGGGGTTGGGTGTGTATCCGTTTCTGCGGTAACGGCTACTCAGGGTTCCGCTCTTACAGCTTATAGAGGATCACTTACGATCGTTCCAACGCTCCGCGTGGGAATGCCTGCCAAGACGCTCCGCGTCCACGTTGACGCAGAGCGTCAATCACGGCGTTACCACGCGGAGCGTGGGAACGATCAAAAGCGGACGCTCACTCAATCATCCGTGCCAACAAAAAACCAAAAAAAGCCCCACCTGACTCAACACCAGGCGGGGCTTTTCGAATACCAGACTGAATCAAGCAGTAGTATTCCTCTCAACCGCTTCCTTGACCAGCTTCTGCAACTCACCATTGGCGTGCATCTCAACGATGATATCGCTACCGCCCACCAGTTCACCGTCTACCCACAACTGTGGGAAGGTCGGCCAGTTGGCATACTTCGGCAGGTTGGCGCGGATTTCAGGGTTCTGCAGGATATCGACGTACGCGAACTTTTCGCCACACGCCATCAATGCCTGAGACGCCTTGGCCGAGAAGCCGCATTGCGGGGCATTCGGAGCGCCTTTCATGTAAAGCAGAACGGTGTTTTTGGCAATCTGGTCTTTGATCGTTTCGATGATATCCATGGAGCACCTCGGCTTAACTTTACGACGGTATGAGTCGACACGGTGGCGCATTGTAACGGAATCCCTAGCGTAACGCTCGGTCTTGGCTTTCATCGACCCGACAAATATGATGAGCGTCATGCCGCCGCGACAGTCACCGGTACCCCGTTAAGCGCCGCATTGCCGGACACCGCGTCCATCTGCCGTTCGTCGGTCAGGTCGTTGGCGCTCTCCCCCGGTTGATCATGGGCGATGTCCATTTTCACGCCCGGACGTCTATGCCCCCAACCATGCGGCAGGCTCACGACACCCGGCATCATATCGGTGCTGCCCATCACCTCCACTTCAATCATCCCCACCCGCGAACTCACGCGAACTCTTTGTCCGTCGCTCAAACCTCGGCTGGTCAGGTCTTGCGGGTTCATCAGTAACTGATGCCGCGGCTTGCCTTTGACCAGACGGTGATAGTTATGCATCCAGGAGTTGTTGCTGCGCACATGGCGCCGTCCAATCAACAACAACTCCCCACTTTGCGGCACGGGCAGCGTGGCGAAGCGAACGAGGTCGGCAAGGATCACCTCCGGTGCCGCCTGGATCCGCTGGTTCGCGGTCCGTAGCCGGGCTGCCAGGTTAGGTTTCAGCGCGCCAAGGTCCAGGCCGTGGGGATGATCGTAGAGCGTTTCCAACGACAACTTGAAGTCCGATGCATCTCCGTAGAGTCCTGCACGCAAACCGCGATTCACCATATCTGCCGGCGGAACCGTCGGTTTCAGCGACCGCCCGGTTTTCGCGGCGAAGGCCTTGGCCAGTCCAACGAAAATCTCCCAGTCGTGCAGCGCGCCCTCGGGTTTGGCGAGAATGGCGCGGTTGAAACGCGTGACGTTACGCACCGCAAACAGGTTGAACGTGGTGTCGTAATGATCGTTCTCCAGCGCGGACGTCGAGGGCAGGATCAGGTCGGCATGGCGCGTCGTTTCATTGATGTAGAGATCGACACTCACCATGAACTCCAGCCCCTCTAGCGCCTGATCGAGCCGACGACCGTTGGGCGTCGACAACACCGGGTTACCGGCCACCGTAATCAACCCCCTCACCTGCCCTTCGCCCTCGGTCAACATCTCTTCCGCCAGGGCCGAGACCGGCAGTTCACCGCCGTACTCCGGCAATCCGGATACGCGACTCTGCCACCGGTTGAACCCGCCACCGGAGGTGGAGGCGACCAGATCCAGAGCAGGCTCAGTACACAAGGCACCGCCCACACGGTCGAGGTTGCCCGTGACCAGGTTGATCAGTTGCACCAGCCAATGACAAACCGTACCGAACGCCTGAGTGGAAATCCCCATGCGCCCATAACAGACCGCACGATTGGCGCCGGCAAAGTCCCTGGCCAGCTGTCGGATCTGCTCGGCCGGGATTCCGCAACGAAGGCTCATGGCGTCGGCATCCATATGTGCAACCGCAGAGCGCACATCTTCCAGGCCATCCACCAACAAGTGGCTCTCCCGCGTCAGGCCTTCGGCAAACAACGTGTGCAGCAGCCCAAACAACAGCGCCGCATCGCCGCCGGGGCGGATGAACATATGTTGGTCGGCGATGGCGGCAGTCTCGCTACGACGTGGATCGACCACCACCACCTTGCCCCCGCGCGCCTGAATGGCTTTCAGGCGTTTCTCGACATCAGGCACGGTCATGATGCTGCCATTGGACGCGAGCGGATTGCCGCCAAGGATCAGCATGAAGTCGGTGTGGTCGATGTCGGCGATGGGCAGCAGCAAGCCGTGGCCGTACATGAGGTAGCTGGTCAGGTGATGCGGCAATTGGTCGACCGACGTCGCTGAAAATCGATTGCGGGTCTTGAGCAAACCGAGGAAGTAGTTGCTGTGGGTCATCAGCCCATAGTTATGCACGCTGGGATTACCTTGATACACCGCAACGGCGTTCTGGCCGTGGCGCTGCTGAATGTCATGGAGACGTTCGGCGACCAGTGCGAAAGCCGCTTCCCACTCAATGGGCTGCCAATGATCGCCAATACGGCGCATGGGCTGACGCAGACGATCGGGATCGTTCTGGATGTCTTGCAGCGCCACCGCTTTGGGACAGATATGCCCCCGACTGAAGGTGTCTAGCGCATCGCCCTTGATCGAACTGATACGCACCGACGCGTCGTCGTCGCGTGTGGTTTCGATGGTCAGGCCGCAGATGGCCTCACACAGGTGACAGGCACGGTGGTGGAGAGTCTTGGTCATCGCCAGTCTCATATTTTTGTATGGCGATCAGCCTGATCGCGGAAACAAAACTATGGAGCCTGGCACGGCACTTCGCCAGAAACGTCAGCGCCGTGAATCGGACAGCATCAGGCGAGCCGATAGCTCACCTGAGCGAAAAGAGGGGCACACCCGCAAGGGACTCAGGAAGCGGAACCGCCAATAGGCGTGACCACCTTGCGCTGCATCTGAATCTCGTGAACGGTTTCGACCTGCTCCTGTGACACCTGCACACCGGTGAGCTCGCCGATCAAACGCCAGTGGTCATCCAGGCCAGCACTGATGGTCGCCATACGGTCGATCATCCGACGCCCTGCTGAACGCGTCACCTCGTCTTCACTGCGCATCAGCTCGAACGACATGGATGTCATGGAAGCAGTGAGGTGCGTAAGAGTGCGAGCCGTGAGCCCGAGCAGTTCCGTCAGTTGTTTCTCTTTTGAATCCATTCCCCACCCCTTTTGGAGGACATAAGCGGCCTTTATAACCCACGCCAGTGGATTAGGAAACGTCCGGGTTTCCGCGGCGTGAAGCATGTCGCATAAGGCTCCACGGCCATTTGAAACTGTTACAGAAACGGCAGTAATGACCGCCGCGCAACACGACGGTGTAAACCGCCGGCTATCCTGACAGAAAAAGATGGCGAAGTGCCTCTGCACATCAGCAAATGTAGCACTTCGTTACATGAAAAGCGCACTCAGGGCGCCGCTTTCAGGCGACCGAACGTCTGAGGAGCAGTTTCCCGCCTCCAGGCCCTTGGCACGAGGCGACATTTTCTTATACCCTCGCGCCTTCCCTATTCGTCGCCCCGTGCGGCTTTCGCCGCAGGTCTCGCCCGTTTTCCCGATAAAACCCGGCTTTGAGGATCTGCGGTCTGTTGCAGACAAGGTAGTTAATGATGAGCGCAAGGCACTTTCTCTCGATGATGGATTACACGCCAGATGAGCTCGTCGGCCTGATTCGTCGCGGCATTGAGCTGAAGGACCTGCGAAATCGAGGCGTGCTCTTCGAGCCGCTCAGAGGCCGTGTGCTGGCGATGATCTTCGAGAAATCTTCGACTCGGACCCGTGTTTCGTTCGAAGCTGGCATGATTCAACTGGGCGGTCAGGCAATTTTTCTGTCGCCTCGTGACACCCAGTTGGGTCGAGGAGAGCCGATTGCCGATGGTGCACGCGTGATGTCGCGCATGGTCGATGCGGTCATGATCCGTACCTTCGCGCACAGCAATCTCACGGAGTTCGCCGCCAATTCCCGCGTGCCTGTCATCAACGGCCTGTCGGACGACCTGCACCCCTGCCAACTGCTCGCGGACATGCAAACCTTTCTGGAGCACCGCGGCTCGATCAAAGGCAAGACTGTTGCCTGGATCGGTGACGGCAACAACATGTGCAACAGTTATATAGAAGCGGCCATCCAGTTTGACTTCAAGCTACGTGTCGCCTGCCCTGAAGGTTATGAACCCAACGCGCAGTTCATGGCGCTGGCCGGAGATCGCGTTACGCTGACCCGAGACCCGCGTGAAGCGGTCAAAGGCGCGCACCTGATCAGTACGGACGTCTGGACCTCCATGGGTCAGGAAGAAGAAACCGCCAAACGGATCGCCCTCTTCAAACCGTTCCAGGTTACCCGCGCCTTGCTGGACATGGCCGCCGAGGACGTCCTGTTCATGCACTGTCTGCCGGCCCACCGCGGTGAGGAAATCAGTGAGGACCTGCTCGATGACGTGCGTTCCGTCGCGTGGGATCAGGCTGAAAACCGCCTGCATGCGCAGAAGGCGCTGCTGGAGTTTCTCGTCGCCCCCGCCTATCAACCGGCGTGAGTGATTCAATGCTGCTGAAACTGAGCAACCTCGCCTGTGGCTACCAAGATCAGCGGGTGGTGCAGAACCTGAATCTGCACCTCAACGCGGGCGACATCGGTTGCCTGCTGGGCGCCTCGGGCTGTGGCAAAACCACGACACTGCGTGCCATTGCCGGCTTCGAACCGGTGCATGAGGGCGAGATCGTGCTGGCCGGGGACCTCATCTCGAAGGCCGGGTTTACCCTTGCTCCGGAAAAACGCCGGATTGGCATGGTGTTTCAGGATTATGCGCTGTTCCCCCACCTGACCGTTGCCGACAACATCGCGTTTGGCATTCGCAATCACCCGAGACTGAACCACGTTGTCAGCGAAATGCTGGAATTGGTCAATCTGGGATCGCTGGGTGACCGTCACCCTCACGAGCTTTCCGGGGGACAACAGCAACGCGTCGCCCTGGCCCGCGCCCTGGCGCCTGAGCCGCAGTTGCTACTACTCGACGAGCCGTTCTCCAACCTCGATGGCGAGCTGCGTCGGCGCTTGAGCCATGAGGTCCGCGACATCCTCAAAACGCGCGGCACCAGCGCAATCCTGGTCACGCATGATCAGGAAGAAGCCTTCGCGGTCAGCGATCACGTAGGGGTGTTCAAGGAGGGCCGGCTGGAGCAGTGGGACACGCCTTACAACCTCTATCACGAACCCGCTACGCCGTACGTCGCAAGCTTCGTCGGTCAGGGCTATTTCATTCGGGGTCAGTTGATCGACAGCGAGTCCGTACAGACAGAATTGGGTGTGTTGCGCGGCAACCGCGCTTACCGAGGCGTACGTGGCACGCCGACGGATGTGCTGTTGCGTCCCGACGATATCGTGCATGCCCCGGACAGCGCGTTGAAAGCCCGGGTGGCAAGCAAGACCTTTCAGGGCGCAGCCACGTTATATCGCTTGCAACTGCCGACCGGCACGTTGCTGGAAGCCCTGTTCCCGAGCCACGCGGATTTTCGCGCCGGGGACGAAGTCGGCATTCGGGTAGCGGCCGAGCATCTGGTGTTGTTCCCGGCAGCCGGCAGTGTTCCCGTGCATCAGGATCTGACGGGCTGAGCGCTCCCTCCAATTGCTTGATGAGAATGCCATCCCTGTGGGAGTGAGCTTGCTCACGAAGAGGCCGGTCCATCCGCCGCATCGTCTGGGATACGGCGCCGTGAGCGAGCGCACTGCCAGAGGTTGTGTGTCTTGGCGAGGAATGCCCGTCACCCAAGCCTCAGGGTTCCGCTTGCCACCAGTGCGGCGTATCCGCCGATCTTCACCCGATCGCCTTCCAGGCGGCAAAACAGTTCCCCGCCGCGCGCCGAACATTGATAGGCCGTCAGGCTGAACTTGTTCAACCGGGCTGACCAATAGGGAATCAGGCTGCAATGTGTCGCGCCGGTCACCGGATCTTCCGGGATGCCGATTGCCGGGGCGAAATACCGGGACACGAAGTCGTAGCGTTCGCCATCACCCTTGGCAGTGACGATCACACCGGGCCAGGGCAGCCGGGCAATCGCGGCGAAATCAGGCTTGCATTCGCGAACCGCCTGCTCGGACTCCAGTACCACCAGCAACTCTGCAGCCCCGAGCACATCAACGATATCGACTCCCAGCGCACGCTCAACGTCCACCGTCACGCCCACCTCACTGGGAGGCATCGCCGGGAAATCCAGCAGCAGGCGCCCGTTTTCTCGCGTCACACTCAGTGGGCCTGACTTGCCCACGAAGTCGATGGTGTCAGCCGTTTCGCCGTAAACCTCAAACAGGACGTGGGCGCTGGCCAGCGTCGCATGCCCGCACAGCGGCACTTCGCTGGTCGGTGTGAACCAGCGGATATGCCAGCCTTGGGCTTCACGCACCACGAAGGCGGTTTCCGACAGATTGTGTTCGGTCGCAATGTGCTGCATCAGCTCATCCGACAGCCAGGCGTCGAGGCGATAGACCATCGCAGGATTGCCCGCGAACAATCGATCGCTGAAAGCATCGACCTGATGAAATTCAAGCTGCATGGAAGGCGTCCCCGATCGTTGATGTCTGGCAGCGCCGTACCCTGGTCGCTGCAAAGGGTCACTGCATGAAAAGGCTTAAGCCGTTTCTGACCAGCCTGTGGATCATTCACGGCCTATCTGGGCGAATGTGGCATGGGTGTGTTGTGCCAGTACCGCAGCCGACAGCTCGACTTCAAGCCCACGTCGACCCGCGCTGACAAAAATAGTCGCGAACGGTTGAGCGGTTTCATCGATGAACGTACGCAGCCTTTTTTTCTGCCCCAGCGGGCTGATGCCACCCAGCAAATAACCGGTGGCACGCTGTGCCGCGGCAGGGTCAGCCATTTCCGCTTTCTTGGCACCTGCGGCATGGGCCAGCGCCTTGAGATCCAGCGAGCCCGCCACCGGGACGACCGCCACCAGCAGCTCCCCCTTCTCCGTGCTTGCCAAGAGTGTCTTGAACACTTGAGCGGGTTGCAGATTCAGTTTCTCTGCGGCTTCCAGACCATAAGAAGCCGCTTTGGGGTCATGCTCGTAACTGTGTATTCGGTGTTCGGCGCGAACTTTTTTCAGTAAATCCAATGCGGGGGTCATGCAGCACTCCAGACGACCGGGAGGTTCTTGTTAGGTGCCATTACTTTAGGCCATCCGCCATCGAAACGCCTTATCCAGATAGGAACGCGCGCCCGACAATCCGAGTACGTGTAAAACCCAAGCCGGTTCGCTTTCGACCTTTGACAAGGTTCGTTTACGTCTATATTTTTTCGAATACGAATATTCAGCCATCACCAGCACTGCCACTCGCGCATGGAATGCGGATTCACACGTAAACTGATGGCAGTTCCCGGATACCCGCTTTATCACCAGGCCACCGACATGACCGACAACGACAACAAAAATTACATCATCGCCCTCGATCAAGGTACGACCAGTTCTCGGGCCATCATCTTCGACCGCGATGCCAACGTGGTGAGCACGGCCCAGAGCGAGTTCGTTCAGCATTACCCGCAACCTGGCTGGGTCGAACATGACCCGATGGAAATCTTCGCGACCCAGACGGCCTGCATGACCAAGGTTCTGGCCCAGGCCAACCTGCATCACAACCAGATCGCCGCCATCGGCATCACCAACCAGCGTGAAACCACGGTGGTATGGGAAAAGGACACCGGCCGACCTATTTACAACGCGGTGGTCTGGCAATGCCGACGCAGCACCGAGATCTGCCAGCAGCTCAAGCGCGATGGGCTTGAGGACTACATCAAAGACACCACGGGTCTGGTGATCGACCCGTACTTTTCCGGCAGCAAACTGAAGTGGATTCTCGATCACGTCGAAGGCAGCCGTGAGCGCGCGCGCCGTGGCGAACTGTTATTCGGCACGGTCGATAGCTGGCTGATCTGGAAATTCACCGGCGGCAAGGTTCATGTCACTGACTACACCAATGCCTCGCGCACCATGATGTTCAACATCCACACCCTGGAGTGGGATCAGCGGATGCTGGACGTGCTGGACGTTCCCCGGGAAATGCTGCCCGAGGTCAAATCCTCCTCCGAAGTCTACGGTCACAGCAAAAGCGGCATCGCTATCGCGGGCATCGCCGGCGACCAGCAATCGGCGTTGTTCGGCCAGATGTGTGTGGAGCCGGGCCAGGCGAAAAACACCTACGGTACCGGCTGTTTCCTGCTGATGAACACCGGCAAGAAAGCCGTCAAATCCAACCACGGCTTGCTCACCACCATCGGCTGCGGCCCGCGCGGCGAAGTGGCTTACGCGCTGGAAGGCGCGGTCTTCAATGGCGGCTCGACCGTGCAGTGGCTGCGAGACGAGCTGAAAATCGTCAATGACTCGATGGACACCGAGTACTTCGCGACCAAGGTGAAAAACAGCAATGGCGTGTACCTGGTTCCCGCGTTTACCGGCCTGGGTGCGCCCTATTGGGACCCTTACGCACGCGGCGCCTTGTTCGGCCTGACCCGCGGCGTGAAGGTCGATCACATCATTCGTGCGGCGCTGGAATCCATCGCTTATCAAACCCGCGATGTACTCGACGCGATGCAGCAAGACGCAGCCGAACCCCTGAAAGCCTTGCGCGTGGACGGTGGCGCGGTGGCGAACAACTTCCTGATGCAGTTCCAGGCGGACATCCTCGGCACGTCGGTGGAACGTCCGAAAATGCGTGAGACCACCGCGTTGGGTGCGGCCTATCTGGCGGGCCTGGCCATCGGTTTCTGGAGCGGTCTGGACGAGTTGAAGGACAAAGCGGTCATCGAGCGCAAGTTCGAACCGCAGTGTGACGATGCCGAAAAGGAAAAGCTGTACGCGGGCTGGCGCAAGGCCGTAGACCGCACCCGCGACTGGGAGCCGCACGAAGAGGCGGAGTAACCCATACACCATCATTGACCTGTGCTGGCTTGCTCGCGACCGGGTTGATGCACAGACCTGTGTCCAGCCCTCAGACCTGTGGGAGTGAGCCTGGTCTGGACGGCATTCCGACGAACGCGGTGGGTCAGCATCATCAACAGCGAATGACCCACCGCATTCGTCCGAATTGCGGCCCATACCCTCGTAACCTCGGACGTCTTCCACAGCGTCCGCGTCGTTCCAGCCAACCTGAATGTCGCCGCCTGTCCGGGTATCTTCGCGAGCATGCTCGCTCCCACAGGATTGACTGCCCCGAGATTTTTCCGGCTGACAGGTAATGGCTGCCTGCGGCATCATGGGCGCCCTTGCCCGAAGGAAAAAAAATGAATCTGCCACCCCGTCAACAGCAGATCCTCGAGCTGGTCCGTGAGCGCGGCTACGTCAGCATTGAGGAAATGGCCCATTTGTTCGTCGTGACGCCACAAACCATTCGACGCGACATCAACCAGCTGGCGGAAATGAACCTGTTGCGCCGCTACCATGGGGGCGCCGCCTACGACTCCAGCATCGAGAACACCGCGTACGCCATGCGTGCCGACCAGATGCGTGATGAGAAGCAGCGCATCGCCGAGGCCATTGCCGCGCAGATCCCCGATCACGCCTCGCTGTTCATCAACATCGGCACCACGACCGAATCGATTGCGCGCGCGCTGCTCAACCATAACCATCTGAAGATCATCACCAACAATCTTCACGTGGCGTCGATCCTCAGTGGCAAAGACGATTTCGAAGTGCTGCTGGCCGGTGGCAACGTGCGTCGCGACGGCGGCGTGGTGGGTCAGGCGAGCGTGGATTTCATCACACAGTTCAAAGTCGACTTCGCGTTGGTCGGGATCAGCGGGATCGACGAAGACGGTAGCCTGCTGGACTTCGACTATCAGGAAGTGCGCGTTTCTCAGGCGATCATTGCCAATGCGCGCCAAGTGATTCTGGCGGCCGACTCCAGCAAGTTCGGTCGCAACGCCATGGTCCGTCTGGGCCCGATCACCCTAATCGACTGCCTGGTGACCGATCAGGCGCCGGTCCCGGCATTGGCGCAATTACTGACGCAAAACAAGATTCGGCTGGAAGTGGTTTAAGCAGCGGATCACACCTGGATCTGCCCTGAGCGCAGACTCAAAAACGAACCGCGCTATAGCGCGGTCCGAACCTCTTCATGTTCGCTTTTGTTCCTTTCCCCTCCTTCTGATCAGTATTTTCAATCAATACCGAGTGGTCGGGTGCTCGTTATTGCGTTACTATTTTCGAAAATGAACATAAATGTTCGAATTCGCCTTTCGTGAATGCTCTGCATCCAGGCGTGATCGAATTCAGACAGGAGGCCCCGATGGCCCATTCCAGCTTGCCCACTGCGCCCCTTTCCGAGGTTTATGACATTGCCGTGATTGGCGGTGGCATCAACGGTGTCGGGATCGCGGCAGACGCATCGGGACGTGGTCTTTCGGTGTTCCTTTGCGAAAAGGACGACTTGGCCAGCCACACCTCGTCAGCCAGCAGCAAGCTGATCCACGGTGGCCTGCGCTATCTCGAACATTATGAGTTCCGTCTCGTGCGCGAAGCGCTGGCCGAACGTGAAGTGTTACTGGAAAAAGCGCCACACATCGTCAAGCCGATGCGTTTCGTACTCCCCCACCGTCCTCATCTGCGTCCCGCGTGGATGATTCGGGCAGGGTTGTTTCTGTACGACCACCTGGGTAAACGTGAAAAACTCCCCGCCTCCAAAAACCTTCGTTTCGGCGCAGACAGTCCTCTCAACAGCTCGATCACGCGCGGTTTCGAATATTCGGATTGCTGGGTCGACGATGCGCGTCTGGTCGTGCTCAATGCCATGGCGGCCCGCGAAAAAGGTGCGCACATTCACACTCAGACGCGCTGCCTGAGCGCTCGCCGTAGCGGCGGACTGTGGCACCTGAACATGGAGCGTGCCGACGGCAGCCTGTTTTCGATCCGCGCGAAGGCACTGGTCAACGCGGCCGGCCCGTGGGTTGCCAAGTTCATTCGCGAAGACCTCAAACTGGAGTCGCAGTACGGCATCCGCCTGATTCAAGGCAGCCATCTGATCGTGCCGAAACTGTATGAAGGCGAAAACGCGTTCATTCTGCAGAACGAAGACCAGCGAATCGTTTTCGCCATTCCATACCTGGAACGCTTCACCATCATCGGTACCACCGACCGCGAATACACCGGCGATCCTGCGAAAGTGGCGATTACCGAAGGCGAGACTGATTACCTGCTGAAGATCGTCAACGAACACTTCAAGAAGCAGCTCAGCCGCGACGACATCATCCGCACCTATTCGGGTGTGCGCCCGCTTTGCAACGACGAATCGGACAACCCGTCGGCCATCACTCGTGACTACACGTTGTCGTTGTCGGGCAGCGCCGATGAAGCGCCGATCCTGTCGGTCTTCGGCGGCAAACTGACGACCTACCGAAAACTGGCCGAATCGGCGATGCAGCAACTGGCGCCGTTTTTCCCCCAAATGAAGCCGAGTTGGACGGCCAAGGCGAGTCTGCCTGGCGGCGAGAACATGACCACACCGGCTGCTTTGGCTGCTGAGCTGCAACAGCGCTGCAACTGGCTGAGCGCAGACATCGCCAACCGCTGGGCAATCACCTACGGCTCGCGCAGCTGGCGGATCGTCGAAGGCGTCCAAGGCGTCGCGGACATGGGCGAATATTTGGGTGGTGGCCTCTACAGCCGCGAAGTGGACTACCTGTGCAGCGAAGAATGGGCGACCAAAGCCGAAGACATTCTCTGGCGCCGGACCAAGCTGGGTCTGTTCACCACGGCGCAGGAACAGCAGAACGTACAGGCGTACCTCGACAAATTGGCGCGTAATAAAGGTGCTATCGAAGCCGCCTGAATCCCCCACCCTCTTTGCACCGCAGTGCCTCTGTGGGAGCGAGCTTGCCCGCTCCCACGGCCTGCGGCCAGAATCAAAAGCCCTGCCGCCTCCTAAATTCCGATTCTGCCCTGTGCGCAGATGATGTCAGGCAGAACCTTGTTTCTGCCCGCAGCGCGTAACAACTGTCTTTCTCACGTCACATGCGCAGTCTCCCTGGAGGCTTCTGCCTGCAAAGTGTAGGAGCGCGCCCGCGATCTGGCGCGCAGCGGCAGCAAAATCAGACGACTCGGTTGTACCTGATACACCGCATGCACAGGTCTTGCTGCCGGTCCCCGGCAGATCGCGGGACAAGCCACGCTCCTACAAGAGAGAGGTGTGCGGGAAATGGATGCACGCCCCAAGAATGCGATGAGCGTTAGCTCCAGCCCGAGCTGTTCATATGCGCGACAGTCCAGACACCACAAATCGCGACTTGGGTGCAGGCCAAACGCAGACGACGCGCAGTGGGCCGAGCGGCATGGATGCCGCGAGAGCGCCGTCAGGGCATGGATGCCCGTTCGGCGCGGGCCCACGGAGCGTCGTCGGAGTGCGGGTACCCGAGGAACGAGGGCCCAACCAGGAGCCGGGCACTTTTGGTTACTTTTGGTGCCTTTTCAAAAGTGACCCGCCGGAGGGGCGGAAAGGTGATTCGGC
>NZ_FOEO01000066.1 GCF_900110765.1 Pseudomonas sp. NFACC02
CCCGCACTCCGACGACGCTCCGTGGGCCCGCGCCGAACGGGCATCCATGCCCTGACGGCGCTCTCGCGGCATCCATGCCGCTCGACCCACTGCGCGTCGTCTGCGTTTGGCCTGCACCCAAGTCGCGATTTGCGGCGTCTGGACTGTCGCGTATATGAACGGCGTGGGCTGGAGCTAACGCTCCTCGCTTTCTTGGTTCGTGCATCAATCCTTCGCACGCCACCCTGTAGGAGCGTGGCTTGTCCCGCGATCTGCCGGGAACCGGCAGCAAGATCGGTGCATGCGGGGTGTCAGGTTAACCGAGTCGTCTGATTTTGCTACCGCTGCGCGGCATACCGTCCGGCGTCTGCCGCAACTCCGCTTCTGCCCGCAGGGCGTAGCGCGCTTGCCCGCGAGAGGCCGGTACATCCGATGCCTCTTCATCGGCAGAACGCTCGATTCGCGGGCAAGCGCGCTCCTGCAGGAACTTGGCAGTAATCAACCGGCGCTACGGGTCATGACGCGCAATGTGTCCGCGTCCACACCCTTGACTCCACGAATGTTGCGAGCAATTTCAACCGCCAGCTCTTTCTCGGCGTAATTGGCAACGACGCCGTCCAGGCTGACCACGCCGCTCTTGGTTTCGACCTTTATGTTGAGCCCGTCCAGGTTGCGGCTATAGATAAGGCTGGATTTGACCTTGCTGGTGATCCAGGCATCACTGAACTCCTCCCGCACGCTGTTGGCTTCAGCCTGATTCTGCTCCTTGATGGCCTGCGTATCCCGGGCACTCAGGCTGATGAGGTTGTTCACCTCGGTGACGCCATCGGTATTGCTGGCAAGGCTGCCCGCCAGTTGCTTGGCCTCGGCATCTTTCGCCTGGCCTTTCAACGTGACCACGCCGCCACGAGCGGCCGTAACATCAATGTTGAGGCCTTCGGTCACGCTGTTCCACAGCAGCTTCGACTTGATGGTTGCAGTCAGCGTGGCATCGTCGAAGCGCTGGGCCATGTTGGCTTTGGTGCCGGGCTCTGCCGCCACCTGGGGGTCGATCACCAATTGATTGTCGACCTTATCGATGCCTTGAGTGTCGCCCGCAATTTGAGTCGCCAGATCCTTGTCGACCTGATTTTCAACCTTGCCCGTCAGAACCGCCGTGCCCTGCTCGACCTTCACGCCGATATTAAACGGGCTCAGATGGCGGTTCAGCGCGAACGCGGTCCAGATCGACCCTTCCTGACGCGCCTGAGTCAGTTGTGTTTGCAAGTCGCCCTGCGCGGCCTCGGCGATAAGCGGGGTCATCCCGAACAGGCCGGCGGTGGCAATAGCCAGAACGATTTTCTTCAGCGGGTGCATGGCAATCTCCAGACATTTTTCAAAAGGGGTCACTGGAGAGACTTTTCATTTGCCCGGATGTTCTGTTTCGCGAATCAGCGCTCCTCGACCTCGCCCGCTTGCAGGACTGGGTACTGCGGGGTTGGATGAGCGCCCTGTTTTGAGTTTTTTGGCAGACCACTACCATGCTGCTCGTTTAATCAATCAGAATGAACCATGCAACTTGCCCGATTTTTCCGGGACTAACCAAGATCATTCATTTAGGAGCGTAGGAAAAATGGAAGCAGCCACTGAGAATCAGGGCCGTATTCTGCTTGTGGATGATGAATCCGCCATCCTTCGCACCTTCCGATATTGCCTGGAAGATGAAGGCTACAGCGTTGCCACCGCCAATAGCGCGGCTCAGGCCGAGGCGCTGCTGCAACGTCAAGTATTCGACGTATGTTTCCTGGACCTGCGTCTGGGAGAAGACAATGGGCTGGACGTGTTGGCGCAGATGCGCGTGCAAGCGCCCTGGATGCGTGTGGTGATAGTGACCGCCCATTCGGCCGTGGACACCGCTGTCGACGCCATTCAAGCGGGGGCCGCTGATTATCTGGTCAAACCGTGCAGTCCTGACCAACTGCGTCTGGCAACCGCCAAGCAACTGGAAGTGCGTCAGCTGTCCGCGCGCCTCGAAGCGCTTGAAGGTGAGGTGCGCAAACCCAAGGACGGCCTGGATTCCCACAGCCCGTCGATGATGGCGATTCTGGAAACGGCCCGTCAGGTGGCCAATACGGACGCCAACATTCTGATTCTGGGCGAATCGGGGACGGGTAAAGGTGAACTGGCGCGTGCGATTCACGGTTGGAGCAAACGGAACAAAAAAGCCTGCGTCACCATCAACTGCCCGTCGTTGACGGCCGAATTGATGGAAAGCGAGCTGTTCGGCCATAGCCGAGGCGCGTTCACGGGTGCCAGCGAAAGCACACTGGGCCGGGTTAACCAGGCCGATGGCGGCACGCTGTTTCTCGACGAAATCGGCGACTTCCCCCTGACCCTGCAACCCAAGCTGCTGCGCTTCATTCAAGACAAGGAATACGAACGCGTCGGCGACCCGGTCACCCGACGCGCCGACGTGCGCATCCTCGCGGCGACCAACCTGAACCTGGAAGACATGGTGCGCGACGGGCGTTTCCGTGAAGACCTTCTGTATCGACTGAATGTCATCACCCTGCATCTGCCGCCTTTGCGTGAGCGTGGCGAAGACATCCTGACCCTGGCGGATCGCTTCCTGGCGCGCTTCGTTAAAGAATACGGTCGCCCGGCGCGGGGCTTCAGCGATGAAGCACGCAGTGCGCTGCTCAACTACCGCTGGCCGGGCAACATCCGCGAGCTTCGCAACGTGATCGAACGGGCGAGCATTATCTGCCCGCAAGAGAAGGTCGAAATCAGCCATCTGGGCATGGCCGAACAACCGACCAACAATGCACCGCGCGTCGGCGCAGCGTTGAGTCTGGACGAACTGGAAAAAGCGCACATCGGCGCGGTGCTGGCCACCAGTGACACCCTTGATCAGGCCGCACGGACGCTCGGTATCGATGCGTCGACGCTGTACCGCAAACGCAAGCAATACAACTTGTGATGGGCCGTCGATGAAGTTCGGGATGAAGTTGCGCACGCGCCTGTTCCTCAGCATTTCGGCGCTGATGACGGTCGCCCTGTTGGGATTGATGCTAGGGCTGGTCAGCGTCATGCAGATGGCCAAGTCCCAGGAGTCGCTGATACGGCACAACTTCATCACGCTCGATATCGGCCTCAAACTCCGGCAGAACCTGGGTGACCAACTGGTCATGCTGCTCAGGGCAACGCCGGATCAAGCCGCGCTGGCGCAAAACCAGGCGCAGTTCGAGGCCCTCCTCGATCAGGGCATCGAACACGATCAGCAGACCAACACACACAGCGGCTTCGAAAAAGCGCGCCTGGATTACGCGCACTTCCTCGACGCCCTTCGGCGCGCGGGCGATCCCGCCAACGCGCTGACCGACGACAAGAACGTAACCAGCGCCTTCAACACGCTGCGCAACGGCCTGCTGGACGCACACCGGCAAGCACTGGAAAACATCAGTCAGGCCGAGAGTGCCTCGCGTACTCGCGCCTTGTGGGTCGCAGCGCTGCTGGGGCTGGTGGGCCTCGCGGTACTGGCGATCGGATTTGTCACCGCGCACGGCATTGCGCGCCGTTTCGGCGCGCCCATCGAGGCCCTGGCGAAGGCCGCCGACAACATCGGTCAGGGCAACTTCGAAGTGACCTTGCCAATCTCTTCTGCTGCGGAAATGAATCAACTGACCCGACGCTTCGGCATCATGGCCGAAGCTTTGCGCCAGCATCAGGTCACCAACGTCGACGAACTGCTGGCCGGCCAGCAGCGCCTGCAAGCGGTGCTCGACAGCATCGACGACGGCTTGCTGATGATTGATCGTCAGGGTCGACTCGAACACCTCAATCCCGTAGCCCAACGCCAGCTCGGGTGGGAAGAGGACAAGCTCGGTCAAGGGCTGGGTGAAGCGCTGCAACGGCCTGAACTGGATGAGCAACTGCATCTCGTGCTGCGCGGCGGAACGCTCGAACGGGCGCCGGAAGACTTGTCCATCGAGATCGACGGCGAAACCCGACTCCTCACTTACAGCCTGACACCCGTCAGTCACACCAAGGGCCATATCCTGGGGGCGGTGATGGTGCTGCACGACGTCACCGAACAGCGAGCGTTCGAGCGAGTCCGCAGTGAGTTCGTCCTGCGCGCGTCTCACGAGTTGCGCACCCCCGTTACCGGCATGCACATGGCCTTCGGGCTGTTGCAGGAACGGGTGCACTTCCCCCCTGAATCGCGCGAAACCGACCTGCTCAAGACGGTCAACGAAGAGATGCAGCGCTTGATGCAGCTGATCAACGACCTGCTGAATTTCTCTCGCTACCAGAATGGGCTGCAGAAGCTCACCCTCGCACCGTGCGACGTCGGCGAGCTGCTGAATGAGGCCCGTGACCGATTTGCCGAATCCGCCCAGGAGCACGATGTGATGGTGCTGCTGGAAATGCAGGAGCCGTTACCACGCCTGCAAGCCGACAAGGCCCATCTGGAACGGGTACTGGACAACCTGCTGGATAACGCGCTGCGCCATACACCTCAATCCGGGCTCATTCGCCTCCAGGCGCGTAGGCACGGCGAACGCCTGGTCATCAGCGTCGAAGACAACGGCGAGGGGATCGCCTACGAGCAGCAGGCACGAATTTTCGAACCCTTCGTACAAGTCGGACGCAAGAAAGGCGGGGCAGGCCTGGGACTGGCATTGTGTAAGGAGATCGTGCAGTTGCACGGCGGTCGCATGGGGGTTTACTCGAGGCCGGGGCAAGGGACGCAGTTCTATATGGCGTTACCGTTGTAGGTCCTACGCTCGCTCACGTCTACGAAGCCCCCGCCGTCCCGGTTACTGCAATCACGCCACATCATCCGTGCGTCGCCCTGCGCTACGCCGTCCACCTGTCACCAACTCGGTAAACTTGCTTGCACTCAAAGGGCGGGCGAACAGCCAGCCCTGACCGTATATAACGCCCTCACTTTTAAGCAGCAGCGCCTGGGACTCGAACTCTATCCCCTCGGCAATCACCCTCAGCTGCAATGCGTGCGCCATGCGGATGATATGCGGGGCCACGCCGCTGCTGGCGGCGTCATGACCTAGCGCGTCGATGAACGCCTTGTCGATCTTCAGGCAATCCACGGGCAAGGTCTGCAAATAGGCCAGGCTGCAATAACCGGTACCAAAATCGTCGATCAACACCTGATGCCCACGATCACGCAGCGCTTGCAAGTGATTGCGTGCCACCACCACGTCGACCAGCCCCCGCTCGGTGACCTCGAAGGCAATCTGCCGGGGGGCAACCCGATGCAGGGCGAGGAGCTTCGCCGTCACGCGACCAATGCGTGGCGCCATCACGTCGCAGGCCGCAAGGTTGACCGACACATACAGATGCGGGTTTGCGCGCAGTACATGACCGAGCTGTTCCAGCAACTGCTGCAGCACGAAGTCAGTGATCTGCCGGATTTGCCCGGTATTCTCGGCCAGCGGAATGAACAGGTCTGGGCTGGTCAGCGTGCCGTCTGGTCGTCGCCAGCGCACCAAAGCCTCAGCCCCGACGCACAGCCGGGTATTGAGGTCGAAAATGGGCTGATACAAAACCTTCAGCTCACCCCGACGTAACGCGCCGTGCAACTCGCCGCCCAAAGACTGCCGCTGCCGGACCAGTTGCAGCACCAGGATCCCGATGCACAGCGACACCAGCAGGCTCGCAGGAACCAACAGCCACCACGCCCCGGTGACCTTCTGTTGCAGACCGCTGCGCGGGGTGATCAGCACCAGTTGGTACTCCGGGCTCTGTGTCGGCATGCGGTAGACCAGTTTGTCCTGCGTGGTGATCAGTGTTTCGACGGATGTCGGTGTCCAGTCAGGCGTGGGCGGCCAGGTTTGCGCCGGCCCCAATACGGGCACGGCCTTGGCGCCTTGATCCAGCACCACGACCAAACTGCCACCGGGAGGCAGATCCACCACATCGGTCAAGTGGCCGCGCGACGTCGAGACTCGAAAATCCCCGCGCCCCAGCATCAGGGAGGCGAGGTTGTCATCCGGTTGGGTGGAGGTGTTGAGCCAATAGTCGTAAGTCGGCCCACGGATGTCAGGGGCACGCGGCTTGCCAATCATGCTTTGTCGCGTCCAGCTGGAGCAGAACTGCGTGTCGTCCACGTAGGCCGCTTCATAAATGAAGCGATACCGCGAGTTGACCTGCCGCAGTTGTTCGACCATCGCCGGGCTGCAACCTCGTAGCGGCTGTGCTTCGAGCTGATCCAGGCCTGCGCGTAATTGCCCGAACAACTGCTCCAGACGGGCCAGAAACCGCTCGCCCTGAGCGTTCATCTGCGCGCTCTCTTCCTGTCGGGCCTGATGCATCGCCAGGCCGAAACTGCCCGCCAGCAGCACGACAGCGCTTAACAACGCTGCCAGCAATGCCAGGACCGAAGGACGATAAAGAACTGAGCGCAGGTGCGGCGAAGCCGTGAACATCGGCCGGGTTTCCAGATGAATACCAATGAGGTATAGCAACAAGCGTGGAAATAGCCCGCCAAAAAGTTACACGGCGGGTAATTTAGTGCCTGAGGTTGAGCACTTGAAGAATAGCCGCACTTTGCAGATCAGGCTCACCGTCGAATTTCTGCGGGCGGTAGTGCATCTGAAAAGCCGCCAGTACGTGACGACTCGCAATGTCCCATTCCCCGGTTTGCGGCGTCGGATAGCCCAGGAGCGCGAGTTGTTGCTGGAACCATGTCGCGCTCGGCAACACGCCCATCAGTTGCGCCTGACGCTGCGCCACCTGCTGTTCATCGGGCCAGATGCCAAGACCTTCCTGCGCCAATCGCTTCCAGGGAAACAGCGGTCCAGGGTCCAGCTTGCGCGTGGGCGCGATATCGCTATGCCCGATGACATGCCGGGGTTCGATCTTGTTGCGTTTGACGATGTCTTTGAGCAGCACGATCAGCGATTGAATCTGCGCTTCGCTGTACGGATACCAAAGCCGACCCGTCGGGGTGTCGCGATAACCCGGATTGACGATTTCGATGCCGATGCTGCTGGAATTCAGCCAGGTTCGACCTTCCCATTCGCTTTCACCTGCATGCCATGCCCGCTGGCTTTCATCGACGAGCTTGTAGATCGTGGCCGGGCCATCGCCTATCAGGTAATGGGCGCTCACCTCGCCATGAGTCAACAGTGCGAGCGAGCGATCAAGGGATGCCGAGGTGTAATGCACCACGACAAACTGCGTGCGGCTGTCGAAATTGGCGGAAGGGTGGCTGGTGTCGAGCTTCGGGCCGCTGGAACAGGCCGTCAGCAACAAGAGCAGGAGAAACGCTGAAAAAAACTTCATAAAAGGCAGAACACATCGGCAAGTAATGCAACAGTGTAACGTAATGCCAGCGCCGCGCTCAAAAATGGCTGCTACCGCACACCACCGGGTGCTGCCCACTTCAACCTTGTTCGATGCGATTTCGCCCTTCGGCTTTGGCTCGATACAACGCCTGATCGGCGCGCTTGAGCACCAGATCGCTGCGCTCGCCCGGTTTGAACGTCGTGATGCCCATGGACACCGTGATCGTCACCGGCTCGCCCTTGAAATGAAAAGGGCAGGCTTCGATGGTCCTGCGTAAACGGTCAAGCAACGCCAGGCCGTCGGCCATTTGAGTGTGGGGAAGTAGAAAAACAAACTCCTCGCCGCCGAAACGCGCAATGAAGTCAGACGGCCTTACGCGTTTTTTCAACTGCGTCGCAATGATCTTCAGCACCTTGTCGCCGGCCAGGTGCCCATAGCCGTCGTTGATACGCTTGAAATGGTCCAGGTCGAGAATCCCCAACAGCAGGCTGGAGCGCTGCTTCTGCAACTGGTCGACTTCACGGTCCAGTCGCTCGTTCCAGGCCGCTCGGTTGGGCAGCCCCGTAAGGGTGTCGATCAAGGCCTTTTGTCGCTGCTCTTCCAAATGCGCGCGGAATCCCAGCGCCTCTTGCTCCATGGTCGCAACGCGGCTAGCCAACGATTGGAGCCGCGTTGCGACCTCCTGCTCACGCAGATCGCGCTGTCTCTGATGCTCGTCCATGGTGCCGAGCAGGCCTTCCAGACGGCTCTCCAACACGTGCTTCAAGCTGTCGAGATCGGCCGCTTCCTGCACGCTGCTTTGCAGATCGCCTACATGCTCACGTAATTGGTCGTTCAACTCCCTTGATGCGGACTGCTGCCCCGCGTGGTCCTCGCTGGCCGCCTGTAGATTGCTCTGGAATGACTCCAGTCGTTCGTTGAGCTGTTTGAGGTAGAGCTCGAACTCATGTTGACCGCTGTCGGTGATCGCCAGCATCAAGACCGCCAGGTCGTCGAGGATCGGCAGCAACTCGTACCAGTTCAACCCGTGTTCGAGCCGGACACGCATGGCTTCGGCTTGCGGGCGGTGATGCTCCGGCAACGTCAGATCATTGAGTAAGCCCAGCAGGGTTTCCTCGATGTGAGCAGCGACCGAGCTATAACTCGGTTCGGGCGAAGAGGGCAGCGCGTAGGGTCCGTCTTCTTCGGCATCGTCCTCGGCAGCGGGTTCGTCGTCGCCGTCCGCCTTTTCATCGGCGTGTTCCTCGATGCCCGGACCTTCGACGGATACCGGTTCAACCGGCGCGATGGCCTGTTCTTCGCTGTTCGGCGCGGACGCTTCGCTCACTTGAGTAGCAGCGGCCCCGTCAGGCGCGATGTCGAGCGCAATGTTTGTAGGCCCTGACTCTGCGCTGGGCTCGACGGGCGATGCATCAGCTTCGACAACCACGGGTTCAGGTGCTGGCGGCGCAACCGCTTCCGGCTCAGCTACCAGCGTGGCGGGTTCTCGCGCCTCGGCCTCGACATCAGCCACCCTGGCGTCGGCCACTGTCGGCGTATCGGCCTCGGCTGGGGCGGGCGCCGTTGGAGCCTTGGCGGGAGCAGGCGGCTCAGTCATCAGCGTCGCGTCTGATGGCGCCTCGTTAGTCCACTGGGCAGCGTGAGGCGTCACGTGCTCCGGTTCAGTCTGCACGTCCTCGGGGTCAGGCTGTTGAGCACCGGCCGCTGCAGGATTCGGCGGCTCAATGGGCGTCTGGACGGACAAGGGCGCGTCACCCTCCTCATGCGTATCCCGGCTTCCAAAAAGACGCTGGAGAAATCCAGGACGAGCCGCCTCTTCCGTGGGCTCAAGTTGAGCCAGGGCCTGACCTTGCAGGCCACTCAGCTCGCTCAGCAGCAGCGGCAGTTCGCGGGCCTGATTGACGCGGTCTTCAAGACTCTTGGCGAAGCGTTTGAGGGGCTTGGCGACTTCTCGTGGCAATGGCAGCGATTGCAGCTGTGCGACCAGCGAGGTCAATGCCGTTCCCATTTGCTCCACGCGTTTTTCGCGACGCTGCTCGGAGTCCAGCACGGCTTTTTCGAGACGAGGGATCAAGGCCGCCAAGCCAGCGTCCATGTCGTCCTTGCGAACGATCTCGCGCATTTCCTTCATGCACTGGTCGACTGCCTTGTCCGCGCCTTCCGCCGCGAGGCTGCTGCGCACAAGACCGCGCCGGAGCAGGTCGAGGCGAGCGTTCCAACGCTTTTCCAGCTTGTCTTGCTGCTCGATGCTCTTGAGGTACTTTTCTTTCCAGCGTTGGGCTTCGTCGCTCATTCCGAGAGTCCGCGAGGAGATGTGCTTGTTATCGGCAGGGAGTCACCCATTAATGAGGCCGGCAAGCGAATCTCCACCGCGACGGGCAGATGATCGGAAATGGGGGCAGCCAGGACCTGCACTTTTTCAAGCGTCAAGGTCGGGCTGAGGAGAATGTGGTCAAGGCAGCGCTGCGGGCGCCAGCTGGGGAAGGTGGCTTCGATCTGTGGGGCGAGCAGGCCCAGATCGCGCAGCGGGGAGGTTTCCAGCAAATCGGCGGCGTGGGTGTTCATGTCACCCATCAGGATCTGATGCTTGTAGCCACCGATCAGCTCACGGATATAAGCGAGCTGCCGTGTACGGGTGCGCGCCCCCAGCGCCAGATGCATGACCACCACGATCAGAGCGTCTTCGCCCTCACCGAACCGAACCAGAATCGCGCCACGCCCCGCGGGGCCCGGCAGCGGATGATCCTCGATATCCCAAGGACGCAACCGGCTCAGCACACCGTTGCTGTGCTGGGCAAATCGTCCGAGGTTGCGATTGAGCTGCTGATGCCAGTACGGAAAGGCGCCGAGCTGGGCGAGGTGTTCTACCTGATTGACGTAGCCTGAGCGCAAGCTGCCGCCATCGGCTTCCTGCAACGCGACCAGATCATAGTCGTTGAGCAGGTTGCCGATCTTCTGCAGATTCCCGGCCCGACCGTTGTGGGGCAGCAGATGCTGCCAGCCACGGGTCAGGTAGTGCCGATAGCGTTCGGTACTGATGCCCACCTGAATGTTGAAGCTGAGCAACCGGAGCCGGCCATCGGCTGGCAATCCGGATTCCTGCACATGTCGCTCGTTGACCTTGGGAATGTGCCGGGCAACGGTGCGTTCAGTACCCCAGCGCGTCATGGCCGGGCTTACTTGGCGGTGAGCGTTGCGCGCTCTTTGGCGATCAGTTGATCGGCCACTTGCAGCGCTTGCTCGGGACCACCGGCAGTGCCCAGATCGAAGCGGTACTTGCCGTTGACGATCATGGTCGGGACGCCCGTGATTTCATACTTCTTGGCCAGTTCTTTGTACTGGGCGATCTTGCCCTTGACGGCGAACGAGTTGAAGGTTTCCAGGAACTTGGTCTTGTCGACGCCTTGAGTGGCAACGAAGTCAGCCATGTCGTTCGGATCGGTCAGGCGCTTGCCACCTTTCTGGATGGCATCGAACACGGCGGCGTGGACTTTCTTCTCGACGCCCATGGTGTCCAGGGTAATGAACAGCTGGCCGTGGGCATCCCATGGGCCGCCGAACATGGCAGGCACGCGAATGAAGTGGACATCGGCCGGAAGTTTTTCAATCCATGGGTTGATCACGGGCTCGAACGCATAGCAGTGAGGGCAGCCGTACCAGAACATTTCGACGACTTCGATCTTGCCTGGCTCGGAAACAGGGACGGCGCTGCTCAGCTCGACGTATTGCTTGCCGGCTTCGATCGGCTCTGCAGCTTGAGCGGTCAGACCGAACAGACTGGTGAACACCAGAGCGGCGCTGAGAATCAGATTACGCATGCTTAACTCCTGGGCATGAAAAGTCACCTCGACAGCGGCTGTTGGACCGGGCGGGGTGATATGAGTTCGCAAGTGTAACGCCTGCGCGCATAAAAAAGGGCAGCCATTCGCTGCCCTTTTTGGCCCGTCCGCACATGAAACATGTGCAAACATTTCCGCTCGTCGATCCGCCTGCAACGGGGCCTGCAGCCTTAATCGAGGCTTAATGCAGACCCTGTATGTAGGCCGACAGCGCATCGATGTCCTTGTTGCTCAGCTTGGAGGCGATGGTGCGCATGACCATGGTGTCGCCGTCGTTGGTACGCTCTCCCTCGCGGAACGCCGTCAACTGCTTCTTGATGTAGTCGGCATGCTGTCCGCCCAGATGCGGAAAGCCGGCCGCCGCATTACCCGCACCGTTGGGCGAGTGGCATCCCGTACACGCCGGCATGCCTTGATCCAGTTTGCCTCCCCGGAACAACGCTTCGCCCCGCGCCACCAGATTAGGATCGGCTGCACCGACGCTGCCTTTCTGACTGGCGAAGTAAGCAGCGATGTCAGCCAGGTCCTGATCATTGAGGTTGTTCAGCAGGCCCGTCATTTCCAGCACGACACGTTTGCCGTCCTTGATTTCATGGAGTTGCTTGAGCAGATAGCGCGGCCCCTGACCGGCAAGTTTAGGGAAGTTGGGGGCCATGCTGTTACCATCCGGGCCATGGCAGGCGCCACAGACGGCGGTTTTGGCCTGGCCCGCAGCAGGATCGCCCACGACCGCATCGGCGGCCTGGGTGGTACTCGAGATGCCCAAGATCAACAGCAGACTCACCAGTAGTTTGTTCATCGGCTAATCCAAGTACATTTTATTGTTGGAGTAAGGTTAGTCCGACTTGCGCGAACTTCATCCTGCTGACGCACAAAGCACACACAAAATCTGCGGCATTATATACTTGCGCCCATCACTCGGAAACGACACGCCGTTGCCGCGACCTTGCCGCAACGCCCTCACCGGATATCCCATGCAACTCAAGAACCCGATCCTCGGCCTGTGCCAACAAGCCAAGTTCATGCTCAGCGCCGCTAAAGTCGACCAATGCCCGGACGACGAAGGTTTTGAAGTGGCCTTTGCCGGTCGCTCCAACGCCGGTAAATCCAGCGCGTTGAACACCCTGACCCACGCCAGCCTGGCACGTACCTCGAAAACGCCGGGCCGCACGCAGCTGCTGAACTTCTTCAGTCTGGACGATGATCGGCGTCTGGTCGACCTGCCCGGCTACGGTTATGCAAAAGTACCGATTCCGCTCAAGCAGCACTGGCAGCGTCACCTTGAGGCTTACCTGGGCAGCCGCGAGAGTTTGAAGGGTCTGATTCTGATGATGGACATCCGTCACCCGATGACCGACTTCGACCTGTTGATGCTCGACTGGGCCATCGCCAGCGGCATGCCGATGCACATCCTGCTGACCAAGGCAGACAAACTGACCTTTGGCGCGGCCAAGAACACGCTGCTCAAGGTGCAGTCGGAAATCCGCAAGGGTTGGGGCGATGCGGTCACCATCCAGCTGTTCTCGGCGCCCAAGCGCATGGGCCTGGAAGAGGCGTACACCGTGCTGGCTGACTGGATGGAACTGGAAGACAAGGCGCCTGCGGCGTAAATCGCAGGCAAAAAAAACCCCGGACTTCATATGGGGAGGGGAAGTTCGGGGTCTAAGTCCAGACCACTAGGGAGAGGTCCGGATATCTGCCAACACTTAACACAACATAGGAGCATGAGTGGCTACGTCAACCACTCGCAAACTCTGACCGGCTTTTGTCCGTGGAAGTTCAAAACCCGCGGAAATTTAATGTTGGCAGTCCAGGCCGGCCCTTGATTCCAGGCGCGGCCCGTAGTCATGCCCTCAGTGCGCCTCGTCCCAGTTACTGCCCACGCCTACTTCCACCAGCAGCGGCACGTCCAGGCTCGCCGCGCCACTCATGTGGACGCGGATGTCCTTGCTGATCTGCTCGACCAGGTCCTCGCGCACTTCGAGCACCAGTTCGTCGTGAACCTGCAGAATCACGCGGGCATCCAGACCTGAGTTGTCCAGCCAGCCATTCACCGCCACCATCGCACGCTTGATGATATCGGCCGCCGTGCCCTGCATCGGCGCGTTGATCGCCATGCGTTCAGCGCCTTTGCGCAGCGCCTGGTTCTTCGCATTGATGTCCGGCAGATAGAGCCGACGCCCGAAAATCGTTTCGACGAAGCCCTGTTCGGCTGCCTGGGTGCGGGTGCGCTCCATGTAGTCGAGCACGCCGGGATACCGCGCGAAATAACGGTCCACATACGCCTGTGACTGCTTGCGGTCGACGCCGATCTGCTTGGCCAGACCAAACGCGCTCATGCCGTAGATCAGACCGAAGTTGATCGCCTTGGCACTGCGACGCATGTCGTTGGTGACCTCTGGCAGCTCGACGCCAAACACCTCTGCCGCCGTTGCCCGGTGTACGTCCAGGTCGTTACGGAAGGCATGCAGCAGCCCTTCGTCCTTGGCCAGATGCGCCATGATCCGCAACTCGATCTGCGAATAGTCTGCCGCCAGCAGCTTGTAGCCTTGCGGCGCTACGAACGCCTGACGAATCCGGCGGCCTTCGGCGGTGCGGATCGGAATGTTCTGCAAGTTCGGATCGCTGGAGGACAAGCGTCCGGTCACGGCCACCGCCTGATGATAAGAGGTGTGGATCCGCCCGGTGCGCGGGTTGATCTGCTCGGGCAGGCGGTCGGTGTAGGTGCTTTTCAGCTTGCTCATCGAGCGGTACTGCATCAGCACCTTCGGCAGCGGAAACTCCTGCTCAGCCAGTTCCGCCAGCACGGCTTCAGCCGTGGAAGGTTGTCCGGTGGCCGTTTTGCTGATGATCGGCATGCCCAGCTTTTCATACAGGATCACGCCCAGCTGCTTGGGCGAACCGAGGTTGAATTCCTCGCCCGCGATGGCGAACGCCTCACGCTCAAGCTCGATCATTTTGTTGCCCAGCTCGACACTCTGGGTCCCCAGCAGCTTGGCATCGACCAGTGCCCCCTGGCGTTCGATGCGCGCCAACACCGGCATCAGCGGCATTTCGATCTCGTTCAGCACCGGCGCGAGTGTCGGGATCTTGTCGAGTTTCGCTTGCAGGATTTCGTGCAGGCGCAACGTCAGGTCGACTTCCTCGGCGGCGTAGATGCCCGCCTGCTCCAGCGCGATTTGGTCGAAGGACAGCTGCTTGGCGCCCTTGCCGGCGATGTCCTGGAAATTCACCGGCGTATGATCCAGGTACTTGGCCACCAGACTGTCGCGGTCATGGCGAGTGGCAGTCGAGTCGAGCACATAGGATTCGAGCATGGTGTCGAACTTCACGCCCTGCACATTGATGCCCTGACTCTGATCGCCACCAATGGCGCAGTTCGCCAGCAGGTTGATGGCGAACTTGGCGTGCTGGCCGACCTTGATCTTGCTCGCGTCCTCCAGCATCGGCTTGACGGCGGTGAGCACCGCGTCGCGATCCAGTTGCTGCGGCACGCCCATGTAGGAGTGGGTCAGCGGGATGTAGCAGGCTTCGTGGGTCTTGATCGCGAACGACAGGCCAACGATCTGCGCGCGTTGCGCATCGGTGCCATTGCTTTGCGCAACGAAGGCGAACAGGTTCGCTGCCTGGAGTTTCTTCAACCAGTCGTCAAACTGGGTCTGCTCCAGAATCAGCTCATACTTGGCCTCGATGACCGGCGCAGCTTCTTCGACAGGCGCGATCTCGGCACCTTCCTGTTTGGCTTCGCGCTGCAGGTCATTGATCCAGCTCTTGAACTCAAGCTCGGTGTACAGCGCCAGCAAAGCTTCGCGGTCAGGCTCGCCGCAGTGCAAGGCATCCAGTTCGATGTCCAGCGGCACGTCGACCTTGATGGTCGCCAGCTTGTAGGACAGGAACGCCATTTCCTTGTGCTCTTCGAGCTTGGCGGGCAAGGATTTTGCGCCACGGATCGCCAGGGTCGGGACCTTGTCGAGGTTCTCGTAAAGCTCTTTCAGACCACCGTTGATGCCGACGAGAAGTCCGGCAGCCGTCTTTTCGCCAACGCCAGGAACGCCGGGAATATTGTCGACTTTGTCGCCCATCAACGCGAGATAGTCGATGATGTGCTCGGGACCGACGCCAAATTTCTCTTTCACGCCAGCCACGTCCAGCACGCTACCGGTCATGGTGTTGACCAAGGTAATGTGCCCGTCCACCAGCTGTGCCATGTCTTTGTCACCGGTGGAGATGATGACCGGCCGATCGGCCGCGGCACTGCTGCGCGCCAGGGTGCCGATCACGTCGTCGGCTTCCACGCCTTCGACGCACAGCAACGGATAACCCAGGCCCTTCACGCAGTTATGCAGGAAGTCGATCTGAACACGCATGTCGTCAGGCATGCTCGGACGATTGGCCTTGTACTCGGCAAACATTTCATCGCGGAACGTTCCGCCCTTGGCGTCAAACACCACGGCGAACGGACTTTCGGGATACTGTTTGCGCAGGCTCTTGAGCATGTTCAACACGCCCTTGACCGCACCGGTAGGCAGGCCCTTGGACGTGGTGAGTGGCGGCAGCGCGTGGAAGGCGCGGTACAGATAAGAAGAACCGTCCACCAGGACGAGGGGCGCGAGACTCATGTGCAGGATCAACCTTTTCGGCGGGGTCGGCGCTAGAATGCGAGGACCGTTGACGACAAAGGAGCAAGGTTATCATGCGTACGCAAAATCGCTTGTTACTGGTCGCTCTATGGGCTGCCTGCCCGCTGATCGCAGTGGCGGCTGAAGATGAAGCCCCGTCGGCGGAACCTGACGTCACGATCCGCAAGGATGGCGACAATTTCGTGCAGGAATACAAGGCAAACGGCTTTGTTTATGCGGTAAAAATCACGCCGAAACATGGCAAACCGTACTATCTGGTACGCGCCGATGGCACAAGCGGTCAATTCATTCGTTCGGATCAACCGGACATGCTGATACCCCAGTGGGTACTATTCAGCTGGTAACGCCTTACATCCACCTTTTGCTGGCAGTGTTCATATGTCTGTTTTTACTCCCCTGGCTCGGCCCGAGCTGGAAGCTTTTCTCGCCCCGTACGGGCTCGGCCAACTGCGTGATTTCCAAGGCATCGCAGCCGGAAGTGAAAACACCAATTTCTTTATCAGCATGGAAAAGGGCGAGTTCGTCCTGACGCTTGTCGAGCGCGGCCCGGTGCAGGAAATGCCGTTCTTCATCGAATTGCTGGATGTGCTGCACGATGCGGACCTGCCGGTCCCTTACGCCCTGCGTACCACCGATGGACACGCGTTGCGCGAGCTCAAAGGCAAGCCCGCGCTGCTGCAACCGCGTCTGTCGGGCAAGCACCCGACCGAACCCAATACCCAGCACTGCGCGCAAATCGGCGAGTTGATGGCGCACATGCACCTCGCGACCCGTGAAAAGACCATCGAGCGCAAAACCGATCGCGGCCTGGACTGGATGTTGAAGGAAGGCAGCAACTTCATCTCCCATCTCGGCGAAACGGAAGGTGCTTTGCTGAAGCGTTCCGTCGAGGAAATCGAGCGGCAGAAAGACAACATCATGGCCCTGCCGCGCGCCAACGTGCATGCGGACCTGTTCCGTGACAACACGCTGTTCGAAGGTACTCACCTGACTGGCGTGATCGACTTCTACAACGCCTGCTCCGCACCGATGCTGTATGACGTGGCAATCGCCGTGAATGACTGGTGTTCGTTCGAGGACGGCAAGATCGATGCGCCGCGCGCACGGGCAATGCTGGGCGCCTACGCGGGATTGCGTCCGTTTACGGCGGCGGAAGCTGAGCTGTGGTCGACGATGTTGCGCGTGGGTTGCGTACGGTTCTGGCTGTCGCGGCTGATTGCGGCGGAGAACTTTGCCGGGCAGGACGTGCTGATCCACGACCCGTCGGAATTCCGCAAACGTCTGGAGCAGCGCCAGGAAACACATATTCCGCTGCCGTTTGCTTTGTAAAAACCAGCGTTCGCATGTCGAAGTCAGTGTAGGAGCCGACGCCCACGGTCTTAGCGTCGTCCTCATATCCTCGGAACGACGCAATCCCTGTAGGAGCCGTCCGAGGTTACGAGGGCCGCGAAGGCGGTAGGTCCGTCGCCGGTGATGATGCTGATCCACCGCATTCGCCAGCAAGCCGGCTTGTATGTTTAGACTTGATGGGGTGGGAGGGACGGAAAGCCGAATCTGACTCTAGCCAGTACAGACCGTTGGGAGACTTCCAGCCCCGCCCTGTCACCTATAAGCGCCGATATGGAATGCATCGGCCTGGACCGACGATAGAAGCAAGCCAGCGCTTACGGTGAACCCCCAGCAAGCTCTTAAACCCTAGCTCGGAGGGTGTGACATGGCAATCCTTGATGCAGCGGCGATTGTGGGTGTCGATGTGGCGATGGCGGAACTTGTCACCGCTCAGCGTGGTGTTGATAAGACTCACTGTTTGGTCAATGAGCGAACTTCGATTCACCACTGGC
>NZ_FOEO01000049.1 GCF_900110765.1 Pseudomonas sp. NFACC02
AATTCACTTCGGCTGTTTTGCCGAACACTCGCCAGCCCTATGGCGAGCCTTGTAGGAGCGTGGCTTGTCCCGCGATCTGTTGCGCAGCAACAGTAATGCCTGTGAACCCATTCTTCCTGACATGCCGCAATCGCCGGGTTTGCTGCCGGCTCCCGGCAGATCGCGGGACAAGCCTCGCTACAGGCTGGCTTTTTTTCTGACACACAATTTCGCTAGCCCGTCGATTTCCAGCCGCTAACGTTATCCTCAACTTTGATTGACGAGGGCAACGGAATGTCTGAGATCTCACCCGGCGGCAATCGCCTGCGCTTTGGGCGTTACTCCGAAAGCGGAGGCATTTATCTTCTAACCAGCGTCACACTGAATCGCTCACCGTTTTTCGGTGACTGGCAGATGGGTCGGTTGCTTGTGAATGCTTTTCGACGGGCAGAAGAAGAAGGAGCAGTGAGATCGTTAGCCTGGGTGGTCATGCCAGACCATTTTCATTGGCTCGTAGAACTCCAGAATGTGCATCTCCCCGTTTTGATGTGCAAAACCAAATCGCGAACCGTTCGGACATTCAACGATGCAACGGGAAACTGTCATCGTCTTTGGCAGAGGGGATATCACGACCGGGCGGTCAGAAGAGAGGAGGATCTGCAGGCGATCGCCCGCTACATTGTCATGAACCCGGTCAGGGCAGGGCTAGTGCGGCGGGTACATGACTACCCCCTTTGGGACGCGATCTGGCTCTGAGGCCGCCTATCGATTCATAACGGACAAGCCACTCGCCGACGGGGATCTGTGTAAGCCACAAGGTCGCTTGCCCATTCCCTCCCGCCGCCACAGGTGTAGAATCAGCGCTATTCATCGCCAGTCATCCCCGGCGGGTTTATGAGCTCAGGCTGAGCGTACGGTGATCCCGTGTCGTTCGGTTTCTTCGCTGCATCCGGTCACTGCCTTTTGCATCCGACGTCACTAGAAGCTCACTCCCTTCCTTATTAGCTGATTAGCCGGAGTGCTCCAATGCCTGATTACCGTTCGAAAACGTCCACCCACGGCCGCAATATGGCCGGCGCGCGTGCTTTGTGGCGTGCCACGGGCATGAAGGACGAAGACTTCAAGAAGCCGATCATCGCCATCGCCAACTCGTTTACCCAGTTCGTACCGGGGCACGTACACCTCAAGGATCTGGGCCAACTGGTCGCCCGCGAGATTGAAAAAGCAGGCGGCGTCGCCAAGGAATTCAACACCATCGCCGTGGATGACGGCATCGCCATGGGCCATGACGGCATGCTGTACTCGCTGCCGAGCCGCGAGATCATTGCCGACTCGGTCGAGTACATGGTCAACGCCCACTGCGCCGACGCCATCGTCTGCATCTCCAACTGCGACAAGATCACCCCCGGCATGCTGATGGCGGCCCTGCGTCTGAACATCCCGGTCATCTTCGTATCGGGTGGCCCGATGGAAGCGGGCAAGACCAAGCTCGCCAGCCACGGGCTGGATCTGGTCGACGCCATGGTCATCGCGGCCGACTCAACCGCTTCCGATGAAAAGGTCGCCGAATACGAGCGCAGCGCTTGCCCGACGTGCGGTTCGTGCTCCGGCATGTTCACCGCCAACTCGATGAACTGCCTGACAGAAGCGCTGGGTCTGGCATTGCCGGGCAACGGTTCGACCCTGGCCACGCACAGTGACCGCGAGCAACTGTTCCTGCAGGCGGGCCGCACCATCGTCGAGCTGTGCAAAACCTATTACCGCGACAACGATGACTCGGTACTGCCGCGTAACATCGCCAACTTCAAGGCCTTTGAAAACGCCATGACGCTGGACATCGCGATGGGCGGCTCGACCAACACCATCCTGCACTTGCTGGCCGCCGCTCAGGAAGCCGAAGTCGAATTCGACCTGCGTGACATCGACAGACTGTCGCGTCGCGTGCCGCAATTGTGCAAAGTCGCGCCGAACATCCAGAAGTACCACATGGAAGATGTACACCGCGCGGGCGGTATCTTCAGCATTCTCGGTTCGCTGGCCCGTGGCGGCCTGCTGCACACCGACCTGCCGACCGTCCACGCAAAATCCATGGAGGAAGCGATCGCCAAGTGGGACATCACCCAGACCGACGACGAAGCGGTTCATCACTTCTTCAAGGCCGGCCCGGCCGGTATCCCGACGCAAACCGCGTTCAGCCAGTCGACCCGCTGGGACACCCTGGACGACGACCGTGAAAACGGCTGTATCCGCAGTGTCGAGCACGCCTATTCGCAAGAAGGCGGGCTGGCCGTGCTGTACGGCAACATCGCGCTGGACGGTTGCGTGGTGAAAACCGCGGGCGTGGACGAGTCGATCCACGTGTTCGAAGGCAACGCAAAGATCTTCGAGAGCCAGGACAGCGCCGTTCGCGGCATCCTCGCTGACGAAGTCAAAGCGGGCGACATCGTGATCATCCGTTACGAGGGCCCGAAAGGCGGTCCGGGCATGCAGGAAATGCTCTACCCGACGTCGTATCTGAAATCCAAGGGGCTGGGCAAAGCCTGTGCGCTGCTGACCGACGGCCGTTTCTCGGGTGGCACATCGGGTCTGTCCATCGGTCATGCTTCTCCGGAAGCGGCCGCTGGCGGTGCAATCGGTCTGGTACGCGATGGTGACAAGGTGTTGATCGACATTCCAAACCGCTCGATCAACCTGTTGATCGACGACGCGGAAATGGCCGAGCGCCGTGCCGAGCAGGACAAAAAAGGCTGGAAACCCGCCGAAACCCGTCCTCGCAAGGTCACCACTGCCCTCAAGGCGTACGCCCTGCTGGCGACCAGTGCCGATAAAGGCGCTGTGCGTGACAAAGCCTTGCTGGAAAAACTGGTGCCGTGATCGGCGTTCAGCTCAGCGAATAAATGAAAAGCCCGGCAGCGATGCCGGGCTTTTTATTGCGCCGCAGGTTCAGGAGCGGAGCGCGCTGTATTACTGAATCTCGTCCGGCTTGACGATCACCCAGTTCTTGTCCGCCGTCACCGGCAGGCCTTCTTTGGCCTGGGCCTCGGCGTTGGTCTTGATCATGCCGTTGAGCTGGGTCATGTACTTGTCCTTGCGGTTGACCCACAAGTGGATGCCACCTTTGTTGACGTCGACGCTGTGAAACAGCATGTAGCCGTCGCTCGTGGGCGTGTCGCCACCGACCAGTACCGGTTTTTTCCACTGATCGATGTACGTCAGGATCGCCGCCTGCTTGCCGGCCATCCAGGTGGCTGGCGTCCACAGGTACGGCGTGAGTTCCAGGCCAAGGTTGGCCTTCTCGTCGTACTTGCCGGCCGTGATCTGCTTGCGCGCGGTGGTCAGTTCGCCGGTGTCGCGATTCTTCAGCAGCGTCGTCACCCCGATGACGTTCTGCGGTTTGACGTTGTAGCCATACTTGGGATCGGACGCGACCATGCGCACGAGCTCTTCGGACGCGGCGGTCATGACGTAGACCTCGATGCCATTCTCCATCAGCTTGTTGTACAGCTCAGCCTGGCCGGTGAAGACCTTCGGCGGCTGGACCTCGATGGTTTTGACAACATCACCTTCGTAATAGGTGCTCGGAACCGGCTTGCCGGACGCCATCAGCTCGTCCACATAACCTTTGAGCTCTTTCAAGGTAAAGCCGGAGAACACCTGCGCGACCCATGGATAGCAGACCATGTCGTCGATTTCGCAAAGGCGGTAGTAATAGCTGAACAGGCTTTCCTTGTGCTCAGCGGTGTCTTTGAACGGGATGAGCTTGAGGGAAGGATCGAGTTTTTCGCGCGTGATCAGCCCTTTGTTTTCCATGAACGGAAGCAGCGACTCTTCCAGATCATAGCGGTAGCTGGTGTTGTCCATGTCGAAGACGGCGAAGTTACCTTTATTGGCATTCGCGGCAATCATGGCGTTCAACTGCTTGGCCGCAGGCTCGGGCCAGTGCTTGAGCTCCGTGGACAAGGCCTGCCCGGCAAGGCCCAGACAGAGCGCAGCGGCCAACAGTTTTGGTGCGAGCTTCATAACGGTGTCCCCCCCTTTTATCAGTTCGAGGCTGGACCGTAACAAAAAGCCATTACTGTTTTAATGCGTCAGCGACCGTGTTCGTTCTGATGGCGTCACGTTGATAACCATCCGCGACAGATGACATGAAAACGACATATTTGTGACAGCTGCGGAGATTAGTGTATCCGTAACGTTGTAGGAGCGTGGCTTGTCCCGCGATCTGGCGCGAAGCGGCAGTAAACCCGGCGAACGCGGTTTTTCTGATAAGCCGAGGAGAAGGCTTTTGCTGCCGGTCCCCGGCAGATCGCGGGACAAGCCACGCTCCTACAGGTGATCGCATTCCTTTGTAGGAGCGCGCTTGAACTTAGCCGCATCCGGATCATTGGGATATCAGCCCCGCTCCCAAACCTCGAAGCTGTACGCAGGCTTGTCATCCAGCGCCGGATTTGGCGTGTCGGAAACCCGTTTCCACTGCGCCAGATCGAATTCCGGAAACCAGGCATCACCCTCGGGACTCAACGCCACGCGTGTCAGGTACAGGCGATCAGCCTGCGCCAGCCCTTGCGCATAGAGTTGTGCGCCACCAATCAACATCACTTCGCCAACGCCCTGTTCGTTCGCCCATTCCTCGGCGCGCTGTACGGCAGCTTCCAGCGAAGTGAACACCTCGGCGCCTTCAAGCTGAAGGCCGGCCTGGCGGGTCACGACGATGTTCAATCGACCGGGGAGCGGGCGGCCCAGAGAATCCCAGGTCTTGCGTCCCATGATGATCGGCTTGCCCAGGGTGGTCGCTTTGAAGTACTTGAAATCCCCCGGCAAATGCCAGGGCATGGAGTTGTCGACGCCGATGACCCGGTTTTCACCGAGGGCGGCAATCAGGCTGAGAGGGAGATGTTTTTTCATGGTGGCGAGGATAGCAGAGGCTACGAATTGATTCGTAGTCTGGCACTGATCGCGGTGTCGCAATGCGTGAAAGAAAGCTTCGCGAGCAAGCTCGCACCTCCAAACTGATGAGCGAGACTGCAAGCGGTGAGCTTGCTCGCGATTGCGGTTGTCCAAGAGACGCCAACCCTGCCGCTGTGCGCGATTGCGGCCACAACGGTTATGCTCACTGCTGACTCCACCAACGAGATACTGTGTGACTGCACTGACCCCACTTGATGAACTGTGGCTGACCGAAGCCGTGCGTTTGCGTGAGCAACACGCGGGCCCGCTGGAGGACAACGAGGCCAATCGCCGTGCCCGCGCCAGCGCGGGTGACTTGCTGACTCGCATCAAGCACCGCGCCCTGTCGCTCGCCGAACGCGACGGCATGCTCGCGGCCTTGCACCACTGGAAACAAGGCGCCCGGCTTTCGCTGATCGTGCTGGCCGTATTCGCTGTCGTCAGCGGTGCGGGCCTGGCGTTCGCTGCGTTGGGTGACGGACAAACGCCGGTCAATGTGTTCTGGGCGCTGGGCAGCCTGCTCGGCTTGAATCTGATCCTGCTGATCAGTTGGGCACTCGGCCTGATCTTCACGGGCGGGAGCGCGGCCAGCCTCGGTCGCCTCTGGTTATGGCTCAGCGAAAAACTCGCCCGTGACGCTCAAGCGGCGCAACTGGCCCCGGCTCTGATATTGCTGCTGCAACGCAAACGCCTGAACCGCTGGGTGCTGGGCACCTGCGTCAACGGCCTCTGGTTGCTGGCACTGATCAGCGCCCTCGCGCTCCTGTTATTGCTCATGGCAACCCGGCGCTACGGTTTCGTCTGGGAAACCACGATTCTGGGCAGCGACACCTTTGTCAGCCTGACTCAGAGCCTGGGCACCCTGCCGTCTCTGCTCGGCTTCAGCGTGCCCACAGAAAACATGATCCGGGCCAGTGGCGACAGCGCACAAACCATCGAAAACGCCCGACAGGCGTGGGCCGCGTGGCTGGTCGGCGTGCTGGTGGTGTACGGCATCCTGCCGCGTTTGCTCCTGACGCTGATGTGCTACGTCCGTTGGCGCGCGGGCCGCAAGCAGTTGACGCTGGACCTCAGCCAGCCCGGTTTCGCCGAACTGCGGGAGCGCTTGATGCCAAGCAGCGAACGCCTTGGCGTCAACGACGCAGCCCCCGCGCAATTGCATCACGTCCAAACCGGCACACCGAGCCTCGAGAGCGAAGGTGCGCTGCTGGTCGCGGTCGAACTCGACGATCAACGTCCCTGGCCGCCGACCCTGCCAAAAACCGTGGCCGATGCCGGTATTCTCGACAGCCGCGAATCCCGCAAAATCCTGCTCGACCAGTTGACCCGTTATCCGCCGGCGCGATTGGCCATCGCCTGCGACCCGCGCCGCTCGCCCGATCGAGGCAGTCTTGCACTGATTGCCGAGCTGGCACGGTGCGCGGCCTCAACGCGTATCTGGTTACTGCCTGCGCCGACGGGGCAGGCGCTGGATGCCGACCGTCTTGGCGATTGGCATCAGGCGCTGCAGCAACTGGAGCTGAAGTGGGCTGACAGCGCGCCACTGACCTGGCTGGAGACCGGACATGACTGATCGAGACGCGCGCCGGCCACTCAAGCTGGCAGTGGTCGGCCACACCAATGTGGGCAAAACCTCGTTACTGCGCACGCTGACCCGTGATGTCGGATTTGGCGAAGTCTCGCACCGACCGAGCACGACACGCCACGTGGAAGGCGCGCGATTGTCGGTCGATGGCGAAGCGCTGCTGGAGCTGTACGACACACCTGGCCTGGAAGACGCCATCGCCCTGCTCGACTTCCTGGAGCGTCTTGACCGCCCCGGTGAACGCCTCGACGGCCCCGCTCGCCTGGCGCGTTTTCTGGAGGGCAGCGAGGCCCGGCAGCGTTTTGAACAGGAAGCCAAGGTGTTGCGCCAACTGCTGGCGTCGGACGCCGGCCTGTACGTGATCGACGCCCGTGAGCCGGTGCTTGCCAAATACCGCGACGAACTCGCCGTGCTCGCCAGTTGCGGCAAGCCCCTGTTGCCGGTGCTCAATTTCGTCAGCAGCTCCCGGCATCGCGAACCTGACTGGCGGGAAGCCCTGGCTCGACTCGGTTTGCACGCACTGGTGCGCTTTGACAGCGTGGCACCTCCGGAAGACGGCGAGCGGCGGTTGTACGAAAGCCTAGCGTTGCTGCTGGAAACCTCGCGCAGTCAGTTGGAACGGTTGATCGCCGATCAACAGGCACAACGTGAGGTCCGCCGCCACAGCGCAGCGCGGCTTATCGCCGAGCTGCTGCTGGATTGCGCAGCCTGCCGCCGCAGCGTCGCGACGACGTCGGATCAGGTGCAGTCAGCCATCGACGACGTGCGTAAAGCCGTGCGCCAGCGCGAACAGCGTTGCGTCGAGGCGTTGCTCAAGCTGTATGCGTTCCGGCGGGAAGACGCGTCTGCCAGTGATCTCCCACTGCTGGACGGGCGCTGGGGGGATGACCTGTTCAATCCCGAAACGCTGAAACTGCTGGGCGTACGGGTGGGCGGTGGCATTGCTGCCGGGGCGGCGGCAGGTGCAGGCGTGGACTTGTTGGTGGGCGGCATCACCCTCGGTGCCGCGGCGCTAGTGGGCGCCATTGCCGGCGGCGCGCTGCAGACTGCCCGCAGTTATGGCGGCCGCTTGCTGGGCAAGCTGAAGGGCCGTCGAGAACTGACGGTCGACGATGCAGTCCTGCGTCTGCTGGCTTTGCGTCAACGCCAGCTGTTGATGGCGCTGGAGGCACGGGGTCATGCGGCAATGGACAGCATCAAGCTGGATACGCCACAGGACAAAACCTGGCGGGAAGGCAAACTGCCCGATGCGCTGCACAAGGCGCGAGCTCATCCGCAGTGGTCATCGCTGAACCCGCATCCCAAGCTCGACCAGACCGAGCGGCAGGAGCAGATCGAGGCGTTGGCGAGCTCGGTACTCGGTTCGTAAACCCTGCAAGCGGGCGCTCCACACGCGCTGCATTGCGAAGCCATGCCACCGTCCGCTGTTCGCCGACAGTCGCATCGATCATTTTGCGGTAGGGGAAATGGGCGCGGCCCGGTATGATCGCGCGCCCGATACACCCGGAAGCACAACGCCATGAAACCCACCTTGATCGCCGCTGCAGAAATCGACCGTCTCGAGACCTGGCAGAAATACTCCAGCCATATGTGTGGAGGCTGCATATCCAGTTGCTGCACGTTGCCGGTGGAAGCGAAGATCAAGGACCTGATTCGTATCGGCGTCGTCGACGAGTTCGAGCTGGGAGACAACCCGAAGAACATCGCCAAGCGATTGCAGAAGGAGGGGATCGTCGAGCGCTTCAATCAGAAGTCCGGGATTTTCACCCTCCAGCGCATGAGCAACAACGACTGCCTGTATCTGGATCGCAAAAGCCGTTTGTGCACCATTTACGACAAACGCCCCGACACCTGCCGCAACCACCCCAGGATCGGCCCGCGCCCCGGCTATTGCGCCTACAAGCCCAAGGAAGTCGTACGCGAGTCGAGCGGGACGCTGAGTTCGAACTCGGGCCGGGTGCCGTTGAAGTTCTGATCGCGCTGGATCGAAACAAAATGGTGGGAGCGAGCTTGCTCGCGAAAAGGATTCATCAGACACCCGATATGCAGCGGGTTGTCCTACGCCTTCGCGAGCAAGCTCGATCCCGCAGAAATCTCCACACTTTCACATCTACGACACAAACAAAAACGCCCCCGGCCTTTCGACCGGGGGCGTTTTCGTTCAGCCGGGGCTAGTTACGCCTTGGCTTTCTTGGCAGCGCGGGTACGCTCGCTTTCGTCGAGGATCTTCTTGCGAAGACGGATCGACTTAGGCGTAACTTCACACAGCTCGTCTTCCTGGATGTATTCCAGCGCCTGTTCCAGGGTGAAGCGAACAGGTGGGACCAGAGCGATGGTTTCGTCTTTACCCGAAGCACGCATGTTGTCGAGCTTCTTGCCCTTGGTAGGGTTGACGCCCAGGTCGTTGTCACGGCTGTTCTGGCCAACGATCTGACCGTTGTAGATTTCCTGACCGTGTTCAACGAACAGCTTGCCACGCGCCTGCAGGGTTTCCAGCGAGTAGGTCAGTGCCTTACCGGTTTCAACCGAAACCAGTACGCCGTTCTGACGGCCAGACATGTGGCCCGACTTCACGGTGTCGTAGCGATCGAAGATCGAGGTCAGGATGCCAGCACCGTTGGTCAGGGTCAGGAACTGGTTACGGAAACCGATCAGACCACGAGCAGGGATGTTGTATTCCAGACGCACACGGCCCTTGCCATCCGGCACCATGTTGCTCAGGTCGCCTTTACGCAGACCCATCTCTTCCATGACCTTGCCCTGAGCTTCTTCAGGGATGTCGATGGTCACGTTTTCGTACGGTTCCTGCTTCACGCCGTCAACTTCACGGATGATCACTTCAGGACGGCCCAGGGCCAGCTCGAAGCCTTCGCGACGCATGGTTTCGATCAGTACCGACAGGTGCAGCTCACCACGGCCGGAAACCTTGAACTTGTCAGCCGAGTCGCCTTCTTCAACGCGCAGTGCAACGTTGTACAGCAGCTCTTTGTCCAGACGGTCCTTGATGTTACGGGACGTCACGAACTTGCCTTCCTTACCGCAGAATGGCGAGTCGTTGACCTGGAAGGTCATGGAAACGGTCGGCTCGTCAACGGTCAACGGCTTCATCGCTTCAACGACAGTCGGGTCGCACAGGGTGTCGGAGATGAACAGCTCTTCGAAGCCGCTGATGCAGACGATGTCGCCGGCAGCTGCTTCTTCAACGTCGATGCGGTGCAGGCCGTGGTGACCCATCAGCTTGAGGATACGACCGTTGCGACGCTTGCCGTCAGCGCTGATCGCCACCACCGGGGTGTTTGGCTTGACGCGACCGCGAGCGATACGGCCAACACCGATGACGCCCAGGAAGCTGTTGTAGTCCAGTGCCGAAATCTGCATCTGGAAAGGACCGTCACGGTCGACTTTCGGCGGCGGGACGTGATCGACGACCGCCTGGTACAGCGGAGTCATGTCTTCGGCCATGTCGGTGTGGTCCAGACCTGCGATGCCGTTGATGGCAGAGGCGTAGACGACCTGGAAGTCCAGTTGCTCTTCGGTAGCCCCCAGGTTGTCGAACAGATCGAAGATCTGGTCCAGAACCCAGTCAGGACGCGCGCCCGGACGGTCAACCTTGTTGATGACCACGATTGGACGCAGGCCGGCTTCGAACGCCTTCTTGGTCACGAAACGGGTTTGCGGCATAGGGCCGTCTTGAGCGTCGACCAGCAGCAGAACGGAGTCAACCATCGACATCACGCGCTCTACTTCACCGCCGAAGTCGGCGTGGCCCGGGGTGTCAACGATGTTGATGTGGTAGCCATTCCAGTTGATCGCGGTGTTCTTCGCGAGAATGGTAATACCGCGCTCTTTTTCCTGGTCGTTGGAGTCCATCACGCGTTCGTCGTTGAGCTCGTTGCGCTCAAGGGTGCCGGACTGGCGCAAAAGCTTGTCGACGAGGGTGGTTTTACCGTGGTCAACGTGAGCAATGATGGCGATGTTGCGTAGATTTTCGATCACTTGTGTATCTCGATCAGAGGATTCGGTCAGCTGCTTAGTGTAGGCAGCTATGAACAGTAGAACCGGCTAAAGCCGTTACGGCTGACGACTGGTGTCGGGGGGCCGGTGACGCAAGCCACAGGCAAACAGCCCCGGGCACTTAGCTCGGTCGATAAACGCGCACATTGGCATGCCCCTCACTGAGCAAATGATGAGCATGCAGGCGACTCATGACGCCTTTGTCGCAATACAGCAGGTACTGGCGCGTGTGATCCAGTTCCTTGAAACGGCTGTTCAGTGCAAAGAACGGCAGCGTTTGTACTTCAACGCCCGACAGTTCCAGCGGACGGTCTTCGGCTTCATCCGGGTGCCGGATGTCGATGACCACCTGTCCGGCCAGAGCCTGACTGACTTCTTCGACCTGAACATCCTGACCCAACTCCTCGATCACGCGATCGATGGGCACCAGACGGGCGTTTTCGAGCGCACGCTCGAGGACTGCCATGTCGAATTCTTTTTCTTCATGCTCGACGCGGTGGCGTTTGGCCGCGGTCTTTGGATTGACCGAGATCACACCGCAATATTCCGGCATGTGGCGGGCAAAATCGCCGGTGCCGATCTCGTCGGCCAGGTCGATGATGTCCTGCTTGTGACTGGCGATCAGCGGGCGCAGAACCAGCTTTTCAGTCACGCAATCGATAACCGACAGGTTAGGCAATGTCTGGCTGGACACCTGGGAAATCGCTTCCCCGGTCACCAGCGCGTCGATTTCCAGCCTGTCGGCCATATGGGTCGCAGCGCGCAACATCATACGCTTCAATACTACGCCCATATGACTGTTATCGACTTTTCCGAGAATTTCTCCCAGAACTTCCTCGAACGGTACGCTGATGAACAGCACCCGCTGCGAACTGCCGTACTTCTTCCAGATGAAGTGCGCAACTTCCATCACGCCCAGCTCATGGGCTCTGCCGCCCAGATTGAAAAAGCAGAAATGGCTCATCAGGCCGCGACGCATCACCTGATACGCCGCAACGGTGGAGTCGAAACCACCCGACATCAGCACCAGCGTCTGCTCCAGCGAGCCCAGCGGATACCCGCCGATGCTGTTGTGCTGGCTGTGAATCACGAACAGGCGCTGATCGCGAATCTCGAGGCGCACCTCGACTTCCGGCGCTTTCAGGGAGATACCTGCCGCACCGCATTCGCGACGCAGTTTGCTGCCCACGTACTTCTCGACATCCATGGAGCTGAAGTCGTGATGACCGGCGCGCTTGCAGCGCACTGAAAAAATCTTGCCAGGCAGGGCATCACCGAAGTGCAGCCTGCACTTCTCGTAGATGTCATCCATGTCACCCAGCGGGTACTGATCGACCTGCAGGAAATGGGCGATGCCGGGCATACAGCTCAGGCGTTCGGTCATTTCATGGAGGATCCTGGAATCCTGGACCTTCGTTTCGACCTCGAGGTTGTCCCACACGCCATCGACCACCAGTGCCGGGTCCAGATCACGGAGCACGGTACGGATGTTTTTGGCCAGCTGCTTGATGAAGCGCTTGCGCACAGGCCGGCTTTTGATAGTGATTTCCGGGAAAACTTTGACGATTAGTTTCATGAAAACAGCGCGCGAGGTGCCGGTCGAAAAAGGGGGGCGCGGATTATAGCGGAAATTGCTCAAGGTTTAACCAGTTATCGTACAGCCAATCATCAGCGCACCAAAAAGTGACTGTATACAATTCTAGCGCACCGATTCAGTGCGCCAGTTTTCACATATGCGACGTTTTTCGCCCTAAAACCGGTTGTTTTCCGCAGAAAACCCAACACAGGGCACTGGCATGCAAATTGCTCCCTTGTGAGGCAGGTTGCCTTGGCCGACTATCGCGCCCGGCATCACCCAAATTAAAGGGCCAACAACTATCCAGCCCTAATCCACCCCGGAGGACAACATGTCGAAGTCGGTTCAACTCATCAAAGATCATGACGTTAAGTGGATTGATCTGCGCTTCACGGACACCAAAGGCACTCAGCACCACGTGACCATGCCAGCTCGCGATGCGCTGGAAGACGATTTCTTCGAAGTCGGCAAAATGTTCGACGGTTCCTCCATCTCTGGCTGGAAAGGCATCGAAGCCTCCGACATGATCCTGCTGCCGGACGACGAAACCGCCGTTCTGGACCCGTTCACCGAAGAGCCGACCCTGATCCTGGTTTGCGACATCATCGAACCTTCGACCATGCAAGGTTACGACCGCGACCCACGCGCAATCGCTCACCGCGCCGAGGAATACCTGAAGTCCACCGGTATCGGTGACACCGTATTCGCCGGTCCAGAGCCAGAATTCTTCATCTTCGACGAAGTGAAGTTCAAATCCGACATCTCCGGCTCCATGTTCAAGATCTTCTCCGAACAAGGTTCGTGGATGTCCGACGCTGATATCGAAGGCGGTAACAAGGGCCACCGTCCAGGTATCAAAGGCGGCTACTTCCCTGTTCCACCGTTCGACCACGACCACGAAATCCGCACCGCAATGTGCAACGCCCTGGAAGAAATGGGTCAGGTCGTCGAAGTTCACCACCACGAAGTGGCAACCGCTGGCCAGAACGAAATCGGCGTGAAATTCAACACGCTGGTCAAGAAGGCTGACGAAGTTCAGACCCTGAAATACGTGGTACACAACGTTGCCGACGCTTACGGCCGCACCGCCACCTTCATGCCTAAGCCTCTGTACGGCGACAACGGCTCGGGTATGCACGTACACATGTCCATCGCCAAAGATGGCAAGAACACCTTCGCAGGCGAAGGTTATGCCGGGCTGTCCGACACCGCTCTGTACTTCATCGGCGGTATCATCAAGCACGGTAAGGCGCTGAACGGCTTCACCAACCCTTCGACCAACTCCTACAAGCGTCTGGTCCCAGGTTTTGAAGCACCGGTGATGCTGGCCTACTCGGCTCGCAACCGTTCCGCTTCGATCCGTATTCCTTACGTTTCCAGCCCACGCGGCCGTCGTATCGAAGCACGCTTCCCGGATCCATCGGCTAACCCATACCTGGCGTTCGCCGCTCTGCTGATGGCTGGCCTGGACGGCATCCAGAACAAGATCCACCCTGGCGATGCAGCCGACAAAAACCTGTACGACCTGCCGCCAGAAGAAGCAGCAGAGATCCCACAAGTTTGCGGCAGCCTGAAAGAAGCCCTGGAAGAGCTGGACAAGGGCCGCGCATTCCTGACCAAAGGCGGCGTATTCAGCGATGACTTCATCGACGCTTACATCGCGCTGAAATCGGAAGAAGAAATCAAGGTACGTACCTTCGTACACCCACTGGAATACGAGCTGTACTACAGCTGCTGATCCAGTCGCGCAAGCCTGGCTGCGTGAAAGAGAGGCCTCCTTCGGGAGGCCTTTTTTATTGCGCGATGTGTTGACTATAAATATGTACCGCAGATGGAAAAACCGTTCCTGACACCCTTGCTGGCTCTCATCACAACCTTCGCAAGGATCGCCCCATGCTCAGAAACGCAGCGGCTTACCTGTTAGCCCCCACGATGCTGCTCAGTGGATGCGCCACTGCCCACAACACCGAGCCCACAAAAGCCCCCGCCGTCGAATCCAGCGTACTGCTCAAAAGCAGCCGCTCATGGGATGGCACGCCTTACGTCGCGTACCCGTCTGGAACGCCGGAGCTGACCGTGCTCAAAATCAGGATCCCCGCCAACACGGCCCTTAATTGGCATCAGCATCCGATGCCGAACGCCGCCTACGTGGTATCCGGCGAACTCAAGGTGGAAACCCGAGAGGGCGGCAAGTCGATAATGTTGAAAGCCGGAGACGTGCTGCCTGAGATGGTCGACCAGCAGCACCGCGGAGTAACCGCAGCGCGAGCGGTCGAATTGGTCGTGTTCTATGCTGGCACCCCGGGCCTGCCGCTGTCACAGTAGCGCCTTGCGACCTGTTGTTGACCTTGCCGTCGTCATTGGAGTGTTCATGCGTCGAAGCCTCGCCCTTCTGCTGCTGATAGTGGTCATGCCCGCCGTTGCGCAGATCTACAAGTACACCGACGCCGACGGCAATACGGCCTACAGCAACCAGCCCCCAAACGGCACCCGGTCCGAGACGGTCGAGTTGCCCCCGCTCAACAGCGTACCGACCGTTGCACCGGCGCCCGCTACCACAAGTGCGCCACAAAACCAGAGCCAGGCACCGGAAAACACAGCGGCCTATTCCGTGCTGGAACTGACCGACCTGCCGGATGGTGAAGCGCTGCGCGCCAATAACGGTACCTTTACGGTCGGCGTCGCAATACAACCGCGCCTGCAATCGGGTCACCTGCTGCAACTTGTGATCGATGGCAGGCCTTACGGGCAGCCCACCAACATCCCGCGCCTGCAAGTGATGGAGCTCGACCGCGGCGAGCACAGCCTTGCCGTACAGGTCCTGCAGGGCGACGAGTTGATCCAGCAAAGCCAGACGATCACCCTCACAGTGCAGCGAGTCCATGTCGGCAGACCGTAAAGCCACCTGGCTGCAATGCGCGCTCATTGCACTGTTGATGCTCATCGGCCACTCGGCGGTGGCCGAGGTTTATACCTACATCGACGCCGAGGGTAACCGGGTATTCACCGATCAACCGCGACGCAATGCCAAAAAGGTCGACATCGCCCCCAGCAATCAGATCAAGGCCGCGCCGAAGAAACCCAGTCAGGCATCGAACGCCAAAGACAAGCCCGCCCCTTTGTTTCGCTATCAGTTGCTACGCATTCTGGCGCCAGAGCCCGACAGCACGATTCGCGATATTCAGGGCAACCTGATCGTGACCGTCACCAACGACCCTGAGCTTCAGCCTGGTCACACATACCGCCTGCTAGTGGACAGCAAGGTTTACGGCGGAGCCAGTCGCAGCCCGGTGTTTCCTCTGGCCAACCTGGATCGTGGGACACATCAACTGTCGGTCGAAATCGTTGACGAGTTCGGAAGGGTGGCGGAACGAACCCCTAATCAGCCATTCCACGTGATGCGAATTTCCCTGGCTCAGAAGCGTCTTGCCCAACCCTGCAAGACCGACGATTACGGCGTGCGTCCCGAGTGCCCTGTCAAGGACAAGCCTCCTGAGAAGAAGAGCAGCATCCTGCCTTTTTTCTGATAACTCACACATGACTGGCTAAGCTCCATAATGGTGCGCAAGCTGAACAAACGCGATGCAAAAAATCCCATTTTGGTTCACGGATCATGCGCTGTTGCCCATTCTTCGGGCTATCCGTGCAAAAAACGCTCGAAATGACTCGCCCGGCGCTTCTTTTCGGAGCCTTGGTTTGGTTTTTGCATTTTCAAACAGATAAGCAACGGCAAGCCGGTACCGAGCGGCTTGCCAGCGCTGGCGAAGACCAACCAGAGCCTGCACGTTTGGGCCCTCCCACGTGTAATGCGCCAAAAGAGGTCAACGAGATTCATGACTATCAGCGATACGCTGCACCGACTGTTACTCGACAACCTGACCACTGCCACGATTCTGCTCAATTCAGACCTGCGCCTGGAATACATGAATCCCGCAGCTGAAATGCTGCTGGCGATCAGTGGTCAGCGCAGTCACGGGCAATTCATCAGCGAGTTGTTCACGGAATCCGCCGAAGCCCTCAGCTCGCTTCGTCAAGCGGTGGAACAGGCGCATCCGTTTACCAAGCGTGAAGCCATGCTGACCGCGCTGACCGGCCAGACGCTGACGGTCGACTACGCCGTGACGCCGATTCTGTCGCAAGGCGAAACCATGTTGCTGCTGGAGGTCCATCCGCGTGACCGCCTGCTGCGCATCACCAAGGAAGAAGCTCAGCTGTCGAAGCAGGAAACCACCAAGATGCTGGTGCGTGGACTGGCCCATGAAATAAAGAATCCGCTGGGCGGGATTCGCGGCGCCGCACAGCTACTGGCGCGGGAGCTGCCGGAGGAAAGTCTGAAAGACTACACCAACGTCATCATCGAGGAAGCCGATCGCCTGCGTAACCTGGTGGACAGGATGCTGGGCTCGAACAAGCTGCCCTCGCTGGCAATGACCAACGTCCATGAAGTGCTTGAACGCGTCTGCAGCCTGGTTGAAGCGGAGAGTCAGGGCTGCATCACGTTGGTGCGCGACTATGACCCAAGCATTCCGGACGTCTTGATCGATCGCGACCAAATGGTTCAGGCCGTGCTCAACATTGTGCGCAACGCCATGCAGGCCATCAGCGGGCAAAACGAACTGCGCCTGGGCCGGATCAGCCTGCGCACCCGCGCGATGCGCCAGTTCACGATTGGCCATGTGCGCCATCGTCTCGTGAGCAAGATTGAAATCATCGACAACGGTCCGGGCATCCCGCCGGAACTTCAGGAAACCATTTTCTACCCAATGGTCAGCGGCCGTCCGGACGGTACCGGGCTGGGCCTTGCCATCACCCAGAACATCATCAGTCAGCACCAGGGGCTGATCGAGTGTGACAGCCATCCTGGCCACACCACCTTCTCGATCTTCTTGCCGCTGGAACAAGGAGCAGCTTCGACATGAGCCGTAGTGAAACTGTCTGGATCGTCGATGACGACCGTTCCATCCGCTGGGTACTGGAAAAGGCCTTGCAACAAGAAGGCATGACCACACAAAGCTTCGACAGTGCCGATGGCGTGATGAGCCGCCTGGCCCGTCAGCAACCGGACGTCATCATTTCCGATATTCGCATGCCGGGCGCCAGTGGCCTGGACCTGCTGGCGCGTATTCGCGAACAGCATCCGCGCCTGCCGGTCATCATCATGACCGCGCATTCGGACCTGGACAGTGCCGTGGCCTCGTATCAAGGCGGCGCCTTCGAATACCTGCCCAAGCCGTTCGACGTGGACGAGGCGGTCTCTCTGGTCAAACGCGCCAATCAGCACGCCCAGGAACAACAGGGCATGGACGTTGCGCCCACCCTGACCCGCACCCCTGAAATCATCGGCGAAGCACCGGCGATGCAGGAAGTGTTTCGCGCCATCGGTCGCCTGAGTCACTCCAACATCACGGTGCTGATCAACGGTGAGTCGGGGACGGGTAAAGAGCTGGTGGCTCACGCCCTGCACCGTCACAGCCCGCGTTCGGCCTCACCCTTTATCGCGCTGAACATGGCAGCGATCCCGAAGGATTTGATGGAGTCCGAACTGTTTGGCCATGAAAAAGGCGCGTTCACCGGTGCGGCCAACCTGCGCCGCGGACGTTTCGAGCAAGCGGACGGCGGTACCTTGTTTCTCGACGAAATCGGCGACATGCCGGCCGACACCCAGACGCGTCTGTTGCGTGTACTGGCAGACGGCGAGTTCTATCGCGTCGGGGGTCACACGCCGGTCAAGGTCGATGTGCGGATCATTGCGGCCACGCACCAGAATCTGGAAACCCTGGTTCAGGCCGGCAAATTCCGTGAGGACTTGTTCCACCGACTGAACGTGATTCGCATCCACATTCCGCGCTTGTCCGACCGCCGTGAAGACATTCCGACGCTGGCCAAGCACTTCCTCAGTCGTGCGGCGCAAGAACTCGCCGTCGAACCGAAGTTGCTGAAAGCCGAGACCGAGGAATACCTCAAACACCTGCCGTGGCCAGGGAACGTGCGACAGCTGGAAAACACCTGCCGCTGGATCACGGTCATGGCTTCGGGTCGCGAAGTGCACATCAGCGACCTGCCGCCCGAGTTGCTGAGCCTGCCTCAGGACGCTGCACCGGTCACCAACTGGGAGCAAGCCCTTCGCCAATGGGCGGATCAGGCGCTGGCACGGGGTCAATCCAGTCTGCTGGACAGCGCCGTGCCGACCTTCGAACGCATCATGATCGAAACGGCCCTGAAACATACCGCTGGACGTCGCCGCGACGCGGCCGTGCTGCTGGGATGGGGCCGCAATACCTTGACGCGCAAGATCAAGGAGTTGGGCATGAAGATCGATGGCGGGGATGACGACGAGGGAGACGAAGCCTGAGCGAACTGTCATTTGTGACAGTTTACGCCGGCCCCCAACAGTGATTAGCTCCCTGAGTGCCAAGCACCACAGACAGGGAGCTACATTGCGTGAAAGGATTCTGGCAACAGGTCTACCGGTGGGGTAAGGACGAACGCCTTCGTCGCCCACCTATCAAAAAGCAGGAGCGGCTGGTCGACTATTCCCTCGTCGAAATGGCTGCGCTCCTGCGCGCTGGTGAACTGACCTCCCGGCAGATCACGCTTGCCTATCTTGCCCGCATCGACCGGCTCAACGGTCCTTTTGAAATCTACAACGACAATGGCGGCTATAACGCGTTTGTCCGTATCGACCGCGAGCAAGCGCTGGTGCAGTCAGACGAAGCGGATGCATGGATCAACAACCCCGAGGATCCCCGCGGTCCCGCACCGCTGCTGTGTGGAATACCTGTAGGCGTCAAGGATTCCATCGGCATCGTTGACCGCGAAAGCAAGAATGGCGCCCCGGAATTCAGCACCAACGTTGCGTTGCGCGATGCCACTGCCGTTGCCCGATTGCGCGATGCAGGCGCCGTCGTGCTGGGGCACACCATTTGCTCTCGCTTTTCAGGCAGCACGCATGGCGATTTCGGCTGCAATGCCTGGGACCTCGACAAGGTGCCCGGCGGTTCCAGTTCTGGGTCGGCCATCGCCCCGGTCGCGAGGCTTTGCGTCGCGACACTGGGTGAGGAGACCGGCGGCTCCATGATCATTCCGGCCGCCGCCAACGGTGCCAGCGCGATCAAGCCCTCACTGGGCTATGTATCAACGGGCGGTGTAATGCCCTTGCGCATAGGTTGGGATGTGGTCGGCCCCATGGCGCGCTCGGTACAGGACGCCGCGCATGTGCTCGCCGCGATACAGGGGCCCGACCCTGACGGTGACCCGCAAACCTTGCATACGCCGCTGCCGTTTCCGCCCATGCCAACTGAACCCCGTCCCGGAGCGGCACCACTGACGGGGCTGACGATCGGCATTCCCCAGACGGACTGGATGACGACATCCGCAGTGCCTCCTGCACAGACCTATGACGCCGACTACAGCGCAGCCTTTGAGCGCTTCAAGGTGCAATTGCAGCAGTTGGGCGCCCGCGTGATCGAGTTTGCAGGGGTGAACATGGCGGATGAGGTGAATTGCCTTTACTACGCGGGCCCCATTCTCTGGACGATCGAAAATCCCTATACACCCGTAACGCCAGCCATGGCGACGACCTATTGCCAGCAATACGAAGCGAACTATTGGCAGGCCGTCGAGGCCTTCGCCGCGGGCCGTCCTGAAGCCGACCAGGAAACGCTTTTACGTTATTACGGCACGAAGTACACCCATCCTGTCGTGGAGCAGCTCCCGTGCGCTGTTCGAATCGAAGCGGAGCAGCGCCGTCGTCAGCAGATGGCGCTATGGCAAGACGCTCTGAATGTCGCCGGCGTGGATTTCATGATGGTCCTGCCGTTAGGCGCGCATGTGGGATTTCGTCAGGGAATGGGAGAACCGTCTGGCCTGCAAAACCAACGGTCCTATTACGATCTGCCCAATGCATTGGGATGGCCGATGGTGACATTCCCCATTGGCCACGGCAGAACGGGCATCGATAAACGGTTACCGATAAACGCCGCCTTCTGGGGGCCTCGCTTCAGTGACCCACGCCTGGTTCAGGCGGCCATGGACTACCAACACCATCACCCTGAGTACCATCGAGAGGCACCCGAGGACCCACCGCTTCGAAGGCCCGTGGCGCTTGCGCAACCTTTCTGGCCGGTGAGCCGCGAAAGCTCGACAGACCCGTTGGTTAAGGAAGGTAGCTTGCGGCCATGAACGACGACGTGAATTTTTTTGTCATTGCCTGGCGCCCGGCGAATACGCCGATCCGGCTTATAACCGCTGACGGGGCTCCTTACCTGACCGTGAAATGGCGTGCGCCGTTGGGGGCAGTGGCGTATGACCGCCCCCGGCAGTTGCAGCCTGTCACTCTGCCGAAGACGGTTTCTCCCACAGATTGATCCCGCCTTCCACGGCGAACCGATCGATCTCTGCTAGCTCTTCCTGGCTGAACGCAAGGTTATCCAGTGCACCGACGTTTTCGATGATCTGTTCAGGACGGCTCGCACCGATCAGGGCTGACGTCACGCGCGGATCGCGCAGCGTCCAGGCCAAGGCCATCTGCGCCAGGCTCTGGCCGCGGCGTTTGGCGATCTCGTTAAGCGCGCGTACGTGCTCGATGTTCTGCTCGGACAAATGCGAGGCCTGCAACGAACCGCCGCCCGGACGGTTGACCCGCGCATCCTTTGGAATGCCGTTCAGGTATTTGTCCGACAGCAGGCCTTGCGCCAGCGCCGTGAAAGCAATAACGCCGGCGCCCAGTTCTTCGGTCGTGTCCAGCAGGTCCTTTTCAATCCAGCGATTGAGCAGGTTGTAGGCCGGCTGATGGATCAACAGCGGGATTTTCCACTCCTTCAGCAGACCGGCGATCTCGCGGGTTTTCGCACCTGAGTACGAAGAGATGCCGATGTACAGCGCCTTGCCCTGTTGCACGGCGGTCGCCAACGCGCCGGCGGTTTCTTCCAGCGGGGTGTCCGGGTCGAAGCGGTGTGAATAAAAGATATCCACATAATCCAGCCCCATGCGCTGCAGGCTCTGGTCGAGGCTTGCCAGCACATATTTGCGTGAACCGCCGCCCTGACCGTATGGCCCCGGCCACATGTCCCAGCCCGCTTTAGTAGAAATGATCAGCTCGTCGCGATACGGCTTGAAGTCTTCGCGCAGCAAACGACCAAAATTGATTTCAGCACTGCCGTACGGCGGACCGTAGTTGTTGGCGAGATCAAAGTGGTTGATGCCCAGATCGAATGCGGTACGCAGCATGGCGCGCTGCGTGTCCATAGGGGTGCTGTCGCCGAAGTTGTGCCACAAGCCCATCGACAGGGCAGGCAACACCAGACCGCTGCGGCCTACTCGACGATACGGGATGCGTTCATAGCGGTTTTGTGCGGCGATGTAAGTCATTCAATCCTCTCTTTCTTGTCTGAATGATGAGCAGCCCAGTACAGCTCGGGCCTTCGCGGATATACACGGCGGCATCGGTTGCAGGGCTACGGCAACGTGTCAGGCCTGACATGCAGGAATAAGCACAACCGATAGCAACGTCTTAAAGCGAGTATATTCAGCCCCGGCAGTTGCCGAAAAATGCTTATTTCCTCTTGCTGGTATCGGTTTCTGATATGGATATTCGTCAACTCAGTGCGTTCATTGCGGTCTTTGAAGAGCGCAATATCACCTCGGCGGCACAGCGTCTGTTTACCAGCCAACCGACGCTTTCGGTCACCATTCGCCAGCTTGAAGAGGCGTTGGGCACGACACTGTTCCAGCGCTTGCCGCGCGGAGTGGAGGTGACGGATGACGCGCGCACGCTTTATCCGCAGGCCCGGCGATTGCTCGCGGAAGCCCATGCGCTGAGTAATCAGTTTCGGCAACGCAATGACCGGCTGGCGCTCGACATAGGCGTCGAAGGCGATATTGCCTCCAGCCACCTCGAAGCGTTTCTCGCCCTGGCCTATCAAGTCGTCCCGAACCTTTTGCTCACCTTACAGGAGGGTTGCACCGGCGATGCCCGGCTGTCGGTCGAGGAAGATTGCTGTGAGGACGAATTGTTTCTGCCGCTTTGGGAGGAGCCGTTTGTGCTGGCGATTCCTGCCCATCATCCCCTGGCCGATCACGCCACTCTGGATGAGGCCAGCCTGGCCAACGTTCGGTGGATAACCTGCCCCGCGCATCCCTCTCACCAGCGGCTGATGGAGTTATACAACCGCAGCTCCGCTTCGGTGGCCGCCACCGCTGGCAGCTTCACCCTGGCGCTGCGGCTGGTGGCAGCGGGCGCGGGGTTGGCGATGCTGCCTGAGTCCATGGCCGGTCACCATCCTGACGTTATCGCCCGACCCGCGAACGCCCCCAACCTCACTCGCCGCGTCGGGCTGTGCTACGCGGCGCAGGCCCTCGATACCCCGGCCCTGCGCTTGCTGCACGGGCATTTGCAGGCCAGCGCCAGCCTGTAGACGTGAGCCAGCTCGCGATAGGGTCAGGCATTAGCGCGACGGCTCGTTAACGCACCAAATGCAAAAACTGCATGTGCCGCTCGTACTGGTCGAGGATATCGTTGATCACCTGCTCCTTGGTGTAGCCCACCAGATCGTAATCCTGACTCCCCTCGCTCAGATGAACCTCAGCGCGGTAATAGCGACGGTTGTTCAATTGCTTGGAGCCCATTCCGGCACGGGCGAACGACGGCGTGAAATAACCCCGCATGGTCACCTGATAGATGAACGGCCGCTCCTCGCCATGTCCGATCTCAAGGCCGACCGTGTGATTGGCCGGATCAGGTTGGGTCACCACGCTCAGGCCTTTTTCCACGAACACGGCGGTGACGTCCTCAATGGCCGGGCGTACGGTTTGGTCCAGGAAACGATAGACCTCATCACGGGACGGGAAATGCACCGCTTGACTCAGACGTTGACGCCAGCCCCCACGCCGAGCGCCCGACACCGGCGCCAATGAGTACAACTGGGCAATCTGACGCTGCGATTCCATGTAAAACGCTTTGTGCAGGCCCCACATCATCAGCAGCAGGATCAGCGAGAACGGCAACGACGTGAGCACCACTGCCGACTTCAGCGCATCAATGCTGCCGGAGAACAACAGCCCACTGGTAATCAGTGCGGTCATCACGCCCCAGAACACTCGCAGCCACTTCGGGCCGTCTTCATCTGGACTGCCGCCTTTCGCAGAAAGCGTGGACAGCACGACGGTGCCCGAATCAGCCGATGTCACGAAGAAGACGAAGCTGATGAACACGGTGACGGCGATGACGGTCTTGCTCCATGGATAATTTTCCAGCATCAGGTACAGCGCCATGGACGGATCGTCGATGGCGGCCTGCCCTAACGCGGTCATGCCGTGGTTGAGCACTTGATCGATGGCGCTGTTGCCGAAGATCGACATCCAGGCCAGCGTGAAGCCCAGGGGAATCAACAGCACGCCGCAGACGAACTCGCGGATGGTCCGGCCGCGCGAGATACGTGCGATGAACAGCCCGACGAATGGCGACCAGGCAATCCACCACGCCCAATAGAACACGGTCCAGCCACCCAGCCAGTCGCTGGGTCCGTTGTACGCGTAGACATCGAAACTCTTGGCTGGCAGCGCGCCGAGGTAGTCACCAATGTTCTGCACCAGCGTATTGAGCAGATGCTGGGTCGGTCCGGCGAACAGCACGAACAGGAGTAACGCGCAGGCCAGCAGCATGTTGATGTCGGACATGACGCGCACGCCTTTGTCGACACCGGCGACCGCGACCAGAATCGCAGCCCCCATCATCAGCGTGATCAGGCCGACTTGAATCCACTGGGTGTGCGGCACGCCGAACAGGAAGTCCAGGCCGGAATTGAGGTGCAGGACGCCGAACCCCATGTCGGCACCCAGACCGAAGATGGTCGCAATGATGCCGAAGCCGTCCACCGCATAACCAATCGGGCCATTGATGCGCTTACCGATCAACGGATACAGCGCCGAGCGCAGCGCAAGTGGCAGGTTGTGCCGGTACGCGAAGTACGCCAGGGCCATGCCGACAAACGCAAACACGCCCCAACCGTGCAGGCCCCAGTGCAAAAACAACAACTGCATGGCCTGGCGCGCGGACTCGGTCGTACCGCCCTCGCCTTGAGGCGGCTGCATGAGATGGGTCAGCGGTTCGGAGACACAAAAGAAGAACAGCGTGATGCTGATCCCGGCGGCGAACAGCATGCCAGCCCACGACAGGTAGCTGAATTCGGGTTGATCATGATCCGCGCCAAGCTTGATCTTGCCGTATCCCGAAATGGCGGTGACCACGACAAACAGCAGATAAAGCGTCATGGCGAGCATGTAGTACCAGCCGACGGTGTTCGCCGCCCAGTTCTGAGCCGCCAGCAGCCACTCTCCAGCCGCCTTGGGAAAGCTGATGACGACGACACCGAAGATGAGAAGAAAGCTGGCGGCGAAGTAGAAAACGGGCGCGTTCATGCGAACGGGGGCGCTGCTTTGAGCGCTCGGAATACTCATACGAATACCGCCTTTCGGGCGGGCAAAATTTCCATGCAAATCTGATACGGCAAGGGCAGGCCTCCTGATGCGAGCGGGCAGCGAACCACCGGTTTAACTTGATTGAACGTTCAATTAAAACACGGTTAGTGGGCGAAGGACCAATTGGAAGGGCCCCGAGGCAACGCATGGGCACACCGCAAGCGGGGTAAAAACACCAAACGGTAGGAGCGTGGCTTGTCTCTGGGCCGCATCCGGACGATCGGCGGGGAACCCGTCGTAAAACCAATTCACACCATGATCCTGCAGCACCGCGTTTTTTCAGGTTCTACTGCCGATTCTCGGCAGATCGCGGGACAAGCCACGCTCCTACAGGATGCGCTGCATCGTCGAGACCTTACTTCTGACTCCCGTCATCATGCTGCAGGTTCGCCTGGTTAACGTTGCTGCCAGGTGGAACGCCGCGGGTCAGCCAGACGTTACCGCCAATGGTCGAGCCTTTGCCGATGGTGATGCGTCCCAGGATGGTCGCGCCCGCGTAGATCACCACGTCATCCTCCACAATCGGGTGACGCGCGTGGCCTTTCTGCAATTGACCGTCTTCGTCAGCCGGGAAGCGTTTCGCGCCAAGCGTCACGGCCTGGTAGATACGCACGCGCTCGCCGATGATCGCGGTTTCACCAATGACCACACCCGTTCCGTGATCGATGAAGAAGCTCGGCCCGATCTGCGCGCCGGGATGAATATCGATGCCGGTCGCCGAATGCGCCAGCTCCGAACTGATCCGCGCCAGCAAAGGCAAGCCGTTGTTATACAGATGGTGAGCGAGACGGTGATGAATTACCGCAAGGATGCCCGGGTAGCACAGCAGCACTTCATCAACGCTACGTGCGGCCGGGTCGCCGTGATAGGCCGCCAGCACATCGGTGTCGAGGATGCGGCGAATCTGCGGCAGCGCACTGGCGAAGTCCTGAATCAGCCGTTCGGCGTGTACATCGGCGCAACTGGCGTCCTCACCACGCTGACGAGCGACATACCGCAACTCCAGTCGCGCTTGAGCCAGCAGCGAATTCAGCGCAACGTCCAGCGTATAACCGACGTAGAAATCCTCGCTCTCTTCACGCAGGTCCACCGGGCCGAGCCGCATCGGGAACAGCGCGCCGATCAGGGCCTCGAGAATATCGCGAAGGGCTTCGCGAGATGGCAATTCACGGCCTCCCTTCTCACCGCTGACACGACCGTTACGGGTGCGCCAGTCATCACGCGCGGCGCGCAACTCACCCACAATCCGCTGTAACTGCCAGTGGCCGGTCACGCCCTGGGCACAGGCTTCGGGGGACAATTCGGGAATAGTGCTCACGCAGATTTCTCCTCATTTCGACGGCTCGTCAGGCTGGACATGGCCGAAGGTTGAGCCACTGTACGGCAAACATTTGGCGCAAAAAAATAACAATTTTCGTGAGGCTTTTGCCTGAGGCCCGTAGGAAATCGTCAGGTTGCCCTGTCGGTGTCGTCTGCCTATAGTCCAGCGACTCACTTGAAGACGTTCCGATACCACCATGATCAAACAACAGCTCGACCGTTTTAAACGCCTCGAATTGCTCGGCACCCCGACCCCGCTGGAGAAGCTCGAACGCCTGTCGGCCTGGACCGGACGCGACATTTATGTGAAGCGCGACGACATCACGCCACTGGCCATGGGCGGCAACAAACTGCGCAAGCTGGAATACCTGGCGGCTGACGCGCTGGCGCAGGGCGCCGACACACTGATCACTGCGGGCGCGATCCAGTCCAACCACGTCCGCCAGACAGCCGCGCTGGCCGCAAAACTGGGTCTGGGGTGCGTCGCCTTGCTGGAAAACCCCATTGCCACCGAAGACCGCAATTACTTGAGCAACGGAAACCGGCTACTGCTGGATTTATTCGACGCCAAGGTCGAACTCGTCGAGAACCTGGACGACGCTGAGGAGCAATTGCATGCGCTCGCCGCTCGGTTGCGCAACAGCGGCAAGAACCCGTATCGGGTGCCGATTGGCGGCTCCAGCCCCGTCGGTGCCCTCGGCTACGTCCGCGCCGGCTTCGAACTGGCCGAACAGATTCAGCAGACTGGCGTCGAATTTGCCGCCGTGGTGCTGGCCTCCGGCAGCGCCGGGACTCACAGCGGCCTGGGCATCGCGCTGGCAGAGGCATTGCCGCAATTGCCTGTCATTGGCGTGACCGTGTCTCGCCCGGAGGAAACCCAGGCGCCGAAGGTTCAGGGACTGGCCGAGCGCACCGTCGAACTGCTGGGCGAACCCTTACCGTCTGCCTTCAACGTCCAGCTGTGGGACGAGTACTTCGGCCCGCGTTACGGTGAGCCCAATGCAGGCACGCTCGCGGCGATCAAGCTGGTGGCCAGTCAGGAAGGTCTGCTGCTGGATCCGGTCTACACGGGTAAGGCCATGGCCGGGCTGCTGGACGGTATTGGTCGGCAACGTTTCAACGAAGGTCCCATCATCTTTCTGCACACGGGCGGTGCGCCAGCGTTGTTTGCGTACCCGGACGTTTTTTCGGCTCAATGAGCCACGCTACGCACCTGTAGGAGCGTGGCTTGTCCCGCGATCGACTGCGCAGCAGTCGCAATTGCAGACCACTTGATACATCTGACGCACCAAGATATTTGAATTTGCTGGCTGTGCCCGCCAGATCGCGGGACGAGCCACGCTCCTACAGGTCGATGGGCGGCGCGTGACTTCTATATGCAAAAAACAAATAAGCGATTCGGGTTTAATTATTTTTCATCCTGAACGACTGCTTCTATGATCGCGCCGCACCACCATTCGAATACCCGGCAGAGCACTGAAAAAGCTGGATAAAAGCGCGGTGCCACAGTAGTTTCGTCAGGTCTGAAGCTTGCCTGACATACCAATTAAAACAGGGGACTCACATGAACATGTCTGCAATCCGCCGCACCTTCCTGCTGTCGGCATTCAGTCTGGTGCTGGGCACCGGTCTGGTGACCCAGGCCGTCGCTGGCGAGCAGCTGGAAACCATCAAGAAGAACGGCACCCTCAACGTCGGTCTTGAAGGCACGTATCCACCGTTCAGTTACGTTGGCGAAGACGGCAAGCTGACCGGTTTCGAAGTTGAGTTCTCCGAGGCGTTGGCCAAGGAACTGGGCGTCAAGGCCAAGCTGACCGCTACCCCATGGGCGGGCATTCTGGCCGCTCTGGAGTCCAAGCGTCTGGACGTCGTGATCAACCAGGTCACCATCTCCGACGAGCGCAAGAAGAAGTACGACTTCTCCGAACCGTATACCGTGTCGGGCATTCAGGCGCTGGTGCAAGCCAAGGACGTTGGCGTCATCAAGACCGCTGCTGATCTGAAAGGCAAGAAAGTCGGGGTGGGTCTGGGCACCAACTACGAAGAATGGCTGAAGGCCAACGTCCCTGACGCCATCGTCAAAACCTATGACGATGATCCGACCAAATATCAGGACCTGCGTGTAGGCCGCATCGACGCCATTCTGGTCGACCGTCTGGCCGCGCTGGAACTGATCGCCAAGACCAAGGACAAGCTGGCCGTTTCCGGCGAACCCTTCTCCCGTCAGGAAGCCGGTATCGCACTGCGCAAGGGCGAGCCTGAGCTGCTGGATGCGATAAACAAGGCCATCGACAAACTGCGCGCCGACGGCACACTCGCCAAGCTGTCGCAAAAGTACTTCAAGGCTGACGTGACCAAATGATTCCAGAGAGCCTACAGCTCGCGCTGGACTCCGCGCCCTTTCTGCTAAAGGGCGCGTATTACACGGTGGGTCTGAGTCTGGGATCGATGTTCTTCGGATTGGTGCTGGGCTTCGGCCTGGCACTGATGCGTTTGTCGAAGGTCTGGGTCATCAGCGCCATTGCCAGGGTTTACGTGTCGTTCTTTCGCGGCACCCCCCTGCTGGTTCAGCTGTTCATGATTTATTACGGCCTGCCTGACCTCGGCATCGAACTGGATGCCATCAGCGCAGCACTCATCGGTTTGTCACTGAACATGGCCGCCTACGCCTGCGAGATCCTTCGCGCGGCGATTGGTGCCGTGGACCGGGGGCAGTGGGAAGCAGCCGCGAGTATCGGCATGACCCGCGCGCAGACCATGCGCCGCGCGATCCTGCCGCAAGCCGCGCGTACCGCCCTGCCACCGCTGGGCAATAGCTTCATTTCACTGGTCAAGGACACCGCCATGGCCGCCACCATCCAGGTGCCGGAGGTGTTTCGCCAGGCGCAGCTGATTTCCTCGAGAACACTTGAGGTCTTCACCATGTACCTCACCGTCGCGGTGATCTACTGGGTGTTGTGCACGGTACTCGCGCACGTTCAGAACCGTCTGGAAGCACGGGCCAACCGCCACGACGTGGAGTCTTGAGGCATGATCACCGTTGAAAAACTGACCAAGGAATTCAGGGGCAACCAAGTCCTCAAGGGCATCGACCTCAACGTCGAGGCCGGCGAAGTGGTCGCCATCATCGGTCCCAGCGGCTCGGGCAAGACGACCTTGCTGCGGTGTCTGAATTTTCTTGAAGAACCCACCTCCGGAACCATCGTCGTCGGTGATATCAAGGTCGACGGCAGCAAACCCATCAGCCAGCAACAGGGGCTGATCCGCCAACTGCGTCAGCACGTCGGCTTCGTGTTCCAGAACTTCAACCTGTTCCCTCACCGTACAGCGCTGGAAAACGTCATTGAAGGCCCGATCGTGGTCAAGAAGATGCCTCGCGAACAGGCAGTCGAACTGGGACGCGCCCTCCTGGCCAAGGTCGGTCTGGCGGGCAAGGAGGATGCGTATCCTCGTCGCCTTTCCGGAGGCCAGCAACAACGCGTGGCCATCGCCAGGGCCCTGGCAATGGAGCCCGAAGTGATTCTTTTCGACGAACCCACTTCCGCGCTCGACCCCGAGCTGGTGGGCGAGGTGCTCAATGCCATCCGGGCCTTGGCAGAGGAGAACCGCACGATGGTCATCGTCACGCACGAGATGAGCTTCGCCCGCGATGTCGCTAACCGCGTGGTATTCATCGACAAAGGCGTCATCGTCGAACAAGGTGAGGCCAAAGCGTTGTTTGCCAACCCGAAGGAAGAACGAACCCGGCAGTTTCTGGAGCGCAGCAGGAATTAGTCCTACATCGCGCGTATAAAAAGACGGCGCTATTAAGCGCCGTTTTCTTTGCTCCCAATATTTAGAAAAATATGGATCCGTCAAAACCCTTTCTCATATCCCCCTCGATCCTGTCCATTCCTATCCAATATTTGAATGTAATGCGTAACTGGCCGGTGCCTCTTCAAAGTTCAAGTATTGAACTGCCATTGCACGACAACTGAGTCTGGCGTTTAACCGGAAGCACATACTTTCCTCTCTCCCACCAGGGAATGCCTGACGCAGTAGGACAATGCCCAGCCCCTTGCGCACCACAGACAGGACGTTTCCGTAAGAAATGTCTTTTTCTCCAATTCGCATACTGTTACGGCTTTTTTATCGTTGACATAAATGCGGCAACACAATTACCTCGATGACAACTTACAAAGCGCTCTTGAAAAAATAACAACCCCGAATTTGGATCCGTTTGTAATGTTTGCCAACACCATGCGCCGAGCGTGTACTAATCACATCGATTTCAAGTTGCTATTGCGATGACGGACATCGCCGCATGCCTTATTCAGGTTTCACATTCAATGAGTATTCAAAGATGATCCAGACCCCTGTGAGTTACACACCCGTCACGCTCCTGGCCCCCTGCCTGCCTCAGTCGAACAAACAAGGCATCGGGGCGCTGGCAGCGTCGCGCCTACTGGTGCATATCAACCCCTACCCCGAAATGGAGTGCGGCGACCTGATCGAACTGTTTTGGGGAGACTGTTACGTCGCGTCAACACTTTTAACGGCGTCTGACATCGGTCATACATCCGTCCTACATGTGCCGGAGAGTTTCCTGCGTAGCGGAAAGGTAAAGACCTATTACACAGTCACCAAGATAGGCGGTGAGCCCATGAAATCTCCCTGCCACAAACTCTGGGTCAAACTGGAGACTCCCGGCGGTCATTTGGTCAGCCCGGATGGCGAAGAGAATCAGGGGCTGGCACCGGTGAGGTTTGCAGACGCAAGCCTGTGCCAGGGCCTGACCTCGAAGCAGTTTAAAAAGGGGGTCGATATCATCATCGAGCCTTATCTGAACATGGAGGTTCATGACGAGATCACGTTGCGCTGGGGGGATCTGCGTATGGATTTGCCTGCACTCACCGAACGTGAAGTCGGTCAGGCCATCACTGTTCACATGCCGGCCACCTTGATCAGCGAAGCAGAAGACGATCTGCACCAGGAGATCACCTACTGTGTCATTGACCGCGTGGGCAATAATTCGCGATGGGCGCCAGCTCGATCGGTCAAGGCGTTTACAGGCGACTCGAATATTCCTGACGACTGAAGCACTGCCTCAAACGGCGGCGTCGCGGTACCGACGCATGGGCCGCGACTCGCCGTTTGCTGAAAACGTGGAGCGTTTCACACCTGCGAAACAGAACGGAAAAATCCCACAGCATCTAGCAACTAATCCTACCGATTCACCGAAGTCTGAAAAAAACAGGGCTGCTAGCCTCGGGGAAACCCTTCAGGAGGCGTTAGCGATGCACTGCAGACTTATCCTCAAGTACGCGATTCTCATGCTGGTCTTCAGCTCCTGTCTGGCCTACGCGCAACTTGTCTGAACAGTCCATGAATGGTCTTCCAACCTTCTATGCTTATTCCTAAACGTTAGTTTATTTAATTTTTATACACGCTTAGGGTATATACACCGGACCACCGGACCATCGTCAGTTTGTCTGCCGCCATTGCGGTTTTGATTCGAGGTTCGAATGGTCAAGCACCCCTATCCCCGTGCACTCGCTCGCGCAGGTCATCACCATGACTGAATTGAGCGCCCTGTCTGTCCAGCACACCCTGGACACTGCTCCTCCTTTGCTGCCCGCCACCGTTTTGCGCAACGATGCCGAAGCGCTGGCTGCCGCCCGGGAACTTGCCGCCCTCGTGCGCATGAACGCCGCAGCACGCGATCGCGAACGGCAGCTGCCCTGGGCCGAGGTCGAGCGATTTACCCGCAGCGGTCTTGGCAGCATTTCCGTGCCGCGCCTCTATGGCGGTCCGCAGGTATCGTTTGTCACTGTCGCCAAAGTGTTCGCCATCCTTTCAGCCGCCGACCCGGCGGTCGGGCAGATCCCGCAGAACCACTTTGGAATCCTGAACTCCCTCATCGGCAGTGCCACCGACGCGCAGTTGAAGGTCTTGTTCGAGAGCGTTCTGAACGGCGCGCGCATTGGCAATGGCGGCCCGGAACGTGGCACCAAAAACACCCTTGATGTGAAAACCCGTCTCACCGGCGACGGCGATCACTTTTTGCTCAACGGCCGCAAGTTCTACTCAACCGGCGCACTGTTCGCGCATTGGGTCGCGGTCAAGGCGATCAACGACGACGGCCATCAGGTTCTGGTCTTTGTGCCCCGTGGTACACCTGGCCTGCACATCATTGATGACTGGTCCGGATTTGGGCAACGCACCACCGCCAGCGGCAGCGTATTGCTGGAGAACGTGCGCGTGAGCCGTGACCACGTCGTTGAAAACTGGAAACTCGGGTTGTCACCCAACATTCAGGGCGCGGTTTCCCAGCTGATTCAAGCGGCCATCGACGCAGGGATTGCCCGGGAAGCCATTGACGACACCATCCGCTTCGTCCGCGAACGTTCTCGTCCGTGGATCGAGGCCAATGTCGAACGCGCCAGCGATGACCCTTACGTGATCGCCGACATCGGCAAGCTCAAGCTGGAGCTGCATGCCGCCGAGGCATTGCTGCACAAGGCAGGTCGCGTGCTGGACGAAATCGCTTCTGCGCCCATCGATGCGCAGTCGGCGGCGCGCGCGTCCATCGTGGTGGCCGAGGCCAAGGTGTTGACCACCGACATCGCTCTGCACGCCAGCGAGAAGCTGTTCGAACTGTCTGGCAGCCGGGCCACCCTCGCCGAATTCAACCTCGATCGTCACTGGCGCAATGCGCGGGTTCACACCCTTCACGACCCCGTGCGCTGGAAGGTCCACGCCGTCGGCGCCTGGCACCTCAACGGCACCCTGCCTGCCCGTCACTCCTGGATCTGACAAGAGCACTGGAAACATACTTATGAGCATTCAATCCGTGCCGCGTGACACACAGACGTCGAACGCAATCGCGGTCATTCGGGACGACGTCGAAGCGTTGGCCGTCGCCCGGTCGCTGGCCGAACATTTCAAGCAACACAGCGCCGAGCGTGATCGTGAGCGTCGACTGCCGCACCTCGAACTGGAACAGTTTTCCCGCTCGGGACTGTGGGGCATCAGCGTCCCGAAAGCTTTCGGTGGCGCGGGCGTTTCCAGCGTAACGCTGGCCGAGGTCATTCGGCTCATCTCCGCAGCCGATGGCTCGTTGGGACAGATCCCGCAAAACCATTTTTATGCCCTTGAAGTGCTGCGCGTGAACGGCAGCGCCAAGCAGCAAAAACGGTTGTACGCCGAGGTGCTCGCGGGCCAGCGTTTCGGCAACGCGTTGGCTGAACTGGGCACCAAGACCGCCCACGACCGCACCACACGACTGAGCCGTGACGGTAAAGGCTGGCGCATCAACGGCCGCAAGTTCTACGCGACCGGTGCGCTGTATGCCCAGCGTATTCCGACGTCTGTGATCGACGAGGACGGCGTTCAGCAACTGGCGTTCGTTCCGGCAAAGGCGACGGGACTGAGCGTGATCGACGACTGGAGCGGTTTCGGTCAACGCACCACCGGAAGCGGCTCAGTGGTGTTCGATAACGTCTTCGTAGACGCCGATGACGTGGTGCCCTTTCAAACGGCCTTCGAGCGTCCCACCACGGTAGGCCCGCTGGCGCAGATCCTTCATGCCGCCATCGATACCGGCATCGCGCGCGCGGCGTACGAAGACGCCCTCCATTTCGTCCGAACGCGTACGCGCCCGTGGATCGACTCCGGGATCGAAAAAGCTGTCGACGACCCCCTGACCCTGCACAGCTTTGGCAAGCTCGCCATTCGCCTGCACGCCGCCGAAGCGCTGCTTGAGCGGGCGGGTGACTACCTGGATCGCGCACAAGCCCGGACCACGGCGAACACCTTGGCCGACGCGTCGATTGCCGTCGCCGAAGCCCGCGCCATCAGCACCGAGATCTCATTGGCCGCGAGCAGCACGCTGTTCGAGCTGTCCGGCTCACAGGCCACCCTGGCCGAACACGGCCTGGACCGGCATTGGCGCAATGCACGGGTGCACACGCTGCACGACCCCGTGCGCTGGAAGTACCACGCCATTGGCAATTTCTACCTCAACGACGTCAACCCGCCGCGCCGGGGGACGATCTGATGAGCAAGAAAAAAATCCTGCTCAACGCGTTCAACATGAACTGCATCGGCCACATCAACCATGGCTTCTGGACGCATCCGCGAGACACCTCGACCCAGTACAAGACGGTCGAGTACTGGACGAGTCTGGCGCAACTGCTGGAGCGCGGGTTGTTCGACGGGCTGTTCGTCGCCGACATCGTCGGTGTTTACGACGTGTATCAACAGTCGGTCGATGTCCCGTTGCGAGAGGCGATTCAGCTGCCCGTCAACGACCCGCTGTTGCTGGTGTCGGCCATGGCGGCGGTCACGAAAAATCTCGGGTTCGGACTGACCGCCAACCTCACCTACGAAGCGCCCTATCTGTTCGCCCGGCGCATGTCGACGCTGGACCATCTCACACGCGGCCGCGTGGGCTGGAACATCGTCACCGGTTATCTGGACAGCGCCGCCAGGGCCATGGGTCTCAAGGAACAGATCGAGCACGACCGCCGATACGATCAGGCGGACGAATACCTGGAGGTGCTCTACAAGCTCTGGGAGGGCAGCTGGGAAGACGACGCGGTGATTGGGGACCGACAGGCGCGCGTGTATGCCCGACCGGAGAAAGTGCATTACGTGCGCCACAGCGGCGAGTTCTATCAGGTCGAGGGTTATCACCTGTGCGAGCCCTCCCCACAACGCACACCCGTGTTGTTTCAAGCCGGCAGCTCCGACCGGGGCTTACAGTTCGCGGGCAGTAACGCCGAATGCGTGTTCATCAGTGGACAGAACAAACCCGCGACCCGCGAGCAGGTGAACCGGGTACGCGCCAGCGCTGTCGCGGCAGGGCGTAATCCAGACGACATCAAGGTGTTCATGGGCCTCAACGTTATCGTCGGCGCCACCGAGCAAGCCGCCCGGGCCAAGCATGCGGAGTACCTGGAGTACGCCAGCGCCGAGGCCGGACTGGCGCATTTTTCCGCGTCGACCGGAATCGACTTCGCCGGCTATGACCTGAATGAGCCTATCCAGCACGTTAAAGGCAACGCCATTCAGTCGGCGACGAAGATCCTCAAAAACAACGACTGGACACGTCAGAAACTGCTCGATCAGCACGCACTGGGCGGTCGTTACTTCACCGTCATCGGTTCGCCCGGGCAGGTCGCTGACGAGCTGGAGTCCTGGATTGCCGAAACAGGCCTGGACGGCTTCAACCTGACCCGGATCGTAACCCCCGAGAGCTACGAAGATTTCATCGACCTGGTGATTCCCGAATTACAGAAGCGTGGGTCGTACAAAACCGCCTACGAGCAAGGAACGTTGCGCGAGAAGTTGTTCGCCGAGGGTGGACCAACGCTGCCGGAGCGGCACGCGGGCGCGGGTTACCGCAAGCGCACTGACTGACGATGAACATTCAACCCAGACCAACGACTGAACCGGACAACACACCATGAGCAAAACACTTCTGACGCTGGCCCTCTCCCTCGGCCTGTTCACCGGCTTCGCGCAAGCCACCGATCAACCGTTGAAAATCGGCACCACCGCCGCTTTCGCGATTCCGCTGGAAGCCGCCGTCGCCGAAGCCGACAAGCAAGGCCTGAAGGTCGAACTGGTGGAATTCACCGACTGGATCGCGCCCAATGTCAGCCTCAATGCGGGCGACATCGATGTGAATTACTTCCAGCACATTCCGTTTCTGGAAAATGCCAAGGCGGCATCGGGCTTTGACCTCGTTCCTTACGCGCCGGGCATCATCAACAACGTCGGGCTGTATTCGAAGCAGTACAAAAGCTTCGATGAATTGCCAACCGGCGCCACGGTGGCCATCGCCAACGACCCGATCAACAGCGGGCGCGGTCTGCAACTGCTGGCTAAGGCGGGTCTGATCACCCTCAAGCCCGGCGTGGGCTACAAGGCGACCGAAGATGACATCACCAGCAACCCGAAAAAGCTCAAGCTGATTCAGGTCGAGGCAGTGCAACTGGTACGCGCCTATGACGACGCCGATCTGGTCCAGGGTTACCCCGCCTACATACGTCTGGCAAAAACCTTCGACGCCAGCTCGGCCATTCTCTTTGACGGCCTCGACCACCCTGAATACGTCATCCAGTTCGTGATCAAGCCGGACCACAGGAACGACCCTCGACTGGCCCGATTCGTCGACATCTACCAACACTCGCCAGTGGTGCGTGCCTCGCTGGACAAGGTGAATGGCTCGCTGTACCAGGTTGGCTGGAAGAACTGACATGACCGCGATCGCCCAACCTTCATCGCCGCCAGAACCCACTGTTGCTCGCGCAGCCGAGCGAGCCGAGCTTTTTCCCGAGAAAGCCCACGCCCATGTGCGCTTCAGCCAACTGGGCAAAATTTACGCAGGCCAACAAGGCCCGGTCGCGGCCCTTCAAGGCATCGATCTGGATATCCAGCGCGGCGAGATATTCGGGATCATCGGACGCAGCGGCGCAGGCAAATCGTCGTTGATTCGCACCATCAACCGCCTGGAACAACCCAGCAGTGGCCGAGTATTGATCGATCAGGTCGACATCGCAGCCTTCAACGAAGACAAGCTGGTGGAACTGCGTCGAAGGATCGGCATGATCTTTCAGCACTTCAACCTGATGTCCGCCAAGACGGTCTGGAAAAACGTCGAGCTGCCTTTGAAAGTGGCGGGCGTACCCAAGGAGCAACGTCAGCGCAAGGTCGCTGAACTGCTGGAGCTGGTGGGTCTGCAGGACAAACACACCGTCTATCCCGCGCAGTTGTCAGGCGGACAGAAGCAGCGCGTCGGCATCGCCCGCGCGCTGGTACACGACCCGGCAATTCTGCTGTGCGATGAGGCCACCTCCGCGCTCGACCCGGAAACCACACAGTCGATTCTTTCGCTGTTGCGTGACATCAATCGGCGACTCGGCCTGACGATTATCCTGATCACGCACGAAATGGCCGTGATCCGCGAAATCTGCGACCGCGTCGTGGTGCTTGAACGCGGACAGATCGTCGAACAAGGGCCGGTCTGGCAAGTGTTCGGCGATCCTCAACATGAGGTGAGCAAAACCCTGTTGGCGCCGTTGCAACACGCGCTGCCCGATGACCTGCAGGCGTGCTTGCGGCCCCAGCCCTCTGACGGACACCGCAGTGTCGTGCTCGACCTGCAGTTTACGGGCGGCACTGCCCATGAGCCTGATCTGTCGGCCTTGTTCGGCGCGTTCGGTGGCCGCGTCAGTTTGTTGCACGGCGGTGTAGAGCGTATTCAAGGCCGGGCGCTGGGACACCTTTTGCTGGTTATTCGTCATTCGTCGTTGTCCGTCGAAGAGCTGCTCATTCGCGCCCGCAAACAGGCGCAACACGTACAGGTACTCGGTTATGTGGCTTGATCGTTTGTGGCAAGGGGTGATCGACACGCTCCTAATGGTCGGGGTGTCATCGTTGATTGCGCTGATTCTGGGTATCCCGCTGGCCGTGATTCTGGTCACCAGCGGCAAAGGCGGGATCTTCGAAGCGCCGAACGTCAACCGTGTGCTGGGTGCATTCGTCAACATCTTCCGCTCGGTGCCGTTTCTGATTCTGATGGTCGCGCTGATACCGCTCACCCGGCTGATCGTCGGCACGACTTACGGGGTCTGGGCCGCCGTCGTTCCGCTGACCATTGCCGCCACGCCGTTCTTCGCACGCATCGCTGAAGTCAGCTTGCGGGAAGTGGACCATGGCCTGATCGAAGTCGCGCAAGCCATGGGCTGCCGCCGCTGGCACATCGTCTGGCACGTGCTGTTACCCGAAGCGCTGCCCGGGATTGTCGGCGGCTTCACCATCACCCTGGTGACCATGATCAACTCCTCGGCCATGGCCGGCGCAATCGGCGCAGGCGGCCTGGGTGACATCGCCTATCGCTACGGCTATCAGCGTTTCGACACGCAAGTGATGCTCACCGTGATCGTATTGCTGGTGGTGCTGGTGGCGGTCATTCAAGTGGGCGGGGACAGGCTGGCGGTGCGGTTGAACAAACGGTGATTGCGTGGCAATGGTACGGGTTCTTCGACCCGGGAACGGAGTTGCGAGACACGTCGAATCGCGATCTGAGGGTATGCCGCCCGTTTCGAATGCTCCCCAAACCCGTAGCAAGGCTGTGCCTGACATGACTTCACTTTGTGCGGAATCAGGATCTGAGAGGGTTCGCGGCTTCTGAATAGCAGGTTGACGCGGTACCTGTAGGAGCGTGGCTTGTCCCGCGATCTGCCGGGAACCGGCAGCAAGATCTGTGCATGCGGTGTGTCAGGCATAAACGGGTCGCCTGGTTTTGCTGCCGCTGCGCGGCAGATCGCGGGACAAGCCACGCTCCTACACCTTGCAGGCAAAAGCCTTCGAGGAAGCTGTTGCTGGTTTTTCCCTGACAATTGCCCAAAACCTGAGCAAGGGTATATTGGCGGCTTCTCCGCTCTAGAATTCGCCTCAATGAAACTCGACTCGCAAGACCTCGCGCAGATCACCACCGTCACTCTGGGCAATTACAACGCCGTGGCCGAAGGCTTCCGCGAAGGGACACGGGATCACGACGTCAGTCAGAACATCCATGCGCTGCTGCGCAATATTCGAAGCGTAGCGCCGTTTCAGATTCTGGATTTCGGATGCGGGCCAGGCCGGGACTTGCGAGCATTCACGGCGATGGGACATATCGCCACCGGGCTGGACGGCTCGGAGCGTTTCGCCGAGATGGCACGCGCGGACAGCGGCTGCGAGGTGTTGCACCAGAACTTCCTGGAGCTCGACCTGCCTGCCGAACGCTTCGACGGCATCTTCGCCAACGCGTCGCTGTTTCATGTCCCGCGTCAAGAACTCCCGCGCGTGCTGCGCGAGTTGCGAGCCGCCTTGAAACCGGACGGCGTGCTGTTCAGCTCCAATCCGCGTGGCGATAATCAGGAAGGCTGGAAGGGTGAGCGCTACGGCTCGTTTCACGACCTCGAATCATGGAGCGCGCTGCTAACCGACGCCGGGTTTGTCGAGGTGGAACACTACTATCGGCCTGAAGGGCTGCCGCGGGAACAGCAGCCATGGCTGGCGAGCGTGTGGCGCAGGGTTTAGCCCGCGCCTGCCCGAAGGACGTGGGAGATTCTATGGTTCTCGAACCGGTGGTATCAGCCCGGTTTCGAGAGTCGCAACGCCTGACAGCATGCGCCACATCCCGGATGACGCAGAGCGTCATTGAATGTGTTACCACGCGGAGCGTCGTAACAATCAGCTTGCTCGCGATGGCGTGAGCCAGTTTCATCAAAGGTGAATGACAAACCGCATTCGTCAGCAAGCTGACTCCCACAGGTTTTGCGTTCGACCGGCCGTTGATGCGGCGACCTACGAAAGCGCATGGCGCGCTTCGCTTTTGATCTTGATCTTCATACCGCAGCAGGCCAGACACCACAAAGCGCGACTTGGGTGCAGGCCAAACGCAGACGACGCGCAGTGGGCCGAGCGGCATGGATGCCGCGAGAGCGCCGTCAGG
>NZ_FOEO01000072.1 GCF_900110765.1 Pseudomonas sp. NFACC02
CGTTGACGCAGAGCGTCAGTCGCTGCTTTACCACGCGGAGCGTGGGAACGATCAAGGGGTTCGTGGGGTTTGGCATTGGGAGGGTGGGCAGATCCATTCTCTCGGGTGGTACCGATTCACCTTTCCGCCCCTCCGGCGGGTCACTTTTGAAAAGGCACCAAAAGTAACCAAAAGTGCCCAGCTCCTGGCTGGGCCCGACTGCCTCGGGTACCCGCACTCCGACGACGCTCCGTGGGCCCGCGCCGAACGGGCATCCATGCCCTGACGGCGCTCTCGCGGCATCCATGCCGCTCGACCCACTGCGCGCCGCCTGCGTTTGGCCTGCACCCAAGTCGCGATTTGCGGTGTCTGGACTGTCGTGTACAAGAGCAACGCTGGCTGGAGCTAACGCTCATCGCTTTCTTGATGCGTGCATCAATCCTTCGCACGCCACCCCGTAGGAGCGTGGCTTGTCCCGCGATCTGGCGCGAAGCGGCAGCAACATCAGGCGACCAGGTTATACCTGACACTCCGCATGCACCGGGTTTGCTGCCGGTTCCCGGCAGATCGCGGGACAAGCCACGCTCCTACGCCCGACGGGCAGAAGCGGAGTTGTGATAAACGCTTGATCGCGACCTGACGGCATGCCGCGTGCTGCTGAATCACGCTCAAACTGTAGGAGCGCGCTTGCTCTGGGCCGCACTCGGACGATCTGGCGCGCAGCGGCAGAAAATCAGGCGACCCGGTTACGCCTGACACTCCGCATGCGCTGGTTTTGCTGCCGGCTTTTGATTCTGGCCGGAGGCCGTAGCGCGCTTGCCTGCGATGAACGATAACGCGGGTTTGCTGACAGGCCATGGCGTTCCCTTTGCGGGCATGCTCGGTTTTACAGGTGGGCAATTCGTATGAGGTCTTATGGGCTAAGCTCCCTCCTACGCCACCAAAGGGCTTTAACCATGCGAATTCAATCTTGTGCCCTGACGCTTTTGTTGGCGCTGCTTTCTGCTCCCGCGCTGGCTTTCACCGGCCCCAAGCCCGGCGATGTCGTCGAAGTCACCCTTGATCAGGTTCACCCCACGCAGGCCGTGATCGGGTTCGATCAGGTCTATTACAAACTAGGGCGTTTCGCCAAGGATCGACAGAAACTGTTCGATGAGATCTGCGAAAGCAACGGTCAGGATGAGGCGAAAGCCATCAGTGAGAGCGCTGACCCACTCAAGCCGGACAGTTTTACCTGCAAGGATGAACCGAACGCCCATCCCGAGGAGATGAAAACCGTGGTGGTCGGTCCCGGTGGCCAGCTCTATCTCACGGACGGTCATCACACCTTCACCACCTTGTGGGAGCAGCCCGGCGCCGGGGCGAAGATGAAGATGAAGGTGCGCATCACGGATGATTTCAGCGACAGTGCCGACCTGGCGACATTCTGGAAACGCATGGAAAAGGCGCATAAGGTCTGGCTTAAGGACGGCAACGGCCAGGCGCTTTCACCCGATCAACTGCCCGCGCAGGTTGGCTTGAAGTCCATGCAGAACGATATTCTGCGCAGCATCGTCTATTTCGTCCGTGGCGCCGCTTATGACAAGCCCAAGGCCGGCGATGTATCCCCGGAGTTTCTGGAGTTTTATTGGGCTGACTGGCTGCGTGACCGGCTGAAGCTCGCGAACTTCAACCTCAGCGAGCGCGGCGGGTATCACCAGGCGTTGCAGGCAGCGAGTGATCTGATGGTCGAGCCTCCGTCGAGCAAGCCGGTGGGCGGTGGCATGACGGCCAGACAGCTGGGCGGTTTCAAGGCGGTGAAGCGCAAGGTCTTGACCAAAACCGTGAGCGAGAAGCTGCCATACGTAATCGATTACAAAAATACGCATTGATCCCGACGGCGGGACGGCACTTTGCTGTGTCAGCCAGCGGGCTGCCAAGGGCAATAGCAGCCGACCGCCAGGGTGTGTGTGGCGCTGACCGGCCTGTCAGCCTTGAGGGCAAGAAGAATCGGCTCGATAAAGCTGTTCTGTGAATTGCAGACCAGTCCTTCGCTGTAAGGCCCGAAATACGCAAGTTTGCCCTGACGGTCCCAGATCGCGACCGCAGGGCTGGCGGTGATCTGCTCGGCACCTGGCAGGCTGCCAAGGGGTTTGATTGCGCTCAGTGTGGACGGCAGTTGTCCATGAGTGCCCGGCTTCTGGACCGCATAGAAGTCCACACCATTGGCGCCCGCGAATTGCTCCACCAGTTGGCTCAGGTGTTCCTGATTGCCGACGTTGCAGGGGCAGGTCGGGTCCCAGAAATGCACGACCCTGATCCGGCCCGGTCCGGCCAGCGCTGAAGGCAGGCTCAGGACGTCGCCGGCAAACAACGCCGTCTGGTCACTGAACGCACGGATGTATCGCCCCTCAAACCACTCATAGCCCGCCCATAACGCCGCCGCGCAAACGGCTGTGGTCAGCGCAATGAAAGCAGTGCGACGTCGAGTACGTGTGCAGGCGGTCATGGGCGGGCTTCGATTGGGGTGACGTAGCTTGCCACGTCTGAGTGGACAGAAGAAACTCACGGGCAGTTGTCACCCTTTATGTCTTGTCTGGCTGATGGATTACCGATGTCCAACACGTTCGACCCCGATCACCTGCGCGCCGGTCTGCAACCGTTGAGCGCCGGGCAGGTCATTTCCGATGAAGGACAGGCTTACCAACGTTTCTACAGTTTGATCGGGCTGGGGCGCGACGGTCGGGTGAGCAGCCGTCTCGGGCGCTTCGAGATTGGCGGTTACGAGATCGTTACCCAGCTCTGGACACCTGAAAACCCCGTGGCGACGCTGGTGCTGGTGCACGGCTTCTATGACCACATGGGGTTGTATCGTCACGTCATCGAATGGGCGCTGGAGCTTGGCTTTGCCGTGGTGTCTTGTGATCTGCCTGGGCACGGATTGTCCAGCGGGGCTCGGGCGAGCATTACTGACTTTGCCGAATATCAGTTGGTGCTCGACCGGTTATTCGTCGAGGCTGAGACTCTCCAGTTGCCCAAGCCATGGCACTTGTGTGGGCAGAGCACGGGGGGCGCCATCGTGATTGACCATTTGCTCAATCACGGCGATGACAGCCCGGCACAAGGGCAGGCGATCTTGCTCGCGCCGCTGGTCAGGCCGAGGGGCTGGGCCTGGTCGAAAGTCAGTTATTACCTGCTGCGCAATTTCGTCAAAGGCATCGACCGACGCTTTAGCGAGAATTCCAATGCGCCCGCGTTCCTGCCGTTTCTGATGGCCGACCCGTTGCAGCCTCGGCGCTTGCCGACGCAATGGGTCGGGGCCCTGGCGAAATGGATCGAGCGCATCGAGAACGCGCCCCGCAGCCGCCGTAGCCCGCTGATCGTTCAAGGCGAGTCCGACATGACCGTGGACTGGCGCCACAACCTTGCGGTGCTCAACGACAAATTCGACCACCCGCAGATTTTCATGCTGCACGAGGCTCGGCATCACCTGGCCAATGAGGTGCCAGAGTTACGCGAGCGGTTCTTTGAGTTTTTGACGCAGCGGATGGACGCCCCAGACGGTTGACTACTTCACGTTCTGCCCGACCGCCAACCCTGCGCGAATGGCTGCCAGGGCCGCCTGATAATAGGCCTTGCCTTCGCTGGACTCGGCGAATGTCGAGAACTCGTCCAGCTCCGAGTCTGACAAGTCGCGGTAGACGTAGAGCAGCGTGTTGCTCATGTCGTTGCTGATCTGCTTCATCAGACGTTCGCGTTGACCATCGAGCATGGCCTGGGTGGTTCCTCCGCCCATCAGGCCCGGAATCATCGAACTCAGGCTGTCGGCGGCCACGCCCGCGATGGCCAGGCTCACTTCTGCGCCCGCCTCTTTGGCAGGCAGCGCGTTGACCAGATGGCCAATGAGCAGCAGACGGTTGTCGCTGGCCTGCATCTTCGGCAGGCCTTGTGCGTTCTTTGCCAGTTGATCGGGGCGCGTGGCGGTCAGTTCGGCGTTGACGATCTTGCACCCCAGCGGTGACTGGAAGAACTGCAGGGCAGGGTTGGGATCCTGAAGCGTCTGACGCAATTTCTGCTCGGCGCGTTGGTCCATGGCCTGGGGGGCGAAGCGCTGGTTGCTGTTGTTCACTAACGCGTCGAATACGGCGGGCGGCAGGCTGTTCTTGTACCGCTGTTGTGCAGCTTTGAGGGCGTCGTTGAAATGCGCGCGTTGTTCTGGCCAGCCGGCGACCTTGTACAACTGGTCGTGGCCGTCTGCCCAGGCGGGCATGGTGCAGAACATCAACATCAGGAAAAACAGACGGCGCATTAGAGACTCCTGTCGGCAGGCCGCTATTCTCGGCGGGGCGGCGGGGATTTGTCGAGTTAACAGTTGCCAGACCCCAAGAAAACCGATGCGTTCGGCGCGTTTGTGTGTAAATCGGCCCAGGTTTTCTAAACCTGAAAAAATATTCCCTGGCTGGCGGACCTCGGGCTCTGTTGGATTGATCGGCGTATGGATACTATGCGCGCCATGCGCATATCCCCTGATCACCCACTGCTGTTACGAATCGTCGACGACCTGGCCGAGCGCGGCTGGTCGCAGCAGAACATTTTCCTGCCGGACAGCCTCACCCGTGAGCTGGCGCTTGAGTGTCGCCAGCGGGCAGAGCAGGGTGAACTTTCGCCCGCAGCCGTCGGGCGCGGCGCGGCGCAGGAAGTTCGCGAGGGGATTCGGGGCGATCATATCCAGTGGCTGGAACCGGGACAGGCCGAGCCTTGCGACCGTTATCTGGAGTTGATGGACAGTTTGCGCCAGGCGCTCAATCGTGGTTTGTTTCTGGGGCTTGAGGATTACGAGAGCCATTTCGCGCTGTACCCGCCGGGCGCCTTTTATCGCAAGCACGTCGACCGTTTCCGCGATGACGACAAGCGCATGGTGTCGGCGGTGATCTACCTCAACGACGCATGGTTGCCGGAGCATGGGGGGCAACTGCGCATGTTCCTCAAGGACGGCGTCGAATATGACGTGCAACCCACCGGCGGATGTCTGGTGGTGTTTCTCTCCGGCGACATGCCGCACGAAGTTCTGCCTTCTACCCGCGAGCGCCTGTCGCTGACCGGCTGGTTTCGCCGACGGGGCAATGAGCCGCTTGAGCTCTGACAGTCCCGACGCAGTTCAAAAGGCATGCGCCACGTCGGCCTCTGTCAAACATGAAATCTTCTACATAAATCCGGTCAACTGCACACGTCGTTCTCAAGCCGGACTAAGGTAAACGCCATGCCAGAGCGTTTATCAGCGGCTCGTGAACCGGCCCTTTGCGGTCGCGGTCCGAAGCAGAGCGTCCATAAAATCAAGAACCGGAGAGATCATGAAGCCCTTACTTGCAAGAACTGCCCTGGCCGGGCTGCTCCTTGGCTCGACCTTCCTCGTCCAGGCCGCCGATGTGCCACGCACGCCCTCGCCCGCGGGCGCTGAGGTCTACATCATCTCGCCCAAGGACGGCGCCACGGTCAACGGTACGTTCAAGGTTCAATTCGGCCTTAAGGGCATGGGCGTTGCGCCCGCGGGTGTCGACGTTCCCGACACTGGCCATCATCACCTGCTGATCGACGTGAAGGATCAGCCGGACATGAATGCTCCGCTGCCCACCACCGACAACATTCGTCACTTCGGCAAAGGTCAGACTGAAACCGAGCTGACCCTCACACCGGGTCAGCACACCTTGCAACTGCTGGTAGGTGACAAGAATCACGTGCCGCTGAAGCCGGTGGTTGAGTCGCAGAAGATCACGATTACGGTGAAGTAGCCCGCGCACCTGTTCTTTTGTAGGAGCGCGCTTGCCCGCGATTGCGGTGTGTCAGCTAATTGATCAGACCCAACGCGTTCGTCCGGACACGGCCCAGCCCCGGCGCGCTGCTGCAAGGGGATTGCGTGTAGCCCTCAAGCAGGCACAAAAAAGGAGACCCGAAGGTCTCCTTTTTTCATCGCCCTGAAAAAGCGGCTTAGAACAGTACGCGGCTGCGGATGGTGCCTTTGATCTGCTGCAGCTTCTCTTGCGCCAGGTCCGAGTACTCGGCGTCGACGTCGATGACCACGTAGCCGACTTTCTCGTTGGTCTGCAGGAACTGACCGGAGATGTTGATGCCGTTTTCCGCGAACACTTTGTTGATTTCGCTGAGCACGCCCGGGATGTTTTCGTGGATGTGCAGCAGGCGGTGCTTGCCTGGGTGAGCCGGCAGGGCCACTTCAGGGAAGTTGACCGAAGACACCGAGGTGCCGTTGTCGCTGTACTTGACCAGCTTCTCGGCCACTTCCAGGCCAATGTTGGCCTGGGCTTCGGCAGTCGAACCGCCGATGTGCGGGGTCAGGATCACATTGTCCAGGCCGCGCAGCGGGCTTTCGAAGACGTCGTCGTTGGAGCGCGGCTCGACCGGGAACACGTCGATGGCGGCGCCGATCAGGTGCTGGTCCTTGATCGCGCTGGCCAGGGCATCGAGATCAACCACGGTGCCGCGCGCGGCGTTGATCAGGATCGCGCCTTTCTTCATGGCGCGGATTTCCTTCTCGCCAATCATCATCTGCGTGGAGGGCAGTTCAGGCACGTGCAGCGAAATGATATCGGCCAGCCCCAGCAGTTCGGTCAGGCTGGTGACCTGGGTGGCATTGCCCAGCGGCAGCTTGGTCAGCGGGTCGAAGAAGAACACTTGCATGCCCAGGCTTTCAGCCAGAACCGACAGCTGAGTGCCGATCGAGCCGTAGCCGATGATGCCCAGTTTCTTGCCACGGATTTCGAACGAGTTGGCCGCGCTCTTGATCCAGCCGCCACGGTGGCAGGAAGCGTTCTTTTCCGGGATGCCGCGCAGCAGCAGAATCGCCTCGGCCAGTACCAGTTCCGCCACCGAACGGGTGTTGGAGTACGGCGCGTTGAATACAGCGATACCACGCTCGCGCGCGGCGTTCAGGTCAACCTGGTTGGTACCGATGCAGAAGCAGCCCACCGCGACGAGTTTCTTGGCGCAGTCGAACATTTCTTCGGTCAGTTGCGTGCGAGAGCGGATACCGATGAAGTGAGCGTCAGCAATTTTTTCCTTCAGTTCGGCTTCCGGCAGAGACTTGGTGTGGTACTCGATGCTGGTATAACCGGCGGCCTTGAGGACGTCGACTGCGGATTGGTGGACGCCTTCGAGAAGAAGGAACTTGATCTTGCTCTTGTCGAGGGAAGTCTTGCTCATCTGCGTAAACCTGTGTCCCGGAAAAAAATGGCAGGGAATGGACAGCTCGAGCTGGCCTCACGGCGCAACGGCGCCAACGCAGGTCGGCCTCAGGCACGTCTCTGCGGGGGCGGTATGCTAGCATATGTGCCCCGCTAAATACCCGCTCCTGCGACGTGAAGCGTTCTCAGGATGACCATGAATAGTTCGAGAGTTCGCCCATGATCGATGTTGCTGTAATCGAAGCGCTGAAGACCCTGGTTGAGCCCGGGAAAGTCCTCACCGACGCTGCTTCCCTTGAAGCGTACGGCAAGGACTGGACGCGCCAGTACACCCCTGCGCCCAGCGCCATCGTCTTTCCCAAAACCACCGAGCAGGTTCAGGCCATCGTGCGATGGGCGAACGAACACAGGGTCGCGCTGGTGCCTTCGGGCGGCCGGACCGGGCTTTCAGGCGCCGCGGTGGCAATGAACGGAGAAGTGGTCGTTTCGTTCGATTACATGAACCAGATTCTCGAACTCAACGTCACCGATCGTACCGTGCGCTGCCAGCCAGGTGTGGTCACTAAGCAGTTGCAGAACTTCGCCGAAGAAAACGGCCTTTATTACCCGGTGGATTTCGCCTCGTCAGGCTCCAGTCAGATCGGCGGCAACATCGGCACCAACGCGGGCGGGATCAAGGTCATTCGTTATGGCATGACCCGCAACTGGGTGTCGGGCCTGAAGGTGGTGACCGGCAAGGGCGACATTCTTGAGTTGAACAAAGACCTGATCAAGAACGCCACTGGCTACGACCTGCGTCAGTTATTCATCGGAGCTGAAGGCACGCTGGGCTTTGTCGTCGAGGCGACGATGCGTCTTGACCGCGCGCCGAAGAACCTGACCTGCATGGTCCTGGGCACGCCGGATTTCGACGCGATCATGCCCGTGCTGCACGCTTTCCACGGCAAGCTGGACCTGACGGCATTCGAGTTCTTTTCCGATAAGGGGCTTGCCCGCATCATGGCGCGGGGCGATGTGCCTGAGCCGTTCGAGACCAAGACGCCGTTCTACGCTTTGCTGGAGTTCGAGGCGAGCAACGAGGAGATTGCCAACGAGGCACTGGCAACGTTCGAATACTGCGTAGAACAAGGTTGGGTCATCGACGGCGTGATGAGCCAGAGCCAGCAACAGTTGCAGAACCTCTGGAAGCTGCGCGAGTACCTCTCCGAAACCATCTCCCACTGGACGCCGTACAAGAACGACATCTCGGTCACCGTGTCGAAGGTCCCGGCGTTCCTCAATGAGATCGACGCGATCGTCAGCGAGCATTACCCCGACTTCGAGGTCGTCTGGTACGGCCACATCGGTGACGGCAACCTGCACTTGAACATCCTCAAGCCGGAAGACCTGCCGAAGGAAGAGTTCTTTGCCAAGTGCGCGACCGTCAACAAATGGGTGTTCGAGATTGTCGAGAAGTACAACGGCTCCATCTCGGCCGAACATGGCGTTGGCCTGGTCAAGCGCGACTACCTTGAATACAGCCGCTCGCCCGTGGAAATCGACTACATGAAAGCGGTCAAGGCAGTGTTCGACCCGAATGGCATCATGAATCCCGGAAAGATCTTCACGGTGTAAGCTTTCGACCTCCCGCCAGCCTTCATACGACAACGACACGCAGTACGACCCGCATTCAGGAGCGCTCATGAGTTATCAGCACAAGTATGTCGACGGTACCAAGGTCCACTTCCCGCTGGGTAAAGTGGTCTGCATCGGCCGCAATTACGCCGAACACGCAAAGGAGCTGGATAACCCGGTGCCGACCGAGCCTCTTCTGTTCATCAAACCCGGCAGTTGTGTGGTCGGGATCGAAGGCGGTTTCACCATCCCGCAGGACCGTGGTTCGGTGCATTACGAAGCTGAAATCGTGGTGTTGATCGGCAAACCGCTGAGCAAGAACCCAAGCCGGGAAGAAGTGCTGGATGCGATCTCCGGTTTCGCGCCGGGTCTTGATCTGACACTGCGCGACGTGCAGTCCAAATTGAAAGAGAAGGGCCTGCCTTGGGAAATCGCCAAATCCTTCGACGGCGCGGCGGTGATTGCCCCATTCGTCTCGGCGGATGCGTATCCGGATCTGACCGACATCTCCATTCGCCTCACCGTCAACGGCGAAGTGCGTCAGGACGGCAACAGCAGCCAGATGCTCAACCCCATCGTGCCGATGATTCAGCACATGGCCTCGCACTTCTCGTTACAGGCGGGCGATCTGATCATGACCGGTACACCCGCGGGTGTCGGGCCGTTCCAGGTCGGCGATGAAATCGTGCTGGAGCTGCCGGGCCAGAGCCGTTTCGAAAGCGACGTTCGCTGATTTCATAACGGGTTCGGCTGTTGAAGGCCGCTTGTGAGGGTTCACAAGCGGCCTTTTTGGTTCCACGGGTACACCGGTTTGCCAGGTTGCCGTTTTTTTCACAACCGATCTGGATAATCCGTCGCCGACCGCAGCGCCTGGCCGCTGTGCCAATGAAATTTTTCAGGATCGTTTCGATGGCCGTTGATGCACAAAAACCGAGCAAGCCCCCACGTCGCACACGTTTCCATTGGTCCTGGTTGTTGATTGCCCTGGTGGTGATTCTCGTCAGCCTGTCGTACGCGTGGCATTGGGACGACCGCGGCCTGCTGTGGTTGCGCGAGCAAAGTGCCTCCGCCGAACAGCGTGGGGCCAGCGTCTGGCTGCCGGATTACAAAGTCGATATCGACGGCAAACCGATGGCGGGACTGGAAAAGGACGAGGCGTCGGATCTGTCCTATGACCCGGTCAGCAAAACCCTGTATTCGGTCATGGGCAAGAATGCGTTTCTGGTTGAGCTGAGTCTGACCGGCGATGTGTTGCGCAAGATCCCGCTGGTGGGCTGGAGCAACCCGGAAGGGGTGACGGTGTTGGGCAATGGCTTGATTGCCATCGTCGACGAGCGTCAGCACCTGATGACGATGGTCACGGTGACACCCGACACCAAGACGCTGGACATCAAGGACTTCCCGAAATACGACCTGGGCCCTTCAGTGGATCAGAACAAGGCGTTCGAAGGCGTGACGTGGGACGCCAGGCATCAGCAGATCCTGCTGGGCGAGGAGCGCCCGCCCGCGCTGTTTAGCTGGAAGTCCGATGGCAGCGCCGTCTTGAAAGGCGACAAGCAGAAACTGGTGAACGACAACCTGATCATGCGCAACCTCTCGTCGCTGTATGCCGATCAGAAAACCGGGCACCTGTTGGTGCTGTCGGCTGAATCGCACCTGCTGCTTGAACTGGACGAGAAGGGCAATGAGGTCAGCTTCATGACGCTCGTGGCGGGCATGAATGGCCTGGCGCACACCATTCCTCGCGCCGAGGGCGTTGCCATGGACGAGAATCGCAACCTTTATATGGTCAGCGAGCCGAACCTGTTTTATTCGTTCAAGAGGAAATGATTGAGCCGTTGATAATCGGGTTGGGTTGTTAGACGGGGCGGGAGTTGCGCGCTTTAAGGCTGGATTCAGACTAGGGTGATATTAAAGCGCCTCCTATTTGTCGCCGAGCCCTCTGCATGCGTCGTCTGTCGCCCTTCAAAATCGTCCTGCTCACGTTGCTGGTGCTGCTTTTACTGGCCTCATCGTTTCTTGTCGCCCGCGAATACCGGGTCGTCGAGCGTCTCTGGTTCAACTGGCATGTGTTCTGGCAGGCCAGCGATGCGCAGGCGCTGGGGCTTGATGATTACGAGGTGGTGATCGAGGGTCGTGTCATCGAGGGGTTGCCCGACAATGTCTCGGCGCTGAGCTACGATCCGCATCGTAAAACCCTGTTCACGGTGACCAATAAAAATCCGGAGCTGGTCGAGCTGAGCCTTGATGGGCGCATCGTGCGGCGAATACCTCTCACAGGCTTCGGTGACGCCGAGGCTGTCGAATACATCAGCCCTGGTACGTATGTGATCAGCGACGAGTACAACCAGCGACTGATCAAGGTGCACATCGACGATAGCACACTGTTTCTGGATGCAGCAGATGCCGAGCAACTGACGCTGGGTATCGATGCGGGCGGCAATAGCGGTTTCGAGGGTCTGGCGTACGACAATCAGGGCCGGCGCCTGTTTGTGGCCAAAGAACGCAAGCCGGTACAGATCATTGAAGTGCGTGGTTTCCCCAATCTCGACCCAGGCTCGCCCAACGTCCTTGAGGTGACGTCCAGTAAGCGACGTGATGCCGGATTGTTCGTGCGGGATCTCTCCAGCCTGCAGTTTGATGAGCGCAGCGGGCACTTGCTGGCGCTGTCGGACGAGTCCCGGCAAATACTGGAGCTGGATACGCAAGGCCGACCCGTCGGCAATGTGTCGCTGAGCAAAGGCAGCATGGGGCTGAGCGAAAGTGTCCCGCAGGCGGAGGGAATCGCGATGGGAGAAGACGGGACGTTGTATGTGGTGAGCGAGCCGAACCTGTTTTATGTGTTCAGGAAGAAATGACTGGGCCTGAACATCTGCTGTGTACCCGCGGGAGCGAATTCATTCGCGAAAATGGTCCGGCCGTTAGATATCCGTGGACTCCGCTGGCCAATCGCGAATGAATTCGCTCCCACAAGGTGTTCGTTCAGCATTGCGCTGCGTTGATCGAAAAGTGATCAGCGCTTCAGGGTTTTCACGCCTTCCTGAGTGCCCAGCAGCAACAGGTCAGCCGGACGTGCCGCGAACAGGCCGTTGGTGACCACGCCGACAATGGCGTTGATTTGGGCTTCGAGCTCTACCGGGTTGGTGATGTTCATGTTGTGAACGTCGAGGATGATGTTGCCGTTGTCGGTGAGTACGCCTTCCCGGTACACCGGGTCGCCACCGAGTTTCACCAGTTGACGCGCGACGTGGCTGCGGGCCATCGGGATGACTTCTACCGGAAGCGGGAATGCGCCCAGCACAGGCACCAGCTTGCTGCCGTCCGCGATGCAGATGAACGTCTTGGCCACAGCGGCGACGATCTTTTCGCGGGTCAGGGCAGCGCCGCCGCCTTTGATCAGGTTCAGGTGCTCATCGCTTTCGTCCGCGCCGTCGACGTAGAACTCAAGGTCGCTCACGGTATTGAGTTCATACACCGGAATGCCGTGGCCTTTGAGGCGGGCAGCGGTGGCTTCGGAGCTGGCGACGGCGCCGTCGAACGCGCCTTTGTGTTGAGCCAGCGCATCGATGAAGCAATTGGCGGTGGAGCCGGTGCCGATGCCCACGATGCTTTTGTCGTCGAGTTTCGGAAGGATGAAGTCGACGGCGGCCTGGGCAACGGCCTGTTTGAGTTGATCCTGGGTCATGCGGGTTTTGGCTCCAGTGATAGATGTCACCTGTAGGAGCGCGCTTGCCCGCGATAGCGTTGTGTCTGTGCCCAATGTATCGACTGGCACTGCGCGATCGCGGGCAAGCGCTCCTGCAGGGGATAGCGATATGCCGAGGGCGCGCATTATAACGACATGCCGTGGTTAAAGCCTGACTCTTGGTGTGGTCGTGCGTCGGGTCGCGGGGTAGACTTCTCGGCCTTGCCCCCTTTCGCCAGTGATGCTTTCCCGATGCTCGAACAGTACGTCAAGAAAATCCTCACCTCCCGCGTCTACGACGTCGCCGTGGAAACCCCGCTGCAAGGCGCTCGTCAGCTGTCCGAGCGCCTGGGCAACCAGGTGCTGCTCAAGCGCGAAGACCTGCAACCGGTGTTCTCCTTCAAGATTCGCGGCGCCTACAACAAGCTGGCGCAGCTGAGCGCGGAAGAACGGGCACGGGGCGTGGTGACCGCGTCGGCGGGCAATCATGCGCAAGGCCTGGCACTGGCGGCGAAGACGCTGGGTGTTTCAGCGACCATCGTGATGCCCAAGACCACCCCGGAGATCAAGGTCGAAGGCGTGCGTTCGCGCGGTGGCAAGGTCGTGCTGCACGGCGACTCGTTTCCCGAGGCGCTGGCCTATTCCCTGAAGCTGGTCGAGGAAAAGGGCTACGTCTACATCCACCCTTACGACGATCCAGACACCATCGCCGGGCAAGGCACGGTAGCCATGGAAATCCTGCGTCAGCACCCGGGCCAGCTGGACGCGATCTTCGTGCCGGTGGGTGGCGGCGGGCTGATCGCCGGCATTGCGGCGTACGTGAAATACCTGCGCCCGGAGATCAAGGTAATCGGCGTCGAACCCGACGACTCCAACTGCCTGCAACAGGCCATGGCCTATGGCGAGCGCGTTGTGTTGCAACAAGTGGGGCTGTTCGCCGACGGCGTGGCCGTGGCGCAGATCGGCCAGCACACCTTCGACATCTGCAAGGATTACGTCGATGAGGTGATCACGGTCAGCACCGACGAAATCTGCGCGGCGATCAAGGACATCTACGACGACACCCGCTCGATCACCGAGCCCGCAGGCGCGCTGGGCGTCGCCGGGATCAAGCGCTACACCGAGCAGTACGGTGTCAGCGGCCAGACCTTCGTCGCCATCGACTCCGGCGCCAACGTCAACTTCGACCGCCTGCGCCACGTCGCCGAGCGCGCTGAACTGGGCGAAGGCCGCGAAGCGATCATTGCCGTGACGATCCCCGAGCAGCCGGGCAGTTT
>NZ_FOEO01000048.1 GCF_900110765.1 Pseudomonas sp. NFACC02
AAGGCACCAAAAGTAACCAAAAGTGCCCAGCTCCTGGTTTGGCCCTCCTTCGTCGGGTACCCGCACTCCGACGACGCTCCGTGGGCCCGCGCCGAACGGGCATCCATGCCCTGGCGGCGCTCTCGCGGCATCCCTGCCGCTCGACCCACTGCGCGTCGTCTGCGTTTGGCCTGCACCCAAGTCGCGATTTGTGCTGTCTGAGCCATCGCGTATAGAAGCAATGCTGGCTGGAGCTAACGCTCATCGCATTCTTGATTCGTGCATCCATTTCCCGCGCACCACTCTCTTGTAGGAGCGTGGCTTGTCCCGCGATCTGCCGGGAACCGGCAGCAAGACCTGTGCATGCGGTGTGAGGAAGACAGTTGCTACGGAGGTTTGGTGGTGTTCACCCCTTCCCTCTCAACTCCGCCAGTTTTTGCGCCACGCCCGCGGCGGTCTGTTCGCCCATCAACTGTTCACGCACCTTGCCCTTGTCGTCGATGATGTAGGTCACCGGCAAGGCTTCGCTCTTGGGCAGGTCGTATTGATCGGCCGGATCCTGAGCCAGCACGGTGAACTTGATGCCCAGCGCATTGCTGGCGGTTTTCAGGTCTTCACCCTGCAGATTGTCGAAATTGACCCCGAACACGCTGACCTTCTGGTCGCTCATCTGCTCGGACAGTTTGTTCAGTTCCGGGATTTCCGTACGGCACGGGCCGCACCATTCGGCCCAGTAGTTGACCACCAGCCAGTGCTTGTCGACGCGGTCGCTGGCGACTTTCCGACCGTTCTGATCCGTCCCCAGATCCACGCCACACCCGCTGAGCAATACACTTCCGATAAGCACTACCGCCGCTGCCAACCGCCTTGCCATGATGCCTGTTCCTTTTATAAAGACGCGACGCAGACCTGATGTTCGTCCGGGTCGTCACCTATGTAGAATAGCCGCCACCTCACGCAAGATGCGACCTGCAAATGACCGATCTGACGCTTTATCACAACCCGCGCTGCTCCAAATCACGTGGCGCGCTGGAATTGCTTGAAGCCCGTGGGCTGACGCCAACTGTCGTGCGTTATCTCGAAACCCCGCCGAATGCGGCTCAACTGCGTGACCTGCTGAGCCAGCTGGGCATCCGCGCACGCGGCCTGCTGCGCACCGGCGAAGACGAATACAAAACCCTGAACCTGGCAGACGCCAGCCTGAGCGACGATGACCTGATCGCCGCCATGGCTGCGCATCCGAAACTGATCGAGCGCCCGATCCTGGTCGCAGGCAAAAAAGCCGTGATCGGCCGTCCACCCGAGAAGATCCTGGAGATCCTGCCGTGAGCACGCCGTACATTCTGGTTCTGTTTTACAGCCGTAACGGTTCGACCGGTGAAATGGCCCGCCAGATTGCCCGTGGCGTCGAGATGGGCGGCATGGAAGCGCGCTTGCGCACGGTGCCAGCCATCTCCACCGAGTGCGAAGCGGTGGCGCCGAGCATTCCGGAAACGGGCGCGTTGTACGCCACGCTGGACGATTTGAAGCACTGCTCCGGCCTGGCGCTGGGCAGTCCCACCCGGTTCGGCAACATGGCCGCGCCGCTCAAGTATTTTCTCGACGGCACCAGCAACCTGTGGCTGACCGGTGCGCTGGTCGGTAAACCCGCCAGTGTGTTCACCTCCACGGCCAGCCTGCACGGGGGTCAGGAAACCACGCTGATGTCGATGCTGCTGCCGTTGTTGCACCACGGCATGCTGGTCACCGGCCTGCCGTACAGCGAAGCGGCCCTGATCGAAACCAGCGGCGGCGGCACGCCGTATGGCGCCAGTCATCACGCAGGCGCCGACGGCAAACGTCCGCTGGATCAGCACGAAACCACGCTGTGCCGCGCGCTGGGTCAGCGTCTGGCGAAGACTGCGTTGCTGCTGGAGCCGTCGCGTGGCTAAAAAGCCCAAGGTGTTGCCCGCGCTGGAATGGCTGGAACCTCGTGTCCGCTGGAGCCGGGTCGCTGCCTTGTTGTGCTTTTTCGGGCTGATCGCGTTGCTCGCCGTGTATTACCTCGCATTCGCCGACCTGCACGGCGCGCGCCCCTGGGTCATCCTTTCGATTGAACTGGTGCCGCTGTTGCTGCTCTTACCGGGCATGGTCACCGGCAGCGCGCGCGGGCATTCGTGGACGTGTTTCGTGGTGAACCTGTACTTCATCAAGGGTGCGCTGGCCGCTTACGACCCAAGCCGCGCGTGGTTCGGCGTACTGGAAATGCTGGCAAGCCTGGCGGTGTTCACCAGCGCGTTGCTGTACGTGCGCTGGCGGTTTCAATACAACCGTCGGGTGGCGGGTGAAGGAGCGTGAGACCGACTCCAATACTGTAGGAGCGTGGCTTGTCCCGCGATTGCGGTGGATCAGCCGCCCATTTATCGCCTGACACACCGCAATCGCGGGACAAGCCACGCTCCTACAACGGTACTGTTCCGTCAGGGACCGTCGGTTAACCTTTCGCCAATCATCACGTCATTTTTTTGGAGAGGGCATGCAAGACTACAAATGGCTCAATGAATACTGCTTGAATCGCTTTGGTTCCGCCGCCGCCCTCGAGGCGCATCTGCCAACTCCCGCCACGTCAAAACAGCTCAAGGCCCTGAGCGATGATCGCTATCTGTCGACCATGGCCCTGCGGGTGTTTCGGGCCGGATTGAAACACAGTTTGGTGGACGCCAAGTGGCCGGCTTTCGAGCAGGTGTTCTTTGGCTTCGACCCGGAAAAGGTCGTGCTCATGGGCGCCGATCACCTGGAGCGCCTGATGCAGGATGCGCGGATCATTCGCCACTTGGGCAAACTCAAGAGCGTGCCGCGCAACGCGCAGTTGATCCTCGACATCGCCCAGGAACACGGCAGCTTTGGCAATTTCATCGCCGAGTGGCCCGTGACCGACATCGTCGGGCTGTGGCGCTACCTGTTCAAGCACGGCAATCAGATGGGTGGCCTCTCGGCCCCGCGCTTCTTGCGCATGGTCGGCCACGTTTATCCCCAGCTATGACGTGGTGGCAGCCCTCAACGCGCAGAACATCGTCGATAAAGTGCCCAGCAGCCAGCGCGACCAGGCCGCCGTGCAAGCCGCGTTCAACCAGTGGCACGCCGAAAGCGGCCGCCCGCTGTGCCAGATTTCGATGATGCTGTCGTACACGGTCAACCACTGATCTTTTTTTCGTCAGGCAGTGGCGACATCGGATGTAACGAATCGAAGGTCGTATACAATATCCGCCATTCGTCCCCTTGCCTGAGTCGTTCGCGTGCCCTTTCTTCTTCCTGACGCCCCTAACCTTGGTGTCGTGCCTTCCGCCTCCGAAGTCATTTCGAAGCACCTGCGCGAGTCGATCATTTCCGGCCAGTTCGCCGAAGATGAGCCCATTCGCCAAGACGATATTGCCCGCGTGTTTAACGTCAGCAAGATTCCTGTGCGTGAAGCATTGAAGCGCCTCGAGGCCGAAGGGCTGGTGCAGTTTCAGCGCAACAAAGGGGCGGTGGTCACACGAATCTCCGAGCCGGAACTGGCGCAGATCTTCGAAGTGCGTGTCTTGCTGGAGGTTCAGGCCATACGACTGGCCGTACCGAGGATGACCCAGGCACAGATCGATCAGGCCACGGCCATCTGCGATGAATTCGTCGGTGATGACGACATCGGGCGCTGGGCAGAGCTGAACTGGGCGTTTCATACTTGCCTGTACGAAGCGGCGCAGCGGCCGTTTCTGCTGAACATGATTCGCTCGATCCATGACAAGGTCGAACGCTACCTGCGTGTGCAAATGAGCTTTGACGAAGGCAAGGAACGGGCGGACAAAGAACATCGTGAAATCCTCAAGGCCTGTGCCGATCGTGACGTGGACAAAGCCGCCGAACTGATCGAACACCACATCATCGGCGTCTGCCGCGCGCTCTACGCGCACCTTCCCAACGCGGTGCTCAGCGAAATCTGAGTCGCCAGCGACTGTGCCGATTTCGTCATTTTCAGCGGCGAAATTCGTCAAGACCCTGCCGCGCTTTGGCGCCAATCTGGATGTCAGTCCTCAGCACTCTCCGGGACTCGACCGGCAATCCATAACCTGTGGGAGTCAGCTTGCTGACGAATGCGGTGTGTCATTCAACATTGATGTTCCTGATCCAGCGCATTCGCGAGCAAGCTCACTCCTACAGGGTTCTGCGTTTGCCCCGCGAGACAGTCAATTTCTACCACTTTGGGGTGAACCATGAAGCGCATCCAGATCCTCGATTCCCACACCGGCGGCGAACCCACGCGTCTGGTGCTCGACGGTTTTCCTGATCTTGGCAACGGCAGCATGGCGGAACGTCGCCAGGTGCTGGCGGATGAATTCGATGACTGGCGTGCGGCCACGGTGCTCGAACCGCGCGGCAGTGACGTACTGGTCGGCGCACTGCTGTGCAAGCCGGTAGACCCGGAAGCCTGTGCAGGGGTGATCTTTTTCAACAACGCCGGTTACCTGGGCATGTGCGGCCACGGCACCATCGGGCTGGTCGTGTCGCTGGCGCATCTGGGCAAGATCGGCCCCGGTGTTCATCGCATCGAAACCCCGGTCGGCACGGTGCAAGCCACCCTGCACGAGGACCGCTCGGTCAGCGTCAACAACGTGCCGTCCTATCGCTATCGCAAGAATTTCATCGTTGATGTCCCAGGGATCGGTAACGTCACCGGCGACATCGCCTGGGGCGGCAACTGGTTCTTTCTGATTGCCGATCACGGCCTGAGCATCACCGGCGCCAACCTCGACGCCCTCACCGATTACACCTGGAAGGTTCGTCAGGCCCTGGACAACCAGGGCATTCGTGGCGAAGACGGCGGCCTGATCGACCATATCGAACTGTTCGCCAACGACGAGACAGCAGACAGCCGCAACTTCGTCCTGTGCCCCGGCAAAGCCTACGACCGCTCGCCGTGCGGCACCGGCACCAGCGCCAAACTGGCGTGTCTGGCGGCAGACGGCAAACTGGAACCTGGCGCAATCTGGCGGCAAGCCAGCGTGATCGGCAGCCAGTTCGAAGGCAGTTTCCAGTGGCAGCACGGCGAACGCCAGATGGGTGACCGCATCGTGCCGACCATCCGCGGTCGCGCGTACATCAGCGCCGAAGCGACGTTGTTGCTGGACGAGGAAGACCCGTTCGCCTGGGGCATTCGTCCTTGATCCAGCGTTCAGGCGTTCAAGGCAACGCTGCCGACGTGATCATCATCGGCGGCGGCATCATTGGCGCAGCCTGCGCCGATGAACTGGCCAGCCAGGGCCTGCAGGTGTGCGTGCTCGATTGCCAGCGACCGGCAGCCACCGCGGCCGGCATGGGTCATCTGGTGGTGTTGGACCACAGTCCGGCCGAATTGGCACTGGGCGAATACTCGGTGCGCCTGTGGCGCGAACTGGCCCCACAGATGCCCGAGAACTGCGCCATGCGCAACAACGGCACACTGTGGCTGGCCTGCAACGAAGAGGAAATGGCCGAGGCCGAGCGCAAACAGGCGGCGTTGAGTGAATTCGGTCTGGCGTGCGAATTGATGTCAGGCGCCGCACTGGCGGAGGCCGAGCCTTCGCTGCGTCCCGGCCTGTTCGGCGCGTTGAGCGTCCCCGGAGACGGAATTCTGTATGCACCCAATGCCGCACGCTGGCTGTTGCAGCGTCAACCCGAGCGCATGCATCAGCAGCACGCCGAGGTGGTGGAGGTTCAGGGAAATCGGGTGAAGCTGGCTGGTGGTCAGTGGTTGCAGGCCGGTGCCGTGGTGCTTGCCAATGGCATTCATGCCCGCGACTTGTGCCCGGATTTGCCGCTGCAAGCCAAGAAAGGTCATCTGCTGATCACCGACCGCTACCCGATCCAGATCACCCACACGCTGGTGGAACTCGGTTATGTCACCAGCGCGCACAAGGGCAACGGCCCTTCCGTGGCGTTCAACGTGCAACAACGGCCGACCGGTCAATTGTTCATCGGCTCGTCCAGGCAGTTCGACAACGAAGACCCGGCCATCGACGCCGCGATGCTAGGTCGCATGTTGCGTCGGGCGATGGATTTTCTGCCTGATCTCGGCCAGATGAACGGCATTCGTAGCTGGACCGGTTTTCGTTCGGCGAGTCCTGACGGTCAGCCGCTGATTGGCGAGCACCCCGAGCAGCCGGGCTTATGGCTGGCCGTGGGGCATGAAGGTCTGGGTGTCACCACCGCCACCGGCACCGCGAAGCTGTTGGCCGCGCAACTGCTGCGCACGCCCCCGCCGCTCGACCTGGCCGCGTTCCTGCCTCAGCGTTTTATCGGAGCCCATGCCCATGCTTGAGTTGAGCATCGACGGTCATCCCCTTTGCGTCGCCCAAGGCACCACCGTTGCGGCGGCCTTGATGGCGAGTGGTGACCATTGCAGCCGTACGTCGGTCAGCGGACAACGCCGAGCGCCGTTGTGTGGCATGGGCATCTGCCAGGAATGCCGGGTGACCATCGACGGCCTGCGCCGCCTTGCCTGCCAGACCCTTTGCCGCGACGGCATGCACGTGGAGACGCGGCCATGACCCGACCTGTCGACCTGTTGATCATCGGCGCAGGCCCTGCCGGCATGGCGGCGGCTCTGGCGGCGGCACCGAGCGGCATCAGCATCGTCCTGCTCGACGACAACCCGCTGCCCGGCGGACAGATCTGGCGCGACGGTCCGAATGCGCAACTGCCTGGCGTGGCGACCGAGGTGCGCGCACAGTTGCAGCGGTACAGCAATATTCATGTGCACGGCGGCACTAAAGTGGTGGCGCTCGCCGGTCCCAAACGGCTGCTGCTGGAAGACGCCGAGCGCGGCTGGGTACTGGCGTACGACAGGCTGATTCTGTGTACGGGCGCACGCGAGCTGCTGCTGCCCTTCCCCGGCTGGACCTTACCCGGCGTCACCGGCGCCGGCGGACTGCAGGCGCTGATCAAGGGCGGCTTGCCGGTGTCGGGTGAACGCGTTGTGATCGCGGGGAGCGGGCCCTTGTTGCTGGCTGCAGCGGCCACGGCAAAGAAGAACGGCGCGGAGGTCGTGCGCATCGCCGAGCAAGCGGGACTCGGTGCGGTCGGCGGCTTTGCGATGGGGTTGTGGCGATGGCCGAACAAAGCCCTGCAGGCCGTGACGTTGGCCAGCGGTGCCTATCGACTCTCCGCGCATGTCATTGAGGCGCTGGGCTCGGATCGGCTGGAAGCGGTCCGCGTACAGACAGGCTCGCAGGTCGAAGAAATCGCCTGCGACCGGCTCGCCTGTGGCTTCAGCCTGGTGCCAAACACCGAGATGGGGAGCGCGCTGGGTTACGAGGTGCATGATCGCGCGATCGTGGTCGACGCGTGGCAAGCCAGCCGCGTGGCCGATCATTATGCGGCCGGAGAATGCACCGGCTTTGGCGGCAGCGAACTGGCGCAGGTCGAAGGCAAGATCGCCGGGCTGGTCGCTGTCGGCAAGCAGGATGAAGCGCGGGCGCTGTGGCCGGAGCGCCAGCGTTGGCAGCGCTTCGCCGACCGGTTGAATCAGGCATTTGTCCTTGATCCTGCGCTGAAAAAACTGGCAAAAGCCGACACGCTGGTGTGCCGTTGTGAAGACGTGTCCTACGCCGAACTCGCCGACCACAGCACCTGGAACGCCGCCAAGCTCAACACCCGCTGCGGCATGGGCGCGTGCCAGGGCCGTATCTGCGCGACCGCCGCGCAAACTCTGTTCGGTTGGGAACCTCCCCACCTGCGCCCGCCTTTCAGCCCGGCGCGCATCGCGACACTGGCGTGCCTGGATGACGCAGGCCGGGCTATATAACCTTTGTGAACCGCATTCGCCACCGTCGTAACCTCCGGCAGCTCCCACAGTTGCAGTGCTGATCCAGATTTTCGGCTGCATTATCTGTAGGAGCCGGCTTGCTGGCGAAGGCGGCAGGTCAGGCAGCACAGCATGGAATGCCCCGCCGTATTCGTCCGAAGTGCGGCCCACACCCTCGTAACCTCCGGCAGCTCCCACAGTTGCAGTGCTGATCCAGATTTTCGGCTGCATTATCTGTAGGAGCCGGCTTGCTGGCGAAGGCGACAGGTCAGGCAGCACAGCATGGAATGACCCGCCGCATTCGCCACCGTCGTAACCTCCGGCAGCTCCCACAGTTGCAGTACTGATCCAGACTTTCGGCTGCATCATCCTCTGTAGCCGGCTTGCTGGCGAAGGCGTTATCTGGCGCTCCCAATATCGGAACACATGCCGCATCATCCACCTCGTCCTTCACTCTGGCCGCCGCTGTGAACATGATTGATCTGCTGCCCTCCTCGCCCCTGCACGACCTCGATCAGCTGTTGACCAGTCTGGAACGGGTCGCGCCATTGTTCGACGCCATTCCCGGGGTGGTGTTTTTCGTCAAGGACGCACAGGCGCGTTACGTGCTGGTCAATCAGACGCTGGTGCAGCGCTGTGGCTTCAAGAAGAAGGCCCAGATCGTCGGGCGCACGGCTGAAGAGGTCTTTCCGGCGCGTTTCGGGCCGTTGTACACCGCGCAGGATCGACGGGTGCTTGCCGATGGCCGGCAACTCAGCGATCAGCTCGAACTGCACCTTTATTACGGTAACCAGCCCATCTGGTGCCTGACCCACAAGATCGCCTTGCGTGATGATCAAGGGGCAATCATCGGCCTGGCCGGCATTTCGCGGGACCTGCAAATCCTGCAATCGCACCCGGCCTATCAGAAACTGGTCGAGGTCGATGCCTACATACGCGAGCACTTCGCACGGCCCATCACGCTCGAAGAACTGACCGCCATCGCCGGGCTTTCGATTGCGCAACTGGAGCGTCATTGCAAACGCATCTTCCAGCTCACGCCACGGCAGATGATTCACAAGGCGCGGCTGGGCGAGGCCTCGCGCCTGTTGCGTGAAGACCTGTCAATCACCGAAATCGCCCTACGCTGCGGCTACACTGACCACAGTGCGTTCAGCCGACAGTTCAAGGCATTGACCGGCGTGTCGCCGAGTGAATACCGCGAATCACAACGTTGAGCTTCAAGCAGCCGTTGCACGGGCTGAACGTGCATCAATGAAGCATCGCGCCCGTTTTTGCTCCTTTATGTAACACCTTCGTCCTCCCTTACATCCCGGGCCTATTCAGCGAGCCACCGAACCAAGGCGCTGTAGCCGATAGTGGCAAAACGGGCACGCGCCGTGCATATAAAATATCGTATACGAAATTACTTATCCGGCCGTTCCATTACTTGCATCCACCGAGGCTTCTATGAAAAAGCATGCTGTTGCCGTAGCCCTCCTCGCTGTAATGAGCTCCTCCTTTATCAACGCCGCCTTCGCCGACAAGCTCGATGACATCATCGACTCCGGCAAGCTGCGTTGTGCCGTGACCCTGGATTTCCCGCCGATGGGTTCGCGCGACGAGAAGAACAACCCGGTCGGATTTGACGTCGATTACTGCAACGACCTGGCGAAGGTGCTGGGCGTTACGGCCGAAGTGGTCGAAACCCCCTTCCCCGACCGTATCCCTGCGCTGGTGTCCGGGCGCGCCGACGTGATTGTCGCGTCCACCTCCGACACGCTGGAACGGGCGAAGACCGTGGGCATGACCATTCCCTACTTTGCCTTTCAGATGGTGGTGCTGACCCGCGATAATACCGGCATCACAAAGTACGAGGACCTCAAAGGCAAGAACGTGGGCAACACCAGCGGCACCTATGAAGCCATTGCGCTGGAGAAAGACCAGAAAGCCTGGGGCAGCGGCAGCTTCCGCGCTTACCAGACCCAGAACGACACCATCCTCGCCGTCGCCCAGGGCCACATTGACGCAACCGTGGTCACCAACACCGTGGCCGCTGCTACCCTCAAGTCCGGCAAGTACAAGGGCCTGAAAGTCGCGGGCAACGCGCCTTACGTCATCGACTACGTGTCGCTGGCCGCCAAACGTAACGAATACGGCCTGATCCATTACCTGAACCTGTTCGTCAATCAGCAAGTGCGTACCGGCCGTTATGAAGAACTGTGGAAAAAGTGGGTGGGTGACGAGATCAAGCCAGCGAACCTGACGGTGCCGGGGGTTTATTACTGAGGTTCGGGTTGCGCTGAGTGGCGGGAGCTTGATCGTTCCCACGCTCTGCGTGGGAACGGAGAGCCTGACGCTCTGCGTCAGAAAGGATCGACGCGGAACGTCGGAACGCCGTTACCACGCAGAGCGTGGGAACGATCAACACAGCGGAGATTGGCATGACCACCCAACCCATGGTTCTCACACATGGAGCCCACGATGTCTGACGTTTCGTTAAACGGCCGTTGTCTGGTCCCCGGCAGCGCTCAGGGCGAGTTGCTGTATGCCGACGTGGCCTTGAGCTTCTGGGGCGGGGTCGAGCCGTTTACCGGTGAGGTCATCGACCGCCACCACCCGCTCAGCGGCCGGTTCATCAACGGCCGCGTGCTGGCGATTCCGAGCGGACGCGGTTCGTGCACCGGCAGCAGCGTGTTGCTGGAACTGATCCTCAATGGCCATGCCCCCGCGGCACTGGTGTTCGAACGGGTCGAAGACATCCTCACCTTGGGCGTGCTGATCGCCGAACAGATGTTCGGGCATTCGATGCCGGTCATCTGCCTCGGTGAAGCAGGCTTTGCCGCGCTGCGCGAGGTGAAGTTCGTCCGGGTCGAGGACGCGTGTCTCACCGGCTTCGACAGTCCCCCTCCTGCGCTGGCTGCCCGCCCCCCACGCGCGCCCCATCACGTCAGCACGCCGATCGTTCTGACCGAAATGGATCAGGGCTTTCTCGACGGCGCCTACGGCAAGGCGGCACAAGTGGCGATGGGCATCATCCTGCGCATGGCCGAACTGCAAGGCGCGACCGAACTGCTGGACATCACCCAGGCGCACATCGATGGTTGCATTTATACCGGTCCCGCCAGCCTTCGCTTTGCAAGGCAACTGGTCGACTGGGACGCCAAGGTGCGTGTGCCCACCACCCTCAATTCCATCTCGGTGGACAAACGCCGCTGGCGCGAACTGGGTGTCGACCCGGCGCTGGGCGAACCCGCCAGTCGGCTGGGCGATGCCTACCTGGACATGGGCGCACGCGTCAGTTTCACCTGCGCGCCTTACCTGCTCGACACGGCGCCGGAGCTGGGCGAACAGATCGTCTGGGCCGAATCCAACGCCGTGGTCTACGCCAACAGCGTGATTGGCGCGCGCACGCTGAAATACCCCGACTACCTGGACATCTGCATCGCCCTGACCGGGCGTGCGCCGAACATCGGCTGCCACCTGACCGAGCAACGGTTGGCGACGTTGCGCATCGACCTCCCCGAGCTGGACACGCTGGATGACAGCTTCTACCCGCTGCTGGGCTATCACGTGGGCATGCTCTGCGGTGCTGACATTCCTGTGGTCTGCGGACTGGAACACAAGGCGCCCACGTTCGATGACCTGAAAGCCTTTGGCGCGGCGTTCGCGACCACCTCCGCCGCGCCAATGTTTCACATTGCCGGTGTCACGCCGGAAGCCACCACGGCTGCACTGGCCATGGGCGGACAGGCGCCCGCCCGAACGCTGAACGTCAGCACGGTCGATTTGCTGAGCAGTTGGCGCGAACTGAACAGCGCCGAGAGCCCGGAGGTCGATGCCGTCACACTGGGTAATCCGCATTTTTCGTACAGTGAATGCGCCACCCTCGCCCGCCTGTGCCACGGTCTGCGCAAGCACGACAGCGTGGCCATCGTCGTGACCTGCGGCCGCGCCACGCTGGAACGGGCGCAGCAGGCCGGTTACGTGGCCACGCTGGAAGACTTCGGCGTGCAGTTCGTCACCGACACCTGCTGGTGCATGCTGGGCGAGCCGGTGATTCCGCCAACCGCGCGCAACCTGATGACCAACTCCGGCAAGTACGCGCACTACGCCCCCGGTCTGGTCGGCCGTCGAGTGCACTTCGCAAGCCTTGCCGAATGCGTCGAAAGCGCCTGCACCGGTCTTGCCAGCACACGCCTGCCGATCTGGCTGCAGGCCGCCGCACGCGTGGAGGCGATGACGCATGTTTGAGTACAACTTCCACTGGAGAGCGGCCTTCAAAGCCTTGCCGGACATGCTCGACGGCGCCATGGTCACCTTCGAAACCGCGGCCCTGTCGATGATTCTCGGGGTCATCATCGCGCTGTTTCTGGTGTTCATGCGTCAAGGCAAAAACCGGCTGTTTCGCGGTTTTGCCGCCACCTGGATTTCCATCGCCCGTAACACGCCATCGTTGTTTCAGGTGTACATCCTGTACTTCGGCCTGGGCTCGTTCGGGTTGCATGTCAGCTCATGGGCCGCACTGCTCGCGGGCATCACCATCAACAACGCGGGCTACCTGGCGGAAAACTTTCGCGGCGGGCTCAAGGCCGTGCCCGACACCCAACTGCGCGCGGCGCGTTCTCTGGGCATGAGCGCCCCCCAGGCCTATCGGCTGATCGTGATCCCGCAGTTGCTCCGCATCGTGTTCTATCCGCTGACCAACCAGATGGTCTGGGCCGTGCTGATGACCTCGATGGGCGTAATCGTCGGCCTCAACAACGACCTCACTGGCGTGACCCAGGACTATAACGTCAAGACGTTCCGGACCTTCGAATTCTTCGCCATTGCGGCCGTGCTCTATTACCTGATCGCCAAGCTGATCGTGGCCGTCGCGCGGCTGCTGTCCTGGCGGCTGTTCCGGTACTAAGGATCGAGGAACTGACCATGTTCAATAGCAGTTTCAGCTGGAACGACCTGCAATTCATGCTGCAAGGCGCGTGGGTCACGATCCTGCTGACGATCATCTCGATGATCATTGGCACGCTGGCCGGCGTGGTCTGCGGGATGGCGCGGGCATTATTACCGCGCAGCACCGTCCCGCTGGCGTGGTTGCTGGACGTGTTTCGCAGCGTGCCGTTGCTGATCCAGTTCGTGTTGTTCAACGCGCTGAAAAGCATCGTCGGCCTGAACTGGAGCGCCTTCGCCGTGGCCTGCGTGGTGCTGGGCCTGTACGTCACCGCGTACTGCACGGAAATCGTTCGCAGCGGCGTGTTGTCGGTGCCGCTCAGTTTGCGCCGCGCCAGCCGTTCGCTGGGCCTGACCTACTGGCAGGATCTGCGTCAGATCGTCATGCCGATGGCGACCCGTGTCGCGTTTCCGGGCTGGGTCAACCTGTTGCTCTCGGTGATGAAGGACACCGCGCTGGTGATGTGGATCGGCATCGTCGAACTGCTGCGCGCCTCGCAGACCATCGTCACGCGCATTCAAGAACCGCTGCTGGTGCTGTGCATCGCAGGCCTCATTTACTACGTCATGAGTCTGGTGATCGCCCGCCTGGGTGCGCGCCTGGAAACGAGGTGGCAGGAAAATGATTGAGATCGACAACGTACACAAATCATTTGGCGAGCTTGAAGTGATCAAGGGCGTGAGCCTGCATGTGCAGAAAGGCGAAGTGGTGTCGATCATCGGCGGCTCGGGCTCGGGCAAGTCCACGCTGCTGATGTGCATCAACGGTCTGGAGTCGATCAAGAGCGGCAGCATCCGCGTCGATGGCACGGAAGTGCACGCCAAAAGCACGGACATCAACAAGCTGAGGCAGCGCATTGGCATCGTCTTTCAGCAGTGGAACGCCTTTCCACACCTGACGGTGCTGGAAAACGTGATGCTCGCGCCGCGCACCGTACTGGGTAAGAGCAAGGCCGAAGCCGAGGCGCTGGCGGTCAAGCAACTGACCCACGTGGGCCTCGGCGACAAGCTCAAGGTGTTTCCGGGCAAGCTGTCGGGGGGCCAGCAACAGCGCATGGCGATTGCGCGGGCGTTGGCGATGTCGCCGGATTACATGCTGTTCGACGAAGCGACCTCGGCGCTGGACCCGCAACTGGTGGGCGAAGTGCTGGACACCATGCGCATGCTCGCCGAAGACGGCATGACCATGATTCTGGTGACCCACGAGATACGTTTCGCCCGAGATGTGTCGGACCGCGTGGCGTTTTTCCGCAACGGTCTGGTGCATGAGATCGGCACGCCGGATCAGGTCATCGGCAACCCGCAGCGGCCGGAGACGGCAGATTTCTTGCGGTCGATCAACTGAATCGATTCCTACAACCGCAGGCCGGGGCATGGCAATCGAAACGGTGGGAGCCGGCTTGCTGGCGAATGCGTCAGGTCCGACACCACGGCGTTGAATGTCAGACCGTATTCGCCAGCAAGCCGGCTCCCACAGGTCTGCGGTCTGAACATAGGTTCGTGAGTCAGCCCGGGTTCTGTAGGAGCCGTCCGAGGTTACGTGGGTATGGGCCCCAATTCGGACGAATGCGGTGTGTCAGTCACTGTTGAGGTTGCTGACGCACTGCATTCGCCAGCAAGCCGGCTCCCACGGGGGTAGAGGTTCCGTCAGCAATGTCGTGTTTGGCAGGAGGAATGTAAGTCATGCGCTCATCGAAAGTGATTCACGTGGTCAGTTGTCACGCCGAGGGTGAAGTCGGCGATGTGATCGTCGGCGGTGTCGCGCCGCCGCCGGGCGATACGATCTGGGAGCAGTCGCGCTGGATCGAGAAGGACAACGTGCTGCGCAACTTCATGCTCAATGAGCCGCGGGGTGGCGTGTTCCGCCACGTCAACCTGCTGGTGCCGCCGAAGCACCCGAAAGCGCAGATGGGCTGGATCATCATGGAACCTGCGGATGTGCCGCCCATGTCCGGCTCCAACTCCCTGTGCGTGGCCACCGTGCTGCTGGACAGCGGTATTCTGCCGATGACCGAGCCGGAAACCCGCCTGATCCTCGAAGCGCCGGGCGGCCTGATCGAAGCCATCGCCCAGTGCCGTGACGGCAAGGTGCAGAGCGTCGAAGTGCACAACCACCCTTCCTTCGCCGACCGACTGGACGTGTGGATCGAGGTGCCGGGGTTGGGTTCGATTCAGGTCGACACGGCCTACGGCGGCGACAGTTTCGCCATCGTCGACTCGGTAAAACTGGGCTTCTCGCTGACCGCTGATGAAGCGAAGGACCTGGTGGACACCGGCCTCAAGATCACCCAGGCGGCTAACGAGCAACTGGGTTTCAACCACCCGACGAACAAGGACTGGAACCACATTTCGTTCTGCCAGATCGCCGCGCCCGTCAACCACGACGGCGGCGTGGCGAACGCGGCCAACGCCGTGGTCATTCGTCCCGGCAAGATCGACCGCTCGCCCTGCGGCACAGGCTGCTCGGCCCGTCTGGCGGTGCTGCACGCCAAGGGCAAGTTGAAGGTGGGCGACCGGTTTATCGGGCGTTCGATCATCGGCTCGGAGTTCCACTGCAAGATTCAGAGCGAGACCGAGGTCGCCGGACGCAAGGCGATTGTGCCAAGCCTGTCTGGCCGCGCGTGGATCACCGGGACGCACCAGCACATGCTCGACCCAAGCGACCCGTGGCCGGAGGGGTACAAGCTGACGGACACCTGGCCGGTTGGGTTGAAGCTTTGAACACGAGGTGATTCGGGCCGAAGGTCGTGGGAGCCGGCTTGCTGGCGAATGCATTTGACCGGTCGTATTGGCGTCGACTGACACCCTGCCTTCGCCAGCAAGCCGGCTCCCACGGGCTGCGCCCAGAAGCAGGTAGATGTCGCTGAGGAATTTGAGGCTTACAGAAACAGATTTTCAAACCGGGCCTGATACGCCCAAATCAAAACGTATACGAAATACCTTAATCCCAAGAAGGAGTCACTCATGAGCCAGTCCGTATCCTGGAGCGGTGTTTTCCCCGCAGTCACCACCCAATTCAACGACGATTTCTCCCTTAACCTGGAGGCAACGCATAAGGTCATCTCCAATCTAGTGCGCGACGGCGTATCGGGTCTGGTGATCTGTGGCACCGTCGGTGAGAACACCTCGTTGAGCGTGGCCGAAAAGATCAGTCTGGTGGAGGTGGCGAAAGACGCCTCGGCCGGGCGCGTGCCGGTGATTTCCGGGATCGCCGAATTCACCAGCGCCAACGCCAGCGCCGTCGCCAAAGACGTTCAGAAAGCAGGCGCCGACGGGATCATGCTGATGCCGGCGCTGGTCTATTCGTCCAAACCTTTCGAGACCGCGGCGCACTTCCGCACCGTAGCAGCGGCCACCGACCTGCCGATGATGGTCTACAACAACCCGCCCATCTATAAGAACGACGTCACGCCGGACATCCTGATTTCCCTGGCCGACTGCGACAACATCGTCTGCTTCAAGGATTCGTCGGGTAACACCAACCGCTTCATCGACGTGCGCAACGAGGTGGGTGATCGTTTCGTATTGTTCGCCGGGCTCGACGACGTGCTGGTGGAAAGCGTGGCCGTGGGCGCGGTGGGTTGGGTGTCGGGCATGTCCAACGCCTTCCCGAAAGAGGGTGAAACCCTGTTCCGTCTGGCCAAGGCAGGCCGCTTCGCTGAGGCGATGGCACTCTATGAGTGGTTCATGCCGCTGCTGCACCTCGATGCGCGCCCGGACCTGGTGCAGTGCATCAAGCTGTGCGAAGCGATCATGGAACGCGGCAGTGCCCTCACCCGCCCACCGCGCCTGGCACTGCCGGGCAGCGACCGGGAATACGTCGAGAAACTGATGAAGACCGCACTGGCGAACAAGCCGGTGTTGCCGGATGTGGGGTTGTAAGCACCAACACCTGTACCGAGGTGCACGCAACTCCCTTGTAGGATCTGCCGGGGTGGCGCTCCACCTTGTCCTGCGATCGGCGACGCAGTCGTCGTAAAACCAGACACCTCGGTGTGTCAGACCTACCGAGTACACAGGTTTCACGGCGGGTTCCCCGCCGATCGCGGGACAAGGTGGAGCGCCACCCCGGCAGCTCCTACAAGGGAACGCTTTAGAGATTCACCACATTCACAAACCGCGACGCCGCTGTCTCGTCGATCTTCAGGCTGGCGAAGTCGAACAGGTTGCGGTCCGCGAGCTGCGACGGGACGACGTTCTGCAGGCTGCGGAAGATCATTTCGGAACGGCCCGGGGTCTTGCGGTCCCATTCCTGAAGCATGTCCTTGACCACCTGCCGCTGCAGGTTTTCCTGCGAGCCGCACAGGTTGCACGGGATGATCGGGAACTGCTTCATGTCTGAATACGCCTGAATGTCCTTCTCGGCGCAGTAGGCCAGCGGACGAATCACCACATTGCGGCCGTCGTCGGCGCGTAGCTTGGGCGGCATGGCCTTGATCGTGCCGTTGAAGAACATGTTCAGGAAGAACGTCTCGACGATGTCGTCACGGTGGTGACCGAGGGCCATCTTGGTCGCACCGATCTCGTCGGCGAAGGTATAGAGCGTGCCACGACGCAGGCGTGAACACAGGGAGCAGGTGGTCTTGCCTTCCGGAATCAGCTCCTTGACCACCGAATAGGTATCTTTCTCGACGATGTGATACTCGACACCCAGTTCCTTCAGGTACGCCGGCAGCACATGCTCGGGAAAGCCCGGCTGTTTCTGGTCCATGTTCACGGCCACGATGTCGAACTTGATCGGCGCGACCTTTTGCAGGTGGATCAGCACATCAAGCATGGTGTAGCTGTCCTTGCCGCCGGACAGGCAGACCATGACCTTGTCACCCTCTTCAATCATGTTGAAATCGGCCACCGCTTCGCCTGCTAGCCGACGCAGACGCTTCTGCAGTTTGTTCTGATTGACTGAAAGGGTGCCCATGGCGCTGATATCCGCTCGCTGTGACTCTGGAAAAGGTCGGCATTTTACGCATAAACGGGGCGGCTGGTAATGCTTGTGTGGGTGCCACTCAACCCTGTGGGAGCTGCCGGAGGTTACGACGGTGGCGAAAGCGATATGACTGACACACCGCGTTCGCCATTGTCGTAACCTCAAGCAGCTGCCACAGGCTCAGTCGCAACATCACATACCATTCATCCGCCCATATTCTTCTGCTGATCATCATCCGCTATTAACAGCCTGCGGATAGTCCCAATTACTCTAAAACCCACGGTTTCCGTGGCGTCCAGCTTTCTATACTCCCAGTAAGGTCGCAGCCGGTTTCCCTGTAGAGATTGTGGCCTTGCCCGGGTGGCATGTGGCCGCTCAGGTGCGACGGAACATCATCAGGAGTAACGGGCATGATCCATCACGTTTGGGGGCTGTTCACGCACCCCGATCAGGAATGGCAACAGATACGTGGCGAAGAAGAAAGCATTGGCCACATGTACCTCACCCACACGTTGGTCCTCGCGGCGATACCTGCGGTGTCCGCTTACATCGGCACCACCCAGGTGGGTTGGGTCATCGGCAACCGCGCGCCGGTGATGCTGACCAGCGAAAGCGCGATCTGGATGACGATCATGTCCTATATCGCCATGCTTGCCGGGGTGGCGGTCATGGGTGGTTTCATCCACTGGATGGCACGCACGTACGACGCAAGCCCAAGTTTGGCGCGATGTGTGGCGTTCGCCACGTACACCGCGACACCGCTGTTCATCGGCGGCCTGGCGGCGCTTTATCCGCACATGTGGCTGGGCATGATGGTCGGCGTCGCGGCGGTCTGCTACACGGTTTACCTGCTGTACGTCGGCCTGCCCGTGTTCATGAACATCCACCCCGACGAAGGGTTCATGTTCTCAAGCTCCGTGCTGGCGGTGGGCCTGGTGGTGCTGGTGGCGATCATGGCCTTTACCGTCGTGCTGTGGGGCATCGGGGTGGGGCCTGAGTATACGAATTGATGTCCCGGCTTGAACGCAATTATCTGTAGGAGCGTGGCTTGTCCCGCGATCGGCGACAACGTCGTCGTAAAACCTGCGAATCCGATCGACCTGACACGCCGCATTTACCGGATTCACGGCTGCTTCGCAGCCGATCGCGGGACAAGCCACGCTCCTACAGAGGATCTGCGGTGAATTCACGACCATTCGGCAGCTCAGGTTTTCGACAAGGACTCGCTTTGCGGCATACTCGCCTCCTCTGGAGACCGATGAAGCATGCTCGAGCCACTCAATACCCGCGTCGAATCCTGTTTTCAACAAGCCGAAGCATTTTTTAAACGCCCTTTCAAACGCCCTGTCGTCAGCCTCAAATTGCGCGGCCAGAAGGCCGGTGTCGCGCACTTGCACGAAAACATGCTGCGCTTCAATCCGCAGTTGTACCGCGAAAACAGCGAAGACTTCCTGCGCCAGACCGTTGCCCATGAAGTCGCGCATCTGGTCGCCCATCAATTGTTCGGCGACACCATTGCGCCTCATGGCGAGGAATGGCAACTGATCATGCGCGGCGTGTATGAATTGCCGCCCAATCGCTGCCATAACTATGAGATTCAGCGCCGCCGCGTGACCCGCTACATCTACCGCTGCCCCTGCCCGGAAAGCGACTTTCCCTTTTCCGTGCAACGGCACAAGCTGGTGCGCAAGGGACGGCGGTATCTGTGCCGCCGCTGTCGCGAGATTCTGGTGTTCAGTGGTGAGACGCGAGTGGAGTAAGCATCCAGGATTCCAGGCAGCTTTCACCAACCCCTTCATCCAGTTGCGGCCCAGACCCAGTTCACGCCCACAATAGACGGAGACGTCCCCGAACCTGCGGGAGTTTGCCAGCCGCTGGATCAGGCCATACTCGGACCGGTGGGAGTGAGCTTGCTCGCGAAGGGGCCAACAAAAGCGCCACACCCTTCAGGCAATCACCCCAGCCTCACGCATCGACAGGATCTCATCCTAAGGATTCCAGCCAATGAAAAGCCCGCCCGAGGTTTCCCTGGGGCGGGCTTTTTACATCAGAGGCAGACTAACCGATCAGGAGCGACCCACGGTCGCAGGGCCTTCGGCCACGCCCAGGTCGTCTTGTGGACGGGTTTCTTCGATGGCACGACCGCCAGAGGCCAGTTCGGCCTGCATTTGCGGCTCGTCCAGCTCTTTCACCCACTTGGCGACAACCAGGGTCGCCACGGCGTTACCGACCAGGTTGGTCAGTGCGCGCGCTTCCGACATGAAGCGGTCGATGCCCAGGATCAGCGCAAGACCGGCCACCGGCAGGTGACCCACGGCCGACAATGTAGCCGCCAGCACGATGAAGCCCGAACCGGTGACGCCCGCAGCACCTTTGGAGGACAGCAGCAGCACCAGCAGCAGGGTGATCTGGTGGGTGATGTCCATGTGGGTATTGGTCGCTTGTGCGATGAACACGGCCGCCATGGTCAGGTAGATCGAGGTGCCGTCCAGGTTGAACGAGTAGCCGGTCGGAATCACCAGACCCACGACAGACTTCTTGGCGCCCAGGCGTTCCATCTTGATCAGCATGCGTGGCAGCGCCGATTCAGACGACGAGGTACCCAGCACGATCAGCAGTTCTTCGCGGATGTACTTGATCAGTTTCAGGATGCTGAAGCCGTGAGCGCGGGCAATGCCGCCCAGGACCAGCAGCACGAACAGCAGGCAGGTGATGTAGAAGCACAGCATCAGCTGACCCAACTGCACCAGCGAGCTCACGCCGTAAGCGCCGATGGTGAAGGCCATGGCACCCAGCGCACCCAGCGGCGCCAGTTTCATGATCATGTTGATGATGTTGAACATGACGTGGGCGAAGCGATCGATGAAATCCAGGATCGGCTTGCCGTAGGCGCCCAGGCGGTGCAGGGCGAAACCGAAGATCACCGAGAACATCAGCACTTGCAGGATGTCGCCGTTGGCGAAGGCGCCGACGATGGTGTTCGGGATCACGTTCAGGATGAACCCGATCACGCTCTGGTCTTTACTGGCGGTGACATAGGCCGCGATTTTGGAGGCGTCAAGGGTCGAAACGTCGACGTTCATGCCGGCGCCCGGCTGAACCACGTTGACCACGACCAGGCCGATGATCAGCGAGATGGTGGAGACGATTTCGAAGTACAGCAGCGCGTAGCCGCCGGTCTTGCCCACGGATTTCATGTTCTGCATGCCAGCGATACCGCTGACCACGGTGCAGAAGATGATGGGGGCGATGACCATTTTGATCAGTTTGATGAACCCGTCACCCAAGGGTTTGAGCGCTTTACCAGCATCGGGATACCAGTGGCCGATCGCGATACCGATGATGATGGCAACGATCACCTGGGCGTACAGGGATTTATAGATTGGCTGACGAGTCGTCATTGCAGTTTCCTCAAGAGCATCGCTTGCATCATTCCCGATGCCGCGACGCCTAAAGTGCGAACCCACCTGCTCGGAGGGATTTGTTTTTGTCGAGCTGCGCGGGGCAGACCTCTGCGTTCGCTATCGCAATCGTCGTGCCATGAATGGAAAAACGCCCTGAAAGCCCCGAACGGCCTGGACTGCCTGGTTAACGTGAGATAAAAAACCCGAGCCGCCGATGGCGGATTTCCGCCCATTCCCGCCAAATTGTCCCTTCCATTGGCGGGTATCCGCCTTGTCGACGCACCGGCATTCAGGAAGAGGAAGGGGTGACGTCGGGGACGTATGGGACGCAAGAAATCCGAGATACCTGACTCCAAACGGTAGGAGCGCACTTGCCCGCGATGGCGGTATGTCAGTCACCGGATGCGTTACAGACAAATCGCATTCGCGGGCAAGCGCGCGCCTACAGGGTGGGGGGTGTATTCATGAGGTGGGTCTGGCCGAAGGCCGTGGAACGGGCGATGCGGAACGCCCTCAAATCGCAAACTGAATCCGGAATGCCGCCCCACCCAGTTCCGAATCCCCGAGCGTCAGCTGTGCGCCGTAGCTTTCGATGATGTCCTTGACCACCGCCAGCCCGATGCCCTGCCCCGGGTTCTTCTGATCCAATCGCTCGCCGCGCTCCAGAATCCGCGCGCGCTGGCTGTGCGGCACGCCGGGTCCGTCGTCTTCGATGCACAGTTCATCACCCATGATCGACGGCTTCCAGCGAACCCGCACCTCACTCAGGCACAGGCGGTAGGCGTTTTCGAGCAGATTGCCGAGCATTTCCAGCAACGCGCCCTCTTCCATCTGCACCTGGCAGTCGTCCGGAAGGTCGAGCACGACCTTGACCTGTTTGTCGCGGTAGACCTTTTCCAGCGTGTTACACAGACTCTCCACCACCGGCTTCAGCGCCACGTGGTGCCGCACCAGCCCGCTCTTGCGCAGGCTGGCCCGCTGCAACTGGTAGCCGATCTGCTGGCTCATGCGTTCGATCTGCGATTGCAGAATACGCGCCTGCTCCAGGTCCTCAGGTCGCTTGGCGATCTTCTCGCTGACGCCCTGCAATACCGCCAGCGGGGTTTTCAGGCTATGGGCCAGATCCCCCAGCGAATCGCGATAGCGGATGCGCTGTTCACGCTCGCTGCGCAGCAGGCGGTTGAGCGAGCCGGTCAGGCGCAGCAGTTCGCTGGGGTGTTCCTCGCTGAGGCTTTCCCGCGACCCGGCTTCCACCTGGTCCAGCTCCTGACTCATGCCCTTGAGCGCGCGCAGCCCCCAGGTCAGGCCGCCCCACAGCAAAATCAATAGCACCAGCAACGCACCGCCAAAGCCCAGATACAGCTTCTCGCGCAGGCCGGAAATGGTTTCCTGATACTCGCGCACCGGCTGCAAGGCCACGATGCTGAACGCGGCGTTGCGCCCGCCCAGGAGCTTGATCTCCACGTCGTAAACAAAGAACTCCTCGCCATTGGGCTGGCGAATCTTGGCGAACTCAGTGCCTCGGCCGTCATAACGAGGCTGGTATTCGATGGCTTGGTCCTCGGTCGCCCGAGAACGCCACACCAGCTTGCCGGCGCGGTTATAGATGTAGCCGAGCAAACGGCTGTCGGGGAGGCTGAATTGTTCGCCGGGGAGCAACGCCGGCATCAACAACCGGTCGTCTTCGACCCGCGCGGCGGAAATCAGCGTGGTCACGTCCGACGCCAGACGTTTTTCGATGGAGCTTTCAAGCGCCAGGCTGAAGGCGCTTTGTAACGCAGGCAGCATCAACAACATGAAAATGACCGCCAGGGTAGCGGCGGCCAGCATCAATCGTACGCGAAGCGAGCGAATCATCGACAGCGCTCGGTGAACAGGTAACCCAGGCCGCGCACGGTATCGATCGGTTTGAAGCCGCCGGGACCTTCCAGCTTGCGCCGCAGGCGGCCGACCAGCACCTCGATCACGTTGGGATCGCGCTCGTCGTCATCCGGGTACAACTGCTCCATCAAACGCTCTTTGGGCACCACTTGCTGATGGTGGCGCATCAGGTATTCCAGGATCCGGTACTCGTAGGCGGTCAGCGCCAACGGCTGTTCGTCCAGTGATGCCTGTTTGCGGTTGAGGTCCAGCAACAGAGGACCGGCCATGATCGTCGACTGGGTAAAACCGCTGGAGCGACGCAGCAAGGCATTCATGCGCGCTTCGAGCTCTTCGAACTGAAACGGTTTGACCACGTAATCGTCGGCTCCGGCTGCCAGGCCTTCGACCTTGTCCTGCCAGTTGCCGCGGGCGGTGAGGATCAGGATCGGAAACGCTTTGTTCTGCGTACGCAGCTGACGAATCAGGTCCAGCCCGCCGATGCCTGGCAAGCCCAGGTCGATGACCGCCAGATCGTGATTGAACTGGCCGGCCTGATACAACGCCTCCTCGGCATTGCCCACCGCTTCGACCACATGACCGCTTTCGGTCAGGCGGGTCTGCAAGTGATGACGCAACAGGGCTTCATCTTCGACAACCAGCAGTTTCATGACGCTCTCCCAGGCACAGGCATACCTCTCATTGGTGATCCTTGGACGCTGACGACTTACAACCGGTGGTAGACGGGCAAATAGCTGTCGGGGCTTTCAGTCAGGCTCGCCGACTGTGAAGCATACGCCGCGCTCATCGCTGGCGCCGCGTCGGACAGTTTAGCCGTGCTTGCCATCATTATTCCTGTGAGTTTTTTATGGCTTCTGAGGAAGTCGGTACGCGAGGCGTCGACATTGCCATCCGCCGCCTGAGCCGCGGCGCTGCCGCCAAGAAACGCCAGGGCCAGGAAAAACTTGTTGAAATTCAGCATGTGCAGGTCCTCCGGCGCCAGGCGCCTTGTTGGGTACGGGATCGAGCATACGCAGCAAGCGCTGAACCCCTCCTGAACGCGGTCTGAACCGGCGCTGAACATCCGGGCAGTGGGCGAGTCGGAACCTGAACAGCACAATCGTCTAGGCTCAATGCCAGACGTGTCCCTCAACAGAAGGAGAACATCATGCGGCTGCTGCTCGCGTTCACGCTCATCTGCCTTGCAAGCTTCGCTCAAGCGGAAGTGAAAACCCGCACCATCGATTACCAGAGCGCCGACGGCACCAAGCTGGTCGGCTATTACGCTTACGATGACGCGATCAAGGGCCCCAGACCCGGCATCGTGGTGGTTCACGAATGGTGGGGCCTGAACGACTATGCCAAGCGCCGTGCCCGCGATCTGGCCGCTCTCGGTTACAGCGCCATGGCCATCGACATGTACGGCGAAGGCAAGAACACCGAACACCCGAAAGACGCCATGGCCTTCATGCAGGCCGCGACGGCCGACGCGGGTGCTTCCAGGAAACGCTTCGATGCCGGGCTTGAGCAATTGAAAAAACAGCCGGAGACCAATCCCAAAAAAATCGCCGCCATCGGCTACTGCTTCGGCGGTGGCGTGGTGCTGGATGCGGCGCGACGCGGCGAACCGCTGGCTGCCGTCGTGAGTTTCCATGGCGCGCTGACCACCAAGACCCCGGCGAAAGAAGGGGTCACCAAAACGCCCATGCTGATCGAACATGGCAATAGCGACACCATGGTGACGGCCCAGAACGTCGCCGACTTCAAGAAGGAAATGGACGCCGCCAAGGCTGACTACACGTTCGTCGGCATCGACGGCGCCAAGCATGGCTTCACCAACCCCGACGCCGACAAACTGAGCCACGGCGACCATGGCGGACCGGACATCGGCTACAACCAGGCGGCCGACACAAGCTCGTGGGCGGACATGAAGGCGTTTCTGAAAGAGCAGTTTGCGAAGAATTCGACAATGTAAACCACCACAGCCCCCTGTAGGAGCGCGCTTGCCCGCGATCTGCCGGGAACCGGCAGTAAAATCAGACAAATTGGCCATCTCAGACAAACCGAGTTGACCGATTCAAGACGGATTTCGCGCCGATCGTCCGGACCCGGCCGATGGACAAGCCACGCTCCTACAGGGTGTGAGGGCGCCGCATTGTCAGCAGACATAAACAGCCTTTCACGGCAAAATGCCGTCCATGACTCGATCCCACGACCTCCCGCCCTGCTGCCCTGCCCTCACCCCTCACTGGCCACTGCCCCAGTCGCTGGACCATGTGGTGCTGGTCAGCAGCCCGTTCGATCCGCAGAAACTTGTCGACGGCGATTTCCAGCGTTGCCTGATCGAACCGCCCGCGAGCATTCAGCGCTCGGTCGCCAAACGTCAGACGGAATTCCTGGCCGGTCGTCTGTGCGCCCGTGAAGCCATACGCCTGCTCGACGGCCGTCTGCATGTGCCGTTGATCGGGGACGACCGCGCGCCGATCTGGCCGCAAGACCTGTGCGGCTCGATCACTCACAGCACCGGCTGGGCCGCCGCCATCGTGGCCAGCAAGCAGCATTGGCGCGGATTGGGCATGGATGTGGAACAGGTGATGAGCAGCGAGCGCGCTTCGCGACTGGCGGGTGAAATCCTCACGGCCGACGAACTGCAACGCATGGCGAGCGGGCCTGAGCATCAGGTTGCGCTACGGGTCACGCTGACGTTCTCGCTGAAAGAAGCCCTGTTCAAAGCGCTGTACCCCATCGTGCTCAAACGCTTCTATTTCGACGACGCCGAGTTGCTGGAATGGTCCGAAACCGGCCATGCATGCTTGCGATTGAAGATTGACCTGTCAGAGGAATGGCACAGCGGCAAAGTGCTGGATGCGCAGTTCAGTGTGCGGGATGGGCAGCTTTTGAGTCTGGTTTCCATCCCCGTGTAAACACATCTTCTGTAGGAGCGCGCTTGCCCGCGATTGCGGTAGGCCTGTGGCGGATTTATTCACTGACACAACGCAACCGTTGCAGGTCATCGTCGCTCAACAGGTCAGCGTGCCAACGGACAATGCTCGCAGCGCCCCACCCACTCGACTCGGTGACTCAAACAGCAACTGCGCCGCTGCCTGATTGACTGGCCGTCCTTCCCTTCTCTATAGGTAATCGCGTTGAACAGCGGATTACGCGTGCCATCCGGTCTGGTCTTCTCGCGCAGCAGACCATATCCGACTGCACCGGCGGCGGGGTGGATCGGGTTCAGTTGCCGCAGACAGCTTTCCAGATAATCCCCGGCATTGCCCCACAGCACGCTCGGCGCGACGCCGCCGTAGGCGCTTAGGCGGTCGATCACCTGCTGCAGGTTTTCGAGCAGCGGTGCGAAACGCTCGAACGGATCATCCGCGTTCGACGCATCAAAGGGCTCGCCGTCAAAACGCACGCCATCGAGAATTCCTCGCTCATGCAGCGCGAACGACAGTTGATCGACGGCTAACGGCCAACTCACGCCATGCACGAGATTCGCCACCATTACCGGCGGAATCAGCTGCATGGCGTAGTACTTCATCCATTGCGACACCAACACCGGCTGCTGGTCAGGCATCAATTCCGACCCGTACACCTTCAGCAACTGGCGATCCAGCGTCTCCCCACGCACCAACTCAGCCAGGGGCACCACCGGGCGCGCCTCGTCGAGCACCAGGGTTTTCGCGAAATCGGCCAACGCCCCTTCAAACCACTCGCGCCTCATGCGTCACCTTGCCGACGCGGCCAGGCCAGGCTGAAACACGCGCCGCCCAGCGCCTGACTGCGCCCGATCAACGCGCGCCCGGCGTGCCAATAAATGATGCGCCGTACGATCGACAACCCCAGGCCATGCCCGCCCGACGCCCGTGTGCGGCTGTCGTCCAGGCGCATGAACGGGGTGAAAATGCGGTCCCAGGCGTTTTCCGGCACGCCAGGGCCGTCGTCTTCGACATCGATGCGGCAGCGCTCCTGGCTCAATTGGTAACCCACCCGCACCTCGGATTCGGCATGACGCATTGCATTGCTGACCAGGTTCTGCAACGCCCGATGCAGATAGCGCGGCTCCGCCTCCACCCACGCTTCACGCGCTGGTGAGGCATCGTCGCTGACACAGATGCATTGTCCCCGGGTCACCTTCACATTGGCCCGCAGTGGCGCCAGTTCAGCGATGACTTGATCGATCAAGGCGTCGAGGTCGATGCGCTGGAAGTTCAGGTTCGGCGAGCCCTGCTCCAGCCGCGCGTAAGTGAGCATCTCATCCACCAGCTTGTCGAGGTCCTGGATGTCGTTGTCCATGCCGACCATGTACTTGTTCCGTGCCTCTGGCGTGCTGGCGTCGGCGATCATTTCCAGCCCGAAACGCAACCGTGCCACCGGCGTGCGCAATTCGTGGGACACCGCGCGCACCAGTTCACGCTGAATCGTCAGCGACCGCTGCAAATGCTCGGCCATGCCGTTAAACGCCTGCGCCAGTCGACCCACCGAATCGGCGCCCGTGGTCGGCACGCGGGTTTCGAGGCTGCCCTGAGCGATCTGCGTCGCGGCCGCCTCGAGAACACGCAAGCGGTGCTCCAGACGACGCACGAGCCAGTACACCACCAAACCGATCAGGCACAGGCCGAGGAAGGCAATCAGCACCAGCAATTCAGGGGGATAAGGGTTGAACTGATACAGCGGGCCGATCTCCAGCACCCACGGGGTTTTGCCCACGCCGGACAACACGCGGATCGAGTCGCCGCCCTTGCCCAGCGCCATCACCGTGTCGCCTTCGTCTATACGTCGACGCTGGTCATCGTCGACATCGACCTTGTCCAGCTTGATCAGGTGCATGGCGAAGCCGAACCCCTTGCTCAGGCGCAGGGTTTCCAGCCTCCCCGGCTGCTCGTCCACCGGAAAGCGCACCAGTTCATCAAGCAGCAGGAAAATCGTCGCTCGGGCCAGTTGCTCGCTGATCTGCTGCACTTCGCCGGTCAATAACAGCGCACTGCCGGGCTTGTCGGAGGCCGCAGGCTCGACTTCACGAAACACCCGCGCGGCGTGAGGGCCGGTCTGTTCCACCACCACCTGCCCGCGACTCAGGCGATTGCGCGCGCCGCCGTCCAGATGCGCCTGCTCTGAGGTTTCCAGCGCCAGCGGAATGCCCAGCAAACGTTCCCACACCGCCAGCGCCCGCGTGCGCTCGATGCTGTCCATCGATTTGAGGTTGTCGGCCATCAGGGAGAAGGTGCCTTGCGCCAGTTGCTCGCGGTACTGCTCGCCGCGCACCTTGTTCGCCAGGTGCAACGTCAGCACGCCGAGCAGCGCCACCAGCACCAACACGCCAAGCATGCCACCGTAGATTCGCAGGAAGATGGAATGCATGGGTCAGCCGTTGAGCATGAAGTTGCTCATGTCCCTGGCGGCTTCCGGCACGAACAGATACCCCTTGCCGCGCACGGTCTTGATCAGGCGCGGATGAACCGGGTCATCACCGATTCGCGGGCGGATTTTCGAGATGCGCACATCAATGGAGCGGTCCTGGCCGTCGTAGCCCACCCCTCTCAGCGCCGTGAAGATTTCCTCACGGGACAGAATCCGGCCGGCATTGGCGACCAACAGCCACAACAAGTCGAATTCGGCGCTGGTCAGGTCGATGCTCTTTTCATTGAGCCACGCTTCGCGCAAGGCGTTATCCACCACGAGCGGACCGAACACCAACCGACGCTGCTCCCGCGCCGGCGCCTCGGCCGCTTCGCTGCGCCTCAACAACGCATGAATGCGCGCCAGCAGCACGCGGGGGTGCACAGGTTTGCAGACGAAATCATCGGCGCCCGTGTCCAGCCCCTGAACCTGATCGCTGTCGTCGGTGCGCGCGGTGAGCATCAGGATAGGGCCGTCGTAGCGGTTGCGCACCTTGCGGCAAATGCTCAGGCCGTCTTCGCCGGGCAGCATGAGGTCGAGAATCACCAGATCCGGCTGCTCCGCGATAATCCGCTGCGCCGCCTGCGCGCCATCACTCTCCACACCGACACGCAGGCCGTTGCTCTCAAGGTAATCGCGGGTCAGCTCGGCGAGTCGCCGATCGTCCTCGACGATCAGCACCTGCCAGGGTTCTTGCTGCACGGTCCGTGTCTCCTGGTGTTTGTTCTTATTAATAGCAGCGCGGGATATCCATTGTAGGAGCGTGGCTTGTCCCGCGATCGGCCGGGAACCGGCCGTAAAATCGGACAACGCTTTTTGTCTGAAACATGCATTCGCTGGAGAGACTGTCGCTGCGCAACAGATCGCGGGACAAGCCACGCTCCTACAGAACAGTGTTGATCCGTCGCAATAGTACCCACTCGTCCAACATGACACACGACATGCAAAACCACCCGTCCGCCGCCCATGCCACCCCCACATTTTGTGATAGGGTTCGCGCCCGCAAAAAACCGGGAAATTGATTTTTACCCTCGAAAAATCGCACGCCAGGAGCTCATCCCAGTCCCCATGCGGCCTACACGCGACTTCGCCGTTTCGCACACAAATTACACACAGCTTTATCCACAGGTTGAGCCCGTCAGGAACGTTGCAATTAGTGTCCGAAACGCATTATCTTGTACCCCGTCGCTTGCGGAGACCCTACATGTAGGGTTTGGATCGAAAAACCAAACACAAGTGACCGAGAGATTTCAAGCACTTTTTCTCGCATCAAACGGGTTTAAATGCCCCGGTTTTACCGCCTGACCGCTCACACGCGAATGGCAGACACTCAGGCTTCATGATCTGCGCGTAACGGTACAAGTGTTGCAACATTAAATGTGCATTCTGCATCGAATTTTTACAGGGCGACGGACTCAGAACCGCGCCCTTTTGGACTTCAAAGCCAGGGTCGGCCTCCTTCAGCCTTCCCATCCGTTTTGAAGTCATTGGACTGACGTTTGTCAGTCAACTGCCTCAAGACGGAACGGTGGACGCCCACAGCGTCCAAATAAACATAGAGAACGTGGAGACACCCATGCAAACAGACACAACTCGCGAGAATCCGCAGGCCATTGCGCCGCAGACAGGTGCGACCCAGCAGGACCTGTCCGCCACCGCACCGGGTCAGCTGCGCGTGATCAAGCGTAACGGCACCGTGGTTCCGTACACCGATGACAAGATCACCGTCGCCATCACCAAGGCTTTCCTCGCAGTTGAAGGCGGTACCGCCGCCGCGTCGTCGCGTATCCACGACACCGTTGCCCGCCTGACCGAACAGGTCACCGCGACCTTCAAGCGTCGCATGCCCTCGGGCGGCACCATCCACATCGAAGAAATCCAGGATCAGGTAGAACTGGCGCTGATGCGCGCCGGCGAGCAAAAAGTGGCTCGCGACTACGTGATCTACCGTAACGACCGCTCCAAAGAGCGTGCCGGTCGTGGCGGCGAAGCCCCTGTGCAGGCTCACCCGTCGATCCGCATCACCACCAAGGACGGCAGCCTCGCGCCGCTGGACATGGGTCGCCTGAACACCATCATCACCGAAGCGTGTGAAGGCCTGGCTGAAGTCGATGCCAACCTGATCCAGAACGAAACCCTAAAAAACCTGTACGACGGCGTTGCGCTGACCGACGTCAACACCGCACTGGTGATGACCGCGCGTACCCTCGTGGAACGTGAGCCGAACTACTCGTTCGTGACCGCGCGCCTGCTGATGGACACCCTGCGTGCCGAAGGCCTGGGCTTCCTGAACGTGGCCGAAAGCGCCACTCACCACGAAATGGCCGACCTGTACGCCAAGGCACTGCCGGCCTACGTCGCCAAAGGTATCGAGTTCGAACTGCTGAACCCTGTTCTGGCCGAATTCGACCTGGAAAAACTGGGCAAGGCGATCAACCACGAGCGCGACCAGCAGTTCACCTACCTGGGCCTGCAGACCCTGTACGACCGTTACTTCATCCACAAGGATGGCGTGCGTTTCGAACTGCCACAGATCTTCTTCATGCGTGTGGCCATGGGCCTGGCCATCGAAGAGAAAGCCCGTGAAGACCGCGCCATCGAGTTCTACAACCTGTTGTCGTCGTTCGACTACATGGCCTCAACCCCGACGCTGTTCAACGCCGGTACCCTGCGTCCACAGCTGTCGAGCTGCTACCTGACCACCGTTCCGGATGACCTGTCGGGCATTTACCACGCCATCCACGACAACGCCATGCTGTCCAAATTCGCAGGCGGTCTGGGCAACGACTGGACACCGGTTCGCGCGCTGGGCTCGTACATCAAGGGCACCAACGGCAAATCCCAAGGCGTCGTGCCCTTCCTGAAAGTGGTCAACGACACCGCTGTGGCCGTGAACCAGGGTGGCAAGCGCAAAGGCGCTGTCTGTGCCTACCTGGAAACCTGGCACATGGACATCGAAGAGTTCATCGAACTGCGCAAGAACACCGGTGATGATCGTCGTCGTACCCACGACATGAACACCGCCAACTGGATCCCTGACCTGTTCATGAAGCGTGTCTTCGACGACGGCAAATGGACCCTGTTCTCGCCGTCCGAAGTGCCTGACCTGCACGACCTGACCGGTAAAGCCTTCGAAGAGCGCTACGAGTACTACGAAGCACTGACCGAGTACCCAGGCAAGATCAAGCTGTTCAAGACCATCCAGGCCAAAGACCTGTGGCGCAAGATGCTGTCCATGCTGTTTGAAACCGGCCACCCGTGGCTGACCTTCAAAGACCCGTGCAACCTGCGTTCGCCGCAGCAGCACGTGGGCGTGGTCCACAGCTCGAACCTGTGCACCGAGATCACCCTGAACACCAACAAGGACGAGATCGCGGTCTGCAACCTGGGCTCGATCAACCTGCCGAACCACATCGTCAACGGCAAGCTGGACACCGACAAGCTCAAGCGCACCATCGACGTAGCCGTTCGCATGCTCGATAACGTCATCGACATCAACTACTACTCCGTGCCGCAAGCCAGGAACTCCAACTTCCGTCACCGTCCGGTCGGTCTGGGCATCATGGGCTTCCAGGACGCGCTGTACCTGCAGCACATCCCTTACGGTTCCGACGCTGCCGTTCAGTTCGCCGACCGCTCGATGGAAGCCGTCAGCTACTACGCGATCCAGGCTTCCTGCGATCTGGCGGACGAGCGCGGCGCCTACGAGACGTTCCAGGGTTCGCTGTGGTCCAAAGGCATCCTGCCGCTGGATTCGCAACAGATCCTGATCGAAGCCCGTGGCCAGAAGTACATCGACGTCGACCTGGAAGAAACCCTGGACTGGGCACCTGTGCGTGCTCGCGTTCAGAAAGGCATTCGTAACTCGAACATCATGGCCATCGCACCGACCGCGACCATCGCCAACATCACCGGCGTGTCGCAGTCGATCGAACCGACCTACCAGAACCTGTACGTGAAATCGAACCTCTCGGGCGAATTCACCGTGATCAACCCGTACCTGGTTCGCGACCTCAAGGCCCGCGATCTGTGGGACTCGGTCATGATCAACGACCTCAAGTACTACGACGGTTCGGTACAACAGATCGAGCGCATCCCGCAGGAACTCAAAGACCTGTACGCCACCGCGTTCGAAGTCGACACCAAGTGGATCGTTGATGCCGCCAGCCGTCGTCAGAAGTGGATCGACCAGGCTCAGTCCCTGAACCTGTACATTGCAGGCGCTTCGGGCAAGAAACTGGACGTGACCTACCGCATGGCCTGGTACCGTGGTCTGAAAACCACCTACTACCTCCGTGCCCTGGCCGCGACCAGCACCGAGAAGTCGACCATCAACACCGGCAAGCTCAACGCCGTTTCCAGCGGCGGCCACGGCCCGGACGACTCGGCAATCACCGCCCCGCGTCCAGCCGAAGCAGCACCCGCCGGTCCAGCGCCAGTGCCAAAAGCCTGCGCGATCGACGAGCCGGACTGCGAAGCCTGTCAGTAAACGGAATGGCGCTACGCAAGTAGCGCCTTCATGGTCAACGTGAAGAAGGCTGATCGTTCCCGCGCTCCGCGTGGGAACGCATCGTTGGACGCTCCGCGTCCTTTCACAGTCCTGCTTCCCGGACGTAACGCCCGACCACACGACGTTGTGGAGTGGCCGCACCGTAATACCGTGCAACCCACAAGCCTGTGGGAGTGAGCTTGCTCACGAAGAGGCCGGCACAATCACCAAAGATTGCCGCCGAAGCCTCCCACCGAAGCCCAACCCGCTTCAGTAATAAAGAAACACCGAGGCGAGGGACACCCTCACCTATTCATGTGCTTTGCGTGCAATGCCCAGCGACACCCTCCCCGCATCGAATCCGCTACAATTGCCTCATCGCAAAACGAGGCCTGTTTATGTCAACTCCCTCTCTCGAAGCCAAGAAGGCCTATTGCGCCAAAACGCGCAAATCCAACTACGCTGCCAGCCTGCGACTGGAAGGCTTCCCCAGCACACCCGCTGATGCTGAACGCCCCCTCCCAAGTCGAGAAGAACTGCTGAAAATCTACCGTGGCAAAAAAGCGTGACACTCGACAAATACGGCACCGGCCAGGACCCCTATTGCTTTCCCGATACAGCGATCCTGCGTAACCGATTCGGAATTCATGATGAACAGATCCTGGCTGAGCCGAATGGATACAGGCCAATATCGACGCCGTAGGGTGTGATTATGAGGGGTTGGTAAGGGTGTTCGAACGATGCGTAGGTCAGGCAATCGGAAGCTGAACATTCGCCGGTCAGTCCTGTCGGGAGACATCGCCTGAAACGGCCGCTCGTCGATTACGTCACAGTTCGGGGCTTCACTTCCAATGGGTATCCGATACTGATTTTCGAGTGCCCTCCCCTGCACGCCGCTGGATACGGAACCTCAACGCATTATCAAAGCCTTGATCCAGATCAGCAGAGGCGAATTCATGGAAATTCAACCTGACCCGTTGATTGCCGATAGCCAGGACACACTATATGATGTGTCTCGCGTCAAGAATAAGCACTAGATACGTGATTAACCTCTAATATCAACGCGCTGTTCCCCAAGCATGGCTTGGCGAAGAACGCAAAGGAAAATGAAGGCAATTCGACCTTCAAATTCCGCCAGGGACGAACCCGCGCCGGGCAAAATCTGTATAATCCCGCGCTCACCCAGGGTACTCAAAATGACCGTTTGCACATTGCAAAGCTGGCACTCTGAAAACAGCCCCGTTGACCCGCTTCGTCGGCCTGCCATAGGTGGCCTTCGCAGCACGTTCGCCGATCGATCCGAAACAACCATTCTCGTCTTCGTTGATCAATCACAGTAAGACCCTGAGCTGTACCCAATCTATTCCCGTTGCCAGCCTACGCGACCTGCACCGCTGGCAACGCCGACTTTAAAATCCAATCGACCGCCAAAGCGGTCCTCAAGCAGGAGCCTCATCACCATGCTGAGCTGGGACGAATTCGACAAAGAAGACGCCGCTGAACCCGCCAAAGGCGCCAACGCAGGCCACGCCTCCGAAGCCGCCATGGACAAACTCGACAGCGCAGGTGGCGCTGCCGCGTTGGAAGCACGCGCTGCCAACGCCAACGACTCCGCCGCCGTGGCCCGCGCCAAGGCTGCCCTGAACAAACTCGACATCGCCGAAGGTCTGGCCGAACTCGAAGGCTCCGCTGCTCGCGTTGCCGTCGACGAAAAGCGCATGATCAACTGCCGCGCCGACCTCAACCAACTCGTACCCTTCAAGTACGACTGGGCCTGGCAGAAGTACCTCGACGGCTGCGCAAACCACTGGATGCCGCAAGAAGTCAACATGACCGCCGACATCGCCGTATGGCGTAACCCGGAAGGCCTGACCGACGACGAACGCCGCATCGTCATGCGCAACCTCGGCTTCTTCTCCACCGCCGACTCCCTGGTTGCCAACAACCTCGCGCTGGCGGTGTATCGCCTCATCACTAACCCTGAATGCCGCCAGTACATCCTGCGCCAGGCCTTCGAGGAAGCGATCCACACCCACGCCTACCAGTACTGCATCGAATCGCTGGGCATGGACGAAGGCGAGATCTTCAACATGTACCACGAGATCCCGTCGGTCGCTAAAAAAGCGGCCTGGGGCCTCAAATACACCCGCGCCATCTCCGACCCGGAATTCAACACCGGCACCGTCGAGACGGACAAAGAACTGCTGCGCAACCTGATCGCCTACTACTGCGTTCTGGAAGGCATTTTCTTCTACTGCGGCTTCACCCAGATCCTCTCCATGGGCCGCCGCAACAAAATGACCGGCGTTGCAGAACAGTTCCAATACATCCTGCGCGACGAGTCCATGCACCTGAACTTCGGCATCGACGTGATCAACCAGATCAAAATCGAAAACCCACACCTGTGGGACGCCGAACTGAAGGAAGAAGCCAGCCAGATGATTCTGCAAGGCACCCAGCTCGAAATCGAATACGCCCGCGACACCATGCCTCGCGGCGTACTGGGCATGAACGCAGCGATGATGGAGGACTACCTCAAATTCATCGCCAACCGTCGCCTGTCGCAGATTGGCCTGAAGGAAGAGTACCCAGGCACCACCAACCCTTTCCCATGGATGAGCGAGATCATGGACTTGAAGAAAGAGAAGAACTTCTTTGAGACTCGCGTGATTGAGTATCAGACGGGTGGGGCGTTGAGCTGGGATTGATGTTCGCTAACCCAATGCGATAGTTAAAAAACCGGAGGCAGATGTCTCCGGTTTTTTTTCGCCCATTTCTATGATCGTCCCCGCGCTCCGCGTGGGGATGCAGCCACTGACGCTCCGCGTCACCACCGACGGCTCAACCCATATGAGTACCGATTCGAAGCACTCAGAAACATCGAGACGCTCACACCACCTCAGGACTTCAAGTAGCCTTCATCGCTTCATGCCCCCACTCCAGATTCAAGGAAGAATCCATGGCCCGAAGCCGCTACACCATCACCGAAACCGAAAAACCTCATTTCCTGACCTGCACCATCGTCGAATGGCTTCCGCTATTCACTCGCCCTGCCCTCGTTGAAGTCGTTCTGAACACATGGCGCTTTCAACAAGTCAATCAGGACTTGAAGCTTTACGGCTATGTGGTCCTAGAGAATCATCTTCATTACCTCGCCCAAGCGTCTGACCTTGGGAAATCTGTAGCCAGTTTTAAATCGTTCACAGCCCGAAACATCATTAATCACCTTGAACAGACCCGAGCCGACAGCACACTACAGCGTCTTCGATTCGCCAAGCGCGCCCACAAAGTCGACCGTGTTCATCAGGTCTGGCAGGAAGGCGTGCATGCAGAGTTGGTTTACAGCGAAAGCGTAATGCGGCAGAAGCTCGAATACATCCACAACAATCCCGTAAAGCGCGGCTATGTCGATCTCGGTGAGCACTGGAGATATTCGAGTGCACGGGATTATCAAGGACAGCCAGGGCTTATTGAGGTCCAGCGGTGGTACTGAATGACGCGGAGCGTCATAGGCCGCATCCCCACGCAGAGCGCGGGAACGATCATGGTCCAAATTCAGAACGGTGATATCACTTTGACCTGAAACCAGTTGTAACAAAGCGCCTCACTGACGCAACATCCCTTTTCCTACAAGAGGCATGGAAAGGGATTACAGCGTGGCCAAAAAAACCTCTCACCAGATACCCACTGGCTCTTACGCCTCGCAGTCGCTTGAGGAAGGCCATATCTACACGCGTGATGACCTACGAGCCCGCTTCGACATCACCGCGTCAAGCATTAACACCGGCGTATTCAAGCCTGGAGCTTACGACTCGGTTTGGATTTTCATCACAGAACACAAGACAGCGGATCGCACCCCGTACGATGACGTCCTTGCGGACGACGTGCTGCACATGGATGGTCAGAAGCAAGGTCGTACAGACCGCCTCATCAAAGAGCATGTCGAGCGCGGGTTAGAACTGCTGCTGTTTTATCGTAAGAAAAAATATGAGCATCCGGGTGCGGGCTTCACTTACAAGGGCCGATTCCTTTATGAAGACCATGAAGGCGCTCGCCCCACCAAATTCACCCTACGACAAGAAAGCAGCCCCGCGTTGACCATCCCGGTCATCGAAAAGGAATTAGACGAGTTAGGCGAATTCGATCCTCAAAACATCGTCGACGCTCGCCAGAAGGTCCTCGCGTCAGTGATTCGTCGTAAAGGGCAAGCCAAGTTCAGATCGGCTCTGCTAAAAGCCTACAAGGGCAAATGCGCAGTCACCGGCTGCACCGTCGAAGCGCTGCTGGAGGCCGCGCACATCGTCCCATACCAAGGTGCCGACACGAATGTGGTCAGCAATGGTTTGCTACTTCGCGCTGACATCCATACCCTTTTTGACTTGGGGCTTTTATGGGTTGATCCAGACAGCCGGCTTGTGAAATTGGCAGAAGGCTTAAAAGGTAGCGAATACTCGCATCTGCACGATAAGCCTATCTCTGCCCCCGACAATGGGTCTGATCATCCAAGTGCCAAAACGCTGCTGTCGCACCTCAATGCCCTGAAGCTGGAGAAAACTGACAGTAATCCGCGCATTTCTGATTCTCCGCGCAAGTCGAAACAGGCTACCAGCGCTCAGAGCGAGCAGAACGTTGACCTGAGTTCGACGGCGGTTGAATGAGGCTGCTTTCACTGATTTGGCAATTTTGGGAAACGTCCTACAACATTCAACCTTGCCGCAGTCACCCCTAATCCCTACCCTGCTTCAGCGCCTAAGAAACGCAGCAGAAACACCTGAGTAGAGCGGACCGTCCGCTCCCGACAGATGCGGCTTTTTTACGCCTATGGCTTCTGCCTGCGCGTTGAGATTGTCTCTGCTATGTCGGGAGTGGGCGAATACAAGACCCGTAAGGGAAATATGTCCGGCCCTTTTCTCTGCTCAAGGGTTTCTTAGCTCCCGACACCCTTTCCAGCCATGGACGGCGAATTAAGCAGAGAACGGACATGAACAATAGCCTCCGCCCCACCATCTTCCACCGCCACAACCGCCCTCTGCGCACGCTCCTCCTCGAATCCCAAGCCTGGTTCTGTGCCCGCGACATGGGTCGTCTCATGGGCTGGCCCTTGAACGACCGCACGACGCGCAAGCTGGATGCGGACCAACGCCGTCTCGTCACTCTGGTAGATGCGTGTGGCGAGGAAACCGAGTTGATGATCAGTGAGTCAGGCGTCTACACGATGTTGGTGCATCACTATCACGCCGAGAATCGCGCGTTGCGGCAGTGGATTACCAATGAGGTGGTGCCGTGTCTGCGGGATGAAGGAATAGCGCCAGACTCGATCAGCCCTTGTTTGAGTTTCTTGCAGTGGCCAGGACTGTCGGTGAGCCTGTTGCATTGGCGCAGCGAGCCGTGGATTCGGTTGCGGGACATGCCAAAGGTGTTGACGGTGGATGGGGCTCGGGGTCATGGAGTGGCGCTTGAATCGCGCGCGTCCTGGTGGCGACTGGCGATGCAGGTTTTGCGGTTGGGGTGATGCTGGCTCACGCGGCTCCAGACACTGGGAGAAGATTAAGCCCCACGACTTTCAATACCACCGCATTTCACCGATCGTTCCCACGCTCCGCGTGGTAATGCATCTTATGACGCTCCGCGTCACTTTCCAGATCCACGGATGGATTCAATGGGCAGAAGTCGTTACACCCTTACAGAGGCCTACACACCCCACTTCCTCACCTGCACCATTGTCGAATGCCACCGCTGCTCATCCGCGCAGCACTTGTACAGATCGTGCTTTGACGCTTGGCGCTTTCAACCGGTGAATCAGGGCTTATGGCTCTCGATTGCCCGGGATTATGAAAAGTAGATGGGATCGCTTTAGGTTCAACACTGGAGCTGGAGACGCGGAGCGTCTTGAGATGCGTTACCACGCAGAGCGTGGGAACGATCTATAAACTCGGCGAGACAACTACCTGCCCAATATACTCCAGCCGAAAAGGGCGACCGACCAAAGCGTGCACGCTATGAATGGCGCGTACACCTTTCTTTTTAACGGCTTGGGAATGGCGAGCACTTCCTTCTCTACAACACCTCCATCTCGAACATAGATTTTAGGATAAAGGCAAATCGCTAATATTGTTCCGCAGCGCAACACTTTTCCTGCCAAGCCAAGGTGCTTCATCCAAACTTTATTTTCGTTTACCAGACGACAGCCTCCTAAAACAGCTTCTAATTGATCAACCGTTTTGTGACATACGATCATAGACCACATTGCTAAAAATGGAGACGGTAGCATTATGATCATGATGACGATATCGGCCATATCGAGTTTACTCATAAATACTCTCCTAGACGACGCCACCAATTTCTTCGCCTCTCTGATCTCCAGCGCGTGGAAGGCTTTCAGTAGTGCGCAATTGTCAACAAGACTTTTCCCCTATTCGAAAACCAGTCCGCTTATCAATAGCGCGGAACACCACAGAAAGGATGCAATGAAAGGAGGATATAGTCGTATTTTTAATTTTTTGGGCATGGCCTCTATCTCACTACGAAGCGCGACGCCTCGCCAAATATAAAATCTGGGAATCAAGCAAATAATGCAGATGTGCCCGCATATTATTATCTCTCCCAAGATACCCAGCCGAGCATGCGTATTACGATTACAAAGCAATATTGGACTGCATTTAAATAGCTGCTGCAATTGACCTGATAACAGATGTGACATCACAGCTGTCCATATCACTATAAAAGGTAACGGCAACATTATTACCAACGTCACAACTTTCTCTATGCTTGATCTATTCATCTATGCCCTCATAGGCTCCGGAACCGCCTAGAATTTTTCTCGGTTCTGGAACTTCCCGGACGAGAAATGGTTTAAGGGTCCCACTCGTTTGTTTATTGCAGTAACGTGCGTGCGACTCCGACCTTTCCCCGCAAGACAGGAAGCAGAACTCAATGGATAGTTTTTAATCCAACGTATCGATTACCATCCATGAACAATGCCTGACAGCAACAATGCACCAAACCATAGATTCAGAGCAAAAAATGGCGGGTATAGCCACAGTTTCAGCTTTTTAGGCATCCTTTCTACCTCAGCTCGTACTGCCAAGCCTCTGCGGACGGACAACGTCGGCATCAGGCAAATCAAGAATACGCATCCGCAAGTAATAATTTCACCAAGCAAACCTAAACTCTTAATGAATTGCCGATCCTGCAATAGTAATGGGCTGCTTAAAAATATTTGCTCCAATCTTTCTACCAAGATATGAGAGCAGATAGCGGTCCAGATAATGATAAAAGGCAGAGGCAACACAACCAATACCGTGCCAAGTTCTTCTATTGAAAATTTATTCAACGGACACCCCACAAATTACATCTCCGAAGTGTTCTCATTTTCTGCTTCCGATCTCAGCTCTTTTTCACCCCCGCACTGTATAACTCTATCTGTAAATTCCCACAGACCAAACATTATCCGGTTGTGTTCCACTAACGCGCTTTCCGCAAAAATGCATTATAGGTTTCCTAAATGCCTGCGATCGCAATTGCTGCCAAGACGAGCAAGATGGGTTGAGCCGCAACCGTGCATTGGGTAGAAACTTCCAAGACACCTATTCGATCATAGTAAACTCTCAATCAAGAGCCCACCAATGAAACCTACACGGAACTCCCGAGTTCGCTGGTTTCTGTTTCGGAAATTCCGATGACGTCCACGGGGCAAGCTAGCATAGGTACAACCTTATAATATTTATCGAGCATCCTTGATGGGCATCCATATCAACAGATAGCAAACTGTTAAAAGCAAGGTCCATACGCCACATGCGATAAAGGGCGGGTACAACATCTTCTTTATTTTCACCGGAACAGCTAAAACCTCTTCTTCGAGCACCCATCCTTTTCGGATGCAAAATCGACGATTAATGCATAGACCGAATACTGAGCCGCAGTACATAACCTCCCCTGCGACTCCCAGAGTTTTCATCCAGGCTATGTCTTTCTGCACAAAAGAACTGCGCACAAAAATTCTGTCTAGCTCATCTACCAACTTGTGAGACACAATCATCGCCCATATGGGAATAAACGGCATAGGCAGTATAACTATCGCCGTTATAAAGTCAGTCATGCCCGACCTAATCATAAACGCCCTCATAAATTACCTCGCCCATCATCTCCGCTCCCGCCCCACCCAGTTCGCCCCCTGCCCATGAAGCGGCGCCAGTGCCAATCACCACACAAGCGGTCATACCTGCTCCGCGAGTGAGGACCCCCAATACGACCTTACAAAGCTGTGCAGACAGAGGGGCGCCCAGAGATCCTGCTCCAGCACCTCCCCCCAAACTCCCAACCAACTTCCCCCCCTCCACATACTGCGCCTTCCTGCACTGTCGCTCATCCCCGGCCAGACACGCCTCCCTGATCTCCAGCGAGGTGGACGCCACTTCAAGCGCGACGCCGATGTATCCCCCTCGTTTGATGATGGTTGCCGCTTTTGCAACGCCTGCCACGGTGTCGGCGTAGCGGGCGATCTCGCCGTGTTTTGCATAGCTTTTGGTGGACAGTCCCAACAAGTCCTTGATGCGGGTGTTTTTGCCCAGGCCTGAGCCGGTGCTGGCGTAGCTGCTCAACTGTTTTTGTATTTTGGCTTCCAGCAGGGCGCGCTTCTGGAAGAAGAGCTCGCGGTTCTGGAGTTTCCCGGAGGAGAAATGGCTTTTGTAGAGCGCATCGATTTCTCCCAGGCTGCCCTCGATGTTTTTGAGATGTCGGCTCCAACCGTCGGAGACCGTACCTGTCGCGATGGAGGTTCTGTCGAGGACGTCTTGCAAGAAGTCGTAGTTCTCGACCATGTAGCTGTCTCCTGCCATGCCGTTGATGAGCAGCATGTGGTGCACTTCGGTGGCCCTTTTCATCAGGTAGGCCTCTTGGGTGGTGCAGGATTTGGTGGAGTAATCGCCAATGATGACCATCTCGCCAGCGAG
>NZ_FOEO01000077.1 GCF_900110765.1 Pseudomonas sp. NFACC02
ACGCGGAGGGTCAGCACCATCAACAGTGACTGACACACCGCGTTCGCTGCCCTCGTAACCTCGGACGGCTCCTACAAGATCCGCGTCGTTTCAAATGCGTGAGCACGACGCGGATACTGTGGGAGCCGGCTTGCTGGCGAATGCTGAAGACCCGGCAACATCGATGTGTCGGGTTCGACGCGTTTGCCAGCAAGCCGGCGGCTGCAGGCCCACGCGTTGCATTCAATGTTTGTGTTTCAGGCGCATCCGCAGCATCGGATACGGCCGTCCCAAACCGTCCACTTCGGAGCGCCCCACCTGCACGAACCCCTGCTTCTCATAGAACCCCAGGGCCTGCGGGTTCTGCTCGTTCACGTCGAGCTCGGTCACGCGGTGGTGCTCGATCGCGTAGTCCAGCAGCTTCTTGCCCAGCCCCATGCCCCGATAATCCGGTGCGATGAACAGCATCTCCAGTTTGCCGGGAGTGGTCCCGCCAAAGCCCGTGATGTTCAGGTGCGAGTCACGGGTGCAGAACAGGTTCACCGAGTCCAGGTACTGCGTTTCCAGCAGGTTCCTGAGCAGGGTGATGTAGTTTTCCGGCAGAAAGTCATGGGTCGCGCGAACCGATGCCTCCCACACGCGGGCCAGTTCGGCGTAATCGTGCTTCTTGGGCAGGTAAATGACCGAATGGTGGGTCATGTTGCCGCTTCTCCTGTTTTGTCGTTGTCCTGATGTGGAGACGATAGCCAGAAAAAACAAACCCCGCCGTTCGAAGGGCGGGGCTGTCATGACGCTTGGCCGGATCAGCGCTTAGACCGGTTCGGCCCACAGGTCGTATTCGTCAGCATCGATCACGCGGCACATGACCTTGCCGCCGGGTTTCAGATCGCGATCGCTTTCGACAAAAACGTTGCCGTCGATCTCGGGTGCATCGAAGAAGGAGCGGCCGACGAAGCCCTGTTCGTCCACTTCGTCGATCAGCACTTCGATTTCCTTGCCGATTTTCATCTGCAGGCGTGCGGCGCTGATGGCTTGCTGGTGCGCCATGAAACGGTCCCAACGGTCCTGCTTCACATCCTCCGGCACGATCGAAGCGTCCAGCAGGTTGGCGGGCGCGCCTTCGACTGGCGAATACTGGAAGCAACCCACGCGATCAAGCTGCGCTTCAGTCAGCCAGTCCAGCAGGTACTGGAAATCTTCTTCGGTTTCACCCGGGAAGCCGACTATGAACGTCGAGCGGATGATCAGGTCCGGGCACTGCTCGCGCCATTTCTTGATGCGCGCCAGGGTCTTGTCTTCGAAGGCCGGACGTTTCATCAGCTTGAGAATCTTCGGGCTGGCGTGCTGGAACGGGATGTCCAGGTACGGCAGGATCTTGCCCTCGGCCATCAACGGGATGATTTCGTCGACATGCGGATACGGGTAAACGTAGTGCATGCGGACCCAGACACCCAGCGAGCTGAGGGCCACGCAGAGTTCGGTCATGCGGGTTTTGACCGGCTGGCCGTTCCAGAACCCGGTGCGGTATTTGACGTCGACGCCGTAGGCGCTGGTGTCCTGGGAGATCACCAGCAGCTCCTTGACACCGGCCTTGACCAGGCGCTGGGCTTCGTCGAGCACGTCACCGACCGGACGGCTGACCAGCTTGCCGCGCATGGACGGGATGATGCAGAAGCTGCAGCTGTGGTTGCAGCCTTCGGAAATCTTCAGGTACGCATAGTGACGCGGAGTCAGCTTGATGCCTTGCGGCGGCACCAGATCGATCAGCGGGTTGTGATCGAGTTTCGGCGGCGCGGCGTCGTGGACCGCGTTCACCACTTGCTCGTACTGCTGCGGACCGGTCACGGCCAGCACGCTTGGGTGGACGTTGCGGATGACGCTTTCGTCCACGCCCATGCACCCGGTCACGATCACTTTGCCGTTTTCGGCAATGGCTTCACCGATGGTGTCCAGGGATTCGGCCTTGGCGCTGTCGATGAAACCGCAGGTGTTGACCACCACCACGTCGGCGTCTTCGTAGGTCGGCACGACCTGATAGCCTTCCATGCGCAGCTGGGTCAGGATGCGTTCGGAATCGACCAGAGCCTTCGGGCAACCGAGGCTGACAAAGCCGACCTTGGGGGCGGCAGACGTGGTGACGGTGGACATTGACTAACCTCGGCGTAGGTATGCCTGGGCGACTGGCCGAGGCATTGATTGGGCGCTGGGGGCGCCTCTGATCAAAAAGTGCGCAATTCTAGCGATCAGTCGAACGATTGACCAGTGTTATACCGAGAATTACGACGAGTGCTGCGCTATGCTTCGCGCCTTGAGCCCGGCGGCAGGCGTCGACCGGGCTCATCGGAATTTACCGGTGTGGGACAGGTCCATCAGACAGCACCGCACCGTCGTGCTCGAGTCATGGTTTCAGGAGTGGTAAATGGGTCACGCAACGAGTCAGGTCGAGACCGGACATCAAACGGCGAAACCACTGAGTCTTCTGGTAGGCGCGGTAGGGGTGGCGTACGGAGACATCGGCACCAGCCCGCTGTATACGATCAAGGAAGTGTTTGTCGGGGGGTATGGCGTACAGGCCGGGCACGATGCGGTGCTGGGCATCCTGTCGCTGATTTTCTGGTCGTTGGTGTGGGTGGTGTCATTCAAGTACATGGCTTTGGTGCTGCGCGCCGATAACGACGGAGAGGGCGGCATCATGGCCCTCACGGCACTGGCCCGTCGAGCGTCGGCCAAATTCCCCAAACTGCAGGCAACGATGATCGTTTTCGGTCTGTTCGGTGCGGCGTTGTTCTACGGCGACAGCATGATCACTCCGGCGATTTCGGTGCTTTCGGCCATTGAAGGGATGGAACTGGCATTTGACGGCCTGGATCATTGGGTCGTGCCCATCGCCCTGATCGTGCTGGTGGCGCTGTTCCTGATTCAACGCCATGGCACCGCGCGGATCGGCGTGATGTTCGGTCCGATCATGGTGCTGTGGTTCGTGACCCTTGGCGCGCTCGGCATATTCGGGATCGTGCGTCAGCCGGAAGTGCTGCACGCGGTCAATCCAGTCTGGGCCGTGCACTTCTTCATCGACCATCCCGGAATCGGTGTGGCGGTGCTGGGCGCTGTGGTGCTGGCGCTGACCGGTGCCGAAGCTCTTTATGCGGACATGGGCCACTTTGGACGCAAGCCGATTTCACGTGCCTGGTTCGGTCTGGTACTGCCCGCGCTGGTGCTCAACTATTTCGGTCAGGGCGCGCTGGTCATCCAGGACCCGGAAGCCGTGCGTAACCCGTTCTACCTGCTGGCGCCGAGCTGGGCATTGCTGCCGCTGATCGGCCTGTCCACGCTGGCGACCATTATTGCGTCGCAAGCGGTGATCTCCGGCGCGTTCTCGATGACGCTGCAGGCGATACAACTGGGTTATATCCCGCGCATGTATATCCAGCACACCTCAAGTGATGCTCAAGGGCAGATCTACATCGGTGCCGTGAACTGGGCGCTGATGGTGGGTGTGATTCTGCTGGTGCTGGGCTTTGAGTCTTCCGGCGCACTGGCTTCGGCGTACGGCGTCGCGGTGACCGGCACGATGCTCTGCACCACCATCCTCGTTGCATCGGTGATGTTGTTGGCGTGGAAGTGGCCACCGCTGATCGCTGTCCCGATCCTGGTGGGCTGTCTGTTCGTCGACGGTATGTTCTTTGCCGCCAACGTGCCGAAGGTAGTGCAGGGCGGGGCATTCCCGTTCCTGGCCGGTATCGCGCTGTTCGTTCTGATGACGACCTGGAAGCGTGGCAAGCAGTTGCTGGTGGACCGCATCGACGAAGGCGGCTTGCCATTGCCGATCTTCATCAGCAGCATTCGCGTGCAACCGCCCCATCGGGTTCAGGGTACGGCGGTCTTCCTGACCGCCCGCCCGGATGCGGTGCCCCACGCCCTGTTGCATAACCTGCTGCACAATCAGGTGCTGCACGAGCAGGTGGTGCTGCTGACAGTGGTCTATGAGGACGCACCGCGGGTTCCGGCGGCCCAGCGCTTCGAAGTCGAGGCGTATGGCGAGGGCTTCTTCCGCGTCATTCTGCACTTCGGTTTCATCGATGAACCGGACGTGCCGGCGGCGCTGAAACTGTGTCATCTGCCTGATCTGGACTTCAGTCCGATGCGGACCACGTACTTCCTCAGCCGCGAAACCGTGGTGTCCACCAAACTGAAAGGCATGGCCCGCTGGCGAGAAGGGCTGTTCGCCTTCATGTTGAAAAACGCCAACGGCAACCTGCGTTTCTTCAAGCTGCCTTACAACCGGGTGATCGAGTTGGGCACACAGGTGGAGATGTAGTCGCTGCTGTGCCCGGCCGTAGGTGTGAGCGTGGTCGCGATGCGGTTATGTCAGGCGACATACGCATGAACTGACAGACCGCGTTCGCCACTGTCGTAACCTCCGGCAGCACCTACGGTTGGCGTATCTGGAACCATAAAAAAATCCCCGCAGTCGTGAGAGTGCGGGGATTTTTTTGTGCCGGATTTACTCGGCGCTGGTCGACTCCGGCGTTTCCTTCCCTTTCCATTTGTCGATGACGGCGATCAGGCGTTTGGCCAGGGCGGGGTAGTCCTCGTCGAAGTGATGGCCACCCGGCAATTGCAGTTTCTGGCCTGGGGCGGTGGCTTCGGTGCAGCCACTTTCGTCCTTCTCTTCAACGCCGTAGACGCAGAACACCTTGTCACCTGGCAGCTTGGCCATTTCCGGGCCGGTCGCCGCTTCTTTGCCGGACGCGCCGAGCCAGCCTTCTACCGCGATTTCAAAGCTTCCGCTTCGAGCGAAAGCCAGCAGGATGATGCCGTCGACCCGCGCTTTGTCTTCTTCCGGCAGGCGGTTGTAGATGGCCGGCAAAACGTCGGCACCAAACGAGTAACCCGCCAGGACGAAGTGCTTCGCACCCCATTTCTGCCGGTAGTGGGCCATCAATTCGCTCAGGTCAGTGGCGGTCTGCTCGGGTGACTTGTGTTCCCAGTAGTAGCGCAGGGTGTCGATACCGACCACCGGATAGCCGCCGGACTTCGCCATGTCGCCTGCGACGTCTTTGTCCAGGTCGCGCCAGCCGCCGTCTCCGGAGAGGAACAGGGTGACAGTGTCCGATGGCTGGCTCGACGGCACTTCTACCACAGGGATGTTCAGGCCGCCGCTGGAGTCATCGGGGATCAGCAAATGACGGACTTCGGTGTTCAGAATCTGCGGGTACTTGATGTCGTAGTCGCTGATTTTTGTTTCGGCGTTTGGCGTATCACGCACGAAGACCGCGGTGTCGTCGTCCGGGCCGTCATTCCAGGCCACCGTCCATTTGCCATGGGCGGCCGCTTTCGGCGGAGGGACCTTGCAATCAGGCTGATTGAGGACAAAGTTCACCGAGATGGCCTGGGCTTTGTCACTGTTCTGATTCGCCAGCCAGTTCCACGCCACCGAGCCGCCAGCGCTGATGCCGGCCACCACGTCCGGAGTGCCATCGAGCTTCTGCAGCGCGGCGCTGAACGTTTTCTCTTGCAGTTCGCAGTCACTCTTCGGCAGGACGACCTGAATGACTTGAGCCGAGGCGTCGTAGCTCAGCGCCAGGACCTGCTTTTCGGTCATCGCATCGTCTGTCGTTACGGCCAGTGCGACCCGTGTCTTGACCTTGGTCGACGGGGTGGCGCGGATCAGCGCCGAACCATCTTCCAGTGTCATGTGTTCCAGTGTCGGTTGTGCGGCAGGGCGGTTCCACAGCCAGAACCCTAATGCCACCACCAGAATTACCAGGGCTGCGAGCAAAAAGCGCCAGTAGCGTTGAATCATCAGCGTTTCACCAATCCAGTCAGGCCGCCCGCGATCAGGGCGGCGGTATCTGCCAGTGCCACGAGCGGATCGAGTCCTGCGGGCACAGCCATATAACGAGGTTCCCAGTCAGGCTGGAATTTGTCTTTGAAGCGGCGCAGGCCCTGGAAGTTGTAGAGCTGCTCGCCACGGCTGAACACCATCGAACCCAGGCGCTGGGTCAATGGGGCGCCACGCCGTGGCTGAAGGCCCGACAACGGCACCATGCCCAGGCTGAAGCGGGCGTAACCTTCCTTTTTGTAATGCAAAATCAGTCCGACCATCATGAACTCCATGGTCAGCTTCGGCGCGTCTGGATGCGAGCGCATCAGATCGAGGCTGGCGAGGTCGTGACGAGAGGTTTCCAGCAGGTTGGAAAACGCGACGGGCTTGCCTTCGAAATGGACGATGGCGATGCGGAAATGCTTGAGGTAATCCAGGCTGAAACGGCCAAGGGAGAAGCCTTTCTCGCGCACGTTCTTACCGGTCAGCCAGGCATCGGAAATCACCTTGAGTTCATCCATCGGTGCCTGGCCGACTTCATAGATTTCCAGTGACAGACCGTCGCGACCGCCTCGGTTCCAGGTGTAGCGCAGATCCTTCATTTCCTTGCCTTTGGCGTCAATGTCGAACTTGTGCAGGTCGACGCGCGCCTCTTCGCCCAGCTTGATCGCCGTCAGGCCGATGTCCATGTAGAAGGGCAGGTTCTCCGCGCGAACCTGATAGAACACGGGGCGGGCGTGGTGCACATCGCACAGGTCACGGAACTGCCAGATCAGTTCGGCGCGCTGCTGAACCGGGCCGATGGGATCGTAAAGCGCGACGAGACTGCGGCCGCGATGGGCATACATCAGAAAGGCATTGCCATCGGGGTGCAGCAGGACCGCTTTATCGCCGGTCAGCACCAGACCACCGTCAGGCTGGTTGGAGGCCTTGATGATCTCGGCGGCCTTCGCCAACTGCGCTTCGTCCGGCAAGTCGATTTGCGGACGTGCAGTGCGCAGCAGCCAGGTCAGCGAAACGATGACCAGCAGCACCGCGCTGCCCAGTGCCGAGCGCAGGCCGCGCGGCGCATCGGCATCAAGGGTGAACTGCCACCACAACTGATGGCTGTAGGGAACGTCCTGATAGGCGAACAGCAACAACCAGACCGAGGCGCCCAGCACGCAGACACTGGCCACCAGGTACAGCGGCGAGAATGGCAGCTCAAGCAATCGGCTCGGACGGTAGAACGAACGACGGAAGATTGCCAGCAGGCAGGCAGTCAACAACAGCAGACTGGCTTCTTCCCAGTCGAAGCCTTTGAGGATCGACAGGATGGAACCGACGAACAACAGAATCGTGGTGAGCATCCAGGCGGCAGAAAGGCGACGACGCAGGCCCTGAGCGAGCAACAGACACAGCACGCCGATCAGGCTGGCGCCGAAATGCGAAGCATCGATCAGGCGATGGGGGATCAAAAAGCCGAGGCTTTCCAGGCGCGTATCGATCTCAGGCGTCGCACCGGAAAACAGCAGAACCACACCGGAAAGAAACACCAGCAACGCCAGAATGGGGGCGCCCAATCCTGAGGCCACGCGCATGGCCTGACGGGCAAACAGAAGGCGTTTGGCTTCGCTGTACAGCAGCACCAGACATGCAATCAGCAGCGGCAGAACGACGTAGATCAGGCGGTACAGCAGCAGGGCTGCCGCGAGTGGCGCGGCACCGAGTTCATCGGCAAAGGCGGCCAGCAGGATGGCTTCGAACACGCCAACGCCGCCCGGGACATGGCTCAGCACGCCCGCCGCGAGCGCCAACAGGTACACCAGCAGGAACGCGCCAAACGGTGGAGCAGATGGGAGGAGCAAATAAAGAACGGCGGCGGCTGCTGCTACGTCCAGCGCGGTAATCACCAGTTGCATCAAGGTCAGGCGCAAGCCCGGCAGACGCAATGTCCGGCGGCCGGCGCGCACCAGCAGATTGTGCGGGATGGTCTGTTCCGGGAGGCGACGACGATAAACCGCGACGCCCAGAAGCAGACTGATCGCCAACACCGCAACCGCGATCGTTGCCAGAACCGGCACCGACACATGCAACGCCAGCGACGCAGCAGGCAGGTCGCTCAAGGTTGCCAGCGCGGCCAATGGCGGAAGCGCACAACCCAGCGAAAGGCTGGCGAACAGCGTCATGTGGGCCACTTCGCCCGCGCCCAGTCCCAGTCTGGAATACAGGCGGTAACGCACAGACCCGCCGGACAACATTGACAGGCCTACGGCATTACCGATGGCAAATGCACAAAAGCCGCCCATGACCAATGACCTGGCGGGCAGATTGACGTTTGCATAGCGGCTGGCGGACCACTCATAACCCAGCAGGATGGTGAAACCGATGGCCGTCGCCAGAACCGCGCCGCCCAGCGACGGCAAGGGGACGCTGAGCAGGGAGTCCTGCAGGGCATAAATGTCGAGTTCGGACAGCATGTGCCGACAGGCAATCAGCGCCAGGGCGAACAAGAGGATGGTGACGGCCAGCCCGATAGGCTGACGATACTTGCTCACCAGATCGCGCACGCGCAGTCGGGCAGGGGGGATCGGAGTATTCTCCGGAACTGCTTCGTTTGTGTCGGATGGGTTAGCGCGCATCAATCACTCCTTGGATCGTGCGCGACAGGATGGGGGTATACAGACAAGTTACCAATCCCTACGCAAAAAATAATTCAGGATGTTAGCGCTTCAACGTCTAACGGGCGAATACAGCGGATACGTCTTGGTGACCGTTCAGTCTAGGTTCAGTTGCTGGCAAGCGTATCGGCCGGGAGCGCAAAAACTGTCGCGCCCGGCAACATATGGTAACAAGCCGCCCAAAACAAACCCTATCGACAACCCAGTGTGACAAGCGTTTGGTCATGCTGTTCGGGCGTGTTTCATCCAGGCAAAAAAAAGGCCACTCTTTCGAGTAGCCTTTTTAGACGTTTGGTTGCGGGAGCCGGATTTGAACCGACGACCTTCGGGTTATGAGCCCGACGAGCTACCAGACTGCTCCATCCCGCGTCTGTGAGGCGGCATTCTACAGTCGAACGACGAAGTGTCAACCTTTAATGCTTGGGAGCGACAAAATAACCACATTCGTCATGTCGGTACGCTCAAGTGACCGCCGGACAAGGCTTTTATCCCGGCAGGCAACAACTGGCAGGTCGCCATCGTGAGCGGGGAATGTTTCAGTGGTATGAAGCGTGGAGGTGCGGTCGGAAAAACCCGCGCGCACAAAAAAGGCCACTCGTTCGAGTAGCCTTTTTTGATGTTTGGTTGCGGGAGCCGGATTTGAACCG
>NZ_FOEO01000047.1 GCF_900110765.1 Pseudomonas sp. NFACC02
TTGAACTCGGCGCTGATGAGGTGCGTCAACTGCAAGCGATTCCTCTGCGTGGCAGCCTGCCAAGCGGCGTGCCGACTGACCCGACCGTCTACCGTTTCTACGAAATGATTCAGGTCTACGGCACCACGTTGAAGGCGTTGGTCCACGAGCAGTTCGGCGACGGCATCATCAGCGCCATCAACTTCAAGATGGACATCAAGAAAGTCGAAGACCCGGAAGGCGGCTCCCGCGCGGTGATCACGCTGGACGGTAAATTCCTGCCTTACCGCCCATTCTAATGCCCTCCGGCCCCAATGCCTGGCGTTTGCCAGGCATTGCCCTGATCTGCGAATTCGTTTTTGTGGCCCCTCTCCCAAACGCCCGCTGTCAATGCCGCTTTTCATAAACTGACGCGCCGCTGTTCCTGGATAAGATCGATCAATGCCCGCAGGCCAACCGGGATATGTCGATGGCCTGCGTAATAAAGCGACAACCCCGGCAGTGGTTTGGCCCATGATTGCAACACTTCGATCAGGCGACCCTCCCGGATATCGCCCTCCACATACCACCGCGGTACTTGCGCCAGCCCAAGCCCACTCCTCGCTGCTTCGAGCATCATCAGCGGCGCGTCCAGAATGAGCGGGCCTTGCACATCGATCATGACTGCCTTGTCATCTGCCCAGAACTCCCATGGCGAGGCGATCCCGCTGGGATACCGCGCGCGAATGCAGGGCAACGCTTTGAGATCCTCAAGCCGATGGGGTTTGGGGTAGGTAGAGAAGTACTCAGGGGACGCCACCACCGCGATCGCAATGCTGTCAGTGATCGGGACGCGAATCATATCTCCCGGAACTCGAGAGCTCAGACGCACCCCTGCGTCGAAGCCGTCTGCGACGATGTCCACCAGTTTTTCCTGCGTTGATATCTCAAGCGTCATGCCAGGATAGCGCGCCAGAAACTGGCGCATGAGGGGGTGGAACACCATCAGCGCGGCGCCGAGAGAGCTGTTTATTCGCAAGGTCCCGGTCGGTACCGGCTTGCGTTCCTGAAGCATCATCATGGCCGCATTGATGTTCGCCACGGCTGGCCGTATCTGTTCTACAAATCGCCGCCCAGCCTCAGTCAACGAAACGCTGCGCGTGGTGCGGTGAAAAAGACGTTCGCCGAGTCGTGCTTCCAGACCACGAAGGGCATTGCTCACCCCCGTGGTAGACATGTTCAGTTCGACGGCCGCGGCCCGAAAGTTCTGCTTGTCGGCCACTGCGAGTACGACTTCGAGTTCGACTAGACCCTGCTTATACATTGTCCCGGTTTTCCTGATAATTCATCCGTATTTGAACCCGTTATTTCGATTCTCTTCAACTGTTAGATTCGGCTACTCAAGCTCCTCACAAGAGACAAGTGCCATGTGGAATGTGAATCAGGCCTATATCGATGGGACATTCGTCGACGTTCAGGGCACCGAAACACTGCCCGTGATCAACCCAACTTCTGAGCAGGAGATAGGACAGCTCACCCTGGCCAACCGTGCAGACGCCGTCCTGGCCATTGAGGCGGCAAAGCGTGCTCAGCGATGGCTGGCCGTATCAAGCAAAGCTGAACGTATCGATATGTTGATGGCATTACAACAAGCCGTTCTTTCACATTCAGATCGCCTTCGTGAGTCGGCCATCGAAGAGTACGGCGGTGTGTTCGCCCGTACTCAATGGGTCAGTCAGTACGCGGCTCAGTGCTTCAAGAACATGGCGCAGGTGCTCGAGGGTTATGACCTGGTCAGAGAAATCGGTGGTGCGTCGGTCATCATGGAGCCTGTGGGCGTGGCGGCGTTAATCGCCCCTTGGAACAGTGTGGTCGGGACGGTCTGCAGCAAGCTGAGTTCCGCCATCGCCGCGGGCTGCGCGTCGGTCATCAAACCGAGTGAACTTAGCCCGATTCAGACTTACGTGCTCGCCACCGCCCTTCACGGCGCCGGGCTGCCGGAAGGGGTATTCAATATTCTGCTGGGGAGGGGGCACGACGTGGGCGACGAGCTAACGCGCAATCCCGATGTTGCCAAGATCTCGTTCACCGGCTCGACCCAGACGGGTAAACAGATAGCGCGCGCGGGTATTGAAACGATGAAACGGGTCAGTCTGGCACTGAGCGGGAAGTCCGCGACGCTGTTTCTGGATGACGTCGATCTGGCAACTGCCGTTCCGCTGGCAATCAACGCTGCGTTCATGAATAACGGACAGGCTTGTGTCGCAGGTTCGCGGCTACTTGTACCGCGAGCGCGTCTCGATGAGGTCATCCGGGCGGTGCAGGCGCACGTCGAAACACTGCGCGTCGGTGATCCGTACGACCCGCAAACCGTCATCGGGCCAGCCGTGAATCAAAGGCAGTACGAAAGGGTGCAGACCTACATTCGTCGGGGGCTGGAGGAGGGGGCGACACTCGTTTCAGGTGGCACGGGTCGACCGCAAACGTTGGAAAAGGGGTACTTCGTCAAACCCACTGTTTTCGCCAACGTTAGCGAGGACATGACAATCGCCAACGAAGAGATCTTCGGCCCGGTGCTTTCCATCATGGCGTACGATTCGCTCGAACAGGCCATCGCCATGGCCAATCGAAGCGATTACGGCCTTCAGGCTTATATCTTTTCCAGTGACACCGATTTGGCCCGGCGCGTTGCTTCACGGCTGGCAGTAGGAACAGTGCTGATCAACCGTTGCGCGACCGAACTGATGGCACCCTTTGGCGGCAGAAAGCAATCCGGGCTCGGTCGTGAGTTCGGGGTGTTCGGTCTTGAAGCCTTTTTGGAAACCAAGACGGTGGTCGCGGACGACTAATGCGCCGCCTTCAAAGGATTGTTGCGTGAGTGCAACATGCTTTGGTGATTTTGCCGTATTGCCAGATCACGGGGCTGAAAATAGAGTCAAGTCCAGAAAACAACAACAATGAGAACGCCCTCATGAGCTATTCAATGAAACAGATGTTCGACTGCATCGATGGTCAGGACCTCGACGGCTTTTTGAATTTTTTGGCGGATGATGCGGTTTTTCGTTTCGGCAACTCCCCCAGTATGAAGGGCAAGGACATCATCCGTGCCGGGGTAATGGGGTTTTATTCTCAGATTCATTCGCTCCGCCATGAAGTGACGGGCGAGTGGATCAACGGGAACGTCACCATCATCGAATTCGACAGCTTCTATAAGCGCCACGACGGGGTCGTGGTGGGTGTACCGTGCTGCGTTGTGCTGCGCTTCAACGATCAACGTCTCATTGAAGATTATCGAATCAACATCAATCTCGGCCCCGTTTTCGCTGATGCGCCAGAGCCCCACCTCATCGCGGCATGATTGTTTTGGTGTCACGTGCCTTTGTGTCCGGGGCGGTGGCGCTGGCCCCTCAGACGCCTTTTGGTCTAATACGCTAATCAAGGCGTTGTGATGAAAGACCTGAATTTGCTTTACACTTTCGAGGCCCTGTGGCGCGACCATTCGACGTCAATTGCGGCGCAGAATCTAGGGGTCACTCAATCGGCGGTCAGCGGCAGTCTTAAACGCCTGCGCCAGAGCTATGGGGATCGTCTCTTCACCTTGGTGGGTCGGCGGATGGAGCCGACCCCCTTCTGCGTGCAGATCGCAGGGCCTTTGCTCGAGTCCCTCAATCTTATCCGTGCGGCGGAACGTCAAAGGGTCGATTTCGACCCTGCACGGTGCCGCGAAACCTTTACCTTCCGAATGCTCGACGTGGGCGAGGTGGTGTGTCTGCCGCCCATCCTCAGGCAGTTGGCCCTTCATGCCCCGTTGGCAAGGCTCAATACCGTCGGCGGTGCAATGGACGAAACCCTGACAGGTCTGGCGACAGGCAGAGTGGACCTGGCGTTGGGGTACTTGCCTTCCCTGCAGACCGATATCCATCGCCTGCCAGTGTTCTCTCAACATTACGTCTGCGCCATACGCCGCGAACACCGCCTGGCGGATCAGGAGCTGACCCTCTCGCGATACCTTGCCTGCGATCACGTGGTGGTGGAAACGGTGGGGATCAGTAATCAGGCAGTCGAGCGTGCGCTGGTCGACGCCGGGGGCAGGGGATGTATCCGGATGCGGGTGCCCCATCACCTGTCCAGTGCTCATCTCGTGCTACAGAGTGACATGGTGTGGACCTTGCCCGTCGCGTTGGGGAGAACCTTGGCGCAGTTTTATCCGCTAGTGATCAAGCCCGTGCCGCTGCACATTCCGTCTTTCGACATTGACCTGTACTGGCACGACCGATTTCATCGCGATCCGTTGAACAAATGGTTGCGAGAGATGGTGAGCGGTGTACTCAAGCGTCAGCAAGCAGAGTGGCAGTGATTACGCGGCCGTGTCCTTCATCAAGGTCCCAGCCTTGATGACTTCCGGCAGATGCAGGCCGAGGTAATCAATCACACTGCGGACCGAAGGCAGCATGCCTTTGGGTTTGGGGTAAACCAGATGAATGAGGTGTGACGGCCCGGCCCAGGCAGGCATCACGGCTTCCAGCGTGCCGGATCGAACAGCCTCAACGACAATCGGCTCAGGCAGCATGGCAATGCCCAGTCCGTTCACGGCAGCGTCCAGCTGCATGCTCAGATCATCCGAGATGAGGCAGGGTGTATGCGCCAGCAGAATTTCATGGTGCTCTGGGTCATGAAGCAACCAGCGCCCCGATCCGTCATGCATGTCAGCAGGCAGACACAGGGTCGGCAGGCTGGACAGCGCTTTTATCGACGCAGGTCGTCCCGTTCGATCCAGCAACGCAGGGCTCCCCACGAGAATTCGCCTGGCGGTGCCAAGCGTCTTCGCCACCAGCCCCCCGGTGTCTTCGATATGCGTCAACGCCCGCAATGCGATATCGATGCGTTCTTCGTACAGATCAACCTCTCGATCTACCGCCGTGACCTCCAGCCGCACTTTGGGATACGCCAGCATGTAACTGGGCAGCAACGGCGACAGGTAGGCGCGGGCCATCAATTGGGGGCAGCTCAAACGCACTAGCCCGACCGGTTCACGACGCAGGTGTTCAACGCTTTCGAAAGCCGTTTGCGCACCGTCCACGACCGCTTGGCTCAGGTTGTAAAAGTGCTGGCCGGCTTCGGTTAAAGAGACCTGTCGAGTCGTACGGTGTAACAGGCGCGCACCGATGTGTTTTTCCAGCAGTGCGATGTGACGGCTGAGCAGGGTCTTTTCGATACCGCTTGCCCGTGACGCCGGCGAAAACCCCCCGTGCTTGACCACCAGTACGAAGTAATAGAGATCGTTCAAATCATTCATTGAAAGCCCTTTTTATTATAGGCGCCCGTAGTCTGCCCAGGATCGGCCATGCAAATCATACACAGATTATTGGTGCATAGGCGCAACAGTCTTTAGCGAATTCTTTGGCTAGTCATCAAACTGACCGCTGCTTAAAGTTCAGATGTCACTTGGCTTACTACCGCGAAGTGAACGTGAAAAATGGCAGTCATGGTTGTGAATCAGCAAACTAATGCAGTGCATTAGCCTTGGTTCATAACGAGATGAATAACAAAAATGTGGCCAGTGGAAACATGTCATGAGCGAATTGACGCAGCGTAATATAATTGTCACCGGTGCCTCCGGCGGCATTGGCCGAGCCTCGGTCAGTGCATTCGCAACCGCCGGCGCAAGAGTCATCGTTATGGATCGCGACATTGCAGGCCTCGAAGACTTGGTCGAGAACGTGTTGGCCAGTGGCGGCGCAATCCACGCCATTCCCTGCGACGTAACCGATGAGGCCGCTGTTGCCTCCGCCGTCGCCGAAGTGGTCAGCGCATTCGGCGCACTGCATGGCGCCTTCAACAACGCCGGCATCGAGCAAAGTCATTTACCCCTCCACGAAATCTCCGCTGAAGCCTGGGACCGAATCATTAAAGTCGATCTCACTGGCGTATTTTTCTGCATGAAGCATCAGATCCGCGCGATGCTGGAGACGGGCGGTGGCTCCATCGTCAATACGGCATCCGCGTTGGGTGCCGTAGCCATTGCGGCTGCCTCCGACTATATCGCTGCCAAGCATGGCGTGCTCGGCCTCACTAAAGCGGCCGCAGTCGACTACGGCCCGCACAATATCCGCGTCAACGCCATCTTGCCGGGCATTATCGAGACGCCGATGATTCTTCGTCTAAGCCAGGAAGACAACTTCGCCAATCAATTTCAGGCACTGCGTGAACGTCACCCCATCGGTCGATTTGGCAAACCGGAAGAAGTGGCGGCCGCCGCACGCTGGTTGCTCTCAGATGCTTCCAGTTTTGTGACCGGAACGTCCCTGTCGGTAGACGGCGGTTATCTCGCTATTTGAATACCACTGTCCGATCCCCATCGGCCCGGTAAAGCAGCAGGCAGTCACGCTCCTCCAGTGATTGCGAACTTCGATAACAAAAAGGTGAGCAACATGATTAATGTCAGTAAACGACTGGAAGTGAATCCAGCGGGTGAAGTCAAATTGACACGCGCGCAGGTCTGGGATGGCTTGGTACAAAAAGCGAGGAACCCGATCGGTTACGTTAAACCGATGGAAAGCTGTACGTTGGTGGAGGAAGCGGAGGGGGGCAGTCCTTTCATTCGTGAAGTTCGTCTGCACGGCGAAACGCTGCAAGAGCTGATTACGTTATTTCCCCAGGAACGTGTCGAGTTTGTCCGTCTGTCTGGCGGGGCACGGGGCATCATTAAAAACATTATTGAAGAAGAAAACGGCACGCTGTATTTGCGCTTCATCTTTACTTTCTCTCTGGAAGGCGTCAAAGCAGGAAGTGCTGAAGAGAAAGTATTCGCCGATGGCATGGAAAACTCGTATTGCGAAGCGGTCAACACCACACTGGGTAAAATTCGCGCACAAAGTGTCGCTTAATACCGCCGTTTAAATGCGCGCTTGTAAAGCGTAAACCGCGCCCCGCGTTTAGATCCACTTGCACACTTTAAGTGGGTGAGTCGGACGCCCTTTGTTTCCGTTCAGCCTGCGGTGGTTGTGTGATTGAGAACAGCCGCAGGCCACGGAACAACGATTGACTGTCCAGTAAAGGAGTAAGTCATGAGTGATCGTCTTGAAGGCAAAGTCTGCATCATCACCGGCACGGGTGGGTCGATGGGCCGCGCCGCCGCATTAATGTTCGCCCGTCAGGGCGCCAAGGTCGTGGGCTGTGACATCCATCCCGAATCAGCTGAATCCACAGTAGCAGAAGTCAAGGCCGCCGGAGGTGAGATGGTCTCTTTGAGTCATTGCGACCTGACGAATACTGCGCAGTGCAAGGCGCTAGTCGATCTGGCGGTGTCGAGCTTCGGCCAGGTGGATGTGTTGTTCAACAACGCCGCGATGGCTTACTTCGGTTGGGTCGACCAGATTTCCGATGACGACTGGCACAAGACCATCGATCAGGAGTTGAACCTGGTCTTTCATCTGGTGCGCGCTGCCTGGCCGGAACTGATCAAACGGCCGGGTGCTTCGATCATCAATACGGCGTCTGTTTCCGCTTGGTCGACCTACAAGATGCTACCCGGTATCGCCCATTCCGCTGCCAAGGGCGCGATTCTGGCCATGACCCGACAGTTGGCCATGGAAGGCCGTGTTCACGGCCTGCGCGCCAACAGTATTTCTCCAGGGCTGATCGAGACCAAGCAAACACTTCCGCTTCTGCAGGACCCTGAGTGGGTCGATGTGATGATCGGCAAGATCATGCTCGGTCGTATCGGTAAGCCCGAAGAAGTCGCCGCCACTGCCTTGTTTCTCGCCTCGGATGAGAGTTCGTTCATTACCGGCGCTGATATCAAGATCGACGGCGGAACCACGGCCTGGTGACGGGTAACCATTTAAAACAGCTTTGCGGAAAGCTGAGCGATACCGATTAAAAAAAACAGACAGTTTCTTCCTGATCCAAAGCACTTATAAAAACTAAGTTGGTGAAGAACATGACGAATAGAACAATAACAATGACTGTTAATGCCATCGAGTGCACGGCACAACAAGAACCCGTCCAACAATACAGGGCGGTGGCCTATGCCGTCATCACAGCCATAGCCACGTTCGGCACACCCATGGCGCGGGCGTTTGAGTTCAACACCGGGGTCGAAGACCTGAAGGTTCGGTGGGACAACACGCTCAAATACAGCGCCGCGTGGCGCGTCAAGGATCAGTCCTCGAAACTGACCGGCGACGCCAACCAGGATGATGGGGATAGGAACTTCGACAAAGGCCTTATTTCCAACCGCGTCGACATTCTTTCCGAGCTCGACGTGACGCGGAACAACGTTGGGATGCGCGTCAGCGGCGCAGGTTGGTATGACTCTGTCTACAACCAAAGCAATGACAACGACTCTCCGTTCACCAACAACTCCACCTCGGCATCCTACGATCATTTCACCTCTGAAACCCAGAAACTGCACGGTCGTAAGGCTGAACTGCTGGACGCGTTCGTCTTCGGCAAAACCGACATCGGCGAGATGCCTGCGACCATCCGTGTTGGTCAACACACTGTCCTGTACGGCGAAAGCCTCTTTTACGGTGCGAACGGTATTGCGGGCGGGCAGGCTCCGGCCGATATCGTCAAGCTGCTTTCCGTCCCCGGTACGCAATTCAAAGAGCTGGTGCGTCCGGTCCCTCAGATTTCCGGTCAAATCCAGCTGCGCGACAACCTGGCGCTCGGCGCCTACTACCAGTTGCACTGGGAGAAAGATCGGCTGCCGGCGGCGGGCAGCTATTTTTCCACCGTGGATCTACTTGACGACGGCGGCGACAGCATTTTGGCCGGGCCAGGGAGTCGTTTCATTCGCGGCAAGGACAAAGACGCGAAGGACTCGGGGCAGGGTGGTCTGCAGCTGCGCTGGCGGCCAGAAAACATCGATGCCGAATTTGGCCTCTACGCCATCCAGTACAACGCCAAGAGCCCGGTGGTTCATAGCAACCTGAGCCCGTCATTCGCGCCGACGACGTACGAGTTGGTGTATCCCGAAGACATCAGGGCGGTGGGGGCGAGCTTCAGTACCACCGTAGGTGATACCAACGTCGCCGGTGAGTTCTCGGTGCGGGACAATATGCCGCTGGTGCCTGCCGCAGGTGCGGTGACCGTGTTCCCCGGCCAGGAAGCCAACAACGGCCACCACCCGCTGTACCCGGTTGGCCGTACGGCTCATGGTCAGGTGTCCTGGATCGGTCTGCTCGATGCGGGCCCGCTCTGGGAAGGTGGCAGCTTTATCGGTGAAGTCGCATGGAACCGCCGTCTGAGCGTGACCAAGAATGCCGATGCGCTGGACCCCAACTCAACGCGCGATGCCGGTGCGATCCGGATGATCTTCGAACCGGCCTATTACCAGGTCCTCGATGGTGTCGATATTACCGTACCGATCGGTGTGGGTTATGGCCTGTTCGGTAAGTCCTCAGTGATCAACCCGGGCTTCAGCGTCAACCACGGTGGTGATTACAGCTTCGGCGTCAAGGCCGACTACCTGAAAACCTGGAAATTCAGCCTGATGTACACCGGCTTCTTCGGTGGCGAGGGAACCAGTGTCGAACCGGCCAACTCGCCCGTTCAGGCCTATTCGTACGGTCAGTCCCTCAAGGACCGCGACTTCATCGCGTTTTCAGTCCAGCGTTCGCTCTAGCTATAAAAACAAGTTCAGCAGGAGATTTCGAAATGCAAGCGAAACACACGTTGTTATGCCTCGCGATGTGGAGCGTCGTGTTCTCGGCGCCCCACGTTCTGGCCGCCGTTTCTGCAGATGAAGCGGCCGCACTGAAAAGCACATTGACGCCGATGGGCGCGGAAAAGGCCGGTAACAAGGATGGCACCATCCCGGCCTGGACCGGCGGATACACCACAGTGCCAGCAGGTTACAAGAATGGCGACGCGCGACCTGACCCGTTCGCCAGTGAAAAGCCGTTGTACAGCATCACCGCGAAGAATATGGACACCTACGGCGACAAGCTCAGCGACGGCATCAAGGCCATGCTGAAAAAGTACCCGGATACTTATCGTCTGGACGTCTACCCGACTCACCGTACGGCCGCTGCGCCGCAGTGGGTGTATGACAACACGTTCGCCAACGCCACCCGTGCCCACCTAAAGGACGGCATCTGGGTCGATGGCGCCTATGGCGGTGTTCCATTCCCGATTCCGAAGAACGGCGCCGAGGCCATGTGGAACCACAAGCTGACGTGGGTCGGCGAGGCGACCTCTTACGCCTTCAACAACTACGTCGGCACGCCTGACGGCAAGTTGGTGTTGTCAGTGCGCGGCTACAACAAAGCCATGTACCCGTACTACAAAAAGGACGGCTCGCTGGAGACATTCAAGGGGCAGACCGAATTGCTGCGCGTCTGGATGACCGATCCCCCCATCAAGAATGGCGAGCAATTCGTGCTCATCGACTCGGTCAATAAACCGCGTCAGGCGTGGCAATACCTGCCGGGTCAGCGCCGGGTGCGCAAGGCGCCCACTCTCGGCTATGACACGCCGTCGGACGTCAACTCGGGCATGGAATACTACGACGAATCCTACATTTTCCTGGGCGACCTGGACCGCTATGACTGGAAACTGGTTGGGAAGAAGGAGTTGTACATTCCCTATAACAACAACAAATTTCTGCAAAAAGATGTGTCAATCGAAAAGCAGTTGATGCCTCATCACGTCAACCCCGATTCAACCCGCTGGGAGCTTCATCGCGTGTGGGTTGTGGAAGCGAACCTCGCTGCCGGCAAACGCCACGTGGTGCCCAAACGTCGCTACTACCTGGACGAAGACACCTGGGGGGCGGTCCTGGCCGATGGTTGGGATGGTCAAGGGCAACTGTGGCGCACCCAGATCGCGTTGCCTTTCCTGATGATGGACGGCCCGTTCGTGTTCCCGAACATCCAGTGGTCTACCCATAACTTGCAGACGGGTGGCTGGAGCGGTGTCGGGGCGACGAACTGGAGCGATCCTTCCTACACCTACCACTTCAAGATGTTGAACGACGTCAAGACGGCAGACTTCACCCCCGAAGCCATGTCGGGGGAGGGTGTCCGTTAAGGCGCGCAATGGCCGAGAGCCGTCAAGGGACTCTCGGTCGTTGTTTTTTTGTGAATGAGCTCTTTTCGTCCGGACGTGCGAGATGCAACGGCTGATGATTGCGCTACTGCCACGGCGGGTTTCAGGCCGACGCCCTATCTGACTTGGTCGAGTTTCAGCGTGGGGAGCAACGTCAGATAAAAATTATAAAAAGCTGGAGAAGGTCTATGCGTGCGAATCGAATGGTCTGTGGTGTCATCACAGCCGCGTGTTTATGGGGCTGTGCTTTGTTTGCTCAGGCCACGGTGCCTGGCGTCCTGGAGCGACCTTCCCAGGTTTCGCCTCATGCTCAGAACGCGGTACTGGTAGCGATCACTGCAACGCCCAAACGTTTGGTGGCGGTCGGCGAGCGAGGCATCGTGGTGCTCTCGGATGATAACGGCGCGACTTGGCGTCAAGCGAACGTGCCCGTGAGCGTGACGCTGACAGCGGTTCAGTTCGTGAGCGACAAAGAAGGCTGGATCGTGGGCCACGGCGGCGTGCTGTTGCACAGCCAGGACGGCGGAGAAACCTGGTCCAGGCAACTGGACGGTGTATCACTGGCCCAACTGCTGGTGCGGGCGTCCGAGGCGCGCCAGCAAAGCAAGGAAGGTGATCCTGACGAACTGGAGCGCGAGGCCAAAGCTGCGCAACTGATGGTCAAGGACGGACCGGACAAACCGTTCCTCGATGTGTACTTCAGCAACGAGCGCACCGGCTACATCATCGGCGCGTACAACCTCATTCTACGGACCGACGATGGCGGCAAGACCTGGCGGCCCTGGCAGTCCCATGTCGACAATGCGATGGGCTTGCACCTCTATGCCATCCGCGGCAGCGGTCCGAACCTTTATCTCGTCGGCGAGCAAGGCAGCGTCTTTCACTCCGACGACGACGGTGGCCATTTCGTGCCGGTCGAGACCCCGTATCAAGGCAGTTATTTCAACCTGCTCGTCGAATCCTCTGACAAGCTGATCATCAGCGGCCTGCGCGGCAGCGCGTACCGTACCGACGACCGGGGTGCGCAGTGGACAAAGATCGATATCCCCTCCGGTGCTTCTATTACCGGCAGTGTGCGGCTCAAGGATGGAAGTCTCGTACTGGTCAATCAATCGGGGCAACTGCTGATCAGCCAGGACAAGGGCAACAGTTTTCAACTGTCACCGCTCAAGCAACTCCCGCCGTTGGCGGGCGTCACTCAATCGGCTGATGGAAGCCTGGTTGTGGTCGGAATGCGTGGCGTCACCCGAATCAGTCTTGCCAGCGTCATCGGGAGTACGAAATGAAACCAGATACCCCATCTCACATTCAGCCTCCCGTCTGCAGCCTGGGCGATTTCGATAAAAAATCCGGGTCCTGGCTGGAACGTTTGTTCTTCAATAATCGCATCATGGTATTGGCCGTCTGTCTGCTAGTGACGCTGGTACTGGCTTTCGAAGCAACGAAGTTGCAGCTCAATGCCGACTTCGAAAAAATGATCCCGACCAACCACCCCTACATCGCCGAGTACCTCAAACATAAAGGCGACATGAAAGGCTTCGGCAATGCTGTGCGTATCGCAGTGGAAGCCAAAGACGGGACTATCTTCAGCTCGGCGTACCTGGAAACGCTCAAAGCGCTCAATGATGAAGTGTTTCTGACTCCCGGTGTTGATCGCCCCTTCATGAAGTCGCTATGGACGGCGAACACCCGTTGGCTGGGGGTGACCGAAGACGGCCTCGATGGCGGCCCGGTGATCCCGGATAACTATGACCAATCGGCCGAAAGCATTGCACAGACGCGCACGAACGTTGAGCGTTCCGGAGATGCCGAGCAACTGGTGGCCTCGGACTACAAATCAAGCATTATCTTCGTACCGTTGTTGGATACCAATCCTGCTACCGGCAAGGCGCTGGACTACCGCCAGCTTTCTGATCAGCTCGAAGGACTGCGTGAAAAGTATCGCGCCCAAGGTGTTGAGTTGCACATCACCGGTTTTGCGAAAGTGGTGGGCGATTTGATCGACGGCATCCGCCAGGTGCTGATGTTTTTCGTGTTGACCATCGTTATCGCAGGCGCAGCGGTGTTCTGGTATACCCGCTGCATCCGTAGCACGCTGCTGGTGGTGGCGACATCGCTGGTAGCGGTGACCTGGCAGTTGGGTCTGCTGCCTTTGCTCGGCTTCGAGCTGGACCCTTATTCCATACTCGTTCCCTTTCTGGTCTTCGCTATCGGCATCAGCCACGGCGCCCAGAAAATGAACGGAATCATGCAGGACGTGGGTCGGGGAATGCACAAGCTGGTCGCCGCACGTTACACCTTCCGTCGTCTGTTCATGGCCGGGCTAACGGCGCTGCTATGCGATGCGGTGGGTTTCGCGGTGCTGCTGGTCATCAACATTCGCGTGATCCAGGAGCTGGCGATTACCGCCAGTATTGGCGTCGCAGTGTTGATCTTCACCAACCTGATCCTGCTGCCAGTGCTTCTGAGTTTTACCGGCGTCAGCGCCCGAGCTGCGCAGCGCAGCATGCGTGACGAGGCGGGCGAGGCTGCGGGGGCGCAGAAGCATGTGGTGTGGCGTTTCCTTGACCTGTTCACCGAGCGTAAATGGGCCACCGTCGCCGTGCTGGTGTCGCTGGTTTTGGGCATTGGCGGCTTCCTCGTAAGCCTGCACTTGAAAGTCGGTGACCTTGATCCCGGTGCGCCAGAGCTGCGCAGTGACTCACGCTACAATCAGGACAATGCGTTCATGGCCAACGCCTATTCGGCGAGCAGTGACGTGCTGGTGGTGATGGTTGAAACCGCTAACGATCAGTGCACTTCCTACAAGACTCAGTCGCTGGTTGATACGCTGGAATGGGAGCTGCATGACGTAGACGGTGTAGAGGGCACCAACTCCCTGCCATTGCTCAGTCGTCGTATCACGGTGGGTATGAACGAAGGCAACCCGAAGTGGTACGAACTGGTGCCTAACCAATGGACTTTGAATACGGTGGCAAACCGTACCCCTCGTGAAATCTTCAACCAGGGCTGCAACCTGCTTTCACTGTTCGTCTACCTGGAAGACCATAAAGCCGACACTCTGACCCGCGTGGTGGACAAGGTCGAAGTGTTCGCCGCAAAAAACAATACGGACGACGTGAAGTTCCTGCTCACGGCAGGTAATGCCGGCATCGAGGCTGCGACCAACATCGTGGTCAAGAAGGCCAGCCATGAGATGTTGCTCTGGGTCTACGGAGCGGTGATTTTGCTGTGCTTCATTTCTTTCCGGTCCTGGCGTGCAGTGATTTGCGCAGTTGTGCCACTAGCGTTGACGTCGATTTTGGCGGAAGCGCTGATGGTCTCCCTCGGCATGGGTGTGAAGGTCGCGACCCTGCCGGTCATCGCGCTAGGGGTGGGGATTGGCGTGGACTATGCGCTGTACGTGTTGACGATTGTGTTGGGACAGTTGCGTCAGGGCGCAAGCCTTTCGGAAGCGTACTACCGTGCGCTGACCTTCACCGGCAAGGTGGTGATGCTGACCGGGGTGACACTGGCGCTGGGCGTCGCCTCCTGGGCGTTTTCGCCCATCAAGTTTCAGGCCGACATGGGCATCCTCCTGGCCTTCATGTTCATCTGGAACATGCTGGGTGCACTCATTCTGCTGCCTGCTCTGGCGTATTTCCTGCTACCGCGAAACAGCGTTTCTGTCGACCAGGCATCCGCTGAAGACATCCTCGCGAAGGAATTACGCAATGTCTCCCACGGCAGCGATTGTGCCAGGCATCAACGTTCTTCGCGGGCAATGAGCCTGTAACAACCTTCTTGTGTTCGCTCCTCTTTGAACCGCCCATTCGTTGATCGAGTGGGTTTTTTTATGTCCAACTGCAGGCAGTGGACGCAAATCAAGCACGCCGCCGGCCTCCAGCCGCAGACATGCAGGGTCCTCAAGATCGTTCGAGTCGCTGCACGCCAGAAAAAAAGGGCGACCCGCGAGGGTCGCCCTTTTTCATAACACACATGGCAATCAATCAATCACGCAGTGCCAACAACCGATGGGCGCGGGCTATCACCGGGGCGTCGATCATGGCGCCATCGAGCCTGAACGCACCCCGGCCATCACACGCTGCGATCACGCGTTCGGCCCAGTCCAGATCTGCCTCGCTTGGGCGCAGTGCCGCGTGCACGACAGCCACTTGCTTCGGGTGAATACACAGTAAACCGGCGAAGCCCATATCCGCTGCTGCGCGTGCCGCCTGCTCTAGACCTGCGGCGTTATCGATGCTGGGGACGACGCTTTCGAGCGGCATCGCCAAGTCTGCCAGTCGGCTATGAAGGAGCAGTTCATAACGCACATGGTCGAGCATGCGCTCAGCGCCCTGGCTGCCTTCAATCAGTCCCAGATCCAGACCCAGATCGAGCCGCCCGTAAGTCAGCAGTAACACGCCGGAGGTCTTGGCCATGGCGGGCAAGGCGGCCAGTCCGAGTGCGCTTTCAATGATGGGAATCACCGACTTGCCGGTGTCCACGGCGTGTTGAACCTGGGCCCGACTTTCGGCCTTTGGCAGAAAAATGCCCTCAACGCCGCTATGACGGCAGGCTTGAAGGTCGTTGTCGTGCTCAACATGGCTGGCCATGTTGACACGCACCCACACCCGCGCCTCGGGGGTATTGTCGAGAAAAGCAAGGAGATGCTCCCGCGCCTGAATCTTCTGGCTTTCCTCGACGGCGTCTTCGAGGTCGACGATCACCACGTCAGCGCCGCTGGCAAGCGCCTTGGCGAAGCGTTCCGGGCGGTCACCTGGAACGAAGAGTGCAGAGCGTATCGTTTTATGTTCCATGGGGTTCTCGCTTAGAACGAGCGTGGCAGTTCGAGCAAGTGCTCGGCGACGTAGGAAAGAATCAGGTTGGTGGAGATCGGTGCGACCTGGTACAGACGGGTCTCGCGGAATTTCCGCTCCACGTCGTATTCGCAGGCAAAACCGAAACCGCCGTGGGTCTGCAGACAGGCGTTGGCCGCTTCCCACGACGCCTTCGCCGCGAGGTACTTGGCCATGTTGGCGCTGGCACCGGCGTTCTTGCCGCTGTCGTATTCCTCGCAGGCACGCCAGCGCATCAGGTCGGCGGCTTCGATCTCGATGTGAGCCTCGGCGATCGGGAACTGCACGCCCTGGTTCTGCCCGATCGGGCGACCAAACACCACGCGGTCGCGGGCGTAGGCCGCGGATTTTTCAATGAACCAGCGACCGTCGCCGATGCACTCGGCGGCGATCAGCGTGCGCTCCGCGTTCAGACCGTCGAGGATGTACTTGAAGCCCTTGCCCTCTTCGCCAATCAGGCTGTCGGCCGGCAGTTCAAGGTTGTCGAAGAACAGCTCGTTGGTTTCGTGGTTGACCATGTTGGCGATGGGCTGAACGGTGAGGCCTTTGCCAATGGCCTCACGCAGGTCGACCAGGAAGATCGACATGCCTTCGGATTTCTTTTTCACCTCAGCCAGCGGCGTGGTGCGCGCCAGCAGGATCATCAGGTCGGAATGCTGAATGCGCGAGATCCAGACCTTCTGGCCATTGATCACGTATTTGTCGCCCTGCTTCACGGCGGTGGTCTTGATCTTGGTGGTGTCAGTCCCGGTAGTCGGCTCGGTGACACCCATCGATTGCAGACGCAGTTCACCGCTGGCGAGCTTGGGCAAGTAAAAGCGCTTCTGCTCCTCGCTGCCATGCCGCAACAGGGTGAACATGTTGTACATCTGGCCGTGTACGGTGCCGGAATTGCCACCGCAGGCGTTCACCTCTTCAAGAATGACCGACGCTTCGGCCAGGCCCAGCCCTGAGCCGCCGTATTCCTCCGGGATCATCGCCGACAGCCAGCCTGCGTCGGTCAATGCCTTGACGAAGGCTTCGGGGAAGCCTTTTTCTTCGTCGATCTTGCGCCAGTATTCAGCCGAAAACTCGGCACACAGGGCGCGAACGCCCTCGCGGATGGCATTCAGTTCTTCGGTGTTGTAAGACATGGTGGCTCCTCGTAGGGGCACCCGCAACGCTGGCGGGCACATGGACAAATTGGTCGAAATACATGTCGGTGTGTTGGCACAGGCCGCTGTCGTTGTTCCCACAATTGCGCGATGCGCGCGCGGGTGTGCCAGCCGCACGCATGAAAAACATCCGGGGAATACAGGCCAGCAGGTTGGCGCGTACGAACCTCCTTTGCAGTCGTGCGCGCATCATGCAAGGGGACTTAGTCGCGAGGAATTCGCTTTTGCGGAAGACCGGTTGAGCAAAAGGCTAATGAGTTCGTCAGCGCTCTTCAGCATGTTCGACAGGGCTCATTAGCCCGTGCGAAAGGTGGTCTTTCGCGATCCAAAATTGCCGGGGTACCGAGTGACCGCCCATGCTCGTCGCATTGGTCACTATCGAGGTTTGACTGCAATGAAAGACGCGCTGATCGTTTCCCCTCTACGCACGCCGATTGGCAAGTTCGGTGGTAGCCTGTCTCCGCTCACCGCCGATCAGTTGGCGGCGTACATGATCCAGCGGTTGCTGGCGCGGGTCCCCGTGCCGCCGCAGACACTGGATGAGGTGATCGTCGCGCAGTCCTATTCCTCCAGCGAAGCTCCCTGCATGGGACGATACGCGGCGCTGGCCGCCGGGTTGCCGATCGAAGTGCCGGGCTACACGCTCGACCGGCGTTGCGGCTCCGGCCTGCAGGCGGTCATTGACGCTTCCCAGCAGATCAAGACCGGTCATGCCGATGCCGTGCTGGTCGTAGGTGTCGAAAGCATGAGTAACATCGAGTACTACAGCACTGACATGCGCTGGGGCGCACGGGCAGGCAGTGTGCGCTTTCATGATCGACTGGAGCGTGGCCGCGAGCGCTCCCAGCCCGTGGAACGTTTCGGGCACATTTCAGGTATGCCGGAAACCGCGGACAACCTGGCCAGTGACTATGGCATCACCCGGGAAGAGGCTGACAACTTTGCCGTGCGCAGTCATTTGAACGCCGCTGCCGCCTGGCGCGAAGGTCGTTTTGCCGATGAGGTAATCGCCCTCGATGTGCCGGGCAAGCGCAACAGTGTCACCCGAGTGGAAATGGATGAAGGTATTCGTGAAGATGCCAGCCTGGAAAGCATGAGCAAATTGCGATTGCTGCGTCCGGAAGGCGTTTGCACCGCCGGCAACTCCAGCCAGCAAAACGATGCAGCGTCGGTCTGCCTGGTGGTCTCGCCGGAATACGCGGGCCGTCATGGACTGACGCCCATGGCACGCCTGGTGGACTGGGCCGCTTCGGGGTGCGATCCCTCGCGCATGGGAATCGGTCCAGTGCCTGCGACCGCCAAGCTGCTGGCTCGCACAGGACTGACACTGGATGATATGGACTTGATCGAGGTCAATGAAGCCTTTGCGGCACAGGCGCTGGCTGTGCTCAAAGCGTGGGGCCTCAAAGATTTCGCCCGGGTCAACGTCAATGGTTCAGGCATCTCCCTCGGTCACCCCATCGGTGCTACAGGCGTGCGCATCATGACGACGTTGCTGCATGAGTTACGGCGTCGGGAAGGCCGTTATGGGCTGGAAACCATGTGCATCGGGGGAGGGCAGGGGTTGGCGGCCCTGTTCGAGCGGGTCTGATCCGCTCCCGGGTGCCGACATGTTAAGGGACGCCTAAGGGGCTCTTAGCGATAAACCAAAGGCGTCGGCCGTGTCTGGCGCAGATAATCCAGAGAAGTCGGCGATTCGCCGCACTCTGACAAGAACTGATGAGGTGTAAAGCGATGATGCAGTCCCGCATGATCGGCGACATTAAGGTAACCCGCATTCTCGAGTACGCAGGTCCGACGCACGATCCGGCTTTTCTATTCCCGAAAATGGAGGAGGGTGTGTTGCAGGAGAACCGTGACCTGATGGCGCCGAACCATTGGATCGAGCACATGAACAAGCTGCTGGTGACCATTCAGTTCTGGGTGGTACACGCCGGTAGCAACATCATCGTCATCGACACCGGCGTCGGCAACCTGAAGCCGCGTCCGGGCATCGCACGCATGAACATGCTGAACACGCTGGTGCGAGAGTGGATGATTGCAGCTGGCGCCCCTCCTGAAAAAGTGACCCATGTGGTCGTTACCCATTTGCATTCGGACCATGTCGGCTGGAACACCACCTGGCAGGACGGGCGCTGGGTGCCCACATTTCAAAACGCGACCTATCACTTTCCCAAGGATGACTTCGACTTTTGCCACCAAGGCAAGAACAAGGAAGCGGGGGTCATCGACGTTTTCGGCGAATCGTTCTTCGACAGCGTCATGCCGATCGTCAACGAAGGGTTGGCAAAAATGATGGTGCCGGGCGAGGAGATCGCCGATTGCCTGCAAGTCGAAGCGGCCCCTGGCCACAGCCCTGGCCAGGTCGCATTCCGTGTGCGTTCGCAGAAGGAGGAAGGCGTTTTCTGCGGCGACATCCTGCACAGCCCGATTCAGATCGTGCGCCCGGACATCAACTCTGGCTACTGCATCTGGGAAGACGTTGCACGCAACACGCGTCTTGAGTTTCTCAATCGTGCCGCCGACAGTGAGGCGTTGATCATGCCCGTACACTTCGGCGAACCGCACTGTGGATTCATCCGTCGCCAAGGGGAGGGATTCGCGTTCGAGCCTTCACACTGGCGCTAAGTCGAATGGCCCGACGGCGATTGCCAAGCGTTGCCGTCGGGGCCATCGAGCAATCGAGCAATCGGGAAACGACGGCGGTCCTAGTCATGCGCAGAGGCTGCGGGTACAGTTCGTTTTCATCGTCAAGAATGTCCTCATGATGGCAATGCATTTCGATATCACTGATTTCCGCCTGTTCATCAATATCGCGGAGACCAGCAGTCTGACGCGCGGTGCCGAGCGTTCCTTCCTCTCCGTACCTGCTGCCAGCAACCGCGTCAAAAACCTCGAAGAAAACCTCGGGATGCGCTTGCTCGAACGTTCGCCCCAAGGCGTGACTCTGACCAATGCCGGAAAGACCTACCTCCAGCATGCGAGAGTCATTCTGTCGCAACTGACGATGCTGACCGGCGATCTTCAGCAGTACACCGACGGGCTCAAAGGTCAGTTGCGGCTGCAAGCCAACACCACAGCCGTAACCGAATACTTGCCCTCCGTGCTGGGCGATTACCTGATCAGCCATCCTGACGTGCATATCGACATGCGGGAGCGGCTCAGCGACGACATCGTTCGGGCGGTGCGCGATGGCAGCACCGATCTGGGCATCGTCTCCGGCAGCGTGGTGACCGACGGCTTGCAAAGTGTACCGATCGTCTCCAGTCGCCTGATGATCATCGCACCTGTAGGCCACCCCATCCTTGCGCAAGGCGAAGTCTTCTTCAAGGATGCGCTGAGTTTCGCATTCGTCTCTTTGCTGGAAGGCAGTGCGATCAATGTCTTCCTGAGCCGCGCAGCAGCAGCACTGCATTTGCCATGGACTATTCGCGTACAGGTAGCCAGTTCAGACGCCATCTTCCGGATGGTGGAGGCGGGCGCTGGCATCGCGATCGTGCCCCAGGCCAGTTACGATCGGCTGAAGGATCGACAAGCGATCGGCGCCTGCCAATTGCTCGATCCTTGGGCCGTGCGAACGTTCCAGTTGTGCGCCCAGGATTTCGACGGCCTTTCGACGTTCGCCCGCGAGTTCGCCGACTGCCTGATCGAGCGCTATCGGATCGTCTGACCCACCCGTACCTGCGTTATTTTCCCGCCCTCAAGGGTGCTTCGTGCTGCCCGAACACTCGCTCGCGCCTTCTTTAATCGAGGGTTAATCCGCTCTTTCGAAGTGCGAAATTGTACCCCCCGGACGGCGGTGGCACTCTCAATCGCAAGCAGCCCGCGTGTTGCGCGGCAACCAGTCGTGTGTCTGGTCACAAGAACGAGAAAGGATGTGTAGCGATGATCAATAAGTTGCTGTCGAGCGCTGCCGAGGCGCTGGCGGACATTCCTGATGGAGCCGTCGTGGCCGTGGGCGGTTTCGGCGGGGCTGGCATGCCCGATGACTTGATCCAGGCATTGATCGCCCATGGGGCTCGTGACCTTACGCTAGTCAGCAACAACGCAGGGCAGGGCGACACGGGGCTCGCTGCGTTGCTCAAGTCGGGCCAAGTGCGCAAGATCCAATGCTCATACCCGCGCATGGTGGGGTCGCATGTGTTCGAAGAGCTGTATCGCGCCGGCCAGATCGAACTGGAAATCGTGCCACAGGGAAATCTCGCAGAACGCCTGCGTGCCGCCGGTTGCGGCATCGGTGGGTTCTACACGCCTACGGGCTACGGCACGTTGCTGGCGGAGGGTAAGGAAACGCGGCTGATTGACGGGCGTCACTACGTCTTCGAATCGCCGATTCACGTCGACTATGCCTTGATCAACGCCGAAGCGGGGGACCGCTGGGGCAATCTCGTCTACCGCAAAACGGCACGCAACTTCAGCCCAGTCATGGCCATGGCGGCGCGTAACACGATCGCCTCCGTAGGCCGGGTCGTGGAGCTGGGTGAGCTTGATCCTGAGCATGTCGTCACGCCGGGCATTTTCGTCAAACACATCGTCCAGCGCCCTGCGGTGGCGGTGGCCCAGCAGGTGGGGTGAGCCATGGACAAAGAAACTCGCAACGCGATGGCCGCCCGAGTGGCGCGCGATATCCCGGAAGGGGCATACGTCAACCTCGGTATAGGCCTGCCTACGCTGGTAGCCAATCATCTGCCAGAGGACAAGGACATTTTTCTGCACAGCGAAAACGGCGTGCTGGGTCGCTGGGTCGCAGCGCCTGCGGGCGAAGAAGACTGGGACATGATCAACGCTGGCAAGGAACCCATCAAACCCGCACCGGGTGTGGTGTTCTTTCACCATGCCGATTCATTCGGAATGATGCGCGGTGGGCATCTGGATATTTGCGTGCTTGGGGCATTTCAGGTGGCCGCCAACGGTGATCTTGCCAACTGGCACACCGGCGCGCCGGATGCGATTCCGGCCGTGGGCGGGGCGATGGATCTGGCGATTGGAGCCAAGCGCATTTACGTGATGATGGATCACTTGAGCAAGGACGGGCAGAGCAAGTTTCTGTCGGCGTGTACCTATCCGCTCACCGGGTTGGGCTGTGTCAGTCGGGTCTACACGGATCTGGCGACGCTGGAATTGACCGAGGACGGCGTGAAGGTTCTGGAGCTGGTGGGTGACATCACCGCCGAGCGTTTGCAGCAACTGACGCCTGTGCCGCTGGATTTCAGCGCCCTTGTCCTGCCTTCGACCGCTGCCTGACGGAGCGCTGCCTGTGGCGTTGTACGGTGCGCGACCCTATTGGGATCAGCGCGAGCTGACCGAGCTGTTGGCTTTGGAAGTGGACGGCCCCGGCCGCTTTCGCAGCCATGTCTGCGACGTTGACGTCCATGGCTGCGTCTATGGCGGACAACTGCTAGGGCAAACAGTGTGGGCGGCGGCGCAAGGCGTTCGCGGCCAGACGCCGCGCGTGCTGCAAATGTCCCTGCTACACGATGCGCGTCTTCGGGAGGCCATTGAATACAGTGTGGAAAGCCTGCAGGACACTGAACGTTTTTCCCATCGACATGTTTACGGTGTCCAAGGCACCGGCCTGATTTTCAGCGCCAGTGTGGCCTTCCAGCAGATCGAGGTCGGCCTTGATCAGTCATTTCCGCTGGATCTGAACATGCCTGCCCCGGACTGCCTTCCGGGCATGGATCAATGGCTCAGCGGTGATCCACAGCGCTGTCGGCCGTTCCAGCTTCGCGTAACCGAACACCCGGTGCTTGATGTCCGGCCAGTGCCAGTCAAGAACCTTCGGCGTCGGCGCTCGGCAAACAGTGATGTCGGCTATTGGGTACGGCTCATTGAGCCGCTTCCTTATGACCCTTTGCTGCATCATGCGGCATTGGCATACCTCTCTGACTGTTGGCTGGCGCCACAGCGTGCTTCGCCGCTTGGGGGCGCGAACTCCTGGCAGCAGGGCGCTGCCGGCAAACTCAATCACAGCCTCTGGTTTCACAGCACTGAAATCAATGCCAACGAGTGGTTGTTGTTTCTCGGCGATCCCGTACGCAGTCGGACTGGAAGAGACCTTGCGACGACGCGTATCTACCAACGCAGCGGAAAGCTGGTGGCGTCCATGGCGCAGGAAATATTGACGACCGTTCGCTCTTGAAGCCGCGTTCAAGAAAACGAAAGGGTCACTTTCATAACGGCAAATGGGCGGCGGCCCAAAACTGAAGCATGCTGCAGGTGCCGATGAAATGTTGAGCCCGTGGCGCCAGAGGACGCCCTGCGCCCGCTGCGTCCAGACGCTGACTAATAACAAGAAGGAAATGCATGATGTTCGATTGGTACAGGACCGGTTCGCCGCGCGAACGCAAGACTTTCTGGGCATGCTTTTCCGGCTGGGCGCTGGATTCGTATGACATGCAGATGTTCAGTTTCCTGCTGCCTACGATCATCGCACTTTGGGGGTTGACCAAGGCTGAGGCAGGTATGGTCGGGACCGCCGCCCTGCTGTCGGCTGCCGTAGGCGGTTGGATTGCCGGTATCCTCAGCGACCGTTATGGCCGGGTCCGCATCCTGATCTTCGCCATTATCTGGTTCACTTTCTTCGGCGTCGTAGCGGGCTTCGCGCAGAATTTTACCCAGTTGCTCATCGCCCGAACCCTCCAGGGCTTCGGATTCGGCGGCGAATGGGCCGTGGGCGCCGCGTTGATGGCGGAAGTCATCAACCCGAAAAACCGTGGCCGCGCGATGGGTTTCGTGCAATCCGGTTTTTCGCTGGGTTGGTCGGGCGCAGTGTTGATCATTACCGTTATTCTGGCCTCGTTCCCCCCTGAACTGGCGTGGCGTATCGCGTTTTGGTTTGGCGTGATCCCGGCGTTGGTGGTGCTGTATATCCGCCGCCACATTCAGGACTCGGATGCGTTCGTGCAGGCGATCTCAAGCCCAGCGCCCAAAGCGTCGATATCGACGGTGTTCAAGCCGCAGTATGTCAAGCTGACGACCCTTTCGAGCATTCTAGTGATCGGCCTGCAGGCAGGCAGCTATGTCATTCTGGTCTGGATACCTTCGCTGCTTAAGGAGCGTGGTGTCGAGTCAGGTTCGCTGATTGCCACCATCCTGATCATGGCCGCGGGCTGCTTTGCAGGATTTGCCATGACAGCGTATCTAGCCGACAAACTGGGTCGCCGCCCGACTCTGATCCTGCTGTCGCTGCTGTCCTGGGTCGTCACCGTTACCTACATGCTCATTGCGCTCAATCCGCTGATCACTCACGTCATGGGTTTTCTTGTGGGATTTGCTGCCATTGGCATGTATGCCGCGCTCGGCCCGTTCCTGAGCGAGCTTTTTCCCACTCATGTGCGTACCACGTGCATGGGATTCTCCTACAACGTCGGTAAGTCGCTCGGTGCGACGGCCATCACTGGCGTGGGGCTGCTGTCAGGCCAGGTCGGGCTGGCTCAGGCCATTGGCATTTTCTGTCTGGGCGCTTATGCCATTTCCGTGATTGCATTGCTGCTGCTGCCGGAAACGAAAGGCATCAGCATCGAGGAACTGGATGCCCACGTCCCGCACACATCGTTTACCGACACCCCATCTTCCAAAACCCCGAAGACGGCTTGATTGCCGCTCCTGCGGACAGCCATAGAGGCCCCTATGATTCGTATCCTTTACCTGTTGGTTAAGCCAGAGAGCATGACTCACGAGCAATTCGAGAAGGAGTGCGCCGTTCATTTCCAGATGTCGGCCGGCATGCCGGGCCTGCACAAGTACGAAGTGCGTCTGGTCGACAAAAACCCGACCGACACTCATGTGCCTTACCTGGACGTAGGTCGCATCGACGCGATCGGCGAGTGCTGGTTCGAGAGTGAGGCGGCGTATCAGGTCTACATGGACTCGGACATTCGCAAGGCCTGGTTCGAGCACGGCAAATACTTCATTGGAAAACTTAAACCGTTCGTGACCCGGGATGTGGTCTAGGCCTCGGCCCGAGAACGAACACAGCGTTTTAAAGACGACACTCAGGAGCACACCATGCTTTATTGCGTAGAAATGACCGTAAACATTCCTCGGGACATCCCGGCCGACCAGGTCGAACAAATCAAGGTTGCCGAGAAAGCACGCGCTGTCGAGCTGCAGAAGGCAGGAAAATGGCCGCACCTGTGGCGCGTAGTGGGCAAGTATTCGAACGTCAGCATCCTTGACGTTGACAGCAATGACGAGCTGCATGACGTGTTATCGAGCCTGCCGTTGTTTCCCTACATGACGATTCAGGTCACGCCACTGGCCAAGCACCCTTCGTCGATTTTCTGATGTGCATGGCGGCCCCATTGGGCCGCCTTACTCTAATGAGCCCTCAATGATCGGGGCCTGTCGTGCTCCGTGACGGGCTCTTTCCACGAGCGCTACACATGCCTCTCGAACTCGATCCCGACGCACCCGATTTTTCCGGCCTGATTCGCGCCGGCGCCACTGTCTTGTGGGGACAGGCGAACGCCGAACCCGTTACGTTGAGTCGCGCGCTCATGGCCCAACGGCACGATTTTCAGCGTCTGCGCGTCATGCTGGGCATCGCCGGAAGCGATACCTGTCGCCCCGAGCACGCCGACGCTGTGGACTTCTTCGCCTATTGCGGGGCTGGCAGCAATCGCGCGATGGCCGATGCCGGGGTCCTGGACATCATGCCGATCCATTACTCGGAAATGGCGAGCCTGTTGCACAGCGGCAAATTGCATATTGATGTGCTGATGTTGCAACTGTCGCCGCCTGACGAACGAGGTCGACACAGCCTGAGCCTGGCAAACGAATACCTCGTTGCCGCGCTTCAACACGCCAGTGTTGTCATCGGCGAAATCAATGCACAAGCGCCCTGGACTCATGGCGAACGCACGCTGAGCCTGGCGGACCTCGACGCAGTCATTTACACGGACTGCAGTCCCCTGACCAGCGCCAATGCCGGTATTCGTCCAGTCGACACAGACATTGCCCGGCACATCGCAACGCTTGTCGAAGATGGCTCGACCCTGCAGACCGGTATTGGCGCCATTCCCGATGCCGTGCTCAGCGCGCTGACGGACCACCATCACTTAGGCGTTCACTCCGGCAGCATTGGCGACAGTACGATGCGCTTGATGCAGCAAGGCGTAATCGACAATTCGCGCAAAACCCGCGATGTCGGCGTCAGCGTCGGCGGTATTCTGATGGGCAGTCAGGCGCTCCATCAATTCGCTGACCACAATCCATTGATCCAGTTGCGCTCGACCGCTTACACCCATAATGCTCACGTTCTGGCAAGTCTCGACCGGCTAGTGGCGATCAATTCGGCCGTGGAGGTCGACTTGACGGGCCAGATCAATTCGGAGTCTGCCTCTGGGAGCTATCTAGGTGCGGTTGGCGGAGCACTGGATTTCATTCGGGGGGCGCACCACTCACGAGGTGGCCTGCCGATCATTGCCTTGCCATCGTGTGCCGGATCGAGGAGTCGGATCGTCGCCCGGCTCAGTGGCCCGGTGACCATACCGCGCAGCGATGCGGGACTGATCGTCACAGAACACGGCGTCGCCGATCTGCGGGGGCTTACGATCAAACAGCGGGTACGCCGGATGCTCGACATTGCCTCACCGCAGCATCGGTCGGAACTCGAACAAGCGTGGTCGACCCATGGGGTAGCGGGTCAATAAATGCTTGCGAAAGAGACCTGGGCGTCCGCGAACGACAAGGCCCCATCATCGAAGGGGCCTTGTGCACGGGCGCTACGGGGAAAAGATCCGCGGCAATTGAAGCATCACTGCCCCATGCGAGGACGATGACTGCGCTGTTCATCCTCTGCGCTTTGCGCAACCTGCAGTTGAAAATCGAACGTCAGTTCTGCAAACGGCCGCCCATCGAGCCCACGCGCCCTGGAAGCTTCGCCGCTGTCGTTGATGAGCGCTTCGCCCACCAAACCTGGGCGGGTGGCATAGGCAAAGTCATCCCAAAGGTAGGCATCACCCGCCAGGTTGATCTGACTCGTCAGGTGGCGATAACCACTAGCGCAGACGAATACGTGGATGTGCGCCGGACGTTGCCCGTGACGACCGATCGCACTCAGGCATTCTTGCGCTGGACCGTCGGGATCGAGACCGTATCCGCTCGGGATGATGCTGCGCGCACGATAACGGCCCTCGGTATCTGTTTCGATACGCCGGCGCAGGTTGAACGCCGATTGGCTCTGATCGAAAAATGAATAGGTGCCCTTGGTGTTCGCGTGCCATAGGTCAACGACCGCACCCGCGATGGGCCTGCCAGCCGGGTCACGTACCACACCTTCGATGAACAGCGGCGTGGCAACGTCGTCTTCACTTCCGTCGTCCATGCGCGCCTCACCCTTGCTCAAGGGCGCGTTCGCCACGTAGAGCGGGCCTTCGATGGTTCTCGGCGTACCGCCCGTGAGACCCGCCTGCGCATCCTTGGCGTCCTGCAGCAGATCGATGAAGTGCTCCAGACTCAGGCCGGGCAGTAACAAGCCAAACTCGGTGTGTTTGCCGACACGGTTCATCAGGTCAACCGCAATCCAGAATTCGTCCTCGGTGACTTCAAGGTCTTCGATGACCTTGGCGGCATCGGTGATCAGACGAAGCATAATTTGCTTGAGGCGGGGGCTGCCCTGGTCGTTGTTGAAGCCGGCGGCTTCCTTGAAGAGCGCCTGAACCTCGAGCGTGTGGCTGATTTTTACGGTCATGTTTCGATACCTCGTTTTTATTGTAGGGGCGGCGTTCGTTACGGGCGACGGAACCGCGCCAGGCGGTCTTCGTCCAGACTCAGGCCAAGGCCCGGTGTGTTGGGAACGTGCAGTTCAAAGTCACGGTAGACGGGCGGTTCGGTGACAATTTCTTCGGTCAGTAGGAGAGGGCCAAACAGCTCGGTCCCCCACAGCAATTTCTTTAGAGTAAGAAAGGCATGGGCCGAGGCGAGCGTTCCAATGGTGCCCTCCAGCATCGTTGCTCCATAGAGCGAAATGCCCGCCGCCTCTGCGATCTGGGCAGTGCGCAAGACAGCGCGCGGCCCTCCATTTTTAGCAATCTTCAACGCGAAAACGCTGGCTGCTCCGTCGGCCGCCAGACTGAAAGCATCTTCAACCGACTCGATGGATTCATCGGCCATGATCGGCGTGGGGCTGCGCTGATTGAGCCGAACCTGACCAGGGCGATTGATCCGCGAGAGGGGCTGTTCAATCAAGTCGATGCCGTTGTCACCCAGCACCTGGCAACCGCGAATCGCCTGTGATTCGTCCCAGTACTGATTAACGTCCACGCGCACGCTGGCGCGGTCGCCCAGTGCACGCTTGATCGCCACCACGTGTTTGAGGTCTTGCTCAAGCGGATTCGCCCCGATTTTCACTTTAAAAATGCGATGGCGACGCTGATCGAGCCGATTTTCCGCCTCGGCGATATCTTTGGCCGTATCGCCACTGGCGAGGACCCAACCCACCTCGACGCTGTCACGCATGCGGCCTCCCAACAACTCACTGACCGCCAAACCACGTCGTTTGCCCAATGCGTCGAGAAGCGCCGTTTCCAGCCCGGACTTGGCAAACGTATTGCCTTTGGCGACTCGATCCAGGCATTGCATGGCGGCGTTGACGTTGTCGGCGTCCATGCCCACCAGAGCAGGCGCCAGATGCGTGTCGATGTTCGCCTTGATGCTTTCCGGGCTCTCATACGCATAAGAGAGTCCGCCTACGGTGGTCGACTCACCCAGACCTTCCACCCCATCGCTGCACCGCAGACGGATGATGACCAGGGTCTGTTGCGAGATCGTGTGCATGGCCAGTTTGTGCGGGCGCAGGGTGGGCAGATCGACGAGGATTGCTTCGATGCTTTCGATGGTTGCAGAGGTCATTGTCGGTTCCATAGCCAAGGTACAACGGCAAGTCGAGGAGACAGCGTTCAAAGGTCAGGCGACTGCACCCAAAGCCTCGGGTCGAGGCCTTCTCGCGTCTGGGAAACCTGGTGTAGCTGCAGGTGCGCTGTGCTGCGGTAGCGAATACTTTCTCCAGCGGGGCGTGAGCGCAGGAGGAGGCGAGACAGGTTCAAGCGGGCCCGATCGAGCAGAACAGGAAGGTCAATGTGCCGCATGGGAGGGAGACTCTTTTCGTTTTTATTGAGCCGAGGGCGCGATCGTGGCGCGCCCTCGGGGACAGCCCCAGCCGGTCAGGACGCGGCCAGTTGGTGCTCCCAACCGAGTCGCGCGTGCGCCTCGGCGACATCGGTTGCGGGGTCGTGCTGCCAGAGCCAGTCGAAACGGGTCTCCAGCTTTGCCGCCAGTACCTTTTCGTCCGCGGCGGCCTCCGGATCGCGCATTTCGTACAGCTCGCCTGCCTGAGTAGACGTGCGCTGAACTTTGCATGCGCGTGGACGGCGCAATGCGTCGTAGCTCGCCAGAACAGCGTCGAGGTTTTCCGGGGTCAGACGTGGATCACCCAGCAAACGCGCGAGGAAATACGCGTCTTCCAACCCTTGGCCGGCGCCAGCGCCCTGATGCGGCAACATGGCATGGGCTGCATCGCCGATGAGGACCACCCGGTTGTGGACATAACCGGGCAATTCAGCGAGGTCGTGCAGCGCCCAATAGGTCGGCTCTACAATGCATTCGAGCAAGGTGCGAGCGGCTTCACCCCAACCCGAGAAATCGTTCAGCATCTGGGCCTGAGTGGTTTTACGCACCCAAGGCTCCGTGGCGGGCCACTGCGGCGAATCGGTGGAGCGGTCGGAGAGGAAAGCCACCACGTTAATGATGCGGCCTTTTTTGACCGGGAACGTGAGGATGTGACCGTCTTTGGCCAGGTACATTTGTGGGACGTCTACGAGGTGAGTGTCCAGCCCCTTGGCACGATATGCCTCTCGCAAAGTCTCGCTGTCGATCATGCCGCGATAAGCACAGGTACCCGTGAAGCGAGGTTCAGCCGGTTCCGCACCAATGCCCTTGAGTACGTGGTTACGAATCACCGACTTTACACCGTCTGCGGCGATCAACAGGTCGCACCGGTAGTCAGTACCGTCGGCGAACATCACGCGGGCTTCGTTGCCATTCTGTTCGACCCCGACGGCGCGTTTGTCGAACTGGGCGATGCCGGCGGGCAGGTGTGTGGTGAGAACATCCAGAAAGTCCGCGCGATGCACAGACGATTGTCCTACACCTGGCATCAGGGTAGTTGCAAGGTGTCTGGCTTCGCCTTCACCGTAGCGCCATTCGAACCAGACATCGTCCCAAGGAGCAGGGGTGCGGTCTTCGACTTTACGGTAGGCGTCACCAATGCCCAGACCGTCCAGCGCCCGTACCGAGTTGGCGCCGAAAGCGACACCGGCGCCGACCTCGCCGAAGGCGGGTGCCGCTTCGAACAACTGGATATCAAGGTTGCCGTTGCGTGCAAGGTCCAGGGCGAGAGCGACGCCCGATATGCCTCCGCCAACGATGCCGACACGCAAGACAGGTTTGGAGCTGTGATTAGACATTGCAGTTACCCATGCAGAAATTCTTGTTGTGGAATTCATCATGGGTTTGCCACTGACATTGATAAATGCAGTGATCGATATAACGGATATAACGACGATGAATACTACTCTGGAGTATGCTCAGGACTCGCAGTCAGGACGATGATCGATGGAATTGCATGACCTGGACATGAACCTTCTCGTGGTGTTTAACCAACTGCTGCTTGACAGGCGTGTCTCCACTGCAGCGGAGAGTCTGGGGTTGACCCAGCCCGCAGTGAGCAACTCCCTCAAGCGGCTGCGGACGATTCTTGGCGACGAGCTCTTTGTGCGGACGTATCACGGCATGCAGCCTACGCCTTATGCCGAGCAACTGGCCGGGCCTGTCTTGCAGGCCATGGATACCTTGCGCGATGCCCTGAGTCGCGGCAACACGTTCGATCCTTCGTCCAGCACGCGTACGTTCAAGGTGGTGATGACCGATATCGGCGAGATCCACCTGATTCCTCGATTGATGGATGAGCTGGCCCGCGTGGCGCCAGGCTGTGTGATCAGTACCGTGCGTGAAAGCCAGATGGGATTGAATGAAGACCTTCAAAACGGCACGGTCGATCTGGCGATCGGCTTGATTCCGCAACTTCGCGCAGGCTTCTTTCAGCGGCGATTGATGCGTCAGCACTATGTTTGCCTGTGCCGCAAGGATCATCCTGCAACTCGCCAGCCCTTCTCCCTGGAACAGTTCAGTGCCTACGACCATGTGCGGGTGGTGGCGGCCAACACCGGGCATGGGGAAGCGGATGTGCTGATGACGCGCCTGGGCATCAAGCGTTCGATACGTTTGGAGGTGCCACATTTCACTGCGGTGGGTCACATCCTGGAGCGCACCGACCTGCTGGCCACTGTGCCCGAGCGATTTGCCTCGGTCAGCCAGAAGCACTTCGGCCTGACGACGCTGCCGCACCCCGTACCCTTTCCCGAATTTTCGGTGAACATGCTGTGGCATGCCCGGTATCACCGGGATCCGGCCAATCGCTGGCTGAGACAGCTGCTGTTCGATCTGTTCTCTGAGGCATGAAGGTCCCATGACCCTGCCAAGGTCGTTTTTTCCAGGCGCGCTCAAGGCCTGCCGCCTCTGATTCCCTGCTTGGCTCTCCTCGCGCGCACTGCTCCTCTCCTTGAACCGCCGTCATTTTCTCTGCTGCCTCGGACGCCCTGCGCTTGCGCAACTCGAAGATGGAACGCAGTCCTATCCCACCTCGTGTACCTCCTATCAGTTTCACAACTACTTATGAATCACTGTGGCTGTTTGTTCTTGGCGAAGGCGGGGCCTAACGTAGCGACCAACAAGGCCTGCGTACATGCACGTCACAATAACAACAAGAGAACATCCCAATGTCTTCTATCACCATCGGTATGGTGGGGATCGGCCAACTCGGGCTTCCCATCGCTAGAAATTTGCTTGTCGCAGGGTTCCGCGTGGTGGGCTATCGCCGTCGTGACCGCGCCGCGTTCGTTGACCTCGGAGGGATTGCCCTAGCGTCACCGGCAGAGGTCGCCCTGCAATCCGACTTTATCCTGACCTGTCTGCCCGGCGAAGCCTCTCAACTGGAGATCATGGAGGGACCCGACGGGCTCCTGTCTGCACTGCGACCCGGTCACACCGTGATCGAAATGGGCACCTACCAGCGCAGCTTCAAGCAAGCGATGGCGCAGCGCATCGAAAGCAAAGGAGCCCGGGTGCTCGAAGCGGAGGTCAGCGGATCGCCACCTCTGGTGCTGGCGCGCAAGGCTTCGCTCTTTCTCGGTGGCGACGAGTCACTGATCCAGGACTGCCAGCCCGTGCTCAGCGCCATCGCCGATATCCAGTTCCGGATAGGGGAGTTCGGCTGTGCGGTGGCCATGAAACTGATTGCTAACTATTTGCTGACCATTCACACCCTGGCCGCTGCCGAAGCATTGAATCTCGGCGTCAAGGCGGGCTTCAGCGCCGACAAGGTGGTTGAAGTCATTAGCAAAAGTGCAGGCAATTCAATGATGTTCACGGTGCGCGCACCAATGATGGCGGCCCGCGCATTCAAGCCGGCCCCGGGCCCACTGGTCACCCTCGAAAAATACCTGGAAATGGCGGGCGAGCTCTCGGAGCGTCTGGGCTGCGCGTCGCCGCTGTTCGATGTCGCGCAATCCTATTTCAAGCGTGCCCGCGAGTTGGGCATGGATGAGGAAGACATTTCGGCGGTGATCAAGCTCATCGAAGCCGATTCGAAATGATTTGACCTAAACCCTTTTCGTGTACGTCCCCCTACAAGAGAGAACGACATGCTTATCGAGCAACGGACCTATTACCTGAAGCCTGGCGCCCTGCATGACTTCCTGCGCATCTACGAGGAAGAAGGCCTTCGGTTGCAAAGCGAAGCGTGGGGCAACCTCATCGCTTACCTGAAGCCCGAGACCGGCGACGTCAACCGCGTCATCCACCTTTGGGGCTTTTCCAGTTTCGAGGATCGCGCCCAGCGTCGTGCGGTGCTGTCGGGCAATCCAAAGTGGCGCGAATTCCTCGGCAAAGCCGGGCACCTGGTTACCGCCCAACATGCCGAGCTGTTGAGCGGCGCACCGTTTTCTCCGATCAAGTAAGGGGACACGTTCATGATTCGTTTTCTTCATCATGTCGGGCTGTCAGTACCGGACCTGGAAATCGGTCGTGCGTTCTATGAAACGTTCGGGCTCGAAGCGCGGGTTTCCGGCCAGCATTTGGTGCTGCGTTGCAAAGGCCGCCCACAGGACCAGATCCGCCTGATGCCGGGCAGCGTCAAACGCCTGAGTTACGTGGCCTACGGCACTGATGCCGAAGGTCTCAAGCAAATCCGCAAGAACCTCAAGAAGCACAATGTCGCGTTGCAGAATGCACCGTTCGATATCGATTCCGAGGGGCTGTGGTTTCAGGACCCGAGCAGCGATTGGGTGCATGTGTGCGAAGGCGTAGAGTCACCCGCGCTGCCTCGTCCTACTCCGGATGTCAACACATATGGTCGCTATCGCCGTATCGGTGAACGCGCCTGCGACCTGGCATCCTCGTCTCGTCAGGCATCGCCGCTGCGCTTGGGTCACTTGATCAAATTCAGCCCGGACGTTGACCGCTCCGTAGCTTTCTATACCCAGGTTCTGGGTATGAAGGTATCCGACAAGGCTGCAGATATTCTGGCGTTCCTGCGCTTCGGCTGTGGTGGCGATCATCACGCACTTGGCTTGGCCAAGAGTTCTCACAGCGGCCTGCATCACCTGAGCTTCGAAGTCATGGACATCGACGAGATCGAACTGGGTGCGCAAAATCTGATAGCCAAGGGCTACACCAACGCCTTCGGCCTCGGTCGACACGTTGGCGGGTCGAACTACTTTCACTACATCCGTGACCCATGGAACAGCCTGGTCGAATACTTCTGGGACATCGATGTGGTGCCCGAAGACGACAGCGACTGGGTGGTGTTGAACGCGTCCGGTCCTCACGAACTCGCCGCCGTCTGGGCGGTGAGCCCTCCTCAGGAAGATTTTGCGCAGAATTATGAAGCGCCTGCCGATGCCGCGTCCCCAGCGCTGCTCGAGGCGCTGGCCAATGGCTGAACTGACGACTGAAAAAGACCTGCTCGCAGGCATGCTGAATAAGCCGCTGTTCGTCGCGTTTCGCAGCCCGCGCAATCTCACGCGCATGTCTGAGCTGCTGGGCGCCCACCTGCAATGGGCGATCGGCGCTCAGAATCGAGGCGAGCTGTTCGCCTCGGGGCCTTTCGTGTCGGACCAGTACAGCCCGGGACAGTTGGGCGGCATGAGCATCCTGCGTGCTTCGAGTCAGGAGGAGGCCGAGCGACTGGTTCAGGCCGATCCTTTCATAGCCAACGGCGTATTCGGTGTTGAAGTGCGCAAATGGATGCTCATGGAGGGAGGTCTCACGGTTCACGTGACCTTCTCCGACAAACGCGCTTCGCTTCTTTGAGGGTGGTACATGAAATACCAACTTTTCGCTTATCAGTCGAACTTGTCAGTGCCTGCTACGGGCGTACTGATCGACGGACGCGCCTATGATTTGAGCCCGGTCGCTCTTGCAGCCTCCCTTGCGCTCTCGGACATGGCAATCGATGCACTGCTCGAAGACTGGAGCCATGCCAACGAGCAGCTTCAGGCACTGACGGACCGCATCGTTGGTGATCCTGCTGCATTTCAGGCCGAGGTGCTGGATCTCGAAACCCTTGAGTGGGCGCCGCCATTACAGCGTCCCGGCGCCATTTATGCCGCAGGTGCGAACTACCGCGATCACGTGGCCGCCATGGCACGGGCGTTCAACATGAATCTGTCTCTGGACCCGCGCAGCGACGGCATCGCGCCCTGGCACTTCATCAAGGCCGGACGCGGCACCCTGTCGGCTCACAAGCAGATCGTGCAGATGCCTGAGGGAACGCAGAAGCTGGATTGGGAAGCCGAACTGGCTGTGGTGATTGGCCGTCGGGCTTACCGGGTTAATAAGGACAAGGCGTTGGACTACGTGGCCGGTTACACCTGTGCCAACGACCTGTCATCGCGGGACAGCCTGGTACGTGCCAATGTCGACGCCAGCTCGCCGTTTCGCTTCGACTGGATAGGGCACAAGGTCTTCAACGGGGGATGCCCGTTGGGTCCATATTTCACACCGGCGCAATTCGTCACAGACCCCGAGAACCTCGGCATCAAGCTGTGGCGCAATGGCAAGCTGGAGCAGGACTCCAATACGTCCAACCACCTCTATGGCATCGCCGATCAGATCGAGTACCTGACTCAACGGGTGGAGTTGTTTCCCGGTGACATTCTGTTGACCGGAACCCCCGCAGGCGTTGGCATGGAAAAAGGTGTTTTCCTGGCCCGCGGCGACGCCCTGAAAGTCTGGATCGATGGACTCGGCGAGTTGGACACGATCATCGCCTGACCCTCTTGCGCCCCCCGACCGGTCAGGTCGGCGGTCATCACATCGACCGATGCTCACTCCCGTGACAGGGAGGGGCGTCGTTCACTCCGAAACAGGCAATCCCCGCACACACGAACGCTAGAAGCCATAACAAGAAGGTACGAGGAAATGAGGCGATCAGCCCGACTCTCCTATACACACGCATGCCCCGTGACTGCCGCACTGCTCGCCGGCGTGCTGCTCAATGCCACGTCAGCCCACGCGACGGAAGGCGGGGGCAGTGGGTACCCCGTCGGCGTCAACACCGTCCAGTCAGGGCGGCTTCCACCGCCGGGACTGACCACGTTCTACTACTTGAGCGAATACAGTGCTGATGCAACCCGTGACAGCAGCGGCCATGACAAGCCTGGCATTCATCGTTTCGATCTGGACGTGAAGGCGTTGTCGATCCGGGTGGATTATGTCTACTCGGACCTCACGTTGTTTGGCGCCAAAGTGGAAAGTCGCTTCGCCTTGCCATTGGTCAAAGGCGACATCAGTTTCGATGTGGACACACCCAAAGGGCGTATACGTCGTACCGAACACCAGGATGGCATGGGAGACGTGACCCTCGCGCCGCTCATCTTGAGCTGGAGTACGCCACGGTTCCACCAATTGCTCGGCGTGGACATCGTCACGCCAGTAGGCTCTTACGACAAGGACAGACTCTTCAACCCTGGGCGCAATACATGGTCGTTCGGTCCGTGGTACGCATTCACCGCTTACCCGATCGAGAACCTCGAAATCAGCTCCAAGATGGTCTACTTCATCAACAAAAAAAACAACGCGACCCGCTACCGTTCCGGCAACGAATTCAATGCCGATTACAACATCGGCTACAACCTGAGCCGGGAATGGCAGGTGGGGGTCAACGGGTACTATTACAAGCAGACGAGCGATGACGAGCAGTACGGAGAAACCGTGGGTGACGGAAACCGCGGACAGGTATTTGCATTCGGGCCTGCGGTGAAATATCAGGTACAGGGCTACGGCTTTGCCATGAAATGGCAGCGTGAAATGAAAGTAGAAAACCGGTCAGAGGGTGACCGGTTGTGGTTGCAGGCGGTTTACCGATTTTGACGTATCAACGACCGGTTGGGCCCTGACCCTGGTCGTGTCGAACAGGGTCAGGCCTGGACGAGCCATCAAACCGTGTGCATTTCGTAAGGGACTTGCGCGGGTTTGGCCTCAAGTAATTGACGCGCGGAATCCGCAATCATCACCACGCCCCCGGCCAGCATGAGTACGTCCTTGAGCACCAGGCGTCCGCCGCCGGAGAGGTAAGGAAATCCAAAATTGGCGTCACCCAGACTCGACACCCAAGCTTCCGGCGTAGTGATCAAAAATGACAGCGTCACTAGCGGGGTGAGGAAGGCCAGGATCGAGCCGGCCATGCCCAAGCGTCTGGAAAATGCATACGACAGGACCAGCAGACCGATCAGAATTTCGACCGTACCCAGGCCGTCAGAGAAGGCGTAGGTATGGTTCTCCGTCTGCCATTGGCGCTTGACCGGATCGAGCTGTCCTTCGTGGGTCAGGTGCTCTTTGTATTCCTGTGGATGTTCATAGAAGAACGACATGAAAGGGCTGTTGGCCACGAACGGTGTAATGCTGTCGGCTTCGTAGGGCACGAACTTCAGTGCGCCGATCCAGATGAAGATAATGGCGACGCCAATGCGTATGAGGTGGATACCCAGTTTATCGAGGCGGGTTGCCCTATGGAGCAAGGTATCGGTGAGGCTTTTTTGATGAGTCATGATCTGAGTTCCAGTGGTTGGGTGTGGTACTCAGAATAAAAGTCGCGCGCTTTGGCTTCGTTCGTGATCGGCCCGGTTTTTTGTCCAATCGTCTCAATCGTGTTTTTTGGAGGATAGCTCAGTGAAAGCAGCGTATTACGACCGTCTGGGGCCCGCCGCCGAGGTGCTGCGCGTTGGGGAACTCGACACTCCGTCACCGGGGCCGGGGGAAGTCAGAGTGCGCGTCGCGGTGTCCGGACTGAACCCCAGCGACATCAAAGGGCGCAGTGGCTTCAAGGGTGCAATGCCCTATGACCGGATCATTCCACATCAGGATGGAGCCGGCGTTGTCGATGCAGTGGGAGAGGGCGTCTCCCGCACGAGGATCGGCGAACGGGTCTGGGTCTTCGAAGCCCAGACGGGGAAGGCCTTCGGAACGGCGGCGGAGTACGTGGTTGTGCCGACCGATCGCGCCATTCCGCTCGCGGATGAGGTCAGCTTCGAGCAGGGGGCAAGTCTGGGGGTCGCCGCGCTGACTGCGCACCGGTGTCTGTTCGCGGACGGCGCGTTGTCAGGGTGTCGGGTCCTTGTGCATGGAGGCGCCGGAGTGGTTGGCTACAGCGCAATACAACTGGCGAAGTGGGCCGGCGCCTGGGTCGTGACGACTATCCGACACGAACAGGACCGGGAAACCGCTGAGCGGTCAGGCGCAGATCTGGTCGTGAATCTGCGTGAAGAAGACCTGCCTTCCCGGCTCATGGCCGCGACTGCCAACGTCGGCGTCGACCGCATCGTTGATGTCGACCTGAGAAGCAATCTGGAACTCGACATGGCCTGTCTGGCGCAGGGGGGCACGGTGAGTGCCTACTCCGTCGAAACCCCCGACGCGACTCTGTCCATTCCAGTGCTGAAAGCGATGGTCAAGGGCTGGTCGTTCCGGTTTGTCCTCGTTTACACAATGCCGGACGAGGCCAAGCGTTCCGCAATACGGGACATTACGCGGTGTCTCGCCGCAGGGGGGTACAAGGCATTCGTGGGTCAAGTGTTTGCGCTGGAAGATGTTGACCTGGCCCATGATGCGCTGGAAGCTCGCCGGGTGAAGGGACACATGCTCATCCGTGTCGGGAGCGTGTGACGCAAGGGACAATCGCAATTGGGAGGCCGGTCCTGATCAGCGATCCAGACCGGCCTGGGCGTTTCGTCGATCAGGCCCTGGACGCGACGTAGCTCGCGTAAAGGTTGCCGTAGAAAGGCAGGTGCTCGCCCATGATACCGGCCAGCGTTTGGCCGCTCTCATGACGCCAGTCGGCCTGCATTTCGGCGGCTACGGCAACCCAGGTCATCGGCACGACGCCGGCTTGAACCATGCGCGCGATCGCCACCTCTTGCACGAGCTTGTTCCAGGTCCCGGAAGCATCGATCACAGCGTAAACCTCGTACCCCGCCTTGATGGCCGAGAGCGCGACGAACGCGACGCAGACTTCGGTCGATACGCCCGCGATGATCAACTTGCGGCGACCGGTCTTCTTGACCGCAGCGACCATATCCTCGTTATCCCACGCATTGATTTCGCCAGGTCGATGAATAATAGATGCGTCTGGCAATGTTTGCGTGATGACAGGCAGGACAGGCCCGTTAGGACCGTCAGCCGCACTGGTCGTGATGACGCTCGGTAGCTTGAAGGTTTTTGCCAACTTGGCCAAAGCCGAGACCGCTGCCATGTATTCGGGAAGGCTTTGATCGTGTATGCCGTTGGAAAGCCCGGTTTGGTGGTCAACGAAAAGGACAGCTGCGTTATCGGCGCTAAGACGGTCGTAGCTCATGAAATGCTCCTGGTTGGAAGGGAACGGCCTCCTGTAGTCGAATGCGTCCCGTAGAAGCGCTCGCCTGCGGAGGGTGGGGGGTCGGTGACACGGATCAGAGGGGCGACAATCGTCCCATTTCGCCTGCGACGTATCGCGAATAGGCGGCCTGAAGCCCCGCCTGGTCGTTCATGATGAAGGGGCCGTGCGTGGCCACCGGCTCATTCGCATCCACGCCAGAAAGGAACAGCAGATGAGCACCTTGATGTGTGGTTATACTCACGCTTTCGTTCACGGCGTCATGGGACAAGGCAATAGCCTGGTGCGCGTCGAGACGATGTCTTTCGCCAGCGCCCTCAACGTCAACAGTTCCCGAAAGCACATAGAACATGACGTTATGCCGTTCCGGAAGATCCAGTGAAAAGCGGGAACTGAGGCGCATGTCAAAAAAATTGAAGGACTCGGCAGGCTGAATGGGGCCTGTTACGCCATCAAGGGCTCCGGCCAGGACCTTGATCCTGGCGGCGTCAGTGATGATGCAAGGCACCTGATCGGCGGGGGCGTGGAACACGTCCGGTGCAAGTGCCTTGTTGGCTTGGGACAGGTTGACGAACAGCTGCAGGCCATGCACCTCAACGCCCGGCACAGCAGGTTGTTCGTCGTGTACCATGCCAAAAGCCGCTTGGCTCCAGACCATGGCGCCCGGCTCGATCACGATGTCGTGGCCGAGGGAGTCTCGATTGCGCAGCTCACCCGCCGAGTCTTCGAACAGATAGGACACCGCAGAAAAACCGGCATGGGGGTGAGGAGGGAACGTCGGACCCGAGGTCCGAAAATGGTCGAACCCCATGATGGGCGCAGCCAAACCGTGCATCGCGTTGACGTTCAGGCGGTGTGCGGTGAAATGGGAACTGAACGCCGAGTGCGATGCTGATGTGAGCGGGGAAAACGTTATAGACATTCCACATATCCTGCTTTGGCAGCCTGATGCCTGAGTCATGAGTCGCATGTTAGGCCACATCCCGATCATCGATAAGGTGGCCCGATCACCCTAGACTGTTGCGGGACAGCACTAATGTTAGAAGACCTCAATGACCTTCAGTTTTTCGTCCTCGTGGTGCGGCACAACGGATTTACGGCTGCCGCCAAAGCGTCAGGCATCGAAAAAACCCGCCTCAGCCGACGTATTGCGGTTCTTGAATCTAGACTAGGCGTTCGGCTTTTGCACCGCAGCACTCGACAGATTTCGCTGACGGAGGCTGGCCTTCAGTTCTACGCGCAGTGCCGCGTGGTCGTGGAAGGAGCAAATGGAGCCTTCGATAGCGTGGCCAATCTGCAGCTCGAGCCTACGGGACTGGTCAGGTTCAGTTGTCCTCAGGTCATGGCAGAATCCTATCTTTCGCCGATCTTGCCTGCCTATCTTGCTGCGCATCCGAAGGTGCGCCTTGAGCTCGATGCGTCTGACCGGGCCGTGAATCTGGTTGAGGAGGGATTTGATCTGGCGCTTCGTGCACGGTCGCAGATCGAGGACGCTTGTGGGTTGGTGGCCAGACGGCTCGGCACGGCTCGGCGGGTTCTGGTCGCCAGTCCTTCATTTCTCGCGCGGCACGGTCACCCCGCCTCACTGGAAGCGCTCGCGACACTCGATACGCTGTGCCGCCCAAGCGAAGTTCAGGACGGGAAGGGCAGGTGGACTCTGCATAACGGCACTGAACAACGCCAGCTCATTCACACGCCTCGAATGCTGATGGATGGTTTGAGGATGCAGTTGGAGGCGGCCGTCAACGGTCTTGGCATGGCATTGCTGCCTGAATCCATTGCCTCGCTCGCTATCCAGCGTCACCAACTGCAACTTGCGTCGGAGGTCTGGACGGGAGCTGCGCACGTGGTCCATCTGTTGTATCCCACACCCAGGGGTATGCTGCCTTCGGTTCGAAGCCTGATCGACTATCTGTCGATCCATCTCCCCGCCAGCATCCAGGAGCGCAGCATCGATGTTTGACCTTTTCTCAAAGCGCGATTCAAAAGGCTGAAAGCGTCTGCCGCGCGAGGGTTTCAAACGAAATCGACGCAGTGCTCTGGTAAGCGTTTCGTCTCTTCAACAGCGCGGCCGTGCGCTGCGGCGGGAGATCGGCAAAGTCGATCTTCCTGATCGAGCTTTCAGCGCTGGCGGTGGCTTCTGGCAGCACGGTCGCGAGTCGCGCATGCCGCACGATCTCCAGCAAAGCATTCACCGAGCTGGCTTCCAGGACGACGTTCGGCTTGACGCCGTGAGCGTGACAATAGTCATCGATACAGGTGCGCGTGATGAAGTTCGATGTAAGTAAAGCGAGTGGCAGCGTCGCCAGCTCTGCGGTGGTCAGCGCTGCCTCTCGAGCGTAAAGCGTATGGCCTTGACCTACCATCACCGCCAGCCTTTCGGTATAGAGCGCCGACCATTCAATATCCGGGTTCCACACATCGCTGAACGCAATGGCGATATCGAGCGAGTCTTCCGCCAGCCCCGCTTCGATATCACGCATCGACAGTTCAAAAACCTCCAGATGGATGCGAGGGTATTCGGCGAGAAAATCACGCACCAACGGGCCGGCCAAATAGGCCATGAAGGTCGGTGTCATGGCCACTCGCAAGTTGCCCCGGGAAAGATCCTTGACGTCATGGATCGCCCGTTTTCCTGCCTCCAGATCCCGCAGTACACGCCGCGCATATTCGACATACACCGCACCGGCGTCTGTCGTCTGAACGGTGCGTCCACCACGATCGAGCAGCTCTGCGCCCAGTGACTCTTCAAGCTGTTTGATCTGCTGCGACAACGTCGGTTGAGAGACGTAAAGCGCCTGAGCCGCACGAGTGAAATTGCCGTGATCGACAACGGCCAGCAGATAACGCAAATGGCGCAGAAGCATGGAGGCTAACCTATAGGCTGGACTTATGAAAAGTATTGCATATGCGTCTTGGAACGAATAGCGCGTCTCGGTCATGATCAATCTCACGGCAGCTCACGACACCCGCGCTGCTCAACCTTATCTATGCACCGGAGTGACCGACATGACCCAGTCCAATGCTTACCAGGATCCAACCCTTGCCCTGACCGCCAAAGTGCTCGACATCAAGGCTAAAAAAGGCCTGA
>NZ_FOEO01000090.1 GCF_900110765.1 Pseudomonas sp. NFACC02
TACAACGTGTCGTAGGCAAATGTGCGCAGCGGTTCAACTTGCTGGTTGGCGAAGTAGCGAATGGGTTGGGCCAGGTCCTCGATGCTCAGGACATTACCGACCGGGTCGTAGGCGTAATTCAGGTCCTGAATAAGACCGTTGTCAGCGCGCAACCTGATCAAGCGGCCATCGACAGGATCGTAATCAAGGGCCGTCACGATGCCGTTGCCGGCCGTTTCGGACTGGATGCGGCCCTGAGCGTCATAGTCGATATCGCTGACCAGCGTTTGCGCAGGCTGCCCTGGCAATTGCAATCCTGTGAACTTGAGTTGTCCCGCCACGGTGTGCGCAAATGTCTGAACATTGCCCATCGCATCGGTCTGTTCAAGTGCGTCGTCCAACGGTCCAAAACGCCAGGACGATTTGGCTCCCTCTCCCGGCTCCAGCAAGTCGTCTCGTTCAGCCACCACATCAGACCAGTCCGGCACGCTGAGGTCTTTCAAGAACCTGTGCGTCTGCTCGGTCACCTCGCCCGTCAAACTGAACACTCGATTAGTCACCGAACCGGCTAAATCGTCATGCCGAATCAACTGGCCACAGTGGTTGGCCAACGTTTCGTTGGCGCCGCCATAGGCAAGCCGCTCGACGCAACATCCAACAGAGTCATCCCCTTCGAAAACGGCTGACGGGCGCAGCAACGAGTCGTATTCCATGCGTTGCCAATGACCGCGCGCGTTCCAATAGTGATCGCGTTGCCCCGCGTCGTTTAACAACTCAGCGCTCCACCCGGCATCCACGCTGTCAACGAATAGCGCCCTTCCTTTCAGTGAATGGACAGACCTCAGATTGGCTGCACGCTCTTGCGCATTGTCCAGTAGGTCTCCAAGCCGCGAATCCCAACGCTTGATCGAACGACCAACGACATCGAAAGCCGAGCGATCAACCCGATCGGAAACCGCCCCGCCCGCCAGCGCACGGTGGAAAGACACGGATCGAACCGGCAAGCCGCGCGGGTCAACAACGGCAAGCGTCGAGGTGTGAGCATTTAAGCTATCCGGATCAGACATGGCGGTTGCAATCCGTTGCAGTGACTCATTTAAGGCTAAATCGTTGCGGGGCGAGTGAGATGCCGTCAGTCGTGCGCATATGCAACGGTTGACGAACCACGATCCGCACCTTCACCTTGTAGCCCGCTCTATGCGTATTCCCCATCCGCAGAGGGTGGGTGGGACTTTTTTGTCGTTGTCCGGAGGTTAGGGCCTTTCCGTCAAAGCACAAGACTGCCGAGTTCACTTATCTCTCACGTGCCCACTCTCGCCCTGACCAAAGAAATCCGACTCAGAAACTCTGCTTTCGATGATTTACGACGATCGATCTCCTCCTTCGAATCAAAAAGGTGATCCTTTGGCATATACCGTTCAAAAAAATCCCCCCAGTCCTCAGATAGCAGAGTCGCTCTCGTCTCAGGGTTCGCTACGAATAAGTCGATGTGCTCATCACTGAGGCTAGAGGCCTTTATTGCCTCATAGCCGGGCTCAAGGATCAGCTCATGATCAATCGCAAAAGGGTTACCCGCTTCATCAAACACTGTATTGGCATGCCGCCCATCGTCGAGCCGGTCACGTGCATTCAAGAGAAAATCAAACACGTAGAGCTTTGAGCGTCTGCGGTCAAAAGCGGGTGTCTCTCGTGGGGGATGTACATAACGTGAAAAAAACCTCTCTGTCATTGCCAGGCCGTAATACGGTCGCAGGAACAAGATTCAGGTTCAATTTCTTGCTGAACTCATACGCAAAGACTTCATTGCGCGCCCCTAATTTTTGTCGGCGCACCCCCGCCTCATCCCATGCGACCATCGAAGAATAGTCTTTGTGAACAGCCCACTCGTTGCCCTCAAGCGCAACCACGCAAGTTGTGTAGCCGCTGGACACGTCTCTTAATTGGCTGAACGTTAGCGGCTCAGGCCCCAAGACTAGCCTTACATGGGGAGCGGGCATATGTTGGGGGACGTTCTGTATACGCGAATCCGACACGGCCTGGGAGGGCGCGTTGGGGAGCGCGCCCCGCCGAATAGAAGAAGGTGGGCGGTCGGGGACTGGAGGAGGACCACCTCGTGGCAGGGTTGAACGTGGACGTTCCGGGATGGGGGGCGGAGCACGCCCCGTTAACCCATTATCGTCCACTCGATTCATCGGGTTACCACTCACCATGCGGTATACATTCATGCCATCTATAGCGCCCGCCGGATCCGGATTTATCCACCGCATCAACCACGGCGCGTAATACCGTAAACCGTAGTAATAAAGCCCCGTTGCATCCCGCTCCTTGCCCGAGTAACGAATCGTCTTGTAGTTGACCTCAACCTCGTTACGTCCAGCGAACCACGCCGTCTCGCCATACGGATAATAGATTTCCTGGCTGATCAGTTGCGCCTCGGCATCCAGTTCCAGTGTGCTGGAGCCCAGATGGTCAGAAAGGCTGTAGCGGACCTGATCGTTTTCCAGGGACTCCGGCTTTCCGGCCTGCCAGTGCAACACCCGCACATCGCTGCGGCCCGCGGTGACGGTGATGACGTGCAGCACTTCGCCCGTCGCCGTGTTCGTGCGGATCTCCAGGCC
>NZ_FOEO01000021.1 GCF_900110765.1 Pseudomonas sp. NFACC02
GGCATGTCAGGAAGAACGGGGTCATAGGCATTGCTGTTGCTGCGCAACAGATCGCGGGACAAGCCACGCTCCTGCAGAGGCTTGTCCCAAAGAAGGTTGCAATCAACTATTCGGCAACAACCGGCACGTGATGCTCTTGATGTAGCGCGTTTCCGGGATAGCCGGGTGTACCGGGTGGTCCGGACCCTGACCGCCGCGTTCCAGCAGCTGGATATTGCGGTCCAGGTGGCGGGCGCTGGTGAGGAGGATGTTCTGCAGATCGTCCTCAGGCAGGTGCATCGAGCAGGAGGCGCTGACCAGGATGCCGTCTTTGCTCAGCAGGCGCATGGCTTGCTCGTTCAGGCGACGGTAGGCGCCTTCGCCGTTTTTCAGGTCTTTCTTGCGTTTGATGAAGGCGGGCGGATCGGCAACGATCACGTCGAAGCGCTCTTCAGCGGCTTTCAACTCTTTCAAGGCCTCGAACACGTCGCCTTCAATGCAGGTGACTTTCTCGGCGAAGCCGTTCAGCCCGGCGTTGCGTTCAACACCATCGAGCGCGAACCCCGAGGCATCAACGCAGAACACTTCGCTGGCGCCGAATGCGCCAGCCTGGACGCCCCAGCCGCCGATGTAACTGAACAGGTCCAGCACGCGTTTGCCTTTGACGTAGGGTGCCAGACGCGCGCGGTTCATGCGGTGGTCATAGAACCAGCCGGTCTTCTGACCTTCCATGACCGGCGCTTCGAATTTCACGCCGTTCTCTTCCAGCGCCACCCACTCCGGTACCAGGCCGAACGCGGTTTCGACGTAGCGGGTCAGGCCCTCGGCGTCGCGCGCCGCGGAATCGTTTTTCAGCAGGATGCCACTCGGCTTGATCACTTGAATCAGCGCCGCCAGGACGTCGTCCTTGTGATGCTCCATGGTCGCAGAGGCCAGTTGCACCACCAGGATATCGCCGAAACGATCGACCACCAGACCCGGCAACAGGTCGGAATCACCGTACACCAGGCGATAAAAAGGTTTGTCGAACAGGCGCTCGCGCAGCGACAGGCAGACGTTCAGGCGATGCACCAGCAGCGACTTGTCCAGCGGCAGCTTGACGTCGCGCGACAGCAAGCGCGCGCAGATCAGGTTGTTCGGGCTCATGGCGACGATGCCCAGCGGTTTGCCGCCCGCTGCTTCCAGAATCGCTTGAGTGCCCGCAGCAAAGCCGTTGAGCGGGGTGGCGGCAACGTCTATTTCGTTGCTGTAGATCCACAGGTGACCGGCGCGCAGGCGACGGTCGGCGTTGGGCTTGAGGCGCAAGCTAGGCAGGGACATGACGTCGCTCCGGAAAAAAGAGCGGGATTATAACGCGTGATCTCGCCCGCGCGCGTCTGGCGATGAATTAACCGGCTAGCGGTCTGTCGGACCCAGAGAGTGTTTCAACGGTTGTCGAAGCATGGGCGGTAAGGGTTAGAATCGCCCCCTGACCTTGAGTGTGTAGTTATGTCCCAAGAGCTTACTTCCGAGCAGATCCAGCAGGCGTTGCAAGGCATCAGCGTTCCGCCCCAGCCGCAAATCATGGTCGATTTGCAGATGGAGCAGTACATGCCCGACCCTGATCTGGGTGTGATCGCCCGGTTGATCGCACAGGACCCCGGCCTCTCCGGCGCTCTGCTGAAAATCGTCAACTCGGCGCATTACGGTCTGACGAACAAGATCGCTTCGATTCAGCGCGCGGTGAACCTGCTGGGCAGCCGGTCCATTATCAACCTGATCAACGCGCAGTCGATCAAAGGTGAGATGACTGACGAAACCATCGTGGTGCTCAACCGCTTCTGGGACACCGCTCAGGACGTCGCCATGACCAGCCTGACGCTGGCCAAACGACTCGGCTCGCAGACGGTGGACGAATCCTATGCGCTGGGCCTGTTTCACGATTGCGGCGTACCGTTGATGCTCAAGCGTTTTCCGGAGTACATGAACGTGCTGGAGCAGGCGTACGCCAACGCCGGCCCGGACTGCCGTGTGGTGGACACGGAAAACCGCGTTCTCAACACCAATCACGCGGTTGTCGGGTACTTCACGGCCAAATCGTGGCGTTTGCCCGAACATGTCAGCAACGCAATCGCCAATCATCACAATGCGCTGGCGATCTTTCAGGACGATACGGGCCGTAATGCGCCGCTGAAAAACCTGTTGGCGACGCTGAAGATGGCCGAGCACATCTGCTCGTCCCATCGTGTATTGGGTAATCAGGCCGTTGACCATGAGTGGAACAGCATCGGTCACCTGATCCTCGATTACGTCGGCCTGTCCGATTACGACTTCGAAAACCTTAAAGAAAGTATCCGTGAACTGAGCGCGCACTGATCACGTGCGCCTGCGGTCCCGTCTCCTCCGAGCTGCTGCCTCATGCCTGAATTACCTGAAGTCGAAACCACCCGTCGGGGCATCGCGCCTCATCTGGAAGGGCAACGCGTCAGTCGCGTGATCGTTCGTGACCGGCGTTTGCGCTGGCCGATTCCCGAGGATCTGGACGTCCGTCTGTCCGGCCAGAAAATCGTGGTCGTGGAGCGACGCGCCAAATACCTGCTGATCCAGGCCGAGGTCGGGACATTGATCAGCCACTTGGGCATGTCGGGCAATCTGAGGCTGGTCGAGGCAGGGCTTCCCGCACTCAAGCACGAGCACGTCGACATCGAGCTCGAATCCGGGCTGGCGCTGCGTTACACCGACCCGCGCCGCTTTGGCGCGATGCTCTGGAGTCTGGACCCCCACAACCATGAGTTGCTGATTCGCCTGGGGCCTGAACCGTTGACAGACCTGTTCGATGGCTTGCGTCTGTACGAGCTGTCGCGCGGACGGTCGATGGCGGTCAAGCCGTTCATCATGGACAACGCCGTCGTCGTGGGCGTGGGCAATATCTATGCGACCGAAGCGCTGTTTGCGGCGGGTATCGATCCGCGCCGTGAAGCCAAGAGCATTTCCAAGGCGCGCTACATAAAGCTGGCCATCGAGATCAAACGCATTCTGGCGGCGGCCATCGAACGGGGCGGCACGACGTTGCGTGACTTCATTGGCGGCGACGGCCAGCCGGGGTATTTCCAGCAGGAATTGTTCGCATATGGTCGCGGCGAAGAGCCCTGCAAGGTCTGTGGCACCACGATGCGTGAGGTCAAACTGGGACAGCGGGCGAGCGTGTATTGCCCCAAATGTCAGAAGTAGGGCGCGGTATCGTGCGGATGTGTGTCGCGAATGAAACAGACATCCGCTTGCTTAACCCCGATCCCTGTTTATAGTGAGCACCATCACTTTTCGTTGAGCCTGAAGGACCACGCCATGCGCCCGTTTCGTATTCTCGCCGCTATCCTGGCCTTGTTCTTCGGCTTGCAGATGACACCGGCCATGGCGCAGGTCGAGGCAGCGGGCAGCGGTGATCCTGTCTACCAGATTCAGAATCCCCCGGCTTACGCGATGATGGGCGACCTTCTGATCGCACGTCCGCTGCTGATCGTGGCAACCGTGATCGGTGCGGGGTTGTTCGTGATCGCATCGCCGTTCGCTGCGGCGGGCGGTAATCTCGGCGCGACGGGCAAGGCGCTGGTAGTCGATCCCGGTAAAGCAGCCTTCGTGCGGTGCCTGGGTTGCACCACGAGTGGCTACGGCAAGCACGACTGATCCGTGCAGGCGCGCACCAGGTGCAGCGGCGCGTCGGGTCTGAACGTCGTCGATTGACCGACACCGCGAGGGTCACTCGCGGCTTCCACGCTGGCGTTGTTCTTGCGCCATAACAGCACTTGCAGATCGCCAAAATCGCGCTTGGTCTCCCTGACTCGGTGACCGCGCTCGCGCAGGTCGCTCAATTCCTCTTCGGTGAACGCACCTGCCTCGTATTCCACCACGTCCGGAATGTACTGGTGATGGTAGCGCGGTGCTGAGGTCCATTGGCTGACGGGCTGATCGTCCAGGTATTGCAGTATCGACAGCAGCATCACACTGGGAATCCGGCTGCCGCCTGGCGTACCGAAGGCTGTGAACGCCTGAGGGCTTTCAATGAAGCTGGGGCTCATGCTCGACAGCGGGCGCTTGCCGGGCTCGATGATGTTCGCCTGGCTGCCGACCAGTCCGTAGGTATTGCTGCCTTTGGGGTCAACGGCGAAGTCGTCCATTTCATCGTTCAAAAGTACACCCGTCCCGGGCACTGTGAACGTTGAGCCGAACGGCAGGTTCAATGATAGCGTTGCCGCAACGGCGTTGCCCTCGTTGTCGAGGACCGAGAAATGGCTGGTGTTGTCACCTTCTCGCCAGCGCGGAGCGGGCGGCAAGCTGTTGTTGGGCGTGGCCCGGTGAGGATCGATGCTGCCCGTCAGTTCAAACAGATAATCAGGTGCCAGTACCTGGGCGATCGGGTTGGGCACGAAGTCAGGATCGCCCAATAACACTCGATCTCGAAAAGCACGCCGCAGGACCTCCACCACGTAATGGGCGCGCTGCACCTTGTCCGATTCCCGCCACGGCAATTGCTGCAGCATGAACAGGCTTTGTGCCAAGGCGATGCCGCCCGCGGAAGGCGGAGGCGCGCTGATCAGTTCGCGCTGGTCTGCCAACTGGAAGCGAAGCGGCGTTCGGGTGATGACGTCGTATTCTTCGAAATCGTGGTAGTTCCAGATACCACCCGCTGCGCGAACGCCGCTGACCATGGCCTGTGCCGTCAGCCCGCGGTAAAAGCCGGCGCGACCTTTGTCCGCGATGCGATCCAGGGTCTGCGCGAGTTCGGGCTGTTTGATGACTTCGCCGATGTCAGGCACGTCGTTATTGCGCAAGAACAGGCGCGCACTTTCCTTATTGGCGCGCAGGGCGAACAACCGCCAGCTGGCGCGCTCCCGGTACACCTCATCGACCTTGAAACCGCGATAAGCCACGCGGATGGCCGGGGCCATGGAGATGCGCAAGGGCAAGCGGCCGTAACGCTCGGCGAGTTCCACCAGAGCGGCCGGTAAGCCCGGAATCGCGGCGGCCAGCGGACCATTCAGAGAAAGATCCGGCTGCGCGACGCCATTGCGATAAAACATCTTGAGCCTGGACTTGAGCGGTGCTTTTTCCCGCGCATCAAGAAACTGATACTGCACAGGCTCCCCTGCCTGACGCAGCAAAAAGAACCCTCCACCGCCCATACCTGAACCGTAAGGCTCGACCACGGCAAGCGTGGCGCTGATCGCGATCGCGGCATCGAAAGCGTTGCCGCCGTCGACGAGGATTTCCCGACCGGCGGCAGTGGCAATGGGGTGTGGGCTGGCAATGGCGGCCTGATCAGGGTGATCAGGACTGGCTTGGGCAGAGAGGGCGCACAGTGAAAGCACTGTGCAAAACAATGAGGGTCGTCGCCTCAGCATCGATGTCATGCGTATCTCGCCTCACGTCAACAGGCATTACACCCAGTGTTTTCGGCGAAAGCGCGGAAGCCGACAAAATTTGCCTCTGGTTATGCCTTACGAGTAATCAACTGGTATTTGGCCATGAGCTCTTCTTTGCTCTCGACGTGATTCTCATCCAGCGGAATGCAGTCCACGGGGCAGACCTGCTGGCACTGCGGCTCGTCGTAATGGCCAACGCATTCGGTGCACAGGTTCGGGTTGATCACATAGATCTCCTCACCTTGGGAAATCGCTTCGTTCGGGCACTCGGGTTCGCAGACGTCGCAATTGATGCAATCGTCGGTGATGATCAGGGACATGGATACTCCTGCCGCGGTCGACACCGGGGCATATCTGAACTAATGCGGCGAATTGTGCCGCATTAGCGCACGGTATGCACCTGCACATGACTCACGAACCGGGCTTAAACCTTTCCTTGAGCGCCTGAGCGACAGCCGGGTGTACGAATTTGGTGATGTCTCCGCCCAACGCCGCAATTTCTCTGACCAGCGTAGATGAAATGAAGGAATAGCGTTCGGACGGCGTGAGAAAAAGACTTTCCACGTCGGGCGCCAGCTGTTTGTTCATGTTGGCGAGCTGAAACTCGTACTCGAAGTCGGACACGGCACGCAGTCCGCGCAGCAGGATATTGGCGTTCTGCTCCTGGGCAAAATGCGCCAGCAGACTTGAGAAACCCACGACTTCGACGTTTGGCAGGTGTTTGGTGACTTCGCGAGCCAGTGCTACACGCTGTTCCAGAGGGAATAACGGGTTTTTCTTCGGGCTGGCGGCAACGGCTATGACCACTTGATCAAACAGGCGCGAGGCGCGTTCCACCAGATCGCCATGGCCCTTGGTGATTGGATCGAAGGTGCCTGGGTACAACACTCGGTTCATCGCGTCGTCCTGGTCGGAGTCCGTAGGGGACTCGGATGGTAGCGCAGCGGGGGCAAGGGGCCAAGTCGTACCCTCGCCTGTATCGGACCCCTGCGCTTGATGCGCTGTATCGTCTGTAGGAGCGTCAAGTACGCTTCAATCTGTCCAGCAACTCCGTCGCCAGCTTTGCCGTCAACCCATACACCGACAGCTGAGGGTTAGCGCCGATGCTGGTCGGAAACAGCGATCCGTCATGAATCGACAGGTTTTCCAGTTGGTGGTGCCTGCCCAGGCTGTCAGTGACGGCGTTTGCGGCGTCTTCGCCCATGGCACAGCCACCCATGACGTGCGCGCTGCCCAGGCGCGTGCGGAAAATCTCGAGTCTGAGGGAGTCGATCAGCGAACGCGCCTGAGCGGCGGTTTTCACATAGTCGGCGTCGCCGTGTAACGGCATGACGGCTTTGGCGCCGCCCGCAAACTGGATCTCGGCCATGGTGTGCAGCGACCGACGCACGCCGTCCCAGGCATAGGGCGACACTTGATAATCCAGTACCGGCGTGTCATCGCCGCGCAGTTCGACCGTCCCGCCGAGGCTGTCGGGGTGAAAACCATCGCGCAGCAGCGCCAGCATCATGTGCGTGTGCGGCAACTGGGCCATGCGCTCGGCATTCTTCTGACCATAATCGCCCAGCAACGTCGCCGTCAGCGCAGGCTGCAAGGGCGGGACCTCAAGCTTGTAGGCCATGGGGCCTGTCACGCCGTCGCGCCACTGAAAATGATCGGAGTAAATCGATTGCGGCGCGCCGTAGAACGGATTGATGACCTTGTCGAACAGGCCCGCCGAGAATGCCACCAGGTGCAGGAAAGTCCGCTTTCCCAGGCGGCCATGCGGGTCTGGTGCCTTGGAGCGCATCAGCAGGGCAGGGCTGTTGATGCCGCCGCCGGCGAGCACGGTGTGCCGCGCCTTCACGGTGATGTGGCGCCCAGTGGGCGCGACGCAACGTTCATCCATCGCCTGGCACTCTACGCCGAGTACTTTGCCCTTTTGGATGATCAGGCGGTCGGCGCGAGTCAGGTAAAGCAGCTCGCCCCCTCGTTCCAGCATTGCAGGAATGGTCGTCACGAGCATGGATTGCTTGGCGTTGGTCGGGCAACCCATTCCGCAATAGCCCAGATTCCAGCAGCCGCGCACGTTGCGCGGGATGACATGCCAGCTGTAGCCGAGTGCCTCGCAGCCTTGGCGAATGACGTCGTTATTGGCGTTTGGCGGCATGATCCAGGGCGCGACGCCCAGTCGTTGTTCCATTTTGTCGAACCACGGGGCCATTTCGGCCGGGCTGTGTCCTTTCACGCCATGCTCGCGGGCCCAGTGATCGAGGGTCTGGTCCGGCGTGCGAAAGCTCGATGTCCAGTTGATCAGCGTAGTGCCACCCACCGCGCGGCCTTGCAGGATCGTGATGGCGCCGTCCTTGCTCATCCGGCCGATGCCCTCCTGATACAGCGTCGAATAGGCCTCGTCCTCCAGCAATTTAAAGTCGGAGCTGGTTTTCAACGGTCCCTCTTCGATGATCACTACGTTGAGGCCGGCTGCGCTGAGGATTTCCGCCGTGGTGCCGCCGCCTGCACCGCTGCCGATGATGACCACATCGGCTTCCAGCGTCAGGTCCCGCTCAAGCATCGAGCCGTTATGGGTCTTCCAGCCGCGAGCAAGACCCTCGCGGAACGTGTCGGGAACAGGCATAAAACCTCGTTATTTTTATGTGTGCTGGATCAGATTTTCGGTGGTCCGGGATACCCGCACGCGGCCCATGACTCAGCCCGGCTGTACCAGGCCATGAGCACCAGCTGCAGCAATGAGCCGTGGCCCTGGCGCAAAAGATTCAGCGAGCTGTTTTGCCAGCGGCCGAGAAAATGTCGTATTTGCTCGGCGTCGGCGGTTTCCCAACCGCCCCAGATCCCCGTCAGCGGTCCTCGGGTGATGGCCATGGCCAGCACATCGAAGAGTTGTTGAGTCAGCTTGAGCATCTCCGGGGAAAGACGCGCCAGGCCACTGTCCAGGCTGTGCAACGTGGCTTCCACCGCGTTCTTTACGGTGACCGCCGCCGTTGCGCCCTCGAGCATGACCGGAATCACGGCCTGCAAAAACGGCATGTCGCTGACACGCAGTACGCTGAAACCCGGCGCGGCCGTGGTGCTGGAGCATCCGCTGAGACTCGCCGTTACGCCTGCCGTGGACAGAAATACCGTTGCCCCTAACCCGAGTTTCAGGACGCAGCGTCGGGAAACGCCCGAAGCCGCGACCCTCATCGCACGAACACCCGATGGATCAGCTTCTGTATCGCCTTGCCATAAGGCGGATATATCAGCCGCGCGGCATTGAAACGCTGCTTGATGAACACGCCTTTGGCCTTGCTGAAGGTCAGAAAGCCTTCGTGACCGTGGTAGTGCCCCATCCCGGATGCACCGATACCGCCGAACGGCAAGTCGTCTTGTGCGACATGGAGCAGGGTGTCGTTCAGACAGACGCCACCGGAATGCGTCTGTTCCAGTACGCGTTTTTGCTCCGCCTTGTCGTAGCCGAAGTAATACAGCGCGAGTGGGCGAGGTCGTTGATTGATGTAGTCGAAGGCCTGCTCGATGCGGTCATAAGGGATGATGGGTAACAACGGGCCGAAAATCTCGTCCTGCATGACCAGCATCTCGTCTTTGACGTTGAGCAAGAGGCTGAACGGCATGCGTCGTCCCTGGCCTTCTTCGTACAACGAGATGACGTTCGCGCCCTTGCTTTTCGCGTCGGCCAGGTAGCCGTTCAGCCGTGCCAGGTGCCGCGGGTTGATGATGGCCGTGTAGTCCGGGTTGTCGGCCAGGGTTGGATAGAAGCCGGTGACCGCCTTTTTGTACGCCTCGACAAAATCCATCACGCGGTCCCTCGGCACCAGCACGTAATCCGGCGCGACGCAGGTCTGGCCAGCGTTCAGCGTTTTGCCGAAGGCAATGCGCTCGGCAGCGTCCTTCAACGGCACGTCATGGGAGACGATGGCGGGCGACTTACCGCCCAACTCCAGTGTGACGGGCGTCAGATTCTCTGCCGCCGCGCGCATCACGTGTCGCCCCACGCTGGTGGCGCCGGTGAACAATAAATGATCAAAGGGCAGTCGGGAAAACGCCACGCCGACGTCCGCCTCGCCCAGCACCACCGACACCAGGTCCTCGGGGAAGACCCGGGCGAACAGCTTCTTGAGCAACTCGCCTGTCGCGGGTGTCGACTCGCTGAGCTTGAGCATCACCCGATTGCCGGCAGCCAATGCGCCCACCAGCGGGCCAATTGCCAAATACAGCGGATAGTTCCACGGCACGATCACGCCAATCACGCCCAGTGGCTGATAGATGACTTTTGCTGAGGCGGGCTGGAACGCCATTCCCACACGGCGCCGAGACGCGCGCATCCACGTTTTTAGATGGCGACATGCGTAATGGATGTTGTGGAGACTTGGCATCAATTCGGCGAGCAGCGTCTCGTCGGCGCTGCGGTGACTGAAGTCCGCACTGATGGCGTCGATCAACGCCTGGCGCTCGTCGCTGAGCAATTGACGAAGGCTGTCGAGCCACTGCAGGCGTTGCCCGGCCGCTGGCATCGGGTCCGCCGCGAATGCCCGCCGCTGACTGTCGAACAGTCGTTGAAGTTCGGCATTCGGGTCGGGTAGATCGCCAGGCAGAGGCAGGCGGACGGATTCAACAGGCATCGCTGCAGTTCCTTTTGGACGTTGTAGCGTTGTTTTTAGAGTCATTGCTCTAGAAAGTCAAATGCGCTCGTCATGTTCATCGCCGGCATTGTCATGCCGCTTGCACCGCGCAAATCCGCGGGCCAGACTGCTTGCGCCGGTTCCTGGCGAACCGATTCGCTACACGTGACATGGAGTCTCAATGCGTACGGACTATCTGGCGTTCTTCTTTTCCCTTTTTCTCTCGCGGTTGGCCGATCAGATTCTGTTGTTTCTGGTTCCGCTGATTGTCTTCCAGACCACCCAAAGCGCCTCCTGGGCAGGTGTGGCGTTTTTCGTCGAGACGCTGCCGCGCTTTTTGGCATTCCCCATCTGCGGCGCACTGTGCGACAAGTACGCCCCGATCCGCTTGTTGCACATCAGTCAGATGTACCGCGCAGTGATCTGCGTGGTTGCGATGGTCTTGTACGGAGTGTTTGGCGGGATTTACTGGCTGGTATTGCTTTCCGCGATCTGCGGGGTGCTGACCACTCAAGGGATCATGGCGCGTGAAGTGGTGATGCCCCATATCTTCGCGGACTATCGATACGGCAAGACGCTGTCCTACTCACAGATCGCCGACCAGACCGGGCTTGTCCTCGGCCCGCTGCTGGCGGCACTCTCGCTGGAGTTCTGCCCGTGGCCAGGCGTGGTCGTCGGCGTCGCGTTGCTGTTCGTGCTCGCTGACGTCGCGATGCGTGAGTGGCAGCGCAGCAGCAACGTGACACTGGAGACGTTCGAGCAGCATGCAGACATCTGGTTTCAACCCTTGCGGATTGCTTTCAGCCACATCCGGCGGTCCGCCGAGCTCAAAAAAATCATTTGCCTGGCGGCAGGCGTGAATCTCATCGTGGGCGTGACGCTGGCCAGCTCGGCGGCCATGGTCATCGGCTCATTCGGTGAAAGCAAAGACTTCTACGCGGCGCTTCAAGCGTCGGGCGCGCTGGTCACCATTGTGATTCTGTTCGGGCTGGCCCGTATCACGTTGCCGCTGTCGGTGCTTGGCAGGGTGTCTTACTGCGCCATCACGCTGGGTGCGCTGATCACCGCCACCGGTGCGGCCTCCGAGATTTACCTGATGGGCTTCCTGCTTATCGTCGGTTTCGACAAGATGTTCAATGTCTACATGCGGACCATCCGTCAACGCGTGATTCCCGTGCGAGATTTCGGCAAGACCGTCGGCGTCATCACACTGCTGAACAACCTGACCCAACCGCTGGCCGGTTTGTTGGTGGGGGTGTGGGCCGTGTCGATGGGGTTACGGGGCGTGATTCTCGCGCTGGCACTGGCCGCCGTGGTGATTGGCGTTGTCGTGGCCGTCGCCACCCGGACGAAGGTGGCGGCCCCCGTCGAGTCATGAGGGCTGCACCGCATCGCGGCGCTTGCGTTAAGATCGGACACATTCCTGTCACGTCCCAACGTTCGAGTCGAGCATGGCGCCGCGCATCAAAACCTTACGCATCAAGACCCGTGAACGCATCGTGCAGAGCAGCCTGGAGCTGTTCAATCAGCAGGGTGAGCGCAGCGTCAGTACCAACCACATCGCTGCGCACATGGAGATCTCGCCGGGCAATCTGTATTACCACTTCGCCAACAAGCAGGCGATCATCGCCGAGCTGTTCAACGAATACGAAGCCTTGGTGGACAGTTTCCTGCATCCGCCCAAAGGTCGCTTGCCGGGTGTCGAAGACAAGCGTCATTACCTGACCGCGATTCTGGACGGCATGTGGCGCTACCGTTTTCTGCACCGCGACCTTGAACATCTGCTCGAAGCCGACCCTGAGCTGGCGGCACGCTATCGGCGGTTTTCGCAGCATTGTCTGATCAAGGCCATGGCCATTTACGGCGGCTTCGTCGAAGCAGGGATTCTGGACATGGACAAGGTGCAGATCGAATCGCTCACGCTCAATGCCTGGATCATCCTGACCTCCTGGGTGCGTTTCCTCTGCACCACCCGGGAAAACGCCACACACCTGAACGAAGACGCCATTCGGCGCGGCGTGTATCAGGTGCTGATGCTCGAACTCGCTTACGTTACGCCCGAGGCTCGGGAAGCCGTGCATGCCCTTTGCGCCGAATTTTATGTGCCGCTTAACAAGGCACTGGAGGACGCGAGCTGAAGTGCGGCGCTCGTTCGCTCAAATGGATTGTCTTATCGCTATAGCCACTTTCACTGTCTGCAGGAGCCTGTCATGTCCATCGCGCAATTGATCAGCCCGCAACAACTGGCCGAACGCCAACAAGAGCCCGGGCTTGTGATTCTGGATTGTCGTTCCTCACTTGATGACCTGGATTACGGTCAGCGCAGCTATGCCGAGGGGCACATAGAGGGTTCTTCCTACGCAGACCTGCTCAATGACCTGAGCGGTCCCGTTACCAAAGGCGTCACCGGTCGCCATCCGCTGCCCGATCCGCAGGTACTGATCGAGCGCCTGCGTTTTTGGGGTGTCAATAACGACAGCGACATCGTGCTCTATGACGATGGCCCCGGCGCCTACGCCGCCAGGGCGTGGTGGTTACTGGCATGGCTGGGCAAGCGTGATGGCGTGTACATCCTTGATGGCGGGCTGAAGGCCTGGCATGCGGCGGGACTGCCATTGAGTCTGGACCCGCCGGAACATCGACAAGGTTCGTTCCAGGGCGCGCCCGATCAATCCCTGGTGTTGAGCGCAGCGGATTTGCAGGGGAGGCTGGGAGCGCCGGAGATGACCTTGATCGACGCCCGGGCGCCGGCGCGCTTTCGCGGTGAGGTCGAGCCGATCGACCCTATAGCAGGGCACATTCCCGGTGCTCAATGCGCAGCGTTTACCGACAACCTGGCCGCCGACGGACGTTTTCTCCCGGCCGAACAGCTCAAACAGCGGTTTGCACACACGCTGAAAGGGCGCTCGCCAGACCAGTTGGTGGCCTATTGCGGTTCCGGTGTCACGGCATGTCATAACCTGTTTGCCCTGTGTCTGGCTGGCTATCCGCTGGGCAGGTTGTATGCGGGGTCCTGGAGCGAGTGGATCAATGATCCGGCCCGAGGTATTGCGACGGGGGACTGACGACGGCTGTAGAAAACGGTGGGAGTGAGATCACGCTAGATCTGCCCCATCGCCCATCGCAGCAAAAAGAACACCACCAGACCGCCTCCTATGGTCGCCAGCAGGTTACGGCTGAACGCTGCAATCGCGATTGCAGCGATGCCGGCCAGCAAGTACGCGTTCTGGAACGACACCTGCCAGTGCTGGCCGTCTGGCAGCAGCATGCCCGGTACCACGATGGCGGTCAGGACGGCAGTTGGCACGTAGTGCAGGCCTTGTCGCACGACCGGCGGGAAGCGCAGGTTCGGCCAGGCGAAGAGGCTGTAGCGCATCAGGAAGGTGATCGCGCTCATGCCCAGAATCAGCCACCAATAACTCATGGATGCACCCCCTCGCGGGATCGGTCGTGAGGGCGCGCCGCCTGCCGACGTTCAAGCAGAACACCCACGGCAATCCCGCTGAACGCGGCAGCCATCAGCCCCAGCTTGTACGGCAGTGACCACGTGACCAGCGCCACGGCGCCCGCCACCAGGGCAGCGGCGATCTGCGGCTGATTGCGTAACAGCGGCACTACGATGCCGATGAACGTTGCCAGCATCGCGAACTCCAGGCCCCAGCTCGCCATGTCCGGAACCGCCTGACCGAACAATACGCCCACCAGTGAACTGCCGACCCAACAGGCGTAAAGTGCGCTCGCCACGCCGAGCCAATACCAATGCGCCAGCGGTTGGCGGCCGTGGACGATGTAGTAACGCTGCACAACCGCAAACGTTTCGTCGGTCAGCCAGAACGCCAGCAGCAATCGCCAGCGTTGGGGCAAACCCTGGACCTGCGGCTGCAAGGTGGCGCTGTAAAGCACATGGCGCAGATTGACGATGAAGGTGGTCAGCAGGATCACCACGGCGCTGGCGCCGGCGCCCATCAGACTGACAACGATGAACTGTGCGGACCCGGCATAGACGAACAACGACATGCCGACCGCTTGCCACAGCGACAAGCCACCGACACCGGCGAGGGTTCCGAAGATGATGCCGAACGGCGCGATGCCGACGAGCATAGGCACACTGTCGCGAAGACCGCGGACGTAGAGTTGATGGCGGGACATGCTGTTCTCCTTATGCCCCGAATGTTAGGCGGGTGCGGGAGCGCTGTCTTGAACGATCTTGCACAGATCAAAACCGGTCTTGAACCGTAGCAGCCGGCATTGCTGGCGAATGCGGTGGTTCAGTCACATCAACGGCGACTGACACTCCGCATTCGCTGCCCTCGTAACCTCGGACGGCTCCTACAAGATCCGCGTCGTTCTAAAGACATGGGGACGCCGCTGATGCTGTAGGAGCCGGCTTGCTGGCGAATGCGGTGTCTCAGCAACATCGATGGTGGATGACACACCGCGTTCGCAGCCCTCGTAACCTCGAACGGCTCCTACAGGATCGGCGGCGAATGAGGTTGTCTCCGTGGGAACGCCGTGCTCCCAGGTTCTTCGGCAATTTGAACAGTGAAGCGTCAGACCATCAGGCCTGCTTGAGCCCCGTGCACATCCACCAACCACTCCGGAATCCGTTTCTCCAGGTAATAGTTCGGCGTTCTGATCGTGCCTCCGACAAACCCCACATGACCACCATGGTTCTGCAGGTCGAACTGGGTGCTTGAGGACAGCTCGCCCGCATCAGGCAGGCTGTGCTTGAACACGAACGGGTCGTCGATTGATTGCACCAGCAGCGTCGGCGTGCGAATCGCGCCGAGGAAATAGCGGCTCGAGGCGCGATGGTAATAATCCTGAGCGTCGACAAAACCGTTGAGCGGCGCGGTCACTTTTCCATCGAATTCCCAGAACGTGCGCAGATTGTCGAGTGAGCCCAGCGCGGCGAGGGCGGCGAGGCCTTCGTTCAGGCCCTCATGCTGAAAGCGGCGCTGTTTGTCGCGGATATACCCGACCATCTCGCGCATGAAATGCCGTTGATAGACCTTGGAAAACCCCTGCCCGATGCGGTCTGCGCATTCGTCCAGGCGAAACGGCACCGAAACCGCCGCCGCGCCTTGCAGGTCGCTGTCCAGACCGGATTCGCCCAGGTGCTTGAGCAGGATGTTGCCGCCCAATGAATACCCGACCGCGTAAAGCGGGGCCAGTGGTCGTGCGGTGCGGATGTGTGCGATGACGGCCGCCAGGTCTTCGCTCGCGCCGGAATGGTAGCTGCGCGGAAGCAGATTGGGTTCGCCCGAGCAGCCTCGCCAGTTCAGCGCGACGCTGGTCCAGCCACGTTTCTCCATGGCTTGCTGCAGACCAACGACGTATGGCGAGTTGGAGGAGCCGGTAAGCCCATGCAGCACCAGCACGATGGGTACTTTCGCGTCGTGCGGACCGTACCAGTCCATGTCGAGGAAGTCCCCATCCTCCAGCCAGAGCCGCTCGCGCCGACGATCCAGGTGAATGGTCTTTCGCCAGAGCGGGCCCCAAAGGGTTTGCAGGTGCGGGTTGCCGAGTCCGAATGCGGGAATGAACGGACGGCTGTCAGCTGGCGACAACACTTCTTTCCCACAGCGCGTAATGCACTTGCCCGGCCTTCTTCTCCCGGTGCAGGCGCCAGTTGGCCGGCAGGCCGAGGGTCGACGGCGCAGTTTCGCTCTCGGTGTAGATCCACGCGTTATCCGCGAGCCAGTTGCGCTCTTCCAGAAGCGTGCAGGCGGGTGTCAGCAGATTCTGGTGGAACGGTGGGTCGAGAAAGACCACGTCGAACTGCTCAGCCGATTGCGACTCCAGGTACCGCAGTGCGTCGGTGGCGTGCGTCTTGCCGACGGTGCAGCGCAACGTGCCCAGGTGCTCGCGCAGACTGGAAATGGCCGTTGAGTTGGTGTCCAGCGCCAGGCCCATGCCGGCGCCACGTGACAAGGCCTCCAGGTACAACGCGCCGCTGCCTGCGAATGGGTCGAGCACGCGGGCGCCTTCGATATAAGGCGCCAGCCAGTTGAACAGCGTTTCACGAACACGATCCGGCGTGGGACGCAGGCCCGGCCCGTCAGGGAAACTCAGACGCCGACTGCGCCATTCGCCGCCGATAATCCGCAGTTGGCCCAGGCCCGTGTGGATTTTGTGCCCCTTGTGGATACGTGGCGGCTTGGAAGTCGAGGTCATTAGTGCTCCGGAACGCCGAGCGGTTGCTCAGCGGGTTTATCAGTAGGGGGCGGTAGCGGCTTCTGCGGGACGGTCGGACCGGCCGTCACGATCACCAGCTTGTCCGCGTCCAGATGCTTGTTCATCACCGTCTTGATCTGCTCGACGGTGACGCTCTGGGATTGGGTCATGAAGTCTTCGAGATAGCTCAGGGGCAGATTATAGAAGCCAATCGCACCCAGTTGCCCAACGATCGCCGAGTTGCTGGCGGTCGAGAGCGGGAAGCTGCCCGCCAGTTCGCGCTTGGCATCGTCCAGTTCTTTCTGGGTCGGGCCGTTGGCGAGGAAGTCACGAGTGATGTCCTTGACCAGCTTGAGCGTGTTTTCGCTCAGTTCCGCTCGGGTTTGCAGGCCGATCATGAACGGCCCGCGCGCTTGCATCGGGGTAAAGCCCGAAGAGACGCCATAGGTCAGGCCGCGTTTCTCGCGAACTTCCGTCATCAAACGGCTGCCGAAGCCGCCGCCACCGAGGATCGAATTGCCCAATGACAGCGCGGCATAATCCGGATCGGCACGGTCGATGCCCAGTTCAGCCAGCATCAAGTGCGTCTGCTTGGACGGAAATTCGATATGGGTTTCGCCCGGTTTGGGCTCGGTCGGTTCGACGGTCTTCGCCAGGGCCGGCCCTTTCGGTAACGACGCTGAGACCTGTGCCGCCACGGCTTCGGCGTCTTCGCGTGACAAGTCGCCGACCAGCGCGATGACTGCGTTGCCGGCCGCATAAGCCTTGGCATGGAAGGCTTTCAATTGAGCCAGAGTGATAGGCGCGATGCTTTTGGCCGTGCCCATGCTCGGGTGCGCGTACGGGTGATCGCCATACAGGCGCTTGAACAATTCGTCGCCCGCCAGTTTGCCCGGGTTCTGCTTCTGGTATTCGAAGCTGGCCATCAGCTGGTTCTTGATCCGCGCCAGCGAGTCGGCCGGAAAGGTGGGTTTGCCAACGACTTCCGAGAACAGCTTTAGCGCAGGCTCGCGCTTGTCCGGGGCGCTGAGGCTGCGCAACGACGCAATGGCCATGTCGCGGTAGGACCCGTTGCCGAAGTCGGCGCCCAGGCCCTCGAAACCTTGGGCGATGGCGCTGACATCCTTGCCTTTCACGCCCTCGTTGAGCATGGCGTTGGTGACCAGCGCGATACCCGGCGTCGCGCCGTCCTGGCTGCTGCCTGCAGCGAACAGCAGGCGCATGTCGAACATGGGCAGCTCATGGGCTTCGACGAACAGCACGCGAGCGCCCTCGGCGGTTTTCCACGACTGAATGTTCAGCGAGCGACGGGCGGGCGCTTTACCATCGAGTTCTTTCAGCGAATCGAGGGTATTGGCGGCTTTGTCGATCGCCTTGGGTGCGTCGGCGGTGGTGTCGGCCATCACCGAGGCCATGCTGAACAGGCCGAGGGTTGCAGCGAGCAACAACGCAGGGGCCCGCGTTCGCGCAAAGCGTATTTCGTCGCGCTTACTCATGGGCTTTCTCCTCCGGCAGAACGTATGCGACCGCCAGGCGTTCGCGGGTGAAATAGGTGCGTGCGGCCTTCTGGATGTCTTGCGGCGTGACGCTCTGCAGGGCGGCCAGTTCCTGATCGATGAGCCGCCAGGACAGGCCGACGGTTTCCAGTTCGCCGATGGTGCTGGCCTGACTGGTAATGGAGTCGCGTTCGTAAACCAGGCCGGCGATGACCTGGGCACGCACCCGCTCGAGTTCTTCCGCAGTGGGCGGCTTGGTTTTCAGCTCATCGAGCAGACGCCAGATACCGGCCTCGGTGTCAGCCAGGGTTTTCTTCTTCTGCTGGTTAGGTGTGGCGCTGATGGTGAACAGGCTGTCGCCACGGGTGTAGGCGTCGTAGTCCGACGATGCGCCGGTGACCAGTTCTTCGCCACGCTCAAGGCGGGTCGGGATACGGGCGCTGTAGCCACCGTCAAGCAAGGCGGAGATCAGTCGCAGCGCGTTCACCGACTGAGGGTCGGTGGCCGTGGAAAGGCTCGGCACGTTGAAACCGTACATCAGGCTCGGCATCTGCGTCGCGACATGAACGGTGATCTGGCGCAGGCCTGGCTCTGGCAGTTCAAGCGGTTTTTTCGAAGGCGGAACATCGCGGCGCGGAATCGGCCCGAAGAAACGCTCGGCCAAAGCCTTCACTTCGTCGGGTTTCACGTCACCGACCACCACCAGGGTCGCGTTGTTCGGCACGTACCAGGACTCATACCAGTGACGCAGCTCTTCGACCTTCATGCGGTCCAGGTCGGCCATCCAGCCGATGGTCGGCGTGTGATAACCGCTGGCAGGGTAGGCGATGGCCTTGAAGCGCTCGTAGGCTTTGGCGTTGGGCTTGTCGTCCGTGCGCAAACGACGTTCTTCCTTGATGACTTCGATCTCGCGGGCGAACTCTTCCGCAGGCAGTTTCAACGTCGCCATGCGGTCGGCTTCCAGTTCCAAGGCTACGCTCAAACGGTCACGGGCCAGCACCTGGTAGTAGGCGGTGTAGTCGTCGCTGGTGAAGGCGTTCTCTTCGGCGCCCAGGTCGCGCAGGATCAGCGACGCTTCACCCGGACCGGCCTTGGAACTGCCTTTGAACATCATGTGCTCAAGCGCGTGGGAAAGGCCCGTCTGGCCGGGCGTTTCATAGCTGGACCCGACCTTGTACCAGACCTGGGACACCACAACCGGCGCGCGATGGTCTTCGCGCACGACCACCTTCAGGCCGTTATCCAGCGTGAATTCGGACGTGGGTTGAGGATCGGCGGCGTTGGCTGCAAGGGGCAAACAGAGTGTGCCGAGCAGCAGGCCTGCGGCACAGCGGGCGAGAGCATTCATTCGTAATTTGAACCTTCGAGGCGGCCTGCTTGAACTTAGCGTCGGCGGGCGCGGGGGTGTTAGGATAGCGGCCAGTTTGGCTGCCGACTATGTCTAAGACTCATGCTTGGGAATCGGACTACGATGAAATCCGCCGCTATGGCGCATTTCTGTAGGGATTGCCGGGAGTGTTGAGCGATTGTCGAATAAAGCGTCGCTCGGCCAACAGATGAACAAGCAGACATAAAAGCAGTCTGTTTCGCATTGACAGAATTTTTCAGAGGCGCCGCTCTGGCGCGTCGCTACCTTGAGATAGCCGTCCTCCATGTTTGGTTCCAACGACGACAAGAAGACCCCAGCCCCGGCTGGCGAGAAGAAAGGCCTGTTCGGATGGCTGCGCAAAAAGCCGCAGGAAACCGTCGCAGAACAGCCAAAAGATTTACCTGCAGCAGCCCCCGAGCCTGTCGTCGAACAGACGCCGGTTGCTGCTGAGTCGCAGATTGCCCCTGCAATACCTGCCGAGCCCGTGCCAGAGGTCATTACCGCTCACGAGCCCGCGCCGATCGGCGAACCGCCTTCCAGCGAGCCCTGGCTGAGATTGCCGGTTGCCGAAGAACCGGTCGCATTGACGCCTGAGAGCGAGCCGCACGTGACTCCCGAGATCCCGGCTCACACCGCTTCTCATGTGCAATCTGACGTCGCCACCCCGCATTCGCCTGCGCAACCTGCGGTAGTGGACACCACGTCGTTCGAGGTGCCCCCGTCAATCGAGCCGATCCCTGTTGCTTTGCCTGACCCTGTGGCCGGTGATGATTTGCCCGCGATGTCGCAGTCGTCCCCGATCACGCCGGCTCCGGTCGCCACCCCGGTTGTACCGGTTGTCGAAGCGCCCGCCGCACCGGCACCCGTACCCGCCGAGGCGAAACAACCCGGTTTCTTCGCGCGTCTCAAGCAGGGCCTGTCCAAGACCAGCGCCAGCCTGGGCGAAGGCATGGCCAGCCTCTTTCTGGGCAAGAAAGCCATCGACGACGACATGCTCGATGAACTGGAAACCCGCTTGTTGACGGCTGACGTGGGTGTCGAAGCCACTTCGCTGATCGTGCGCAACCTGACGCAGAAAGTCGCGCGCAAGCAACTGACCGACAGCGATGCGCTCTACAAGTCGTTGCAAAGCGAGCTGACCGAAATGCTTAAGCCGGTGGAAGCGCCCCTGGTGATCAAATCCGAGCACAAGCCTTTCGTGATTTTGGTCGTGGGCGTCAACGGTGCGGGCAAGACCACCACCATCGGCAAGCTGGCGAAGAAACTTCAACTGGAAGGCAAGAAAGTCATGCTGGCGGCGGGAGACACCTTCCGTGCTGCTGCTGTCGAGCAATTGCAGGTCTGGGGCGAGCGCAACAAGATCCCGGTCATCGCCCAGCACACTGGTGCCGATTCCGCTTCGGTGATCTTTGACGCCGTGCAGGCCGCCAAGGCGCGGGGCATCGACGTGCTGATTGCCGACACTGCCGGTCGTCTGCATACCAAAGACAACCTGATGGAAGAACTGAAAAAGGTTCGCCGCGTGATCGGCAAGCTCGACGAGCAGGCGCCGCACGAAGTGCTACTGGTGCTCGATGCGGGCACCGGTCAGAACGCGATCAATCAGGCCAAGCAGTTCAACCAGACGGTCCAGTTGACCGGGCTGGCGTTGACCAAGCTCGACGGTACCGCCAAAGGCGGCGTGATCTTCGCATTGGCCAAGCAGTTCGGTTTGCCGATTCGCTACGTCGGGGTTGGTGAGGGCATCGACGATCTGCGTACTTTCGAGGCTGAACCCTTCGTTCAAGCCCTTTTCGCCGAGCGGGAGCGCACATGATTCGTTTCGAACAGGTCGGTAAACGCTATCCGAACGGACACGTCGGCTTGCATGAGCTGAGCTTTCGAGTGCGTCGTGGCGAGTTTCTGTTCGTGACCGGTCACTCGGGTGCCGGTAAAAGTACCTTGCTCCGTCTGTTGCTGGCGATGGAGCGCCCGACCACCGGCAAGCTGCTGCTGGCCGGGCAGGACCTGGGCCAGATCAGCACGGCTCAGATTCCGTTTCTGCGTCGACAGATCGGTGTAGTGTTCCAGAACCATCAGTTGCTGTTCGATCGCACGGTGTTCAATAACGTCGCGTTGCCGTTGCAGATTCTTGGTCTGTCCAAGCCGGAAGTGACCAAGCGCGTCGACTCTGCGCTAGAGCGCGTGGCGCTGTCGGACAAAGCCGAGCTGTACCCCGGTGACTTGTCCACAGGGCAACAGCAGCGCGTGGGTATCGCCCGCGCCATCGTCCATCGCCCGGCCTTGCTCCTGGCGGATGAACCGACGGGTAACCTCGATCCACGCTTGGCGGCAGAAATCATGGGCGTATTCGAAGACATCAACCGTCTGGGCACCAGCGTACTGATCGCCAGTCACGACCTGGCCCTGATCGCGCGTATGCGCCATCGCATGTTGACGCTGCAACGCGGTCGACTGATCGGTGATGGGGAGGCTGGCGTATGAGTGCCACTCGCAGCCCCAAGGTGTCTGAGCGCGTTGCGCCAAAGGCAGCCCAGCCTGGCCCGCAGAAGAAAAAGAAGCACGATGACGACGACGGCCCAAGTTTTGGCATGTTGTTCAATGCCTGGGTCGAGGCTCATCGCTCCAGTCTGCTGGACAGTCTTCGCCGTCTGGGCAAACAGCCAATAGGCAGCTTTTTTACCTGCCTGGTCATGGCTGTGGCGCTGAGTCTGCCCATGGGCCTGTCGTTATTGCTGAGCAACGTCGAACGGTTGGGTGGCTCGTGGCAGCGTGCGGCGCAAATCTCGCTGTATCTGCAACTGGATGCTTCACCCAGCGAGGGCGAAGGACTGGTCACGCAGATCAAAGGAATGCCCGGCGTCGCCGAAGCGGAGTACATTAGCCGCGATCAGGCGCTGGGCGAGTTCCAGCAGCAATCCGGTCTGGGCGAAGCGCTCAAGGAGTTGCCTGAAAACCCGCTGCCGGGCGTTGTGCTTGTCACGCCACAAGAGGTTGACAAAGCGGCGCTGGAGGCGTTACGTACACGTCTCGCTGAATTGCCGAAGGTGCAGCAGGCTCAGCTGGATCTGGTCTGGGTCGAGCGTCTGGCAGCGATCCTCAAACTGGGTGATCGCTTCGTGTTCGGGTTGACGGTGTTGTTGGTGGTCGCGCTTTTGCTGGTCATCGGCAATACCATCCGTCTGCACATTGAGAACCGTCGTACCGAAATTGAAGTCATCAAACTGGTAGGCGGCACTGACAGCTACGTGCGCAGACCCTTCCTTTATATGGGAGCGCTGTACGGGTTCGGCGCGGGGATTCTCTCGTGGGGCGTACTGGCGTTTGGTCTGGACTGGCTCAACGAAGCCGTGGTCCGGCTTGCGGGGCTGTACGGTAGCAATTTCTCCCTGGCGGGCGTGCCCATGGCCGATGGTCTATCACTCTTGCTAGGGGCGGTGTTGTTGGGGTATATCGGTGCGTGGATTGCCGTCGCACGCCATTTGAGAGAGCTGGCACCTCGTTGAGTTTTAATGTTCAGGTAATGTTTGTAGCGTAAATTTTGTTTCATCTATTGACTTTTCAGCTAAGGGAACTTGTATAGCGGTTCCCGGTCAATCTTTGCAGTGCTGAACTGCACGAGTCATGTGTCGGAGGTTTTTTCGTATGACCAATTCTTTGCAACCTGCTTATGCCTTGGTTCCGGGTGCAAACCTGGAAGCCTATGTGCACACGGTGAACAGCATTCCGTTGCTGACGCCCGAGCAGGAGCGTGAACTGGCCGAGAGTCTCTATTACGAGCAGGATTTAGGGGCGGCTCGGCAGATGGTGCTCGCCCACCTGCGTTTTGTCGTGCACATCGCACGCAGTTATTCCGGTTATGGACTGGCTCAGGCTGACCTGATCCAGGAAGGTAACGTCGGCCTCATGAAGGCCGTGAAGCGTTTCAACCCAGAGATGGGCGTGCGTCTGGTGTCGTTCGCCGTACACTGGATCAAGGCCGAGATTCACGAGTTCATCCTGCGCAACTGGCGGATCGTGAAAGTCGCGACCACCAAGGCTCAGCGCAAGCTGTTCTTCAATCTGCGCAGCCAGAAGAAGCGTCTGGCGTGGCTGAACAACGAGGAAGTGCATCGCGTGGCCGAAAGCCTCGGTGTTGAGCCTCGTGAAGTGCGTGAAATGGAAAGCCGTCTGACCGGTCACGACATGGCGTTTGATCCGGCTGCAGAAGCAGACGATGACAGCGCGTTCCAGTCGCCGGCCAACTACCTGGAAGACCATCGTTACGATCCGGCACGTCAGCTGGAGGATTCCGACTGGACCGACAGTTCGACTGCCAACCTGCACGAAGCGCTGAACGTGCTCGACGAACGCAGCCGTGACATCCTCTACCAGCGCTGGTTGGCGGAAGAGAAAGCCACGCTCCATGACCTGGCGGAGAAATACAAAGTGTCCGCCGAGCGTATTCGCCAGCTCGAAAAGAGCGCGATGAACAAGCTCAAGCTGTCGATTGCTGCCTAAGCGCCAAGCGCTGAAATGAAAAACGCCCCGAGATGATCGGGGCGTTTTTGTTTTCATGCTGCGGGGCCATTCAGTGTAGGAGCGCGCTTGCCCGCGATTGCATCTCATCAGCCGCTATGTACGTGTCAGGCAGACCGCCATCGCGGGCAAGCGCGCTCCTACAGTCCGATGTTGTCGCTGATCATCACCACTTACGGCTGTGATTCAACTCCACCAGATACTCATCCCCGCCCAACTGGCGCATCTGCTGACGAATCCATCCAGCGCGCCGCGAGACATAGCTGCTGGGATTGCTGGCGCTCCACTCGCGCGGATTGGGCAGCACGGCGGCCAGATAGCTGGCCTGTTGCATCGAGAGCTGGTTGGCATTGACGTGGAAGTGATGCTGCGCGGCCGCCTGGGCGCCGAATACCCCGTCGTCCCATTCGACGCTGTTGAGGTAGACCTCAAGGATCCGTTGCTTGGACCAGAACACCTCGATGAGCGCGGTGAACCACGCCTCCAGACCTTTGCGCAGATAGCTGCGGCCGGACCACAGGAACAGGTTCTTGGAGACTTGCTGGCTCAGGGTGCTGGCGCCCCGGATGGAACCGCCACGCTCATTGTGAACCAGTGCGGCCTGGATGGCGTCGATATCGAAACCCCAATGCTCGGCGAACTTCTGGTCTTCGCCGGCAATGACCGCGACTTTCAGGTCGTCGGAGATTTTCTCCCATGGCTCCCAGTCGCGCTGCAGATCAATGGGTTGGCCGTTGAACCAGGATTCGACCTTGCGCTCCACCATCAACGCCGTGAACGGCGGAGGGACCCAGCGGAAGATCAAAACCAGTACGACACTTGCCGCTGCGAACCAGAGCAGGCCTTTAGCGACACGACGAAGGAGGAAACGCAGCATAGAGATGGCTTGGCCGAACCCGTTGAGCGGGCCATTATACAGACCACGCGCCATTGGACGACTTTGCCTGGAGTTGCATATGTTACGAACGTTTCTGATGTTGGCCGCATTCTTTGGATTCACTGGCGTCGCGTTGGGGGCTTTTGCGGCTCACGCCCTTAAAAATCGACTCAGCCCCGAGTACCTGGCGATCTTCCATACCGGGGTGCTCTACCAATTGATTCATGCGTTGGCGATCTTCGGCGTTGCCCTGCTGGCAATGCAGATTCAGGGGCGACTGGTCGCCTATGCGGGAGTCGCGTTCACGCTCGGCATCATCCTATTCTCTGGCAGCCTTTATCTGCTGACGCTGACCGGCGTGAGCAAACTGGGCATTATCACGCCCATTGGCGGACTGTGCTTTTTGATAGGCTGGTTCATTCTCGGCTGGACGGCCTGGCGTCTGGGCATGGACACCCTGTAAGCCTGACCCGCAGGTCCGGGTTGAGACGAATGGCGTGCCTTTGCCTTGGTCATCCCGGCTGATCGGGCTAGAATGCTCGCCCCCTAAAATGATGGCTGCCCTTCGCATGCGCATTCAATTGAACGGTGAATCCTTTGAACTGCCCGACGGCGCGACCGTTGCGGCATTGCTGACCCGCCTGGACCTGGTCGGGCGTCGAATCGCGGTCGAGCTCAATCTGGATATCGTCCCGCGCAGCCAGCACGAAGCCACCACGCTGAACGAAGGCGATCAGGTCGAAGTGGTGCATGCCATCGGCGGCGGCTAGTCGCTCATAACCGACGGCACCACGCCCCGCCCCAGAAAGCACTGCAAGAACCTCAACCGTAAAGAGGATTTCCGATGAGCAATGTTCGTAACGACAAGCCGTTCACAGTGGCGGGTCGTACTTTCCAGTCGCGCCTGTTGGTCGGCACTGGCAAGTACAAGGATATGGAAGAAACCCGTCTGGCGATTGAAGCCTCGGGTGCCGAGATCGTCACCGTTGCGGTGCGCCGGACCAACCTGGGTCAGAACCCGGGCGAACCGAACCTGCTCGACGTGCTGCCGCCGGACCGTTACACCATCCTGCCCAACACCGCTGGTTGCTACGACGCCATTGAGGCCGTACGCACCTGCCGTCTGGCCCGCGAGCTGCTCGACGGTCACAACCTGGTCAAGCTGGAAGTCCTGGCGGACCAGAAGACTCTGTTCCCCAACGTCATCGAAACCCTCAAGGCCGCTGAAACGCTGGTCAAGGACGGCTTCGACGTGATGGTCTATACCAGCGATGACCCGATCATCGCTCGCCAGTTGGCAGAAATCGGCTGTTGCGCGGTCATGCCGCTGGCCGGTCTCATCGGCACCGGCCTGGGGATCTGCAATCCTTACAACCTGCAGATCATCCTCGAAGAATCTAAAGTCCCGGTGCTGGTCGATGCCGGTGTCGGCACAGCTTCCGATGCCACCATCGCGATGGAACTGGGCTGCGAAGCGGTGCTGATGAACTCGGCCATCGCTCATGCGCAACAGCCGGTGCTGATGGCCGAAGCCATGAAACACGCTATTCTGGCAGGCCGTATGGCTTACCTGGCTGGCCGTATGCCGAAAAAACTCTATGCCAGCGCGTCCTCGCCGCTGGATGGTCTGATCAAGTAAGAGCCTGTTGATGATTGATTCGCAAAAGCCCGATGCACTTCCGGACGACGAAGTGATGAACGACGAAGACGGTAAAGAGCAGGGCGATGACAGCCATCATCGGCGCATAAAAAGCTTTGTGATGCGCGCCGGTCGGATGACCGAAGGCCAGCAGCGGGGTCTGGACCAGGGCAAGCCGCTGTTCGTGCTGCCATTGGCCGATGCACCGGTGGATTTCGACGCCGTGTTCGGTCGTTCTGCGCCGCGCACCCTGGAAATAGGTTTCGGCATGGGGCACTCCTTGCTGGAGATGGCCGCCGCTGCGCCTGATCAGGATTTCATCGGTGTTGAAGTGCACCGACCGGGTGTCGGTGCTCTGCTGAACGGCGTGTTGACTCAGGGCCTGACCAACGTGCGGGTCTACGATTGTGATGCGATCGAAGTGCTCAACCGCTGCGTGGCCGACAACAGCCTCGACCGTCTGATGCTGTTCTTCCCGGATCCCTGGCACAAGGCGCGTCATCACAAGCGCCGTATCGTCCAGGCCGAGTTCGCCGCACTGGTGCGCAGCAAGCTCAAGCCGGGTGGCATTCTGCACATGGCCACCGACTGGGAACCGTATGCCGAGTACATGCTGGAAGTGATGAACGTCGCCCCGGGTTATCGCAACCTGGCCGAAGACGGCAAATGCGTCCCGCGCCCTGCGGAACGTCCGATCACCAAGTTCGAACGCCGCGGCGAGCGTCTCGGGCACGGGGTCTGGGATTTGAAGTTCGAAAAGATCGCCTGATTCATCCGGCGATGAGTCACCTGTGGGAGCGAGCAAACTTGCTCCCACAGGGTATGTGCCCGCGATGCGAGCGCGGAGTGTCAGCGGATGATCATTTGGTCCGCCACAACCCCGATCAACACCAGCACCACCAACAACACCGGCGCCAGGCTGTAGTGGCTGAACTGGCCCAGGCCGAAGACCACGCCAAGGGCAGGCGTCAGCCGGGCAGTCGCACACACATTTCGTCTGGCGCAGCGTGTAACGACAAGTACGTCAGCCCGTCGTTGTCAGTCTTGCGCTCGATGAGGGTGTCGTCGGGGTAAAAGTTGCACTTTCGTCGCGACATCGGTTCGGTTGTTTCGCTGTCGATGACCCTGAATTCGAAGGGTTTCTTCGTGGGCTGTAACGGTGGCTCCGCCGTCAGCTTTGCAATCGTTCGAGCAAACGTCTGTTCCTCATAGCCCTTGTCGAAGGTCTTCCAGTCAAAGCAGTAAGCCTCATCCCTGATCAAGAGCCAGTCCCTTCGACGAAATGTGTTCGACACTTTAAATTCAGAACCCAAAGGGAGCGAGCGGTGTAGGTGCTTCAGTTCTGAGGAACGAGAAACTGGCCTGAAGTACGGCTGCATCAGGTTCGGAGCTTGCTCTGGCGAGTAAACGAAATTGCGCTCCCATGGCATCAGGCGTGTCTGGCAGATTAGTTTCACACCTTACCCCTCCTGCCATTCATCAGCCCCCATGGTGCGACACACCTCATGGCGCTTGGTGATCCTGCGGTAGGCGATGTGGACCATTTCCATGACGGTGAAGTGTGCGCTGCTCAAGTCCTGACAGTGCGGCATGATTTCATCTATGCCGACGATCACGGCGTCTTCAAGCTCAACGGTGTAGTAGTTCTCCTGCGTCCCATGACTGGAAGTGCGGTAATAATCGAGACGGCATACATCCAGTGATTCGCCCGTACAGAAGGCATGGAAGATGAGCGGCGATGATTTGTCGATGGACTTTGTGATGATCATTGGAGTGTGCATCCGCTTTCCCGCAGTCCCGCCTTTAGGCACCCTGACAACGTGCTCCACGCCCTGAACGAGAATCTGATCCTCGTGGCCGAGCTGCCAGAGACCGCCAATGGATTCATCCGTCATTGCCCCGGCACTGATCAATCCTTGTCGGCTGCCCTTGATCGTCATGTAGGCAGGTGTTGGCATGTTGCTACTCCTTTGCGTGATGGGTATTGGTCATAGAGGTGACGGAGGCGCCGTGGGCTGAATTGCCGCGCGCTCAAGCGAACGAGTGTCAGTCGCCCTCTGGTTATTCCACATGGGCAGGCAACCAGGGCTTGGCGAGATTTAGCGTGATCAGGTAGCGCTCCTCGTCAGGATGGCGGTCATCCTTGAAGCGGTGGATATAGAACAACGCTTGGTATTTATCGCCAGCCTGCCAGAAAGTCCTTCCGCCTTTGTTTGGGTCGCGTAATCGGGCTCGCCACTCGGGTGTGTCTTCTATCGGTGGCGCACTGATACGACGCATTGGAACCCAGCCGCCCGCTCGCCACTGGTTCTGTATATCCAGAAAAACCTTGAGGGCATCATCGAGCAGCAAGGGTTCCAATTGGGGGGACATGCGCACGCTACCGACCCGTTCGTTGCGAAAACTGATCGCAAAGAAGCGCGCCTTGGGTGTGACGAAGCCATATTGAGGGTCTACCAGACGCAGTCTCGCATCGGTCTTCGGGTATCTTCCCCAGTATTCGTTTGGGATGGCCGGCCCTATCGAAGCCGTTGAGCGCTGTCGCATGTCTTCCCAAGGCTCGCCAATGAGCAGCGCGATTTCCGGATCGTCCGAGATCGCCTCCACCAAGGTCTGGCCCGTCGCAACCAGCGCCCAGAGCAACAGCGGAAAGCTGACTATTCGCCAACGGCCCTTCAGGAGTTTTCTGAGGCTCATAAACCAAAGCCTCCTGCCAACGTGACGGAGAATCGCCGCATGAATTCGGCCGTTCATTTGTATTTCACATGTGCAGGCAGCCAAGGTGCGCCGAGATCAAGGTTTATCAGATAGCGCTCTTCGTCGGGGTGACGAACGTCCTTGAAGCGGTGGATATAGAACAACGCTTGATATTTATCGCCCGCTTGCCAGTAAGTGGTTCCGCCTTTGTTGGGGTCTCGTAATCGGGCTCGCCACTCGGGCGTGTCCTCAATGGCGGGGTCCGTTTCCGGCCATATCACGGTCCACCCCGCCTTTCGCCATTGGTCCTGTATGTCCAGAAAAATCTTGAGGGCGTCATCAAGCAGCAAGGGCTCCACTTGGGGAGACATGCGTATATCGCTTACCCGCTCGTCATCAAAGGCGATCGAGAAGAAGCGCGCCTTGGGCGTGACGAAGCCATATTTAGGGTCTACCAGACGTAGTCTCGCGTCGCTGTCCGGATATCTACCCCAATAATGACCCGGTATGGCGGGCTCTATGCTGGCGGTTGACCTTTGGCGCATGTCTTCCCAAGGCTCGCCAATGAGCAGCGCGATTTCGGGGTCGTCGGAGATTGCTTCCACTAGCATCTGGCCCGTGGCAACCAGCGCCCAGAGCAACAGCGGAAAGCTGACGATCCGCCATCGGCCTTTGAGAAACTTTCTGAGGTTCACAGGAGCGGAGCTCCGGCAGCAATGTCCTTGATCGACTGTTCAACAACCGGGCGTTGGTCACTGTTCAGCAGTTCGTTGAAGCGGTTGGCAGCCCTCAAGACGAACGGCATCCGCTGCTCAATGTCGGAAAGGTCCGCCAGCGGGTTGCGGCTGAACTCGAGGGTTCGGCCATCGCCCAAACGCTGACATTGGTTGGCGAGGGTCACCTCAATGGCTTGCGCCACGCCGGAAGGGAAGCCAGTGACGTAGGAAAAATGATTACCGCGCAACAGCATGACCAGTTGGGTGTCGCTGTACATCGTCGGTTGCAGAATGTTGGCTTGCTCATGCCACGCTAGATGCTCCACGCTGTTAACGATATCGCCGCGGTCAATTGCCTCAAAACCGAGAAGAATGCGTTTATGAGATTGCCCAAATCTCAACGTCTCCTGCGCCACCGGCCACAGCACCGGAAACTTCGAATGCCCATAAATGTTGGCTCGTTGCTTAAGACACTCCCTAAACTCCGCCAGCCCACGCTTGGCGTAAAACGCGTGCAGCGGAAAGATGTCGAGAAATAGTGTGGTATTGCCCAGCGCCATCATTTCGTAGACGTGTTGAAACTGGCGCGAGGTCAGGGACGGCGACTCGGCGTCGCCGCGAATACCCAGCGATGGCACGGGATTTTGGGCGTCCGCCTGTCGGTAGCGATCCAAAGCCTCGGCCTGAGGCTCCATCTGGCCTGGCGTGAGCAACCCTGATTGCGCACGCAGTTCGCGCAGGTGTTTCAGCGCTTCGTCTTCTTGCTGGATGTGGTCGACGGCGCTCCTGGCGTGCAGCAGCCCGCAACCCACCTGCTTGGACGCGAAGGCCGCCAGCCCCGCCCACTGAAAGCGCTGATCGTGGAGCCATAAACGTGCGTAGGCGGCGTTAATCGCCCGGTTGCGCGCCACCGGGTCGGCAATCAGCACACCGTCGGGCGCGACGATGGACTCGGCCTCCCGTTGGTAGATACGCCACAGGCCTTCGCCGGTCAGGATCGGTATTTCTGTAACCGGGTATTTTTCGCCGTCCCGGTAGATGAATCGGGTGTCGCAGTCGGCCAGCGCCCGGGTGCTTTGGTTGAGCACTTGCGTATCGCTGGGATGGTCTCGAAAACACTGGGTCATGATACGGTCTCGGGGTGATGTGGGCGAACCCTATCAGCCGAAAACTGCCTGCGCGCATCGCCTCAATAATCAAGACGAGTCCTACGTGGTGAGTATCAAAAGACTTCAGAAAGACTTTTCCTTGTAATCAGAAATGTCCTACTTGTTTCAAAACGGACCCGCTGTTTTACCGAGTCTCCAATGGGCATGGTATGAGGGGCTTGAGGTTCTGAGGATTGCTTGAGTTGACGCTGAAGTCATCGGTGCCGAACATCGATCATTGTAGGAGCCGGCTTGCTGGCGAATGCGTGGGGTCAGCACGTTTGTGTTGACTGACCACCGCATTCGCCAGCAAGCCGGCTCCTACAGGTCGAGAACGATGCAGGCTCTGTGGATCACTTTCGGTCCGCCACAACCCCGATCAACACCAGCACCACCAAGAGCACCGGCGCCAGGCTGTAGTTGTTGAACTGGCTCAGTCCGCGAACCACCCAAGGGGTGGCATAGATCAGCGCAGCGCCGCTGCCGATGGTGCACAGCAAAGCCATGACCGGGACGCGCAGGGCGCCGGCAAAGCTGCTCAGACGTCCTTCGATCCAGCCTTTGATGTCGGCGCCGAACAGGATCAGCAGGCAGCCCACCAGCGCCAGTGCGATTTCCGAAAGGTTGCTGCGACTCCAGCGCGAGACGGTGGCCAGCAGGTCGAGTACGAGGTCCATTCAGTGTCCTTAGCGTTAAGCCTTAAAGAAGAAAGTACTGCAGCAGGTCATTGAGAAACAATTGACCGCGCGCAGTGGCGACCAGCCGGGCCGGATCGGCTTCCAATAAGCCCCGTTGTTCGGCTTGCTGACGCGCGCTGGCCAGCGAATCGACGGTTAGACCGGTGCGACGCTGAAATAATGCAGCATCGACGCCTTTTGTCAGGCGCAAGGCGTTCATCAGGAATTCGAACGGCATTTCGTCCACCGCCAGTAGCTTCTCTCCAGCTTGGTACGACTTGGCGGGGTTCAGATAATCCTTGGGCAAACGCGTTTTCCAGGTCCGCACGATACGTCCGTCGGGGTGGCTGAGCTTGCCGTGGGCGCCTGCGCCGATCCCGATGAAGTCGCCGAAGCTCCAGTAGTTCAGGTTATGCCGCGCGGCACGCCCGGCCTGTGCGTAGGCCGAAACCTCGTATTGCGCGTAGCCGTTTTCCCTTAGCAGGGTCTGACCCGCTTCCTGAATGTCCCAGAGAATGTCGTCTTCCGGCAGCGTCGGTGGTTGATTCCAGAATACGGTGTTCGGCTCGAGCGTCAGCTGATACCAGGACAGGTGCGTCGGCGCGAGCGCGATGGCTTGACGCAAATCACCCAAGGCATCGTCCTGCGATTGATCCGGCAGCCCATGCATCAGGTCGAGGTTGAAGTTGTCGAAACCGGCCTGACGCGCCATGTCGGCAGCGCGAACGGCCTCATCGCCGTTGTGAATGCGACCGAGCGCCTTGAGTTTGGCTTCCTGAAAACTCTGGATGCCGATGGACAGGCGATTGATACCGAGGCCGCGATAAGCGCTGAACTTCACCTGCTCAAAGGTGCCTGGATTCGCCTCCAGCGTGATTTCGATGTCGGGTGCAAAGCGAATGCGCTGCTCAACGCCCTTGAGCAGGCGTCCGAGGGCGTCGGCGCTGAACAGGCTGGGCGTTCCACCGCCAAAGAAAATCGTGCTCAGCTCGCGGCCATAGACGTGCGGCAGGTCTTGATCGAGGTCGGCCAGCAGTGCGTCCACGTACTCCTGCTCCGGCAGCACCGGGCTGGCGGTATGGGAGTTGAAATCGCAGTACGGGCATTTGCGCACGCACCACGGAATGTGGATGTACAGCGACAGTGGCGGCAGTTCGGACAAAGGAGAACGCGGTTGCTCCGAGCTGAAACCGGCCGCACCGAGAATCAGCGGCCGGGTGGTGGAATCCTGCGTCATTGCTGCCCGATATCCAGTTGCAGACGCTGGCGCAGAAGCGCCATGGCACGGGCGCGATGGCTGATCTGGTTCTTGTCGGCAGGACTGAGTTCGGCGCTCGACAGATTACGCTCCGGCACCCAGAACAGTGGGTCGTAGCCAAAACCGTGCTCGCCACTGGCGGCGGTGAGGATGCGCCCGTGCCACAGGCCTTCGCAGAGGATGGGCAGTGGATCGTCGGCATGGCGAACCAGCGCCAGCACGCAGACGAATTGCGCACCGCGCTGCTCTTGCGGCACGTCTTTAAGGGCGTCCAGCAGCTTGGCGTTGTTGGCGGCATCGCCTTGGCCGTCGGCATAGCGGGCTGAATAGATACCTGGTGCGCCGCCGAGGAAATCCACGGCAAGGCCCGAGTCGTCGGCCAGCGCAGGCAGACCGGAAATGCGCGCCGCGTTGCGGGCCTTGAGGATCGCGTTTTCGACGAACGACAAGCCGGTTTCTTCAGGCTCGACGCTGCTGAACTCGCCGATCGAGCGCAGTTGCACGCTGCCACCGAGCATGGCCTGCAGTTCTTTGAGTTTGCCGGCGTTATGGCTGGCCAGTACGAGCTGGGTGAAATTCATTATTGGTCCGAGAAAATCTGTTGGTTGAAGCTGAGTGTGTGCGTGTCGCCATCACCCGCTTTGACGTTGATCGTGAAGACGTAAGTGGCCGAACTGTCGGGCTCTACCGCGAACTGCGCGAGGTAATTGACCGAACCGTTTTCGCTGAGCGGTCTGAAGCTCAGGGCTTTCTTGCGCCCGGTCAGATCGGCGACCGAGCCGTCGACGCTGGCAGTGACGGTCTTGTCACCCTTGATCACCGCGATGTTGATGACGGCCTGCCCTTTGCTGCGGATCAGGCCGTTGTCTTTGGCGATCTGCGGTTGCAGCAGCCCCGATGCAAACGCGTTGTAGTGAACGATCACGTCGCCAAACGGCTGCTGTCGGTTCGGGCTGGCACTGTCAGCGGCCATGGCCGGAGTGGCCAGCGCAAACAGCACGCCGAGCATTGCGATCAGACGAGCCATGATCATTCTCCTTATTGTCGGGATCACACGGCGATCTGATGGTCCTGCAGACCCGGGCTGCTGACCCGATAGATGCCGATCTCACCCAACAGATTAGGCCATAGCTTGCTGGCCCAACCGTGGCGATGCTGCTGATCGACGGCCAACCGATCAATGACCTTGGCCGAACGGCCCCGGCACAGTTCTTCGAAGTCTTCGAAGGTGCAGAAGTGGATGTTCGGCGTGTTGTACCACGTGTACGGCAAGAACTCGGACACCGGCATCCGGCCTTTGCTCGCCAGGTACCAGCGGCAACGCCAGTGACCGAAGTTCGGGAACGTAATGATGCATTGACGACCGACGCGCAGCATTTCGTCGAGGATCTTGTCCGGGTAATGAACGGCCTGAAGGGCCTGGGTCATGACCACGACGTCGAAGCTGTTGCTGGCGAAGTTGCCCAGCCCCTTGTCCAGATTCTGCTCGATGACGTTGACACCGCGCGCAACGCAGCGGGCAATGTTATCGGCGTCGTTTTCCAGGCCGTAGCCCGTGACGTTTTTGTTGCTCTGCAGCCAGGCCAGCAACTCGCCGTCACCGCAGCCGAGGTCGAGCACACGGCTGCCTGCCGGTATCCAGTCTTGGATGATTTCCAGGTCGGCTCTCATGGTGTCCTCAGAGTGCAATTCGGTTCATGTAGCTGGAGAAGGCCTGCAGGTAGCGCGGGATCGGCATCAGGAAGGCGTCGTGGCCTTGCGGTGCGTCGATTTCCAGATAACAGACGTCCTTCTTCGCGGCCATCAGGGCGTCCACCAGTTCGCGCGAGCGCGCGGGCGAGAAACGCCAGTCGGTGGTGAACGACATGACGCAAAATTTCGCGCTGACGTGGGCGAAGGTCGCGGCCAGGTCGTCGTTGAAGTTCGCAGCCGGGTCGAAGTAGTCCAATGCTTTGGTCATCAACAGGTACGTATTGGCGTCAAACCGGCCGGAAAACTCTTCGCCCTGATAGCGAAGGTAGCTTTCGACCTGAAACTCGACGCTGTGGAAGTCGTAGTTGAGCTTCTCGCTCTTCAGGCCACGGCCGAATTTCTCGCCCATGGAGTCATCGGACAGGTAGGTGATGTGCCCGACCATGCGCGCCAGCATCAGGCCGCGCTTGGGAATCACGCCCATTTCCTGGAACGAACCGCCATGGAATTCGGGATCGGTCAGAATCGCCTGCCGAGCGACTTCGTTGAAAGCGATGTTCTGTGCCGACAGTTTGGGCGCCGATGCAATGGCCAGGCAGTGGCGAACACGGTCCGGGTAGGTCATGGTCCATTGCAGCGCCTGCATGCCGCCCAGACTGCCGCCGACGATGGCCGCCCACTGCATGATGCCCAGGGTGTCGGCCAGACGTGCCTGGCTGTGTACCCAGTCTTCGACGGTCAACACCGGGAAGTCGGCGCCAAACGGCTTGCCGGTTTCCGGGTTGATGCTGCTGGGACCGGTCGAGCCGTTGCAGCCGCCCAGGTTATTCAGGCTGACGACGAAGAATTTGTTCGTGTCGATCGGTTTGCCAGGGCCGATGCAGCTGTCCCACCAGCCCGGCTTGCGGTCTTCGGCGCTGTGGTAACCGGCAGCGTGGTGGTGCCCGGACAAGGCGTGACAGATCAGCACCGCGTTGCTTTTGGCGGCGTTGAGCTGGCCGTAGGTTTCGTAGATGAGGTCATAGGCGGCCAGCGAGCGACCGCAGGCCAGCGCCAGAGGCTCGCTGAAATGCGCCGTTTGCGGCGTGACTAGACCGACAGAATCTTCGGGAAAGACCGTGGACATCGACCCTGCTCTCGCTGAAATGAGGCGTAAGTCTAAAGATCGCGGGGGGTAGCGGCAACAAAGTAAATAATTGAAACGATTGATGATGGCTTTTGATTCTGCCCGTAGGGCGTAGGAGCGCGCTTGCCCGCGATTGTGTTGAGTCAGGTATCAATTACCAACCCGATCTACTGCTATCGCGGGCAAGCGCGCTCCTACAAAGTTATGCTTCAGATCAACCGCCACAACTCCTGCGGCATACCGGCATAAGCCGCCAGCTCAGGCATGACGTATGACTGCAGCACCTGGATCGCCAGGAAAGCGAAGATCGGCGAGATGTCCAGGCCGCCCAGGTTCGGGATGATGCGGCGGAATGGCGCCAGAATCGGCTCGCTGATCTGGTAGGCCAGTTCAGCGGCCGGATTGTGAGTGCCGGGCGCGATCCAGGACACGATCACCATGATGATCATCGCGACCCAGAAGATTTTCAGCAGCAGCGAGGTGATTCCGATGATCGACCACATCAGCAGGTGCGGTACGTCGCCGATGGTGCCATAGGTCATCATCAGCACGAACGCCATCAGCAACGCCTGGATCACGATGGCCAACAGCAGCGAAGATGTGTCCAGACCGAACACGCTGGGCACGATGCGGCGGATGGGTTTGAGCAGCGGCTGGGTGGCGCGCACGGCGAACTGGCTGAGCGGGTTGTAGAAGTTGGCTTTGACCAGTTGCAGCACGAAGCGCAGCAGAACAATGGTCAGGTACAGGCTGATCAGCGTCTGGATGACGAAAATCGTGGCGCCGGTGAGTGCATTCATGAATTGCTCCTTATTTGCCCAACAGTTCGGCCATCTCGGCCGAGCGATGTGCTGCGGCGCCAAGCGCTTTTTCTACCATCGCTTCGAAACCGTCCGCCTGGAACGACTTGATCGCGGCTTCAGTGGTGCCCGCAGGGGACGTGACGCGACGACGCAACTCGGCGGCATCGACGTCGCTTTCGGTGGCCATGCGCGCGGCGCCCAGCGCAGTCTGCTCGGCCAGCTGTTTAGCGACCTCTTGGGACAGCCCCAGCTTCACGCCTGCAGCGGTCATGGCTTCGATCAGCAGAAAGAAATACGCAGGCCCGCTGCCGGAGACGGCGGTCACGGCGTCGATTTGCGTTTCTTCTTCTACCCACAGGGCGATACCCACTGCGGACAACAGGGTTTCGGCTTGCTGGCGTTGCGCCTGGGTGACTTCAGCGGTGGCGTACAGTCCGCTCACCCCCTGACGCAGCAGCGCGGGGGTATTCGGCATGCAGCGGACGATGGGCTGCTCGCCCAGCCAGGCCTTCATGCTGGCGCAGGTGATACCGGCCGCAATGGACACCAGCAACTGGCTCGGCTTGAGCGCTGGCTTGAGCGCTTCGCAGACGGTTTTCATCATCTGCGGTTTCACCGCCAGCAACACCACATCAGCGCCTTCGATGGCTTCAGCATTATCCGCCACGACCTCAATGCCGTGCTCTTTGGCCACACGCTCGCGGGTTTCTGCGCCGGGATCGCTGGCGCGTATCAACTCTGCTTCGACGCCCTGGGCGCGCATGCCGCCAATCAAACTCGCCGCCATATTGCCGGCGCCGATGAACGCGATACGGGTCTTGCTCATGAACGATTTCCTGTGAGGCGAAGGTTAGGGCTGCCCATAGTTACGGGCGCCGAAGAGGGCAGTGCCGATCCGCACCCAGGTCGCGCCTTGTGCGATGGCGGCTTCCAGGTCGTGGCTCATGCCCATGGAAAGGGTGTCCAGCGGCAGGTTCAGTTGATCTTGCAAGGTACGTACAGCAGCAAAAGCAGCGTTCTGTTCGTCGCTGTCTTCTGTCGGTTCGGGAATTGCCATCAAACCGCGCAATCTCAAATGAGGCAGGGCGCTGATGGCTTGAGCCAGCGCAGGCAGGTCTTCAGGCGTGCAACCGGATTTGCTGGCTTCGCCACTGACATTGACCTGAATGCAAATGTTGAGCGGGGGCAGATCGGCGGGACGTTGTTCGGACAAGCGTTGTGCGATTTTCAGACGATCCACGGAGTGTACCCAGGCGAAGTTCTCGGCAATTGCACGCGTCTTGTTGGACTGGATGGGGCCGATGAAATGCCAGATCAAGGGCAGGTCGCTCAATTCGGTCTGTTTGCCGAGGGCTTCCTGCAGGTAGTTCTCGCCGAAATCGCGAAGCCCTGCGGCGTACGCTTCGCGCAGCTCGCTAGCCGGCTTTGTTTTGCTGACGGCGAGCAGACCCACGGACGCCGGATCGCGATGGGCCGCCTGGGCTGCGGTGTGAATTCGCTCTGCGAGCGTTGAAATGTTCTCTGCTATCGTGGACATTGGTTTGCGCCAGCAGGGCTAAAGTCTGCGGCATTCTATGTGATGAGGAGCTGTATGGATATTACCGAGCTGCTTGCCTTCAGTGCCAAGCAAGGCGCGTCGGACTTACATCTCTCTGCCGGCCTGCCACCAATGATTCGCGTCGATGGTGATGTACGGCGGATCAATCTGCCGGCATTGGACCAGAAAGAGGTCCAGGCGCTGATTTACGACATCATGAACGACAGGCAGCGCAAGGACTTCGAGGAAGACCTGGAAACGGACTTCTCTTTCGAGGTGCCGGGCGTGGCGCGGTTCAGGGTCAACGCGTTCAATCAGAACCGAGGCGCGGGCGCGGTGTTCCGGACCATTCCGTCGAAGGTCCTGAGCATGGAAGAGCTGGGCATGGGGGAAGTGTTTCGGAAGATTACGAACGTCCCTCGGGGCCTGGTGCTGGTGACCGGGCCGACCGGATCGGGTAAGTCGACGACGCTCGCTGCAATGATCGATTACCTGAACGCCAACAAACACCACCACATTCTTACCATCGAAGACCCGATCGAATTCGTTCACGAGTCCAAAAAGAGCCTGATCAACCAGCGTGAAGTGCATCGCGACACTCACGGCTTCGCCGAGGCGTTGCGTTCGGCGTTGCGGGAAGACCCTGACGTGATTCTGGTGGGTGAGCTGCGCGACCTGGAAACCATTCGGCTCGCCCTGACCGCCGCGGAAACCGGGCATCTGGTGTTCGGCACGCTGCACACCACGTCGGCGGCAAAAAGCATCGACCGCATCGTGGACGTGTTCCCGGCTCAGGAAAAATCGATGATTCGCTCGATGTTGTCCGAGTCGCTGCATGCCATCGTGTCCCAGGCATTGCTCAAGAAAGTGGGCGGTGGTCGGGTGGCGGCGCACGAGATCATGATCGGCACGTCTGCGATCCGTAACCTGATCCGGGAGGACAAGGTGGCGCAGATGTATTCGTCGATTCAGACCGGCGGTTCACTGGGGATGCAGACACTGGATATGTGCCTGAAGGACTTGGTGAGCAAGGGCTTGATCACCCGGGAAAGCGCGCGCGAAAAAGCGAAGACGCCTGATAATTTTTGATGGCAATGCATTGATGCACTTGTAGGAGCGCGCTTGCCCGCGATTGTGGTGTGTCTGTGACAAATACTTTGTCTGACACAACCCATCGCGGGCAAGCGCGCTCCTACAGTGCCTGCATCACATCAAGGGTCAGCGCTGGGCGATCCGCACCGTGCCTTTCTTCGTCGGTGCCTGCTTCGGCAGCACGCGCTTGGCAACCACGTAGTGGCTGTCCCAGTACGGCTTTTTCAGCGTATCGATGGTCACCGACTTGCCGCGACGAGGCGCATGAACGAACTTGTCGTCACCGAGGTAGATGGCGACGTGGTTCACTTTGCGGCTCTTGATGTTGAAGAACAGCAAATCGCCCGGCTTGAGGTCTTTACGATCCACTTTTTGCCCGTGGCCTTCGGCCATGGCATTGGAGGTGCGTGGCAGATCCACTTCGCTCACATCGTTGAACGCATATTTGACCAGACCGCTGCAATCGAAGCCTTTGGTTGGGCTGGTGCCGCCCCAACGATAAGGAGTACCGATGGCTTTCACGGCCCGGTTTACCACATTGCTGCTTTGCTTGGTGCCCGGCTGCCCTGCATTAGCGAGGGCGACGGTGTTCTGCGAAATCTTGCGAGAACTGTGGGCCTTCTTGCCCTTGGTTGCTCGGCTGTTTTTGCTTGAAGTCTCAAGCGGGGTTGCTGTTTCTTCGAGGGCGGCAATTGCTGCGCGTTGTGCGGCAATGGTGCGCGATACGGTTTCCGATGATCCGGATTTGGCAGTAAAACCCGTAAAGCTCGAAGGTAACGTTTGCTCACGATTGGTGGCGTGGGCGGCCAATGGCATAAATAGGCAAATAGTTAGCCATGTCTTGAAAAATGGACGCATTAGGCAGGGCTCATAGTGGTCAGCGCGCAACTTTATAACAGCTTTTGCATCGTTTCTGAGGCCATTTGTCGAACAATTTATTGCCCGTAGAGTCAGTTTCGGCAGCAAAACTGTCACATGACTCCGCGCATCACCTTGCAGAACAAGGGTTTGCGCCAATCAACAGAGGTTCAAACCATACGTCGGAGGGCGATACGAAAGTCACAAAACTTACGCATATTTTTTTCTATCAGTGCAAACGAGGTAAGCAATGAACACCTATCAACCTGACGTTCAACGTCCGGACACCCACAGCAAGGTTATGGGTTATGTGCTGTGGATCGTCGGATTCACAGGTTCCCACCGCTTTTATTACGGCAAGCCGGTAACCGGCACAATCTGGTTTTTCACCTTCGGGTTGTTGGGGATTGGCTGGCTGATCGACCTGTTTCTGATCCCGTCGATGGATCGTGAAGCGGACTTGAGGTTCAACGCAGGCACCACCGATTACAGCGTCGCGTGGATTCTGCTGACGTTCCTCGGGATTTTCGGCGTCCATCGCATGTATCAAGGTAAATGGATCACCGGCATCCTTTATCTGCTGACGGGCGGGCTTGCGTTTCTGGGTGTGCTTTATGACTTCTGGACGCTGAATGATCAGATCTCGATGAAGAACGCCCGGAGGTAAGTTTTCCGCTCGGTTCCTGTTGCGGTCCAGAGGACGCTTACTCCCACAGGTCTGAAGCAGCCTGTGGGAGTGAGGTGTGTCGGATCGGCCGCTGAAAGGTCACCCGATGTAACTGATCCGCCCATCCACAAAGGTGTACTTCACCGCGCCCGGCAGGCAATGGCCGAGGAACGGGCAGTTTTCGCCTTTCGACAGCCACTTCTCGCCAGCGACGGTGGAAGCCGCCGGGTCGAACAGCACCAGATCAGCAGGCGCACCGGCAGCCAGTTTGCCTGCCGGCAAACGCAATGCGTCAGCAGGGCCTGAGCTCAGGCGCGCCAGCAGCGTCGGCAGGTCGAGCAAGCCATCCTCGACCAGCGTCATTGCCAGCGGCAATAGCAATTCGACGCTGCTGATGCCCGGCTCCGTCGCACCGAACGGTGCCAGCTTGGCGTCGCGCTCGTGCGGCTGGTGGTGGCTGGAGATGGCCTGAACCACGCCTGACTTCACCGCTTCTCGCAATGCATCGCGGTCAGCGCGGGTGCGCAGCGGCGGCTGTACATGGTAGAGGCTGGAGAAGTCGATCAGGGCTTCGTCTGTCAGGATCAACTGATAGAGCGCCACGTCAGCGGTCACCGGCAGGCCGCGCGCCTGTGCCTGCGCAATCAGGGCCACGCCGCGCGCGCTGGTCAGCTGAGTGAAGTGAGCGCGCACGCCGCTTTGCTCGACCAGCAGCAGGTCACGGGCCAGTGCCACCGTTTCAGCGGTTTCGGGTATGCCCGGCAGGCCCAGGAAGGCCGCTGTCGGGCCGTCATGAGCCAGTCCGCCTTGCGCCAGATCATCATCCTGTGAGTTGAAAATCACCGTCAGGTCGAAAGTTGCTGCGTATTCCAGCGCACGGCAAAGGGTGCGGTTGCTACTGAAATTGATCAGACCGTTGGTGAAGGCCACGCAACCGGCGTCACGCAGGGCAATCAGCTCGGCCAATTGCTCGCCTTCCAGGCCTTTGCTCAGTGCGCCGATCGGAAATACTTTGCTGTGTCCGGCTTCGCGGGCGCGATCCAGAATCAGCTCGGCAACCGCCGAGGTATCCAGCACAGGTTTGGTCCGAGGTGGACAGCAAAGGCTCGTCACGCCCCCGGCTGCGGCCGCGCGGGTTTCCGAAGCGATGGTGCCTTTGCGGCTATAGCCTGGCTCGCGCAACGATACGTTCAGATCGACCAGTCCTGGTGCTGCCACCAGCCCTGTGCCGTCGATGGTTTGTGAAGGCGTGAAATCGGCAGGTGCCGCGCCCAGCGCAAGGAGCTTTCCGGCTTCCAGGTGAATGTCGATGACTTGGTCCAGACCGCTGACAGGGTCGATGACGCGAGCGCCGAGGATGCTGAACTTCACTGCGCGTTCTCCTGCTCGAACTGGCGTTGGGCGGTCTGGCCACTCATGGCCATGGACAAGACGGCCATGCGCACGGCGATGCCGTAGGTCACTTGATTGAGGATGACTGAATGCGAGCCATCGGCCACCGCCGACTCGATTTCCACGCCTCGGTTGATCGGGCCGGGGTGCATGACAATGGCGTCTGGCTTGGCGCCGGCGAGGCGGGCAGTGGTCAGGCCGAACAGGCGGTAGAACTCGCCTTCGCTCGGCAGCAGGCCGCCCGACATGCGCTCGCGTTGCAGGCGCAGCATGATCACCACATCGACGTCTTTCAGACCTTCCGCCAGATCGGTGTAGACCTTCACGCCATACTGTTCGACGCCAATCGGCAGCAGGGTTTTGGGAGCGACCACGCGGATGTCCGGGCAACCCAGTGCCTTGAGGGCGATCATGTTCGAGCGCGCCACGCGTGAGTGCAGGATGTCGCCGACGATGGCCACCGAGAGGTTCTCGAAATTGCCCTTGTGTCGGCGGATCGTGAGCATGTCCAGCATGCCCTGCGTCGGGTGCGCATGACGGCCGTCGCCGCCATTGATGGTCGCCACCTGCGGGCAGACATGCTCGGCGATGAAGTGCGCCGCGCCTGAATCGCCGTGACGCACGACGAACATGTCGGCCGCCATGGCTTCAAGGTTGCGCAGCGTGTCGAACAAAGTTTCGCCCTTGCTGGTCGAGGATGTCGACACATTCAGGGTGATGACATCCGCCGACAGCCGTTGTGCCGCCAGTTCGAAGGTGGTGCGCGTGCGGGTCGAGTTCTCGAAGAACACGTTGCACACGGTCTTGCCGCGCAGCAACGGCACTTTTTTCACCGCCCGTGCGCCGACTTCAAGGAAGGAGTCGGCGGTGTCGAGGATTTCGGTCAGCAGTTCGCGGGGCAAACCGTCGAGCGAGAGAAAATGTTGCAACTGACCCTGATGGTTCAGCTGCAGCGGGCGCTTGGCGTCGAGAGGCGTCATCGCAAAAGACTCTTAGAGGGCGGCGGAATCGGTGGAAAGGTCTTGCAGTTCAAGCGTCAGTGGCGTCGGACCGGACAGCTTGACCCGTTCGTTCGGAGACAGATCGAGCGTCGCGCCGGTCACATTTGGACGGATCGGCAGTTCGGCAGCGTCCAGATCAAGCAGCGATACCAGCGTTACGCTGGCCGGCCGGCCGTAGTCGAAGAGTTCGTTCAGGGCCGCCCGAATGGTTCGGCCGCTCATCAGCACGTCATCGATCAGCACCAGATGCTGGCCCTCGATCTCGAACGGCAGTTCGGAAGGGCGCACTTGCGGGTGCAGGCCGTTCTGACTGAAGTCATCGCGGTAGAAGGAAACATCCAGCGTCCCGAGCGGCGACTGGCTGTTCAGGGCTTCGAGCAAGGCCTGCGCAACCCATACGCCGCCGGTACGAATGCCGATGAAGCGCGGCTCGCTGATGCCACGTTTATGCAGGTGCGCGTTCAGATCGATGGCCATCTGGCTGATCAGTTCGGCGGGGTTTGGCAGGGTGCTCATGGTCGCTCCTTCAGAAGCCCGGTCTCATTCCTTGCGGCCGGCCGGGCTTAAACTCGAATTCTGTGCTGTTCAATGCAGTGCAGTGTCGGGCGCTCACGTGTCGAACAGCGCGCTGTTGGCTTCCAGCCAGCCTTGCAGCAGCAGCGCTGCGGCGATGGCGTCCACCGGGTTGTCGCGGTAGCTGCCACGCTGGCCGCCGCGCGACATGCGTTCACCCTTGGCTTCAAAGGTGGTCAGACGTTCGTCATGGGTGTACACGGGCAGGTTGAACCGGCCGTTGAGCTTGCGCGAGAACTTCTCCGCGCGTGCGCTCATTTCGCTGGGGGTGCCGTCCATGTTCAGCGGCAGCCCTACGACGATGGCGTCGGGCTTCCACTCGGTGATCAGCGCCTGGACCTTTTCCCAGTCCGGAACGCCGTTCTGCGCCTTCAGGGTGCACAGCTCGCGGGCCTGGCCGGTAATGACCTGGCCGACAGCGACGCCGATCTGTTTGGTCCCGTAGTCGAATCCCAAAAGCAGGCGCAGTGCGGCCATCAGGCGTGGCCCGCCTGGCTGGTCAGCAAGTTCAGGTTGACGCCCAGTTTGGCCGCCGCCGCATCGAGGCGTTGTTCGCTGTCGAGCTCGAACAGAATCGCGGGGTCGAACGCGCAGTTCAGCCAGGCGTTGGCGGCGAATTCGGCTTCGAGCTGCCCGGCGTCCCAGCCGGCATAACCGAGAGTGATCAAATTCTGATCAGGGCCGTAGCCGTCGGCGATTGAAAACAGGATGTCCTGCGACGTCGACAACGAAATGCCGCCCAGATCGACCGTGGCCTGAAAAATCTGACCGGTCGGGTGCAGGACAAAGCCGCGATCGGTTTGAACCGGACCGCCGACGTGAATGGGGATGTGCTGACAGCGAACGGGTGGCGCCATTTCCGGGCGTAACTGCTCCAGAATGTCTGCCAGCGACAGGCTTTGCGGTCGGTTGATCACCAGACCCATTGCGCCATTGGCGTTGTGCTCGACGATGTAGGTCAAGGTCTGAGCGAAGTTCTCATCGTGCATGTGGGGCATGGCGATCAGAAACTGATGCTTGAGGTATGACGGAGTGACGTTTTTCATGAGCCCTAGTGTGGCGCCGTGGGGCTGTTGTGACAACTGGCAGAACCGACCCAAGGGCGGATAAATCGCGACAGGGTTCAGGTTTCATGTTTGGTTACGCACAGGTTGTAGGAGTGAGCTTGCTCGCGATTCGATGGTATGACCGCTGAATGTGCGTCGAATGTACCGGCCAATCGCGAGCAAGCTCACTCCTACAGGAAAATGTGGCGGGCGATCAATTACTGGACAGCTTGTCCCCACGGGCAAACTTCCAGGTGCGGATGATTTCGAGCCGGTCGATATCGGACAGATCGCCGCTGAACGGGGCAAAAGGCGCCGCCAGTCGCACGATTCTCTGAGCGGCCTGATCCAGTAAAGGCTGTCCCGACGACTCAAGCACCAGCACTTCATACAAGGAGCCGTCGCGGTTGATCGACACCATCATCCGCAGGCTGCCGTAGATCTGCTGGCGCCGGGCTTCTTCGGGGTAATTGAGGTTGCCGATGCGCTCGATTTTCTTGCGCCAGTCCTCTTTGTACCAGGCGCCCTTGTCACGCATGGTCGAGGCGGCACTCAGGCGGTGGATTTTCGGGCGCTTGGCGTAAGCCTGCTGCTCATCGGCGAGTTCGGCCTCCAGGCTGGCGATTTCGCTATTCAACTGGGTGCTGTCGAACGTCGGCGCGGCTTTCTTGGCCTCTTCAGGTTTGACTTCGTCGCGCTTGGCGACGGTTTTTTGTGGCGCTTGCGCCTTGGTGGCAACAGCGGTCTTTGGCGCTTCCTGCTTAACCACCTGTTTGGCCGCAGGCGGAGGCGTCACCTTGTTGATCTTGGTGTCCTGGTACGGCGCGATTTCGGTGGTCTTGGGCACAGCCTTCTTGTCGAGGGTGCCGCTGCCTTGCTGGTTTTCCTGGGCGAGGAAGTCAGCGTCTTTGGGCTTGGTGTCACTTTTGAAGGGGGCGAGGGTGATTTCCAGTGTCTGGCTGATCTTTTCGGGTTTGACGTAGGTGAAGCCCACGCCAAGGATCAGCGCCAGGTGGACAAGCGCCGCGATCATCAAGGTAAAACCCAGGCGATCGGCCGGGCGCACGGCGGTGCGGGTCAGGGCCATCGGGAGATCACTGTCGACCGCAGCGTTCATCGACGCTCCGGAATCACACAAACCAGCATTGCGGAAACCCACCTAAGGCGAAATTCAGGCCGCGCATGATAACGCAATGTCTGGGGGTTCTTGGGCTTTGATATCGGCGGGCCGATTAGTGGGCGAATTTCAGTTGTCGAGGGATGTACTGGCAATACGGCCCTCTTCGCGAGCGAGCTCGCTCCCACAGAAATGCAGCGGTTCTGGACAGCCCCAAAAATTGGATGGGTCTCCAACTTCCTGGGGGCAGTCCATCTGTGGGAGCGAGCTTGCTCGCGAATGGGGCGATTAGGTCTACCGGGCCTGCAGTTTCTTCTCGATCACATCCATCAACATCCCGCCGATGTCCGTGCCGAACGCATTGTCGATTTCACGGATGCAGGTCGGGCTGGTAACGTTGATCTCGGTCAGGTGCTCGCCGATGACGTCCAGGCCTACAAACAGCAGACCTTTTTCGCGCAAGGTCGGGCCGATTTCGCCGGCGATCCAGCGGTCGCGTTCCGTCAGGGGGCGTGCTTCGCCACGGCCGCCAGCGGCCAGGTTGCCTCGGGTTTCGCCAGCGGCCGGGATGCGCGCCAGGCAGTAAGGGACAGGTTCCCCGTCAACCATCAGGATGCGCTTGTCGCCGTCCTTGATCGCAGGCAGGTACGCTTGCGCCATGATCTGCTGCTGGCCGTGGTGAGTCAGGGTTTCCAGAATCACTGACAGGTTCGGGTCGCCGGCGCGGTGACGGAAGATCGAGGCACCGCCCATGCCGTCCAGCGGCTTGAGGATGACGTCACCATGCCTGGCCGCGAACTCACGCAGGATGTCCGAACGGCGGCTGACCAGCGTCGGCGGCGTGCACTGTGGGAACAGCGTCGCGAACAGCTTTTCGTTGCAGTCGCGCAGGCTTTGCGGTTTGTTGACCACCAGCACGCCGGCACGCTCGGCTTGCTCCAGCAGGTAAGTGGCGTAGACGAACTCCATGTCGAATGGCGGATCCTTGCGCATCAGGATCACGTCCAGATCGTCCAGACCGCTGTCGACTTCGGCCTCCAGTTCGAACCAGTGCGCTGGATCGGCAAACACTTTCAGCGGCTTCATCCGCGCGCGAGCCTGCCCGGCATCCTGATAAAGGTCGTGCTGTTCCATGTAGAACAGTGACCAGCCGCGCGCCTGCGCGGCAAGGAGCATGGCCAACGAGCTGTCCTTTTTATAGGAAATGCGCTCGATAGGGTCCATGACAATTCCCAGGCGAATGCTCATGGGGCAATATCCTCTGATCGGTAATGGCCGCAACGGGCCTGAAAACAGGCGTCAGGGTGGCGCTGCGCAGGCTTGGGGTCAAGGGGCAAGCGTGGCGCATTTGCTTTATGGATTGCGTCTGGAGAGTGTGCTAAAAAGGCTCGGCATCTGGCGTCACGGCAGATGTCATTTGGCCCTTTCAGAAGGGTTTTAGCGATCCACCAGCACCAGACGCCCGGCAGAAGGCAGCCCATCTGAATCGCCGCGGCGATGGTAGAGCAGACATGGAACAGCGTTCAGCCCCACTGAAAGTGATGATCATCGACGACTCCCGAACGATTCGTCGCACTGCCGAGACCCTGTTGAAAAACGTCGGCTGTGAAGTGATCACCGCGGTAGACGGTTTCGATGCGCTGGCCAAGATCGCTGATAATCATCCAAGAATCATTTTTGTCGACATCATGATGCCCCGACTCGACGGGTATCAGACGTGTGCGTTGATCAAGAACAACCGGGCATTCAAGTCTACGCCGGTGATCATGTTGTCCTCCAAGGACGGGCTGTTCGACAAAGCCAAGGGGCGAATTGTCGGTTCCGATCAGTTTTTGACCAAACCGTTTAGCAAGGAAGAGCTGCTCAGTGCGATCAAGGCCCATGTGCCAGGGTTCGTTGCAGTAGAACAACAACTATCTTGATGCCGGGCCCTCACCCAGGGTCGGCTGTTTCTATGGGGAAGCACCATGGCTCGAATTCTGATCGTCGATGACTCGCCGACTGAAATGTACAAGCTGACCGGGATGCTGGAAAAACACGGCCATGAGGTCCTCAAGGCCGAGAACGGCGCCGACGGCGTGGCACTGGCACGTCAGGAAAAACCCGACGCCGTGCTGATGGACATCGTCATGCCCGGCCTGAACGGTTTTCAGGCGACCCGTCAGCTGACCAAAGACGCTGACACCAACATGATCCCGGTCATCATGATCACCACCAAGGATCAGGAAACCGACAAAGTCTGGGGCAAGCGTCAGGGCGCGCGGGACTACCTGACCAAGCCGGTCGACGAAGAAACCCTCATGAAAACCCTGAACGCGGTCCTGGCAGGCTGAGGCCCGCCAGCGGTCATGGCTCAGTTGCAAACCGCCTTTCAGCTGCTGCTCGATATCGATCAGCGCTGTCGTTCGCTGGCTGCCGGACTGCCCTTGCAGGAAACCCGGCAGCAAGGCTGGAGCGGCATTGGCTTTCGCATGGGCGAGCGCTACTACGTGGCGCCCATGGGCGAGGTTGACGAAATCCTTCACGAGCCACGTTATGCCACGCTGCCGGGCGTCAAACCCTGGGTCCGGGGGGTCGCGAACCTGCGCGGGCGGCTGCTGCCGATCATGGACCTGTGCGCATTCTTCGGCCACGACCTCTCGCCATTGCGCAAGCAGCGGCGGGTGCTGGTGATCGATCACCGTGAGGTGTTCGCCGGGTTACTGGTCGATGAGGTCCTGGGTATCCAGCACTTCAATGAACGAAGCCTGATGCCGGAGTCGCTCGACGACAGTGACCCCGCCGTCGCCCCCTATGTTCAAGGTCGATTTTTGCGCGAGCAGGCTTGGCGGGTTTTCAGTCCCAGGATCCTGGTGCAATCGCCGGGGTTTATGAATGTCGCACTTTAATACGCTCTGGCAGGGCGCCGGAGATGGGTTTGGTCGTCGCAGAGCCGCAGGTGTTCGCGATAAAGGGGCCAGGCGGCCGTACTGCCCGTTGGCGCCAGCAAGCCGACCCCTGCCGTAAACGGTGTGCATCCCGGCTGTTGATGTTCGGGCGCTCCAAAAACAAACCGAGGTTCAGGCGGAGCCCTGAGAAATGAGTAATACCGGCAAATCACTCGAAGGCGCGCGCAGCCGCTCGCAGATCATTGCGCTGTTTGTGGGCCTGATCGTTCTGATCATGTTGCTGTTCGTCAATTTCGCGTACCTGAGCACGCAATCCAACTACGACAAGCAGTACATCGGTCACGCGGGTGAGTTGCGCGTGTTGTCTCAGCGGATCGCCAAGAATGCAACGGAAGCGGCGGCGGGTAAGGCCGCCGCGTTCAAGCTGCTCGCCGATGCCCGAAATGACTTCGATACCCGTTGGCAATACCTCAAAAAAGGCGACAAGAACACCGGCCTGCCCGCAGCGCCTGCCGAAGTCGGCGATGAACTTAAAGCGGTGCAGAACGACTGGGAAAACCTGCGAAAAAGCACGGATGTGATTCTTTCCCGCGAACAAACCGTCCTGTCCCTGCATCAGGTGGCGGCTACCTTGGCCGAAACCATCCCGCAACTGCAGAACCAGTCGGAAAAGGTCGTCGATATCCTTCTGCAGAACCGCGCACCTGCCAGTCAGGTCGCCTTGGCTCAGCGTCAGTCCCTGCTCGCGGAACGCATTCTGGGGGCGGTGAACACGGTGCTGTCGGGCGACGAAACGGCTGTGCAGGCCGCCGATGCCTTCGGGCGTGACGCCAGTCAATTTGGCCGTGTGCTCAACGGCATGCTGGACGGCAATGCGACGCTGAAAATCGCTCAGGTCGAAGACCGCGACGCGCGTGCCCGACTGGCGGAAATTGCCGAGCTGTTCCAGTTCGTGTCCGGGTCGGTCGACGAAATTCTGGAAACGTCGCCGGAACTGTTGGAGGTTCGCGAGGCGGCTGGCAATATTTTCAACCTGTCGCAAACCCTTCTGGACGAAGCGTCAGTGCTGGCCAACAGTTTCGAGCATCTGGCGGGCGGTCGCGCGACCAACAGCTACGGCGGCTATATTCTCGGTTTGCTGGCCTTGGCGTCCATCATCCTGATTGGCCTGGTAATGGTGCGTGAAACCAACCGCCAGCTTCGAGAAACCGCCGAGAAAAATGAGCGTAACCAGACGGCGATCATGCGCCTGCTCGATGAAATCGAAGACCTCGCCGATGGCGATCTGACGGTGGCGGCCTCGGTGACCGAGGACTTCACGGGCGCCATCGCCGATTCGATCAACTACTCCATCGATCAACTGCGCGAACTGGTGGCAACCATCAACCTCACGGCCGAGCAGGTGTTTGGCGCGGTGAAGGACACCCAGACCACGGCGACTCAACTGGCCGCAGCGTCCGAACATCAGGCGTTGCAGATTGCGGCTGCGTCGAACGCGGTCAATGACATGTCCAGGTCGGTGGAGCAGGTGTCGGCGAACGCCTCCGAATCGGTTGCCGTGGCCGAGCGCTCCGTGGCCATTGCCAACAAGGGCAACGAGGTGGTGCACAACACCATCAACGGGATGGACAACATTCGCGAGCAGATCCAGGACACGTCCAAACGGATCAAGCGCCTCGGTGAATCATCCCAAGAGATCGGCGATATTGTCAGCCTGATTGACGACATTGCCGACCAGACCAACATCCTTGCACTCAATGCGGCGATCCAGGCGTCCATGGCCGGCGATGCCGGACGCGGGTTTGCCGTGGTGGCTGATGAAGTGCAGCGGCTGGCCGAGCGTTCGTCCTCCGCCACCAAGCAAATCGAAACCCTGGTCCGGGCGATCCAGAATGACACCAATGAAGCGGTCATCTCGATGGAGCAGACGACCACCGAAGTGGTGCGTGGCGCACGATTGGCGCAGGATGCCGGTGTGGCGCTGGAGGAAATCGAAGGTGTTTCCAAGGTGCTCGCCGCACTCGTGGAAAGCATCACCAATGCCGCGCAACAGCAGGCTGCCTTGGGTCAGCAGATTTCAGCCACCATGACCGTCATCCAGCAGACCACGACCCAGACCACCTCGGGCACGGCCGCCACTGCGCAGAGCATGGGGAATCTGGCGAAGATGGCCAGCGAGATGCGCCGTTCGGTGTCCGGCTTTACACTGCCGGTATCACGGGATCAGCATTGATCGTCACGCCAAACGACTTGGGCAACTGGAGCCATCATGGCTGACCGTCACGACTATGTGGCCCTGGAGTGGGTCAAGGGCGAAATAGCCGAAACCCTTAAGCACGCACGGCAGGCGCTCGATGCCTTCGCCGGGCGACCTCATGATCCGGCCGCGATGGACGTCTGCCTGGACTTCATTCATCAGGTGCACGGCAGCCTGCAGATGATCGAGTTCTATGGCGCTGCTTTGTTTGCCGAGGAAATCGAGCAGTTGGCACTGGCCCTGCAACAAGGGCATGTGGGTCAGGAAACCGAAGCGATTCAGTTGCTGCATCAGGCGATGAGTCAACTGCCGGTGTACCTGGAGCGTGTGCATTCCGCTCGTCGCGACCTGCCCTTGGTGGTGTTGCCGCTGCTCAATGACCTGCGCAGTGCCCGTGGTGAAAGCCTGCTGTCCGAAACCAGTCTGTTTTCGCCGCAATTGCTTTCCATTCCTGAACTCGATGCCCGGACCCTGGCCGAGCGGGACAGCCCCGAATTGCCAGCAAAGCTGCGCAAGCTGCGTCAGACCCTGCAAACCGCGCTGGTCGGTCTGCTGCGCGAGCAGGACGTGCAGACGCAGCTGGATTACATGGGCAAGGTGTTCGCGCGCCTTGAAATCCTGTGCAAGGACGCTCCGCTTGAACCGTTGTGGCGCATTACGTCGGCCCTGGTCGAAACCATGGCCAATGGCAATTTCACCAACAGCCCGGCGCTGCGCAGTCTGTTCAAGGATGCCGACAAGGAGCTCAAGCGCCTTCTTGAACAGGGCATCGCCGGAATCAACCAGCCCGCGCCCGACGAGCTCTTGAAAAGTCTGCTGTTTTACATCGCCAAATCTGACAGTCAGGCCCAGAGGATGATGGATTTGAAGGATCAATATGGCCTTGTCGAAGCGTTGCCGGAAAGCGCGCTTGTGGATGAGGAGCGCGCCCGGATGGCCGGGCCCGATCGCGACGCCATGCGCTCGGTGATCATTGCGTTGTGTGATGAGCTGGTTCGCACCAAGGAACGTCTGGATGTATTTGTTCGAGGTGATCGTCAGCACGTCAGCGAGCTCAATACATTGTTGCCGCCGCTTCGACAGATTGCCGATACCTTGGCGGTGCTGGGCTTTGGCCAGCCACGGAAGGTCATCATCGACCAACTGACGGTGGTTCAAGGCATGGCACAAGGGCAGCGCGAACCCAATGACGCCAGCTTGATGGACGTCGCCGGTGCCTTGCTGTACGTCGAAGCGACGCTGGCGGGCATGGCCGGCACGGTCGATCAGAGCAGCCCTGAAGAGAGTCGCCTGCCTACAACGGATCTGAGCCAGATCCATCAGTTGGTGATCAAGGAAGCGCGCGTCGTACTGCAACAAGCCAAGGATGTCATCGATGATTACATCGACGGCGAACTGGACCGTGAACGGCTGGCACCGCTGTCGGCTCAACTCATTCAAGTGCGCGGCGCGCTGGCGATGATTCCGCTGGCGCGGGCATCCGGTCTGCTGGCGGCCTGCAACGCCTACATCGTCGAACATTTATTGGTCGACGAAGCGCGCCCGGCCTGGTCGCAGCTCGATCACCTTGCCGATGTCATCATCGGTATCGAGTATTACCTGGAGCGCATGGCCGAAGATCCCGAAGCGCCGGGCGAGCATGTGCTGGATCTGGCGGAAGAAAGCCTGGCCCGGCTGGGGTACTCGCCGATCGCGGACATCGTGGACGTACCTGTCCTGGAAGAGGTTGTCACCGACGAAGAGTTGAGCGAGCTGCATGAACGGCAGGCGCTCATCAGTCCCAGCAAAAGCATTGCCGAAGTGCTGGCCACGCCGCTGTCGACCGTCAACCCGCCCGCCAGGCACGTGCCCGCCAGTCTGTTGCCGCCGCCCAAAGGCGAAGAGGCAGTGGACGATGAGCTACGTGACGTGTTTCTGGAGGAAGCCGATGAGGTGCTCGCTGCGCTGCGCGAGTACCTGCCGCGCTGGTTGGCGGACGCCGGCAATGTGTCTGCACTGGGCGAAATTCGCCGGGCCTTCCACACCCTTAAAGGCAGTGGTCGAATGGTGCGGGCCTTGATTCTGGGCGAGCTGGCCTGGTCGGTGGAAAACCTGCTGAATCGGGTGCTTGAGCGCAGTGTCGAGGCCGACGGTCGGGTGCATCAACTGCTCATCGATGTTCAGATGCTGCTGCCGGATGTGATTCGTGATTTCGCCGAAGACGTTCAGCGACAGCGCGACGATGTCGACCTGCTGGCGGCACGCGCCCATGCGTTGGCCCAGGGCGAATTGGCCGAGCCTGCCACGCAGATGCCTGCTCAGCCCGCCCAGCCGGAAGAAGAGGGCTTCGACCCGCAATTGCTGGAGATCTTTCGCCAGGAAGCCCAGACGCACCTGGAAACGCTCAACCGTTACCTTGACCTGTCTGCGCTGGACGACTCGCCGTCCTTCAGTGACGAGTTACTGCGTGCGCTGCACACGCTCAAAGGCAGCGCCTACATGGCGGGCGTGCTGCCGATGGCCGAGCTGGCGAGCCCGCTGGACCAGTTGGTGCGTGAGTTCAAAACCAATCAGATGGCTGTCGGTCAACCGGAAATTGATTTGCTGCGGTCCGCCGAACCCTTGTTTCACAAAGGTCTGGCGCAACTGAAGGTCGATCCGTTGATGCCGATCGAGGGTGCGGCGGCTTTTATCGACGCCGCTCGCGCGTTGTTCGACGCGCGTATGACCGAAGCCCTCAGCGGCGACGACGAAGGTCGGCGAAGCCGGCGTAATCCGCAGCTGATCGCCAGCTTTCTCGCCGAAGGCATGGACATCCTGCTGGATGCAGAAAACCTGCTCAAACGCTGGCGGCAGCATCCGGGCGAGCGTCAGGAGCTTACGGCCTTACTCGACGAACTGACCATGCTGGGGCACGGCGCGCACATGGCCGACCTGCCACAGGTCGACGAGCTGTGCGAAGCGTTGCTGGACCTGTATGGGGCCGTGGAGGAAAGCAGTCTTGCCGTCAGCGAACGGTTCTTTCATGAAGCCGAGAACGCCCATGAAGCGCTGATCAACATGCTTGATCAGGTCGCGGCGGGGCAGCAGGTTCAGGCCTGTCCGGAGCGTGTGACGGCACTGCGCGAGCTGCTCGACGAAGCGCTGGATCCTGGCGCGATGGGTGTGATCAAGCGCGAAGGAGGGCTGACAACGAGTGTGACCGAACTCGGCGAAGCCACGGGTGTTCTGGACGCGGGATCCGAAGAGGTCCCACCGCCGCGACAGCCGCCACGCGATGAGCTGGATCAGGAGATTGTCGACATCTTCCTCGAAGAAGCCGTCGACATCCTCGACAGCGCGGGTCAAGCGTTACAGCGCTGGCTGGATGACCCCGAAAACCCGTTGCCGTTGTCGTCGCTGCAACGTGATCTGCACACCCTCAAGGGTGGCGCGCGTATGGCTGAAATCGGTGAAGTGGGTGATCTGGGACATGAGCTGGAATCGCTGTATGAAGGCCTGATCGACCGACGCTGTGCGCACTCGCCTGAATTGGCCGAACTCCTGGTGCGCAGTCACGACCACCTGTCCCTGATGCTTGAGCAGTTGCAGAACCGCGCACCGTTGGCCGATCCCGAGCCTCTTATCGAGGCGATTCGCGAATTCCGCCAGAACCACTGCTACGTGTTGTCCCAGGAGGGTGGCGCGCGCAATGTCGGCTCGATGATTCAACCGTTGGACGAGCGTGATCCTGAGTTGCTGGAGATCTTTCTCGAAGAAGCCGACGACATCATCGAAAGCTCCAGCGCAGCGCTGGTGCGCTGGCAGGCGGACCCACAGAACACGCTGGAAATTGAAAACCTGCTGCGCGACCTGCATACGCTCAAAGGCGGTGCGCGGATGGTCGAAATCGCGCTTATTGGCGATCTCGCTCATGAACTCGAGTCGCTGTATGAGGGCCTGGCGTCCGGAGCGTTGAAGAACAGCGCGTTGCTCAACGGCCTGTTGCAAAGCGGCCATGACATGCTCGCTGACATGGTGGACGCCGTCAGAGGGTATGAGCCACTGCCCAACCCTGCGCTGCTGATCGAAAGCATTGCGCACTATTCGTCGTCGGGCGCGATCCAGGAGGTGGCTACCCCGCCTCAAGAGGACTCACCGGCAGTGGCTCCCCCTCCTGGCGCAGAGCCCCCGGCGGCCGCCGTGGATGGCGACGCCGAGCGCGCCGGACCCGAAATGGTCAAGGTGCCGGCTGAGCAACTGGAGGATCTGGTCAATCTGGCGGGCGAAACCTCGATCTTCCGTGGCCGCATCGAACAGCAGGTCAGCGACGCGCAGGTCACCCTGGCCGAAATGGAAACCACCATCGAGCGGATGCGCGATCAACTGCGGCGTCTGGACATCGAAACCCAGGGGCGCATTCTCAGTCGCGATCTTCAGTCCGAACGATCGGGCTATGAAGAGTTCGACCCGCTGGAAATGGACCGCCACTCGCAACTGCAGCAGTTATCACGCGCGTTGTTCGAGTCGGCGTCTGACCTGATGGACCTCAAGGAGACGCTGGACACCCGAGCGCACGAAGCCGAGACGCTCTTGTTGCAACAGGCCCGGGTGAACACCGAGCTTCAGGAAAACCTGATGCGCACGCGCATGGTGCCGTTCGAGCGCATGGTGCCGCGCTTGCGTCGGATCGTGCGGCAGGTGTCGGGCGAGCTGAACAAAAAGGTCAAGTTCGATGTGATCAACGCCGAAGGCGAGATGGACCGCAATGTGCTTGAACGCATGGTCGCGCCGCTGGAGCACATGCTGCGCAACGCTGTCGATCATGGTCTGGAGAGCGGTGAGAAACGCCTGGCGGCCGGCAAGTCGGAGACAGGACACATCACCTTGAGTCTGGCCCACGAGGGCGGCGATATCGTCATCGAAATGAGCGACGACGGCGCCGGTGTGGATTTCGAAGCGGTACGGCGCAAGGCGATCAAACGTGGCTTGATCAGTCCGGATGCCGAACTGAGCGAGCACGACACGCTGCAATTCATTTTGCAGGCGGGCTTTTCGACTGCCGAGACGATCACCCAGATATCCGGGCGTGGCGTCGGCATGGACGTGGTGCACGCCGAGGTCAAAGAGCTGGGTGGCTCGATGGTCATCGATTCCAGATCGGGGCAGGGCGCGCGATTCCGTATACGTCTGCCGTTCTCGGTTTCGGTCAATCGTGCGCTGATGGTGCAGTGTGGCGAAGAGCAATACGCCGTGCCGCTGAACAGTGTCGAAGGCATCGTGCGGGTCATGCCAAGCGAGCTCGAGGCCTGTTACCAGTCCACGCCGCCGCGTTACCAGTACGGCGAGCGCAGTTATGAGCTGAGGTATCTGGGTGAGCTGCTGAACAACGGCCAGCCGCCGAAGCTGATTGGCCAGACACAGCCGTTGCCCGTACTGCTGGTTCATGTGCATGACCAATGGGTGGCGGTGCAGGTCGATGCACTGGCGGGCTCTCGGGAGATTGTGGTCAAGAACCTGGGGGCACCGTTTGCCGGAGTGCAGGGCGTTTCCGGCGCGACGATTCTGGGAGACGGCCGTGTGGTGTTGATTCTCGACCTGTTCGCGCATATTCGCCGTTTGCATGGCCGTATGCTGGCGCTTCAGGCCTCCGGCCAGGTGCCGACGCCATTTGTCGAAACGGAGCAGGCCAGACCCTTGCTGGTCATGGTGGTGGACGATTCGGTCACGGTGCGCAAGGTCACCGGCCGGTTGCTCGAGCGTAACGGCATGAACGTACTGACTGCCAAAGACGGGGTGGATGCCATGGCGTTGCTGCAGGAGCACAGGCCGGACGTGATGCTGCTGGACATCGAAATGCCGCGCATGGATGGCTTTGAAGTCGTCAGCAAAGTGCGCGAAGACGAAGCGCTGAAGCATCTGCCGATCATCATGATCACCTCCCGCTCGGGGCAGAAACACCGCGACCGCGCCATGGCGTTGGGGGTGAACGACTACATGAGCAAGCCTTATCAGGAGGCCGCGTTGCTGGAAAGCATCTCGCACTGGAGTCATGTGCATGTCTGACACCACGACCCAGACCGCACGGCTGACCAGTCTCACCGGATTGCTCATCCCTTTGAGCGACCGGCATTTACTGCTGCCTAACGTCGCGGTGGCCGAGCTGATCGACTACCAGGACAGTATCGCCGACCCTGCCGCACCACAGTGGTACCTGGGGCCGATCAACTGGCGCAACCGCAGGCTTGCGCTGTTGAGCTTCGAAGCCGCCTGTGGCAGCCGTGCCCGCGTCGGTGGTCGCGCGCGCATCGTCGTGCTCAACGCGCTGGGCGGTCGCCCCGAGCTCAAATTCATTGCCCTGCTGACCCAAGGCATTCCGCGCTCCTGCAAACTCGACAGCCAGCTCAGTTACGTCGACGTCGCGCTGTGCGAGCTCGAACTGGCGGCGGTGCAGGTCGGCGAAACCGTCGCAAAAGTCCCCGACCTGGTGGCGCTTGAGCAATGGCTGGTGGACGCGGGACTGGTACAGGTCGCCGGACCGGCGATCTGAGCGGAATTGCTTTCAGGTTTTGACGCTGCCGCAGGCCTACGCGTTCGGCAGAAGCGGTACGAGTGGCACGGTTTAACGCTTTTGATTCTGGCCGCAGGCCGTGGGAGCGTGGCTTGTCCCGCGATCTGCCGCGTAGCGGCAGTAAAATCAGACGCCCTGGCCGTCTCAGGCATACCGCATTTACCGAATCCTCCACTACCGGCTCCCCGATATTTCGTTGGACGCTGTGGACTATGAGCCGAATAGGTTGCATATTCAGCTCATAACATGAGCCGAATAGGTTGCATATTCAGCTCATAGCATGAGCCGAATAGGTTGCATATTCAGCTCATAACATGAGCCGAATAGACCCTTTAATCGGCTCGCTTTTCACGAGGTCTTGTGTGAGTCAGTCTTTGAAATGGATTTGGCAGCGTGCCAGATGGCCTGCTTTTACTTGGGATGCGCACGCGTTGGCGCCTGTCTTGCGGGCTTGCACGCAGGCGCAGGGAAGGCTGCTGGGCATGATGGGTGCCGCCGGAACTCAAGCCAGTGCGCAGAGCGAACTGGATGCGTTGCTGCAGAACGTCATCACCTCGTCCGCGATTGAAGGCGAGCAACTGAACGTCGGGTCTGTGAGGTCATCTCTGGCGCGGCGGCTTGGCATCGAGACTGATGAGCGGGTGACGCCTCGCAGCGAAGGCTTGGCTGACCTGATGCTTGATGCGACCCAGCAGCATCAGGCGCCGTTGACTTCTGAAAGACTGATGCGATGGCACAGTCTGCTTTTCCCTGACTCATCGTCATTGCTCTCGAACAATATCCAGGTAGGGGTTCTGAGAGGATCCGAGCCCATGCAGGTGGTGTCGGGTCGGATTGACCGTCCTGTCGTGCATTTCGAAGCGCCGCCTCGCGAGGGGTTGGAGAAACGCATGGACGACTTCTTCTACTGGTTCAACAGCAGCCGGTCCGACACGACCCTGGACCCACTGATACGAGCAGGTATCGCGCATTTCTGGTTCGTGACCTTACACCCTTTCGATGACGGAAATGGGCGGTTGACGAGGGCGATCACCGATTTGGCGCTGGCGCAGGCGGAAAATCAGGCTATTCGGTTTTACGCCATGTCGGCCAGCATTCTTAACAGTCGGCACGAGTATTACCGGATCCTTGAAGCCTCTCAGCGTGGCGCTCTGGACCTTACGGCGTGGCTTTCATGGTTCCTGCAAATCCTGCTTCACACCCTTGAGCAGGCCGTATTGCGGATTGATCGGGTATTAGCCAATGCGCGGTTCTGGCAACAGCACAGCAAGGACGGCTTGTCCCTGGAGCAAATCAAGGTGCTCAACCGGTTGCTTAACGGCGACCTACTCGCTGAAAAAGCAGGCACTGGGTTCGAAGGCGGCATCAGTGCCGCGCAATATCAGGCTGTTGCCAAGGTCAGTAAGGCCACCGCCACACGCCATCTGTCCGATCTCTTGGAAAAAGGCTGTTTGCAGAAGCTACCAGGCGGAGGCCGTAGCACGCGATATCAGATCGCTAGATGAGCACGACCGACCAATCATTACTCTCACCGTAACGATCCGCACTGCTACTTGATTGATGCCTCAAGCCTCAAGCTCCTAATGTGGCTTACGACAGCGAACTCGTGGAGTCAGCATGGCTACAACAACGAAACTTGACCCGCGCTGGTCGCGTCGTCGCAGCGAAAAGCAGCGGCGGCTCGAGCAAGTGCGTTCCTTCGCCGATGGCGTTGTACTGCCCACCGACAAGATCGTCGCGGCACTGGAGGCGTTGATTGCGCCCGGTGACCGTGTGGTGCTTGAAGGTAACAACCAGAAGCAGGCGGATTTCCTCTCCCGTTCGCTGGTCAAGGCCGATCCCGGCAAGTTGCATGACCTGCACATGATCATGCCCAGCGTCGGCCGCGCCGAACACCTGGATCTTTTCGAACGCGGCATCGCCCGCAAACTCGATTTCTCTTTTGCCGGTACGCAAAGCCTGCGCATCAGTCAGTTGCTGGAAGACGGCCTGCTGGAAATCGGCGCGATTCACACTTACATCGAGCTGTATTCACGCCTGCTGGTCGACCTGATTCCCAATGTCGTGCTGTCTGCCGGATTCATGGCAGACCGGGCGGGCAACATCTACACCGGCGCCAGCACCGAAGACACGCCTGCCCTGATCGAACCGGCCGCGTTCAGCGACGGCATCGTGATCGTGCAGGTCAACCAACTGGTGGACGACGTCAGTGACCTGCCTCGTGTCGACATCCCCGCCTCATGGGTCGACTTCGTGGTCGTCGCCGACAAACCCTTCTACATCGAGCCGTTGTTCACCCGCGACCCGCGCCACATCAAGCCTGTTCACGTACTGATGGCAATGATGGCGATTCGCGGGATCTACGAAAAACACAACGTTCAGTCGCTCAACCACGGCATCGGTTTCAACACCGCCGCCATCGAATTGATACTGCCGACCTACGGCGAGTCCCTGGGTTTGAAGGGCAAGATTTGCCGCAACTGGACGCTCAACCCACACCCCACCCTGATTCCCGCCATCGAGAGCGGCTGGGTTGAAAGCGTGCATTGTTTCGGCACTGAACTGGGCATGGAGAACTACATCGCCGCCAGGCCGGACGTTTTTTTCACCGGACGTGACGGCTCGATGCGGTCCAACCGCATGATGTGCCAGTTGGCTGGCCAATACGCGGTGGACCTGTTTATCGGCGCCACGCTGCAAGTGGATGGCGACGGGCATTCTTCGACGGTCACCCGTGGGCGTCTCGCCGGTTTCGGCGGCGCACCGAACATGGGGCATGACCCGCGTGGTCGGCGTCATAGCACGCCCGCCTGGCTCGACATGCGTCCGCAAAGCCCGGATACCGATGCCTACCTCGAACGCGGCAAAAAGCTCGTGGTGCAAATGGTCGAGACCTTCCAGGAAGGCGGCAAGCCTACGTTCGTCGAGACGCTGGACGCCATTGAGGTGGCGAAGAAAAGCGGCATGCCGTTGGCGCCGATCATGGTCTACGGCGACGATGTGACTCACCTGCTCACCGAAGAAGGCATCGCCTATCTATACAAGGCGCGCAGTCTTGAAGAGCGTCGGGCGATGATCGCGGCGGTCGCGGGCGTGACGTCCATTGGTCTGCTCCACAACCCGAAAGACACGGCCCGCATGCGCCGTGAAGGACTGATTGCGTTGCCCGAAGACCTGGGTATTCGACGCACCGACGCCACTCGAGAGCTGCTGGCCGCCAAAAGCATTGCCGAACTGGTGGAGTGGTCCGGTGGTTTGTACAACCCGCCTGCGAAATTCAGGAGTTGGTGATGCGCGCACTCAACGTAGCCTTTGAAGCCTCCGCGCGATCCCTGCCGTTGGCTGAGCGGCTGGCCGATCTCGCGGTGGATGCACTGATCGACGAGGCCGATCTGTCGCCCAAACCGGCGTTGGTCGACCGCCGCAGCAGTGGGGCGCACCACGACCTTCATTTGGGATTGATGCACGCCTCGGCGCTTTCGTTGTGGCCGGCGTTCAAGGAAATGGCGGAAGCAGCCGTTGAAATCGGCGAAATCGGCCAGCCGCTGCGCGAGGCGATTGGCCGCATTGGCCGGGACGGCGAAGTCGCGATGATGCGCACCACCCATGGCGTGAATACTCACCGCGGCGCGATCTGGGCATTGGGATTGTTGGTCACCGCTGCGGCGCTGGATCCATCTGATTTGTCGGCCGCAGGGCTTGGTTTGCGTGCTGGCTGCCTGGCGCTGATTGAGGATCGAAACCTGCCTGTTCAGCACAGCCACGGCGCCGAAGTCGCCCGCAAATACGGTGCGATGGGCGCGCGCGAACAGGCGCAGATGGGCTTCCCGGCGGTGACTCAAAAAGGTTTGCCACAATTGCACCGCAGCCGCGCGACCGGCCATGGCGAACAGAATGCACGGCTCGATGCATTGCTGGCGATCATGACCACCCTGTCCGACACCTGCGTGTTGTACCGCGCGGGCGAACAAGGCCTCTCCACGATGCAGAGCGGCGCACAACGCGTGCTGGATGCCGGTGGCAGCGCGACCCTCAGTGGTCGACGCGCCTTGCATGAGCTGGATCAGCAACTGCTGAGCCTGAATGCTTCTCCGGGTGGGGCCGCTGATTTGCTCGCTGCTTGCCTGTTCATTGATTGCCTTGAGCCTGTGCTCGGCAATGAAACGAGGAAAGTCTGATTATGGAAACCTTGTCTTTTGAATTCCCCGCGGGTCAGCCTCCGCTGGGTCGGGCGCTGGTGGGTTGTGTCGGCTCCGGCGATCTCGAAGTCATGCTGGAACCCGGTCTGCCCGGCAAACTCACCATTCAGGTCGTCACCTCGGTAAACGGCAGTTCAGCCCGCTGGCAGCACCTTTTCGAGCGCATGTTCGACGGCCAGACGCCACCCGCCATGAGCATCGACATCCACGACTTCGGTGCGACCCCTGGTGTCGTCCGGCTGCGGCTGGAGCAAGGCTTCGAGGAGATCGGCCATGACTGATAACGCCCGTTTGTTGAAACAGCACAGCTTCATTGAACTCGGTGCGCGGCAGCGTGCACGCGCCCTGCTCGACGCAGGCAGTTTTCGGGAGCTGATCGACCCGTTCGCGCGAATGACGTCGCCCTGGTTACCCAAGCAAGGCGTGGTGCCCCAAGCCGACGACGGTGTGGTGATCGCCAAGGGCTCTATCGGCGGAAAGCCGGTGGTCGTGTGCGCCATTGAAGGCAACTTTCAGGGCGGCAGCATGGGCGAAGTCGGCGGCGCGAAAATGGCTGGCGCATTGGAGCTGGCGGCCGAGGACAACCGCAAAGGCATTCCGACCGCTGCTGTTTTGCTGCTGGAAACCGGCGGTGTGCGCCTGCAGGAAGCCAACCTCGGGCTCGCCGCCATCGCTGAAATTCATGCGGCGATAGTCGACCTGCGTCGCTATCAGCCGGTGATCGGTGTAGTGGCGGGCAGCGTGGGTTGCTTCGGTGGTATGTCCATCGCGGCGGGCCTGTGCAGCTATCTGGTCGTGACGCGGGAAGCGCGTCTGGGGCTGAACGGCCCGCAGGTGATCGAGCAGGAAGCAGGTATCGAAGAATACGATTCGCGCGACCGGCCCTTCATCTGGAGCATCACCGGCGGCGAGCAACGCTACGCCAGCGGTCTGGTGGACGCGTTCGTGGCCGATGACGCTGCGGCCATTCAACAGCGCGTCGAAGACCTGCTGCACAAGGGCAAGCCCGAGCAGGAGCGCAGCAGCCAGTACGCGCTGTTCCTGCAGCGTCTTGGTCAAGTGGATACCACGACGCAGATCGATCCCGCCGCCGTGCGCAGCCTGTATCAAGGAGAACAGCCATGAGCAGCTATTCGACCCGTGGTTTGAAGTGGTTCAACGCGCTGGCCGCTCATGCGGTTGAAGTGACGGGCCTGCCCGCTTCCGTAAAAGCCGCCGACGGCACAATGGGCGATCAGCCTGCACGGTTTCTTGCGGTCGTGGCCGACCCCGAGAATCGCTTTCCTCGTGCGCAAAATGGTGAAGTCGGATTGCTCGAAGGCTGGGGCCTGGCACAGGCCGTGGACACCGCTATCGAGCTGGACCGCCAGAGCGCGAGCAAACGTGCGCTGATCGCAATCATTGACGTGCCGAGCCAGGCCTATGGCCGCCGTGAAGAAGCATTAGGCATTCATCAGGCGTTGGCGGGTGCGGTGGATGCTTATGCCCGCGCACGTCTGGCGGGTCATCCGGTGATCGGTCTGCTGGTCGGCAAAGCCATGTCGGGTGCGTTTCTGGCGCACGGTTATCAGGCCAACCGCCTGATCGCCCTGCGTGATCCCGGTGTGATGGTGCATGCGATGGGCAAGGCTTCGGCCGCTCGTGTGACGTTGCGCAGCGTCGAAGAACTGGAAAAGCTGGCCGCGAGCATCCCGCCCATGGCGTACGACATCGACAGCTACGCAGGCCTCGGGTTGCTCTGGGAAACCCTGTCGGTGAGTCAGATCGAACAGCCGTCGGCGGCGGATATCAGCGTGGTTCAGGAGTGCCTGATGGCCGCGACAAAAGATGCTCTGGCGGGTGCCAACGACCTGAGTTCGCGACTCGGCGCGACCCATCGCAGCGCCTCATCCAAGGTGCGAGAACTGCTGCGGGCGCAGTGGTAATGAACAGCTGCCTGCCGGTGTGGCCCCATGATCTGCTGTGGGGTTTGTCCGTGGTTCACCTGCCGGCCGATGCTCCCGCGTGGGTGATGGAGTTGGTCGGCGCGGGTCAGCCGGTGGTCGTGCGTCGAGCGCAGGTCGCAGAGGGATGGGTGGCCGTGGGTGTGCGGGGTCATCCGCGCGATCAGCGTTATGCCACGGCCATGAGACTGACCGATGTCACGCGCCGTGTTCGTCCTGAAGCGTTGATCGAGGCTGCGGACAGTCACGCCGCTGACTGGCCCGCCTTGCATGCCCTTCGGCAAATACGTCCGGTGATGGACGCGGTGGGTTTGCCGTGGGGCGTTGCAGGGAGCGTCGGGTTCGAACTGGCATGCGGTGCGGCGGTGCTGCATCAGGACAGCGATCTTGACCTGATCCTGCGCACCAGGACTTTTTTCAGTCGTGAGCAGGCCGCTGCACTGGTCGATGCGCTGGAAGGTGCGGTGTGCCGCATCGACCTGCAACTCCAGACGCCAGCCGGCGCTGTCGCCTTGCGCGAGTGGGCAGGCTCGGCGCGTCAGGTCTTGCTCAAAGCCAATGATGCGGCGCGTCTGGTGGCTAACCCGTGGTTGCCAGAGGAGTGCGCAGCGTGAGCAGCTTCTGGGTATTTCCGGGCCAGGGCGCGCAGCAGCCGGGCATGCTGCATACATTGCCCGCCGATCCTCTGGTGGGTGAATGCCTGCGCGAAGGCAGCGACGCGCTCAACGAACACGTGCTGGATCTGGATACGCCCGATGCGTTGCAGTCCACCCGGGCGGTTCAGTTGTGTTTGCTGATCGCCGGCGTCGCGTGTTCGCGGCTGCTCATGGCTCAGGGCAGCAAACCGGATTATGTGGCCGGCCTTTCGATTGGCGCCTACCCGGCGGCGGTCATTGCCGGTGCGTTGAGTTTCACCGATGCCGTGCGACTGGTGGCACTGCGCGGCGAATTGATGCAGAGCGCTTACCCCACGGGCTATGGCATGACGGCGGTGGTCGGGCTGGATCAAGCCTCGGTCGAAAAGCTGGTGTCGCAGGTACACAGCCCGGCTACGCCGGTTTATCTCGCCAACATCAACGCCGACAACCAGTTCGTCGTCGCTGGCAGTGATCAAGCGATGGCCCAAGTCGCAGCCCTGGCGAAAGAGCAGGGCGCCGCAACGGCCAAACGCCTGGCGGTCAGCGTGCCCTCGCATTGCGAGCTGTTGAGCGAGCCTGCGGAAACACTCGCGCAAGCGTTCGCGCAGGTTTCGGTTCAAGCGCCCACCTTGAGGTACCTGAGCGGCAGTACGGCCCGGCCCATTCTCCATGCCGACAAATTGCGTGACGACCTGGCGTTCAACATGTGCCGGGTCATCGACTGGCGCAGCACCGTGCAAACCGCCTATGAACGTGGCGCACGTCTGCACATCGAATTGCCGCCCGGCACCGTGCTCACTGGGCTGGCGCGGCGCGTCTTTGAACAAGGATCCGCAGTCGCCTTCCAGGGCGCCCGGCTGGATACGCTGAGCGCACTGTCGCGAGAGGAGGAACGTCGCCACCCATAACCGACTGCTGCTTTCGAAGGAACACAAAAACAACAACTTCGACGATGCAAACTGAGGGCAATAATAATGATTATTTATGGTGTCGCGTTTCTGGCGTTCTGCACGCTGGTGGGTATCTCGATAGGCGAATATCTGGGCAAGCTGATCGGCGTCCCGGCCAACGTCGGTGGTGTCGGTATTGCCATGCTGCTGCTGATCGGCTTCGGGAGCTGGCTGAGCAAGCGTGGTTATCTGGACAGCAAGACCGCTCAGGGCGTGGAATTCTGGAGCGCAATCTACATCCCAATCGTAGTCGCCATGGCCGCGCAGCAAAACGTCTATGGCGCATTGAAGGGTGGCCCGATGGCAATCATCGCAGGCACCCTGGCTGTCGCCATTTCCTTTCTGTTGGTTCCGGTGCTGACCCGTATTGGTCAAAAAAAGCCTGAGGCCGATGTCGTTGTTCCTTCCACCAAGACCGCAGGGTGATCAGCATGTATGACGCCATTTTGAAAGCTATCAACGGATACGGTCTGGTGAGTGGATTCGCGGTCATCGGCATCACCATGTGGGTGTCGTACTGGATCTCCAATACGTTTACCAAGGGACGTCTGCACGGTTCGGCAATCGCCATTATTCTTGGACTTGCACTGGCATATGTCGGTGGCGCTGTCACTGGCGGGCAGAAAGGTATCGTTGATCTACCGCTGCTCTCGGGTATAGGGCTATTAGGCGGTGCGATGCTGCGTGATTTCGCCATCATCGCTACCGGCTTTGGCGTGAGCGTCAATGAGCTAAAGCGTGCGGGGTATGTGGGTGTGTTCTCGCTCTTTGTGGGCGTGGGAACGTCGTTTGTGGCGGGTGTCGGTGTAGCGATGGCGTTCGGTTACACAGACGCAGTCAGCCTCACCACCATCGGCGCGGGGGCGGTGACCTACATCGTCGGTCCGGTAACCGGCGCTGCTATTGGTGCAAGCTCCGAAGTCATGGCGCTTTCGATCGCTGCGGGGTTGATCAAAGCGATTCTGGTCATGGTCGTAACGCCGTTCGTAGCGCCAATCATTGGACTCAACAACCCTCGTAGTGCGGTGATCTTCGGCGGGTTGATGGGCACCTCAAGTGGTGTGGCGGGCGGCCTGGCGGCTACCGATCCGAAGCTCGTGCCTTACGGTTGCCTCACGGCGGCTTTCTACACCGCATTGGGTTGCTTGTTGGGGCCTTCGCTGTTGTTCCTGATCATGCGCGGGATTTTGGGGTGATCTTGTTGGATATCTACGCACCCGCTTTTGATTCTGGCCGAAGGCCGTAGCAACTGTCTTCCTCACGCTACATGTACAGCCTCTTCTGGAGGCTTGTGCATGGCGTCGCGCGTTCGTCCGAGTGCGGCCCAGACCCTCGTAACCTCGGACTGCTCCTACAGGGAGCGCGGCGTTCCGAAGACTTGGGACGACGCTGACACTGTGGGAGCGAGCTTGCTCGCGAATGCGGTGGGTCATCGACCACCCACCAGGAACGCGTTAAACCTGCTCTAACCGGTTCGAATACATCCGGCACTCCGCCAATAAAGCCAGCAGATTGGGATCGCGCTCGCGGGCCTTCAGGAACACCAGGCCTATGTGCTGCTGCATGCGATAACGCGCTTGCAGCGGTATCAGGCGCACGCGGTTCTCGTAGACGGCCGCGATTCTCCCCGGCAGCAGGGCGTACCCCACGCCTGAGCTGACCATGCTCAACAGCGTGAAGATGTCGTTGACCTGCATCGCCACTTTCGGTTCGAACCCGGCCTGTTGAAACACCCTTGCGCCGTCACGGTGAGTGGCGAAGCCTTGGGTGAGGGTGATGAACGTCATCTCGCGCAGATCGGCCAGGTCGACCTCGTTTTGTTGGGCGAAAGGAGAGTCGGCCGGCGTGGCCAGGAAGATATCGTCAGAGAACAGCGCCAGCTGCTCGCAGTCCGGATCGTTCACGCTCTCGTTGAGCGACACCAGAATGGCGTCGACTTCCATGTTCTTCAGCTTGTAGAACAGGTCGATGTTCGAGCCCAGGATCAAATCGATGTTGAGTTCGCTGCGGCGGATCTTCAGTCCCATGATCAACTGCGGCACGGTTTTGACCGTCAGCGAGTACAACGCCCCGAGCTTGAAGCGCGCCGCCGAGAATCCGGCCGCCGCGCGGGTTTGCTCGACCGTACTCAGCACCTCCTGCACCAGCTTCTGCGCGCGCTCTTCCAGCACATAAGCACTTTCCATCGGCGTCAGGTTGCGTCCTTCATGCTTGAACAGCGGGCAGCGCAGTGCACTTTCCAGTGAGTGAATGGCCCGATGAACGCTGACGGTGCTGGTCTGCAGCTCTGCGGCCGCACGCGCCAGATTACCGGTGCGCATGAAGGCCAGGAAAATCTCCAGCTTCTTGAGCGTCAGCTCTTCGTCGATCTGCATCGTGTCGTTCCCGGCCCGCTTTCTTGTTCTTCGAGCGTTCGATTGTGCCGAAGTCGGAAAAGGCGTGCTGCATGAAATTCTCGTTAACACTGACACACCCGTTGCGCTTTTGGTCCATAAGCTGGAGCCTTGGCGTTTGTCAGTGCAACTGAGAGGGTTTTTAACGGATGTACTACGGAGAAAAATTCAACGCCTGGACCCACCTCGTGGGTGCGGTGCTGGCGTCGATCGGCGCGGTCTGGCTGTTGGTGATCGCAAGTCTTACCGGTGATGTGTGGAAGATCGTCAGCGTTGCGGTGTATGGCGTCGCATTGGTGCTGTTGTACAGCGCATCGACGGTGTACCACAGCGTGCGTGGCCGGGCGAAGGTGATCATGCAGAAGGTTGATCATTTCTCGATCTATCTGCTGATTGCGGGCAGTTACACGCCGTTTTGTCTGGTGACCCTGCGCGGACCGTGGGGCTGGACGCTGTTCGGGATTGTCTGGGGCCTGGCGGTGATCGGCATGCTGCAGGAAATCAAGCCGCGTTCGGAGGCGCGGGTGATGTCCATCGTGATCTACGCGGTGATGGGCTGGATCGTGCTGGTAGCGGTCAAGCCGCTGATGGCCGCGCTGGGGACAGCCGGGTTTACCTGGCTGGCACTGGGTGGCGTGCTGTATACCGTAGGGATCATCTTTTTTGCTTACGACAAACGTTTCCGCCACTGGCACGGCATCTGGCATCTGTTCGTCATTGCCGGGAGCCTGCTGCATTTCGTGGCGATCACGGTGTATGTGCTGTAACGCCTGAGACACGCTATTCGCTTCTGTGGAGGCGTTACTCACTCTCGTTCCTGCTCACGCTGCTACAGCCTCAGGCTGTGCAGCGGCGAGTCAGAAATCCCCCCACAACTGCTGAGCCACGCTCAACGCCACGACCGGCGCGGTTTCTGTGCGCAATACACGAGGGCCAAGGCGGGCGGCGTGGAAGCCGGCATCTTGAGCCTGATCCACTTCGGCGTCGTTCAGCCCACCTTCCGGCCCGATCAGAAACGCGAGCGTCGCTGGCTTCTCATGGCTGACCAACGGCTCGGCCACCGGGTGCAGCACGAGCTTCAAATCGGCCTCGGTGTGTCTGAGCCAATCCGCGAGGGTGACCGGAGGATTGACCACGGGCACCACGGAACGACCGCACTGCTCGCAAGCGCTGATCGCGATCTGCTGCCAATGAGCCTGACGCTTCTCGGCGCGCTCGTCCTTGAGACGAACCTCGCAGCGTTCGCTGACGATCGGCGTGATCTGCGTGACGCCCAGCTCGGTGGCTTTCTGAATCGCCCAATCCATCCGCTCGCCGCGCGACAGGCCTTGGCCCAGATGGATCTGCAGCGTCGATTCGGCGAGACCCGGAAAGCTTTCGGTGACCTGCACCCGGACCTGCTTCTTGCCGACCTCCACCAGCGTGGCGCGGAACTCCATGCCCGAGCCGTCGAACAATTGCACCGCATCGCCCTCGGCCATGCGCAGTACCCGACCGATGTAATGCGCCTGTGCTTCGGGCAATTCGTGTTCACCGAGGCTCAGGGTGGCGTCGATGAAGAAGCGGGAGAGTCTCATGGTCGGTTCTCTGAAAATATGTTGAATACAGCGCTGTCTTTGCTGATCGTTCCCACGCTCCGCGTGGTAATGCATTCCGTGGCGCTCAGCGCCACACAGGCGGACGCAGAGCGACCAGACCGTCGTTCCCACGCGGAGCATGGAAACCATCGGCCCAGGTTGTTGCGTATTTCAATCAGCCCGGATCACGAAAATCCGGGTGGAAGTTCTCTCTCACCGCCACACTCACACTGCTGCGTGTTGCGATGTCGATGCCTTCGCTTGCCACGTCGGCCAGAAAATCGATCTGCTCCGGTGTAATCACATAGGGCGGCAGGAAATACACCACGCTACCCAGAGGACGAAGCAGCGCGCCACGGGTCAACGCATGCTCGAAGACTTTCAGGCCCCGGCGCTCTTGCCACGGATAAGCCGTCTTGCTCGCTTTGTCCTGAACCATCTCAATGGCGATGGCCATGCCGGTCTGACGCACTTCCGCGACATTCGGATGATCCGCCAGATGCGCGGTCGCGGTTTTCATTCGCTGGGCCAGCGCCTTGTTGTTCTCAATGACGTTGTCCTGCTCGAAGATGTCCAGCGTCGCGAGGGCGGCGGCGCAGGCCAGCGGGTTGCCGGTGTAACTGTGCGAATGCAGGAAGGCACGTAACGTCGGGTAGTCGTCATAAAACGCATCGTAGACGTCATCGGTGGTGATACACGCCGCCAACGGCAGGTAACCGCCGGTCAGCGCTTTGGACAGGCAGAGGAAGTCAGGCCGGATACCTGCTTGTTCGCAGGCAAACATGGTCCCGGTCCGACCGAAGCCGACCGCGATTTCGTCGTGAATCAGGTGTACCCCGTAACGATCACACGCCTCGCGCAGCAGTTTGAGGTAAATCGGGTCGTACATGCGCATGCCGCCCGCGCCCTGAATCAACGGCTCGATGATGACCGCTGCAACGGTGTCGTGGTTATCGGCCAGCGTCTGCTCCATCACCGCAAACATCGTGCGGGTGTGTTCTTCCCAGCTGACGCCTTCGGGACGATGGTAGCAGTCAGGGCTTGGCACCTTGATGGTGTCGAGCAACAGGGCTTTGTAGGTTTCGGTGAACAGCGGCACATCACCCACCGACATCGCCGCCACGGTTTCGCCGTGGTAACTGTTGGTCAGCGTCACGTAGCGTTTCTTGTTCGGTTTGCCGCGATTGAGCCAGTAGTGGAAGCTCATTTTCAGCGCGACTTCGATGCAGGAGGAGCCATTATCGGCGTAGAAGCAACGCGTCAGCCCTTCAGGCGTCATCGCCACGAGGCGCTCGGACAGCTCGATGACGGGTTGATGACTGAAGCCGGCCAGAATCACGTGTTCCAGCTGATCGACCTGATCCTTGATCCGCTGGTTGATGCGTGGGTTGGCGTGGCCAAAAACGTTGACCCACCAGGAACTGACGGCGTCGAGGTAACGCTTGCCTTCGAAGTCCTCCAGCCAGACGCCTTCCCCGCGCTTGATCGGGATCAGCGGCAGGTTTTCATGGTCTTTCATCTGGGTGCAGGGATGCCACAGGACTTTCAGGTCGCGCTGCATCCACTGGTCGTTAAGGCCCATCGGTAATCTCCTGGTGACGACTCGCTCATCGCGAGGGCAAACAATCGCGCAAGCCTATGCAATGCATCAAGCAGGGACAACCTTTAGCGCATTCTTTCATGCGCGGCGTGGCTGGAAACGCGCCGGACGGACATTGCTGGCGGGCCTTTCACGGCTGGCGTATCCTTCGCGCTCTTCGAAGAATCGGACAAGAAATCCGACAATTCCCCTGTTTCATTCCGGAGTTTGCTGAATGCTTTCTGGTTGGCTGCGCGCCTGTGCGTTGGTGATGGTTGGGCTGGTCAGCGCTTCGGCGCTCGCCGTGGATAAACCGCATACGGCGATTGTCGTCGGTGGCGGTCTGGCAGGCCTTACGGCGGCTTACGAGCTGCAGAGCAAAGGCTGGCAAGTGACCCTGCTGGAAGCCAAACCGGCGGTGGGCGGCCGCTCCGGTCTGGCGGGCAGCGAATGGATCGGTAACGCTAAAGCGCAACCGGTGCTGAATCAGTATCTGGATCGCTTCAATCTCAAGCCTGTGCCCGCCCCTGAGTTCGTGCGGACACCGGGTTACCTGATCGATGGCGAGTATTTTTCGGCCGCGGATCTGGCGACCAGACAACCCGCCACCGCGGAAGCGATGAAACGCTACGAAACGGCGCTGAATGACATGGCGCGCTCGATCACCGATCCGGAAAACCCGGCCGCCAACAGCACGCTGTTCGCGCTGGACCAGATCAACGTCGCCAACTGGCTGGACCGTCTGAACCTGCCGCCGACCGCGCGTCAGTTGATCAACCAGCAAATCCGCACCCGTTATGACGAGCCTTCACGTCTGTCGCTGCTGTACTTTGCGCAGCAATCGCGGGTCAACCTCAACGTCGACGACCGTGACCGTCGTGCAGCGCGTCTGCCAGGCGGCAGCGCGGTGTTGGCGGAGGCGTTCGTCAAACAGCTGAAAGTAATCAAGACCAACTCGCCGGTTTCGGCCATCAATCAGGACAAGGACGGCGTGACCGTCAAGGTCGGGTCGGTGGGTTACGAGGCTGAGTACGTGGTGTTGGCGGTGCCGCTGCGTGCGTTGAGCAAGATTCAGCTGACGCCTGCGCTGGATGCCCAGCATCAGGGCGCGATCAAGAGCACCAACTACGGCTGGCATGACCAGATCATGCTGAAGTTCAAGACACCGGTCTGGGACAGCAAGGCGCGGATGTCCGGCGAAATCTACAGCAACACCGGTCTGGGCATGCTGTGGATCGAACCCGCACTGAAAGGCGGCGCCAACGCGGTGATCAACCTCTCGGGTGACAACGCGCGAATCATGCAGGCCTTTGGTGACAAACAACTGGTGGATCAGGTGCTGATTCGCCTGCACGCGTTCTATCCGCAAGCACGCGGCGCGTTCACCGGCTACGAAATCCGTCGCTCCAGCGTCGATCCCTCCACCGGTGGCGCCTACCTGGCGTTCGGCCCGGGCCAGATCAGCAAATACTGGCGTCTGTGGGAAAGGCCTTTGCAACGCATAGCGTTTGCAGGTGAGCACACCGACAGCTTGTACCCAGGCACGCTGGAAGGCGCCCTGCGTACCGGTCAACGCGCAGCAGGTCAGGTCCAGGATCTGGCGGCAGGCAAGTCGTTCGAGCCTGTGAAGGTTGCTCCACCGAAAGCACCTGAACCCGCCGCCAAAGAAAGCAGTGGTGGAATCGGTGCGTTCTTCTCGAACATGTTCGGCGGTTCCAAGCCTGAGCCAAAACCGGCCGAGAAAAAGCCAGAGCCTGCTCCGGCACCTGCGCCTGCTCCGACTCCGGTGACACCGCCGCCCGCCCCAGTGGTTGAGCCTGCCAAGCCTGCTGTTGTCGAGCCGGCGAAGAAGGCTCCGGCGAAGAAAGAGCCGAGCAAAAAAGAGTCGACCAAAAAAGAGCCTGTGAAAAAAGCCCCGGCTAAACCGGCCACAACGCACAAGGCACCGGCCAAGACCGATGCCACCAAGAAAGCGCCGGCAAAGCCTGCCGCTGACAAGACCGCCGCGCCAGCGGCTCCGGCAGCGGACAGCAAGAACTGACGGCTCGATGCTGAATTGAAAAAGACGCGGTCACAGACCGCGTCTTTTTTTATCGGGCGAATAATCGGGCCATCTAGAGTGTTCATCTACGGATGGCTTTTTTTGAAGGCGTGAGTCCGCTCCCAAAAGCCGAGTTTCAATCGCTTAAGGTTTAGCGGGTGCATTGACCTCTACGTGAGCAAGCTCACAGAAAAGCAGGGGAGGCACGTTCCATACGAAGTTCATAACGTTGGGTTAATCTGCCGTAGGAAAAAATAAGACAGGAAATTTCTATCGTATTTCCTGATATTTCAAAGCAAATTTTTGCGCTTTCTTTCGATAGGTAAACCGCTAGTCTTTCCACAGCTTTCACAGGCTGTATTTACAGGAACCGCACCATGCAGTTACGCAACTCTTCTTCTCGATATGGCTGGGTCAGCATCGTTCTGCACTGGGGCGTCGCGCTGACCGTTTTCGGGTTGTTCGCGCTTGGATTGTGGATGGTGGGTCTTGGTTACTACGACACTTGGCGCAAGGCGGGGCCCGATCTGCACAAAAGCATCGGCATCACCCTGTTCCTGTTCATGTTGATTCGCGTGGTCTGGCGCTTCGTCAGTCCGCCGCCGCCTCCACCGGCCAACCACAGCCGCTTCGTGCGGGTCGCGGCCAAACTGGGGCATGCGTTCCTGTACCTGGATCTGTTTTTGGTGATGTTTGCCGGTTACCTGATTTCCACCGCTGAAGGTGTCGGGATTCCGGTGTTTGGCTTGTTTGAAGTGCCAGCGCTGATCAGCGGACTGCCCGACCAGGCGGACGTTGCCGGTGAAGTGCACCTGTATCTGGCCTGGACGCTGGTGATTTTTTCAGTGCTCCATGGTCTGGCGGCCTTGAAGCATCATTTCATCGATCGTGATGCAACGCTCATTCGTATGCTGGGCCGCAAGGCCTGACGCTCCACTCAACTGAAAAAGGAAGACGACGCATGTTGAAAAAGACTCTGGCTGCATTGGCCCTCGGTACCGCGCTGCTGTCTGCCGGCCAGGCAATGGCTGCTGACTACACCATCGACAAGGAAGGCCAGCACGCCTTTATCGATTTCAAGATCAGCCACCTGGGCTACAGCTTCATCACCGGTACGTTCAAGGACTGGAGCGGTACGTTCAGCTTCGACGCTGCCAAGCCTGAAAACAGCAAAATCAGCATCGACATCAAAACGGCCAGCGTCGACACCAACCACGCCGAGCGTAACAAGCACATCAGCAGCAAGGACTTCCTGGACGTCGCGACCTACCCGGACGCCAAGTTCGTGTCCACCAGCGTCAAGCCGACCGGCAAGAATGCTGAGGGTAAAGAAACCGCTGACGTCACTGGCGACCTGACCCTGCACGGCGTCACCAAGCCAATCGTCATCAAAGCCGTCTTCAACGGCGAAGGCAAAGACCCATGGGGCGGCTACCGTGCTGGCTTCAACGGCACGACCACGATCAAGCGCTCTGATTTCGGCAAGATGATGGACCTGGGGCCGCAGTCGGACACCGTCACCTTCGACATCTCGTTCGAAGGCATCAAAGCCAAGTAATCCGGGCTGCTTTCAAGAAACGCCGACCTCAGGGTCGGCGTTTTTTTGAGTATCCCTCACGTTTTCGGAACGCTATAAGGTCAACGGGTAAGCGGAAAACCTGTAGGAGCGCGGCGTCGCCGGAACCGTCATGGCTGCGCAAAGAGAAACAAAAACGCCCCGAACCAGTCGGGGCGTTTTTTATTCACCGAGATAACGTCAGCGCTGTTTAACCTTCGCGATTGCGGGTCAGCAGGGCTGGCTTTTCACCGCGCGGGCGGCTCGGCAATTGATCGAGCAGTTCGGCGGACGGGAAGCGATCGCTTTTCGACTCTTTGTGCATGATCTTCGGTGCCGGCTGACCGTCGCGAGGGCCGCGAACGGCGGGCTCTTGGCGGGCCGGCTGATCGTCACGGGCCGGGCGGCGATTGCGTGGCTGATCTTCGCGACGCGCCTGTCCGTCACGGCCTGAACCGTTGCGCGGACCACTGCGCTTGGCCGGAGCTCCGGCGCCGTTGCTGGTACCGGCGCCCGAACCTGAACCGCTGCGTGGGCCGCTGCGACCGGGTGCCTGACCGCGCGATGCTGGAGCGGAACCAGTGGCTGGCGCGCCAGGACGACGATTGCGACCTTGCTGGTTCTTGCCCTGATACGGGCTGACGTAGTCGGCCCGGTTGCCGAAGTTGTCGATCTCGTCATCCAGGAACTCGTCCGGTGCGCGGTCGGCGCGCGGTACTGGCGGCTGCGAGGGCCGCGCTTCGCTGGACGGTGTGCCCTGGCGAGGCTTCTGTTGACGCGCCGGGCGTGCCGGGCGTGCCGGGCGTTCGCCTGACGCTGCCGAGGCGGCCGCCGGTTTTTCCTTGCCCTTGTCCTTACCTTTGTCCTTGCGACCGCCGCCACCGCCATTCGGGCCGTCGCCACGAGGGCCACGGGCATTACGTGGGTTGCGCACATCAGGCCGCTCACGCACTTCCGGCTTCTCGGCTTCGACGGCATTGATGTCGAAGCCCATCCAGTCGCCGTCGGCAATCTTCTGTTTGGTCATGCGCTCAATGCTCTTGAGCAGCTTTTCTTCGTCAGGCGCGACCAGCGAGATCGCTTCGCCCGTACGCCCGGCACGGCCGGTACGGCCGATACGGTGGACGTAATCTTCGTCGACGTTCGGCAGCTCGAAGTTGACCACGTGGGGCAACTGGTCGATGTCCAGACCGCGTGCTGCGATGTCGGTGGCGACCATGATGCGCACCGTGCCGGCCTTGAAGTCGGCCAAGGCCTTGGTGCGGGCATTCTGGCTTTTGTTTCCGTGGATCGCCACGGCGCTCAGGCCATGCTTGTCCAGGTATTCGGCCAGGCGGTTGGCGCCGTGCTTGGTGCGCGTGAACACCAGCACCTGCTCCCACGCACCATGCGTGATCAGGTGCGCAAGCAGCGAGCGCTTGTGGTTGGCAGGCAGGCGGAATACGCGCTGTTCGATACGCTCGACCGTGGTGTTCGGCGGCGTGACTTCAATGCGCTCCGGGTTGTGCAGCAGCTTGCCGGCCAACGCCGTGATGTCGGCCGAGAAGGTGGCCGAGAACAGCAGGTTCTGGCGCTTGGCCGGCAGGCGCGCGAGGACTTTTTTCACGTCGTGAACGAAGCCCATGTCGAGCATGCGGTCGGCCTCGTCAAGGACGAGGATTTCAACGTGAGACAGGTCGACGCTGCCTTGGCCAGCCAGGTCGAGCAGGCGACCCGGGCAGGCGACCAGGACATCCACGCCGCGGGACATGGCCTGAACCTGCGGGTTCATGCCGACGCCGCCGAAAATGCAGGCGCTGACGAACTTGAGGTTTTTGGCGTAAATCTTGAAGCTGTCGTGGACCTGGGCTGCGAGCTCACGGGTTGGGGTCAGGACCAGAACGCGCGGCTGGCGCGGGCCGTGACGCTGGGATTTGTCCGGGTGACCGGCAGGGAACAGGCGCTCCAGAATCGGGAGGGCGAAACCACCGGTTTTACCAGTACCTGTCTGAGCGGCGACCATCAGATCGCGGCCTTGCAACACGGCGGGAATGGCCCGCTGTTGCACCGGAGTAGGCTGGGTATAGCCAGCAGCCTCGATGGCGCTGACTAAAGCCTCGGAGAGACCGAGGGAAGCAAAGGACATGAGTAATCCTGTCTTAAGTTGGGGCCAAGGGCCCGAATAGGAGGAAGATCGGCCCGCCGCAAATTGGCATTGGAAAGCTCAATTCCGTCCGGTCGTGTCGCGGTCTGTAAGTTCAACTCGTGGCATGAGCGCATGAAAGAAGAAGCGCTGTTGACGTGATCGAGAAGTCTTCTGTGAGACCGAGCATCCGGGCGTAAGCCTGGCGGGAACGCCGGAGTATAACAGAGCAATCACAATGCGCTGCTTTCATGCTGCTCAACGGTTTTTTCAACGCCGGTCACCGATTGATCGGCGGAGGATACCGAGGGCGTTGGCAGCGTCTCTCCGGTATAGCGCGCCATGAGTTGCGCATAAGCCGGTTCCTGCTTGAAACGCTTCAATTCAGCGCCGAAGCGATGCACCAGCAAATCCATGCCCGCGTTGCGCCGGAGCGCAAGGTACATCGGGCGGCGGTTTACCACGAGAGGGAGCTGGCTGACCTTATCGCGCAGCCCGAGCTGATTGATGGTCTGCTGGCCGACGATGCGATCGGTCACCAGTAAATCGATCCGGCCGCGAATCAGCTTCCCGAAATTGGCCGCATGACTCGGCGCGGGCTCACGGATGAACAGTTTCGAGGTATCGAACTCCGGGCTGTACAGATAACCCGGCGACACGCCAATGGTCAGGCCTCGCAACGCTTCAAGCGTGTTGAACGGATGAGGTCGGTCATTGGACTGGAACAGTACCCAATTGACTTCTGACAGCGGCTCAGTGGGATACAGCAGCAGGTCTTCTCGTTCGGCGACCTCGAAAATATCCAGCACACCGTCCGCGTCACCCTGTTCGAGCATCATCAAGCAGCGTTTCCAGGGCACAAACTGCCACTGAACATCGATGCCGAGTCGCTTGAAGACGATGTTCGTCATTTCATAGTCCAGCCCTGATACCTGCTGGCCATCGACCGTCACATAGGGTGACCAGGGTTCGGTGACAATGCGCAACGTTTCGCCCAGTGCGCTGAAACTCAGGCAGGCGAGGAAGGCAGTGCAGAGCAGTCGGGAAGTGTGGGGCATGGAGCGAGATTACGACGCTCGCTTGTTAAATAGAAGGGGAGTTTCCAGAGACGCAAACGAAAGCCGCGTCTCTGGCTCGGGCGTCAGCGCGATGCCTGCGACTGAACCAGGTGCTGGTAGATCGCTGTGCGTCTGCGTCCCAGCAATCGGCGAACGGCCCAATGATCAAGCCACTGGCGCAATTGCGCGGGTGCAATCGGCTTCTTCAGGCGATGTTCGGCGTTGCTGAACGCCTTTTCCCACCACACAGGCGCGCAAGCGCGGTCAAATTCGTTGGGGTGTTCACAGCAGCCATAGAGGATTTCACGCACGAATTGCCGTTGTGCCCGGGGCACGGCCAGCGTCGCGCTTTTATACACCAGTCGCTGCCAGGTGGCGGGGCGAGGCAGTTTCGGTGAAACGTTCGCGATATCGCGCACCGCCTCGGCGCAGAGTGGATCGTGACGGTGCTTGCGTATCCACGCGAGAACCTTGGCGCGAAACAGGGGCTTGCGGCTCCAGTAGTGATGAATCAGGTCCGTGCATTGATCGACCTTGACCGAGCGGTAAGCCGCTACGCCCAGGCAGAACTCTTCCAGCGTGATGGCGCCGGGGGTCACCGGGAAAAACTCATCCATCAGTTCGATCGATGTGTCGAGTATCGGTGCATTGTTGCGCGTAAGGCCGATCACCCCCGAGTTCAGCAGCCTCATCTGATCGTCGGCCAGATTTCGCTCTGCCAGCGTTTTAGCAAGCGCGGTGTGAAGAATCGTGTCTTTGCAATCGGCATAACGGATTTGAAAGGCGTTGCAGAGAAGGGTGTCAGGTTGAACCCTCGCAAACAGCTTCATCGGGCTGTCCAGGAAGAAGGTGTCGGTGTCGATCAGAATCGCCTTTTCCGACTCTTCCAGCATCTGGCGGGCAACGACGTGCTTGCAACGGAAATGGTAGTGGTACGGGCCGCTCCATTCGCGCCGCATCTCCGCATCGATCGGCCTGACACGCACGGGCAAGTCACGGTAAGGCTCAGGGTTGTCGCTGAACACCTGGATGTCGAACGGCCGGTCGGTCGTAGCGCCTGCTCTGGCCAAAGCACTCGCGATGCTGAACACCGCTTCCTGATGGTAGGTCTGTGCTCCGAAAACGAGGTAGACCAATTGTGGGCGCGAAGTAATCTGACTTAAGGAGGTCAACTGCGTGTATATCCGTCTCAATAATGGCTTCAACAGGCTTCGTCATGACGAAGCCTGCCGATGAAACGTTGCCTTATTGTGACCGGATGATCCAGCGCGAATTCCGACCTTTCAGCGGGGCAGCTTGAGGTTGTTCCAGACCGCCAGGCTAGGCTCTGCCTGGTTCAGCGTGTAGAAGTGCAGGCCAGGGGCGCCGCCTTGCAACAAGCGCTCACACATTTCAGTGATCACTTGCTCACCAAACGCAACGATGCTGGCGGCGTCATCGCCGTACGCTTCCAGTTGCTTGCGGATCCAGCGCGGAATCTCCGCCCCGCAGGCATCGGAAAAGCGGGCCAGCTTGCTGTAGTTGGTAATCGGCATGATCCCCGGCACAACCGGGATGGTGACGCCCATCTTCTCGATACGCTCGACGAAGTAGAAATAGCTGTCGGCGTTAAAGAAATACTGGGTGATCGCGCTGTCCGCACCGGCATTGGCCTTGCGCACGAAATTCTTCAAATCTTCTTCGAAGTTGCGCGCTTGTGGGTGCATTTCCGGGTAAGCAGCGACTTCTATGTGGAAATGGCTGCCGGTTTCTTCACGAATGAAGCTGACCAGGTCGTTAGCGTGACGCAGCTCACCGCTGGCCATGCCCATGCCAGAAGGCAGATCGCCACGCAGGGCGACGATGCGGTTGATGCCCGCTTCCTTGTATTGCGTAAGCAGACCACGAAGGTCGTTCTTACTGTCGCCGACGCAAGACAGGTGCGGCGCGGCAGGAACATTCACTTCTTTTTCCAGCTGCAGCACGGTGTTGATCGTGCGGTCACGCGTGGAGCCACCGGCACCGTAGGTGCAGGAGAAAAAATCAGGGCTGTAACCCGCCAGCGTACGAGCGGTGGCGAGCAGTTTTTCATGACCAGCGTCGGTCTTCGTAGGGAAGAACTCGAAGCTGTAGCGACGGTCTTGGGACATGGTCATAACCTTGGAAGTTTTGAGCCTTGCGCCGACTCATGTAGGAGCGCGCTTGCCCGCGATTGCAGTGGGTCAGATACGAATGGGTTGCTGACAGAATGCAATCGCGGGCAAGCGCGCTCCTACATGGGGCGGTGGTCGTTTCTGTGAGAGCGTGCCCGTAACGCCGAGCACACCCTCCCTGCAGACGTATCAGTAGCGGTACGCGTGCGGCTTGAACGGACCTCCGACCGGCACGCCGATGTAGTCGGCCTGGGTCTTGGTCAGCTTGGTCACGACGCCGCCGAAGCCACGTACCATTTCCAGGGCGACTTCTTCGTCCAGCTTCTTCGGCAGCACTTCAACGGTCAGGCGCTCGGCTTTCTGCGCCGGGCTCAGGTCGGCGTATTTCTGGCCGAACAGGAAGATCTGGGCCAGCACCTGGTTGGCGAACGAACCGTCCATGATGCGGCTTGGGTGGCCGGTCGCGTTGCCCAGGTTAACCAGACGGCCTTCGGCCAGCAGGATCAGGTAGTCGTCGTTCTGAGGGTCGAACTCGCCAGCACCGGTGCGGTGGATCTTGTGCACCTGAGGCTTCACTTCTTCCCATGCCCAGTTCTTGCGCATGAAGGCAGTGTCGATTTCGTTGTCGAAGTGACCGATGTTGCAGACCACGGCGCGTTTTTTCAGCGCTTTGAGCATGTTCGCGTCGCACACATTGACGTTACCGGTGGTGGTCACGATCAGGTCGATCTTGCCCAGCAGCGCTTTGTCGATGGTCGCTTCGGTGCCGTCGCTTTCACCGTTGATGAACGGCGAAACCAGTTCGAAGCCGTCCATGCAGGCCTGCATGGCGCAGATCGGGTCCACTTCGGTGACCTTGACGATCATGCCTTCCTGACGCAGCGACTGAGCCGAGCCCTTGCCCACGTCTCCGTAGCCGATGACCAGCGCTTGCTTGCCGGACAGCAGGTGGTCGGTGCCGCGCTTGATGGCGTCGTTCAGGCTGTGACGGCAGCCGTACTTGTTGTCGTTCTTGCTCTTGGTGACCGAGTCGTTGACGTTGATCGCAGGGATCTTCAGTTCGCCCTTGGCCAGCATGTCCAGCAGGCGGTGAACGCCCGTGGTGGTCTCTTCGGTGACGCCATGGATTTTATCCAGCATCGCCGGGTACTTCTTGTGCAGGATCTCGGTCAGGTCGCCGCCGTCGTCGAGGATCATGTTGGCGTCCCAAGGCTGACCGTCCTTCAGGATGGTTTGCTCGATGCACCACTCGTACTCTGCTTCAGTCTCGCCTTTCCAGGCGAAGACAGGGATGCCGGCAGCCGCGATGGCGGCGGCGGCCTGGTCCTGAGTCGAGAAAATGTTGCAGGACGACCAGCGTACTTCGGCACCCAGGGCAACCAGGGTTTCGATCAGCACGGCAGTCTGAATGGTCATGTGGATGCAGCCGAGGATTTTCGCGCCCTTGAGCGGTTGTTCGCCGGCGTATTTGCGACGCAGGCCCATCAGGGCAGGCATTTCGGATTCAGCGATGATGGTTTCGCGACGGCCCCAGGCAGCCAGGGAAATGTCGGCGACTTTGTAGTCGTTGAAATCGTTGGGCGTCAGTACAGCGCTCATAAGAGTCTCCATTCGTAGTGTGCGAATGGGCGCCGTTGTGCGTTTAAAGCTTGGTCGGCAGCAATGAGCCTGACCAAACAACGCCCCATCCGAGCCTGACAGGTCTGACCTGCTGCAGCGCCCCTCGGACAGGTGGCGGGAAAACGGTATCAAGCGGTGATGACCGTTTTTTGAAGCGGTGACGATTATAGCGGCGACGGGCAGTTAGCCCAAGAGGTTGTTGCGTTTAAATGACCAGTGACTAATCGAGACCATAGTCGATGCTCAATGGAGCTAAACGCCACGGGCTGGCACTATGCTGGTCATCCACAGACAGACGATCAGGAGCGAAGCATGAACTTTCACACGCGCAAATGGGTGAAGCCCGAAGACCTCAACCCGAACGGTACGCTGTTCGGCGGCAGTCTGCTGCGCTGGATCGACGAAGAAGCTGCGATCTACGCCATCGTTCAGTTGGGTAATCAGCGGGTGGTGACCAAGTACATTTCCGAGATCAACTTCGTCAGTGCCTCGCGTCAGGGCGACATCATCGAACTGGGCATCACCGCCACCGAGTTTGGCCGCACCTCGATCACCCTGACCTGCCAGGTGCGCAACAAAATCACCCGCAAAAGCATCTTGACCGTCGAGAAGATGGTGTTCGTGAACCTGGGCGAAGATGGCCTGCCAGCGCCCCATGGCAAGACCGAAATCACCTACGTGAAAGATCAGTTCAAGGACGATGTGATCAACGAGTGATTGTTGATCACGAATGGGCACGGATTCAAAAACTGTAGGAGCGCGCTCCTACAAGTTATCTGCTTATCTGCGTTTATACCCTCTACCCTGCAAACGCAGATCTAGGAGCTGGTCAACGGCCCAATCCCGTCTGTAGGATCGGGACTATCCGATTTGCAGGTCATTCCTACAATCCCAAGCGGCTTCACCGTCTTGGAACCGGCTTCACGCTCGAACACCCTGTTGGCCTCGCTCTCTGACCCTACGGCTCGGGGAGCCTCCTTCCATGCTGCTAGGGTCGCGAAACTCAATGACTACCGATTTGCCTCGTTATAACAACGAAGTGTCCTCCGAATATCTCCGCATTTTCGATCACCCGGAGCTCACCCAAAAGACCGCGCATCCGGCCATCGGCATTTACCGCGTAGCCACCCAAGGAAGTCGCAGCCGCCAAGGCGGGGTGATTGATGGTGCGAGCTCGTCAATGTCGTTTCGTATCGAAGACGGCTCGCAAGTCACCTTTTTAACGGCAGCCCAGGTGGGGGATCGTGTCACTTACCCCGATGGGCGAAGCGCGCATATCGTGACCGGCGCTGGCGATTGCAACGGCAATATTGCCTTGGTGGGTAGTCGCCTGAGCAACGGTGACGAAATCATTGACACCTTGTTCTCCGGTAGTTGCATCGTCGCTTATGAAGGCAAGCCTATGCATGAGGACTTTCTTCCTGGTGTTCCCCAGCAGGCGAACAAAAGCGCCTGACCATCGTTGCTTCAATACGGATCGCTGCCTTTAGCGACCTGCCACCGCACGGATGCGAACTCCAGACAGGGATTGGCCACAATGGCTGAGGGATACTTCATTCGCAAAGACGACAGAACAACATGCGGCGGCATCGCCCTCGATCCACAGATTCCGGTCTATGTGTTCGGAATGGACGTTTGCCTGGAGGGCGACCCGGTGACCTGTGGCATCACTGGCTTGACCTACGGGATCGTAGGCGGCATCTCCCACATCGTCAGCTACGGCAAACGGGTAGCGGGCACGCTGGACAGTGTCAGTGGTTGCCCCTGTCGAGCGGCCTTCGAGCCTTCGCAAACCGCTGTGGTGTATGGCAACGATCATGCTCCTGAGCCAGCGGCTTCCGTAGCGGCGACCGGTTTAGCGCCTATGCAGCGCTCTGGCCAGGGCGGTACTGCTTTAGACGAGTCTGGCGGCACCGACAACGAAGACAGCAACTACAGCGACAGCGAAATCGAGGAAGAAGAGGAAGAAGTCGAGCAGGAGCAACTGATCACCTTGCGCATCGGCGTATTCTTCGACGGCACCGGCAACAACCAGACGAACAGCGAAAGCGTGGCCGGCTGTAGGGCGCGGGACGTCGGGCTGCAAGAGCAAGGCGAGGAACTCAGACGCTTTTGCGCCGAGCATGGCTTCGGCGAGGACGGGACCGCCCCGGACGACAGCTATGGCAACGACACCAGCAACATTGCGCGGCTGTATGACCTGTACCGGGATCAGGCCCACCTCAGTATTGAGCCTGATGCAACAGAGGCTTCGGTTGCGGTTTACCTTGAAGGCATCGGTACCGTCAGCGGTGGCGCGGACAATCGTTATGGGCAGGCGACAGGACGCTGGGGCACGGGGGTGTTGGCGAGAGTAGAGCAGAGTCCGGCGTTGATTCTTGAGCGTGTGAAATCCTTCACCCAGCGCAATCCCCAAGTAAAGATCGAAAGCATCAAAGTTGATGTGTTTGGATTTAGTCGGGGCGCGGCGGCGGCCCGGCATTTCGCCAATGACCTGCAAAAAGGCACAGACAGTCTGCTGGCCAAGGCTATACCCGCAGGATCAGAGATGTTTGTCGAAACCTTCGCCTGGCAGGTTCAACGCGACATCGCTGTGAACTTCATCGGACTGTTCGATACCGTGGCCGGCATCGTCTCGCCGTTGGTGGGCGATTTCAGTCCCGGCAATGCGCGGGTGTCTGGTCTAGACCTCGGGTTATCGGCCTCGGTGGCCCGCAAGGTCGTGCAACTGGTCGCCCGCGATGAGCATCGTCTGAATTTCGCCCTGACGCGCACGGACAACGACATCGTTCTGCCCGGAGCCCACTCCGACATCGGAGGTGGCTACCTGCCCAGAAGCCGCGAACGGCTTTTGCTCAGCAAGCCGGTGAGCAGTATCGAGCGTCTCGATACGCCCCTTGATCAGGCAATGGCGGTCGCCCGCTTTCGCCGCAGTGCCGATCCCTGGCTTGATCGCCTGAAAATCCGGGGTATCGACTGGCGGGCGCAAGTCTGGTCGGTGGCACAGCGCGCGAGCCGTGACGATCTTTATCCGGAGAAACGCGTTTACGTCGCCGCCCTGATGGAGCGCGAAGTCGAGGGGGATCTATCGAAGGTTTATTTGCGAGTGATGCATGCGATGGCCACGACACATCACGTCCCCCTCCGAGCCGTCGACGAAGACGAGCCGCGTCTGGCTCTGCCGGATGAGCTGAAACCCATCCTCGAGAAACTTCGTGCTTACGCCTTGGGGGAATCGTCTGAGCCAGGACTGACAGAGGCTGAAGAGTCGCTGCTTTATCATCGTTATATCCACCTTTCTGCCAACTGGAACGCTGTGAATAATTGGAGAAATAGCGATTTGGACATTGTTTTTATCAATCGGCCCGGCGACAACTATCAGCGGAGCGTTCATGCGAATGAATAGGCTCGGCTTGGCAGTGATGCTCACGCTGAGCCTGTTCACCAGCGGTTGCGCCGGGACCAATGACTACGGTGCCAAGCTGCCCTATGACGCCTGGCGGTTGGGATTTTTCGCTCCTGACTACATGGAAGTCTGGATCGAAACGGCTGATGCGGTGGATACCAACGATCGCTGGTTCAAACGGGCAATGAGTGGAGTGTCTTCCATATCGAGTCCCTCAAACCTCAAAGGCAACCCCCGAGGTTGGCCCCAAAATCCCGGTGACGGTAAGGGGAAATATGTATACGGCGCAGACCTGCCACGTTTCATTTACGTGCGCTGGCAATCGCTGGCAGAGCCGCAGACGTACTACGCCTATATCGAGATCCCTGAAAGCGCTCGCGAACTCATGGTCAAGGGGGAGAGGGCGTATTGCAG
>NZ_FOEO01000084.1 GCF_900110765.1 Pseudomonas sp. NFACC02
TGACCTACACCGTCAACGATGCCGACAAACCGGCAGGCTTCACTGTCGATGCCTCGGGCAAGTGGACACTGGACGCCGGCAACCCGGCTTACCAGCACCTGGGTGCCGGTCAGACCACGACGCTGGACGTGCCGTTTACCGTCACTGACAAGGCAGGGTTGACCAGCACGTCAACGCTGACCATCACCGTGACCGGCACCAACGACGCACCTGTTGCCGCTGTCAGCACCGGTACGGCTGTCGAAGATGCCAAGGCCACCGGCCAACTCCAGGCGTCCGACATCGACGACAACGATGTGTTGACCTACACCGTCAACGACGCCGACAAGCCTGCGGGCTTCAGCGTCGATGCTTCCGGCAAGTGGACACTGGACGCCGGCAACCCGGCTTACCAGCACCTGGGTGCCGGTCAAACCACAACGCTGGACGTGCCGTTTACTGTCACTGACAAGGCAGGGTTGACCAGCACTTCGACGCTGACCATCACCGTCACCGGCACCAACGACGCACCTGTTGCAGCCGTCAGCACCGGTACGGCCGTCGAAGACGCCAAGGCCACCGGCCAGCTCCAGGCGTCCGACATCGACGACAACGATGTACTGTCGTACACCGTCAACGACGCCGACAAGCCAGCTGGCTTCACTGTCGATGCCTCGGGCAAATGGACGCTGGACGCCAGTGACCCCGCCTACCAGCACCTGGCGGCCGGTGAAACAACGACCATCACTGTGCCATTCACGGTCACTGACAAAGCGGGCCTGACCAGCACGTCGAACCTGACCATTACTGTCACTGGCACCAATGACGCGCCGGTCGCGGTCAATGACGTCGGCGCTCCGGTCGTCGGCACGCTGCAGGGCAACTACTACGGTTATAAAGAAGGCACCGACGGCGGCAACCTTGCCACCATCAAGCAGGCGCTGGACTTCATCGCTTCACACAAGGCCGATGCCACCTTCGATGCCAAAACCCTCAACTACGGCGGCGGTGGCGCGTTCAACAATGACCTGGGCCAATCCGGCAACCTGAGTTCGTTCCTGGGCGGCGACAAGGGCTCTTTGACCTACACCAACGGCAGCAGCACCCAGACCACCACCTCCGACGCCATCGTCGAGTTGGCGGGCAAGGTCTCCATGGCCGCTGGCAACTACTCGCTGAAAGTGACGGCGGACGACGGTTACATGGTTCTGATCGACGGCAAGCAAGTGATCGCCGTTGACAACAACCAGTCTGCGGCCACCAAGACCGCGAGTTTCTCGGTCACCGGCGACGGTCCGCACGACATCCAGATCGTTTATTGGGATCAGGGCGGCTACGCACAGCTGAAAGTGGAAGTGGCCCCGGTCAGTTCGAACGGCACGGTTGGCGCGTACAGTGTATTGGGCACCAGCAACGCCATTGCCTTGGGCCACGACACCCTGACCACCCTTGAAGACCAGCCCCTGGTCATCAAGGCCGCGACCCTGCTGGCCAACGACAGCGATGTCGACGGTGACAAGCTGACCATCAACACCTTGCAAGGCAAGTCGACACTGACCACGCCTGCGGATGTCTTTGACAGCGCAAATCACAAGGTCGGTACCGTGGTCATGGACGCCAACGGCAACGTCGTCTTCACCCCGGCCAAAGACGTCAACGGTCTGGTGACCTTCAGCTACACCGTGACCGACGGTCACGCCAACTCCAACACCGCGACCGTCACCGTCAACGTGACGCCGGTCAACGACGCGCCTGTCGCTGGCAACACCGCTCAGAGCGTCGCAGAGGATGCGACTGCGCCGAGCAACGCAGGCCAACTGGTGGCATCGGACGTCGATACGGGCGACACGCTCACCTACGCGTTGACCGGCACAACGTCCACCGCCAACGGCGCCATCACTGGCAATGCACCGACCGGTTTTGTGCTCGACCCGGCCACCGGCAAGTGGGCCATCGACACCAGCAGCGAGGTCTACCAGAAACTGGGCGTGGGCCAGTCGATCAGCTTCGACGTCGCGTTCAATGCCACCGACAAAGCAGGTGCTGTCAGCAACACCGGGCATCTGACCTTGACCGTCACGGGCACCAACGATGCACCGGTGGCGTCCGCGACCAGCAAGGCCGTAACGGAAGACAGCGTCGCGACCGGCAAACTGCAGGCCAGTGACATCGACAGCAACGACGCCCTGACCTTCACCGTCAAGGACGCCGACAAGCCAGCCGGCTTCAGCGTTGACGCTTCCGGCAACTGGACCCTGGACGCCAGCAATGCGGCCTATCAGCATCTGGCGGCAGGTGAAAGCGCGACCTTCACTGTGCCGTTTACCGTCACTGACAAGTCGAACGCCACCAGCACGTCGATCCTGACGCTGACCGTCAATGGCACCAACGATGCGCCGACCGTCAACGCGGCCACGGGCGCGGGCAACGAAGACACGTTGGTCACCGTCAAACTGTCCGGCGCCGATGTCGATGGCTCGGTGAATCACTTCAGCCTGACACCTTCGGCCAACATGCACGGCAGCTTCTTCACCGATGCCGCCGGCCAGAACCCGGTAACGGACCTGAGCAACATCGCGGCCACCGGCAACACAGCGACCCTGTACTTCAAGCCGGATGCAGACTGGAGCGGCAGCACCTCGTTCACCTACACCTCGGTCGACAACCTGGGTCTGGCAAGCGCGAGCAGTGCAACCGGCAGCATCACGGTGGCCCCGGTGGCCGACGCCCCGACCTTGACGCTGACCGGCAGCCAGGTGAATTCGACCGGTCTGGTCAAAGACGTCTGGGTCGGTACGCTGACCGGCATGGGCACGGACGGTAATGGCGCGGCCCCGGCAACGATCCTCAAAGGGTTCAACACTACGACCGCCGCGACCACCCACACCACCGCCACCGGCGCTGCGGAATCCGATGTGACGCAAGGCACCGGCACCAAGTTGTCCGGCCTGATCTATCTGGAAGCGGGCCACACCTACAACTTCACCGGCAATGCGGACGACAGCCTGTTGATCACCGTCGGTGGTAACCAGGTCGCCAGCGCCACGTGGGGTGCAGGTGGAGGCGTTGTGAGCACAGGCTTCACGCCGACGGCATCCGGTTACTACACGCTGGATATCTACCACTACAACCAGGCGGGCCCGGGCAGCTACAACATCGGCCTGACCGACAAGAACAACAGCACCAACGCCGTGACAAACGTCGCACTGGACAGCGCTCACACCGCGATCTACGCGACGGTCGACGACCTGAAAGCGTCGGGCCTGAACGGCGTCACGCTGCACGAAAACGGAACCGGCACGGGCGAGGGTTACTACACCGCCTACGAGTTGAACCACGGCACCGAGAACAGTCCGATCAAACTGAGCGGCATCACTGCACAGTTCGGCGACAGCGTGGACGGTTCCGAGACTCACACCGTGACCGTCACCGGCGCCCCTGCGGGCTCCGTACTGACCGACGCGGCAGGCCACAGCGTGACCATCACTGGCACCAACACGCCAGCTGATGTCAGCGCGCTTGACCTGACCAGCCTGGTCATCAAGGCGCCTGAGTACTACACCGGGAACTTCACGCTGCACGTCACCGCGACGGCGACCGAAGCGGTCCTCACCGGCAATCCAGCGGCGGTCCCGACCGCATCTGCCAGCAAGGACATCCAGGTGACGGTCGATGCAGGCAGCTACAAGGCCACTGACGGTCTTCCTGGCGCCAGCACCTTCACCGGCACAGCGACCAACGATATCGCCGTCGCGGACATGAGTGCGATCAAGTTCGTCGCGGGTCAGAACTACAACATTGCGTTCATGGTCGACACGTCGGGCAGCATGGCCGGCAGCCTCGACAAAGAGGTCGCTCAACTGCGTTCCGCGTTCTCGACGCTGCAGGCGGCCGCTACAACCGCGCACGCAGGCAAGGTTCTGGTCAATCTGGTGGACTTCGACACGAACGTGCAGAAGTCGGTCTCTGTGGACCTGTCCTCTTCCTCGGCGCTGTCGAGTCTGGAAACCGTCCTGAAATCGATGAGCGTCGGTGGTGGCACGAACTACGAAGCGGTGTTCAACAACACCGCAGCGTTCTTCAATAGCTCGACAGCGACCAGCAATACCCATGCGGTGAACCTGGCGTACTTCATCACCGACGGTTACCCGACCTACTACCTGGACAAGAACGGTAACGTTGCAGGTAATGGCCAGGACACGACATCGACGGTCACCAACGAATCCATCAACGCATACAAGGCGTTGTTGGCTGCTGGCGGTGGCACGGCGGTCGAGGCCATCGGCATCAATGGCGGCGTAGGCACCGATAGCCTGGATCAGTACGACTCCAACTCGCACTCTCAGGCCAACATCGATCCGAGCAAGCTGGCGACGGCAATCCTCAGCACTGAAACGTTGATCGGGCCAGGCAACGACAGCCTGATCGGCGGTGACGGCAACGACATCCTGTTCGGCGACATGATCAGCTACAACACGCTGCAAGGCACTGCCGCGCTGAAGGCTTTCGCTGCCGACACGCTGAACAAAGATGTATCGACCATCGATGACAAGGCGCTGCACCAGTTCCTCAGCACCCACGTCGATGCGGTCAGCCACCTTGCTACAGCGTCCAACACCACCGGCCTGGCCGATGGCAACGACTCTCTGCTGGGCGGCAATGGCGATGACATCCTGTTCGGTCAGGGCGGCAACGACATCCTCAACGGCGGTAACGGCAACGACCTGCTGATCGGTGGCAAAGGCAACGACACCCTCACCGGTGGCGCGGGCGCCGACACCTTCGCCTGGAAAGCAGGCGACACCAACAGCGGCGGCTTTGACGTGATCAAGGACTTCAACTCGAACGAAGGCGACAAGCTCGACCTGAGCGACCTGCTGCAAGGCGAGAATGGTAACAACGTGACGGATCTGACCAAGTACCTGCAGATCACCAACGACGGGAAAGACACCACCATTCAGGTCAGCAGCACCGGCCAGTTCGCGTCCAACCCCTCGGCTACAGCGGCAGCCAACACGGCCGATGTACATATCAAGGTGGAGGGCGTGCAGTGGAACAACTCCATGATCAACTCCTTGGTTAACGGCGCTGATCCGACCATCAAGGTCGATCATCACTGATAGCTGAGTCGCGAGAGCTGATGTACTGTGCTGGCAGCCGTCACCGACGGCTGCCAGCCTTTGCATTCATTGAGGAATGAGCCATGTTTTACGTTCAGCGCGATGCAGGTGGAGAGCTTGTTCGGGTAGAGGCGACAGCGTTTGCCGAAGCGACCGGACAACTGCCCGCCGACGATCACGAGATCCAGGCCTGGTATGCCAACGAGGTGGTGGAAAAGAGTCTGAATCAACTGAAGTTGAGCGACATGGAGATGATCCGTGTACTCGACGACTTGATTCAGGTGCTCACCAGCAAAGGCATCCTCAGCATCACCGACCTGCCTGCCGCCGCGCAGGCAAAGTTGATGGACCGAAATCAGGCCCGTGAATCACTGGGCGGCCTGAGCGACCTGATCAATGACGAGGAAACCCGGCTGATTTAACCCAGCCCCGTCACCCTGGTCTACAGACAGACTCAAAGCACGGCGAGAGCCGGTCTTTCTGATCTACAAAAGAATCAGAAGCACGGAGAGAACCTGTCTTCCCGACCTGCAGACAGAATCAGAAACTCGCAAACAACCTGCCTCCCTGATCTACAAACAGAATCAGAAACTGTTGATCGTTCCCACGCTCCGCGTGGGAATGCCTGACAGGACGCTCTGCGTCCACAGTGACGCGGAGCGTCAATCACTGCGTTACCACGCGGAGCGTGGGAACGATCAGACGTGTCGCTCATCTGCGTCTGCCGAAGGCGTAGGAGCGCGGCTTGTCCC
>NZ_FOEO01000067.1 GCF_900110765.1 Pseudomonas sp. NFACC02
GGGCACTTTTGGTTACTTTTGGTGCCTTTTCAAAAGTGACCCGCCGGAGGGGCGGAAAGGTGAATCGGCGCCACCCGAGATAATGGATCTGCCCACCCTCCCATTGCCAAACCCAACCCCCACCAACCGCGACCTAGACCCACGGACCGCCGCGGGAGTGAGGCCACCCAAGCATCTGAAACACCATCATTGAGAGCAAGCTCAAAGGTGCAGCCAAGCCATCACCCCCAGCAGCACACTCACCCCACCCGCGCCATACGACACCTTCTGCAACCACTCCTTGCGAGTGAGCAACGTAATCGCCGCCAGCGAAATGGCCATCTGAATCGCCATCATCGCCTGTGCCCAGCGATGGTGGGAATGCAGCACACGCTCGGACTTCTCGTCCCACGCCTGCGCCTGAACCTCAAGGGCTTCGGCCCTGGCGCGCGCGGCTTCCTTGTCGGCTTTGTAGCGCTGCACTTCTGCCGTGTAGTGCGCCGCATCCAGACCCGGGATGTGGCTCGCCAAGTCTGCAAGGTTTTCCCGACTCGACTTCGCCTGGTAGTAATTCCACTGATTGGACGCCTCGGTCTTCTTGATCGCAGCGTTGTTCTTGTCCATCGCCGCCTCGCTCTCGGTCGAGCCGGCCTGATAACTGAGCATTGCCCCGACCGTGGCCATGATCGCCGTCATCACGGCGATCTTCCCGGCAAAACGATCGCCGGAACGGTGCGCGTGTTCGACATGATGTTCGTGAGGGCTGGGGACTTCGAAGGATTCGGACATGGACTTTCGTGCGCCTGAAGAGACGTTGAAACGGATGGTGCTTGAGCAGCCGGAGCTGGCCGGGGCGAATATAGGGGATATCCCCAGGCCAGAGAAGCCGTGCAGTGATTCCGTTCAGCAATCAGAAAGTTATCAGCCTGTGGAATCGCCCTCGCCCTTCTTCACCCTGAACCACGCCGCATACAGCGCCGGCAGAAACAACAGCGTCAGTGCGGTCGCGACGATCAGGCCGCCCATGATCGCCACCGCCATCGGGCCGAAGAACACGCTGCGGGACAAAGGAATCATCGCCAGCACGGCGGCCAGCGCCGTGAGCACGATCGGGCGGAAGCGTCGCACGGTCGCTTCGATGATCGCTTGCCAGCGATCAAGGCCCGCGGCGATGTCCTGTTCGATCTGGTCCACCAGGATCACCGAGTTGCGCATGATCATGCCCGACAGCGCGATGGTGCCGAGCATGGCCACGAAGCCGAACGGCTGGCGAAAGATCAGCAGGAACAGGGTAACGCCGATCAAGCCCAGCGGGGCTGTCAGAAACACCATGAACGTGCGTGAGAAACTGCGCAGCTGGATCATCAGCAACGTCAGGACCACGACAATAAACAGGGGCACACCGGCGTTCACCGAGTTCTGACCACGGGTCGAATCCTCCACGGTTCCGCCGACCTCCAGCAGGTAGCCGTCCGGGAGTTGCGCGCGCACTTCGTCGAGTGTCGGCAGGATCTGTTTGACCAGTGTGGCCGGCTGCTCCTTGCCGTAGATGTCGGCGCGGATGTTCACGTTCGGCAGACGGTTGCGGTGCCAGATGATGCCTTCCTCGAAGCCGTACTCCAGTGTCGCCACCTGGGACAAGGCGACACTGCTGCCGTTTTCCGTCGGGATTGCCAGGCTTGCCAGGCCACCAAGCTCATGGCGTTCCTGCTCAGTGCCACGCAGCAGAATCTCGATCAGTTCGTCGTCCTCGCGGTACTGGCTGACGCTGGAGCCGGTCAGTTGGCTTTGCAGGAAACGCGACAGGTCGGCCGTGGTGACGCCGAGTGCCCGCGCCCGGTCCTGATCGACATTGAGATAGACGACCTTGCTCGGCTCTTCCCAATCCAGATGCACGTTGACCACGTGGGGGTTTTCGCGAACCTTGGCCGCCACCTTGCGCGCGAGGGCCCGGACTTCGTCGATGTGCTCACCGGTAATCCGGAACTGCACCGGATAGCCCACGGGCGGGCCGTTCTCCAGTCGCGTGACACGCGGCCGCAGCATCGGAAACTGCTCGTTCAGGATCTGGATCAACCAGGTGCGCAGGGCCTCTCGGTCTTCGATGGTTTTAGCCAACACCACGAACTGCGCAAAGCTGGCGGCAGGCAGTTGTTGGTCCAGCGGCAGGTAAAAGCGCGGTGAACCGGTGCCCACGTAGGCCACGTAATTCTCGATGCCCGCGCGGTCCTTGATCATGGCTTCCAGACGCTTCACCTGCTCGGTGGTGTTGCTCAGTGAAGCCCCCTCGGCGAGTTTGAGGTCGACCATCAATTCCAGCCGACCCGAGGCCGGGAAGAACTGCTGAGGCACGAAACGGAACATGACAATCGACAGCACGAACAGCCCGATGGTCAGCACGATCACGGTCTTGCGACGGCGTACGCACCAGCCCACCAAGGCACGGACACGCGTATAGAACGGCGTGCCGTAAGGGTCATGCGCACCGGTACCAGGGCCGTGCTTAGCCGCATGGATCTTTGCCAGATCCGGCAACAGCCGGTCGCCCAGATAAGGCACGAACACCACAGCCGCCACCCACGACGCGAGCAAGGCGATGGTCACCACCTGGAAGATCGAGCGGGTGTACTCCCCCGTGCTCGACTGTGCCGTGGCGATCGGCAGAAACCCCGCTGCCGTGATCAGCGTGCCGGTGAGCATCGGGAAGGCCGTGCTGGTCCAGGCAAAACTCGCGGCCTTGAGCCGGTCGTAACCCTGCTCCATCTTGATTGCCATCATTTCCACGGCAATGATCGCGTCATCCACCAGCAACCCCAGCGCCAGGACCAACGCACCGAGCGAAATCTTGTGCAGGCCGATTCCCAGGTAATACATGCAGGCGAACGTCATCGCCAACACCACCGGAATCGCCAGCGCCACGACCATGCCGGTGCGCACGCCCAGGGAAAAGAAACTCACCAGCAGCACGATGCCCAGCGCTTCAGCGAGCACCTGAACGAACTCACCGACGCCGGTTTTCACTGCGGCAGGCTGGTCGGACACCTTGCGCAGCTCCATGCCGGCCGGCAGGTTATGTTGCAAGCGGGCGAACTCACTTTCCAGCGCCTTGCCCAGAACGAGGATGTCGCCGCCGTCTTTCATGGCGACCGCCAGGCCAATCGCGTCCTGCCCCATGAAGCGCATGCGTGGCGCGGGCGGGTCGTTGAAGCCTCGGCGCACATCGGCCAGATCGCTGATACGGAACGTGCGATCACCCACGCGAATCGGGAAATCGCGAATCTCGTCGACGGTCTGGAAGCGCCCGGTCACGCGCAACTGGACGCGCTCGCTTGGCGTCTCGAAAAAGCTCGCGGCCACCACCGCGTTCTGGGCTTCCAGGGCTTGCTGCACGGCTTGCAACGGCAAGCCGAGGGTCGCGAGCTTGACGTTGGACAGCTCGATCCAGATCTTCTCGTCCTGCAGGCCAACCAGCTCGACCTTGCCGACGTCCTTGACCCGCTGAAGCTGGATCTGGATGCGGTCGGCGTAATCCTTGAGCACGGCGTAATCGAACCCTTCACCGGTCAGCGCATAGATATTGCCGAAGGTGGTGCCGAACTCATCGTTGAAAAACGGCCCTTGGACGCCAGCGGGCAGGGTCTGACGAATATCGCCGATCTTCTTGCGGATCTGATACCAGAGCTCAGGCAGTTTTGCCGACACCAGCGAATCGCGCGCCATGAACGTGACCTGAGACTCGCCGGGGCGCGAGAACGAGACGATGCGCTCGTAATCCCCCGTTTCCATCAGCTTCTTTTCGATGCGATCCGTGACCTGCCGCGCCACTTCCTCGGCGCTGGCGCCAGGCCACAGCGTACGGATGACCATGGCTTTGAAGGTGAACGGCGGATCTTCGCTCTGCCCCAGCTTGGTGTAAGACAACGCGCCGACCACAGCCAGAAGCACCATCAGGTACAAGACCATATTCCGGTTGCGCAGCGCCCATTCGGAAAGATTGAACCGCATCCGTGCTTACTCCTTCGCCGCCAGTTTCACCGCTCGATTACTGCGATCCACCGGACGAACCTGCTCGCCCTCGTGCAGCACATGAACACCGGCGGCCACGACCCAGTCGCTGGCTTGCAGGCCACTTAATACGGGCACCGACTCCTGACCGTACGCGCCCGTTTGCACCGGTGTGCGCTTGAGGGTGTTGTCGCCCTGCAGCCGCCAGACGTAGGTCACCCCATTCTCGGCAGTCAGCGCAGACAACGGCACCGACAGTGGTACGTTGTGCTCGGATGCAATGAACACCCGTGCGCTCTGGCCAAGCTCGGCGGGCACTTTGCCCCCGGTGAAGGCGATGCGCGCGGCGAAGGTCCGCGAACGGGGATCGGCGGCCGGGGACAGTTCACGGATACGGCCCGGGAAACGTTGCTCACGTTGCGTCCACAGCTCCACCGAAACCGGATCGCCAATCTTGAAACGTCCGTAGTTCTGTTCCGGCAAGCTGATCGACACTTCACGCTCACCATCGGCCGCCAGGGTAAACACTGTCTGCCCGGCGCCCACGACTTGCCCGACTTCTACCAGTCGCCTGGCAATGACCCCGTCCTGTGAGGCCCGAAGCACCGCGTAGCGGGTCTGATTGTCGGCAACGGTGAATTCGGCCTTGAGCTGGCGCAGGCGGGCTTCTCCCGCGCGATACAGGTTTTCGGCGTTGTCGTATTGGGATTTGCTGACCATCTGCCGTTCCATCAGTGTCTTGTAACGGTCACGCTCCGAGCGGACCATCTGCAGATTGGCTTCGGCGGCGGCAACTTGCGCGCGCGTGGCATCCAGCTGGAGGCGGACGTCCTGCGCATCCAGCTCTGCCAGCGGCTGATCGGCCTTGACGCGTTCGCCTTCTTCGACCCACCGTTTGCTGACTTTGCCGGGAATACGAAACGCGAGCTCCGGCTCGAAGCGAGCGCGAACCTCACCCGGATAACTGTCCATGGATTGGGACGACGGGACCGGTTGCACTACCATCGCCGGGCGCACCGTGGCGGGGACTGATACTTCCTGACCACAACCTGCCAGCAATGACACCAGGCTGATCGGCACGACGAGGAGCAAAGCATCGCGAAACATGGTGTGGCACCTGGCGAGAGAGGGCTTGGAATAATTGTACTGGCGAGTATAGTAAAAATTACCGAACTGAACAGTCCATTAATAATACGGCTATGCCTGACGAAAGAATGACCGACGCGACCTCCGCCACCGGCCCCGGTCGCCCCAAGGACCTGGCCAAGCGCCAGGCGATTCTCAACGCCGCGAAAGACCTGTTCGTGCGCAACGGCTATGCGAGCACCAGCATGGACGCAGTGGCCGCTGAGGCCGGGGTTTCCAAGCTCACCGTCTACAGCCATTTCAACGACAAGGAGACGCTGTTTTCCGCCGCTGTGGTGGCACGCTGTGAAGAGCAGCTTCCTGAGCTGTTCGTCGAGGTCGGCGCCGCGGAGCCCGTGGAAAAAGTATTGCTGGGTATTGCGAGGGGATTTCAGACCCTGATCAACAGCCCGGAATCGATTGAACTGCACCGGCTGATGATCGCCCTGGGCACCCAGGACACGGCGCTTTCACAGGTGTTCTTCGAGGCGGGACCACAACGCATCCTGCAAGAGATGGAACGGTTTCTGGCGCGGGTGAACGACACAGAGGGACTGCACTTCGATTCACCGATGCGCGCGGCCGGGCATTTCCTGAGTCTGATCAAAGGCGTGTGCAATTTCCGCCTGCTGATCGGCAACGGTGGCGTACCGGATGAGCAGACCGGTGAACAGCATGTGCGAGAAGTGGTGGCGTTGTTTTTGAAGGCGTATCGGGCCGAATAGACACCGGCCATTGTAGGAGCGCGCTTGCCCGCGATTGCGGTGTGTCAGTCTCCGCTCATGGTTCTGACATACCGCAATCGCGGGCAAGCGCGCTCCTGCACAGGCTGTCAGTACGAATTACGGCTTCAACGCCTTCTTCGGATAAATGTCATAGCGGCTGGACTTCCCGTCCAGCGCATAGCTGGGCTTTACCCCGTCAATGCACGGTGCCTTGCGCGGGCGTTTGACCACTACGCGGTGGGTAGCCAGCGCCAAAGCGGCTTCCAGCAGGGCCGGAGCGTCCATGTCATCCCCCACCAGCGGCCGGAACAAGCGCATTTCCTTTTTCACCAGCGCCGTTTTCTCACGGTGTGGAAACATCGGGTCGACGTAGATCACCTGCGGTGGCTCGCCCTGCCAGTTGCGCATCAGCTCAATGGAATTGCCCGTCAGCAGACGCATCTGGCCAACGATCCCGCCCACTTCCAGGTCCTGAGATCCCCGCGCCAGACCGTCTTCGAGCAGCGCGGCAATAATCGGCTGACGTTCGATGAGGCTTATTTCACACCCCAGGCTCGCCAGCACGAACGCATCCTTGCCCATCCCTGCCGTCGCATCCAGCACACGCGGGCGAACGCCGGGCTGAATGCCGACGGCCTTGGCGATCATCTGCCCACTGCCGCCGCCGAACAGACGCCGATGGGCCGCCTTGCCTTCCACGAAATCCACACGGACCGGCCCCGGCGCGTCGTCGCCCAATTGCTGCAATTGCAAGCCCTCGTCGCTGACCTGCAACGCGAAATCGGCTTGGGCGTCTTCGTGCGGGAGACCCAGACGCCTGGCCCACTGCGCAGCCTTTTCCTGAGAGTCAGGGGTCAGAGCTTCAACCCGGATGCGGCTGCCCGCCTGTTGCTCGTTCATCGTGTTCACACGCTCAAATTTTCTTAATAATTGGCAACATCTGCCGATAACGGATGTATCCGGCATTTTGCCAGAGCCACGGCATGTACTGAGCGCTTATGTCAGACATTCAGCAAACATCATCGATAGGTTATCTGACGTACGCAGGCGACTACAGCGTACGCAATACCGAAACCCTGAGCGGCGTCACGCAGCTCTGGCAGGATGCGTTTGCCCGTGCCATGGCTCAACAGGTTGACGATAACGCTGGCACTGCCCCCGCCTACAGCGCCGTGGCGTCGACGGACAGCCTGACTGGCGAACCGATTGCCGGTGCCAAGACGCTGAGCAAAATCGTCGAACAGCGCGCCTGCCCGGTCGAAGACAAGGAAATCGCTCCGCCGGAACCGCTGTTTCTGCCCATCGCCGAATTCGAATGGGACCTGGCCGACAAGCCCGCCGTGCCGTTCAGCGCCAGCGAACTGATCGAACAACAACGCAATCTGGAATTCGACAGCAGCTGGGTCCGTCCCACCGTACTCAACCCGTATGACGACAGCGTCGAACCCGGCCCCGGCCCTCAGCCACGCCCTCTGTTCCTGCCCATCGCCGAGTTCGAATGGGACCTGGCCGATAAACCCGCCACGCCGTACAGTCCGGAAGAATTGACCGAACAACAGCGCAATCTGGCGTTCGACAATGGCTGGGCGCGTCCGATTGTGTTGCAGAACCTGCGTATCGCAGCCTGACGAATCATCGCGCTTCGGAGTCATTCAACGACAAACCTGCCATCGCCCCATGTCCACGTGGAAGTGATTACGATGTGCGGCGTTGTAGTCCGGGCCGAGCACCGTGTTGAACTGCTTGCAGGCGCCATCCCTGACCAGCCTCAGAAACTGCCCGTTGGCGCCGTCGTCTTTCCAGTCCTTGAGCACTGAAATCCGCCTGCCGTCTGCCAGACGAAACCCTGCGATATCCAGCGCATTGGCTGACGCATGCTGGCTGAGCCGTCCCTCGCTGCGGTTATAAACGTTGCGACAGGCGAAGCTCCCCAGATGATCGACCTGGACCACCTGCTGCCCGAACACGGTCTGCGCCGCCGGTTGCAAGGCGTGAACATCGAACAGCGCGTACGCCACCGCGAGCGGACAACTGGAGAGAAAACTGCTGCTTAACGCCACGTCGCCGCCCTGAATACGCAACACATCGTTCAACGGGCACTTGGCATCCGGGGCGCTATCTGCCTGATGGGCATAACGCAGTGTCGAGGTCTGTAACGCCTGATCACAGAGCAAGGGGTCAGCTCGCAGGTGCCAAAGCTTGTAGGAAGTCAGCAGGTTTGGCGGTTCACGGACATCGAGCGGCGCCCAGGGATTCCACTGCTGGGGCACGTCGAGCCAACCCCGCCGGACAGAAAAAACAAGCCCGGCGCTGATCAACAATAAAGCGAGAAAAACAGTCGAACCGCGCATGGGCAAGGTGTCCAGAGAGTGAGGGCGTCAACCCTATCGACCTCACAGCAGCCCGAGTTGCTCCACGTGTGGCCCACGATCCAGCTCCGGCAGTTCAGGCAAGCCCGGCAGCAAGGTCATCAATTGCTGATGGAAACGTCGGGCAAGGTCCGGGGCCTGGATGTTGTCCGGCGTGTGCAAGAAGACATACGGCGTGCGCCCTTCTTCAATCCATCCGGCCACTTTCTGCGCCCACTGCTCGACAAAACTGTCGTTAGCCTCCAGCTCTGGACGCCCGATGAAGCGCACCTGAGGAAATGGCGTCAACGCAGCCGGACGTGGCGGGACTTTCGGCTTTTTCGATTGCGCATGCAGGACGGCCGGATCGCTGGAAATACAACTGAACAACGGCCGTGAATCCAGACAGATACGTTCGACACCACGGTCGAGCAGCAGGCGATTGAGCATCCGCTCTTCTTCGCCTTTGCTGAAGAACGCCATGTTTCGCACCTCGACTGCCAAAGACTGCCCTTCCAGCCCGTCAATGAAGGCGGCCAGTTCACCCAGTCGGTTCGGGGTGAAGCTCGCAGGCAGTTGCAACCACAGCGGTTGGACGCGCTCGCCGAGCGGCGCCAGTAACGTCAGGAAATCCTCCGCCGACGTCAAGTGCTCGCGCAGGTCGCCCGCGTGGCTGATGTCGCCGGGAAACTTGGCAGTGAAACGAAAATGCTCAGGCAGCACCTGCGCCCAGCGCTGCACCGTGGTGGCAGCCGGACGGGCATAGAAAGTGGTGTTGCCTTCGACGGCGTTAAAGACTTGAGCGTAAAGCTCGAGAAAATCCGTGCTGCGCGCGTCCTCCGGGTACAGCGATTGACGCCAGGCGTTTTCGCTCCAGGACGGGCAACCGATGTAGTAAGGCGGGTTGGCGACGTTCAAACGTGAAGGTCGAGCCCCGAGACCTCAAGGTCCCAGTCGACGAAGGTGGACGTCGTCAGGTAGCTGCTCAAAGCGTGGGCAACACGGGTGCTCATGGCGCGCGGAAAAATGATGTCTTGCTGGCGAGCAGGCACATTGGCGGTACTGCCAGTCTGACGCCGCGATGATTGAGGGATGACTTCAATGTCGTCGATCACTTCTTCGGAGGCGTTGTCGATTGTCGCAGAGCCTTTGCGGGGCTTGCGCTTTATCGGGTACGAACGTTGTGAAGGACCATTAATGCGCATCGATGCTTACTCGGCGTCTTGTAGTGGCAATTTAATCTCACAGAACGCGCTTAAGCAAACTCGCGAACGATAACTAGACCACAGTTATTACAAAACGTTTAAATCCACCGGGCAGAAAATGAACATTTGTCGCCGAACGGTACTGAATCCTGTGACTTGGGTCGCATATCGCGCGTGTTTGCCGTTCGCACACAGCACATTATCAGCGGTAGAGCCGAGGATTGTAGGCGTCGGCTTGCTGACCCGTGTCCAGACCGCAGATCTGTGTGAGTGAGCTTTCTGGCGAATGCAGTGCGTCAGCACCCTCAACGGTGACTGACGCACCGCCTTCGTCCGAGTGCGGCCCAGGCCCTCGTAACCTCGGACGTCTTCCACAGGGTCCGGGTTGAGCCACGAATCTGTGTCCAGACCTCGGACCTGTGGGAGCCGGCTTGCTGGCGAATGCAATGGGTCAGCACCCTCAACGGTGACTGGCACACCGCCTTCGTCCGAATTGCGGCCCATACCCTCGTAACCTCGGACGTCTCCCGCAGGGTCCGGGTTGAGCCACGAATCTGTGTCCAGGCCGCAGTTCAACGCGCTTTCGGCGTGGCCACTTTGTCGCGCAGATAAACCGGCTGGGCATCGTCGGCCACGATGGACTCACCGCGCTGCCAGGCGAAGGTCGCCAGCGTCAGCAGGTCCTGGGCGTGGGGCAGCATGCTGGCGTCCTGACCGGAGACCGTCACAGGAATACGCTCGGCATACCCCCAACCGGTGCCCGCGCCGAACCAGTCTCCCACCGCCTCGGCAGGCAGGGCGGCCTGCTCAGGCGGCATTACGGCCTCCTCTCCCTCCAGCCTCATCTCGCCCGCGATGTCGCGATAGCAACCCCAATACACCTCGTCCATCCGCGCATCGATGGCAGCAGCCACCTGATTGACGCCGTGCTCACGAAACGCCCGCTGCGCCAGTACCGCCAGATTGGAAACGGGCAGCACCGGACGATCAAGCCCGAAAGCCAACCCCTGCACCACGCCGATGGCAATGCGCACACCGGTAAAGGCACCGGGGCCGCGACCGAAAGCGATGGCGTCCAGCGCCGACAGGCCGATGCCCGCCTCCGCCAGCAAGTCCTTGATCATCGGCAGCAGTTTCTGCGCGTGCAGACGCGGGATCACCTCGTAGTGAGTCAGCACTTTGCCGTCGTGCAGCAAAGCAACTGAGCAGGCTTCAGTGGCGGTGTCCAGGGCCAGCAGGGTCGTCATCGGGTTTTCCAGGGTTGCGCAAAAGAGGGTTAGACAAAAAAGTGCCGCATTATAAACAACAACGGCCCGCAAGCGGGCCGTTGTTCACTGCACCGATCAATCGATCAGGCCAGCGCTTCCTTCACTTTGGAGGTGATCTGCTCGACCGAACCCACGCCTGGAATGCTGCTGAACTTCGGCGTGCCGTCCTTCTCTTCAAGCTTTTTATAGAACTCGACCAGAGGCTCGGTCTGCGCGTGATAGACCGACAGACGATGGCGCACGGTTTCTTCGACGTCGTCTTTGCGCTGTACCAGCGGCTCGCCGGTCACATCATCCACGCCTTCCACTTTTGGCGGGTTGTGGATGGTGTGGTAAACGCGGCCCGAACCTTCGTGTACACGACGGCCGGAAATGCGCTGAACGATTTCTTCGTCGTCGACCTTGATCTCTACGACGTGATCGATCGCCAGGCCCGCATTCTTCAGGGCTTCGGCCTGAGGAATGGTACGTGGGAAACCGTCGAACAGGCAGCCGTTGGCGCAGTCAGGTTGCGACAGGCGATCCTTGATCAGGCCGATGATCAAATCATCGGAAACCAGACCGCCACTGTCCATCACGCTCTTGGCTTTCAGGCCCAGTTCAGTCCCCGCCTTGACCGCTGCGCGCAGCATGTCACCGGTAGAGATCTGCGGGATGTTGAATTGCTTGGTAATGAACGTTGCCTGAGTACCTTTACCGGCCCCGGGAGCTCCCAGCAGAATCACGCGCATTGTTGTGCTCCTCAATTTTTATAGAGATTTCGTCGGATTCGCCTAAATGGGGCCAATCGCAAAGTTTTAACTGACCCAACGGCCAAAGGCTGATCAAGATACACAGCCGGTTCATGGCGCACAAGACGCCAAAAGTCGCAGTAACCCGCCATAAACCAGTAGGTTGGCAACGATCAATCGTCCGGTATGACCCGGCGCAACTTTAAAGGGAAGCGCCCTCACCGGTCAGCCGCATGCCGCGAGATGAAGGCTTTCGCCCTCATTCGCCCGGCGACCCTCACCTTAGCCGGTGTTGCGCAGACCGGCGGCAATGCCTGCGACAGACACCAACAAGGCCTGTACTAAAGGACTGTCCAGACTGGCGTCCTGAGCACGGGATCGTGCCAGCAACTCGGCTTGCAATAGATGAAGCGGATCGAGATAGGTATTGCGCAGGCTGATGAATTTCAACGTTTCAGGGCTGTGCGCCAGTAACTGCGATTGCCCGGTCAATCCAAGCACCACGCTGCAGGCCTGCGACAATAGGTCGCGTAGATGCGCACCTAAATGCAGAAGCCCCGGCTCCACCAGACGCTCGTCATAGAGTTGTGCGATGTCGCTGTCGGCCTTGGCGAGCACCATCTCCAGCATGTCGATCCGCGTGCGGAAAAATGGCCACTGCTCGCGCATTTGCGCCAGAAGCTCGCCTTCACCCCGTTCAAGCGCTTTGCCCAGGGCTTCTTCCCAGCCCAGCCAGGCAGGCAGCATCAAGCGCGTTTGAGTCCAGGCAAAAATCCACGGGATCGCCCGCAGGCTTTCGACCCCGCCCTCCCGACGCTTGGCCGGCCGACTCCCCAATGGCAGACGGCCAAGTTCCTGCTCAGGCGTTGCCTGGCGGAAGTACTCGACGAACTCAGGGTCTTCTCGCACCACGGCGCGGTACGCCCTGACGCCGTCCGCCGCCAGCTCATCCATCATTGTCCGCCAGGCCGGCTCGGGCATGGGCGGCGGCTGCAGCGTCGCTTCGAGCACGGCCGCCAGATAAAGATTGAGGTTCTGTTCGGCGATGTCCGGCAGGCCGAACTTGAAGCGAATCATCTCGCCCTGTTCAGTCGTACGGAAACGCCCGGCGACCGAGCCTGGCGGCTGCGACAGAATCGCCGCGTGTGCAGGGCCACCGCCCCGTCCGACCGTACCGCCACGGCCGTGAAACAACAGCAGTTCAACCTGCTGCGCGCGGCAGATCTCCACCAGTTTTTCCTGCGCCCGGTACTGCGCCCACGCGGCGGCTGTCGTGCCTGCGTCCTTGGCCGAGTCGGAGTAACCAATCATGACTTCCTGCGGGCCGTGCAGGCGCAGGCGATAGCCCGGCAGGCTCAGCAAGTGCTCGATCACCGGCCCGGCGTTGTCCAGATCGGCCAGGGTTTCAAACAACGGCACCACGCGCATCGGGCGCTGTAATCCGGCTTCCTTCAATAGCAGTTGCACGGCCAGCACGTCGGACGCCGCACCGGCCATGGAGATGACGTATGACCCCAAAGAGGCGGCAGGGGCGGCGGCCACTTCCCGACAGGTCGCCAGCACTTCGGCGGTTTCGGCGGCCGGTTTGAAATGCGCGGGCAGCAACGGGCGCTTGTTGCTCAACTCACGCAACAGAAATTCGATACGCGCGTCTTCGTCCCATTCGTTGTAGCGCCCGAGGCCCAGGTAGTCGGTGATTTCGGTCATCGCCGAGCTGTGTCGCGTGGAGTCCTGACGCACGTCCAGCTTGACCAGAAACAAACCGAACGTGACGGCACGCCGCAGGCAATCCAGCAACGGCCCGTCGGCGATCACGCCCATGCCGCACTCATGCAATGACTGATAGCACAGTTGCAACGGGTCCAGCAGATCACGGTTGTTGTGCAGCACGCCCTCAGGCGCCGGTTGCGTGACACTTAATGAAGCATGCGCCCAGTTCCGGGTGGCACGCAGCCGATCGCGGAGCTTTTTCAGCACGCTGCGGTAAGGCTCGGCGCTGTCGCCCGCCACGGCCATCAGCGCGGGGCTCGCGCGCTGCATCGACAGCTCAGCCGCCAGTTGATCGACATCCCGCAAGTACAAATCGGCCGCCATCCAGCGCGCCAGCAACAGCACTTCACGGGTGACAGCCGCGGTGACATTCGGGTTGCCATCCCGGTCGCCGCCCATCCACGAGGCAAAGCGAATCGGTGCGGCTTCGAGCGGCAGATGCAGGCCCGTCGCCGCGTGTAACGCCTGATCCGCTTTGCGCAGGTAGTTGGGAATGGCTTGCCACAGCGAGTTTTCGATCACCGCAAATCCCCACTTCGCTTCGTCCACGGGTGTGGGGCGAACGCGGCGGATCTCCTCGGTGTGCCAGGCTTCGGCGATCAAACGTTGCAGCCGCTCGGTTATCTGCTTGCGCTCAAGGCGGTTCAGATCCCGATGATCGAGGGCCGCAAGCTGCGCGGCGATGGCGTCGTATTTCTGGATCAGGGTTCGACGGGCGACTTCGGTGGGATGCGCCGTCAGCACCAGCTCGATTTCCAGTTTCCCGAGCTGGCGAGCCAAGGCCTCGGAGGAGTGCCCGGACTGCTGGAGACGCTCCAGCAGTTGCGGCAGAACACGGTATTCGAAGGGCGGCGGCTTGCTGTCATCGCGGCGATGGATGAGCTGGTACTGCTCAGCGATGTTGGCCAGGTTCAAGAATTGATTGAAGGCCCGCGCCACCGGCAGCAGCTCGTCTTCACCGAGGCTTTCAAGGTTGGAGCTCAATTGCTCGGTACCTTGCGTCGAGCCATGCCGCCCGGCCTTGGCGCTCTTGCGGATACGCTCGATCTTCTCGAGAAAATCAGCCCCGTGCTGATCACGAATCGTGTTGCCCAACAGCTCACCCAGCAGGTGAACGTCCTCGCGCAATCGTGCATCGATATCAGCCATCCGGCCTTCTCCTTCAGCGTTTTTTTGTTCTGCCTTGAGTCAGTTCGATCACTCGAAACTGAACGCCCTCGTCAGTTTTGCCTCTATCTCTGTGTATAGAGCGACAAATTCATACATGCGCGCAACCCTTTGCCGCACATCTGCCGGGAGCAAGCTAGTCTCATCAGCGAACCCCACGAGGGTTCGAACATTCGCCTGAAGCCCGCCATCACGCGGGTGTACGAAGAGGTCTTTATGAAAATCCGTGAGCTCGCACAACAGTGGGAACAGACCGCCAAGGGTCGTCTGACCAAGACCGGCTACGCAGTTCATCTGGATGTCGAAGCCGCGGCACGGCTGGCCGCGCTCGCTGAAATGTACCCCAAACGCTCGCCAGAAGAGCTTCTGGGTGAGCTGATCGGCGCCGCCCTGGAAGAGCTGGAAGCCAGCTTTCCGTATATCAAAGGCTCACACGTGGTCGCCACCGATGAGGAAGGCGATCCGCTGTACGAGGATGTCGGTCCGACGCCTCGATTCCTCGCCTTGTCACGTCGTTTTCTGCAGGATTTGTCCGATCAGCAGGACAGCCAGCAGCACTGATAACGACGTCGTTTTCAGCGCGTTCAAATGAGTCGCCCCACCCCGCTAATCCGGGCGTGGGGACATCTCTTTCTGTGCCAAATTTGCCGCGTCAATTTCTCATCCGGCACGAATCCACCCAGTCAGATGGTTAAAAATCCCTGAACTATTCAAAAACCATAGAGGTCCGAGCATTTAGCCATTACAGAAAAAGCCGGCAGATGGCAGCGGATAAATGACCCTGTCATCCAGCCGCCAAGGCCCTTGACTGAAATGGAAAACAACGTGTTTTCAGGAGTTTCGAAATGGAGTTGACCACCATGAATATCAGCACTGCCAAAACCACGTTCAATGGCCTGCGCGGGCTGAAACTGGCTGCGCTGGCACTGGGCACCAGCTTCCTGCTCGCGGGTTGCGCGGGCAAGCCGCCCAGCGAGCAATATGCCGTCACCCAGTCCGCCGTGAACGCAGCCGTTACCGCCGGCGGTACCGAGTACGCTGCGGTGGAAATGAAATCCGCTCAGGACAAGTTCAAGCAGGCCGAACTGGCGATGCAGGAAAAGAAATACGACGAAGCCCGCCGATATGCCGAGCAAGCCGAATGGGACGCTCGTGTAGCCGAGCGTAAGGCCCAGGCCGCCAAGGCCCAGAAAGCGGTGCAGGATGCTCGTCAGGGCGTCAATGAACTGCGTGAAGAAGGCATGCGCCAGGTTCAGCCGGTCAGCCAGTAACCCTCGCTCTTCATGCATTGGCCATTGATTTAAAGGAAGAAACCATCATGCGTAAACAAGTACTTATCCCTGCCCTGCTGGCCCTGAGCGTTGGTCTGGCGGCTTGCTCCTCACAACCGAACGTGAACCTGGAACAGGCCCGAACCAACTTTTCGGCGCTGCAAAGCAATCCGAAAGCCACTGAACTGGCGGCACTGGAAACCAAAGATGCCAGCGAATGGCTGGACAAGGCGGACGCTGCGTACCGCAATCATGACGACGAAAAGAAAGTCGATCAGCTGGCGTACCTGACCAATCAGCGCGTCGAACTGGCGAAGCAGACGATCAATCTGAAAACCGCTGAAAACGACCTGAAGAACGCCTCGGCACAGCGTGCCCAGGCGCGTCTGGATGCTCGCGATGCTCAGATCAAGCAACTGCAAAACAGCCTGAACGCCAAGCAAACCGAACGCGGCACACTGGTCACCTTTGGCGACGTTCTGTTTGACCTGAACAAGGCTGAGCTGAAGTCTGCGGGTCTGGTCAACGTGAACAAGCTGGCGCAGTTCCTGTCCGAGAACCCTGATCGCAAGGTGATCGTTGAGGGCTACACCGACAGCACCGGTTCGGCGGCCTACAACCTGTCTCTGTCCGAGCGTCGCGCGAACTCCGTGCGTATGGCCCTGGTGAAGATGGGCGTGGACATGGACCGTGTGGTTGCCCAGGGTTATGGCAAGGAGTACCCGGTTGCGGACAACGCCACCGCGTCCGGCCGTGCGATGAACCGTCGTGTGGAGGTGACCATCTCCAATGACAACCAGCCGGTTGCACCGCGTTCTTCGATGCAGTGATACGGCTGATGCGGTGATGTCATTGCCGCTGTAGCTCAGAAGGCCCCGTCTGTGGATGCAGATGGGGCTTTTTTTTGCGACAGGAAAAGCAGCAGAAGCATCAGGTTGACGCAGTCCCTGTAGGAGCGCGCTTGCTCTGGGCCGCACTCGGACGATCTGGCGCGAAGCGGCAGCAAAACCAAACGCCCCGGTTATGCCTGACACTCCGAATGCTCCGGGTTTGCTGCCGGTTCCCGGCAGATCGCGGTGGGTGGGTTCGTGGGCTTTGGCATTGGGAGGGTGGGCAGATCCATTTTTTCGGGTGGCGCCGATTCACCTTTCCGCCCCTCCGGCGGGTCACTTTTGAAAAGGCACCAAAAGTAACCAAAAGTGCCCAGCTCCTGGTTGGGCCCGACTGCCTCGGGTACCCGCACTCCGACGACGCTCCGTGGGCCCGCGCCGAACGGGCATCCATGCCCTGACGGCGCTCTTGCGGCATCCCTGCCGCTCGACCCACTGCGCGTCGTCTGCGTTTGGCCTGCACCCAAGTCGCGATTTGCGGTGTCTGGACTGTCGCG
>NZ_FOEO01000010.1 GCF_900110765.1 Pseudomonas sp. NFACC02
TTTTGATCGTTCCCACGCTCCGCGTGGTAAAGCAGCGACTGACGCTCTGCGTCAACGTGGACGCGGAGCGTCCTGGCAGGCATTCCCACGCAGAGCGTTGGAACGATCCTAAATCGTCTGCACCCCACCCGCGATTGTTGTAGCCGCCGGGGTGGCGCTCCACCTTGTCCCGCGATCTGCCGCGCAGCGGTAGCGAAATCAGGCGACTCGGTTGTACCTGATACACCGCATGCACCGGACTTGCTGCCGGTTCCCGGCAGATCGCGGGCAAGCGCGCTCCTACACCATCTGCTGTCCTCGCCACCTACCCAGCGCCGCGCCGATTCTGTAGCCTGCGAAACCTTCTCAATCACCTTTTGAGCCCTCTGGATGAAACGCAGCCTTTCCGTCATCGCTTTGCTGGTCGTTCTGATCGCTGGCGGCGGCGCCTGGTATATCCACAGCAAACAACCCGTGCGCAACGGCGAGCTGGCGCTGAACAGCCTCAAGGCACCTGTCAGCGTGCGTTATGACGAACGCGGCGTGCCGCACATCAAGGCCGAAAATCAGGACGACCTGTACCGCGCGCTGGGTTATGTACATGCGCAGGATCGCCTGTTCCAGATGGAGATCCTGCGCAGGCTCGCCCGTGGCGAACTGGCGGAAATCCTCGGTCCGAAGCTGGTGAACACCGACAAACTGTTCCGCAGCCTGCGCATTCGCGAGCATGCCGACGAATATGTGGCGCGTCAGGACAGGAACACCCCTGCCTGGAAAGCCCTGCAAGCCTATCTGGATGGCGTAAACCAGTTTCAGGCGACTCACCCCAAACCCGTCGAATTCGACGTGCTGGGCATCGACAAGCGGCCTTTCACCGCAGAAGACACCCTGAGCATTGGCGGCTACCTGGCTTACAGCTTCGCGGCGGCGTTTCGTACCGAACCGCTGCTGACCTATGTGCGCGATCAACTCGGGCCGGAGTACCTGAAAGTCTTCGATCTGGACTGGCAACCCCAAGGCGCGTTGGGCCAAGGACCTGCGCTGAGCAGCAAGGATTGGAAAGGTCTGGGCGATCTGGCCTTGCTCAGCCAGCAAGCCCTTGAGAACGCAGGCCTGCCACAATTCGAGGGCAGCAACGCATGGGCGGTGTCAGGCAGTCGCACGCAGAGCGGCAAGCCGTTGTTGGCGGGCGATCCGCACATCCGATTTTCGGTACCCGCGGTCTGGTACGAAGCGCAGCTGTCCGCTCCCGGCTTCGAGTTGTACGGACACTTCCAGGCGCTTAACCCGTTCGCGCTACTGGGCCATAACATGGATTTCGGCTGGAGCCTGACCATGTTCCAGAACGACGACGTCGACCTGATTGCCGAGAAGGTCAACCCCGAGAATTCCAATCAGGTCTGGTACCACGGTGCCTGGGCGGACATGACCTCGCGGCCCGAGCAAATCAAGGTCAAAGGCGAATCGCCGGTCACCTTCATGCTGCGCCAGTCGCCCCACGGCCCGATCGTCAATGACGTGCTGAGCGCCAGCGGCAGTCAGGAACACGCCGACACACCCGTTGCCATGTGGTGGTCGTTTCTTGAATCCGAGAACCCGATTCTGCAAGGCTTTTACGAGGCCAACCGCGCCAACACGCTGGACAAGATGCGCAGCGCCGCCGAGAAGATCCAGTCACCCGGCTTGAACATCGTCTACGCCAACGCCAACGGTGATATCGGTTGGTGGGCAGCCGCTCAGTTGCCCAAGCGTCCGGCAGGGGTAAACCCGACTTTCCTCCTCGACGGCAGCACAGGCCAGGCCGACAAGGACGGTTTCTATCCGTTCAGCGCCAACCCGCAGGAGGAAAACCCGGCGCGTGGCTATATCGTGTCGGCCAACTTCCAGCCCGTGTCGCCGACGGGGATGGAAATTCCGGGTTATTACAACCTCGCCGAACGCGGTCGCCAGTTGAACAAGCAGTTGAGTGACCCACGGGTGAAGTGGAATCTGGAAAACAGCCAGGCGCTGCAATTGGGCACCCGGACCGACTATGCCGAGCAGATTCTCAAACCATTGATTCCTGTGCTGCGCCGGGTGATCAGCGATCCGGAAGAGCACGACCTGATCGAACGTCTGGCCGCCTGGAAAGGTGATTACCCAGTCGATTCGGTAGGCGCGACGCTGTTCAACCAGTTCCTCTTCAACCTCAGCGACCAGACCTTCCGGGACGAGCTGGGCGACGGGCTGTTCGCGACCCTGCTCTCAACGCGCGTAATCGACATGGCGCTTCCAAGACTGGCCGCCGATGCCCATTCACCCTGGTGGAACAATCGCAACTCACCCGAACCGGAAGGTCGCGACAATACCGTGAAAGTGGCATGGCATGCAGCGGTGTCTCATTTGAAGTCGCTGTACGGGCTGAACCCAAACGAATGGACTTGGGGCAAGGCCCACACACTGACCCACGAACATCCGCTGGGCCGTCAACCGCCGCTGGACATGCTGTTCAACGTCGGCCCGTTTGCCGCGCCCGGAACCCATGAAGTGCCGAATAACCTGTCGGCAAGCATCGCCACTGCTCCGTGGCCTGTGACCTATGGACCGTCGACACGCCGCCTGATCGACTTCGCCGACCCGGCCCATGCGCTGGGCATCAACCCGGTCGGGCAAAGCGGCGTGCTGTTCGACAAGCACTACGCCGATCAGGCACAGCGCTACATCACCGGCCAGTACGTGCCGGAGCGGTTCAGCGAGGGGGATGTGGCGGGGAACAGCAAAGAGGTGTTGCGCCTGGTGCCGAGTCACTGACGACAAAACCTGACCGTGTGATCGTTCCCACGCTCCGCGTAACGATCACTCCCACAGGGTACGTGCTGTGATCGCATTCACAGGATTTGCTGCCGGTCCCCGGCAGATCGCGGGACAAGCCACGCTCCTACAGGGTCAACACAGTTGTGATCGTTCCCACGCTCCGCGTGGGAACGCTGCCCCGGACGCTCCGCGTCTATCCAGCAGTGACGCAGAGCGTCAGCGGATACGTCCCCACGCAGAGCGTGGGGACGATCAATGCCGCAGGTTTAAACTGACTCAACCACCTGAGCACGGCGCACATCCGGCTGTTTCCAGCCATCCGCAGCCGCTTCTTCGATGGCTTGCTGGATCGCTTTCCTGCGTTTCTCTTCTGCGCGACGGCTGAAGAACCACACCAGGAAGGTCGCGATCGACACCGCCAGCAGAATCAGGCTGGCAATGGCATTGATCTCAGGCTTCACGCCCAGACGCACGGCCGAGAACACTTCCATCGGCAAGGTCGTCGAGCCGGGGCCTGACACGAAGCTGGCCAACACCAGGTCATCCAGCGACAGCGCGAAGGACATCATCGCGCCCGCCGCCAGTGACGGCGCGATCATCGGGATGGTGATCAGGAAGAACACCTTCCAGGGTCGCGCCCCCAGATCCATGGCCGCTTCTTCGATGGACATGTCGAGTTCGCGCAGCCGGGCCGACACCACCACCGCTACGTATGCGGCACAGAACGTTGTGTGAGCGATCCAGATGGTCACGATGCCGCGCTCCTGCGGCCAGCCAATCAACTGCGCCATCGCCACGAACAGCAGCAACAGCGACAGACCGGTGATCACCTCAGGCATAACCAGTGGCGCGGTGACCAGGCCACCGAAGAAGGTCTTGCCCTTGAAGCGCGTGATGCGCGTCAGGACAAACGCTGCCATGGTGCCCAGTGCAACCGCCGCAACCGAGGTGTAGCAGGCGATTTCCAGCGAACGAGCCACTGCGCTCATCAGTTGGGTGTTGTCGAGCAGCCCGACGTACCACTTCACCGACCAGCCACCCCAGACCGTCACCAGCTTGGAGGCGTTGAACGAATAGATCACCAGGATGACCATGGGCGCGTAGATGAACACCAGCCCCAGTACCAGCATCAGGTTCGAGAATCGGAAGCCTCTCATGCTTTGCCCTCCAGTTCTTTGGCCTGGCTACGGTTGAACAGAATGATCGGCACGATCAGGATCAACAGCATCACCACCGCCAGCGAAGACGCCACCGGCCAGTCGCGGTTGTTGAAGAACTCTGTCCACAAGACCCTACCGATCATCAGCGTATCGGGTCCGCCCAGCAATTCAGGGATGACGAACTCACCCACCACCGGAATGAAGACCAGCATGCAGCCGGCAATGATGCCGTTTTTCGACAGTGGTACGGTGATCTTCCAGAAGCTGTTGAAGGTGCTAGACCCCAGGTCCGATGCGGCTTCCAGCAAGCTTGGATCGTGCTTCACCAGGTTGGCGTACAGCGGCAGAATCATGAATGGCAGATACGAGTACACCACGCCGATGTAAACCGCCAGGTTAGTGTTGAGGATCTGCAACGGCTCCTGAATCACGCCCAGCCACATCAGGAACGCATTGAGCAGGCCGTTATTGCTGAGGATGCCCATCCACGCATACACGCGGATCAGGATGGCCGTCCAGGTCGGCATCATGATCAGCAGCAACAGCACCGTCTGCATTTCCTTACGCGCAATGGAGATACCGTAGGCCATCGGATAGCCGATCAACAGGCACAGCAACGTACTGAAGAAGGCCATCTTCAAGGAGCCCAAGTACGCCGAGATGTATAGGTCGTCCCCGGTCAACAGTGCGTAGTTGGCAAAGTTGAGCACGATGTCGAGTTTCTGCTCGGCGTACGTGAAGATCTCGGTGTACGGCGGAATCGCGACATCGGCCTCAGCGAAGCTGATCTTGATGACGATCAGAAACGGCAGCGCGAAAAACAGGAAAAGCCAGAGGAAGGGCACCCCGATGACCGCCTGACGGCCATTGGGTGTTATTCGGTTGAGCGCTCGTTTGATTTTTCGAATTTTCATGACCGCAGTACCACGCCGCTGTCGTCTTCCCACCAGACGAACACTTCGTCATCCCAGGTCGGACGCGCGCCCCGGCGTTCGGCGTTGGCAACGAAGGACTGAACCAGCTTGCCGCACGCCAACTGCACGTAGAACACCGAGTGACCGCCCAGATAAGCGATGTCGTGGACCTTGCCGCGCGACCAGTTGTATTCGTAGGCTGGCTGCTCGGTGGTAATCAGCAGTTTTTCCGGGCGAATGGCGTAGGTGATGTGCTTGTCTTCCACCGAGGTACTGATCCCGTGGCCGACGTAGATATCGCGCTCCAGCTCAGGGCTGCGAATCAGCGCATGACCTTCCATGTCCTCGATGACTTCACCGTCGAACAGGTTGACGTTGCCGATGAACTCACAGACCAGACGGCTGGTGGGTGTTTCGTAGATGTCGACCGGGCTGCCGATCTGGGCAATCCACCCCAGGTGCATGATCGCGATGCGCTGGGCCATGGTCATGGCCTCTTCCTGGTCGTGGGTCACCATCACGCATGTCACGCCGACGCGCTCGATGATTTCAACCAGTTCCAGCTGCATTTGCGAACGCAGCTTCTTGTCCAGCGCACCCATCGGTTCGTCGAGCAACAGCAGCTTGGGTTTCTTGGCCAGCGACCGCGCCAGCGCCACCCGCTGACGTTGACCGCCGGACAGTTGGTGCGGTTTGCGCTTGGCGTACTGGGTCATCTGCACCAGCTTGAGCATCTCGGCCACGCGCGCGTCGATCTCCGCCTTGGGCAACTTGTCCTGCTGCAGACCAAAGGCGATGTTTTGCGCCACGGTCATGTGCGGGAACAGCGCATAGGACTGGAACATCATGTTGATCGGACGTTCGTACGGCGGCATGTCGGTGATGTCGACGCCATCGAGGAAAATGCGCCCCTCGGTCGGCCGCTCGAAACCGGCCAACATACGCAAGAGCGTCGACTTGCCTGAACCGGAACCGCCAAGCAGGGCGAAGATTTCACCCTTGTTGATCTGCAGAGACACATCGTCCACAGCAACCGTCTCATCGAACTTTTTCGTGACCCGATCGATTTTGACCAGCACCTGCTTAGGTTGCTGACCACCCTCAAGGGCTTTTTTGTAGGCGCCGGAGGCAACTGCCATGGGTGAAACTCCCAACTGTTCTTGCTCCCGGCCAATACGGCCGGGCGCCAGGTCTTTATTTACCGGATTTGATCTTGGTCCAGCTGCGGGTCATCACACGCTGAATTTTCGGCGGTAACTCGGAGTTGACGTACAGGCGCGCCTGCACTTCCTTCGAGGGATACACCGCCTCGTCGTTGCGAATGTCCTGATCCATCAGCTCGCCCGAAGCCGGGTTCGGGTTGGCGTAACCCACCTGGTCACTGATCTTGGCGATCACATCAGGCTTGAGGATGTAGTTGATGAAGGCATGGGCCGCCTTGACGTCGGGGGCGTCGGCCGGAATCGCCAGCATGTCGAACCACAGGTTGCCGCCCTCTTTCGGAATCGAGTACGCGATGTTCACGCCCTTGCCCGCCTCTTCGGCACGTGCTTTGGCCTGGAACACATCACCGGAGAAACCGGCAGCGATACAGATGTCTCCGTTGGCGAGGTCCGTAATGTATTTGGAGGAATTGAAGTAGGTGACGTAAGGACGGACCTTCAGCAGCTTGTCTTCGGCCTTCTTGTAATCTTTCTCGTCGGTGCTGTTGGGGTTCAGCCCCATGTAGTTCAGCACGGCCGGCATCATTTCATCCGCCGAGTCGAGGAAGGCGACACCGCACGTCTTCAGCTTCTTGATGTTCTCGGGCTCGAACAGCACAGCCCAGGAATCGATCTTGTCGACGCCCAGCACTTCCTTGATCTTGTCGACGTTGTAACCGATGCCGTTAGTGCCCCACAGATAAGGGACGGCGTACTGATTGCCGGGATCGTTCTTCTCCAGGCGCTTCATCAGCTCGGGATCGAGGTTGGCGTAATTGGGGAGTTGCGATTTGTCGAGCTTCTGAAACGCGCCGGCCTTGATCTGCTTGCCAAGGAAGTGGTTGGACGGCACGACGACGTCATAGCCGGTGTGTCCCGCCAGCAGCTTGCCCTCCAGCGTTTCATTGGAGTCGAACACGTCGTATTGGGTCTTGATCCCGGTGGCGGATTCAAAATCCGCCAGGGTCGTCGTCCCGATGTAATCGGACCAGTTATAAATGCGGACGGTAGAGTCCGCGTAAGCGCCGACGGCAAGCGTCAGGCCGGCTCCCAGTAGCAAGCCCTTGGAAAATAAAGAAATAGACACGTGTACAGTCCTTTTTTAGTAGGTGGGCCTGTTGCCCGTGCCGATGACAGTAACGACTGCCTGTGACAATTCCGGCGCGCAACTTACCTTCGATAAACCCTGCTCGCAAAAAAAACTTTTCTGACTCGTATGTCGCTGCCGCTGACACCGGGCCGCGGACCGCGGCCGGTGTGCGGTGAACATTGATCCTGTGGGAGCGAGCTTTGTCAGGGCGGCACTCCGACGAATGCCGGGTTTCAAACGACAGACGCTCGCCTGATGGAACACCCTCTTTGCGAGCAAGCTCGCTCCCACAGTGCCTGACCAGGCTTACTTGCCCGATTTGATGTTGGTCCAGGCGCGAGTCATTTCACGCTGGGTCGCTGCGGGCAGATCTGCGATCGCATACAGCTTGGCCAGAACATCGGCTGGCGGATAAACGCCTGGGTCAGACGTGATGTCTTTGTCGACGAACTCGGTCGCCGCCGCGTTACCGTTCGGGAAGTGAACGGCGTTGGTGATTTCAGCCATGACTTTAGGCTGCAGCAGGAAGTTCATGAACTTGTAGGCGCCTTCGACGTTTTCGGCGTCTTTAGGAATGGCGACCATGTCATAGAAGCTGCCAGCACCCTCTTTCGGGATGTTGTAGCTGACCTTGACCTTGCCACCCGCTTCTTCAGCACGCGCCTTGGCCTGATAGATGTCGCCCGAGTAACCCACGGCTACGCAGATGTTGCCGTTGGCCAGGTCCGAGATGTACTTGGACGAGTGGAAGTAAGTGATCGAAGGACGAATTTTCAGGAAAAGATCCTGAGCTTTCTTGATGTCTTCTTTCTTCTGGGTGTCGGTTGGCAAGCCAAGGTAATGCAGCGCTACCGGCAGCATCTCGGTCGGCGAATCCAGGAAACTCACGCCGCAGGCTTTCAGCTTGGCGATGTTTTCAGGCTTGAGCAGCAGGTCCCAGGAGTTGACCGGTGCATCGGCGCCCAGCGCAGCCTTGACCTTGTCCGGGTTGAAGCCGATACCGATCGAGCCCCACATGTAAGGGAAAGCGTGCTTGTTGTCCGGGTCGCTGATCGATACGGCCTTGAGCAGCTTCTCGTTCAGATTTTTGTAGTTGGACAGTTTGGACTTGTCCAGCTCCTGATACACACCGGCCTTGATCTGTTTGGCCAGGAAGTTGTTCGACGGAACGACGATGTCGTAGCCGGACTTGCCGGCCAGCAATTTGGCTTCCAGGGTCTCGTTGCTGTCGAAGACGTCATACACCACTTTGATGCCTGATTCCTTTTCGAAATCGGCAATGGTGTTCGGCGCGATGTAATCGGACCAGTTGTAGACATGCAGAACTTTATCATCAGCGTGCGCAGCGACAGACACTGCGCCCATCAGGGACAACGCGAGAAGGGTTTTGCCAAATTTCTTCATTCGTACAGCTCCAATGTTTTATGTTAGCGGCGACTAAAACAACCGTTAGTCTGGCAATTTCCTGGGCGGGCTTACAAGCAGACTGCCTGCCTTATTGCATACCTTTCAAAGATTTCATCTGCACACCAACACATCGAACCCTGCAGGGTGCGCCTTCAACCCGGCGCACGCCCGCCGCGACCACTTCAGCTCTGCAACGCCTCAAGGGTCAGGTCCAGGCATTTGCGCGCTTTTTCCACCAACTCGTCGATCTCCGCGAAGCTGATCACCAACGGCGGCGAAATGATCATCGTGTCACCCACCGCACGCATGATCAGTCCGTTATTGAAGCAGAACGTTCGGCAAATCATGCCCGCGCCTCGACCGACGTAACGCTCGCGAGTGGCTTTGTCTTTCACCAGCTCGATGGCGCCCAGCATGCCGACACCCCGAACTTCACCCACCAACGGATGATCGCTCAACTCACGCAAACGCTTCTGCAAGTATGGTGCCGTTTCCGATTTCACACGTTCGACAATCTTTTCGTCACGCAGGATGCGGATGTTTTCCAGACCGACCGCTGCCGCCACCGGATGGCCCGAATAGGTAAAGCCGTGGTTGAAGTCGCCGCCTTCGTTCAACACCTTCACCACCTCATCGCGCACAATCACACCGCCCATGGGGATGTAGCCCGAGGTCAGGCCTTTGGCGATGGTCATCAGGTCAGGCTTGAGGTCGTAGAAATCGCTACCGAACCACTCACCGGTACGACCAAAGCCACAAATCACCTCATCGGCGACAAACAGGATGTCGTACCGGGCGAGGATCTCTTTGATCTTCGGCCAGTAGGTATCAGGCGGAACGATCACACCGCCCGCGCCCTGAATCGGCTCGGCGATAAAGGCGGCCACGTTGTCTTCACCGACTTCGAGGATTTTCTTTTCCAGTTGCTCGGCCGCCCAGACGCCGAACGCTTCCGGGGTCATGTCGCCCCCTTCGCCGAACCAGTATGGCTGCGGGATGTGAACGATGCCCGGAATCGGCAGGTCGCCCTGCTCATGCATGTACGTCATGCCGCCCAGACTGGCGCCCGCGACCGTGGAGCCGTGGTAGCCGTTGATGCGGCTGATGATGACCTTCTTGTCTGGCTTGCCTTTGACCGCCCAGTAGTGACGCACCATTCGCAGCACAGTGTCGTTGCCTTCGGAGCCGGAACCGGTGAAAAACACATGGTTCATGCCTTCAGGGGCAATGTCGGAAATCGCCTTGGCGAGTTGCAACGCTGGCGGGTGAGCGGTCTGAAAAAACAGGTTGTAATACGGCAGTTCGCGCATCTGTTTGCTGGCTGCATCGGCCAGTTCGTCACGACCGTAACCGATGGCGACGCACCACAGACCCGCCATGCCGTCGAGGATCTTGTTGCCTTCGCTGTCCCACAGATAAACGCCCTTGGCGTGAGTGATAATGCGGGGGCCTTTCTCTTTGAGCTGCTTGAAGTCGCTGAACGGCGCCAGATGATGATCGCTGCTGAGCGCTTGCCATTCGCGGGTTTGCGGGTTGTTGGAACTCATGAACCACTCCATTGACGGATATCGCGTGTCAGGCGCCGCGGACCTCGCAAGGCCTGCGCGGCGCCTGGGGCTTCAGACGGCGAACAGCAGGAATTCCCGCTCCCACGAACTGATCACACGCTTGAAGTTTTCGTGCTCGGCGCGCTTGACCGCGACGTAACCGGTGATGAATTTTTGCCCGAGGTACTTTTCGATGGTCTTGCTGTTTTCCATCCGCTCAAGGGCGTCTTCGATGGTCAATGGCAAGCGCAGGTTGCGACGCTCATAACCCCGGCCCACGACAGGCGCGCTCGGATTGATGCCTTCGACCATGCCGATGAAACCGCACAGCAGGCTCGCAGCAATCGCCAGATAGGGATTGGCATCGGCGCCCGGCAGACGGTTTTCCACACGGCGGTTCTGCGGGCCGGCATCCGGTACGCGCAGGCCGACGGTGCGGTTTTCTTCGCCCCACTCCACGTTCACCGGCGCCGAGGTGTCCGGCAGGAAGCGGCGAAACGAGTTGACGTTAGGTGCGAAGAGCGGCAGCAGCTCGGGAATGAGTTTCTGCAGGCCGCCAATGTGCTGCAGGAACAACTGACTCATGGTGCCGTCTTCGTTGGAGAAGATGTTCTTGCCGGTTTCGATGTCGACGATGCTCTGGTGCAAGTGCATGGCGCTGCCCGGCTCACCGGTCATGGGCTTGGCCATAAAGGTCGCCGCTACGTCATGCTTGAGCGCGGCTTCGCGCATGGTGCGCTTGAACACCAGGATCTGATCGGCCAGCGACAGCGCATCGCCGTGACGGAAGTTGATTTCCATCTGTGCGGTGCCGTCTTCGTGGATCAACGTATCGAGGTCCAGGTTCTGCAGCTCGCACCAGTCGTAGACGTCTTCGAAGAGCGGGTCGAACTCGTTGGCGGCTTCAATAGAGAAAGACTGACGACCTGTCTCCGGGCGGCCCGAGCGCCCCACTGGCGGTTGCAACGGATAATCCGGGTCGTCGCTGCGCTTGGTGAGATAGAACTCCATTTCCGGCGCCACGATGGGCTGCCAGCCTTGATCGGCATAGAGTTTGAGTACTTTTTTCAATACGTTGCGCGGCGACAGCTCGATGGGGTTGCCTTGCTTGTCGTAGGTGTCATGGATCACCTGCGCAGTAGGCTCGATGGCCCAGGGCACCAGATACACCGCGTTCTGGTCAGGACGGCAAAACATGTCGATGTCCGCGGGGTCCAGCAACTCGTAATAAATGTCGTCTTCGACATAGTCCCCGGTCACGGTCTGGAGCAGTACGCTTTCCGGCAAGCGCATGCCCTTTTCGGCAATGAACTTGTTGGTCGGAGAGATCTTGCCGCGCGTGATACCGGTGAGGTCGGAGATCATGCACTCGACTTCGGTAATCCTGTGTTCTTTCAACCAATCGGTGAGCTGGTCGAGGTTGGTACTCATAAATACCTCAGGGGTTCATTGTCCTGACGGCCATCGTAGTCATCAGGCGTTTTTCGACGCATCGGCGTCGCGTTGTGTTGCACGTTTTCGACAGGCATCGCCAAAAGCCTGGAAGATTGAAAGATAGTCGGGGTTTTGCATGACCTGCCACTCCGGATGCCACTGAACGCCCAATGCGAATACATCAGCTGTAGCAAAAGGCGCGCCTGCGGGAACCGAAATCGCTTCAATCAGGCCGTCCGGCGCCGTCGCTTCCACGCGCAGACCAGGCGCGAGACGCTCGACACCCTGACCATGAATTGAATTGACACGAATTTCTTCTGACAACCCGAATCCCGCCAGCATGCCGCCCGGTTCGATGTGCATCGCATGACTGGGAGCGTACTGAGTTTCCACGGGTTCGTTGTCTGGCTCACGGTGATCCATGAAGGCGCCCGTCTCGTGAACCTTCTGATGCAGACTGCCGCCAAACGCTACGTTCAGCTCCTGAAAACCACGGCAAATACCCAGCACGGGCACGCCCGCAGCCACAGCGGCACGAATAAGGGGTAAGGTGGTGTGGTCGCGTGCAGGATCATGAGCAGTTCCCGGCGCGCTGGCCGGACCACTATAGTGATAGGGTTCGACGTTGGATGGAGAACCGGTGAAGAGCAAGCCATCGACCGCCGAGAGTATGTCGGCTGGATCGATCAGCTCTGCCAGTGACGGCAGAATCAGCGGCAGGCCCTTGGCAGCGACGGCGACTGCGCGGACGTATTTGTCACCACTGATGTGATAGGCATGCGAGCCGATTTGCTGAGTGCAGGCGGTGACGCCGATCAGCGGAAGGCGAGACATGTGACCCCCGGTATTGTTGCTGTTTTGGGTTGCGACCGAGCTTAGCCTTGTTCATTTTTTTACACAACAGCGCCGTAAAAAATAAAACACGCCCTGCTCAAGGTCGCAGTTCTAACGACTTCCAGGCGTCTAAATCCGCCCTAAAGTGCGGCAAAAATGGGCTCACGGCGCCCTTTTAGGGCAAAACAGAGCTCTCTTGACTTCATCTGGGCTTTCGGATTGACTGAACCCCGTAATGCTCGATGATTGATATTTTCAACAACAAAGGTGTTGCATCATGTCGGTACCCCCGCGTGCCGTTCAGCTCAACGAAGCGAACGCGTTCCTTAAGGAACATCCTGAGGTTCTATACGTTGACCTTCTGATTGCAGATATGAATGGAGTGGTGCGCGGCAAGCGCATTGAACGCACCAGTCTCCATAAGGTTTACGAAAAAGGCATTAACCTCCCAGCTTCTCTTTTCGCACTGGATATCAATGGCTCGACGGTGGAAAGCACCGGCCTTGGCCTGGACATCGGTGACGCTGACCGAATCTGTTATCCGATCCCTGACACTCTCTGCAACGAACCGTGGCAGAAGCGTCCTACCGCACAACTGCTGATGACCATGCACGAACTGGAGGGCGATCCGTTCTTCGCCGATCCTCGTGAGGTGCTACGCCAGGTGGTCAGCAAGTTCGACGAGATGGGCCTGACCATCTGCGCCGCATTCGAACTTGAGTTCTACCTGATCGATCAGGAGAACGTGAACGGCCGACCACAGCCGCCGCGCTCGCCGATTTCCGGGAAACGCCCGCACTCGACACAGGTCTACCTGATCGACGACCTCGACGAATACGTCGATTGCCTCCAGGACATTCTGGAAGGTGCGAAAGAGCAAGGCATCCCTGCCGACGCGATCGTCAAGGAAAGTGCTCCGGCGCAGTTCGAAGTGAATCTGCACCACACTGCTGACGCATTGAAGGCCTGCGATTATGCGGTCCTGCTCAAGCGACTGATCAAGAACATCGCCTACGACCATGAGATGGACACCACCTTCATGGCCAAGCCGTATCCAGGCCAGGCGGGTAACGGTCTGCACGTCCACATCTCGATCCTGGATCGCGATGGCAAAAACATCTTCACCAGTGAGGATCCCGAGCAGAACGCCGCATTACGTCATGCGATCGGCGGTGTGCTCGAGACCCTACCGGCGCAGATGGCGTTCCTTTGCCCGAACGTCAACTCGTATCGCCGGTTCGGTGCTCAGTTCTACGTACCAAACTCGCCTACCTGGGGTCTGGACAACCGGACAGTGGCCGTTCGTGTGCCTACCGGTACCGCGGATGCCGTGCGGATCGAACACCGCGTTGCCGGTGCAGACGCCAACCCTTACCTCTTGATGGCATCGGTGCTCGCGGGCATCCACCACGGTCTGACCAACAAGGTCGAGCCGGGGCCACCTGTCGAAGGCAACTCTTACGAGCAGCATGAGCAAAGCCTGCCAAACAACTTGCGCGATGCGTTGCGCGAGCTGGACGACAGCGAAATCATGGCCAAGTACATCGATCCGAAGTACATCGATATCTTTGTCGCCTGCAAGGAAAGTGAGCTGGAAGAGTTCGAACATTCCATCTCCGACCTCGAATACAACTGGTATCTGCACACGGTCTGACGGTGTGTGAAATAAAAAGAACGCCCCCAACCGCATGGCTGGGGGCGTTTTTTATTTTAGACGGCGCAGTTCATCCGAGCCTTGAAACCTCGCGTACAATGCGCGGACTTTCGCCTGCGAGACGCTTCAATGACCCGCCCCGCCACACCCCGCAAACCCCGTGCGCGCAGTCAGGCCCGGATCGATTCGATCCTTGATGCCGCGCGTACGCTGTTGGCGTCGGATGGGGTGGCGAGTCTGTCGATCTATAGCGTCGCCGAGCGCGCTGGGATCCCGCCCTCCTCGGTCTATCACTTCTTTGCCAGCGTCCCGGCGTTGCTGGAAGGACTGACCGCCGACGTTCACGCAGCGTTTCGCGAGAGTCTGCAACAGCCCATCGATCATGCGCAGCTCACGTCCTGGCATGACCTCTCGCGCCTGGTCGAGGCGCGCATGCTCACGATCTACAGCGAAGACGCCGCCGCTCGGCAGTTGATCCTGGCTCAGCACGGCCTGACCGAAGTCACTCAGGCAGACCGCCAGCACGACGTCGAACTGGGCAACCTCATGCACGCGCTGTTCGCCAAGCACTTCCAGCTGCCGGCCTTGCCAGACGACATCGAAGTGTTCGCCCTCGCCCTCGAACTCGCCGACCGCGTTTATGCACGCTCGATACAACTGCACGATGCGATCACGCCACGCATGGCAGAAGAAGGGCAGCGCGTGTTCGACGCTTATCTTGGCCTTTACCTGCCGCCGTTCCTCCCGAAGCGATCAATCGAGCAGTAACGCCGACAGCTCCCGGCAAGCCGGCTGACCAAATCGGACACAGCAAAAAGCCCCGAAGGGCTCGCACCCTTCGGGGTTGTTCACAACGCATCGATCACAACTTGGCGATCGACACCTCGGTGGATTTCACGAAGGCGATGACTTCGCTGCCGACCACCAGCTCAAGCTCTTTCACCGAACGGGTGGTGATCACCGAAGTGACGATGCCGGACGCGGTCTGTACGTCGATTTCCGACAGTACGTCGCCGGTGACGATTTCCTTGATGGTGCCTTTGAACTGGTTACGAACGTTGATGGCTTTGATAGTCATGACAGGTCTTCCTTTGAGTGCTCAGTCCAGACGCAACATTGCGCCTGGATTCAGTTGGCCCAGCGCAGCTGCGTGGGCAGGGGTGATGTCGGTTCAGGTTCGGGCGGACTGCCTGGCAGCGACAGCACGCGGTTAAGGACTTCGGTTTCCAGCGCGGCGAGCCGATGTGAACCACGCGCACGCGGTCGAGCCAGATCGACCTGCAAATCAAGCCCGATGCGGCCCTCTTCGATCAGCAAGACTCGGTCGGCAATCGCCACTGCCTCGCTGACATCGTGCGTCACCAACAACACCGTGAAGCCGTGCTTGCGCCAGAGATTTTCGATCAGCTGCTGCATCTCGATGCGGGTCAAGGCATCGAGCGCGCCCAGCGGCTCGTCCAGCAGCAACAGTCGCGGTTGGTGAATCAACGCACGCGCCAGCGCCACACGTTGTTTCTGGCCGCCTGACAACGACGCAGGCCACTCATCGGCACGCTCGGCCAGACCGACGGCTTCCAGTGCCTCCAGCGCTTTGCCACGCCAGTCTCCGCTAAGGCCCAGCCCGATGTTGTCGATGATCTTTTTCCACGGCAGCAGGCGTGCTTCCTGGAACATCAATCGTGTGTCTTCTCGTGCATCGGCCAGCGACGCCGACCCGGCCAGTAACTGACCGCTTGAGGGCTGATCAAGGCCTGCAAGCAAGCGCAGCAGGGTACTTTTACCGCAACCGCTGCGACCGACTACGGCCACGAACTGCCCGGCCGGAATGTGCAGGTCGATGTCCTTGAGGACTTCCCGCGAGCCAAAGGTTTTCTTCAGCTTGCGCACTTGCAGGGGAATGCCGCGCAGCAGGTTTGCCGGTTGTTGAAGGGTGCTCATCGCGCACCACCTTTTGCCCCTTGATACGCCGGGTGCCAACGCAGGCAGACCCGTTCCAGCCCACGCGCGGCAAGGTCCGCCAGTTTGCCGAGCACGGCGTACAACACGATCGCCAGCACCACCACGTCCGTCTGCAGAAACTCCCTGGCGTTCATCGCCAGATAGCCGATGCCGGAGCTGGCGGAGATGGTTTCAGCCACGATCAGCGTCAACCACATGAAGCCCAGCGCGAAGCGCACACCGACCAGAATCGAAGGCATCGCACCCGGCAAAATGACGTGCCAGAACAGCGCGAACCCCGACAGACCATAACTGCGCGACATCTCCACCAAGGCGGGATCGATGTTGCGAATCCCGTGATACGTATTCAGATAAATCGGGAACAGCGTGCCCAACGCCACCAGAAAAATCTTGGCGCTTTCATCGATGCCGAACCACAGGATGACCAGCGGGATCAGCGCCAGATGCGGCACGTTGCGAATCATCTGCACGGAGCTGTCGAGCAGGCATTCGCCCCATTTCGACAAGCCCGTGATAAACCCCAGGATCAGGCCGATGCCGCCACCGATGGCAAAGCCGATACCGGCGCGCCAGCCACTGATTGCCAGATGGGTCCAGATGTCGCCACTGCGTACCAGCGTCACACCGGCTTCGATCACCGCACTCGGCGCTGGCAGGATGCGGGTTGACAGCCAACCGGCGCTGACCGCCAGTTGCCAGATCGCCAGCAACAAAACCGGTAGCAGCCAGGGCGCCAGTTTGTGGGTTACGCTTTCCACGCTCATGGAGTTGTCTCCTCCCAAGGCCGAGGCTTACTGCGCTTTCGCAACAGCAGCGGGTGGCGTCCAGATCACATCGGCGATGCTGAGCGGTTTGGGGATCAGCTTGAGCTGGTAAAACGTGTCGGCGATCTTCTGTTGCGCCGCGACGGTTTCAGGCGTGATGAACAGCGCGCCGTAACCTTGTCGGTTAACCGAAGTCCGCGTGATGTCTTCCGGCAAGCCCAGCAACGGAGCGACCTGTCTGGTGACCTCTTCCGGATTGGCCTTGGACCACTCACCCACCGCGCGAACCTCTTCGACCAGGGTCTGAATCACGTTCGGATGCTGCTTCGCATAGGGCCTGGTCGCCAGATAGAACTGGTTGTTATCGACAATGCCTTTGCCATCACGCAGCGTGCGTGCCTGCAACTGTTGCTCGGCGGCCGCCTGGTACGGGTCCCAGATCACCCATGCATCGACACTGCCGCGCTCGAAGGCGGCCCGCGCGTCGGCGGGCGGCAGAAAGACGGTCTGGATGTCGGTGTATTTCAGGCCGGCTTCTTCCAGCGCCCTCACCAGCAGGTAGTGAACGTTTGAGCCTTTGTTGAGGACGACTTTCTTGCCTTTCAGGTCTTTGACCGACGTGATCGGCGAGTCCTTGGGCACCAGAATCGCTTCGCTGGTCGGCGCCGGCGGCTCGGACGCCACGTAGAGCAGATCAGCGCCTGCCGCCTGAGCGAAAACGGGAGGTGTCTCGCCGGTCACACCGAAGTCGATGGAGCCGACATTCAAGCCTTCCAGCAGTTGAGGTCCGCCTGGAAATTCGGTCCATTGAACCTGCACGCCCTGCTCTGCCAGTTTCTTTTCCAGCGACCCCTTGGCCTTGAGCAGCACCAGCGTGCCGTACTTCTGATAACCGATGCGCAAGGTATCGGCTTGAGCTTGCGTTAGGACGCCGAAAGACACCGCCGCAACAAACAGAGCGACCAGGCCTCGACGCAAAATGACAGTGCGCATCGCACGCTCCTTTGCTGAGTAGCTAACAGGTGGCACCTGCTTGTCCGATAGCGAACGAGTAAGGTGTTTGGGGGATTCATTGCTGGCTATAAATCGCCAGGACGGAGAGACCATAACAGGCGGCTGTTATTCACTAAAATCATATTTATTCATTTGGTTAGCACCGAATCGAATATCAAGTGTCTCGCCGATTGACCCTGAAGTGCTCCCCAAAAAAAGGGGCCGATAAATCGGCCCGAATGTCGTGGTTGAAAGCGAGGTATCAGCGATTGGGCTGCGGCGTCAGGCGCAGGTAAGGCGTGACGGCTGTATAGCCTTTTGGAAAGCGTTCCTTGATCTCGGCCTCGTCTTTGATCGAAGGCACGATCACCACGTCTTCACCGTCCTTCCAGTTCGCAGGCGTCGCCACTTTGTAGTTGTCGGTCAGTTGCAGCGAATCGATCACCCGAAGGATCTCGTGGAAGTTGCGACCGGTGCTGGCAGGGTAGGTAATGGTCAGGCGCACTTTCTTGTTCGGGTCGATCACGAACAATGAGCGCACGGTCAGCGTTTCGCTGGCGTTGGGATGAATCAGGTCATACAGCTCCGACACCTTGCGATCCGCGTCCGCCAGGATCGGAAAGTTAACGATCGTGTTCTGGGTGGAGTTGATGTCGTCGATCCATTTGATGTGCGAGTCGACCGGATCCACCGACAGCGCGATGGCTTTCACGTTGCGCTTGTCAAACTCATCCTTGAGCTTCGCGGTGAAGCCCAATTCGGTGGTGCAGACCGGCGTGAAATCGGCGGGATGGGAAAACAGCACCGCCCATTTGCCGTCCAGCCACTCGTGAAACTTGATGCGCCCTTCGCTCGAATCCTGCTCGAAGTCCGGGGCGATATCGCCGAGTTTCAGTCCCATGCAATCGTGCTCCTTTGGTGTGAGTTATCGGCCTACTGTGCATGCCGATGCCTCAAAACTGAAGGAACGAATGGTGATGATCCTCATCGTTTCAGGCATAAAAAAACCCCGCCGAAGCGGGGTTCTTTTTAACTCAACAACTCAACACACTTACTTGAATGCGTAGGTGTAGTTGAGGATAACGCGAGTCTGGTCGACGTTCTGCTGCAGCGGGTACAGATCGGAATCCGAACGCAGGTTCGCACGACGTACAGTCACACCGAAGCCTTTCAGGAAGCTATCCTGGAAGACGTAGTCGATACGCATGTCGCGTTCCCACTCGGAGCCGCGTGCACCCGTAGCGCTGGTACGGATCTGGTCACCGTGCAGGTAAGCGATCGCAGCTTTCAGGCCAGGAACGCCAACGCGTGCGAAGTCGTACGAGTACTGACCAAACTTGGTCTTCTCACCGGCGCGGGTGAAGTTGGTGATCATGCTGTCGGTGAACAGGTAAACGGAGTTACCACCTTCACCTTCGTTACGACCACGGCCGTCAACTACGCTGCCGTTGTTGATGATCGGCATGGCGCCGCTGTCGCTCGAGGACTGGTAACCCAGCATGAAGGCGTGGCCACCCAGGGTATAGGTGAACATCGCGGTCCACAGATCGTTGTCGATCTCGCCGGTATCGCTACCGGTACCCGAATAACCGTTGCCGGTCAGACGGTAGCCAACGTTGTTGGACTGGCCGTTCTTGCCATCGGAAGTGCTGTGGAAGTAACGCAGGTCGGTTTTGAACGACTGGTCTTCACCGATTGGCAGAACATGCAGCAAACCGAAGAAGTGCTGGTTGTAATAGTCTTCCAGGTTGGCGTAGTAGTACTGCAGGGTCAGGTCTTTGGTGAGCTTGTAGTCAGCACCGGCGAACTGGAAGTTGTTGGAGCCCTTGGTACCACCCGAAACCGACAGGTTGTCGTAGTTGGTGGAGGCACGGCCAGCAGCCTTGGTCAGCTTACCTGCAGTCAGGGTCAGGTTGTCGATGTCCTTGGAAGTGACGATCCCACCTTCAAAGGTTTGCGGCAGCAGACGACCGTCGTTCGATACCAGGATCGGCAGGTTTGGCTGCAGAGCGTTACCGATTTTCAGCTCGGTCTTGGAGATCTTCGCTTTGACGTTGGCACCTGCGCGAGCCCAGTTGTGCTCTGGAGTGCCGTCGGAGCTGGTTGGCGAAACGGTGTTCGCAGTGCTGCCGTTGGCGGCGCGGTTATCGATACCACCGCTCAGGTTGATACCGTACATACCTTGCACGTCGAGACCGAAGCCTACGGTGCCAGGGGTGTAACCCGAGATGAAGTTGAACAGGAAGCCCTGAGTGGTCTGACGCTGATCCTGACCTTTAGCACCGCTCGCAGACGGCTCACGTGGGTCTTGTTCGAAGTAAAGAGTACGGGAACTGAGGGTTGCCTTGCTGTCTTCCAGGAAACCAGCTGCACCAGCCTGAGTGGCCATTACACCTGCGTACACGGCCAAGGCCAGGGTGGATTTCTTCATTGTGTTTCGCTCCTCTTGAATCTAATTTTTGTAGTTCCTCGGTACTGAGACCTAAGGCTCAAGACCGCGGATGCGCGATTAGCGCTGGACCCGACTCAGAGAGTCAATGGCCCCCAGACTAATTGACTAGACCGCGTTTACAGCTGGCTGCAAGGTAAGGGAAATCCTTTAAACCTAAAACGACTTTTTAGACCTGCTTTTATGCTAAGCAGTTATATGTCACAAGCCGTTTCAGCCGTCCGTTGCGGAGTGTATCGGCGTCTTTACCTAATTCCCAAAAAATATTTCTGCGCCGTTCGTCAGATCGTTCCGTTTTGGCACATCGTACGACTGGAACTTGACTACCGAGTCACGGTCGTCGTGCGAAACAGCATGAGCATTCCAGTTATAACTCTTTGAAAGCAATGAAATTAATTAGCGCGTAGACGCGATTGTTACTGTTGTCACCCTGCTCGCGGTCGGTTTTTTATCTAGCCGACGAACAGGCTCATCAGTTAACTGGCGAAACGTGCCGGCGCGATTTCGTGGCCGAAGTCTGCTGACAATCCCCTGTCGCCGCTGCTGGCTCGGCCGTACACATGCGGAACGAAAGTAGCGACAGCTCTCGCAGGCGGACCGATCCTATTTACAGATTGTGACAATTCGATGAAAGGTCACCGGTCCGCCGCCATTTCTCTCCGCTGATGCCCTCAAGCGACCCCGTTCAAGCAGTAATTCTTCCAAGGGTTCGTCAGCACGACGCAGCTTCCACAAATCGGTAGCAGGTTCGCATCGGGTTCGGTCGTGCATCACTTTGGTCACTCGCGACCCAAAAATGCGCAAATAGCGTGCAAAACTGATCAATAAACACCCAAACGTGAACGTTGATCCGAACGACCTACATCACGCCTGTTTCTTGAGAGCGCCCGGTTAGCGCTTTAAACCGGGGCCTTACGAGATGTCTTCACCTTTCCTACCGAGAATTCTCAAAACTGGCACGCAGGCTGCAATAGGTTAAGCATCACCAGTTTTGGGGACCTTGGTACAGGCAGGCCGGGGATTCCCCTCTTTTATTCCTCTCGGAGACTCACCTCGAGTCTCCAGCGCCCGTCCAGCGTTGCGCCGTGCCACTCACCGCGCAATGGACGGGTCGCCAGCAGGTTCAGCAACAATCCCTTATCGCTTTTCTGCACCCTCCAGCGCACATCTCGACCGTTGAGCTTCAGTTCGCCCCGTTGCGCTTCGCCTGTTGCGTTGAACAGCAGCGCCACAGCGCCGTCAACGATTTCGCCGTGCAACTGTGGCTCACGGTTGAACCACACCGCCACGCCATTGGGCAACGCCTCGATCCGCTGCAGCGCTATGGGGTCCGGCGTGGTCAGACGGCCGATCATCAGCCCGACCATGACCCCGAAAATCGCAATCGACCCCAAAAACCGTGGCCATAGCTTCGGCCGCGGATCCTCTTCGGGGGTAGAATGCACCCCGCCCTTATGTTCGGAGCCGTGCATGTTTCACGTGATCCTTTTTCAACCAGAAATTCCGCCGAATACCGGCAACATCATCAGGCTCTGCGCCAACAGCGGCTGCAGCCTGCATTTGATCGAGCCACTGGGCTTCGAGCTGGATGACAAACGCCTGCGTCGTGCCGGCCTCGATTACCACGAGTACGCCACCCTGCATCGCCACGCCGATCTTGCCAGTTGCCTGGAAAGCATCGGTCATCCCCGCCTGTTCGCTTTTACCACGAAGGGCTCGAAACCTTTCCATGATGTGGCGTTTCAGGAGGGCGACGCCTTTGTGTTCGGCCCGGAAAGCCGTGGTTTGCCACCCGAAGTCCTGGACCCGCTGTCGAGCGAGCAACGCCTGCGCCTGCCCATGCGTGAAGGCTGCCGCAGCCTGAACCTGTCGAACACCGTGGCGGTGGCCGTTTACGAAGGCTGGCGGCAGCTGGGTTTTAAATAACCCTTCCGGCGCAGGATCGCTACACGGATGCCCTGCGGGCCTGATCGCGAGCAAGCTCACTCCTACACCGATCGCATCCACACCTGTAGGAGCGTGGCTTGTCCCGCGATCTGCCGGGCACCGGCAGCAAATGCAGCGACCACGGTATTTTTGGTACACCGCACATCACACGAATTTACGACGGGTTCCCCGCCGATCGCGGGACAAGCCACGCTCCTACAGCTCTTAGCGTCCGCCCATACAAAAAAAGCGCCCATCACAGGCGCTTTTTTTCATTCAGGCCGCAAGGCTTACTGAACGGTCGGCGTTTCGCCGGATTCCTGCATACGCTGCAGCTCTTGGGCGTAAAGGGCATCGAAGTTCACCGGGGCCAGCATCAGCGCAGGGAACGAGCCACGGACAACCAGGCTGTCGATGGTTTCACGGGCATACGGGAACAGGATGTTCGGGCAGAACGCACCCAGGGTGTGGCTCATCGACGCCGCGTCCAGCCCCTTGATCAGGAAGATACCGGCTTGCTGGACTTCAGCGATGAAGGCAATTTCTTCGCCGTTCTTCACTTCGACCGACAGGGTCAGCACGACTTCGTAGAAGTCATTTTCCAGCTGCTTCTGACGGGTGTTCAGGTCCAGGCTCACGCTTGGGGTCCATTCCTGACGGAAGATCGCCGGGCTTTTTGGCGCTTCGAAGGACAGGTCACGAACGTAGATGCGTTGCAGGGAGAACTGTGGTGCTTCTTCGTTGGAAGTGGCGCCGTTATTCGTTTGATCGGTCATCTCAGATCCTTCTTACTTTTAAGGTCTTGTGCGTAGGGTTCGAATTCAGGCGCTCAACAGTGCGTCGAGCTTGCCAGCGCGCTCCAGGGCGAACAGGTCGTCGCAGCCACCGACATGGACCGAGCCGATCCAGATCTGAGGCACCGACGTGCGGCCAGCCTTTTTGGTCATTTCAGCGCGAATCTGTGGCTTGCCATCGACCTTGATCTCCTCGAAGTCGACGTTCTTGCTCTCGAGCAGGTACTTGGCGCGCGAGCAGTAAGGGCAATAATCGCTGGAGTAGACGACGACTTCAGCCATTTCACTTCACCAGCGGCAGGTTGTCGCCGCGCCACGACGAAACGCCACCGGACAGCTTGGCAGCGGTGAAACCGGCCTTGAGCAACTCGCTGGCCACGTGCCCTGCGTGCTGGCCGGCGGCATCGACGATGATCAGGGTCTTGGATTTGTACTTCTCAAGCTCCGAAGTACGGGACATGACCTTGTCCTGCGGGAAGTTCAGGGCGCCGACGATATGACCGGTGGCATAGTCCTTCTTCGGACGCACATCGATGACCACCGCCTCGTCACGATTGACCAGCGCAGTCAGTTCACCGGTGCTCAGGCTTTTGCCGCCCTTGTTCAATTCTGTCGCGATCAGCAGTGCCAGCAGGATGACGAAAGCGCCAGAGATCAAATAGTGATTCGTGGCAAATGCAATCAGGTGATCAACCATCATTAGGTTCCAGGGCGTTAAAATGTCGGCCAGTATACACAGCACCCAAGGTCGGCCAAAGCCCGTACGGCAGTGACGCCGTCTGAACTTGTCCCTAAACTGTCGATCTTTTCTCTACTTCATCTTTTCACCAAGAGTGGGATTCATGACTACCACGCCTAAACCTTTGGTTCTGATCATCCTGGACGGCTTCGGTCACAGCGACAGCCACGACGGCAATGCGGTCTACGAAGCGAAGATGCCGGTCTTCGATCGCCTCTACAAGACCATGCCCAACGGCCTGATCTCGGGTTCGGGAATGGATGTCGGTCTGCCAGACGGCCAGATGGGCAACTCCGAAGTCGGCCACATGAACCTGGGCGCGGGCCGCGTCGTGTATCAGGACTTCACGCGCGTGACCAAAGCGATCCGCGACGGTGAGTTCTTCGAAAACCCGACGATCTGCGCAGCCGTGGACAAGGCCGTGGGCGCTGGCAAGGCCGTGCACATCATGGGCCTGCTGTCCGATGGCGGCGTCCACAGCCACGAAGACCACCTGGTGGCGATGGTTGAACTGGCCGTCAAACGTGGCGCCGAGAAGATCTACCTGCACGCTTTCCTGGATGGCCGCGATACGCCGCCACGCAGCGCGCATCAGTACCTCGACACCATGGAAACCGCCTACAAGCGTCTGGGCAAAGGCCGCACCGCAACGATCATTGGCCGCTACTTCGCCATGGACCGCGACAACCGCTGGGACCGTGTCGAATCCGCCTACAACCTGATTGTCGACGGCACCTCCGAATTTCACGCTGACAACGCCAAGGCCGCGCTGGACGCCGCTTACGCGCGCGACGAAAACGACGAATTCGTCAAAGCCACGAGCATCGGCGAAAAGGTCAAGGTCGAAGACGGCGACGCCGTCGTGTTCATGAACTTCCGCGCCGACCGCGCCCGTGAGCTGACCCGTGTGTTCGTCGAAGACGATTTCAAGGACTTCGCCCGCGCCCGTCAGCCAAAACTCGCTGGCTTCGTGATGCTGACTCAGTACGCCGCCACCCTTCCGGCGCCGGCTGCGTTCACCAAAGAAGGCCTGCACAATGTGCTGGGCGAGTACCTGGCGAACAACGGCAAAACCCAGTTGCGTATCGCCGAAACCGAGAAATATGCGCACGTCACCTTCTTCTTCTCGGGTGGCCGTGAAGAGCCGTTCCCTGGCGAAGAGCGCATCCTGATCCCGTCGCCGAAAGTCGCGACCTACGACCTGCAGCCAGAAATGAGCGCGCCGGAGGTCACCGACAAAATCGTGGACGCCATTGAAAACCAGCGTTTTGATGTGATCGTGGTCAACTACGCCAACGGTGACATGGTCGGTCACAGCGGCATCATGGAAGCCGCGATCAAGGCCGTTGAGTGCCTGGACGTGTGCGTTGGCCGCATCACCGAGGCGCTGGAGAAGGTCGGTGGCGAGGCCCTGATCACCGCTGACCACGGCAACGTCGAGCAGATGACCGACGAGAAGACTCACCAGCCGCATACCGCGCACACCACTGAGCCAGTGCCTTTCATCTATGTCGGCAAGCGTGACCTGAAGGTCCGCGAAGGCGGCGTCCTGGCGGACGTGGCTCCAACCATGCTGACGCTGTTGGGCATGGACATTCCGAAAGAAATGACCGGCACTTCGATTCTGGTTGCCAAATAAGCCGTCGCAACCGGCCTGCCGTTAACCGGCAGGCCGGTTTTTGTATGAAATGTCTGAAAGCGCGGCCCTTTGAGCGTTTTTTTTGCAGCCACTGCCGGGCATACTAAGCCCGTCTTCACTCCTGGTATCGCCCAACTCCATGCTTCGCGCCCTGATCGCCCTCGCTTTGATTTGTCTGCTCAATCCGGCTTTTGCCGACGACGAGCGCGCACAAACCCAAAAACAGCTGGATGCCACGCGTCAGGACATTACCGAACTGAAGAAGGCGCTGAGCCAACTCCAAGAGGAAAAGTCCGGCGTTCAGAAAGATCTGCGCTCAACCGAAACCGAAATGGGCAAGCTGGAAAAGCAGGTGGAGGCCCTGCAGAAAGAACTAAAAAAGAGTGAAACCGAGCTTCAACGGCTCGATGGAGAGAAAAAAAAACTCCAAAGCGCACGCGCTGAACAGCAACGCCTGATCGCGATCCAGGCCCGCGCCGCCTATCAGAGCGGGCGTCAGGAATACCTTAAACTGCTGCTCAATCAGCAGAACCCCGAGAAATTCGCGCGTACCCTCACCTATTACGACTACCTGAGCAAGGCCCGCCTGGAGCAGTTGCGCAGCTTCAACGAAACGTTGCGCCAATTGGCCGAAGTCGAAAAAGACATCGACCTGCAACAGGCCCAGCTCCTGGTGCAGAAGAGCTCGCTGGATGACCAGAAAGCACAGCTCGACACCGTTCGCCAGCAACGCCAGGTGGCGTTGGCCAAGCTAAATCAGGACTACAAGGCTCGCGACCAGAAACTCCAGGCTCGCCAGCAAGATCAGGCAGACCTGACTAAAGTCCTCAAAACCATTGAAGAAACCCTTGCGCGGCAAGCCCGCGAGGCCGAAGAGGCGCGTCAGAAGGCGCTACTGGCTCAGCAGGAAGCCGAAAAACGCCAGCGCGAGCAAGAAGCGCTGGCCAAAAGCCGCGGAAAAGACGACAGCAATGAGGCACCGCGTCGCCCCACCAAAGCACCCGGCGCACTGGTTTCCAGCGCCGGTCAGTCGTATGGCGGACCTTTTGACCAGGCAAAGGGAAAACTTCCTTGGCCTGTTGATGGTCGATTGTTGGCGCGTTTCGGTGAAACCCGCGGCGATGACGAGCGAACCAAGTGGGATGGCGTGCTGATCAGCGCTGCCGCGGGCAGTCAGGTACACGCTGTGCATGGTGGTCGTGTGGTCTTCGCCGACTGGTTGCGAGGCGCCGGGCTGCTGGTCATTCTCGACCACGGCAACGGTTATTTGAGTCTGTACGGTCACAACCAGAGTCTGTTGAAGGAAGCTGGGGACGTTGTAAAAGCCGGAGAAGCAATCTCCACCGTCGGCAACAGTGGTGGCGGTCAGGACACTCCGGCGCTGTATTTCGCTATTCGTCAGCAGGGTCGCCCTAGTGATCCGGCCCAATGGTGTCGCTCTCAAGGATAAGTCGACACCTCACTCAGGAGTTCGTAAGACATGCTGTTTTCGTCCCGCCTCACCTCGCTGGCCCTGACTATCGCCGTGGTTATCGGCGCGCCTCTCGCGCAGGCAGCCGGTGCCGCCCCCGCTGCGGCGCCTGCTGCTTCCGCACCTGCCAATGCCGCGAACATCAAGGCGCCGTTGCCGCTTGATGAACTGCGCACCTTTGCCGAGGTGATGGACCGGATCAAAGCCGCGTATGTCGAGCCGGTCGATGACAAGACCCTGCTGGAAAACGCCATCAAGGGCATGCTCAGCAACCTCGATCCGCACTCTGCCTACCTGGGCCCTGAAGACTTTCAGGAGCTGCAGGAAAGCACCAGCGGCGAGTTCGGCGGGCTGGGCATCGAGGTCGGCGTAGAGGACGGCTTTATAAAGGTCGTCTCTCCGATCGACGACACACCGGCTTCCAAGGCGGGCATCGAAGCCGGCGACCTGATCGTCAAGATCAACGGCGCGCCGACCCAGGGCCAGACCATGCAGGAAGCGGTCGACAAGATGCGCGGCAAGATCGGCGAGAAGATCACCCTGACGCTGGTGCGCGACGGCGGCAACCCGTTCGACGTGACGCTGGCCCGCGCGACCATTCAGGTCAAGAGCGTGAAGTCGCAGATGCTTGAGCCTGGCTACGGCTATATCCGTATCACTCAGTTCCAGGTCAAGACCGGTGAAGAAGTCGGCAAGGCGCTGGCCAAGCTGCGCAAGGAAAACGGCAAGAAGATGAACGGCCTGATCCTCGACCTGCGCAACAACCCGGGCGGTGTGTTGCAGGCAGCGGTCGAAGTGGCTGACCACTTCCTGACCAAGGGCCTGATCGTCTACACCAAGGGCCGCATCGCGAACTCCGAACTGCGCTTCTCGGCAGACCCGGCGGACGCCAGCGAAGGCGTGCCACTGGTGGTGTTGATCAACGGCGGCAGCGCCTCGGCTTCCGAGATCGTCGCCGGCGCCTTGCAAGATCAGAAACGCGGCATCCTGATGGGCACCGATTCGTTCGGCAAGGGTTCCGTGCAGACCGTTCTGCCGCTGGCCAACGACCGTGCGCTGAAGCTCACCACGGCGCTGTACTACACGCCGAACGGCCGTTCGATTCAGGCGCAAGGCATCAACCCGGACATCGAAGTCAAACGAGCCAAGGTCACCACAGAGGCCGATGGCGAGAACTACAAAGAGGCCGACCTGCTCGGCCACCTGGGCAACGGCAACGGCGGCGCGGACAAACCGACCACCAAGTCCAAAGCGGGTAAAGCGCGTCCGCAGGACGACGACTACCAGTTGAACCAGGCCCTCAGTCTGCTCAAGGGATTGAGTGTCACACGCGGCAATTGATATGCGCTTCCGGTTGACCGGGCTCGTCAGGGCCCTTGCAATGATGACGCTCGTTCTGACGGATGCCGCACACGCGGCCTCCGTCGAACCCTCGCAAACCGACGGCAAAGTGCCGAAGGTCGCCTACATCAGTCTGATCATCGATGACCTCGGGCAAAGTCCTCAAAAGGACAGCCGTGCGCTGGCCCTACCCGGCCCGGTGACGCTGGCGATCATGCCGGACACCCCGCACGCCACCGAATTCGCGCGTCAGGCCCACAAGGCTGGCAAGACGGTGATGCTGCACATGCCCATGGACCCAGCCACCGGGCCTTACGCCTGGCGTCCGGACCTTCCGCTGACGGAGCTCGAATCGCGGCTCAATGCGGCGCTGTTGAAAGTGCCGTATGCGGCAGGCATCAACAACCACGAAGGCAGTCGCATGACCGCCGAGCCTGAGGCGATGAGCTGGCTGGTGGGCGAGCTTCAGCGTCGGCATCTGTTTCTGGTCGACAGCCGCACGAGCGCCAAGACCGTCGCCGCAGCCGAGGCTCAGAAAATCGGCCTGGCCAGTCTTTCCCGGGATGTGTTTCTGGACGACGAGCGCACCGCAGAGGCCATCAGCGGTCAGCTACAAAGCGCAATCAAGCTGGCGCACAAACAAGGCACGGCGGTGATGATCGGCCATCCGTACCCGGTGACCATGGAAGTGCTGGAGCGTGAGTTGCCCAAGCTCAAGGCTCAAGGCATCGACTGGATCGAGCTTCGCCACATGATCAGCCTGCGCGGCAATCAGGCAATGGGCGGTCACGGGAAGAATGGGGTTTATCGGTAGATCTACCGGCTTACACGGCCCCCTTTAGCAGCAGTCCGAGGTTACGAGGGCCGCGAAGAGGCCGGTACATTCGATAAATCCCCAGCGCCTGACACCCCGCATTCGCGACCCTCGTAACCTCGGATTGCTCCTACAAGGGATAAGCGACTTCCTGGAATTGCACCTACAGGGGATAGGCGATGTCAGGGTCGGCCCCAACAGGTCATAGGTATTTACCCAAAATGCTGTCCACCGTCCCTTCCTTGCGTAACTGATCCAGCGCGGTCTGCAGCTTATTCACCACCTCATCCGGGGTATCCTTGTTCAGCGCCAGGAACAACTCGGCGCTGTTGAAGCGCAGCACGGTTTTCAATCCGGTCACGCCCTCTTGCCGCGCCAGATAACGCCCGGCCGGGTCGCCCGTGGCCCAGAGGTCGATCTGCCCGTCGACCAGCTTCTTGGCGTTGTCCTTGTCGCTGAGTACCAGAATCGGATTCAAGCCCTGACGCCCCAGCTCTTCGGCTATTGCATCACCTTTGTAGGCGCCGATCCTGTACTGACGCGCGTCGTCCAGGGTATTCAACTGAATCGGGCTGTCGGCTTTGCCCAGCATGATCCAGTCATCCGGCCCGATAGGACCGACCCATTTGAAGAGCTTCTCGCGCTCAGGCAACCGCGCAGTCACGAATACGCCGTAACCGGGTTTCTCCAGCGCAAGTTTGTAAATGCGGTCCCATGGGAAGCGCAGCGTCATGTTGTAGCCGATACCGGCACGCTTGAAGGTTGCGCGAACGATTTCGACGGCAATGCCCTGAATATTGCTTTCCTGGGCGAAGTTCTTGCCATCGACGGCCATGTTGTAGGGCGGGAAATTCTCAGTGAGCAGCACCATCGAATACGCCGGCGCATCACCAGCCCGGGCCGTCCCTGTCAGCAATGTGGCAATGCTGATCAGCGCAAGAAAAACACCTTTGAACATATCCCTGGCACCCGATCCTGACGACGGCAAGAGAGTGCCGGTAACACAGGGCGTTGTCCAGTTCGGGAAAGGGAGGAGTCGCTTTCAGGACAGAAGTGTCTCGAAGCGTCTGGGACGGGCAGTTCAGCGGCTCGATCGTCCCCCCATGATCGTTCCCACGCTCTGCGTGGGCATGCAGACAGGACGCTCCGCGTCCCTGTGATGCAGAGCGTCACGCGAGTCACTCCCACGCAGAGCGTGGGAGCGATCATCACTTCCACAGATGAGGGGCTTGCATCAGCTATCAGCGAATCACAATGCCTTGTTTGGCCATGAACGCCTTGGCTTCCGGCACGGTGTATTCACCGAAGTGAAAAATGCTCGCGGCCAGAACGGCGCTCGCGTGGCCTTCGAGCACACCGTCAGCCAGATGCTGCAGGTTGCCCACACCACCCGATGCGATAACCGGAATCCCCAGCGCATCGCTGATTGCACGGGTCACACCCAGATCGAAGCCGTTTTTCATGCCATCCTGATCCATGCTGGTCAGCAGAATCTCACCGGCACCCAGGCCTTCCATCTTCTTGGCCCACATCACCGCATCCAGACCGGTTGGCTTGCGACCGCCGTGGGTGAAGATCTCCCAGCGCGGTTCTTCACCCGGCCCGGACACCTTCTTGGCGTCGATCGCCACGACAATGCACTGCGAGCCAAAACGCGCGGCCGCTTCACCCACGAATTCAGGGTTGAAGACCGCAGCAGTGTTGATGGACACCTTGTCGGCACCGGCATTGAGCAGGTTACGAATGTCCTGCACCGTCCGAACGCCGCCGCCCACCGTCAGCGGGATAAACACCTGACTGGCCATGCGCTCCACGGTGTGCAACGTCGTGTCACGGCCATCGACACTGGCAGTGATGTCGAGAAAGGTAATCTCGTCGGCACCCTGCTCGTCATAGCGACGGGCGATCTCCACGGGATCGCCAGCGTCACGAATGTTCTCGAACTTGACGCCCTTGACCACGCGACCGTTGTCGACATCGAGGCAAGGGATGATGCGTTTGGCGAGGGCCATGGGCCTTATCTCCGAAAGTTTGGACACCTGAAGGAGCGCGCTTGCCCGCGAAAGCGTTCTACCTGTGACAGATGCATACCTGACCGGTTTTATCGCGAGCAAGCGCGCTCCTACAATTCAGATCGAGTACTGATCACAGAACGCCTGGGCTTCAGCCACATCCAGCGTGCCTTCATAGATCGCACGCCCGGTGATTGCGCCAATGATGCCCGGCGCTTTCGCGTCCAGCAGCGCCTTAATGTCGCCCAGGTTGTGGATGCCGCCAGAGGCAATGACCGGAATCTTCGTCGCAGCTGCCAACGCCGCGGTGAACGGGACGTTGCAGCCCTGCATCATGCCGTCTTTGGCGATGTCGGTATAAACGATGGCCGAGACGCCGTCCGCTTCGAAACGCTTGGCCAGGTCGATCACCTGAACGGAGCTGACCTCAGCCCAGCCGTCGGTGGCGACGAAGCCATCCTTGGCGTCCAGACCGACGATCACCTTGCCCGGAAACGCGCGGCAGGCCTCGGCGACGAACTCAGGCTCCTTGACCGCCTTGGTGCCAATGATTACGTAGCTCACGCCGGCTTTGACGTAGTGCTCGATGGTTTCCAGCGAGCGGATGCCGCCGCCGATCTGGATCGGCAGATTCGGATAACGTTTCGCAATGGCCGTGACCACCTCACCGTTGACCGGCTGGCCTTCGAACGCGCCGTTCAGATCGACCAGATGCAGACGACGGCAACCGCCTTCAACCCACTTGGCAGCCATGCTCACCGGATCGTCGGAGAACACCGTGGAATCTTCCATGCGACCCTGACGAAGGCGCACGCAGGCACCGTCTTTGAGGTCGATAGCGGGAATAATCAGCATGAGCTTTTCCTTCGTCAAAGAGCTGCGCGCTGCAAGCGGTAAGCTGCGAGCAGATACGCGTCAATCATTCTTGCAGCTTGAAGCCGCCTTTAATTTTTCTCGAGCGCCCAGACATCGCTTTCGATGCTTTCGAAGCGCTCTTTCAAGTGCGCCTGAACATCGAAAATCGCCCGGTTGTAATAGTGCGGCGCAATTTCACGGGAGAACAATTCAAGGATTTCAGCCGCTTCGAAGGAACCCAGGTCCAGTTCGAAGCGGTCTTCCATGAACCGCTTGATCTTGAGACACGCCTCACTCTCCTGCTCGGGAGTGAGGGTCAGGATCGGCGGTTTGTTCTTCTTGCTCATTACCAGCGGCCGTCCCACGCAGCGAAGTTCTGCAGCAGTTGCAGGCCATGGGTGTGGCTCTTCTCCGGGTGAAACTGCACGGCAAAACGCGAGCCATCAGCCAGTGCCGCCGCGAAATCGCGACCATAGTGACCACGACCAACGATCTGCCGAGGGTTCGGCGAGTCGATGTAATAACTGTGCACGAAGTAGAACCGCGCCTTGTCCGGAATGTTATGCCACAGCGGGTGATCCACGGCCTGCGTCACTTCGTTCCAGCCCATGTGCGGGACTTTGAGGTGTTGCCCGTCTTCGTGAAGGTCCTTGCCGAAAAATCGCACCTGACCGGGAAAGACACCGATGCAGTCGACGCCATCGTTCTCTTCGCTGCGGTCCATCAGCGCCTGCATGCCGACGCAGATGCCAAGGAACGGACGGTCCTGGCTAACCTCACGCACCAGCGCATCGAAACCCAGGCGACGGATTTCAGCCATGCAGTCGCGGATCGCGCCGACACCGGGAAACACGACCCGGTCGGCTTCACGAATCACGTCGGCGTCGCTGGTGATCAGTACACGGCCAGCGCCGACGTGTTCAAGGGCCTTGGCCACCGAATGCAGGTTGCCCATGCCGTAGTCAATAACGGCGACCGTCTGCATTACAGCACGCCCTTGGTCGAAGGCATCTGGCCGGCCATGCGGTCGTCCAGCTCGACGGCCATGCGCAGCGCGCGGCCGAACGCCTTGAACACGGTTTCGATCTGGTGGTGGGTGTTGTGACCGCGCAGGTTGTCGATGTGCAGCGTGACGTTCGCGTGGTTGACGAAGCCCTGGAAGAACTCCTGGAACAGGTCCACGTCGAAGCCACCCACGGTGGCGCGGGTGTACGGCACATGCATCTGCAAGCCAGGACGACCGGAGAAGTCGATGACCACGCGCGACAGCGCTTCGTCCAGCGGGACATAGGCGTGGCCGTACCGACGGATGCCCTTTTTGTCGCCAATGGCTTTGCTGAAAGCCTGACCCAAGGTGATACCGACGTCCTCCACCGTGTGGTGGTCGTCAATATGCAGGTCGCCTTTGCTTTCGATATCCAGATCGATCAGCCCGTGACGGGCGATCTGGTCGAGCATGTGTTCAAGAAAAGGAACGCCGATATCGAATCGGGCCTTTCCGGTGCCATCCAGGTTGATCGAGGCTTTGATCTGGGTTTCCAGGGTGTCGCGCTCGACGAACGCCTTACGTTCGGCCATCACCAGCTCCGCAAAATCATTGGGCGAAAAGGCGGACATTATAGGCGTGTAGGAGGGAAACAGAAACACGAGACGTGTTATGGCGGACGGGGGGGGGTAATGCGCCGAGGCGCTAGACATGTCTGCACAAGCAAGGACAGGACAACACAGAACCCTGTAGGAGCGCGCTTGCCCGCGATGGCGGCGTGTCAGTTCACAGATGCATCACAGACAAACCGTAATCGCGGGCAAGCGCGCTCCTACAGGAGATGCGGCGGCGCTGCGATTCAGGCCGCCTCTGTGCGGTATCAGCCTGAAGAGTCAGGCCAACACCGAAAGCGGCTTAGTGAAACAACACCGCTGTTTTCTGCAGGGTGATCCACACGCCCCACGCCAGCGGAATGCCCACGGCCAGCCAGGCCAGGATCGCCAGAGGCTTGGTGCCTGCGTCCGCTTTCCACTCAAGGGAAGTGGTGTGGTCGGCGCCAGCGTCGTGACCAATGGCCTGTTCCGCCTTCAATTCCGCGTCGGTCATGAAGTACTTGTCGGCCACCGGGCGCACCAGCAGGTTGCAGATGAAGCCCAGCACCAGCAGACCGGCGAGGATGTACAGCGTGATGTCGTAAGCGTCGGCACGTGCAACGCCGTGGCTCAGTTGATATTCACGCAGGTAGTTCACCAGCACCGGACCCAGCACGCCAGCCGCAGCCCACGCGGTCAGCAGACGACCGTGGATCGCACCGACCATCTGTGTACCGAACAGGTCAGCCAGATACGCCGGAACGGTCGCGAAGCCGCCGCCGTACATCGACAGCACGACGCAGAACGCTGCAACGAACAGCGCAACGCTGCCCAGGTGGCTCAACGTCGGCACCGATGCGTAAAGCAGGAAGCCCAGCGCAAAGAACACGAAATACGTGGCTTTACGGCCGATGTAGTCCGAGAACGACGCCCAGAAGAAGCGGCCACCAATGTTGAACAGGCTCAGCAGACCGGTGAAGCCGGCTGCGATGGCAGCAATAGCGGCCAGTTGCGAAGCATCCAGCTGACCAAACGCCTGATCGGTGCCCAGCAGCTTGCCGCCGAACACTTCCTGCAGCAAAGGCGAAGCCATGCCGAGGATCCCGATGCCCGCCGAAACGTTCAGGCACAGCACCAGCCACACCAGACGGAATTGCGGGGTTTTCCACGCAACGCTGACGTGTACGTGGCGGTTGGTGATCATCGCGCTGTTGGTTTTCTTCGCAGGAGCGGTCCAGCCCTCAGGTTTCCAGCCGGTTGGCGGAACGCGGTACGCCAGAGCGCCACCGATCATGAAGACGAAGTAAATCGCGGCCATGGCGACGAAGCTTTGCCATACGCCCACGCTGTCAGGCGTTGCGAAATGGCTCATCAACGCGGTCGCCAGTGGAGCACCGACCATCGCGCCGCCGCCGAAACCCATGATCGCCATGCCGGTCGCCATGCCGCGCTTGTCCGGGAACCACTTGATCAGGGTCGAAACAGGCGAGATGTAACCCAGGCCCAGACCGATACCACCGATCACACCCGAACCAATCCACATCAGCCAGATCTGGTGGGTGTAGACACCCAGCGCCGAGAGCATCAGACCGCCACACCAGCACAGGGCCGAGACGACGCCGGCTTTACGAGGACCGGCGTGTTCCAGCCAGCCGCCCCAGATGGCCGCCGAGCAACCCAGGAAGATGAAGAACAGGGTGTAGATCCAGCCGAGCATGGAGATCGGCCAGTCGCAACTGGACGAGAAGACTTGCTCGAAAAACCCCATGTCCGGAGCGCAGGCAACGGCCGTCTTGATGCCGATCGCCTTGGAAAGCGGCAACCAGAACACTGAGAAGCCGTACGCCATACCGATACACAGGTGAATCGCCAGTGCAGCCGGTGGAACCATCCAGCGGTTGAAGCCACGCTTGGCGATAATGCGTTCTTTGGACAAGAACGCAGGCTGAGCGAAGGAACCGCCCAGAGCAGTGCTTGTAGTCATCTTATGTTTTGCCCCTATTTATAGTTGTGTCCCGCAAGAACAACGGCATTGATTCCGCCACTCCTCTTCATGCACGCAAGCATCGGGAGTTTTATCGGCAGAAAGCCTCATTACGTGACATTTCGACGCAGCATGACCCGCGAAGGGCGAAAGATTACCATTTGACACGCCAAAGAAAGCAATCTGCTACTACCTTTTTTATGCCGTCTGTCACTGTACGAACGCCTCTACGGCACCTGTGACTATCCAGGGCCCGATGCCTGCCTGAGAGCGCTATACTCGCGGGCTAAATTTTGAACGACTCGATTACAAGGACTCGCCCATGAAAGCGTTCGGCAAAATCCTGGGACTATTCATTCTCGGGCTGTTGCTGATCATCGTGGCTCTCGGCTTTGCCCTGACCCATCTGTTTGATCCCAACGATTACAAAGACGAGATTCGTAAACTGGTCCGCGAAAGGGCCCACGTCGAGCTGACGCTCAACGGCGACATTGGCTGGAGCCTGTTCCCCTGGCTTGGCCTGGAGCTGCACGACGCCAGTGTCGCCACGCTGACCGAGCCGTCAAAACCGTTTGCCGACTTGCAGATGCTGGGCCTCTCGGTCCGCGTGCTGCCCTTGCTGCGCAAAGAAGTGCAGATGAGTGACGTGCGGGTTGAAGGGCTCAATCTGATGCTCACCCGAGACGAAAACGGTCACGGCAACTGGGAGGACATCGGCAAGGTGCCTGCCACTGCGGCCAGTCCCGCGCAGCCTCCCGTGGCTCAGTCCTCCCCGGACACCCCGGCGGACGCCGCGACCGCCAAGCCGGACAAGGCCTGGCAACCGCTCAAACTGGACATCGACAGCCTGACCGTGAACAACGCACGCGTGGACTTCAACGATGTGCAGAAAACCCGGCAGTTCACCGCCGAGAGCATTCAACTGAGCACCGGTCCGATCCACAACGCCACTGACATTCCGGTCAAGCTGACCGCCTTCCTCAGCACCAACCAGCCCGTGATCCGCACCAAGACGGAACTGACCGGCAAGCTGCGGTTCGACCGCGCGCTCAAGCGTTATCAGTTCGACGACATGCGCTTCTCGGGCGAAGCGGCAGGCGATCCGCTGCAAGGCAAGACCCTGACGTTCTCGGCGCAAGGTCAGCTGCTGGCCGACATGTCGGCCAACGTCGCCGAGTGGACCAACCTCAAGTTTTCCGCCAATCAGCTGCGCGCCCTGGGCGAGTTGCATGTACGCGACCTGGACAAGGCACCTCAACTGAGCGGCGGCATTTCCATCGCCCAGTTCAACCTGCGTGAGTTCCTCGACAGCGTCGGCCAGACCGCGCCAAGCCTGGGCGACAACAGCCTGACCCGACTGGAAATGGTCAGCCGTATCGCGGCGACGCAAAACAGTGTCTCGCTGGACGACCTCACACTGCGCCTTGATGACAGCACCTTCACCGGCCGAGTCGCCGTCGACGATTTCGCCAGGCAGTCCCTGCGCCTTCAGTTGAAGGCCGATACGTTTGACGCGGACCGTTATCGCCCGCCACAGAGCGAACAGGCCAAGGCCGCAGGCGCTGCGCGCAAAACCGAAGTTCAGGGCAACGAAGCCGAAGCCATGGCGGCGTCCGGGACCAGTCCGCTGCCTAATCAGCCGACACAAGTAGCATGGAGCGACACCCGGCTGCTGCCGCTGGAGCGCATGCGCAAGCTCGATGTCGACGCCGATCTGAGTTTCGGCAAGCTGACCGTCGAGAAACTGCCGATCCAGAACGCAGCGCTCAAAACCTCGGCGCTGGACGGCGTGATCAAGGTCGACAGCCTGCGCGGTGACCTCTACAACGGCAACTTCGAAGTCAAAGGCAATCTGGACGTGCGCCCGGATGTCCCGCTGGCCAGCGTGCAGACCCACATCGTCAAGGTGCCGGTCGAGCGTTTCATCCAGAGCCAGGGCACCACGCCTCCGCTGCGCGGCCTGCTGAATCTGAACAGTGACGTCACCGCCAAGGGCAATAGCGAGAAAGCGCTGGTCGAAAGCCTCAACGGCACCGCCAGCTTCGCGCTCAACGACGGCGTGCTGGTCAACGCCAACCTTGAACAGCAGCTGTGCCGTGGTATCTCGACGCTGAACCGCAAGACGCTGAGCGGGGAGCCGCGCGGCAAAGACACGCCGTTCCAGCAGCTCAACGGCAACCTGGTGTTCCGTAATGGCGTGGCGAGCAACCCTGACCTGAAAGTCCGCACGCCGGGCCTCACGGTCAACGGCGATGGCGACATCGACCTGCGCGTGCTGGGCATGAACTACCGGGTCGGCGTGATCATCGAAGGCGACAAGAGCGACATGCCGGACCCGGCCTGTGAAGTGAACCCGCGCTTTGTCGGCATCGAATGGCCGATCCTCTGCCGTGGTCCACTGGAGCTGGGTGCCAAGGCCTGCCGTCTGGATAACGAAGGTCTCGGCAAGGTGGCAGCGAAACTCGCCACTGACCGCATTGGCGACAAGATCGACGAAAAGCTGGGCGACAAGGTCAGTCCTGAACTCAAAGACGCCATCAAGGGATTGTTCAAGCGGTAACCGTCGGCTGCCAGTCCCGGACTGGCAAAACGACACAACATCTGTGGGAGCTGCCGGAGGTTACGACGGTGGCGAATGCGGTGTATCCATCACCTGATTCGGTGCAGACATACCGCATTCGCCGGCAAGCCGGCGCCCACAGAGATAGAGGGCAAACCTGCCTCAACCCTTTTCCCTGAACACCGGAACCATGATGCAACCCGAGCAGTTCTCCTCTGCGGTCCTCGACTGGTACGACCGCCACGGCCGTCACGACCTTCCCTGGCAACGCGACATCACGCCTTATCGCGTCTGGGTGTCGGAAATCATGCTGCAACAAACCCAGGTCAGCACCGTGTTGAGTTACTTCGACCGGTTCATGGAAGCGCTGCCCACCGTCCAGGCCCTGGCGGAAGCGCCGGAAGACGAAGTCCTGCACCTGTGGACTGGCCTGGGTTATTACACTCGCGCCCGCAACCTGCAAAAAGCCGCGAAAATCGTCGTCGCCGAACACGGTGGCGAGTTCCCGCGCGACGTCGAAAAGCTCACCGGGCTGCCCGGCATTGGGCTTTCAACGGCAGGCGCCATCGCCAGCATCAGCATGGGCATTCGGGCGCCGATCCTCGACGGCAACGTCAAACGCGTGCTGGCGCGCTTTACTGCCCAAGAGGGTTATCCGGGGGAGCCGAAGGTCGCGAAGCAAATGTGGGCGACTGCAGAACGCTTCACGCCTCACAGCCGGGTCAATCACTACACGCAAGCGATGATGGACCTGGGTGCCACGCTCTGCACGCGCAGCAAGCCCAGCTGCCTGCTATGTCCGCTGGAACGCGGCTGCGAAGCGCACATGCTCGGTCAGGAAACGCGCTACCCGATCCCCAAGCCGCGCAAGACCGTCCCGCAAAAGCGCACCTTGATGCCGATATTCGCCAACCACCAGGGCGAGATCCTGCTTTACCGTCGCCCATCGACCGGCTTGTGGGGCGGTCTCTGGAGCTTGCCGGAGCTGGACGAATTCGATGACATGCAGCATCTGGCCGATCAGCATGCGCTGGAAATGGGCGAGCATCAGGCAATGCCCGGATTGATCCACACGTTCAGCCATTTTCAACTGACCATCGAGCCCTGGCTGGTCCGGGTCGAGGAGTCCGCCCATCACGTGGCCGAGGACGACTGGCTCTGGTATAACCTCGCCACCCCGCCACGCCTGGGCCTCGCCGCCCCGGTGAAGAAGCTGCTGAAACACGCAGCCGACGTATTGAACGCAGGAGAGTCGTCATGACCCGCACCGTAATGTGCCGCAAGTACAAAGAAGAACTGCCCGGCCTGGACCGCCCACCGTATCCAGGCGCCAAAGGCGAAGACATCTACAACCACGTTTCCCAGAAAGCCTGGGCCGACTGGCAGAAACACCAGACACTGCTGATCAACGAGCGCCGTCTGAACATGATGAACGCCGAGGATCGCAAGTTCCTGCAGACCGAGATGGACAAGTACCTCTCCGGCGAGGAATACGCAAAGGCCGAAGGCTACGTTCCACCGGCCGAATAACCCTTTGCAGACGGTGTTCGTCGTAAGCGGAGGAAATAATTCAAATTTTTTTCCACAACACGCTTGACGACCTCCTGAAAAACACGTCTAATGCGCCCCGTTGCCCAGATAGCTCAGTCGGTAGAGCAGGGGATTGAAAATCCCCGTGTCGGCGGTTCGATTCCGTCTCTGGGCACCAAAATACCGAAAAACCCCTGCATCGAAAGATTCAGGGGTTTTTTATTGGCTACGATTTTTCGGGACAATCCCGCCCGGCTGCCCTTGGTAAATGCCAGCGGCTGCGATTCAATAGCCCACCGCCAAACCACCCTCGCCTGCAAAAGGACCGACGCGCATGGCCTCCCCAGACAAACAGCAAAAACGCGCCCAGCGGGCCAAAGCGAAGGCCAAGCAGAACCGCTCCGGCAAGGGCAAGCCAAGCCCGGTCCATCCGGTGCTGAATCATCCGTCCGTGAATGAGCCGTTCGACGATGTGTTCCTCGACCTGAGCAAATTCGACTTCAAGGACATCATGGAGAACGGCTTCGAGCCAGCCGACTACGACGACCTGTTCCAGGCGATGAAGGCCGCAGAGTCGATCAGCCTGCTGGCCATGTGTGTCGTGTTCCTGCAATACCCGGTGCTGGAGCTGGTGATCGCCGAGGAAGAAGAAGACCCGGCCACCGATTTCCTGATGGCTTTGCTGATCGTCTACCGCGGAATTTTCCACGACGAAGAAGAGGACGTGACCGTCGAATGGCTGGGCAGCGACGAATTCCAGGACGCCTACAACCTGGCCTCCGACATCCTTCAGCGTAAAAACGCTCGCGACGCTGGTCGGCGGTAACACACCAGTTTTAATTTGCATGACGCGGGTCAAGACGGTAGCTTTGCGCCACTACGAGAATGCAACTCCTTCTCAATAAAGGCTTCCGTTTTGACTGACCTTCACTCCCCTTCGCCCGCGACCTCGGCGCTCGAAGCGAACGCTTACTCCAAACCCCGAATTGTCCTGCACTGGCTTTCCGCTGCAGTCATCCTGTGGGCGACCTTCAGCGGCTTCGGCGTGGTGCTGCTCGACCCCAACCATCCGCTGCGCCAATGGGTCGAGTCGTTCAATCCGCAACTGACCAGCCTCTTCATCCCGTTCTTCGTCTGGCGCTTGTGGCTGGCTCTGCGCGCCGAACCGCGCCCCTCACGCAAACCACAGGAAAGGCTGGCCCACGCTGCCCACATGGGCATCTATGCAGCGGTATCGGGCGTCCTCATCACAGGCGTCTTGATGATGACCCACCCGGTCACGCTCCTGGCGTTCTTAACCCTGCCACAGCTGATTCACTCGAAGATCGCGCTGCTGGAACTGCATGACCTGCATCACATCCTGTGCGCGGTTTTGGCGGGACTGGTGGCGCTGCATCTGGCGGCAGTGGTGATGCATCACGTGCGAGGGAAGTCGGTGCTGGGGCGGATGATCAATTAGCTAAAAAAACGGCCACCCTCATCGCTAAGGGCAGCCGCCTTTCATCTCGCCAGCAGAGCCGACTCAATCACCTATCAATTGAGCGCAACCTTTCCTGCTTTTACCGCTTTGCGGCGGCTAGATACGATCAAGCCCGCTGAGACGACGAGGATGCTGAGCAGGCCGGTCGCGATGATTTCCATGCGGTGGCCTTCCTGGAACAGCATGATGGTCAGCACGGCGACGATGAACGCGATCACCGCCCAGGTCAGACCCGGGAACAGCCACATGCGGAAGTCGATCGGCTCGCCTGCGGACTCACGCTTGCGGCGCATGCGCAGTTGCGAAACGGCGATCACCAGGTACACCAGCAGCGCAATTGCGCCGGAACTGGCCAGCAGGAAGTCGAACACGGCAGCCGGGGCGACGTAGTTGGCGAACACGGCGGCAAACGCCGCGCCGGTCGACAGCAACACAGCCCAGTAAGGCGTACCGGCTTTGCTGGTGCGCTGCGAGACAGCAGGCGCGTCCCCACGCTTGCCGAGAGAGAACAGCATGCGTGAAGCGGTGTAGAGCGCCGAGTTCAGGCAACTGGTTACCGCAACCAGCACGACCAGATCCACGATCAGCTTGGCGTTCGGAATCCCCATCAGGTCGAGCACGGTCTGGTAAGAACCGATGTCGGCCAGACGGCTGTCGTTCCATGGCACCAGCGCCACGACCAGAAAGATCGATACCAGATAGAACAGGCAGATCCGCCAGATCACCGAGTTGGTGGCTTTGGTGATTTGCTGTCCCGGATTCTTCGATTCTGCCGCCGCAATCGTGACGATCTCGGTGCCCATGAACGAGAACATGGTGGTCAGCATGGCAGCCAGTACAGCGCCCATCCCGTTCGGCAGGAAGCCCTGCGTGTCATACAGATGGCTGACGCCGCTGACCTGACTGTTCGGCAGCAGACCAAACACCGCCGCGACGCCCAGCACCACGAAACCAATGATCGCCAGGACCTTGATCAGCGCGAACCAGAACTCGAATTCGCCGTAGTTCTTCACGCTGAACAGGTTGGTCGCGGTGAGCAACAAGGTGATGACCAGCGTGAACGCCCAGATCGCAATGTTCGGGAACCAGGCATGAAGGATGGTGGCGGCAGCGTTGGCTTCCAGCGGAATCACCAGCACCCAGAACCACCAGTACAACCAGCCGATGGTAAAGCCCGCCCAGTGACCGATCGCCCGGTCGGCGTAGGTGGAAAACGATCCAGTGTCCGGCGAAGCAACGGCCATCTCGGCCAGCATGCGCATCACGAGGACCACCAGCGTACCGGCCGCGGCGTAGGCCAGCAGCACGGCCGGGCCGGCTTCGGCGATGGCGTGGCCAGAACCGACGAAAAGACCCGCGCCAATAACACCTGCAATCGACAGCATGGTGATATGCCGCGATTTAAGTCCTTGATCGAGATTTGAAGCGATTTCGGTACTGCTCATGAAAGCAACCTTTGAGGATTTTGTACGAATCAGGCCTGTTTGTGATGTTTCGTAAAAAGATCACAACGGTCCTGTTATTTATTTTTTACGCAAGAACTACGCCAAAATATTTCAAAAGCGACGTCGCGCGTGGATAGGCCTGCTCTACAGCCGCTCAGTAAGTCTCTGAGGCAAATAGCATTTCGCCATTCACGTAGGAAATGTTACCGAGCGGAACAGGATAAAGACGTTCGACTGCACCGAAAATACACAGAGGCGACTCATTAGCACCAAATAAGCGCACTGAAATGACCTTTGATCGCAGCGATGGCCGAAATACCCTTCCCGACGGCGTTTAAAGCTGGCACCATCGCGCCCTTTTTGCGCACGCCCGCCTGATCGCGGGTGAGATCCAACGACATTGAGGAGCCCACATGGCTGAGGCCACGCCCGCCCTGGAAATCCGCAACCTGCATAAACGCTACGGTCAGCTGGAGGTGCTTAAGGGCATTTCGCTGAGCGCGCGGGATGGCGACGTGATTTCAATTCTGGGCTCATCCGGCTCCGGCAAATCCACGCTGCTGCGCTGCATCAATCTGCTGGAAAACCCGCATCAGGGCCAGATTCTGGTTGCCGGTGAAGAACTCAAGCTTAAAGCCACCCGCAAAGGTGAACTGATCGCAGCCGACAACCGTCAGATCAATCGGCTGCGCAGCGAGATCGGTTTCGTTTTCCAGAACTTCAACCTTTGGCCTCACATGAGCGTGCTCGATAACATCATCGAGGCACCACGCCGTGTGCTCGGCAAGACCAAGGCCGAGGCCAGCGAAATGGCGGAAGCCCTGCTCGCCAAGGTCGGGATCGCGGACAAACGCCACGTCTATCCGGCGCAACTGTCGGGCGGTCAGCAACAACGTGCTGCCATCGCGCGCACGTTGGCGATGCAGCCCAAAGTCATCCTGTTCGACGAACCGACTTCAGCGCTGGACCCGGAGATGGTGCAAGAAGTGCTTGGTGTGATTCGGGGTCTGGCCGAAGAAGGCCGGACCCTGTTGATGGTGACCCACGAAATGAATTTCGCCCGGCAGGTGTCCAGTGAAGTGGTCTTTCTGCATCAAGGGCTGGTAGAAGAACAAGGATCGCCGCAGCAGGTCTTCGATGACCCGCAATCGGCGCGCTGCAAACAATTCATGTCCAGCAATCGCTAACGGAGCAACATCGATGCAGACCCTGAAAACATTCCTGTTGGCCGCCGCCGCTACCCTGGCCGTCGTCACCGGTGCTTTTGCTGACGACACCCTGAAAATGGGCGTTGAAGGCGCCTACCCGCCGTTCAACAACAAGGACGCCAGCGGTCAGGTCGTGGGCTTCGACGTCGAAATCGGCAACGCCTTGTGCGCGAAGATGAAGGTCACCTGTGAAGTCGTGACGTCCGACTGGGACGGCATCATCCCGGCCCTGAACGCGCAGAAGTTCGACTTCCTGATCTCCTCGATGTCGATTACGGAAGAGCGCAAGCAGGCGGTCGACTTCACCAACCCGTACTACTCGAACAAGCTGCAGTTCATAGCCCCCAAAGCGACCAACCTCGGTGCGGACAACGAGTCCATCAAGCAAGCGCTGACCGGCAAAACCATCGGCGCACAGCGCGCAACACTGGCCGGCACCTGGCTGGAAGACAACTGGGGCGATGCCGTGACCGTCAAGCTCTACGATTCGCAGGAGAATGCCTTCCTCGACCTGGCGTCCGGTCGCGTCGACGCGCTGCTGGGTGACAAATACGCCAGCTATGAGTGGCTGAAAAGCAAAGAAGGCCAAAACTTCGAATTCAAGGGCGAGCCATTGCCGGGTGACGACAAGATCGGCATTGCCGTGCGCAAAGGCGACCCGCTGCGCGAGAAGCTGAACGAAGCACTGAAAGAAATCATCGCCGACGGCACCTACAAGAAGATCAACGACAAGTACTTCCCGTTCAGCATCCTCTGATCTGCCTGACCGACACCGCCGCATCGTCTCCCTGGGCGGCGGTGTCAGTCCTCTGACCAAGCAAAGCCATGAACCTCGATCTACAAGGATTCGGCCCTGCCCTCGCGGCGGGCGTGCTGATGACGATCCAACTCGCGCTGTCGGCCCTGTGCCTGGGCCTCGTCCTCGGACTGCTCGGCGCGCTGGCCAAGACCTCACCGCATCGAACCCTGCAATGGCTGGGCGGTACTTACTCGACGCTGGTGCGCGGCATTCCTGAATTGCTGTGGGTGCTGCTGATCTATTTCGGCACGGTCAGCAGCATGCGCGCCATCGGCCATCTGTTCGGCATCCCCAATCTGTCGCTCAGCGCGTTCGCGGCAGGCGTCATCGCGCTCGGCCTGTGCTTCGGCGCGTACGCCACTGAAGTGTTCCGTGGCGCCATGCTGGCGATCCCCAAAGGTCATCGCGAAGCGGGGCTGGCGCTGGGCATGTCGCGTTCGCGGATCTTCATCAAGCTGGTCATGCCGCAGATGTGGCGCATTGCGCTGCCGGGGCTGGGGAATCTGTTCATGATTCTGATGAAGGACACCGCACTGGTGTCGGTGATCGGCCTTGAAGAAGTCATGCGTCACGCGCAGATCGCCGTCACCACCACCAAACAGCCTTTTACCTTCTATATGGTCGCGGCCTTCCTGTACCTGGCCATGACCGCGCTGTCGATGGTCGGGCTGGCGTGGCTGGAAAAACGGGCATCGATCGGATTCGTCAGGAGCGCATCATGAGTTGGGAATTCGCCCTCAAGTGGCTGCCCAAACTGCTACAGGGCGCCACGCTGACGCTGGAGTTGGTCGCCATCGCCGTCGTGGCTGGCCTGATACTGGCGATCCCGATGGGCATCGCACGCGCGTCGCGCAATCCCTACGTACGCGCCCTGCCCTACGCGTACATCTTCTTCTTTCGCGGCACGCCGTTGTTGGTCCAGCTGTTCGTGGTCTATTACGGCCTGGCGCAGTTCGAGGTCGTCACCCAAGGCCCACTGTGGCCCTATCTGCGTGAGCCGTTCTTCTGCGCCGCGCTGACCATGACCCTGCACACCACGGCCTACATCGCCGAAATCCTGCGCGGCGCAATCCAGGCCGTGCCGCCGGGCGAAATCGAAGCGGCCCGCGCGCTCGGCATGTCCAGAGGCACGGCACTGATCTACATCATCCTGCCCCGCGCCGCGCGCATCGGCCTGCCCGCTTACAGCAATGAAGTCATCCTGATGCTCAAGGCCAGCGCCCTGGCGAGCACCGTCACGCTGCTGGACATCACTGGCATGGCCCGCACCATCAACGCACGGACCTACATGCCCGAACAGACATTCCTGCTGGCGGGGCTGATCTACCTCGTGATGTCCTTCGTGCTGGTGCAAGGCTTCAAACTGCTGGAGCGTTACTTGCGGGTGGATGCGAGTCAGGGTCGTTAATCGATCAGCCGTAGGGTGTAGCCGTATGACCTGTCCTCGGCTGCATCCTCGGCAGCCACACCCCCACCGCTGAAACTCAACACAGCCCCGTGGGAGCGAGCTTGCTCTGGGCCGCATCCGGAACGAAGACTGACGTCCAGACACCAAAGCCCGTAAGCTTCCCCAACATCCAAAAACCGCCGCCCATCCAATGCCACTCCACCCCGCCAACCTACAGTCCCGCTTCCTCGCCCTCGACGCCTTCCTGCTCGAGTATCAGGACCTGTGGCGGCCAAAACCCTTCACCCATCGCCATCTGCCATGGGAAGCGCAACACCCCGAGTTATCCTCCTGGCTGCGTCAGCGCTCTTTAGATGAGGCGGAAGCCGCCCACAACCACCCCGAACACCTCGACGCCCCACAGCCCTTCGCAGCCATCGCCCGGCAATCCAAAGCCCTGAGCGAGATCGACGCCCTACCCCGCATCGACCTGGAAAGTGTGTCATCACGCATGAGCGTCGACGTCCCCGGCCGCAAATGGCAACAGATCGAAGCCTTCGCCAGCAGCCTCAGCTTCAAAGATACCCCGACACACTGGCTCGACTGGTGCGCCGGCAAAGGCCACCTCGGCCGCCGACTCGCGCACAACGGCCAGGCCCTCACCTGCCTTGAATACGATGCAAAACTGGTCCAGGCAGGCGAACAACTCAGCCACAAAATCGGCATCAGCGCCCAGCACCTGCATCAGGACGTCATGGCCACCGATGCCGCCGCCCGGCTAAACGCCAACCACACCCCGGTCGCCCTGCACGCCTGCGGCGATCTGCACGTGCGCCTCATGCGATTGGCCAGCGACGCCCACTGCCAAAGCATGGCCATCGCCCCGTGCTGCTATAACCGCACCGCCAGCGATCACTACCAACCGTTGTCCAGCGAAGGCCTGGCATCGTCGCTTCAACTGTCACTCGACGACCTCGGCCTCCCCCTGAGCGAAACCGTCACCGCAGGCGCCCGCGTCCGTCGCCAGCGCGACACCTCCATGGCCCGCCGCCTCGCCTTCGACCTGCTGCAACGCCAACTGCGCGGCATCGACGACTACCTGCCCACACCTTCACTGCCCAGCGCCTGGCTCGACAAACCCTTCGCCGACTACTGCCGCGACCTCGCCGAACTCAAACACCTGCCCCCACCCGGCACACAGGATTGGCTCGCACTCGAAGCCAGCGGATGGCAACGCCTCGCCGAAGTCCGCAACCTCGAACTGCTGCGCAACCTCTTCCGCCGCCCCCTCGAACTCTGGCTCATCCTCGACCGCGCGCTCTACCTCCAACAGCGCGATTACCACGTCCGCATCGGCACCTTCTGCGACAGCCACATCACCCCCCGCAACCTCCTCATCCTCGCCGAACGAAAATGACGCACCTGAAGCACACTACCCTGTGGATAACTCTGTTGACGAAATCCCACCGAACCTACAGAAAACGCGCCTCACAAACGACTTAACAAATTGTTCACTTTTTATACAGGTGTTAAATTTTCGACAAATCAGTAGCTTGCGAACCAATGAGAACCGTTCCACAAATGAACCGCTTATCGCCTTGCGGTAGGGCCCATTGTGAATAACGGTCATCGCGTTCCGACATAAGCAACGCAAAAAAAGTGAAATTAAGGCTTTACTCGACAGACCAAATCCCTATAATCAGCGCCCACAACGCCGGTATAGCTCAGTTGGTAGAGCAACTGACTTGTAATCAGTAGGTCCCGGGTTCGACTCCTGGTGCCGGCACCAAACATCAAAGCCCCGCTATGCGGGGCTTTGGCGTTTCTGGAGTGTCCGTTTACGGAATCGATACATCCCCACCACGTCCATAAAGTGTCCACACGTCCGTTGAGCACCCGATTTAACCGCTTCTGAATCGCTTCTCCCGAGAGAATCGCGCTTGGGGCGACGCGAGAACTCACCTTTCGCAAAGAAAAAGCGTTCGAAAACTCCTTACCCCCTCCCGCCGACGGGCTTTGCGTCTCTTTTTTGGCAAATACGGGTGGCGTTGCAATCCGAGCGCTAGGCCAAGCCGGCCGGGGGCCTCAGCAGGACAATGGCACTTGCACGGAATGAAAAGTAATGCGCTCTATGGAAATAAACAGGGGCCGGGACCGTTAGTACTCAGCCAGTAGTAGAGCTGTAAGCAGACCGATTTCACGGGGACTACAGCCAGGAAAACTCATTAAATGACGTATTTTCCTGGCTAGGCTTATAGAAATCATGAACCCCCAACTTGGGGGCTTATGACAACGTTAGGAAGGCTCTGCCGTCCCGGCAAATAGGAGCTGAAAAGCGAAAGACAGTGGTATTGCGATTTCAGAATTCTACAGTGAGCTTCGGATGACCTCAGAGCAGGTCTGCCCGTGAGGTGAAACGTACGTGCGACCCTAGGGCTTTGCCTGAATCAAAGAAAGGGCCATTTGGTTTTGAGCCAACCATGCCGCTGAGACGCTGCACCGACTCTCCACAAGGCTACAGATTTTATGGAAATCATCCTGGAGGTTACGAGTAAAGATCGGCTCATGGTGGGCTATGCGATTTCTGAGCTTTCGGATTTGCTCCAACTCGTTGTATATCTCCTGCCGAAGCTGACCTATTGCTTTACCCTTCTGAAGATTCGGAAGAACTCGCAACAGATGGGGCCCCCATAATCGACCATCGTACCGACTCGTGAACATTTTTTGCCAGAATACGAACTTCAATTCAGGGATTACTTTACCCGCAGAGCCAGCTCCTCGGCGTGCGTTTTGAAGATCCTTCAACGGGCTATAGCCTGTCCTAGGATCTGGTAGGCTCCTCTCAAATCCGGGGGACCAAGGCCAGCGAGCGCCATATTGAGCCTCTATCGCGTTCGCAACCGCGTTCCGTACGACTACTTCACAGAGATGAAGTGGTGCCAAAAGCGCACCGGAAACTTGGGCGTTCCACGCGTATAGAGTCAACGCGGAAATGTCTTCATCGCCTTTCCGGCCAGTGGCCCCTTCATACGTCGCGAGACGAGCTGCTGACAGGGCTTCCCTTACTGCTTGAACCACGATTTGAGTTGACACCAATATCATCTTTCCCTAGATTGATCTCACTAGCCACGGGACTTGTTGGTGCAAACCTCCCCCCGAGGACAGATGATAGTAAAAACCCACCTTCCGAGGTGGGTTTTTTTTGCCCTCCTTTTCAAGAGCTCCCAACGCGTTTCATGCGGGCTCGTACCAACCCAAATATAGGTTATCCCAAGCTGAATCCACTCGCTTCCGAGGAAGGTTCGGTGGTCGAAGGGCGCATGCGAGTGTCCACAAACTGGTATGCGTCCGGCCAAGTCATCTACCTAACCCCGCAAGGCCACAAGAAGGTGTCCACTTAAATTTAAGTGGGCAACAGGGGCAGGAGCAAGCACCTCGATCCACGCATTGATAAAGAAACGAACTCACAAATCAGCCATGAGCTGGGACACGGTCAAATCGACGTGGTATCGGGTACATCGTTAGTTGTGTATGAATAAACCATTCGATATGGATTTCATTGGCTGGGGCAATGACTGAAGCACATTCCAGACGAGGTCGTCACGTCCGCCAGACCAAGGCTATTTTCTGAGCGCTGGAACCGAGATAATCCATCAAGGATTTGATTGGGATGAGGGCGGGCGTCTTGAGCACCTGAACCTAGCCTCTTTTGTTTGATAACCTCCATGCTTTACTGATGGACTGAGGGTGGTAGCTCAAGGCTACAGGCTTCATCTGAGACGTAGAGGCTGGAGGCGGTGAAAGACACTAATCTGGTAGCGAAGCTAAGGGCTGAGAATGCAAGATTGACTGCCTTGCTGGATGCTCATGGCATCGAATGGCGCCCGCCTGCTGAGCCGGTCAAGATAGCGATTGCCCAAGCAGAACACTCTCGGCAACTCAATACTGATGGAAAGCTTGCCCTATTCCGAAGCTTGTTTCGTGGTAGGACGGACGTTTATCCCATTCGCTGGGAAAGCAAAACAGGCAAATCAGGATACACACCCGCTTGCGCAAACGAATGGAGGCCTGGAGTTTGTGAGAAGCCCCGAATTAAATGTGGCGACTGCGGTAACCGCCAGCTTCTTCCGCTGACCGATGAGGTGGTCTATCGCCATCTGGCGGGCGAAGTGGTCGCAGGTATCTACCCCCTACTCTCTGATGACACTTGTTATTTTTTGGCGGTCGACTTCGATGAGGCCGAATGGCGTGATGATTCCAAAGCTTTTGTTCAGTCATGCCATGAGCTAAACGTCCCGGTGGCACTGGAAGTATCGCGATCGGGCCAAGGGGCTCATGGCTGGATCTTCTTTGAACGTAATGTTCCTGCCTGCGAGGCGCGCCGCCTCGGTGCCGCAATCATCAGTCATGCCTGTGAACGCACCCGGCAGTTGGCGCTCAGCTCCTATGATCGACTGTTTCCAAACCAGGACTATATGCCCAAAGGCGGCTTTGGGAATCTCATCGCGCTCCCTTTGCAAAAGCGAGCCAGAGCCCAGAACAATACTGTATTTGTAGACGACTCGCTTGAGCCTCACCCTGATCAATGGGGCTTCTTGGCATCGATTCAACGCATGAGTCCACAAGATATCCAGCCCGTAATTATCCAGGCGATGGGTAATCGGGACCCTTTAGGGGTCGCCTATGTCGATGACGAAGGTGATGCAGAACCTTGGAAAGACCGTGAATCGAGATCACGTAAATTGACATGCCCGTTGCCTGCTGCTGTCAACGTCACGCTGGCTAACTTAATTTACTTTGAAAAGTCGGAATTGCCACAGCCATTGTCGAACCAGCTTATCCGGCTCGCTGCCTTTCAAAATCCTGAGTTCTACAAAGCTCAGGCCATGCGCATGTCAGTGTGGAACAAGCCAAGGATAATCGGCAGTGCCCAGAACTTCCCCAAACATATTGCGTTACCACGTGGCTGTCTGGATGCTGCGCTGGAGCTTTTAGAGGAAAGCGGGATTACCTCTATTCTTAAAGACGAACGCTTTGCCGGCGACTCTATCGATGTCAGCTTTCTCGGAACCCTACGTTCTGACCAGGAGACTGCCGTCAGCGCAATGCTGAGTCATGACACCGGTATCCTCTGCGCACCGACAGCCTTCGGTAAAACGGTGAGTGCTGCTGCGTTGATTGCAGCACGCGGCATTAACACTCTGGTACTTGTACATCGAACGGAACTGTTAAGGCAGTGGCAAGAACGATTGCAGGCGTTCCTGGGAGTAGGGAATGGTGTCGTTGGTACTCTCGGGGGCGGAAAAGCGAAGCTCACAGGCATTATCGACATTGCCGTAATGCAGTCGTTATCGCGAAAAGGCGAGATCAGCGATCAGGTAAAAAACTACGGCCAAATCATCGTTGATGAGTGTCATCACCTATCAGCAGTGTCATTCGAGGCTCTTCTGAGAAGCGCGACCGCGCGGTACGTACTGGGGCTCACTGCAACCCCAGTGCGCCGAGATGGGCAGCAGCCCATTATTTTCATGCAATGTGGACCGATTCGACATTCTGCTGCTCGACCTGCGAGTGCGCCCCATGACCTATCTGTCGTACCTCGATTGCTGCCCAAACCAATAGTGGTCCCCGACGGGCTTGGGATACAGGACGTTTTTCGGCGTTTAGCCGACGACTCTGAGCGGACAGCCAGAATCGTCTCGGAGATTGAGCTTGCGTACAACGAGGGTAGAAAAATTCTAGTACTAACGGAGCGGACGGAACATGTGGATGCCCTTGAATTAGAATTGAAGCAGCGTGTGCATAACCTTTTCACGCTTCATGGGCGATTGCCTAAGAAACAGCGGATTTCCCGTATGCATGAGCTTGAGTCCCTTCCACCCGATGCTCCACGAGTGCTGTTGGCAACGGGAAAACTAGTAGGTGAAGGCTTCGATCATCCGCCGCTGGACACGCTGGTGCTGGCAATGCCCATCTCATGGAAGGGAATCCTTCAGCAATATGCGGGGCGGTTGCATCGATCACACGCCGATAAGGCCGACGTGCGAGTCATCGACTTTGTTGACGAGGGTAACGTTGCGCTGCTGCGGATGTGGAATAAGCGCCAAGCGGGTTACAAAGCGATGGGCTACCGCATGGCTGATTCACAGGCAACCATGAAACTACTCTAACGCTAATGTGGTAGAGGTTTGCCACATCAACGGCCCCAGTTTCATCGACGACTCTCCTAGAGATAACGCTGGTAAAAACAGCGTCCCCCTATTAGCTGCCCATCCTGACCGACCACATTATTGCTACCCGCTCGCCTAATCGGGCTGGGCCAATAAATGGTTTCCTCGGAATTTTACCCAGCGAATACTCGGAATCACCCTCAAGCGAATCCTGTCGCCGCCGATACTGAGGTTACACTTTGATAACAGGATCCAATTTCTCAATGGAAAGTCTTGCGAAAACGCTTTGTAAACCCGAGGCTCGGCACCTCATGATGTCTTTCTTACCGGCCCTCGTCGTTATCGTGTTGAGCTTTTTATTAAGCGATTTGTTCAACCATGGTTTCCTGGTAGCGGTAGACATCATTGCTATATTAATTAGTTACGCCTTCGGAGCCCATACGATCTATAAGAATATTGAATTCGATTCAAATCAGATACCTTTAGGTGCGGTGCTGTATGTGGTCCTGGCTGCTATGTATATTATGTTTTACTCGATGCTCTATGGCCTCTTCGATCTCGCCTCACCAAGTTCCGAGATGAACATTCGCAGCCTCAACATGACTGATTCCATTTACTTTTCAACGGCAACATTTACCACTCTGGGCTTCGGCGACTTCTTGCCAAACAGCACCGCAGGTAAATGGACAGTCATAACTCAATCCATTCTCGGCACAGTCCACACGGTTTTTTTCGTCTTGATTTTTCTGCGCAATGGGCAACCTACACGTGTAGCGTGAAATCACCCGCTGCCTGGTAAAAGGATCAACGCTCTATGACCCACCTCTTAAAGGTGCGGTTCATGGAGCGCTTTCGAAGAAAACCAATGTGATGAGCACCGTTGTCCGTCTCTCCACTCCACTTGCTTGATGCAAAAAGCTCATAACTGCCGGACAGGTTCTAAATATTTCCTGCGAGCTGTACTGGACTTCTGCGTAAATCAAATCTACGCCATGACTAGGGGGTAACACGGGGCCGTTCGTGGAAAGATGCAACTGCCGCTCAAATATCACCTGTGCCTAATACTTTACATAACCACCAACGAGTATTAGAGCCCCAAAAAAAAGGCACATAGCCAACCATTTCACGAATAGTATTCGCCACAACCCGGCCAGAAAGTCTCGGACCTCTGCGAGATTTACAACACCTTTCTTATGAGAAATACCAGGCATCATAAGAACCATGATTAGAAAGCCGTTACGGATAACTTTTCCTATCAAACCTGCTTGAGAGTAGGTATCTATGTTGGCTTGTGTTCAAAAACCTATGCGTGGCTGCGCCAAGCCCTTTAGTGTTTTCCACAAGCCTCGAAAGTAGGAGACTTCGAGTCCTTGCTACGTTGGAACTGCACACCGCGAATTTAAAATTAGTCGTAGATCCCAACATTTAAATGCAGAGTTCTTGGGCCCCTTACGTAGATCCATCCGCTAAATAAAATTCGTATATTTCCGACTACAATAAAACGACAATCATAAGCCGATATCACAACTCCTTCCCTCTCGGGAGTTAACTTCCAAGTCCTGAGATGGCTCAACCATTGAAAACTTCATTTTTTCGCCACACGTAGCCAACAGATACTTACCATTAACGCTTCCAATCAGAATAAAAAGCTTTCCATCTTTCGACTCTGCCAAGGAAGCATCTCCTTGCGTCCCCTTCAGTCTATTAATCGAGTTTTCACCGAGTAGACCATCAGAAAGCAAGCAGATAAATATGAAGCCAGACACGAACGCAAATGCACCACTGCGCCTAGCATTACCTTCATGTACAATTCTAATTCCTGCCGCAAAAAAGCAGCCAGAAAACACATAAAATAGCGAATAACCTAGCGTAATCAGTTTACCTTGGTCTACTTTATAAATCCCCTTTGCGTCCAGCACTGCAAATATAAGATTTGCGATCATTATAATTACACCGACAACCGAAACTAGCCGATATAAAACACCTCCTTTAAATCCACATAAATACCACAACGCCCCTACTGCAGTGGAAAGTAATAATGGGTAGAACCCTTGAACAGCAAAATCTTGAAAACTATGAAAATCCAAAACCCACGCAGCATCAAGACGAATATAAACTATCGCAGTTTTAATGAACCCAACTATATAAGCCAAAAATACGAATATCGCTCCGGCGCTTGCTAGCCTAGAGATTCCATCGATTGCTGCTACAACATGGGTGTTTTCATCAGCCATAGCAAGCTTTCCCATAACTACTCACCTTACGCGCAGGCTGTATGCAGGATATGACCGAAGCGACTCCTAACCTAGGGATGATTATTTTTTTGCAGGATCTTCTGGGCTTGCTTCATTTGTGCTCGAATTAGCATCACCAACCTCATCCGACCCACTTGTAGCGCGTTGTCGCGTTACGAAAACGCCAGCCAACCCCACAAGAGTTCCGCCAGCAAGCACCCCAGCGGTGGTAGCGAACCCTAAAGCAACCATATAGAAGCTTAAAGCTATCACGCTCAGCGAAAGGATCGTCCCAAAGATCTGCCCCCGAAAGTCGCGGGTTTTGACGTGTTCGAGCGTGTTATTGCGAAAATCACCGAACCGGGACGATATCTCATGCCTGTGAGCTTGCTCGCGCTCAGCCATAGCAACGATTCGCTCGGCAACCCCAGGAAGACAGTCCTCATACTCACGGAGTTGGCGTGGGGATGGAAGTGGACCACGATGGCGCTCACGCTGCATAGTCATAGCGGACATGACGACTCTCGCAACCGCAGCTTTGGTTTCTGGCTGCTCAAGCAGTTCACCGAGCACACTTCCATCCGCCTCAAGGGCCGAATCCACGACCTCCTTCACTTCTGTTTCAAGGTCAGCATCAGCGATGGCTTTAGCCAAAAAATCCGCCCTCCCTTCGTCACAGTCGAAGTCGTCTTCAGGCTCGTGCTTTGGTGGTTCCATCTTCCTGTTTCATCCGTGCTTTAACCACATCTTTCCAGCGTTTATTCGCTGAGAGTTGAGCCATCTCAGGCTCGTCCTGGAAATAACCAAAGGCTTTTGAGAAATCGGACCCAATCATCTCGGCGTCGCAGCTCAAAGCTTCTGTATCGCGCGCCAGCGTGTCTCGCCCGTGGGCGAAATTGGAGACAAAAACCTCCCGAAAGCCACGGTTCTTAAGCTCTACAGGATCGCCACAAGACAAGGCGAAGCGCATCAGCCTCTCCATTTCTTGCTCGATAGTAGCGGTACGGCCTACCTCGAGTATCGAGGTTACCGCATCTAGGCTCATGGAAAATTTCGATTTAGGTTTCACATTGGTTGCCTCAGGGGAAGCGATGACTCAAGTCTTTCCAATCGGAGCCTCTTTATACACTGACGCTCAGCCAGTGCATAGAACACCCCTGATAGGCTTTTTACAACTGGGAGGATAGCACCAGACTGCAGCTACGCCACCCACCACCATATGATGTGGATATTGAGCGGACAGGCTCTAGATGTAGGGTTCTAGGGGCGTCAGGTGCATTCATGCAGCACCTTGGTGTTCAATATTTGTTGCATCATGCGACGTACAATTAAGCTTAACATCTATGTCCTGCTCGTCTTTTTCTTAATGTTCCTCGTGCATTAGAGACTCTTACTTATAATTTTTTGTGCTAAAGAAACCGAAATATGATCACGTGGTTCTTGAGCAACTCCATCCATCAATACCTGCCAAACCATCGCTGCGACCCCTTTCGACATAAGATTAGCCAAACATCCCACGCTGCCAATACGCTTCACCAACAATAGCAACCGGTGCACCCGCTTCTCGCAACGCCACTGCTCGTTAACGATGCTCCCTCACCCCAGTAAGAGGGAGAAGCTTGAAGCGTTTGCCGATCACTGAACACTCGAAGCCTCCGAGGGCCGTGTAAGGTGATTCCGAAACGCTCGCTGCTCATTTCTTACAACCGGACACGCTGTGCGTTGTTCACTTATTGAGCCCCTACATCCTCAACCAGACACATTCCTCCACAAAAACAAACCAGATCCTGTAGGACGCTTCTGAATTTAGCCGCTATCCTCCCCGGCGCGTTGCGACTGCTTGGATCACGGCATAACCTCCTCCCGTCGCTGAGTTCAGCGACCGGTTTTGACAGACCGAATCCACTAAGAAGCAACACTCGCTAATAGGCCTGCTGATAACTGATCCGCAGGCTGCTCTATGGCGGCTGTATGTGGGGCACACTCGTGTGCGCCAGGTTTCTTGGTGACTGGTCTGTCAACCCGCCTACAGCCGCCACCCACTTCGTTTGACAGCGAAGCGTGGCAGCTCCACTCACCAAGGAATGTAGCCATGATCAGATCCACCCCACACCCACCCGAAATCCCCGTCACCAAAGCCACGCCCTTCAGAGTCAATCTCGGCAATCTCAGCCTCTTCCGCGTTCAGCCTGAAATCCGGGTAGACGATGCCCTCGCCCTCGCGTCCGAATACCTGTCGTGCGCGGCAGCGACGGCGTATGAAGCCGCCGATAACAGCCCGTTGGAGTTCCGGCCATTGGCGCGGGCGGTGGTGCATCAGATCGAGGCGGCGAAGGCCTTGGTGGAAGCGTCGATTGCGGGGCTGGATAACGGGGCGCAGGGCGCTCCCGAGCGCGCAGGGCCATGTTGTTGACCGGTTAGCCGTTGCCAGCGGCGCAGTTGAAATCGCAACCGCTGGCAAGGTTTACGCCTGACGTGTCTAGAGGAGCGGATCAGCCCTCACTCTTATCCAGCGTCCGCAACTTCTGCGGCAAGCCCCACATCAACAGCCCCGCCGCGATCACGCTGGTGACGCCGATCACGTAGAGCGCGGGGGTGGTGCTGCCGGTGATGTCTTTGATGTGCCCGACCATCACGGGGCTGACGATGCCGCCGAACTGACCGAGGGTGTTGATCAGGGCGATGCCGCCTGCGGCACCTGCGCCTGCACCGGCGAGGAGTTTGGGTGGCAGGGTCCAGAACGCGGGGATGGAGGCGACGATGCCGCCGCCGAGCATGGCCAGGGAGAGGATGAGCATGCTGGTGTGTTGGGCGAAGATGCCGGCACTGAAGAAGCCGATGGCGCCCAGGACCACGAGGCCGCAGACGAATTTGCGTCGTTCGCCGCTGGCGTCGGAGAGGCGACCGACGACGACCATGCTGATGGCCCCGCAGATGTAGGGAATGGCGGTGAGCAAACCGATGATGACCGGGCTTTCGACGCCGGCGCTGCGGATCAGCTGCGGCGCCCAGAAGTTGAGGCCGTAGGACGCGACCTGGATCAGGAAGTAGATCAGGCCGAGCATCAGAAAGCCGGGCATTTTCAGGGCGGTGAGCAGCGAGCCGCCATGTTTGTTGGGCTCGTGCTGAGCGATGCGACTGGACAGGTAGGTCTTCTCGTCATCGGTCAGCCAGTGGGCGTCGGCGACGCGGTCTTTGAGCAGTTTGAGAACGGCGAAGCCCAGTGCGACGCACGGCAGGCCGCCGAGCAGGAACAGCCAGTGCCAGCCGCGCATGTGCATCACGCCGTCCATGCCGCCGAGCACCAGGCCGGAGATCGGCGCGCCGAGCAACCCTGCGAAAGCCGAGGCCAGGAACAGGGTGGAGGTGATACGACCGCGGTAGGTCTGCGGGAACCAGAGCGTCAGGTAGAACAGCACGCCCGGTGCGAAACCGGCTTCCATGGCGCCGATGATGAAGCGCAGCACGTAGAACTGCCATTCGGCGGTGACGAAGACCATGAGCGCCGTGGCGACGCCCCAGGAAATCATGATGCGGGCGATCCAGCGGCGTGCGCCGACCTTGTACAGCATGATGTTGCTCGGCACTTCGAACAGCACATAACCGATCACGAACAGGCTCGCGCCCAGGCCGTAAGCGGTGTCGCTCAGGCTCAGGTCGGCTTGCAGCTGAAACTTGGCAAAACTGATGTTGATGCGGTCGAAAAACGCAAACAGGTAGCAGACCATGATCAGCGGCATCAGGCGCCACGCGACTTTGCGGATCAGCGCCTTTTCAGCGCTTACAACCTCGGCGAGGCTGCTGTTCGGGGTCAGAACAGAGATTGTCATTGCGGTTACTCCAGTGGGACTTCCCAGGGGGAGCCCTATTGTTTTTGTTGTCTGGACGAACATCCGCGAGCGGTGTGTTCGTACGGGGTTGCGGCGTTTCGGAATTCAGGTCGGCAGGTTCTCCGGCGCGGGATGCAGGTCGCAGTTGCGGCCGGCCTTGGCCACTTGCCCCGGCATGTCATGGCCGAGCAGCGCGGGCAGGCGACGAGACATCGCGAGCAAGTGCGGCAGGTCGATGCCGGTGTCGATGCCCATTTCTTCGCACATGTTCACCAGATCTTCGGTGCAGATGTTGCCCGATGCACCCGGTGCGAACGGGCATCCACCCAGCCCGCCGAGCGAGGCATCGAAGCGCCGCGCGCCTGCTTCGTAGGCCGCCAGTACGTTGCTCAGGCCCAGGCCACGGGTGTTGTGAAAGTGCAGGGTCAAGGCCGATGCGGGAATGCGGGTCAGCACGCGCTGCACCAGTCGGTGGACCTGGCGCGGGTTGGCCATGCCGGTGGTGTCGGCAAGGGAAATGCCCTGCATGCCCAGTTCGAGATACGCGTCGACGATCTGCAACACGCGGTCTTCATCGATCTTGCCTTCGAACGGGCAGCCGAACGTGGTGGCGATGGAGCCATTGAGAGAAACCGGGTGGCCAGCGGCGAACGACACCACATCGGCAAAGGCGGTCAGCGACTGCTCGCAACGCATGCGCATGTTCGCCAGGTTGTGGGTCTGACTGGCGGACATCACCAGGTTCAGCTCATCGGCACCGGCGTCAATCGCACGTTGCGCGCCGCGCAGGTTGGGGATCAGGGCGACGTAGATCACGCCCGGATGGCGCTTGATGCCACGGAACACGTCGTCGCCGTCGCGCAGTGCCGGAATCGCCTTGGGGGAAACAAAAGAGCCGGCTTCGATACGGCTGAAACCGGCGAGAGAAAGCTGGTCGATCAGCGCGATCTTGTCAGGCGTATCGACCCAGGTCGGCTCGATCTGCAGACCGTCGCGCGGCGAGACTTCCTGAACGATCAGGCGCTCGGAGAAATCGGTAATCATTGCACCACCCCATTCGTTTTGAGTTGCGCGATATCGGCGGCGGTCATGCCCAGATCGCCGAGGACGCTGTCGGTGTGCTGCCCCAGCGCAGGCCCTTGCCAGCTCACCGAGCCAGGTGTTTCGGACAGCTTGGGGACGATGCCGGGCATTTTGACGTGCGTGCCGCCCGGCAACTGGGCGTCGAGAATCATCTCGCGCGCCTGGTAATGAGGATCCGCCACGATGTCGGCAACGTTGTAGATGCGGCCCGCGGGCACTTCGGCCTGCTCCAGCGCCTGCAACACGTCGTTGATCGGCAGACTGGACGTCCAGGCGCTGATCGCGGCATCGAGCATTTCGCTCTGTGCAGCCCGGCCGTCGTTAAACGCAAACTCGGGCGCCTCACCCAGATCAGGACGGCCGATGGCTTGCATCAGGCGCTTGAAAATCGGGTCGCTGTTGCCGGCGATCACCACGTACGCGCCATCGGCGGTCGGGTAGGTGTTGGACGGCGCGATGCCGGGCAAGGCGCCACCGCTGCGCTCACGCACATGGCCGAGCATGTCGTACTCGGGCACCAGGCTTTCCATGAGGTTGAAGACGCTCTCGACCAACGACACGTCGACGATCTGCCCGTCGCCTTGCCCGGTTTTTACGCGCAGCAAGGACATCAGCGCGCCCATCACGGCGTGCATGGAGGCCAGCGAGTCACCGAGGCTGACGCCGACGCGTGCAGGCGGAGAACCCGGCGTGCCGGTGGTGTAACGAATGCCGCCCATGGCCTCGCCGATGGCGCCGAACCCTGGTCGATCTCGATAAGGACCGGACTGACCGTATCCGGAAATGCGCACCAGCGTGAGTTTGGGGTTCAGGGCGTGCAGAACGTCCCAGCCCAGGCCGAGTTTTTCCAGCGCGCCGGGGCGCAGGTTTTCAATCAGCACGTCGGCGCTTTCAGCCAGACGTTTGACGATCTCGATGCCTTCGGGGGATTTGAGGTTCAGCGAAAGGGATTTCTTGTTGCGAGATTGCAGGTACCACCACAGCGACGTGCCCTCGTGCAGCTTTCGCCATTTACGAAGAGGGTCGCCCTGCCCCATCGATTCGATCTTGATCACCTCGGCGCCGAACTCGCCCATCAGGCGTGCGGCGAAGGGCGCTGCGATCAGTGTGCCGATTTCAATCACGCGCACACCGTTCAGGGGGCCTGTCATAGCGGATACCTCAAGTGTTTCTTGGAATTTGCGTCCAAGACTAGAGGACCCGCGTCCGGCAAATCCAACCGTATGTTGGCAAGTAGTGTTCGCGAAACGCGAACGCTCTTATTGAAGGTGTCTGCGCAGGTGGTCGAAGAGCAACAGGCTGACCGGCGACAGGGCCGTTGTGTCGCGCACGACCAGTATCAAGGTGCGCTGTGCCCATGAATCGCTCAATGAAACGGCTGTGAGCCCTAACGGCGAGCCCAGCAATTCGAAGGCTTTACGTGGCAGTACACCAATGCCCATGTTCGCCTGAATCATCCGGCACATGGCGTCGAAACCCGGCACGTGAATCCGCACGCGCAGCGGTATGCCGTGGGATCGGGCGGCGGTGTGGGTACGCATGTTGATGGAACTGGCCGCGTGCAGGCCGATATGGTCGCTGCCCAGCGTGTCCTCGAACGCCACGTGATCCCGCCCGGCCAGCGGATGATCGGGACGCATCACCACGACCAGCTCGTCGCGACGATAAGGCACGCTGTACAGGCCCTGGACGTCGGTGTCTTCCGAGCAGATGCCGATGTCGGCGACGCCATCGATCAGGCCCTGCACCACGCCCGCGCTGGGCCGTTCCTCGAGGTCGACCTTTACCCGTTCGTGGTCGGAGGTGAACTCGTGAAGGTCTTCGGGAAGGAACTGAATGATCGCCGAGAGGTTAGCGAGCATGCGCACGTATCCGCGCATGCCTTGCAGGTGCTCGTCGAGTTCGAGGCCCATTTTTTCCAGGTCGAACAACATGCGACGAGCGTGATGCAGCAGTGTTTCACCCGCGGCGGTCAGCACCATGCCTTTTGCGTTGCGCACGAACAGGCCGATGCCCAGCACTTCCTCCAGCTCCATCAACCGCTTGCTTGCCGCCGACGTTGCGATGGCTTCACGGGCGGCCGCGCGGGTCAGGGTGCCTTCTTCGTAGACCGCGACGAACAGCTTGAGGGTGATCAGATCAAGGCGGCGAATGAGGTTTTTGTGCAGCATGGAATGATCTCAGCGACTGAGCGTGGGCAAGAATACACGCAAACCGACCCGTGAACGTCCGTCTGCTGGTTTGTCCAATGGCTGCACGACGCAGGTTAGCGCCTCGTCCGGCCGCGTTCAGATGGAGAAACAGCCAGCCCCCTCCCCGATCCCGTCGCCTTCGAGTAACGTATAGCGATGTCCGACGGACCATCGCCTCCTCATCAGGCGACAGAGACCCGCAACCGAAACACGATAGAAGGCCCCACCGTGCACAATGTCCGCTTGATCAAATACGTCTGGACCCATCAAACCCCCGAAATTTCATCGGAGTGGTCGAAGTTTCTGCTTGAAGTCGAGCTACCGTTCGTCCCTTTTCACGGCTTGAACATCCAGCTCCCCGATCAGCGCGCCTGGCGCATCCGTGACGTTGAATGGAACGTGGAAGAGCAGACCTTCCGTTGCCACATCGAGGATCAGTTCATGAACCTGCTGGATGTTGACGACTCGTACGAAGACTGGATCGATACGCTGCTCGAATGCGGCTGGGAACTGAGCGGGCGCTACACCAATGAGCACAACAACACCTGATTCAAGGGTTTTGTTGATTGAGGATTTCAGGGAAGCAAGCAGGATGCTGTACCTTCTCCCGCAACATCGCGAACGGCTCCCAGACTGATTGATGAGCCAGACCAGAGGCTTGCGCTGACAGGCCCTGTATTACCTTGAGCATTACTGCCATGAAATGGATTTCCGGTTTGACCTGTTGCGCGATTGTCGCGTGCTGCGCGTGGGCGTCCGCCACGTTTGCGGCAACGACCGTCGATTTTTACTTCCCCGAAGCACCACCGCTGACGATGGCCAATCAGGGTGACGAGCATGGCATCGTGGGCGACATCGCACTCAAGGCGATCGCGCTGGCCGGGTATTCACCCAACATCGTTTCCCCACCCTGGCCCCGCGCGCAACGGGAGGTCTCCACCGGCAAGAACATGCTGATCGCACCGCTGAGCCGCACGCAGAGTCGGGAAGACAATTTCACCTGGATTGCTCCGGTGATGACGATGGACCGCACGTTTTTCAGCCTGGATCAGCGCGTTGAAAGCTTCGATGAGGCCAAAAAAACCTTCAAGCTGATCGCCGTAGGCATCGGCAGCGCGCAAGAGACGCGCCTGCGCGAGGAAGGCTTTCCGGCCTCCCAGATTTACCCGTTGAAAATTGGCGAAAACCCGGCGCAGATGCTGCTCAAAGGCCGCGTCGATGCCTGGTTCAACGGCGTGCCGGAGACGCGATACATCTGGAAGCAGCTCAGTGACCGGCCACTGGTGATGAGTCGCGTAGTGATGACCGCCAATCTGTACCTGGCCTGCTCCAAAACCTGCGACCCCCACATGGTCGATCGCCTGCAAGCCGCAATCGACACGCTTCAGGCAAACGGAACCGCGGACAAGGTCGAGGCAGGGTATTTGAAGGATTTACCGGAGTGGTGAAGCGGGCTTGTATGTGACCCACAACCTGCAGGAGTGAGCCTGGTCTGGGCGGCATTCCGACGAATGCGGTGGGCCGGCAACATCAACGGTGAATGACCCACCGCATCGCGGCCCTCGTAACCTCGGACGGCTCCTACAGTGACCGGGGTGAAGCACGAACGTGTATCCAGACCACAGACCCGTTGATGCACAAACCTGTGGCCAGACCTCAGATCTGTTGATGCACAAACCTATGGCCAGACCTCAGACCTGTGGGAGCCGGCTTGCTGGCGAATGCGGTGGGTCAGCAACATCAAGGTGACTGATACACCGCATTCGCGGCCCTCGTAACCTCGGACGGCTCCTACAAGGTTCGCCTTCATGCCTGGAGGCTTGTGCTGCACCTGCAGGGTCCTCGGTGTGTCGGGGGATTGCTTTCAGGGCAGCAAAATCACCTTGTCTGCGCCGCCCTGATTCACTTCGGCGTAACGCGCCGGGCCGTTTTCAATGGGCGATTCGATCAGGCCAGTCGGCAACGGGAGGGTGCCGTCGTCGAACAACTTGCCGAACTGTTCCAGCATTCGGGCACAGGCTTCGACGCCGTAGAGCAGGGAGTTGATGCCCACCACCGAGCCACCTTTGCGATAAAGCGCCAGTGCGGGTAATTGCACGTGGCCGTCGACCGGAGCGGCGATGATCGCGATGCGTCCGAAGGGCGCGAGGGCCTGAACCGAGGCGGGAAGCCAGAAGCCGGTGGTGTCGAAAATAACGTCCGCGCCGCCCGCAAATATGGCGTTGACCTGCCCCGCGAGTTCTTCAGCTTTGCCCAGCAGAATCGCCTGGAAACCCTGAGCCTGCAGTGCCTCGACCTGCTCCGGACGACGCACTGCCGCCAGTACCTGCGCGCCGCGCACCTTGGCCAGTGCGATCGCAGCGCTGCCGACCGCGCCGTTAGCCCCGATCACCACCAAACGTGTATTCGCATCGACGAGGCTGCGTTCAAGGGCGTCCCACGCCGTGGTGTAAGGCACGCCGAGGCTGGCGGCCTGCACGAAACTCAAGGATTTGGGCTTGAGCGCGACGCCTTTGGCCGAGAGGGTGATGTACCCGGCATGAGAGCCGTTGCGCGAGAAGCCGATCTGGTTGCCGGTGCCCCAGACCTCCTGGCCGACCAGCGCCTGCGGCCCTTCAACCACCACACCCGCGAAATCACGGCCTGGCACGCGAGGCACCGTGGTGTACGGGAAACGCCCGAGCACGTTTTTGACATCGCTGGGGTTCAAGCCGGCGGCTTTGATCTGTACCAACACCTCACCTTCTGCGGGCACGGGCGTTGGCAGCTCGACGACTTCCAGCGCAGCCAGGTCGCCGGTTCGGGAAAATTGCAGTGCTTTCATAAAGTCAGATCCAGGTCTCAGAGAGGGAAATTCGTACGAATCAAGAGATCAGGTTGGCAATCAACTGACGCCCCATGGGCCAAAGTTTTTCGCCAGCCTGCATGCCCAGCAGGCCGACCAGCGCCACCAAAGGCGGTGCAGGCGAACGGAAGTCGAGTGCGCCGTAAAACAGCCCGACGGCGATGCCGATAGCGAGGGAAATGAGGTAGCTCATGGTGAACTCCGGAAATCTGCGGCGTGTGGCACGATTGCGACACGGCGGCGTTAAGCGATGACCAGAGTGTAGGGAGAGGCCGGAAAAGCTACCGGCCAAGTACTTCTGAATTTCGGACAGGCTGACGGTTGCGCCTAGTTCGCCTGCTCGCCGAGGGGGTATTGCGATGGCGCCACGCCCAACTCGCGGCGGAACATGTCGCTGAAGCTGCTGGGCGAATACCCCATCGAACGGGCGATGGCGCTGACCGGCACGCCCTGAATGATCTCGGCCACCGCCGTCGCCAGTTGCACCTGTCGCCGCCATTCCGCGAATCCCATGCCCAGTACGCCCTGAAACAGCCGGGAAAGGGTGCGCACGCTAGCGCCGGCGTTTTCAGCATGTTGTTCGAACGGAACGTCGATAGAAGGCTCGATCATCACCGCCTGACACAGGTTCATCAGCCGACGATCGCTGTCATCGGGCATCGGCACCTTCAGCAGCGAACGCTTGGCCTTCTTGAGTTCGAGCAACGCCAGATTGACGAGCGCGCCGTAGTAGTCGGAATCCTTGTCCTGCTCGGCGACCAGGTTCACGATCAGCTCGCGCAGCAGGCGGGCAACTTCGAAGACCTGGACCGTGCCCTCCAGCGTCTCGGCCAGCGCCGGGCGCAGGTAGATATTGCGCATCTCCAGATCCGACACCACGCGAATGCCGTGAGGAACACCGGGCGGCAGCCAGACCGCACGCTGCGGCGGAACCACCAGCGCCTCGTTCGGCGTCTCGACCCACATCACGCCCGACATCGCATACAGCACCTGTCCCCAGTCGTGCTGGTGCGGCTCGATGTACAAGCCACGCGGGTACGTGCGGGACAATGGCTGCACCGGGACAGCGGTATCGGAGAGGTCAGGCGGAGCGGCAAGGGCCATGGAAGTGACCGGTCGGGTTTGAGTTCGGCCATGTTAACGGAATACCGGCAGGGGAAACAAAAACGCCCCAATCTCTCGACCAGGGCGTGTTTCTGCAGCGTCAGCTCAACCGTGATTCAACATCAGAAGACGTTGATCGGGTAGTCGATGAAGATACGGGTTTCGTTACCACCGACGTTGTACTGATCAACATCGTTGGACACGCGCAACCACGAGTTGCGCAGGCGCAGGGACAAGTCCTTGGCAGGGCCGCTTTGTACGACGTAGCTCAGTTGGCTGAACAGCTCGCGCTCTTCGCCACGACCACGATCGGTGCCGTCGTCGATGTTATCACCGCGTACGTAGGCCACTTTGTAGCTCAGACCCGGCGTCACGACGGTCGACAAGTTGACCCCGTAGCCCAACTGCCAGGAACGCTCGTCCTTGCCGTTGAAGTCAGACCAGTACGAGTTGGCCAGGTAGATGCTGTTTCCGCCATCGCCGGTACCGCCGTTGTTACGGTAGCCGCCATAGGCGTAGCCGGTCTCGCCGGTGCTGCGCTGATGGGCCAGGGTGAAGGAGTGAATGCCGACGGCCCAGGTCGCCGCCAGGCTCCAGATCTTGTTGTCACGCGCGTCGTTGACCGCAAAATCCTTGTCCAGCCTGGTTTTGTAGCCGTTGAAGTCGAACGTCAGCGACTGGTCTTTTGGCAGCGCCCAGACATAGTTCAGGTTCACGTACTGCTTCTTCAGCACGTCTTCGTCGTCGGAGGAGTAGTACGCACCGCTGAAGGCGTCGGTGAATTTGTACGCGGCACCCCAGACGTTGATGCTTTTCAGGTCGCCGCTGTCACGGCCTTCGGCACTCTTGCGGGTCTGGGCGGTGAAACGGCCGGCCACCAGCTTGAGGTCCTTGATCTCTTCGGAGGTGATCATGGTGCCGGTGTAGCTCTCAGGCAGCAGACGCGAGTTGTCGTAACTCAGCACCGGCAGCTCGGGCATCATGTCGCCGTACTTCAGGACAGTGTTGGACACGCGGAATTTGACCGCGCCGCCGAAACGCTGCAGGTCGTCGGCGGCGTTACCGCTGTCACCCTGTTTGAAAAAGTCGATACCGCCCGCGCCGCTCTTACCCTTGCCACCGTCCAGACGAACAGCATACAAACCGAACGCGTCGACACCGACACCCACGGTGCCCTGGGTGAAGCCGGACGCATAGTTGGCCATGAACGCCTGACCCCATTCAGAGCGGTCTTCAGGGCCATTCTTGTAGTCGCGATTGATGTAGGCGTTGCGCAGATTGACCTTCAGGCTGCTGTCTTCGACGAAGCCCTGGGCGTCTGCCTGGCCGTCCGCCATGGCGTGAGTGGCGGCGATGATGCCCAGAGTGAGCAGGCCGATACGCTGTTTCATCTTGTTGTCCTTGTTGAGCAGATTGATCGCGCGCTGTGGCAAATACCCGGGCAGGTAATTGCGTCTTCCGAATCTGATGGCAGTTTCGGAAGCCCGCACGAAATCATCGCAGTGGACTACTGATGCACGTACATGGCGCGTGGCCACAGGCGGTGGAGGCGCGAATGCTATCCCCGGCCCAAAGGAGTGTCAATTTGACGAAAGCCAAAACGACGCGCGCAGAGCCTCCCCAGACCTGGGAGAGGCAAACTCATCAGTTGTGAAGTATGGCCAACAGCGCTTCTATCTCGGCGTCATTGATCAAGCCGCATGGATAACGCTGAGTCAGCAGCGCGCGGTAGTCTGGGTTTTGCTGCTCCTGTGGGCGTGGAGCCTGGGTTATCCGTAACCAGTCCGCCATTATCTGCCGTGCTTCACTGCTGGCAGACAAACCTCGAGTCACACGTGACTCATACACTGCGTTCATAGGGATAACCTCGTGTGTCCTGAACTGCGAAATCTAACCAGCTTTTGTTACAGACGGAGGAAGGGGTAACCATTTAGCACGCCCTGCGCGCGGTATCGCCAGGTAAAGGTGAAAACGCTACCCACAAAAAAGCCCATCGTCCGATGGGCTTTCAAGACAGCAAGAAGCGAACCAACTCAGCGACGGTGTGGCGCCGGTTGTTGTTGGGTCAGGCAGTGAATATTACCGCCGCCCAGCAGCAGCTCACGGCCGGGCACCATGACCACCTCATGCTCCGGGAACAGACGCTGAAGGATCTCGCGAGCGGTTTCGTCGAGCGGATCGTTGAAACTCGGCGCGATGATGCCGCCGTTGACGATCAGGAAGTTCACATAGGAACCGGCGAGGCGCACCGAAGGGTTGCGCTCCTGGCTGCCGTGCACCTGATCAACGCCAGCGCACTCTTCTTCCGTGGCGAACAGCGGGCCGGGAATCGGCATCTTATGGACGACGAACGGCCGCCCTTTGGCATCGCGAGCATTCTCCAGCACGCCCATCGCCGCCTGGCAGCGGGGGAAGTTGGGATCTTTCGGGTCGTCGGTCCAGGCCAGCAGCACTTCACCCGGGCGCACGTAGCAGCAGAAGTTATCCACATGCCCGTCGGTTTCGTCGTTGTACAGACCGTCCGGCAACCAGATGATCTTCTCGACAGACAAGTGATCGCGCAGCACGGCTTCGATTTCTTCACGGGACAAGTGCGGATTGCGGTTGCGATTGAGCAGGCATTCTTCCGTGGTGATCAGCGTGCCTTCACCGTCAACATGGATCGACCCGCCTTCCAGCACGAAGCCTTCAGTGACGTAGCGCGGGCAACGTTCGATTTCCAGCACTTTGCTGGCCAGGGCGGAATCCAGGTTCCACGGCGAATACAGGCCGCCATCGAATCCACCCCAGGCATTGAACGCCCAGTCCACGCCGCGCACTTCGCCCTGATCGTTGATGACAAAGGTCGGGCCAGTGTCGCGCACCCAGGCGTCGTTGTTGCTGATCTCGACGACACGGATATTCGGCACGTCCAGCCGGGCACGGGCGTTGTCGAACTGTGCCGCCGAGACAGCGACGGTCACCGGCTCGAAACGCGCGATCGCCTTGGCGACGGCAACGTGCGCGGTCTGCACCGGCTTGCCGCCCAGACGCCAGTTGTCAGGGCGCTCTGGCCAGACCATCCAGGTCTGGGTTTGCGGCGCCCATTCAGCGGGCATGTAGAAGCCATCGGCGCGCGGTGTGCTCTTGAGCGTGGTCATGACAATCAGGACTCCAGTGAACCGTCGAGGGTTTTCAATGCGCCATATCACCCTGAAAGGTGAGCGGTGACAATCGGGCCGTCTTTATAGCCGATAAAAATCGGTGTTAGAAGCCTTAAAATCTTAAAAGCTGATAGGAGGCCCTAATTTAGTCGATATTAATCTGGGCCTATGCGTTCTTGCCGCTGCAGAATGGTGGGGTGAGCTTGCCCACCCGCACACATCAATGAGCGACAGAAAGCGCCGTCAGCCCTCCAGCTCGCTCAACACCTTCGATACCTGATCGACAAAGAAGTCGACACTGCGTCGCGAGGTAACCATCGGCGGCTTGATCTTGAGGATATTCAGGTAATCGCCGGTGGGCTGCATGAAGATGCCCAGCTCGCGCAGACGCTCGCACAGGTAGGTGGTTTCTTCCGTAGCAGGCTCCAGCGTCTCGCGATTGCGCACCAGCTCAAGTCCCAGATAGAAGCCGGAGCCATGAGCCGCGCCAACCAGTGGATGTTTATCGATCAGCGCCAGCAGCCGTTCCTTGAAGTAACCGCCGACCAAACGGGTGTTTTCCCAGAGCCGTTCTTCTTCCATGACGTCCAGCACCGCCATGCCGATCCGGCAGCTGACCGGGCTGCCGCCAGAAGACGAGAAGAAATAACCCTCAGCTTCCAGCGCTTCGGCGATTTCCCTGCGTGTGATGACTGCCCCCAGCGGATGCCCGTTGCCCATGCCCTTGGCCATGGTAATGATGTCCGGCACCACGCCCTGCTCTTCAAAACCCCAGAAGTAATGGCCCAGGCGGCCGTACCCGACCTGCACTTCATCAGCGATGCACACGCCGCCCTGGGCGCGGACCTTCTGATACACCTGTTGCAAGTAACCCGGCGGCAGCGAAATGCCGCCCGCGTTGCCGTACACCGGCTCGCAAATGAATCCGGCGAGCTGACGGCCCTGTTCGGCCAGTCGAGCCAGATGTGCATCCACGCTCTTCAGGTAGAACGGTGTGCTGTCCTCCCCACGCGCTTCGCCACGGTAGGTGTTCGGCGCCACAACCGGATGCACCCATTCAGGACGCGTGCTGAGCGCTTGCGGGTTGTCTGCGATGGACGTCGAGATCGCGTCGGTCGCCACCGACCAGCCGTGATAAGCCTCAAGCACGCTCAGGACATCTCGCCCGCCGCTGTAGGCCCATGCCAGACGAATCGCCAGATCGTTCGCTTCGGTCCCGCTGTTGACCAAAAAAACCCGATCCATGCCCTCAGGCGCGAGCTTGAGCAGACGCTCGGAGAACTCGGCAACGGCGGCATAATGGAAGCGCGAGTTGGTGTTGAGCAGCGACCACTGTCTGGCCGCCACCTGCGCCATGCGAGGATGACCGTGCCCAAGCACGGCTACGTTGTTGAGCATGTCCAGGTACGAGCGGCCCTGCATGTCGATCAAATGGTTGCGCCAGCCGCGCTCGATCTGCGGCGGCGCCTGGTAATAGTGTTTCTGCGAGCGGGCAAAACTGGCGTCGCGGCGCGCGAGCAGGTGTGCGGCGTCCTGCAAAGGCGGCGCGTCGCAATCGAAGCCCAGCAGACTCCGGGGCGATGGACACAGACTGCGCCATGCTGCAGCGCGCGAGGGTGTACAGAACAATGGCGGGCTGACGTCCGGCTCCGAACACAACTGCACAATCAGCGAACCACCGCCCTGCCCGATCACGTCACCGGCGGCAAACTCCACGCCGGAGTCAAAATCCGAGCGCACACCCCACACACGCAGGTTGGACTCCTCGCCCACCAGCATCAGCGCACCATCGGCGGTGTGGCGCAACGAGCCATGGAACGGGGCGTGCACAGCGGTGCCATGAGGGATGATCACTTCAACATGCAGCGCAAAAGTGTCCGGTTCACGAGCGCTGTCGGGCAGGGTTCTCGACAGCCGGTATTCACCGTATCGGCTCGCCGCCAGGCCGTGTGCGTGAGCGGTCTCGTTGAGCAACTGCTCGTCAATATCGCTTTGCTCCCAGTTCCCCGCATCGAAATGCTCACTGAGCACGCCCAGGTCCACCATCGTGAATGCCTGCCCGCTCAGGCTTGGCAATAGGGGCGAACAGGGCCCTGCAGGGGCTGGCTCTTCAAGCAGGCCGACGGCGTCTAGAATCGCTGCCTCCATCAGCGCCATCGGCACAGAGGTCGCGACGTCAAAGATGTTCCATTCGCTGGCAAGGTTGGCCTGGATATAGGTGTTGTCGGGCTCGATGCTGGCTTGCTGCTCGCTGCTGAGCACCAGTACGGCGGAGCGCGCGACGATCAGCGGCCACAATGCTTGCAACTCTTGCGGCTGCAGGGGGTTGATGGCGTGATACGCCTTGATCGCGGGCAGGATGTACAAGGGATCGCCCTCGGCGTGGTGCAGCAACGCGGCGCATGTCACCGACAAATCGGCGATGCGCCAGGTGCGCACCAGATCACCGAAGTCGATCAAGCCCTGCAACTGCCACATGGCATGTTCGTCGCGCGCCCAGACAACGTTGTATTCGGTGATATCCATGTGGATCGCCTGCACCGGTAGCGCGGCGATCAGCGGCAGCAAATGCGCGTGAGCCTGCTGCGCAGCCTCGGCGATACAGTCGCGTTTCTCGGCGTCGTCGATCACCGGCAGCAAATGTTTGATCAGTGCGCTCGCATGACGCGGATCCCACTGCAGGATGCGCTCAAGCCCCGGATGCTCGAAGTTCGCCAACGCCACATCGACCTGGGCGCAAAGCTCGGCCAACCCGACCATCACGTGCCGGCTCAGATGCTCGACATGAGCCATCGACTGACCTTCGATAAACTCCAGCAAACGTACATGCACGGGATGACCGTCGACCTCCACGGACAACAGATCCTGGCCGTTCAGGGCGCTCATCACGCCCGGAACCCGAACGTTTGACTGACCGCCCAGGTGTCGCAACGCTGCGTGTTGGGCGTCCAGCTCGGCCGTCGCGTAGTCACCGTGGCAGATCTTCAACACATAGCGCCGACCGTCGCCGCCATCGACAAGAAAGTTGCGGTCCTGGTGGCTGCCCAGCTCTTTCAAGGAGCCCGCCAGCCCATAAAGCGTCGATAGCAACTCGGCAGCGTCATTCATGCTGATTTCCGGGCAAGGCAGACTGGATCGACGAATCAAGGTGGCGAGCGGCATGTTGGAAAGCCCCAAGGACAAGGATGGACGCGCACTATCGCCAGTTGCTGGCTGCATAAGCAACCCCGGCAGCATGCGAGTAAAGAATTTCAAGGAATGACCGACAGATAGCGTATTCGTTAAGCAAATGAAACAGTCGCGACGGTTTTATGACGCTTCAAGGGTCTGGCCATCAATTAATTTCATGGCCTCTGGGCGGTTTGTGCCTTGCGCCTGTCACCGACCCGCCACAAGCTATGCTTCGTTATCTTGTCGTCCATCCAGGGAAGAAGGTTTAGCCATGCGAATACTTGTCACCGGTGGCGCCGGTTTTATCGGTTCTGCGCTGATCCGCCATTTGATCAACAACACCGACCACGACGTACTGAATTTCGACAAGTTGACCTACGCAGGCAACCTCGAATCACTGCAGAGTATCGTCACCAATACCCGTTACGAATTCGTGCAGCAGGACATCGTCGATCAGGCCGCCGTCAGTAAGGTGCTCGCCCGCTTCAAGCCCGATGCGATCATGCACTTGGCAGCCGAGTCTCACGTAGACCGCTCTATCGATGGACCCGGCGAGTTCATCCAGACCAACATCGTCGGGACCTACAGCCTGCTGGAAGCGACTCGTGGCTACTGGCAAACCTTGCCGGAAGCCGAACGTACTGCGTTCCGCTTCCATCACATCTCCACCGACGAAGTGTACGGCGACCTGCATGGCGTCGATGATCTGTTCACCGAAACCACGCCGTATGCCCCCAGCTCGCCGTATTCCGCCAGCAAGGCAGCATCCGACCACCTGGTCCGTGCGTGGCAACGTACCTATGGTTTGCCGGTCGTCGTGACCAACTGCTCCAACAACTATGGGCCGTTTCACTTCCCGGAAAAACTCATCCCGTTGGTCATCCTCAATGCACTGGCCGGAAAACCGCTGCCTGTTTATGGCAACGGCCTGCAAGTGCGTGACTGGTTGTTCGTGGAAGACCACGCCCGCGCATTGCTCAAGGTCGTGACCGAGGGCAAGGTCGGCGAGACGTACAACATCGGTGGCCACAACGAGCAGAAAAACATCGACGTGGTGCGCGGCATCTGCGCGTTGCTCGAAGAGCTGGCGCCGGAGCAGCGCAAGGGCGTGTCCCACTACGCGGACCTCATCACTTACGTGACAGACCGTCCGGGCCACGACATGCGCTACGCCATCGACGCCAGCAAGATCGAGCGCGAGCTCGGCTGGAAGCCGGAAGAAACCTTTGAATCAGGACTGCGCAAAACCGTGCAGTGGTATCTCGACAATCTGGAGTGGTGCCGTCACGTGAAGGACGGCAGCTACCAGGGCGAACGACTGGGCACCAACGTGAAGGATCTGATCGCATGACTAAAGGAATTGTACTGGCGGGCGGCTCAGGCACTCGCTTGCACCCCATTACGCTCGGCGTCTCCAAGCAACTGCTGCCGATCTACGACAAACCGATGATCTACTACCCGATCTCGGTGCTGATGCTGGCAGGCGTCAAAGACATCCTGATCATCTCCACTCCGCTGGACCTGCCCCAATACCGGGCTCTGCTCGGCGATGGCAGTCAGTTCGGCGTGCACTTCCATTACGCGGAGCAGCCCAAACCGGACGGCCTGGCGCAAGCATTCCTGATTGGCGAAAGCTTCATCGGTGATGACTCCGTGTGCCTGATCCTGGGCGACAACATCTTCCACGGTCAGCACTTCAGCGATCAGCTCAAGCGCGCAGCGAGCCATCCATCCGGTGCGACGGTATTCGGGTACTGGGTCAAGGATCCAGAACGGTTCGGCGTGGTTGATTTCGACGAGAACGGCCAGGCGCTGTCGATCGAGGAAAAACCCAAGTCACCGAAGTCCAGCTACGCGGTGACCGGCCTGTACTTCTACGACAATGAAGTCGTGCGGATCGCCAAGGACGTCAAGCCTTCGCCACGCGGCGAGCTTGAAATTACCGACGTCAACAACGCTTATCTCAAACGCGGCGATCTGCGCGTCGAACGTTTCGGACGGGGCTTTGCCTGGCTCGACACCGGGACGCACGACAGCCTGCTGGATGCCTCGCAATACGTGCAGACCATCGAACATCGCCAAGGCCTCAAAGTCGCGTGCCTCGAAGAGATCGCCTACCAGAATGGCTGGATCGACAAGACTCACTTGCTGACACGTGCTGACTATTTCGGCAAGACAGGCTACGGTCAGTACCTGTTCAAAATTGCAGGGGAAAGCCAGTGAATGTGATCGAGAGCGAGTTGCCTGAAGTCCTCATCCTCGAACCGAAGGTATTCGGTGATGAACGTGGCTTCTTCTACGAAAGCTTTAACGCCAGGACGTTTGCCGAAAAAACCGGGATCAGCGCTCAGTTCGTGCAGGACAACCACTCACGCTCGCAAAAGGGCGTGCTGCGGGGCCTGCATTATCAGATCGAAAACGCCCAGGGCAAACTCGTGCGCGTGACCGCAGGCAGCGTGCTCGACATCGCGGTCGATATCCGCCGCAGTTCACCGCATTTCGGCAAGTGGTTCGGCCTGGAGCTGTCCGCGCAAAACGCCAGGCAGCTGTGGATTCCGCCGGGTTTCGCTCACGGTTTCGTCGTACTGAGCGACTACGCCGAATTTCTCTACAAAACCACTGACTACTACACCCCCTCGGCCGAGCGCTGCATTCGCTGGGACGATCCAGAGCTGGCCATCAACTGGGGGTTGAGCGAGCCGCCAACGCTGTCCGCCAAGGATCAAGTCGGCAAGCTGCTCAAAGACGCGGATCTGTTTCCATGAGCCGACCGCTGCGCATTTTGATCAGCGGCCAGCACGGCCAGGTGTCTCAAGCACTGCAGCAGAGCCTCAAAGGGCTTGGCGAACTCATCGTGCTGGGGCGCGACCAGATGGATCTCGGTCACCCTGAGTCGATCCGGCCTGCCGTGGACGAGATCCGGCCGGACCTGATCATCAACGCCGCCGCGCACACGGCTGTCGATCAGGCTGAAAGCGAGCCTGAGCTGGCCTATGCCATCAACGCGACGTCTCCTGGTGTGTTCGCCGAGGAAGCGTCGCGGTTGGGCATTCCGTTGATTCATTACTCCACCGATTACGTCTTCGATGGCAGCAAGGACGGATTGTGGACGGAGACGGACACGCCCAACCCTTTGGGCGTTTACGGCAGCAGCAAACTGGCCGGAGAACAAGCAATCACGGCGACGGGTGCGCAGGCACTGATCCTGCGCACCAGTTGGGTGTACTCGCTGACCGGTCGCAACTTCCTGCTGACCATGCAACGCCTGCTGCAAGAGCGCGAAAAGCTGACCATTGTTGCCGATCAGATTGGCGCGCCGACCTGGGCAGGCACCATTGCGCAGAGCACACGCGCACTGATCGAGCGCTGGCGAGAAGGCCAGCCAGGTCAATGGGGTGTTTATCACCTGACCGCCAGTGGCGAAACCTCCTGGTTCGGCTTTGCCCAAGCCATTGGTCAGGAACTGATCAAAGCAGGCAAACCCTGCGCGACCCTGGAGCCGATTCCTTCCAGCGCCTATCCGACCCCGGCCAGACGTCCGCTCAACTCCCGCCTTGACTGCAGTCGTCTGCAACGTGAGTGGGGTGTCAGCCAGCCAGACTGGCACGAAGCAATGCTGGAGTGCTTAGCTCAGCAGCGGTAGGCATAATGGGCTGACTCGATGCTGAGCGGCCCCGGTCTGAATCACTGCATCGTCTGAATTGACGCCTTCGCGAGCAAGCTCACTCCTACAGGGCGTTACTACATCCGCCTCTGTGGGAGTTAGCTTGCTCGCGAAGAGGCCGGCGCAGACGACCATGTTCCGCAGACCTCACGCAGGCATCGCAACGGACCCACCGGGCGATTTCATGACCAGTTCCTCTCTTCCTCGTCGCCCTCGTTGGCGCAGCCTCGCATTGCTGGCATTGATTCTGGCGCCACTGCTGTGGCCGCTCGAACGCCTGGCGGAGCACTACTACCGCAATGAACTGCTGAGCCAGAACCGTCAGACGCTGGACCTGTACGTCGCCAACTTGCTGGGGACCTTGCACCGCTACGAAACCCTGCCGCAGATCCTTGGCGATCTGCCCGGTCTGCGCGCGACCCTGGCCAACCCTCAGGACGCCGCAGCCCAGAGCAACGCTAACCAGTTGCTGATGAACATCGCGCGGCAGACCGGTGCCGAAGTCATTTACCTGATGGCGCCCAACGGCGACACGCTCGCCGCGTCGAACTGGGACAAGCGCGACAGCTTCGTCGGGCGCAATTTTGCGTTTCGACCTTATTTCAGCAACGCGATGGCGGGCAACCTCGGGCGCTTCTTCGGCCTGGGCACAACGTCAGCCAAACGGGGTTATTTCTTCGCCGCCGCCGTGCGCGAGGGCAGTACTGTCATTGGTGTGTTGGTGGTCAAGGTCGACCTGGACCTGACCGAAACCCTGTGGGGCAAGACGCCTGAACAACTGTTGGTCACCGACCACAATGGCGTGGTGATCCTGACCTCCAATCCGAACTGGCGTTTCCGTGCGACGCGCCCGCTCAGCGAGGAAGAGAAGCAGGCCATCGTCGCCATCCAGCCCTACCCGACCCGTGATCCGCGCCCCTTGCAGCTGGATGACAATGGCTGGCTGACCCAGACGCAACACATCGACGAAACCGGCTGGAGCGTCAGCATCCTGGCCCCTCAGGTGCTGGTTTCGCGTCCGGTGCGCACTGTCGTCGCCGTCGGCGGCGCCACCTTGCTGGTGGTGATGCTGTTGCTGGGTATCCTGATGCAGCGGCGGCGTCATTACCTGGACCGCATTAATTTCGAGGGCAAGGCGCGGCGGGAACTGGAAGTGCGGGTGGTCGAACGTACGGCTGATCTGGAGGGGCTGAACCGACGGCTGCGCCAGGAAGTGCTGGAGCGTGAACATGCGCAGCAGGAACTGTTCCGCGCACAGGACGAACTGGTTCAGGCCGGGAAATTGTCAGCGCTGGGCACCATGTCGGCCAGCATCAGCCATGAGCTCAATCAGCCGCTCGCGGCCATCCGCAGTTACGCCGAAAACGCCGAAGTCTTGCTCGATCATCAGCGCATCGATGACGCACGGGGCAATCTCAAGCTGATCAGCGAACTGACCGGACGCATGGCGTCGATCATCGCGCACCTGCGTGCCTTCGCCCGTCGTGATCGCCATGCGCCGGAGAGCGTGGCGCTGCAACCGGCCCTGGACGATGCGCTGGCCCTGCTCGCCAAGCGTCGCAGGGCGATGGAGGTCGAGCTGATTCGCGACCTTCCGGACGCCACGCTGTGGGTTCAGGCGGGCGAAACACGGTTGCGCCAGGTACTGGGCAACCTGCTGGCGAACGCACTGGATGCACTGACCGAAAAAGGCCCGCCGCGCAAATTGTGGATCAGTGCCGAACACAACGCCGAGGGCGTCAATCTGTACATTCGCGACAACGGACCGGGCTTCTCACGTGAGGCGCTGGAGCATGCACGCGAACCGTTTTTCACCACCAAGACCCGCACGCAAGGGTTGGGCCTTGGCCTGGCGATCTGCGATACCCTGATGCGCGCCCTGGGCGGCGAACTGCTGTTCGCCAATCACCCCGAAGGCGGCGCCCTGTTGACGCTGCGAATGCGCACAGGCGCCTCAGGGGTCAATCTTCAACCGCCAGAGGACCTATCTGCATGACCACGGACACCGCCATCGACAGCCGGATTCAGGTTGTGCTGATCGACGACGACCCGCATCTGCGTCAGGCGCTGAGCCAGACACTGGATCTGGCCGGACTGAAAATCCTTCCATTGAGCGACGCCACCGGTCTGCAGGCACGCATCGAGCGCGACTGGCCGGGTGTGATCGTCAGCGATATCCGCATGCCCGGCATCGACGGGCTCGAACTGCTGAACCAGTTGCACGCTCAAGACCCTGAATTGCCGGTGCTGTTGATCACCGGTCACGGCGATGTGCCGCTGGCGGTACAGGCCATGCGCGCGGGCGCTTACGATTTCCTTGAAAAACCGTTCGCCAGCGATGCGTTGCTTGATAGCGTGCGACGTGCCCTGGCGCTGCGCCAACTGGTGCTGGACAACCGAAGCCTGCGCCTTGAACTCAGTGATCGTCAGCAATTGAGCACGCGTCTGGTCGGGTTATCGGCCCCGATCCAGCGCTTGCGCGATCAGATTGGCGCACTGGCGGCGACCAAAGCCGACGTGTTGATTCTGGGCGAAACCGGCGCAGGCAAGGAAGTCGTTGCCCGCGCACTGCATGATCTGTCCAATCGCCGGGCCGGGCCGTTCGTGGCCATCAATGCCGGCGCGCTGGCGGAATCGGTCGTGGAGAGCGAGCTGTTCGGGCACGAACCCGGCGCGTTCACGGGCGCGCAAAAGCGGCGCATCGGCAAGTTCGAGTTCGCCAACGGCGGCACGCTGTTTCTCGATGAGATCGAGAGCATGAGCATGGACGTGCAGGTCAAACTGCTGCGCCTGTTGCAGGAGCGTGTCGTGGAGCGTCTGGGCGGAAACCAGCAGATTCCGCTGGATATCCGGGTCATCGCGGCGACCAAGGAAGATCTGCGTCACGCGGCCGATCAGGGCCGGTTTCGCGCCGACTTGTATTACCGGTTGAACGTGGCGCCATTGCGCATTCCTCCGCTACGCGAGCGTGGCGAGGATGCGCTGGTGCTGTTCCAGCACTTCGCCGACGCCGCGAGCCTGCGCCATGGGCTGCCTCGCCATGAACTGCAGCCCGGCCATCGGGCGATGCTGCTGCGCCACACGTGGCCAGGCAACGTGCGTGAACTTCAGAACGCCGCCGAACGTTTCGCGCTGGGCCTCGAACTGGAACTGGAAGGCGCCGCCCACGCGAACATGCCGTCGTCGAGCGGCGGCCTCAGCGAACAGGTCGAAGCCTTCGAGCGCGCGCTGATCGCCGCTGAACTCACACGTCCTCACAGTTCGGTCCGCAGCCTCGCTGAAGCGCTCGGTGTGCCCCGCAAAACCCTGCACGACAAACTCCGCAAACATGGCCTGAATTTCAGCGGGGGTGGTTCCGATGACAACGAATGACTCAACCTCGCAAATGCTGGAAGACGTCCTGCATCAGGACATTCCCCTGACCCGCGACATGGGCATCAAGGTCGTCAGCTGGCACGACCGCTCGCTGCGCCTGCACCTGCCGCTTGAGCCCAACATCAACCACAAGAGCACGCTGTTTGGTGGCAGCCTGTATTGCGGCGCCGTGCTGGCAGGTTGGGGCTGGTTGTATCTGCGCTTGAAGGAAGCCGGGATCGACGACGGCCACATCGTCATTCATGAAGGTCAGATCAGCTATCCCCTGCCCGTCAAACGCGACGGCGTGGCGATCTGCGATGCGCCGGATGAGGCGACCTGGGACAAGTTCCTGAGGATGTACCAACGCCGCGGTCGTGCGCGGCTGGCGTTGAATACCCGGATCGTCGCCGAAGGCTCGGAAGATTCAGCAGTGGAGTTCGTGGGGCAATACGTGCTGCACCACTAAAACCAGACGTAGGTCACCGCCCCTGTAGGAGCGCGCTTGCCCGCGATCGGCTGCGAAGCAGTCGCCAATCCGGCAATTGCGGTATTTCTGGATGATCGCGACTGCCTCTTTTGCTGCCGCTTCGCGCCAGATCGCGGGACAAGCCACGCTCCCACGCCCTCCGGGCAGAAGCAGAGTCGCGATGGCCCCAGGATTGCGATCCAACGGTACACCGCCCGCTTCAATTTTCGCCGAGACGGTAGGAGCGTGGCTTGTCCCGCGATCTGGCGCGAAGCGGCAGTAAACCCTACCAACGCGATCAGCCTGATGCACCGCCATTGCCGCTTACGCCTTGGCTAGATCAATCAACGCATCACGCCAAGTGGCCTCGGCCGGCAGCGCCAGAAAGAACCCATTAAGCAGCGATTCCCGCGCCGGATAGTCAAACGTTTCGCCGGCCAGATTCAGCACCACGCCACCCGCGCCTTCCAGCACGCCTTGCGCGGCGGCCGTGTCCCACTGCGAAGTCGGCGCCAGACGGGGATAGCAATCGGCAGCCCCCTCGGCCAACAGGCAAAACTTCAACGAACTGCCGATGTTGGTCAGTTGCAATTCACCCACCACTGCGGACAATCCGGCGAGCAGTTTTTCCTGCTCCGGGCTTGAATGACGACGACTGGCCACCACCGTGAACGACTTGTCAGTTGCCGGTGCGCTGCGAACGCTGATCGGCATGATGTGAGCAGCATCGTCACTGCGCCACGCACCCAGACCCGCCCCACCGAAGTAACAGCGATTATTGGTCGGCATCGACACCACGCCGAACACCACACGACCGTTTTCGATCAGCGCGACGTTGACGGTGAACTCTTCGCTGCCGGAAATGAACTCCTTGGTGCCGTCCAGAGGGTCGACCAGCCACCAGCGCCGCCATTGACTGCGTTCGCTCAGCGGAATGTTGGCGTCCTCTTCAGACAGGATGTGAATACTTGGGTCCAGCGCCTTCAAACCTGCAACCAGCAGCTCGTGAGCCGCAATGTCAGCCGCCGTGACAGGCGAGTCGTCTGACTTTGCTGTGACCTCAACGCCCGAGCGCCAGAACGGCAGGATGGCTTCCCCGGCGCGGCGACACAGGTCGATCACCGGTGCGAGCAATGGGTGCGGGAGGTCTGTAAATACGTCGGTCATGGCTGGAATGCTCCGCGCTGAGTCAACAGGTCACGTGCCAGATACAGCGCGGCCAGGGCCCGGCCTTCCGAAAATTGAGGGTGTTGAACGAGGCTGGAAAGCTCGCGCAAGTTGATCTTGTCCACTCGCATCGGCTCAGGCTCATCGCCCGGCAAACGCTCTTCATACAGGTCGGTCGCCAGCACCACCTGGATCTTCTGGCTCATGTAGCCGGGCGACAGCGACAGCTCCGTCAGGTGTTCAAGCTGGCGTGCCCCATAACCGGCCTCCTCCTTGAGTTCACGGTTGGCAGCTGCCAGCACATCTTCGCCGGGCTCGACGAGGCCTTTGGGCAGGGACAACTCATACTCGTCCGTGCCGCCGCAATACTCTTCCACCAACACCGCGTGTTCGGCATCGAGCATCGCGACGATCATCACCGCGCCATAGCCATTGCCGCGTCCGACCAGACGCTCATACACACGCTCCACGCCGTTGGAAAAGCGCAACTGCACTTCTTCAACGCGGAACAGACGGCTGCTTGCGACGATTTCGCGGGCAAGTACGGTGGGTTTCTGGCGCATGACGAGCTCCTTGGCGTAGACGGGGTACTATACCGTGGCTTTTCCGAATGTCTTTGTCGGAAAGCCCAGTGACTTCTTCATCGCCGAGAGACCCGTATGCCTTCTTTGCCCTGGCGCGACATCGACACCGTTCTGCTGGATATGGACGGAACGCTGCTCGATCTGCACTTCGACAACCATTTCTGGCTGGAGCACCTGCCCCAACGCTATGCCGAACTGCACGGTGTCAGCCGCGCCATGGCGCACATGGAATTGATGCCGCTGTTCGAGAAAAACGCCGGCACGCTGAACTGGTATTGCACGGACTTCTGGAGCGCAGAGCTGAAACTCTCGGTGAAAGACCTGAAGGTCGAAATCGCGCACTTGATCGCCTTGCGCCCGGATGCCGAGACGTTCCTGGCCGCCGTGAAACAGGCCGGCAAGCGCGTGATCATGATCACCAACGCCCACCGCGACTCACTCTCGTTGAAAATGGAGCGTCTGCAACTGGCGCCTTATTTCGAGCGGTTGATCAGCTCTCACGACTACGGTTACCCCAAGGAAAACCCGCAGTTCTGGGATGCCCTGCACGCCGACATCGCGTTTGATCCCGCACGCAGCCTGTTCATCGACGATACCTTGCCGATCCTGCGCAGCGCGGGACATTTCGGAGTCAGACATTTGCTCGCGGTACGTGAGCCCGACAGCAAGAAAGGGCCCAAGGATACGGAGGAGTTTGCGGCGCTGGAGGATTATCGGGAGTTGATTGCAGGGCTGTAGATTTTTATCAAATGGACCGACGCCATCGCGGGCAAGCGCGCTCCTACAGAGATCGCAGTCCTTTGTAGGAGCGCGCTTGCCCGCGAAGACGTACATTCAGGCGACGATAATCCTCACTCCGGAATGCGCAAGGTCTGTCCTGGATAAATCTTGTCCGGGTGCGACAACATCGGCTTGTTCGCTTCGAAGATCTTGTTGTACTGGTTCGCGTGGCCATAGACCGCCAACGAAATCGCACTCAGCGTGTCACCCTTTTTGACGACGACGAATCTGGCCGCAGCGATGGCCGGTCCGGTGACAGTCATCTGATCATCCACACTCCCGACACCCTCGATATTGCCGGCGGCGAGAATGATTTTTTCCTTCTCTTCCTGACTGGCTACCTCGCCCGTCAGCGTGACCTTGTCGCCCTCCACCGTCGCCTGAACGTTTGGGTTTCCAAGACCGACTTTTGCGATGTGCTCCTTCAACTGCTCGCCAGCATTCGCGTTGCCCGGCGTAAGAAGGTCGATGAGTTTTTCACCTGCTTCTTTGACGAAACTTAAAAGGCTCATAACCCGTTCTCCCTGCGTTTTTTGTGATATCCGAACTCCAACCATAGCCGTGTCGCGCAAACCGCTCCAGGCATCCGACCAATGACCCCTTCGGCGCTCAACGTCCCATGCGTCATCCTGTCGCGCTAGAATCGCCGGGCCTGCCCTGTGCCTTGCGGAGTGACAATGGACATCAAACAGCTGAAATTCCTGATCGCCCTCGACGAAACCCGTCACTTCGGGCAGGCGGCTGCGCGTTGCCATATCACGCAACCCACGCTGTCCATGCGTTTGCGCAGCCTCGAAGAGGAGCTGGACCTGCCATTGGTCAATCGGGGCCAGCGATTCGAAGGGTTTACGGCGCCGGGTGAGCGCGTATTGGCCTGGGCACGCACCGTATTGGCGGCCTATGACGGCCTGCAAGCCGAAGCCGCCGCCTGTCGCGGGCACCTGGTCGGTACGTTGCGTCTGGGCGTGGTTCCGCTGTCGAACTTCGACCCGTTGCCCTTGCTGCAGCGCCTGCACGCTGCTCACCCGAACATGCGCTTTGAACTGTCCTCACTCAGCTCCGAGCAGATCCTCGATCAACTGGCGAGCAATCGGCTGGACCTGGGCGTCTCGTACCTGGATCGCCTCGACACGGAACGCTTCGATTCCCACGAGCTGGCTGAAACCCGCATGGGCCTGATGTACGACCAGCGCCATTTCAGCTTTGGCGACGAGCCTTTGAGCTGGGAAAGCCTGATCGAACTGCCGCTCGGGCTGCTGACCAGCGGCATGCACTTTCGCCAGTCCATCGACCACAACTTCCACAGCCGCGGGCTACAGCCTCAACCGCTGATCCAGACCGACGCGGTGCATCAACTGCTGCAAGCGGTTTACGGCGGGTTCTGTTGCGCGATCATGCCGCTGGACGGCGGACTGGAAACGCTGACCGAGCATCTGCGCCTGCAACCCATTGAGCAGGCCCAGACACTCGCCCGTCTCGGACTGATCATGCGCCGCGCCGCACCGCGTTCAGCCTTGGCCGAGGCCTGCTTTGGCCTCTATCAGAAAATGATCGAGCCATCTTGATCGACGTCATCTATCAGGGCATCAGTACTAGCGATTAGACGTTATCCGACCAGAGGCCTAGGCTTAGGGTCTGAAAACTCTGCCGGTACTTCCCGATGCATTCCAAGCACACGGAGAGCACGGCGCCCGCAAAACAACTGCCCGCGCCTGCCGCAAGCCAGTCTTACAGCTACTCGAACCTGGAACACGACACCTGCGAACCTAACGTGCTCGCCGAAGAAGTGGCGTTGGCCATTGCCTATAACGGCATCAGCCAGGCCGTGATGCTGGTGACGCCCACCGATCTGGAGGACTTCATTGTCGGCTTCAGTATCGGCAGCGGCATCATCGAATCCCCTGACGAGATTTACGACATCAAGCTGGGCGGCTGCGGCTCTGCGCAAACCGCAGAAGTCGAAATTGCCAGTCGCGCCTTCTGGAACCTCAAGACCCAGCGTCGACAACTGGCAGGCACCAGCGGCTGCGGGCTGTGTGGCGTGGAAGCCGTGGAGCAGGCCCTGCCCGAACTGAATGTCCTGCCCGGCGCGCCGTTGCCGCCCGCCGAATGGCTGAAAGGCCTGCGTGAGCGCATGAGCGAATTTCAACCGCTGGGCGAACACTGCGGTGCCGTCCATGCGGCGATGTTCATGAACGATCAGGGCGAATTGCTGATGGGCCGCGAAGACATTGGCCGCCACAACGCACTCGACAAGCTGATCGGCGCCTTGATTCGCCAGAGCATCCCGACCTCGGGCGGTCTGGCGATCGTGACCAGCCGCTGCAGCCTCGAACTGATTCAGAAAGTCCTGCGTGCCGGCATACAAACCCTGGTCAGCCTGTCCTCGCCCACGGGCCTGGCGCTGCAATGGGCCCGCCGTCACAACCTCAACCTCATTCATCTGCCTAAACACAGTGCGCCGCGGGTCTACAGCCCTGCCTTGGAGAAAAAAGCGTGAGCATGCACAAACAAGCCGACAAAACCCCCGTTCCGCGCTACAAGCCCTACAAGGGTCCGGCCGGTGGATGGGGCGCGCTGATCAGCGTTACACAAGCCTGGCTGACCAGCGACAACGCGCTGAAGAATTTGCGCGCGATGCTCAAGACCAACCAGAACGGCGGCTTCGACTGCCCGGGCTGCGCCTGGGGTGACTCGCCGGAAAGCGGCATGGTCAAGTTCTGCGAAAACGGCGCCAAGGCGGTCAACTGGGAAGCCACCAAGCGCCGCGTCGATCCGTCGTTCTTCGCCCGTTACAGCGTCAGTTCCCTGCTGGAACAAAGTGACTACTGGCTGGAATACCAGGGTCGTCTGACCGAGCCGATGGTGTATGACGCCGACTCCGATCGCTATAAGCCGATCGCCTGGGACGATGCGTTCGCGCTGATCGCCAGACACCTCAACAACCTGCCAAGCCCGAACATGGCCGAGTTCTACACCTCGGGTCGGGCCAGCAACGAAGCGGCGTACCTGTACCAGCTGTTCGTGCGCGCCTATGGCACCAACAACTTTCCGGACTGCTCGAACATGTGCCACGAAGCCAGCGGCGTTGCCCTGTCTCAAAGCGTGGGCGTCGGCAAAGGCACGGTGACCTTCGACGACTTCGAACATGCCGACGCGATTTTCGTATTGGGTCAGAACCCGGGCACCAACCACCCGCGCATGCTCGAACCCCTGCGTGAAGCCGTTCAACGCGGTGCCCAGGTAGTGTGCGTCAACCCGTTGAAAGAGCGTGGCCTGGAACGCTTCCAGCACCCGCAACACCCGCTGGAAATGCTCAGCAACGGCTCCGAACCGACCAACACCGCTTACTTCCGCCCGGCACTGGGTGGCGACATGGCGCTGCTGCGGGGCATGGCCAAGTTTCTGCTGCAATGGGAACGCGAAGCACAGGCCAAGGGCGAACCGGCCATGTTCGATCACGCATTCATCAATGAACACACCAACGGTGTGCTGGATTACCTGGCGAAAGTCGACGAGACCTCCTGGGAGTTCATCATCGAGCAGTCCGGCTTGCCGCTGGAGGACATTGAACGCGCTGCGCGCATGTACGCCAAAGGCAAGAACGTGATCATGTGCTGGGCGATGGGCATCACCCAACATCGTCACTCGGTGCCGACCATTCAGGAAGTCGCCAACCTGATGCTGCTGCGCGGCAACATCGGCAAACCGGGCGCGGGGCTGTGCCCGGTGCGCGGCCACAGTAACGTGCAGGGCGACCGCACCATGGGCATCAACGAGCGCCCACCGGCGTTCTTCCTGGATGCCCTGGAAAAACGTTTCCAGTTCAAAGTGCCTCGCGAGAACGGCCACAACGTCGTCGAAGCGATTCACGCCATGCTCGAAGGCCGCTCGAAAGTCTTCATTGGCCTGGGCGGCAACTTCGCCCAAGCCACCCCAGACAGCCCACGCACCTTTGAAGCACTGCGCAATTGCGACCTGACCGTGCAGATCAGCACCAAGCTCAATCGCAGTCATCTGACCCACGGCAAGGAAGCGCTGATACTGCCGTGCTTCGGTCGCACCGACATCGACATCCAGGCCGAGGGCCCGCAAGCGGTGACCGTGGAAGACTCCTTCAGCATGGTTCACGCCTCCAACGGCCAGCTCAAGCCGCTGTCCCGTCACATGCGTTCGGAGCCAGCGATTCTGGCCGGCATCGCCAACGCGACGCTCGGCAAGCAACCGGTGGACTGGCTGTGGCTGGTGGAAGATTACAGCCGCATTCGCGACCTGATCGCGGACACCATTCCGGCGTTCAAGGACTTCAATGAGAAGATCAAGAACCCGGGCGGTTTCTACCTGGGCAACACTGCGGGTTCACGCAAGTGGAACACGCCGAGTGCGCGCGCCAACTTCAAGTCCAACCTGTTGCCGAGCGACCTGCTCCACGAAAGCATCCGGGGGACAGGCATCGTGCCGGACCTGATCATGCAATCCATGCGTTCCCATGATCAGTACAACACCACCATCTATGGCCTGGACGACCGTTATCGCGGCGTGAAAGGCCAGCGTGACGTGCTCTTCCTCAACGAAGCCGACATCGTTCGTCTGGGCTTCGTCCCAGGTCAGAAAGCGGACATCGTGTCGATCTGGGGCGATGAGATCGAACGCCGGGTCAAAGGCTTCACGTTGCTGCCTTTCGATATTCCCGCCGGCCAGGCCGCAGCCTACTACCCGGAGGTCAACCCCTTGGTGCCGCTGGAAAGCGTGGGCGACGGTAGCCACACACCCACGTCGAAATTCGTGGCCATCAAGCTGGAGCGGTACAGCGAAACGGCTCGGATTATCTAAGCACCCAGAGACGACAAAAAAAGGCCCGAATCGCGTGATTCGGGCCTTTGTGAAGTAACGTCAGACTGGTCAAATGGCCATAAGTTCCCGACTGAAAACAATAACTTAGTGATTTGTATACAACTCGTGTTATTCGTCGGATTTCGATTGTGACATTTTCTTCATAATTGCAGGATCGCGTCGTCATCCCTATGAGCATCCATATATGAAGTATTCCTCGATTCTGTTGTTGTCCCTCTCCCTGGCCACCGGTTTCGCCTCTGCTGGCGACAACGTGACGGCCGGTGTGGGCGGCGCATTGGGTGGGGTACTGGGTTCGGTTGTTGGCCAGCAAATCGGCGGCAGCACCGGATCCGCGATTGGCGCGGGACTTGGTGGCGCGGCGGGTGGTGCAGTCGGTGCAAACCGTCACAACCGTACCGAAGCAGCCATCGGCGGTGGCCTTGGCGCAGCAGGCGGTAACGTCATCGGCCGAAGCGTCGGCGGCAGCACCGGCAGCCTGGTCGGCGCGGCAGCAGGCGGTGGCGCTGGCGGCGCGCTGGGTAACTATATGGGCGAGCAAAGCCGTCGTGACGACGATTACCGCCGTGGCTACCGTGGCGACCGTCGTGATTACCGCCATGGTCATGGCCCCCGTCATCACGATCACGGCCGTCATCGCGGCTGGCGTCATCGCTGATATTCAGCGCAATATCGCTTGCACACCGGCCGCCTCCTTGCGGCCGGTTTTCGTTTCAGGCGACCAGTTGTTCCATCGCTTCACGCAATCCGTCAGGGATCGGCACCGGTTGATTCGATGCGCGATCCACGAACACATGCACGAACCGCCCCGCCGCACTGGCCTCATCCTCGCCTGCCTTGAAGACGGCCAGCTCGTATTGCACCGAACTGTTGCCCAACTTGCCCACACGCAAACCCACCTCGATCAGGTCTGGATACGCGATCGACGCAAAGTAGTCGCACGATGAGCTCACCACAAACCCGACAACCGCCCCCTCATGTATATCCAGCCCGCCTCGCTCGATCAGATAACGGTTCACAGCACTGTCGAAGAAGCTGTAGTAAGTGACGTTATTCACGTGCCCATAAATGTCGTTGTCATGCCAGCGCGTGGTGATGGCCTGGAAATGGCGGTAGTCGGCACGTTGCGGCATCGGTTGGGGCATTCAGTCTCTCCTTACTGTCGATGAATTCTGCGGAAACGGCTTTAACATCCATCAGCGGCTCAGCACCCAATCCCGCACTGCGGCATAGGGATAGTCCTCGAGCACCGCAAACCCGGCGATAGTTCTTGCCTTGAGCCTGGTGAACTGCGGCACGCTGATACCGCAAAGAAACCGGGTCAAGCATTCAGCGCTCGGATCATGGCCTCGCGCCCCGCGATGCTTGCCGATGAAATCGCCACACAACGCCTCGAAGTTTTGTTGCTCCAGCGGCATCAGTGCCGGAGGCTCGGGCAAGCGAGCCACCTGACCGGCACACACCGAACAATGTCCGCAGCGTTCGGGCGCCTGGGCGTCGCCGAAATACTGCGCCAGACGATGGCTTAAGCACTGCTCACTGGCAAACAGATCCAGCATGGCGTGGATGCGCGCCACTTCGGTCGTTTCGTGGTGCACGAAATAATCATGCAGTTCTTCGCTCAGTGCCTTTGCATCGAAATCGCTGACCAACAGGCTGTACACCTCGGTCATCTGTTTGCTCTCCAGCTCGATCCAGCCCTTTTCCTGAAAGAAGTCCAGCGCTGTGACGACGCGTGAGCGCTCGGCGTGATACTGCTGATACATCGCGTCGAAATTGACCGTGGCCCACGTGCGGGCGCGACTGGAGGTTTCGACCAGAGCCTGCACAAACTGCTGCCGCTCGCCCTGAAAGCGCGCCACGAGCTCGTGCGGTTCGATCAGGTACTTGAAACGGTATTCAGCGAAGTAGGAATAACGCGGCGCGATGATGCCTCGCAGCTCCAGTTGCACCAGGAGGGTCTTGAGCGGCAACTGGCGAATATTGCTCATCTCCGAGAGCGGCAGCGGCAAGAACTCCCATTGCCCGTCGTGACGCGCACTGAGCAGGTCATCCAGCACCCGAGCAATACCTTCGCGCTCCGGCGTGTCGCCGTACACGAAGTTCTCCAGCACATTCAGGCTGTCACGATTAGCTAGCACCAGGCACTCCGAGCCGGCACCATCGCGCCCCGCCCTTCCGATTTCCTGACTGTAGTTTTCAATGGATTTGGGCAGGTCGAAATGCACGACGTTGCGGATATCGCTCTTGTCGATGCCCATGCCGAAGGCGATGGTGGCGACGATGCAGTTCAGCCGACCGTCCATGAACTGCCGTTGGATGGACTCACGCTTATCGTGAGGCAGTCCGGCATGATAGGCGTGCGCCGGAATGCCGTTTTGTGCCAGATGAGCGGCGACGAATTCCGCTGTTTTTTGCAGCGTGACGTAGACGATGCTCGGCTGCCCTGCGCGTTCTCCAAGCCATTGCACCAGACGACGGCGTTTGTCGCGGCCCGGGGTCGGCTCGACCCGTAACGTCAGATTGGCTCGATAAAAGCCTGTCGACACCACGTCGTCGGGGGCAATGGCGAATTTGCTTTGCATGTCGTCGATGACGTGTGGCGTAGCGGTGGCGGTCAGCAGCAACGCCTGGGGGATCTTGAACTCGCGTTGGTAGTCCGGAAGCTTAAGGTAGTCGGGCCGAAAGTTATGCCCCCACTCCGAAATGCAGTGCGCTTCGTCAACCACCAGCAACGAGATAGGCACTTGCGAGATGAAGTGCCTGAAACGCTCGTTCTTCAGGCGCTCGACCGAGATCATAAGGATTTTCAGCTCACCCGACCGGGCACGCGACATCACGTCCGCGACCTCATCGCGACTCTGCGCCGAATCGATACTCGCGGCCGCAATACCATGACGCTGCAAAAAAGCCAACTGGTCCTGAATCAGCGCCAGCAGCGGTGACACCACGAGCGTCAGGTGTGGGAGCAGCAACGCCGGCAATTGATAACACAGCGACTTGCCCGAGCCTGTGGGGAAGATCGCGGCCGCAGAACGTCCCGCCAGCACCGCGCTGATCGCGGCCTCTTGTCCGGCACGAAACTGCCGATAACCGAAAACCTGTTCAAGGGTTTGATGCATAGCCGCCACTCCATGGACCGTCGCAAAGGTGAGCAACCTTAGCGCGGTGGGTTTGGGCGCAGTACACCGAAACCGTTACAGAAATGCCGATCAGGATACCTCTCTGACGCGGCATCGATACGCTGTACTAGCAAAACAACATCGCGGCATATAACCTCGCCACCACCCATGTTACGTTTTATGTCGTCCCTTCACCCTGTTCAGAGCACAGCCCGAAATACGCGATATGCCAAGGAGAGGCAATGCAGCCCACCCCACCACCAAAGGATGACGGACTCACCGTCATACAGCGTCTGGCACCGGATCAGTTCGATGTCGTGCTCGGTTCCCACCCAGCAAAACGAAAAGTCCCACCCTCAAAGACCAATTGGCCTTTCAGCAGCATCATCATTTGTCTGGCACTGCTGGCGGCGATCATCTATCTCGTCGTCCAGATGTTTCACACGCAGAAACCATCGAAGATCGCCATCGCGCCCACGCCAGCCGAACCCCAGGAGGCGTCCGCATCGGTTATATCGACGGCCGACTTACGCACAACCGAGCAAGTCGTGTATGTCGCGCCCAAACTTGAAACAGCGCCACCCGCCACCACCCAGCCGCTGAATAACTGCCTGAAAGACGGCAACGTGATTGATCGCGATGTGATCAACTGCCGCTTTGGCGAAGTGCAGCCGACGGACTATAACGCCCCACGCCCTCAAGGCATGGTCTCTGAACGCTACATGGCGCAATACAAATCCTCTGCTACCAAGCCCAAAGTCGATACCGGCCGCCGTTACGAGGTCGCAGGGGTATTCATCCGGGAAATAGATGGCCGCAACCGCTATGAAGCGCGCTATCGCATCTACAACAACCACATCGACAACAGCAGCGTGTGCATGAACTTTAAAAGCGACAGCGTCGAATACCGTGAATGCCGGCGCGCCGCTACTCCTTTCTTCAAAGACATGTGCAGTGACTGGACCAAACGCGTTGCCAAGGACAAAGACGAGAAGAACACGTTGGCGCAGGAACAGTACTGCGAGGCGGCGCGGACATATCAGGCAACTAATTGAAACAGAGTGGACATAGTTAAACGGGGCTCAACATCAAGTAACACAGTCCACCCACAACCGCCTTATTAATTAATCTAACCTCATGACTCCTACAAACCAATGAGGTTAGAAACATGACGGTATTTACGATTTTCTTTTGTGGAACAGGCTCCACGAAATATGACACGCTTCACGACAACTATTGGAACGGCGAACTGATTTCCACGCTTGCCAACAACATGGGCAGCCGCGAATTCGCCGACTGGATCGTGGTGGACGGCCCCGGCAGCGGCAACCTGCAGGCTGACGAACTATTCACCGAGCCCAAGAGTTATGGCTGGACAGGGACCTTGTTCGGTAAAGGCTGGCATGAAAACGTGCAACACGCGGTCAATATCGTGAAAGGGAAATTTGACTGGCAGCGAACCAAGCTGACTGAAGCGGAATATGTTCGGTTAAAAAATGCCGGATTACCCGTTCACAAGGTCGAAGAAAGCGACTCCTGGCTGTGGCGACATTATGACTTTGGCAACCGCAAAGTCAGCCAGCAGCAGCTGCAAGAACAGATCATCAAGACGCACCGCAAGGGCGGTATTATCCCTACTCAGATCAACCTGGTGGGCTGGAGCCGCGGCGGCGTGAGCTGCCATATGCTCGCGAACGCCTTGCTGGCCGATCCTGTGCTTAGGAAGATTCCCGTTAATATTTTCGCGGTAGACCCTGTTCCAGGCCCGCTGAACACTCAGCTTGAAAAGGTTTCTTTAAGCAGCAATGTGAAGCGGTATGTCGCTTTTTATGCGCGCGATGAACGCTCCAAAGGATTCGCCTGTGTGATTCCGAAAACCGCTCCCTCGACTCAAGTGAGTATCTTTCCAATGGCGGGAAGACACGCAACACTGGTGGGCAATGCTTCTCTAAGCGGCGAGTCGGGTCCCGGTGCGCTGAACGAGCCCGGCAAACTGGTCAGGCATTATGCGGAAGTTTGTCTCACCCGGTGGGGAGCGAAACTGACCAAAACACTCAATCTGTCACCGATGGACATCAGCAAACTTCACCAGAGTATGGTCATGCACGACGGTGACTTTGTGAAGATGCGCACGTTGTCGTACACGAAGATATCGGAGCATACGGCAAATGAACGCTCTGTCATTCATAACGGTGAAACAGTTGCATTCGGAACAGTAGCAGACCATCCCTTTAATCCAATAGAGGGACTGGCAGCCACACTTGCAAAAGGTAACGACGCTTACAAGGCCATTCTGAATTAAGCCTGCTTCATCTTTATCGTTGTACATCAATAGTTGTCGAGTCATGCGCCATTGCGGGTCTGTTCAAACCATCGAACATGTTCCCTCGCGCCCATTTTCCAGAGAAAACCGCCCGATGACCGGGCGGTTTTTTCGTTGTTTATTCCGCGGCCATTGACCCACTGGCTGATTCTGCGGTCATACCTTCCGCCAAGCAGAGGCCTTCACGCCGATCACTTCAGGAAAAACGTCATGAACCGCAACCGTTACCTACCGCTATTGCTGACCGCATTCATTGCCGCACTTGCTGGCTGCGGCGACAAAAACGCCGAAAAGACCAGCAGCGCCTCGGCCAACGCGCGAGGCTTGTCGAAGTCAATGACGGTGGACGTCACCGGTGCGTTGAATCTGCATTATGAAGCCAAGGGCGATGCGGTTGGCGTGGGGTTCTTGCCCGGCAAGCTGCCAGGCTCGAACTGGCTGACCCTGAGCGCGGATCAGGAAGCCGAAGGTGATCGCAACGAAGTCAGCATCGGCCCGATCCTGGGCTTCTCGTTCGATAATCCTGATCAGGAAAAGCAGGCCATCATGTTTCAGGGCGGTCGCGTGGAAGTCGCCCACGATGAGAACAGCGCCTCCTACGATACCGGCTCGTACTACCAGTACTTCGACACCGACAAAGGCGGCGCCAACAGCAACGTCAAGCTCGACTTCAGCAAAATCGAAAAACTGACCTCCAGCAACAAGCTATTGGATCGGTATCGGCTCGTGGGTACCTTCCAGTTCAACGCCGCCCTTTCACCGGAACAACCCACCGACGAATGCACCCGGGAAGCCGCGGCCTACGCCGCCGAACACGGCGAGCGCCATCCCGGCTTCGACGCGAAGTTGTGCAACGCCAAAAGCGTCGTCGCCAAAGGCAGCTTCGATATCACTCAGGATTTTCCGGTGACGAATAAGGCGAGGTGACATTGCCCCACCGCATCGTCCGAAATGCGGCCCATGCCCTCGTAACCTCGGACGTCTCCTACAGGGCCCCGGGTGGATGCACCAACTTGTGTCCAGACCGCAGACCTGTGGGGGCCGGCTTGCTGGCGAATGCGGGCGGTTAGCGACATCGACGGTGAACGACCCTCCGCGTTCGTCCGAGTGCGGCCCATACCCTCGTAACCTCGGACGTCTCCTACAGGGCCCCGGGTGGATGCATCAACTTGTGTCCAAACCTCAGACCTGTGGGAGCCGGCTTGCTGGCGAATGCGGTCGTTCACGCAACATCGATCTCAATGACCCACCGCACCGCAGCCCTCGTAACCTCCGAAAGCGCCCACACCCGCTGGGCAGAAGCGCACATCTGCGTCACGCCATCAAATATCGAAACGCGAACATAAAAAAACCGCCCCGAAGAGCGGTTTTTTACTTAGCTAAGTCCACGCTTACAGCTTTGGACCCGCTGCCTTGATCGCGTCGCTCACGTCGAACTTCTTGAAGTTCTCGATGAACAGACCGGCCAGTGCCTTGGCGGCTTCGTCATACGCTGCTTTGTCAGCCCAGGTGTTGCGTGGGTTGAGCAGCGCGGTGTCGACGCCCGGAACCGACTTCGGTACATCCAGATTGATGGTGTCCAGGTGCTCGGTTTCTGCACCGATCAACGCGCCGCTCTGGATGGCTGCAATCACGCCACGGGTAGTCGGGATGTTGAAGCGTTTGCCGACGCCGTAGCCGCCGCCGGTCCAGCCGGTGTTGACCAGGTACACCTTGGAGCCGAAGCCGCGGATACGCTTGATCAGCAGCTCGGCGTATTCACCCGCCGGACGCGGGAAGAACGGTGCGCCGAAGCAGGTGGAGAAGGTCGACTTGATGCCGGCACCCGAGCCCATTTCGGTCGAACCGACCAGTGCGGTGTAACCCGACAGGAAGTGGTAGGCCGCTTGTTCTTCGCTGAGGATCGACACGGGCGGCAGGACGCCGGTCAGGTCGCAGGTCAGGAAGATCACAGCGTTTGGCTCGCCACCGAGGTTTTTCTCGGAGCGTTTTTCAACGTGTTCCAGCGGGTAGGCCGCGCGGCTGTTCTGGGTCAGGCTGCTGTCGGCGTAGTCGGCGTGCTTGTTGGCATCCAGAACGACGTTTTCCAGCACAGCGCCGTGCTTGATGGCTTTCCAGATAACAGGTTCGTTCTTCTCGGACAGGTCGATGCACTTGGCGTAGCAACCGCCTTCGATATTGAACACAACGCCTTCGCCCCAGCCGTGCTCGTCGTCACCGATCAGGTAACGGCTCTCGTCTGCAGACAGGGTTGTTTTACCGGTGCCGGACAGACCGAAGAACAGGGTCACATCCCCCTCCTCGCCGATGTTGGCAGCGCAGTGCATGGGCAGCACGTCAGCGGCAGGAAGCAGGAAGTTCTGCACCGAGAACATCGCTTTTTTCATCTCGCCGGCGTAACGCATGCCTGCGATCAGAACTTTTTTCTGCGCGAAGTTGAGGATGACACAGCCGTCGGAGTTGGTGCCATCACGCTCCGGAACGCATTCGAAGTTGGCAACGTTCAGAACCTGCCACTCCTGGCGGCCAGCAGGGTTGTACTGGGCCGGATTGATGAACAGGCAACGACCGAACAGGTTTTGCCAGGCGGTCTGGGTGGTCATCTTGACGGGAAGGTAGTGGTCTTCGGCCGCACCTACGTGAACGTGGGAGACGAAGTGTTCCTGAGCGTTGTTGAACGCTTCGACACGGGCCCACAGGGCGTCGAACTTGTCGGCAGGAAACTTGCGGTTGATCGGGCCCCAGGCGATAGCGTCCTGAGTGGTTGGTTCTTCAACGATGAAGCGATCAACTGGCGAACGACCGGTGCGATGGCCAGTTTCCACGACGAGTGCGCCAGTATCGGACAGGACGCCTTCTTCGCGTTTGAGGGCTTCTTTAACCAGTTCGTCGACACTGAGATCGGTGTAAACGGCGTTATTGGCTTGCGTCATGAGATTCCCCGTCGGCCCGCTGGCCGAGTGCTCCAAACGTTTTGTAGTAGAAAAACCCAAACTACTACAGCTAAAAAGTGGGCCGGATTATGCCAGAAAAGCCCAAAAAAGGTAGGGCCCTCCTGTCAGAACTACATAATGAAGAACGCGGCCCGCTGGGCGGAAGCCATTCAGCAGGGTCCCGGCACTACATAAAAACTACATCAGTGACGGGTGTGAGATGGCGTATCGACACCACCACCTGCAAACAGCTGCGCTACATCGGTTGCGTCGAACAGGTAGCGTTGATTGCAGAACTGGCAGTCGATCTCAACGGTGCCGTTGTGCTCGATGACCAACTGCTGTGCATCTTCCAGACCAAGACTGACCAGAGCGTTGGCGGAACGTTCGCGCGAGCAGCTGCAACGGAACACCAGCGGCTGGATATCGAACATGCGCACGGCATCTTCGTGGAACAGGCGGTGCAGCACGGTTTCGTTATTCAGGCTCAACAGTTCTTCGGCTTTCAGGGTGTCGACCAGCGTATTGACGTGCTGCCAGCTGGCTTCGCGCTCTTCCGGGTCAGTCAGGCGAGCGGGTGGTAACTGTTGGAGCAGCAGACCACGCGCGCGCTTACCGTCGGCTTTGATCCAGAAGCGTGTAGGCAATTGCTCGGACATCACGAAGTAGCTCGACAGGCAAGCTGACAGATCAACGCCGTCCAGGCCGACGATTCCCTGGTAGCGTTTGCCTTGGCGCGGGTCGATGGTCATGGTCAGGTCGCCGTCAGGCATCAGCTGTTTCAGCGTGGCATCCGGGGTGACCAGGCTTTCGTCGTACCGGGCAATGCCACGAATCTCACGCTCGCTGGAGCATTCGACCATCAACAGCGACACGGGTCCCAGGGACCGCGCCTGAAGAACCAGCAAGCCGTCAAACTTCAGCGTACCGACCAGCAACGCTGCAGCAGCAAGCATCTCGCCCAGCAATTCGGCGACCGGCTCCGGGTAGGGATGTTTGGCGAGGACTTCAGCGTAACTGCGCTCCAATGCCACGATCTCACCGCGAACGTCGCTGTTGTCGAAGATGAAACGCTGGGTGTAATCGATATCCGGGAAATCATGCATAGAAAATAGGTATCTGAAGTAATGACAAGTTGATGACAAACGCCTATAAAACGCGGTTTAGCACCGTTTGGTGCATTGTCATGCCGATGGGGGCATTTTATGGACTATCCCGCGCTGTTCCAACCCAAGTGGAACACCAAAAAATTTCTGCTGTGCAATCTTGTGGCACTGGCGCTGCTGCTGGTGTGGATCTGGCCCACGGGTAACGCTGCTTTTACACACTTCGACGAGTGGTTTTTCCATCTGCTGAATCGCCCATTACTGGAAAGCGACGTATGGCTCTGGACCTGGACAGTCGCCAGTATGCGCCCCTTTGATGCGGTGGTAGGCCTGATCCTGCTGATGCTACTGATTAAAGGCGATTGGGTGTTCAAGTCGATTCAAACCCGTGCTGCCCTGATCGGCTTCGTGCTGACGCTGATCCTGCTGCTGATCATCCGTACGGTCTTCTCGAAAATCATCGATCACTCCGCGCTGCAGCATGACAGCGCGTCGGTGGTCATCCCCGACGCCATCAAGCTCAGCGAAATCTTCCCGACCCTCGAAGACAAATGGCAGCTCAAGGATCGCTCAAGCCAGAGCTTTCCCGGTGACCATGCCTCGGTGTTGCTGATCTGGGCAATGTTCATGACCGTCTACAGCCGCACCATCGGCCAACGCGTGATTATCTGGGCACTCGCCTTGCTGTTCATGATGCCGCGCCTGGTCGCCGGTGCGCATTGGGGACAGGACGACTACATCGGCGGCGTGATGATCGCACTGCTGGCGTTGGGCTGGAGCTGCTACACGCCTTTTGCGGCGATCGCGACCCGGTTCCTGCTGCGCGTGACGGCGCCCATCTTCAATCTGTTTGGCCGCTTGCCGCTGATTCGTTGCCTGAGCATCATGAAGCCCGGCGCACGCGCCTGAGCGCGTAACGTCGAGAGGGCGTTTCCCCTGTGGGAGCGAATCTGCTCCCACCCTGCGTCAGCCGCCAAAGACGAGTAGCGACCGGCTCAATCATCCCCGGAATGAAACTGGAACAACTGGCGGCGCTGTTTCTTGGTGGGTTTGCCATCGGTCGTGACCCCCAGGCTGCCCGCCTTGCGCATCTCGGCCGCCTGCTCACGCCTGGCCAGGCTTTCCGGGGTCTCGCTGTAGAGCAGCTGAGCTTCCGGCGCACCACGGCGCACGATGGACAGCGCCTTGACCACCACTGTCCGTTCATCGAACCCTGCACGGATCTGGAACTCGTCGCCAACGCGAGGCTCCTTGCCGGGTTTGCAACGTTCGCCTCGGCAATGCACCTTGCCGCTTTCGATTGCCGCTTTGGCCAGTGCACGCGTCTTGAAGAAACGCGCAGCCCACAACCATTTGTCCAAACGAACCTTGTCATCCTCATCTGACTTTTGTGTCATCTGAATTCCTCGATCTGGTGATAGTCAGAACTGTACTACGCAACGTCGAGCACGCAGTAATCCCAAGCCTTGGTTAGAATCCCTCGCATGCCATTCAGGGGAATGCGTTTTGGTGTCCGTCAGGCTATCGTTCCCGGCATTGTCACAATGTGGACCCCGGTGAGCGTTAGAGTCTCGCAGCAGGCGTCGCGCACGCCTGGAAACGCGACCTTTTCGCTGACCGCGGAATTTATTTGATGCGGGACACGGGTTATCAGAGCCGCATCCAACGCATTGGCCGCGCTTGAAACGGGTGCCAGGCAAAACGCGCAACGTACGGAATCGCTTTGAAAACATTCGACCATCTCACAGTCATCGGCCTTCGCGAATGGGTGGCACTGCCCAATCTGGGGGTTGCCGGTCTGCGCGCCAAGATCGACACCGGGGCCAGCACGTCCAGTCTGCATGCCACGGAAATCGAACCCTTCGAACGCGACGGCGAGAAGTGGGTGCGCTTCAACGCGCATCTGGGCACCGTGGTGCAACTGCGCCACCGACGTTGTGAAGCGCAACTGGTAGCCATGAAAACCATCAAAAGTTCCAACGGCCATGCGCAGGTGCGTTACGTGATCAGGACCACACTGGCGCTGGGTGATCGCGTCTGGCCGGTGGAGTTCACACTGGCGTGCCGCAAGGCCATGCGTTACCGATTGCTATTGGGTTCCAAGGCCCTGATTGACGGCCAGTTGGTGGTCAATCCAGGCGTTACTTATGTTCAGGACAAACCGGTATTTCCGGCTTCTAATTCCTCTGCCACAGGTGCTGCATGAAGATCGCTGTGCTTTCGCGAAACCCGCGTCTGTATTCAACTCGTCGCCTGGTCGAAGCTGGTATTCAGCGTGGCCACGAGGTCGTGGTGATCGATACCCTGCGCGCCTATATGAACATTGCCAGTCATAAGCCGCAGATTCACTACCGAGGGAAACCGCTGGAAGGCTTTGATGCGGTCATCCCGCGAATCGGCGCTTCCGTGACCTTCTACGGCTGCGCCGTGCTGCGTCAGTTCGAAATGATGGGCGTGTTTCCGCTGAACGAATCGGTTGCCATCGCTCGCTCCCGAGACAAGCTACGCTCGCTGCAGCTCCTGTCGCGGCGCGGCATCGGCTTGCCCGTTACCGGTTTCGCACACTCTCCCGACGACATCCCGGACCTGATCCAGATGGTCAACGGTGCGCCGCTGGTGATCAAAGTCCTTGAAGGCACCCAGGGCATCGGTGTGGTGCTGTGCGAAACCGCAACGGCGGCAGAGTCGGTGATTGAAGCCTTCATGGGCCTCAAGCAGGACATCATGGTTCAGGAGTACATCAAGGAAGCCGGTGGCGCGGATATCCGCTGCTTCGTGGTAGGCGACAAGGTTATCGCCTCCATGATGCGCCAGGCCAAGCCAGGTGAGTTCCGCTCCAACCTGCACCGGGGCGGCACGGCCAGCCTGATCAAGATCACGCCGGAAGAACGCATGACCGCCATCCGTGCCGCCAAGGTCATGGGGCTGAGTGTCGCGGGTGTTGACATCCTGCGCTCCAACCACGGCCCTCTGGTGATGGAGGTGAACTCATCGCCAGGCCTGGAAGGCATCGAAACCACCACCGGCAAGGACGTGGCGGGGATGATCATCCAGTACATCGAGAAAAACGGTGGACCGCACATGACACGGACGAAGGGTAAGGGCTGATTCGCTTAAAACATTCAAATGCTTTTGTAGGGGCTGGCTTGCTGGCAAAGCAGCGTGTCATACACCGTTGCTGTGGCTCAGCCTGACGCATTCGCCAGCAAGCCGGCTCCCACACTGGAAAAGTCACGCCTCAAACTCAAACCGCATCCCGCGGCAACATCAACCCGAGCGGCAGGCGCACACGTGCTTCAAGCCCGCCACCCGATCGATTACGCAATTCGACATTGCCGCCGTGCATCGCGGCAATGCGCTTGACGATTGCGAGCCCAAGTCCGGTGCCCTTGCCGCTGCGGGCGCGGTCACCACGGATGAACGGGTTGAAAATGCCTTCGAGCTCCGAAGGATCGATACCCATGCCACGGTCCAGCACGCTCAATACGACGTACGGAGCGCCGCTGTCTCCAGACACATAAGCGGCCACCTCGACACCGTCACCGGCGTGGTGCATCGCATTACCGATGAGGTTGTTGAGCAGACGCTTCATCGAAACCCGGCGCAACGGAAACGGAGGAATCGATTCCAGGCACAAGCGCACCTGTTCGACCGGGCTGTTGTAGGGCGCCACGACCTCATGCACCAGCTCGACGAGGTTGACCTCCTCGACTTCTTCGTCGCGACCATCGCGGATGAACGCCAGGAACTGATCGAGAATGGCGTCCATGTCCTCAATGTCGCGAACCATGCCTTCCATGAACTCATTGTCCTTGGGCATCAGTTCGAGGGACAACCGCAGACGCGTCAAGGGCGTACGCAGGTCGTGAGACACACCCGCCAACATCAATTCCCGTTCCTGCCCTGCCTGCTCGACGTCTTCGGCCATCTGGTTGAAAGCCCGGTAGACCTCAGTCATTTCACTGGGGGTATCGCTGACAGGCAATCGAACACTGCGCCCTTGCCCCAGTTGGCGTGCGGCAAAGACCAGACGTTTGAGAGGCTGATTGAGCTGACTGACAAAAATCCAGGCTGAGGCGGTGGATAGCAGGCCGATCGCCAGGAACCAGCCCAGAACGCTCCAGATTTTCTGGCCACGCAGTGGGTGCGGATACAGCGGGACCTTCAACCAGCCATCGCCCAGGCTCGGTGCTCGCACCCATAACGCAGGGGGTGCATGGACGCGCAGGCGCACTTCCGTGTCCGCGCCCAGTTCGTCCTGCATCTGCCGCTGATAGATTTCCGAATAGGGCCAATGCTGCTCACCTTCCGGGACCCCGCCTCCCACCACGCGAATCAGACCCGCCGCATCGGCGATGGTCTGCCGGTCGCTTTCGTCCGCTGCCCAGTACGCCCGCAAGGTCAAGGCCACGCCGTGACTGTACTGACGGTCAACCAGCACGTCCTCGTTCATCAACAGATAAACCAGGGTCAGCGCCTTGGAAAACAGCACGACGATGAGCACCAACCATAAGGTGCGGGAGAAAAAACTTTGCGGGAACCAGAGCGGTGTTTTCATGACAGCAGCTACACACTATGCAGGAGCGAGCCAGGCTCGCGGAATTTCGCGGATCACAAGAGACAGCAAAAACCAGTCACCCAATCGCTCCTTTCAAGAGCATTGAGGTGACTGGCTCGCTATGCAGGCGTGGTTGGCGCCTGACAGGCAATCTGTCTGTTGCTGTTACTGCTTGTTGGCGCCGTCTGGAACGAACACGTAGCCCACGCCCCAGACTGTCTGGATGTAACGCGGCTTGGCAGCATCGACCTCGATCAGACGACGCAAACGGGATATCTGGACGTCGATGGAGCGCTCCAGCGCGTCCCACTCACGACCGCGCGCCAGATTCATCAGTTTGTCGCGCGTGAGCGGCTCACGGGCGTGCATGACCAATGCCTTGAGCACCGCGAACTCACCCGTGGTGAGCATGTGAACTTCTTCGCCGCGCTTGAGCTCGCGGGTCGCCAGCGACAGCTCGTAGTCACCAAAGGTGACGGTTTCGTCTTCACTGGCAGGCGCTCCGGGAACCGGTACTGCCTGGCGACGCAGAACCGCTTTGACACGCGCCATCAGTTCATCGGGGTTGAAAGGTTTGGCGAGATAATCGTCCGCACCCAGTTCCAGGCCCTTGATACGGCTCAGCTCATCGCCCTTGGCGGTCAGCATGATGATTGGAACCTGATTGTTTGCGGCGCGCAGCCTGCGGCAAGCGGACAGCCCGTCCTCGCCTGGCAGCATCAGATCCAGCACCACGAGGTGGAAGACTTCGCGCGCCAAGAGCCGGTCCATTTGCTCAACGTTGGCCACAGCACGGGCGCGATAGCCTTTGCTGGTGAAAAAGCGTTCTAACAGGCTGCTCAAACCCGGGTCATCATCAACGATGAGGATTTTCTCGCCTTCAGCCGTTTGTGCAGTGCTGTTCATTGGAAGCTCCTTTGATCTCGGCGCGCATTATGGCGTAGCTGCTGTGATGCGCACCGTGTGCATTGTTAGCAGATTTTTCCTGAGCCGCCACTGGCGCGCGCTCGCACGGAATATGGACTGTCCGCCGTGGCCCGGTTGCCGGATTTCCGGCAACGGACAGGGCGATGCCCTAATCGGGGCTCACTGGGTATAATGCGCCGCCCTCAAGGTCAGGCAACACGCGCTTGCGGCGGTTCGCCAGCAGCTGATTTTTTGCACACACATTTGCCAGGTGGTTTTATGGACAGTATCAACAGCCGCATCGCCGAGGAACTCGGTGTCCGCCCGCAACAGGTCGAAGCGGCCGTCGCGTTACTGGATGAAGGCTCAACGGTGCCCTTCATCGCTCGCTACCGTAAAGAAGTGACTGGCAGCCTCGATGACACGCAACTGCGTCATCTGGAAGAACGCCTGCGCTATCTGCGCGAGCTCGACGAGCGTCGCATCAGCATCCTTGCCAGCATCGAAGAGCAAGGCAAGCTGACCCCGGAACTGGCGCGGGACATCAAGCTCGCCGACACCAAGACTCGCCTCGAAGACTTGTACCTGCCCTATAAACAGAAGCGTCGCACCAAGGGCCAGATCGCGCTGGAAGCGGGTCTGGGCGAACTGGCGGACGGCCTGTTCAACGATCCGACGCTGGCCCCCGAAACCGAAGCTGCACGGTTCGTCGACGCTGAAAAAGGCTTCGCCGACGTCAAGGCCGTGCTCGAAGGCGCGAAGTACATTCTCATGGAGCGCTTCGCCGAAGACGCCACGCTGCTGGAAAAACTGCGCAGCTTCCTCAAGCAGGAAGCCGTGATCAGCGCGCGCGTGGTGGCCGGCAAGGAAGAAGAAGGCGCCAAGTTCCGCGACTATTTCGAACATGACGAACCCCTGAAAAGCATGCCGTCGCACCGCGCGCTGGCCATCTTCCGCGGTCGCAACGAAGGCATTCTGAGTTCGGCGCTGAAAGTCGGTGAGGAACTGCCCGGCACGCTGCACCCGTGCGAAATGATGATCAGCGAGCGTTTTGGTCTGCAGAACCAGAATCGCCCGGCCGACAAATGGCTGGCGGAAGTCGTGCGCTGGACCTGGAAGGTCAAGCTGTATTCGCACCTGGAAACCGATCTGCTGGGCGAACTTCGCGATGGCGCAGAAACTGAAGCGATCAACGTGTTCGCCCACAACCTGCACGACCTGCTGCTCGCCGCCCCCGCCGGCCCACGCGCAACTCTGGGCCTGGACCCCGGTCTGCGTACCGGCTGTAAGGTCGCGGTGGTCGATGCCACCGGCAAGCTGCTGGATTACGCCACGGTTTACCCGCACGTACCCAAGAACCAATGGGACCAGACCATTGCAGTGCTCGCCGCGCTGTGCGCCAAGCACTCGGTTGACCTGATCGCGATCGGCAACGGCACTGCCAGCCGCGAGACAGACAAGCTTGCCGCCGACCTGATCAAAAAATACCCGGGCTTGAAAATGACCAAGGTCATGGTGTCCGAAGCCGGGGCGTCGGTGTATTCCGCGTCGGAACTCGCGGCCAAGGAGTTCCCGGACCTGGACGTGTCGATCCGTGGCGCTGTGTCTATCGCTCGCCGCCTTCAGGATCCGCTGGCGGAACTGGTGAAGATCGACCCGAAATCCATCGGTGTCGGCCAATACCAGCACGACGTTTCTCAGCTCAAGCTGGCGCGTGGCCTGGACGCCGTGGTCGAGGACTGCGTGAACGCCGTGGGCGTCGACGTGAACACGGCATCGGTCGCGCTGCTGGCACGCATTTCGGGCCTGAACACCACGCTGGCGCAGAATATCGTCACGCACCGTGATGAAAATGGCGCCTTCAAGACCCGCGCCGCCCTAAAAAAAGTCGCGCGCCTGGGTGAGAAAACCTTCGAACAGGCCGCAGGCTTCCTGCGCGTCATGAACGGCGACAACCCGCTGGACTCGTCCGCCGTTCACCCTGAGGCGTATCCGCTGGTGCAGCGTATTGCAGCCGAAACCGACCGCGACATCCGTTCGCTGATCGGCGATGCCAGCTTCCTCAAACGCCTGGATCCGAAGAAATTTACGGATGAGACCTTCGGTCTGCCAACCGTGACCGACATTCTTCAGGAACTGGAAAAGCCGGGCCGCGACCCGCGTCCCGAATTCAAGACGGCTGAATTCCAGGACGGCGTTGAAGACTTGAAGGACCTACAGCCGGGCATGATCCTGGAAGGCGTGGTCACCAACGTCACCAATTTCGGCGCGTTCGTGGATATTGGCGTACATCAGGACGGGTTGGTGCATATCTCCGCCCTTTCGGAGAAATTCATCAAAGACCCGCGCGAAGCGGTGAAGGCCGGTGACGTGGTCAAGGTCAAGGTCATGGAAGTCGACATCCCGCGCAAACGCGTCGGCCTGTCGATGCGTATGAGCGACACGCCCGGCGAGAAGGTCGATGGTGCCCGTGGTGCTCGTCCTGGCGCGGCACCGCGTCAGCAACAGAACAGCGCACCCCGCAAAGAAACCGCAACAGCCGCCCCGGCCAACAACGCCATGGCATCGTTGTTCGCCAACGCCAAGCAACTGAAGAAACGCTGATGGATATCCCTGAAGGCCTGACCGAGAGCGCTTACTTCAAGACGCTGGGCTGCAAACTGGTGAGGCTGGGCGACGGCGTTGCCGAAGTCACGCTGGCCCTGGAGCCTCACCTGCGCAATCGCGGCAATGTCATGCACGGTGGTGCATTGTTCAGTCTCGTCGACATCACCATGGGGCTGGCCTGTTCCAGCTCCCATGGCTTTGACAAGCAAAGCGTGACCGTGGAATGCAAGATCAACTACGTGCGCGGCGTTGCGGAGGGTGAAGTCACCTGCATCGGCACCGTGTTGCACGCGGGCCGGCGCACGCTGGTCGTCGAGGCTGAAGTGCGCCAGGACGACAAGCTCGTCGCGAAAGCGCAAGGCACGTTCGCGATCGTCTAGCTGTCAGATAGCGATATGAGTTAATTTCGGCACTGTGTATCAGTGTCGAAATTCCGTGACGGCATGTACACGACAGCCGTTCGGGAATGATCAGCGACAGGCATCGGCGTTCGGGCCAAAGACGAGGCGAAAACGCCAGTTCCTTTCTTCACCCTTGTAGACCGCCATATCGCCCCAATATAGGGCCGACTGACGCGTGAAGGAATCCAACTTGAGCAAACTTCTCAACCGCCGCCTGGCTTTGCTTGGCGAGCACTCTCACCTCTCCCTTCTGGAGAAGTGCCTGCACGGTATCGAGCGTGAATGCCTGCGCGTTACTGGCGAGGGTCGTCTGGCCCAGACTCCGCACCCGGAAGCGCTGGGCTCCGCGCTGACCAACGAACAGATCACCACCGACTACTCCGAGTCGCTGCTGGAGTTCATCACGCCAGCGCTGACCAATCCGGCCGAAACGCTGGAGAGTCTGGAAAAGATCCATCGGTTCGCCTACAGCAAGCTGGGAAGCGAGTACATCTGGAGCCCTTCGATGCCGTGCCCGCTGCCGGCCGAAGAAGACATTCCGATCGCGTATTACGGCACCTCGAACATCGGCAAACTCAAGTATGTCTATCGCCAGGGCCTCGCCTTGCGCTACGGCAAGACAATGCAATGCATTGCCGGAATTCATTACAACTTCTCGCTCCCCGAAGCCATCTGGCCGGTGCTCAAGCAGACCGAAGGCTTCGAAGGCAGCGACCGCGATTTCCAGTCCGAAAGCTACATCGGCCTGATCCGCAACTTCCGTCGTTACAGCTGGCTGCTGATGTACCTGTTCGGCGCATCGCCGGCACTGGACGCCAGCTTCCTGCGCGGCCGCTCTCACCGGCTGGAGCAGTTCGACGCCGACACGCTGTATCTGCCGTACGCCACCAGCCTGCGTATGAGCGATCTGGGTTATCAGAGCAACGCCCAGGCGGATCTGACGCCGTGCTACAACGATTTGCTGACCTACACCGACAGCCTGCGCAAAGCCGTGGCAACGCCTTATGCGCCGTACGTCGAAATCGGCACGCACAAAGATGGCGAGTGGATTCAGCTCAACACCAATGTGCTGCAGATCGAGAACGAGTACTACTCGACGATTCGTCCGAAGCGCGTCACCTATTCCGGCGAGCGCCCGATTCAGGCGTTGATGGCCCGTGGCGTGCAGTACGTAGAAGTGCGCTGCCTGGACATCAACCCGTTCCTGCCGGTCGGTATCGACCTGCAGCAATCGCGCTTCATCGACGCTTTCATTCTGTTCTGCGCCCTGCAGGACAGCCCTCAACTGGCCGATTGCGAATGCAGCAACGCCAGCAGCAACTTCCTCACGGTGGTGAAAGAAGGCCGTCGTCCAGGCCTGCAATTGAGCCGGAATACGGAAACCGTTGACCTGAAGAAATGGGCCCACGAGTTGCTGGACCAGATCGAGCCGATCAGCAAACTGCTGGACCAGAGCCAAGGCATCGAGGAGCACGTGAAGTCACTGGATGTGCAACGCGCCAAAGTCGCGGATTCGTCTCTGACGCCGTCGGCGCAAGTGCTGGCTGCCATGACCGAGCATAAAGAAGGCTTCACTGCGTTTTCCCTGCGTCAGTCGCTCGCACATGCTGAATACTTCCGCAGCCGGCCGTTGAGCGTCGAGGACCAGGCGGACTTTGAAACCAAAGCCCGCGATTCGCTGGCGCAGCAATCCGAAATGGAACAGACCGAAGAGCCTGTGGATTTCGACACGTTTGTCGGTGCGTATCAGGCGAGCATTCTGGCGATCAGTAACTGACGCGACGGAGATAAACACTGTGGGAGGGAGCTTCGCGAGCAAGCTCGCTCCCACAGACATTCCCATCAGGACTCAGGCCTCGTTTCACACCCGACGCACGTCGGTTAAATCGCCTTCTCGAAAATCTTCGAATTGCGCTGATAGTTGTACAGCGAGGCCCGGGCGCTCGGCAGGCGGTCTACGCTGCTTGGCTCGAAACCACGCTCGCGGAACCAATGGGCCGTGCGGGTGGTGAGCACGAACAAGGTTTTCAAACCCTGTGCCCGCGCCCTTTCTTCGATACGTTCAAGCAATTCATCCCCACGTCCACCGTGGCGGTATTCCGGGTTGACGGCCAGACACGCCAGCTCGCCCGCTTCGGAATCAGCGATCGGATACAACGCGGCGCACGCGATGATCAGCCCCTCACGCTCGACCACGCTGAACTGTTCGATCTCACGCTCCAGCACCTCGCGAGAGCGGCGCACCAGAATGCCTTGCTCTTCCAGCGGCGTGATCAGGTCGATCAATCCCCCGACGTCACCAATCGAAGCCTCGCGAACCAGTTCGAACTGTTCCTGGGCGACCAGCGTGCCGCCGCCTGCGCGGGTGAACAGCTCCGACAGCAAGGCGCCGTCTTCGGCATAACTCACGATATGACTGCGCGCCACGCCGCCACGGCAGGCCTGTGCGGCGGCGTCCAGCAGTTCAGCCTGATAGTTGTTGCCCAGACGCTGAAGGTGCGCCGGAACCTGCTGCGGACGCAGTTCGCGCACCAGACGGCCTTGTTCGTCGAGCAAGCCTGACTCCGCGCCGAACAGCAGCAGTTTCTCCGCGCCAAGGTCGATGGCCGCACGAGTGGCAACGTCTTCGCATGCAAGGTTGAAGATTTCCCCTGTCGGCGAATAACCGAGCGGCGACAGCAGAACGATGGAGCGCTCGTCGAGCAGGCGATTGATACCTTTACGGTCGATCCGACGCACCTCGCCGGTGTGCTGATAGTCCACGCCCTCCAGCACGCCAATCGGGCGCGCGGTCACGAAATTGCCGCCGGTCACACGCAACCGCGAACCCTGCATCGGGGACGCCGCCATGTCCATCGACAGACGTGCCTCGATGGCGATACGCAGCGCGCCGACCGCATCGATCACACACTCCAGCGTCGCCGCATCGGTCACACGCATGTCGCGATGAAAATGGGGCGTCAGGCCGCGCGCTTCGAGGCGACTTTCGATTTGTGGACGGGAACCGTGGACCAGCACCAGGCGAACGCCGAGGCTGTGCAGCAGCACCAGGTCATGAACGATGTTGCCGAAATTCGGGTGTTCAACGCCGTCGCCCGGAAGCATGACGATGAAGGTGCAATCCCGGTGGGCATTGATATAGGGAGACGCGTGGCGGAGCCAATTGACGTAATCGGGCATATCCGAAAGAGCCTGTAAAAAATGGACGAAGGGTGAAAGCACTCACAACGGCATGAGCTTTATCGTCGGAACAGGCATCGCAACACGCGGACTCTCCTCTGGGCTGAAACCTGCTCACACAGGAGTCAGGCAGTAATGTTCAATCAACGAACGCAATAGACGCACGGTAGGCTGCAAACGTGACATTTCGAGATATTCGCCCGGCTGGTGAGCACAGGCGATATCACCGGGGCCCAACACGATCGTTTCGCAACCAAGGCGCTGAAGATAAGGTGCTTCGGTTCCAAATGCCACTGCTTCGGCCGTATGACCTGTCAGACGTTCAGCAACGCGAACCAGTTCCGCATCGGCACTCTGCTCGAATGGCGCGACTTCCGAGAACAGTGGCGCGTAATCGATCTTCACCTGGTGCAGTTCGGCCAGCGGTTGCAGCTTCTGCCGGATCGCTGCACGGAGCATTTCCGGGTCCATGCCTGGCAGCGGACGCAGGTCAAATTCCAGCGAACACTGCCCGCAGATCCGGTTGGGGTTATCGCCCCCGTGAATGCAACCGAAGTTCATGGTCGGCGCCGGGACGCTGAATTGCGGATTCCGGTATTTCTCCTGCCATTGCTGACGCAGCCCCTTGAGCGCACCCATCGCGTCGTACATCGCCTCCAGGGCGCTGTGTCCCAGGCTCGGATCCGACGAATGGCCGCTTCGACCCAGAATCTCGATGCGCTCCATCATCACGCCTTTGTGCAGGCGAATGGGCTTGAGGCCCGTGGGTTCGCCAATCACTGCCGCGCGTCCCAACGGCGCACCCGCTGCGGCCAGCGCCTTGGCACCGGACATGGAGCTTTCCTCATCGCAGGTCGCCAGAATGATCAGCGGCTGCTTGAACGGCTTGTCCAGCAAAGGCTGCAGTGCCTCAATGGCCAGCGCGAAAAAACCTTTCATGTCGCAGCTGCCCAGCCCGACCCAGTTACCGTCGACTTCGGTCAGCTTCAGCGGATCGGTCTTCCACAACGCGTCGTCGTAGGGAACGGTGTCACTATGGCCAGACAACACCAGACCGCCAGGGCCTGTGCCATAAGTTGCCACCAGATTGAATTTGCCGGGGCTGACGTGCTGGATATCGCAGGCAAATCCCAGATCACCGAGCCAACCGGCGAGCAGATCGATGACCGCGCGGTTGGACTGGTCCAGCAAGGGCTGAGTACAACTCACCGAAGGCGCGGCGATCAGGGCCGCAAACTGGTCTTTCATGGACGGCAACGGCATGGACGACTCCTGAAATGCAGTGCGACTTGACGGTCATCATAGGGTGATTGGACAGCGGGAATAAACCGTCACGGGTGATGTCCTGTACACTGCACGACCCACGCAGCTGTGTCGATTCCGGCTGCGCCCCCTGTTTATCAGCGATAGAGCGCCTGGATTCCCGGCCATGCAGAAAGAAACCGAAATCAAACTCCGCGTCAGCCGCGAAACCCTCATTGCCCTGCGCGAGCACCCGTTGCTCAAAAAACGCAACAAAGGCGGCTGGCAACGTCTGGAGCTGTTCAATCAGTACTTCGACACGCCCGAGCGCGAACTCGCCCACGCCAAGGTCGCGCTGCGTCTGCGCCGTGATGGGGATGCGATCATCCAGACCCTCAAGACTCGCGGCCAGAGCGTCGCCGGCCTGTCCGAGCGTAACGAATACAACTGGGATGTGCCCAAAGCCAAGCTGGACCTGAAGAAGCTCGACGGCGAATGCTGGCCTGAGCAACTGGCGAATCTGGACAAGAAAACCATCAAGCCGCTGTTCACCACCGACTTCGTCCGTGAAAAGGCCGAGATTGCGTGGGGTCGCGGCAAGTCGAAGGTCGTGATCGAAGCAGCCCTGGATTTGGGCAATGTCATCGTCGGCAAGCAGAAGGAAGAAATCTGTGAGCTGGAGCTGGAACTGCGCGAAGGTGAACCGGCTGCCTTGTTGGAGCTGGCCGCCGAGCTGGCCGAGAAGTTGCCGTTGATGCCGTGTGATATCAGCAAGGCAGAACGCGGCTATCGCCTGTTCGACGCTGGCAGCTACTCGGTCAAGTTGCCGACGCCGGAGTTGCACGCTGAAACCTCCGTTGACGACGCCTACAGCGCGCTGGCCTGGTACCTGCTGGGCAGCAGTCAGCGTCTGGCCGAGCAGTACCGTTTCAACGGTCACTGGAGCCTGTTGCAGGAATGGGTCGAGGTGCTCGCCGAGCTGCGGGCACTGACCGGCAGTCTGGGCCAAGCTGCTCCGCGTGCCACCACCCACAATCTGCGCGCCGCGCTGGACGCCTTGCTGGAAGACTGGCGCACGCTGGTTCTGGCCGGTCAGGACGATGCTGACGTGCGCGCTGCTGCGCATGAGCAATTCATTGAAGAGCTCGAAGATCCGCGCTGGGGCCTGTTCTCGCTCACCACGTCGCGCTGGTTGATGGAGCGCAGCTGGACCGCCGAGCGCAACAACCGTGGGAATCGTCAGGGTAACGCGATGCTCAGCAGTTGGGTGCCGCGTTTCCTCGGTGACGAGGCAACCGCGCTTAACCTTGCGCGCTACCAGCAACAGCCAGAAGATCTGGCCGAGCAACTGCCGCGCATCGAGCGAATTCAGGTCTGGCTGCATTACGCGCGTCACACGCTGGAACTGCCGGAGCTGGATCGTTTGTACGGCGAGATGAACAAGCTCGAGCAACTGGCGCATCTGGACATCAGCGATGAGATCCTCGAAGCCCGTGTCCAGCAGACCATTACCGTGCTGCAAAGCCGGGCGTGGAAGACGTTGTTGAAGCTTTAAGCTCGACGCAGCACACATTGTAGGAGCGCGCTTGCCCGCGAATGCGGTGGATCAGTCACAGAGATGGCGGCTGACACCCCTCAATCGCGGGCAAGCGCGCTCCTACATGGGATAACGTCCTGCTTCAGCCTCATGGAAAAGATCCGGGCAACGATCACTTCACGATCGGCAAACTCGTCGTCGATTTGATCTCCGACAGCGCAACGGTCGAGTTCACTTCCTGAATACCCGGCACCATCGAGAGCTTCTCGAAGAAAAACCGCTCATACGCTTCGATGTCGGGTGTCACGATGCGCAGCAAAAAGTCCACCGACCCCATCAGCACATAACATTCCAGTACCTCCGGAAACCCGCGAATGGCTTCGGTGAATTCCGTGAAGTTGGAACGGCCGTGCGCGTTGAGCTTCACCTCGGCAAAGATCTGGGTGTTCAGCCCGATCTTCTTTCGATCCAGCAAGGTCACCTGCCGCCGAATCACGCCTTCGTCCTTCAATCGCTGGATCCTGCGCCAGCACGGCGATTGGGACAGGCCGACCTCTTCAGCGATCTGCGCGCTCGACAGTGAGGCGTCTTCCTGAAGAAGCGTCAGTATTTTGCGGTCGTAGGCGTCGAGCTCGATTTGCATAATCTATTTATCCAACCTCAAAAGCTCACATTAACAAGTCTAAACAGGCGCGAAAAGGACGATTTTAGACCAGAAGTTTCTCTTTCAGCATGTAAAACTTTCTCACACTCACACAGCTCATCGCGGTCCCGTTGACCGACGACGAAAACAGGAGAGTTCAGCATGCCGCACCTCGAATCAGTTCCCTGCGCTCCGCTTCGCCACGATGCCTGGTCTGTCAACAACGCCCACTGTCGGTCGCGTTTCCAGATCCTTGCCGAAGCCGAGCCTGATCTGATTTGTCGCGTGTTGAACCTGTTTGCCATGCAATATCTGATTCCTCAGCAGGTCAGCGTGCTACAGAAGGACGGCATGCTAATGATCGAGGCTGAAGTGGACGGCATGACTTGGCATCGCGCCCAAGTGATTGGCGAAAAAATGCGCAATTTGATCAATATTTGTTCAGTGGAACTGGAACCGATCGGCGATTTGCACGTCCTATCCGAGCCCGTCTCACTTGCTGTCGGTTGAGTGGCCGAAAATATTGGCAACGCTTCACTACCTGCAGGTCGCAACAACTGGCACGCTTGGGACTACTCTTGCTTACTCACGAAGTAAGTCGTCTCGTCCGAAGGAGCCCGCATGTCCGTCCTCGCCTCATCATCACAGGACCGCTGGCTGGATCTGAATGAAGTCCTGCGCGACCTCGTGGCGCAGGGATACATCGATCAGGACAATGCCGAATACGCATTGACCCTGCGCCGAACCGCGCAAAACCTGCAAATTCACCCGCTAGAGTTCATTTCCGCCCAGCAGTTTGACAACCTTAAACGCCCCGGCAAAAAGCTTGATCTGGAAACCCTCACCGCGTGGCTCGCTGAACAGGCCGGTCAGCCGTACATGCGCATCGACCCGTTGAAGATCAACGTGGCGGCCGTCACGCCGTTGATGTCCTATGCCTTTGCCCAGCGCCACAAGATTCTGGCGGTCTCCGTGGACCGAGACGCGGTGACCATTGCCAGCGCCCAGCCTTACGTGCAGGCGTGGGAAGCCGATTTGACCCACGTGCTGAAAATGCCGATCAAACGCGTGGTCGCCAACCCGGTCGACGTGCAAAAGCTGGCGGTGGAGTTTTACCGATTGGCCAAGTCGGTGAGCGGTGCCAGCGCGACCGATCAGAAAATAAGCAACATGGGCAACTTCGAACAGCTGCTCAAGCTCGGCGCCAGCGATCAGGAACCGGATGCCAATGACGCGCACATCGTCAACATCGTCGACTGGCTGTTCCAGTACGCGTACCAGCAGCGCGCCAGCGACATTCACATCGAGCCTCGCCGGGAAGCGGGGTCCGTGCGCTTCCGTATCGACGGGGTGTTGCACACCGTTTATCAGTTCCCGCCGCAAGTGACGATGGCGGTCACCAGCCGCCTGAAAAGCCTCGGCCGAATGAATGTCGCCGAAAAGCGCAAGCCACAGGACGGACGGGTCAAGACCAAAACCCCGGAGGGCGGCGAAGTCGAATTGCGCTTGTCGACGCTGCCGACGGCGTTCGGCGAAAAAATGGTGATGCGGATCTTTGACCCCGAGGTGCTGCTCAAGGACTTCGACCAGTTGGGTTTCTCCGGCGACGATCTGCGCCGCTGGGAAGGCATGACGCATCAACCCAACGGCATCATCCTGGTCACCGGGCCTACCGGTTCCGGCAAAACCACCACGCTGTACACCACGCTCAAGAAGCTGGCGACCTCGGAAGTGAACCTCTGCACCATCGAGGACCCGATCGAGATGGTCGAGCCGTCCTTCAACCAGATGCAGGTGCAGCACAACATTGACCTCACCTTCGCCAGCGGCGTGCGAGCGCTGATGCGGCAAGACCCGGACATCATCATGATCGGCGAGATTCGCGACCTGGAAACGGCTGAAATGGCAATCCAGGCAGCGCTGACCGGTCACCTGGTGCTGTCAACGCTGCACACCAACGACGCGCCGAGTGCAATCAGTCGCTTGCTGGAGCTCGGCGTGCCGCACTACCTGCTCAAGGCGACGATTCTTGGCGTCATGGCGCAGCGGCTGGTGCGGACACTCTGCCCGCACTGCAAGGCGCCAGTGGAGATCGATGAGGTGGATTGGCAGACCCTGACACGGCCATGGCAGGCCGCTGTGCCGACCGGCGCCCATCGCGCCGTCGGGTGCGCGGAGTGCCGCGACACCGGTTATCGCGGACGCGCCGGGGTGTACGAAATCATGCTGATGTCCGATGCGGTGAAATCGCTGATCACCGCGGACCTGGACCTCACCGCGTTGCGTCGACAAGGCTTCAAGGACGGAATGCGCAGTTTGCGGCTGTCCGGCGCCCAGAAAGTCGCGGCCGGGCTGACCACCGTCGAAGAAGTGCTGCGCGTCACGCCGCAGAGCGAACAGCGCTAGCGCTGGCTGCCCTGAACGCCTGTAGGAGCGTGCTTGCCCGCGAAATGCCGGTACATCCGACACAATTGTGTCGCCTGATACATCTATCGCGACAAGCGCGCCTTTACAGTTAGCTACTCACACATCCTTCACCCCGAAATCCAGCACGACTTTCATCGCTTGCTGCTTGTCACCCGCCAACTCGAACGCCTGCACCGCCTCGTGGAACGGAATGGTGTGCGAGATGACAGGCGTCACGTCGATCACTTTTCGATTGAGCAGGTCCACCGCTTGTGCGAATTCGGGATGAAAGCGGAATGTGCCGCGCAGATCGATTTCCTTGCCGACGACCAGATTCAGCGGAATCGACACATCACCGCCCAGTCCGACAGTCACCACCACGCCACGTGGCCGAACACAGGTCAGGCCGTCGCGCAGTGCCTGTGCGCTGCCCGAAGCTTCGAACATGACGTCGAAATGCCCTTTATCCGCGGTGTAGCGCGCCAAAGCCTCGGGTTCGTTCTTGAGGTTGTGGGTTTCGCTGGCGCCCATCCGGCGGGCGCACGCCAGCGCACTGTCGCTCAAGTCTGCGGCAACGATCTGCAACGCACCTGCCGCTTTCAGGCTGCCGATCAACAGATTGCCAATCGGCCCACAGCCGGTCACCAGAACACGCTTGCCGAACACGCCGCCCGCGCGCTGAATCGCATGCAAACCTACTGACAATGGCTCGGCCAGAGCACCTTCAGCCAACGTTGTCGTCGGCGCCAGCACATGCGCCTGACTGTTCTCGATCACCAGCGTTTCCCGGAACGCACCCTGGATATGGGGAAACGGCATTGCACTGCCGTAGAAGCGCATGTTCAGGCAGTGATTGGGCAGGCCCTCGTGGCAGAACTTGCAGCCTCCGCAGGGTCGGGAAGGCGAGACAGAAATGCGCTGCCCGACGCTAAACCCGCTTCGCGGATCGCCCACTTCCTCGATGACGGCCGAGATCTCATGGCCAAGCACCATCGGCTCTTTCAGACGCACCGCACCGAAACCGCCGTGCTGGTAGTAATGCAGATCCGAGCCGCAGATCCCGCCCCGGGCAACGCGCACCCGAAGCTGACCGGACGTCAACGCCGCGGCGTGCTCCTCGGCTTCTACGCGGAGATCTTTCGGGGCGTGGCAGACAATGGCTTGCATGAAGGTTCTCCGGATTACAACGACGCCGTGATGGCGCCGTCGACGTAAAGGATGTGGCCGTTGACGAAGCTGGCGGCGTCGGACGCGAGGAACACCGCCGCGCCTTTCAGTTCAGACACTTCGCCCCACCGACGGCTCGGCGTACGCTGCACCAGCCAGTCGCTGAACTCAGGATTGGCCACCAGCGCGGCGTTCAGCTCGGTCTTGAAGTAACCCGGCCCGATACCGTTGACATTGAGACCATGCGGCCCCCAATCAATCGCCATGCCTTTGGTCAGCATTTTCAAGGCGCCTTTGCTGGCGGTGTAAGGCGCGATGCCGGGTCGACCCAGCTCGCTTTGCACCGAACAGATATTGATGATCCGTCCGCGTCCGCGAGGAATCATGCAACGCGCTACCGCCTGGCCGACGAAAAAGGCGCTGTCCAGATTGGTCCGCATCAACTCGTGCCAGTTCGCTTCGGTGAAATCGGCCAACGGCCCGCGTCGCTGGATACCGGCGTTATTGACCAGAATGTCCAGCGGACCGACGCGGCTTTCGATCGCCTGAACGGCGGCGCCAACCGCTGCGCTGTCGGTGACATCGAAGCATTGTGTATGGACGTTATGTCCTTGCGCAGCCAACGTAGCCGCTGCGGCATTCAGGGTGTCGGCGTTTCTACCGTTAAGGACAACCGTGGCGCCCGCCTCGGCCAATCCCTGTGCGATCGCCAGCCCGATACCGGCGCTGGAGCCCGTTACCAGCGCGACTCTTTCGTTCAGACGAAAACTTTCGAGAACAGCCATAGTCGTTTCACCTCACTCGGCCGACATTGGATCATGCGTTGTGATGACTGCGCGCAAGGCTCATCATCCCTTTTAGACAGAACTTCAGCTCACGCAGGGTCCTCCGTCCAATGGTGATTGGTGATGGGCTGATCATGTTTTTTGATAACCAGCGGAACCGACCATGGAACTCAAACATCTGCGGGCATTTGCCACATTGGCCGAGGAGCTGCATTTTGGCCGGGCGGCTCAGCGGCTTGCGATCGTGCAACCGGCGCTGAGTATGCAGATCAAGGCACTTGAGGACTGGCTGGGCGTTCGTCTGCTCGATCGTAATCGACACTCAGTGACGCTCACGGACGTGGGCCGGCTGTTTCTCGAAGAAGCCCGTGCCACCTTGCACCAGGCGCAACGCTCGGCCGATGTGGCGCGTGGACTGGGCCGCGGAGAAACCGGTCGAATCCGTCTCGGTTTCGTGTCCTCGGTGTTGCCGGAGCTGCTGCCGACGCTGATTCGACACGCCCATCGGCGCTACCCCGGCATCAAGCTGGAACTCAAGGACATGCCTGGACCCGATCAAGTGCAGGCACTCAAGAGCGATCAGCTCGACTTCGGCCTGATGCGCCTGCCCGCTCCGCACGCTGGCGTGCAAACGCAGATCGTGTTGCACGAGTCGATCATCGTCGCGCTGCCGGCGGATCACCCGCTCGCCGCCCATTCAAGCATTGAGGTCGTGCAATTAGCCGAACAGCCTGTGCTGGTCCTCGCCCGGCGTTACGCCGCAGGCTTTCATGACGCGCTGCTTCGCGCGGTGTCCGAACACGGTGGCAGACTGGACATCGCCGACGAGCTGGGCGAGTTCACGACGATGCTTGCGTTGGTGTCGGCGGGTCTGGGGATCGGCCTCCTGCCTCAGCATGCGGGACGCGCGCTGCCGCCGAACGTGGTATCACGCCCGCTGAACCTCGGTGATTTCCGCGCCGTCACGGGTCTGGCCTGGACCTCGCTGGACACCGCCGTAAAGACCACGGTCTTCAATCTGATGCGCGAGCTATTCTTCAATTGATACAGAAAAAGTCGCAGAGCGGATTCCGATCACCGTACTCTCTGCCGGATCGTTCATTCATCAGCAGCCAACAGGGATACGTTATGCAAATCGGTAGTGTGGTTTTACTCTTCGTCGCGCTGGCCATCGCCATCGTGTTCATGGGGTTCAAAGTTGTGCCACAGGGTTATCAGTGGACCGTCGAGCGTTTCGGGCGCTACACCAACACCCTCAAGCCAGGCCTGAACATCATCGTGCCGGTGATGGATCGCATCGGGCACAAGATCAACATGATGGAAACCGTCCTGGACATACCGCCGCAGGAAGTCATCACGTCGGATAACGCCACCGTGCAGATCGACGCCGTGTGCTTCTACCAGGTCGTGAACTGCGCGCAGGCCGCGTACGAGGTCAATAACCTGCAGCACGCCATTCGTAATCTGCTGCAGACCAATATCCGCACCGTGCTCGGCTCCATGGAGCTGGACGCCATGCTCAGCCAGCGTGACGGCATCAACGAGCGTCTGTTGCGCATCATCGATGAAGCGACCGCGCCATGGGGCATCAAGATCACCCGGATCGAAATCAAGGACATCAGCCCACCGGCCGACTTGATGGCAGCGATGTCAGGGCAAATGAAAGCCGAGCGGATCAAACGCGCACAGATCCTTGAAGCCGAAGGCTCACGCGCGTCGGCCATTCTGACCGCCGAAGGCAAGAAGCAGGCCCAGATTCTGGAAGCCGAAGGTGAGCGTCAGGCTGCGTTTCTGGAGGCCGAAGCCCGCGAACGCCAGGCCGAAGCGGAAGCACGCGCCACGCAAGTGGTGTCCGAGGCAATCGCCGCGGGTGACGTACAGGCCATCAATTATTTCGTGGCGCAAAAGTACATCGACGCGCTGGGCAAATTGTCGTCGGCCAACAACAGCAAGGTGATCCTCATGCCACTGGAAGCGAGCCAGATGATCGGTGCCATCGGCGGCATCGGCGAGATCGTCAAAGCCACGTTCGACAAAGGGGCTCCCGACAAGAACCGGCCCGATGCCGGCAGGCGAGTCTGAGCCATGTGGGACTACCTGCAAAACCTGTCGTTCTGGGACTGGCTCGGACTTGGCACCGTGCTGCTGATTCTGGAGGTGTTCGGTGCGGGCGGGTATCTGCTGTGGATCGGCGTGGCCGCGGCCGGGGTCGGCATCCTCACGTATGTGATTCCGACGATGAGCTGGGAGGTGCAGTTTCTGCTGTTCGCAGTGCTGTCGGTGCTGACCGCGCTCTACTGGTGGCGACGCCAGCGCAGCGTGTTGCGCAAGTCTGATCAGCCGGGCCTGAACATGCGGGGTTCAGAGCTGATCGGCAAAACCTTTGTGGTGCACGATGCGATTGTGGGAGGACGCGGCAAGATCAAGGTTGGAGATGGGGTCTGGATGGTGGTCGGCCCGGATACACCGGCGGGCAATGAGGTGAGAGTCATCGAACAGGACGGCGCGATCCTGAAAGTCGTGGGGGTGTGATCCGCTCTCGTCACGATGAATGTTCTGACCCGATGGGAGCTGGCCGGTTTTCACCGCCCCATGGAACTAGATCGGCGGCGGGCGTATCAAATCATTTCAGAACAACCAAAGTCGGAGTGCCCGCCATGCGTCTCAAAATTGCTGTAGCCACGTTAGCTTTGCTTTCCCTGCCGGTCGGTTCAGCAATGGCTGACGGCTTCTTGCGCGACGTCATCTCGTCCGGCGCAACCACAGGCTCGACCTACCTGACCTTCCGCCACCACAAGCTGATTGTGGCGGCCCAAGATGACGCCGGTAGCTTCGTCGCCAGTAACGGCGCCATCCGCGGCCCTTACCTGGAGGCAGCCATGGATCAGGTTCGCAAGGACAATCCGGGCCTGAAGGCCTCGGACATGGACCTAGCCAACGCGATCCTGGCGAAGAACCTCGTCGCCGAAGAGTAATACCGATGCACGACCAAAAATGCCGCTCCCAGGAGCGGCATTTTTGTCTCGGGAAAGCCGTAATCCTTACAACCGTTTCGCAACGTCCTCGTCCGAATGCAACCTAGGGACAAGCCACGCTCCAGTCTGGAGTCAGCGGATTACTCGCCGATTGCGGCCTTGTAGCCGTCCGCATCCAGCAGCTTGGCCAGATCGGCGTCGGCGTTGCTTGGTTTGACCTTGAAAATCCACGACTCGTAAGGCTTGTTGTTCAGCTCTTCCGGTGCGTCACCCAAGGCTTCGTTGACTTCGACCACTTCACCCGCCACCGGCGAGTAAATGTCGGAAGCGGCCTTTACAGATTCCACGACACCGGCTGCATCGCCAGCGGCGAACACCTTGCCGACTTCCGGCAGTTCGACGAACACCACATCGCCCAGCGCTTCTTGCGCATGATCGGAGATGCCGACAACGATCAGATCAGCCTCTTGCTTCGCCCATTCATGGCTTTCGGCGAAACGCAGTTCGGCGGGAATAGTGCTCATTTTTTATCCTCTCTACATCATCAGGTCAGCGGAGAAACCCGCCAGGAAGTTGTTAAATCAGGGCCTTTCCGTGGCGCACAAATGCCGGCTGGACCACGCGAACGGGGTACCACTTGCCGCGAATTTCCACCTCGGCACGGTCAGCAGTCGCCATCGGAACACGTGCCAAGGCGATCGACTTGCTTAGCGTAGGAGAGAAACTACCACTGGTGATCTCCCCTTCGCCAACTTCCGCTATCCGGACGACCTGATGCGCCCGCAGAACGCCTCGTTCTTCGAGCACCAGCCCGACAAGCTTGGAGGCGATACCCCCGGTGCGTTCGGCCTCCAGAGCAGCACGGCCGATAAAATCCCGGCCTTCTGGCTTCCAGGCCACCGTCCAGCCCATGTTGGAGACCAAAGGCGACACCTGCTCGTCGATTTCCTGACCGTACAGGTTCATGCCGGCTTCCAGACGCAACGTATCGCGCGCCCCCAGTCCGATCGGCGAAATGCCGGCACCGACCATGTCGTTGAAGAAGCTGCAGGCTTGATCGGCCGGCAATATGATCTCCAGCCCATCCTCGCCGGTGTAGCCTGTGCGGGCAATGAACCAGTCGCCCTCCTGCTGACCTTCGAACGGTCGCAGGGTATGGATAAGTTCAGTGCGGGCCTGGGTCACCAGTTCGGCGATCTTCTGCCGCGCGCGCGGCCCCTGAATGGCCAGCATGGCCAACTCGGAGCGGTGAGTCACGTGCACGTCGAAACCGGCAAGATGGTCATTCATCCAGGCCAGATCCTTGGCGCCGGTGGCCGCGTTGACCACCAATCGGTAACCCTGGTCAGTCAGGTAGACGATCATGTCGTCGACAATCCCGCCATGAGTGTCGAGCATTGCGCTATAGAGCGCTTGCCCGGTGCGCTGCAGTCGGCCGACGTCGTTGGCCAGCAGGTGTTGCAGCCAGGGTTTGGCCTGACTGCCTGAAACATCGAGGACGTGCATGTGCGACACATCGAAAATCCCACAGTCGCGGCGCACCTGGTGGTGTTCTTCGACTTGTGAACCGTAGTGCAACGGCATATCCCAACCACCAAAATCGACCAGCTTCGCGCCAAGCGCGAGGTGCAGGTCAAAGAGGGGCGTACGCTGTCCCATGGGTGTCTCCTTCCGGGCTTGGCGAAGACACGGTCGCTGACAATAACGGCAAATCCCCCATGACTCGGGGTCTGGAACCTTTGCTGGTTTGCGGAATTGTCTGACAGACCGTGTCGATTGCGGCGCATTGTAGCCGCAAGGTTGTGACCCCGCACCTAGCCGATCGGTCTGGCCGAACGTCTGATCAAGCCAATCACCGGTAGTAAACCGACCATCACCAATGTCAGTGCAGGGAGAGCAGCACGCGCCCACTCGCCTTCACTGGTCATTTCGAAGATGCGTACCGCCAGCGTGTCCCAGCCAAACGGGCGCATCAGCAAGGTGGCGGGCATTTCCTTGAGCACATCGACGAACACCAGCAAGGCCGCGCTCAACGTACCCGGAATGAGCAGGGGCAGATAAATCTTGAAAAACAAACGCGGCCCCCCGACCCCGAGGCTGCGCGCCGCCTCGGGCAACGACGGGCGAATTCGAGACAGGCTGTTCTCCAAAGGACCGTAAGCCACCGCAATGAAGCGCACCAGATACGCCATCACCAGCGCCGCCAGACTCCCGAGGAGCAATGGCTTTCCCGCACCGCCGAGCCAACTGGACAATGGCACGACCAGCTCACGGTCCAGGTAACTGAACGCAAGCATGATCGATACCGCGAGCACCGAACCCGGCAACGCGTAACCGATGTTCGCCACACTCACGCCTGCACTGATCGCACGGGTCGGCGCCAAACGACGCGCGAACACGAGGATCATCGCCACGCCCACGGTGACCAGCGCGGCGATCCCGCCGAGGTAAAGGGTGTGCAGGATCAGGCCGGTGTAGCGTTCGTCCAGATCGAAGCGACCCCGCTGCCAGACCCAGACGATCAGTTGCATCAGCGGTACCACGAACGCGCAGGCAAAGACCAACCCACACCAGGCGCTTGCCGCAGCAGCCGTGACGCCACGCAAGTGATACAAGGCTTTTACACGAGGCCGCTCGTTACTCGCCCGGCTGGCGCCTCGTGCGCGGCGCTCGCCGTAAAGCAGCAGCATCACCACCAACAGCAGCAGGCTGGCCAGCTGTGCCGCGCTCGACAGGCTGAAAAACCCATACCAGGTCTTGTAGATCGCCGTGGTGAAGGTGTCGAAGTTGAACACCGACACCGCCCCGAAATCGGCCAGCGTCTCCATCAACGCCAACGCAACACCAGCGCCGATGGCGGGCCTTGCCATCGGCAACGCCACGCGCCAGAACGCCTGCCAGGGCGATTGCCCAAGAATCCGCGCCGCCTCCATAAGGCCCTTACCCTGCGCAAGAAACGCCGTGCGGGCCAACAGGTAGACGTACGGGTAAAACACCAACACGAGGACGACGATTACACCACCCGTGGAGCGGACTCGCGGCAAGCGAACGCCCGTACCGAACCAGTCACGCATCAGTGTCTGGACGGGGCCTGCAAAATCGAGCAGGCCGACGAAGACGAATGCGAGAACGTAAGCCGGAATGGCAAATGGCAACATAAGCGCCCAGTCCAGCCAGCGTCGACCGGGAAACTCGCAAAGCGCGGTGAGCCAGGCAAGGCTAACGCCCAACAGTGTCACGCCCAGCCCGACGCCCACCACCAGCGTGAGCGTGTTGCCGAGCAGCCGGAGCATCTGGGTTTCCCATAAATGGGACCAGATCTCATGGTCGATGGTCTGCCAGGAGAACAGCAGCACGCTCAGCGGCAGCAACACCAGCGCGGCAATGGTGAAAACCAGGGGATACCAGCGACGCTGGGCGGGATGGGCCACGGGGATTCTCGGTGTCACGTGAGTGCAAATCTGTAGGAGTGAGCTTGCTCTGGGCGGCATACCGACGATTACGATGTGTCAGACGACATCTTCTTCGCTGACAGCCCCCATCGCGAGCAAGCTCACTCCTACAGCTGAGAGACGCTGTTAATCAATTCCAGCCAGCGCGATCCATCATGCGAATCGCTTCGGCCTGACGTCGTCCGGCCACCTCAACGGGAATGGTGTCCGCCTTGAAGGCGCCCCAGCTCGCAACTTCTGCCGAAGGTGCAACCTTCGGGTTGGCCGGAAACTCCTGATTGGTGCCGGAAAAAATCGTCTGCGCCTCCGGCCCGGTCATCCACTCGACCAGCGCTTTGGCCGCCTCGGGGTGGGGTGCGTACCGGGTCAAACCGATACCGGACAAATTGACGTGAACGCCCCGGTCCGACTGGTTCGGCCAAAAAAGGCGCACGGCCAGATCCGGGTTTTGCTGGTGCAACCGGCCGTAGTAATACGTGTTGACGATACCGACATCGCACTGCCCGGCATTGATGGCCTCCAGTACCGCAATATCGTCGGAGAAGACATCAGTGGAGAGGTTGTTGACCCAACCTTTGAGGATCTTTTCCGACGCCTCTGGTCCATGGGTTTCGATCAGCGTGGCGGTCAGCGACTGGTTGTAGACCTTCTTCGCAGTACGCAGACACAGACGCCCTTCCCACTGCTTGTCTGCCAAAGCCTCGTAAGTGGTCAGCTCCTCGGGTTTAACCCGGTCGGTCGAGTACGCAATGGTCCGGGCGCGCAGGCTAAGGCCGGTCCAGGCGTGAGCAGAGGATCGGTATTGCGGCGGGATATTCGCGTCGATCACCGGGGACGTGAACGGTTGCAGGATACCCATCTGCTCCGCTTGCCAGAGGTTACCGGCGTCCACCGTCAGCAGCAGGTCGGCCGTCGCGTTTTGCCCTTCAGCCTTGATGCGCTGCATCAACGGCGCCTCCTTGTCGGTGATGAACTTCACCTTTACACCGGTCTTGGCGGTGTAAGCATCGAAAACCGGTTTGATCAATTCGTCGATCCGGGAGGAATACACCACCACTTCATCAGCCGCCTGGGCAGTACTGCCAATGACGGCCAGTGACAGGGCAGCCAGAAAACGCTTGCTCGCCTGCATGCTGAGATCTCGCTTGAAAAATGAGGCGAAATGATAGTGAATCGCATCAACGAAGTCTGAGCTGAGCCGTTACGAGATGTTGCGAGAGCATCCTCCCGCGTTCTTCTGTAGGAGCGCGCTTGCCCGCGAAGGCGTCGGTACACCCCTCACACCTTTGGCGGCAGAAACTCAGTCTTCGCGGGCAAGCGCGCTCCTACAATGGATGCGGTTTCCCCAGCAGACACTTCGGCAAAGTCAAATCCGGGCCAACTCCGGCAAATCCCCGGTCAGTCCCAGCGCCTGGCGCACAAACATCGCCTTGGCTTCGGCGGACTGATCGACAATTTTCAGGCCGGTATTTCGCAACCAGCGCACCGGCAGCGGGTCAGCCTGGAACAACCGCTCGAAACCTTCCATCGCCGCCATCAGCGCAAGGTTATGCGGCATGCGCCGGCGCTCGTAGCGGCTCAGCACTTTGGGATCGGCCAGACGCTCGCCGCGCTCGACGGCACTGTGCAGCACCTCGGCCAGCACGGCCGCATCGAGGAAACCCAGATTCACGCCCTGCCCGGCCAACGGGTGAATGGTATGCGCGGCATCGCCAATGAGCGCCAGACCTTCCGCCACGTAACGCTTGGCATGACGCTGACGCAGGGGCACGCACAATCGCGGATCAGCAGAAATCACCTGGCCAAGACAGCCTTCGAACGCCTTTTCCAGCTCGCGACAAAACGTCTCGTCTTCCAGCTTCATCAAGCGTTCGGATTCCGCCGGCGTGACGGACCAGACGATCGAACACCAGTGTTCACCTTCACGTTCAAGCGGCAGGAAGGCCAATGGGCCGTCATCTGTGAAGCGCTGCCACGCCGTCTTGCGGTGGGATTCTGCCGTGCGCACGCTGGTGACGATGGCGTGATGCATGTAGTCCCATTCACGCGTCGCAGTACCGGTCATGCGCCGCACCGTGGAATTGGCACCGTCGGCGGCCACCACCAGTGGAGCGCGCAGGGTACGACCGTCGGACAGCGTCAGCAGCCAGTCATCACCGGAACGACGCATCTGCTCCAGACGTGCGTTGGCCAGAAGGCCGATGTCACCGTCATGCAACCGCTCGATCAGCGCATCCTGAACCACGCGATTTTCAACGATATGGCCGAGCACCAGGGCGTGCACGCTCGACGCCGAGAAATGCACCTTGCCGGTCCCACTCCCGTCCCACACATGCATCTCGCTATATGGGCTGACACGGCGGGAAACGATTCCGTCCCAGACATTCAAGCGTTCAAGGACACGCTGACTGGCCGCAGACAGTGCGCTGACCCGTGGCTCAAACGGTGCGGTGTGGTCGAACGGCTTGACGCTCATTGGGCTGCCGTCCACCACCAGAATATTCAGCCCGCTGTTTTGCAACGCCAGCGCCAGCGCGCTGCCCACCATTCCGGCCCCGACAATCAGCAGATCTGCGCGCGTTTCCATGCTTTAAATCGTTCTCGCGTGTGGCAGCAGCCACGAATGAAAAGAGGGGTTAGACATCGGCCCGTGTTCCAAGCCCCATGGCCTGACGGGCGAACCAGCTTTTGGCCGAGGGCAACAGGTCCAGGCCGAGTAAGCCGATGGTGCGGCCGGTGGTGATCACAGGTTGCTGGCTGCCAAACAGGCGGGTGACCTGATCGGAGAAGCCGACCGTGAGTTTCTGATCAAGGCGCTGCCGATCCCGATACGCTTGCAGCGTCGCCAGATCCCCCGGCATGGCATCGCTGGCGAGCAACGCTTCGGCCAGTGACGCCGCATCGCGCAGAGACAGGTTGAAGCCCTGCCCGGCGATCGGGTGCAGGCTGTGTGCCGCGTTGCCCAACACGACCAGATGAGCGCGCACTTGCTCCTCGGCTTCGACGAGCGACAGCGGATAGGTATGACGCACACCCACCTGCTTCAACGCGCCGAGGCGATAACCGAATACACCTTGCAGCTCGGTCAGGAAACTGCGGTCGTCCAGCGCCATCAGGCGTTTTATCTCATCGGGCTTGCGCGTCCACACCAGCGCACAGCGATTGTCCGGCAGCGGCAGCAGCGCCATTGGGCCTTCTTCGGTAAACCGCTCGAACGCCTGACCACAATGGGCCTCACCGGGTGTGATATTGGCAATCAGCGCGCTTTGATCGTAGGGCGTCGTACGCACGCCAATACCCAACTGCTCGCGCAGGCTGGAGCGACCGCCATCGGCGAGTACCGCCAGATCGCAGTCGACTTGCGTTTCATCGTTCAAGGTCAGTCGATAACCGTCGGCCAACGCCTGCAGGTGTTTGACTTCGGCCGGCACGCGCCAGCTGATCACTTCTTTATCCAGCCCTTGCCACAGGCATTGGCCAAGCCAGGCGTTCTCGACGACATAACCCAGCGCGGGCACCCCTTCCTCCATCGAGGACAGACGCGCCGCGCCAAAGCGGCCTTTGTCGGACACCTGAATCTGCAGAATAGGTTCGGCACGGCGACCGATCTGCTGCCACAACCCCAAACGCTCATAGATTTGCCGCGCGCCGAAGGACAGCGCTGAAGAACGCGCGTCGTAGCTCGGCTGATACGTGTCGCCCGGTGCAAAAGGCTCGATCAGGACGATCTTCCAGCCGCGCGCTTTGGCGCCGGCCTGCAACGCCAGCGCCAGACTCGCGCCCACCAGACCGCCACCGACAATGGCCAGATGGAAACGGCTCATGCCGCTTCTGCTCGCGCTGCGGCCATCAAGGCCTCGATTTCCGCGACGGATTTAGGCACGCCGCCGGTCAGGATTTCACAGCCTTTTTTGGTTACCACGACATCGTCCTCGATTCGTACGCCAATCCCGCGCCATTTCTTCGCGACGTTCTGATTGTCCGGCGAAATATAAATACCGGGTTCGACCGTCAGCGCCATACCGACCTCCAGCACGCGCCATTCGCCACCCACCTTGTACTCACCGACGTCATGCACATCCATCCCCAGCCAGTGACCGGCGCGGTGCATATAAAAAGGTTTGTACGCTTCAGCGGCGATCAGTTCATCGACCTCGCCCTGCAACAGGCCCAGCTCCACCAATCCGGTCGTGATCACGCGCACCGTCGCCTCATGCGCCTGGTTCCAGTGATTGCCTGGCTTGATGACAGCGAAAGCCGCTTCCTGGGATTTGAGCACCAGTTCGTAGATCGCTTTCTGCTCGGCGGAAAAGGTGCCGCTGACCGGAAAGGTGCGGGTGATGTCGCTGGCATAACAGTCAATTTCACAACCGGCATCAATCAGCACCAGATCCCCGTCCCTGAGCACAGCGTCGTTCTCCTGATAGTGCAGGATGCAGGCATTGCGACCCGAGGCGACGATTGAGCCATAGGCGGGCATCTTCGCGCCGCCCTTACGAAACTCATAATCCAGTTCGGCCTCCAGACTGAACTCATACAGGCCGGCACGACTGGCCTGCATCGCACGAACATGGGCACGCGCTGAAATCTGCGCCGCCTCACGCATGACTTTCACTTCGGCGGCTGATTTATACAGACGCATGTCATGCAGCAGGTGATCCAGCGCAACAAATTCTTTCGGCGGCTGAGCGCCCAGGTGTGCCTTGGAGCGGATGACGTTGATCCACTCCATCACATGACGGTCGAATTCGGGATTGCTGCCCATCGACGAATACACACGATCCCGGCCCTCAATGAGGCCGGGCAAAATGTCGTCGATGTCGGTAATGGGGAAGGCATCGTCGGCGCCGAAATCGCTGATCGCGCCGTCCTGGCCGGCACGCAGCCCATCCCACAGTTCACGCTCAGGATTGCGCTCGCGGCAGAACAATACGTACTCGCCGTATTCACGGCCCGGGATCAGAACGATGACGGCCTCAGGTTCCGGGAAGCCGCTCAGGTACTGAAAATCACTGTCCTGGCGGTACACATGCTCGACATCACGATTTCGAATGGCCACAGCCGCCGCGGGCAGTATGGCGATGCTGTTAGGCTCCATCTGCTCCATCAAGGCCTTGCGGCGACGGGCGTATTCGGCTTTCGGGATATGGATCATGGGCAACTGCGGTCCTCCGGATGAGCGCACCGATCATTGACGCGCGCGGGCGACAACGACCGGGTCGGCGACAATGAGCAATCAATGCAAAGAAGGTTTCGCTTCAGGTTCCGCTTTGCTGTTGAACTCGGTGAACAGGAGCAGCGGCGCGACGCGCAGGTATTCCATGACTTCCATGTAGTCGCTCTCACCGTCTTCGGACTCTTCCAGCGTGTCCTGAATCTGCGCGATGGCCGCCAGATCCTGCAACACGTCCCTGGCGTCCTCACTCAACGACTGACCGCCCACACGGGCGAAGCCGTTGAGGAAACCCTGACACCACTGGCCCATCGCCGTGGTCCGGGCAGTCAGCGACTCGTCGTCACCGGGCAACAGCAGCACGACCGTCATGTCGTCGCCGGTCAGTTCATTTTTCACCATTTCCTGCAAACCGATCAGCGCTTGGCGCACGTTGGCTTCAGGATCGGTTTCCAGCAACATCTTCGCATCGTCAATCCAGTCAACGGCGTCAAAACCTGCGCCTGCGCAACTGCGGCCGAGCAACAGCCCGTGCAGTTCTGCAGGAGAAACCGGGTGGCCACTGCTGCTGAGCAGGGCGGCGAATGCGTTATACGGGGAATTCTGATTAGGCATGGGCAACTAGGCGCCAAGCGGCGCAATGTCTAGAATGAAGGCCTTGTATCCTAGCACCGGCAGACGCGCCCAAGCTATCAGGCGATATTCAAGGCGAATCCAGACGCCAGTTCCTGCACCACTCATCTGAAAGTAATCAGTGGAAAACAATGGAAGACAACGACCTGCAAGCGCTGATGGCTCGACTGGAGTTATTGATCAATCGTGTCGAGCAACTAAAAAGTCAAAACGGACTCTTATTAGCTCAGGAAAAAACCTGGCGCGAGGAACGCGCTCACCTCATCGAAAAGAACGAAATCGCCCGGCAAAAGGTCGAGTCCATGATTTCGCGCCTCAAGGCCCTGGAGCAAGACTCATGAGTAATGGCAACAGCATCACCGTGCAAATCCTCGACAAAGAGTATTCGATCATCTGCCCTCAAGAGGAGCGCACCAATCTGGTCAGCGCAGCGCGCTACCTGGATGGCAAGATGCGCGAGATCCGCAGCAGCGGCAAAGTCATCGGCGCCGACCGCATCGCGGTGATGGCCGCGCTGAACATTACCCATGACCTGCTGCATAAACAGGAGCGTCCCGAGGCGAATCAGGCTAGTGGCTCGACCCGCGAGCAGGTTCGCGATCTTCTGGACCGCGTGGACCTGGTCCTTGCCACGGATGAGCCAAAAGCACAAGGCTGATTGTTCCGACATGATTCGGTATACTTGCGACCGCTCCCTGGAGTGCTTGCCAGTCGGTCATGTCCCTGAGCCGATACGCACAACCACGGGGGTTGCACGTTGGGGTTGGTGTGCATGTCCGCTCGACGGAAAGCCTTAAAACCTCCTGCAATCTCCACCTTGAACTTTCGGGTTCAAGGGCTACACCGACAGCGGTTCGTCGGGGAGTCTCGAATTTTCAAGCCATCGCCAGGCGCCTTGCCTGGCGGCGGAAATGGGGACAGCCATCGAGAATCAGCCCGATTGCTCGATCCCCCTTTAGATCGCACGGACCCGCCTGCATGACTTCTTCCGGCGCCGCTTCCCCGCACGACTCTTCCACCCTCTCTCGCCCACAATTACGTCGCCTTTTGCGCAAAGTCCGTCGTGCGCTCAACCGTGCAGAACAGCGACAGGCGGCGCAGGGTTTGTATCGTCAACTGGCGCAAAACCCGCTATTTCGTCGGGCCAGGCACGTTTCGCTCTATCTTCCGATGGACGGCGAAATTGATCCGCGCCTGCTGCTTCGCGAGGCTCAGCGACGGGGCAAAAAGACATATTTGCCGGTGCTAAGCGCCTGGCCTCGAACCAAGATGGTATTTCAACGGGTGAAGCCGGGAGAGAAGTTTCGACCGAACCGATTCCGTATTCCCGAGCCACGGATCGATGCCCGAAAACAGCGCAAGATCTGGGCGCTGGACCTCATTCTGATGCCGCTGGTGGGCTTCGATGATCAAGGCGGTCGATTGGGCATGGGCGGCGGATTCTACGACCGCAGCCTGGCGTATCAAGCGCGTCGGAAAGCCTGGCAGAAACCCGTGCTGCTTGGCTTGGCGCACGAGTGTCAGAAAGTCGGAAAGCTGGCCGTGGCCAGTTGGGATGTACCGCTACAAGGAACGGTGTCGGACAAGCGATGGTATCTGGCCTGACCAGGGTTTTGGCTTTGTAGGAGCGCGCTTGCCCGCGAAAATTCTTCCAGGCCAACACATATGCGTCGACTGCGCCGCCCTCATCGCGGGCAAGCGCGCTCCTACAAGGGAGGGTGACTCCAATCAGCGGCGAGTTGGTTGCTGCTGTTGCTGAGTGATCTCAACCGGCGCGTCGACCTTGGCGGACCACAGACCCTGCGCGTACCCGGTGGTGACAATGCCCAAGCCGAACAAAATGACCAAAATCCATAGTAAATCCGGCTTGCGTTGCATTGATTGCCCCCCTTTGGCGAATCAAAAAACTGACGTCCGCAGCATCTTTCTGTCGGCGGCGTGACGGTGTAGCCCTTAAAATCCCGGCATTCTGCGATAACGTGAACCAACACGCAAATACTGGCGTCAGCCGACTGTCGGTTTGTCATAAAAACGTAGGACAACCTGTCCAGTTACCCTTCTGGAGACATCACAAATGGCCTATTGGCTGATGAAATCCGAGCCCGATGAGTTCTCGATTACGGATTTGCAAAAACTCGGCCAAGCCCGTTGGGACGGCGTTCGCAACTATCAGGCGCGTAATTTTCTGCGCGCGATGGCGGTGGGCGACGAGTTCTTCTTCTACCACTCCAGTTGCCCTGAACCCGGCATCGCGGGCATCGGCAAAATCGTTCAGGCCGCCTACCCGGACCCCACCGCTCTCGACAACAAGAGCCACTACTTCGACGCCAAAGCCACCCAGGAAAAGAATCCCTGGACTGCGATTGACGTCGCCTTCGTCGAAACCTTCCCCAAGGTGCTGAGCCTGGGCTACCTGAAACAGCAAACGGCACTGGAGCAGTTGCCTTTGGTGCAAAAAGGCAGCCGTTTGTCAGTCATGCCGGTGACCGCCGAACAATGGGCGGCGGTGCTGGCGTTGCGCTGAAGCAGGCAGTGCAACCCCCTGTAGGAGCGCGCTTGCCCGCGATTGCTTTTTGTCTGATGAGATTGAATCCACTGACACAACGCGATCGCGAGCACGCCTGAAAGGGAGCCGTCTTACTGCGCAATAAAGTTATTGAACAGCAGGTCATCCACCACAGGCTGGCCGGTTTCCTGGCTGAGCACCTGCTGGGTCTGCTTCAAGGCTTCCTGACGAAGCTTTTCCTTGGCGTCGACGTTGCTCATGCTGTCAACCGTCTGCTGCGAGAACAGCGCGACCAACTGATTACGAATCAGCGGCTCGTTCTGCTTCACCAGCTTCTGCGCCTCGGCACCTTTGACCCGCAACGCCACGTCCGCTTTATAGACGTGCAGCTTCGGACCGCCGTCCAGCGCGTAGTTGCCCACGAACGGTGGGGTCAGCGCCACGTAAGACACCTTGTTCGGGTCGTCCTTCTCGCCACCGCCCTCCTCGGCAAGGGCCACGACAGGCATCGATAACGCCAACAGCATCAGAATCCACGCTTTCACATTCCACTCCTCAATCCGGTTCGCGGCATAGCTGACTTCGGCTTATGCACGCCTATCAGGCCGGGGCATGCTCATTGACCCCACACCCCCTCTACCTACACTTATCGGCCATCACTGGAAAAGGAATAGTCCCCGATGAAAGCCGTGCTCTGCAAAGCCTTCGGTACCGCCGAAACGCTGGTGCTGGAAGATATCCCAGCCCCCGAACCCAAGAAAAATGAAATCCTGCTGGACGTGCACGCCGCCGGGGTCAACTTCCCCGACACCCTGATCATTGAGGGCAAATACCAGTTCAAACCGCCCTTCCCGTTCTCGCCGGGTGGAGAAGCCTCGGGCGTCGTGGCCGCCGTGGGTGAAAAAGTCAGCCACCTCAAGGTCGGCGACCGCGTGATGGCCCTCACCGGCTGGGGCAGCTTCGCCGAACAAATTGCCGTCGCGGGCTACAACGTCCTGCCCATTCCCGAGGCCATGGACTTCACCACCGCCGCAGCCTTCAGCATGACGTACGGCACCTCCATGCACGCGCTCAAACAACGCGCCCACCTGCAACCGGGCGAAACCCTGCTCGTGCTCGGCGCATCAGGCGGCGTGGGCCTGGCCGCCGTAGAAATCGGCAAAGCCATGGGCGCACGCGTCATCGCCGCCGCGAGCAGCGCCGACAAACTCGACGTCGCCAAAAACGCTGGCGCCGATGAACTCATCAACTACAACGAAACCAGCCTCAAGGACGAAGTCAAACGCCTCACCAACGGCAATGGCGTCGACGTCATCTACGACCCCGTCGGCGGCGACCTCTTCGATCAGGCGGTCCGCTCCATCGCCTGGAACGGCCGCCTGCTGGTCGTCGGCTTCGCCAGCGGCCGCATCCCCGAACTGCCCGTGAACCTCACGCTGCTCAAAGGCGCCTCCGTCGTCGGCGTATTCTGGGGGTCTTTCGCACAGCGCCAGCCACAGGACAATGCCGCGAACTTTCAACAGTTGTTCACCTGGTACGGCGAAGGGAAGTTGAAGCCGCTGGTGTCGAGGGTTTACCCGCTGGAACAGGCGGGAGAAGCGATTGATTCGTTGGGGCAGAGGAAGGCGGTTGGGAAGGTGGTGGTTGGCGTCAGGTGAATTGAGAAAGTGCATATGAACCCGCCGATTTGGCGGGTTTTATTTATTGCTCAAAAAAGGAAACTCGGTATGGCATGACGCTTACAGGCTCGCCACCCTCCATTTCAGCTGTACTCGTACGTCAGCAGCACCATCCGACAATGCCTGCATTTGTACTTGTAAAAAACCAAGTCTTCATTGGGCTGATAGTTCGTGAACTCTGATAGCCAGTGCTCCCTAAATTCCTCCTGCCCCTCCAAAAACGCTTCAAAAGTCGAAGGGACTGCATTGCGCACATCGTCAGCCGACGCATCACCATGAAACTCACAGGCATCCGAACAGTGATAAAGCCAAACCACTTCTTGCCACGAACTGTAGCTTGGTGTTCGCTCATTGACCTCTTGGACCACTGATGCAGGTATCCCCCTCCCAATCATTGAATTTACATCGTTGAATGAACCTTCAAATTTCTTTGCAGCTGAGCCGTCGCTGATACACCAAGGGCAGAGCAAAGTCTCGACGTCATACGTGGTGTACATGGCCCCTCTATAGATGTAGCCGCGAGCCCTCTCACAACAAGTGCAGCGCTCATCGCTAATCTCAATCGCACCTGTCGCAATCGGATCTGGGTGATAGCGAAACAATGGTAGTTCTTCTTTCATACCTCCCCCCTCCGCACCCACGAAATCACCATCCTCAACCGACGCTCACGTCGTTCCTGATCGAAGACGAAATGCACGGACTCGCCGATGGTTGCCGGCATGCCCTCGGTCACCTCCCATGGCTTGAACCGCCAGCGCTTGACTGCCGAAAGCACGGCATTGGCTGACTTTTGATCGGTTTGCTCGGTGACCCTGATTCCACTGACAGACCCGTCGTGGTGAATGTCGTAGTTCACCCGCACGCTCGCAAACAGCCGTCCACCGCGCAGCGCGGACGGGTAAGCAGGGGAGACGTACCGATCAAACAACGGATGGGCCTCTCTTCCTGCTGCTGTGCCACTGAGCGCGAGCAGGCAAAGCCCGAGACCGCTCACGTACTTTCGCCACCCACCCACATTAACCTCGTCCCTAAACGCCACTACGGCTGAAGGCGCGATGGTAGGAGCGCGAGTCACTACGGGTAAGGTGATCGAATCCTGTTCTAACGTAGGACGGATCCTAAAGGCCGGGCATTGACGTACACATTTCCGCCATGTTCGTAATCCAACACGGCAAAGGGCCTGAATTCGGGATATTTCCCGATGAGACGCCTTCCTATTTTCTGTAACGAAAATGTAATATTCGCTTTCGCATAAGAAAATAAAAACCCTTGGAGTGTCTCGATGTTTTCCTTCTTCCGACCTGCCGCGCATCAGGCCCCGCTGCCTGCAGAGCGCGTCGACAGCACCTACCGCCGCCTTCGCTGGCAGATTTTCGCGGGTATTTTCTTCGGTTACGCTGGCTACTACCTGCTGCGCAAGAACTTCTCGCTGGCCATGCCATACCTGATCGATGAGGGGTACACCCGAGGTGAACTGGGCGTTGCGATTTCAGCCATTGCGATCGCCTACGGTCTGTCGAAGTTCTTGATGGGGCTGGTTTCGGATCGCTCGAACCCGCGCTATTTCCTGCCATTCGGTCTGCTGGTGTCAGCGGCAGTGATGTTCGTGTTCGGTTTCGCGCCCTGGGCAACCTCGAGCGTGACCATCATGTTCATTCTGCTGTTTATCAACGGCTGGGCGCAGGGCATGGGCTGGCCACCGAGCGGTCGCACCATGGTGCATTGGTGGTCGCAGAAAGAGCGCGGTGGCGTGGTGTCGGTGTGGAACGTGGCGCACAACGTGGGAGGCGGCCTCATTGGTCCGCTGTTCCTGCTCGGTCTGGGCTGGACCAACGACTGGCACGCGGCGTTCTATGTGCCCGCTGCAGTGGCACTGTTTGTGGCGCTGTTCGCATTCATCACCATGCGCGACACCCCTCAATCCGTGGGTCTGCCACCGGTCGAGGAGTACAAGAACGACTACCCGGAAGGCTACGACGCGAGCCACGAAGAAGAATTCAGCGCCAAGGAAATCTTCGTCAAATACGTGCTGCGCAACAAAATGCTGTGGTACATCGCGCTGGCGAACGTGTTCGTCTATCTGCTGCGCTATGGCGTGCTGGACTGGGCACCGACCTACCTGAAGGAAGCCAAACACTTCGACGTCGACAAAACCTCGTGGGCGTATTTTTTCTATGAGTGGGCGGGCATTCCGGGGACGCTGCTGTGCGGCTGGATGTCGGACAAAATCTTCCGTGGCAATCGCGGCCTGACGGGCATTGTGTTCATGGCGCTGGTGACGGTCGCAACGCTGGTGTACTGGCTTAACCCGCCAGGCAACCCGACGGTCGACATGATCGCGCTGGTATCCATCGGCTTCCTGATCTACGGCCCGGTGATGCTGGTCGGCTTGCAGGCGCTGGAGCTGGCACCGAAGAAAGCGGCCGGAACGGCGGCAGGCTTCACGGGCTTGTTCGGGTATCTGGGTGGTTCGGTCGCGGCCAGTGCGTTGATGGGCTACACCGTGGACCATTTCGGCTGGGATGGCGGCTTCGTGATTCTCGTGGCGTCGTGTGTGCTGGCCATGGCATTCCTTGCTCCGACCTTGTGGCATACGCGGGTGGCGAGTCAGTCGCGTGAGGCTGTGGCTTAACCTTGCTCAAAAAATCGGCTTGGTAAGTCTGGATACTTATCAAGCCGGACTGCGATCAAGCCCTTGCCTTTGGCCGCCACTCAACGATCATTACGACGCTGGTCACGCTTGGCAGCCAACCGCTGCCTCATCTCTGCCATGACATCATCGTGAGCAATGTTTGGTCTGTTATCGTCAAGAGAAGCCTGCACTTTGGTGCGGAACCAGGCGTCGTATCTGGCCGCCTGCTCTTCTGACTCAAACTCGGAAACCAGTGGGGAAAGTTGGGCGCTCATTGGATATCTCCTTTGCGGGTCTGCGCAGTCTAGCTGCTGAGCACACAGGACTGAAAATGCGCTTCGCAACCGAATGTTAAACCGCCAGCAAAACCGGCTTACACCGTTTGAACCGCTCTTCCAGACTCAAGTCCGGCATGGCGTGGCTGCGCAGGGCCTGAATGGTTTGTTCGACGTATTCCCACGTGGTGCCATAACGACCGCTGGCGCTGGCCAGGACTTGAGTCAGTACGCTGTCAGGCAGGTTGCCGGCGTAGCTGGGCAGGTGGCGTTCAAGCACAAAACCCAACGCCTGGACCTTGGTGCCATCTTCGAGTCGACAACTGAGCCAGTGCGGGCGATAGGACGGAAAAGGCATTTCCCGCTGCCACAGCGCCAGCAATGACGCTTCGATGTTTTCTTCCGGCAGGCGATAAGCGAAACCGCTGCAGGAGCCGCCACGGTCCAGGCCAAAGACCAGCCCCGGCTGCTCGGGTGTGCCGCGATGCTCGTGGGACCATAGGTAGAGGCCACGATGGTAGCCATGAACCCGACCCCGCTGACGCTCCACCGCGGAGCACTCCGGGCGCCAGATGAGTGACCCATAGGCAAATAACCAGACGGGACCGCCTTTGTGACGGGACAGGGTGGCATGCATGGAGGCAAGGAGTTGATCGCGGGTCAGCTTCGGCCCAAGGTCGATAACGGGTGGGTAGGACAGCCCGAGGCCATCGTGCACGGCCTCCACCAAGCTATTGATTTGATTCCCCATCTGGCTCCCCCATTGGCCTGGATAACACCAATGTCGTGCTGAACACTTCTAAAGCGGCTCACGCAACAGCGAATCAACAGTCAGGCACCGTTGCGAGCAATGTGCAGGCGGTGACGCCTTGAAACCGGCTCCGCACATATTCTGATGCAATTAACTCTCCACCGAATCTGCCATCGGGCGGACGGTCAGGAACGCGGCGCGTAAGCAAACACATCCGCGCGCATCTGATGGGCATCCATGCCGGCGACCACCAGAGCATCCAGGGTGGAATAGACCATGTTGGGCGAGCCGCTGGCGTAGACCTGAATCGATTTCAGGTCGGCGAAGTCTTCGCACACCGCCTCATGCAGCATCCCGCAACGCCCCTCCCAACCGCATACATCACTGACAATCTTGTGCAAATGCAGGTTAGGCAGCGTTTTCCACTCGTCCCAATGCTTGAGCTCATAGAAGTCTTCAGGCCGGCGAACGCCCCAATAGACATGAACCGGGTACGGGAACCCCTTGGAACGGCAATGTTCGATGAGGCTGTGCATCTGCCCCATGCCGGTCCCTGCGGCGATCAACACCAGCGGACCGTCAGGCAGTTCGCCCAGGTGCGTGTCGCCGAAGGGCAACTCCACGCGGGCCATGCCTTCACGCTGCAACTGTTTGATCAGATTCTGCGCGCTGAATTCGCGGGCCAGCACATGAAACTCCAGATCGCGGCCGCTTTCGGGCGCTGAGGCCATGGAGAAGGCCGACTTCTCGCCGTCGTCCCGCTCGATCATCAGGTACTGACCGGCGTGATAACGCGGCGGCTTGCCTGCGGGCGCGCGCAACATCACGCGCCAGACGTCCCCGCCGACCTCGACGCACTCGGTCACCTGACAGGCAAACGTACGCACCGGCAATTCTCCCAGTGCCAGTACGCTGTCCCAGAGCACCACGCAGTCTTCCTGCGGGACGGCCAGACACGTGTAGATTTCGCCGTGGCCCTGCAACTCACCGTTTTGCACGACACTGCCCTCGACCAGCAGCGCCGAGCAGATATGGCAGTTGCCATTACGACAGCTTTGCGGGCATTCGTAGCCCAGCCGCTGGGCGGCATCGAGGATTCGCTCGCCGGGCAATGTCTCAAGTACAGCGCCCGATGGCTGCAAGGTTACGCGCATCAATCTATTCCCAGCTGATTCCAGATGTCGTCGATCCGGCGAGTGACGGCTTCGTCCTTGACGATGGCACGCCCCCATTCACGGGTCGTCTCGCCCGGCCATTTGTGCGTAGCATCGAGCCCCATTTTCGAGCCCAGCCCGGAAACAGGCGAGGCGAAGTCCAGGTAGTCGATCGGCGTATTGTCGATCATCACCGTATCGCGCTTGGGGTCCATGCGCGTGGTGATTGCCCAGATAACGTCATTCCAGTCACGGGCATTGATGTCGTCGTCCGTGACGATAACGAACTTGGTGTACATGAACTGTCGCAAAAACGACCACACGCCCAACATGACGCGCTTGGCGTGGCCGGGATACTGCTTCTTCATCGTCACCACCGCCATGCGGTAAGAACAACCTTCAGGCGGCAGGTAGAAATCAGTGATTTCCGGGAACTGCTTTTGGAGGATCGGTACGAACACTTCGTTCAACGCGACACCGAGAATGGCTGGCTCATCCGGCGGACGGCCGGTGTACGTGCTGTGGTAGATCGGTTTGATGCGGTGGGTGATGCGTTCGACAGTGAACACCGGAAAGCTGTCGACTTCGTTGTAATAACCGGTGTGGTCCCCGTAAGGACCTTCATCGGCCATTTCGCCCGGATGAATAACGCCTTCGAGCACTATTTCAGCACTCGCTGGCACCTGCAGGTCGTTACTCCGGCATTTGATCAACTCGGTCCGGTTGCCACGCAGCAGGCCCGCGAAGGCATATTCGGAAAGGCTGTCCGGCACGGGTGTCACGGCACCGAGAATGGTCGCCGGGTCAGCCCCCAGGGCGACGGAAACCGGAAATGGCTGTCCGGGATGCTTGGCGCACCATTCCTTGAAGTCCAGCGCGCCGCCACGATGGCTAAGCCAGCGCATGATGACCTTGTTGCGCCCGATCACCTGCTGACGATAGATACCCAGGTTCTGGCGCTCTTTATTCGGGCCTTTGGTGACGGTCAGTCCCCAGGTGATCAAAGGGCCGACGTCGCCAGGCCAACAGGTCTGCACTGGGAGCATGCCGAGGTCGACGTCGTCACCCTCGATCACGATTTCCTGACAAGGCGCGTCCCTCACGACTTTCGGCGCCATGGCGATGACTTTTTTGAAAATGGGAAGCTTTGACCAGGCGTCCTTAAGCCCCTTCGGTGGCTCGGGCTCTTTGAGAAAGGCCAGCAGCTTGCCGATTTCACGCAACTCTTCGGTCGATTCGGCGCCCATGCCCATCGCCACGCGCTCCGGCGTGCCGAACAGGTTGCCAAGGACCGGAATGTCGAAACCGGTCGGGTTCTCGAACAGCAGGGCCGGTCCCTTGTTGCGCAGGGTCCGGTCGCAGATTTCGGTCATCTCCAGTACGGGAGAAATCGGTACCTGAATGCGTTTCAACTCTCCGCGCTGCTCAAGCTGCTGCACGAAATCCCGTAGATCCTTGAATTTCATTAACCCGGCCACTTAACAAATAGATGCACATCCTACCTGCTCTGACGGCCGACAGCAGCAGCCTGAAGCGTAATCACCCGCCTTGAACGGCGTTTTCGCCAAGGAAGATCGGCGCCAGCAACGGCTTCATACGCTCGCCCCCTTGGTCCGACAGGTGATTTTCATCCATGTACTGCGAATAGCCGTCGAACTCCGCACGGCATATGCCGCCAGGGCACATCAATGCTGTCGGGTCGATCACTCGCACCTTGGGGTCTTCATTGCTCAACCGAGTGAACAGCGAATTCAAGAACTGCTGGCGAGCGAGGTGTTCGGCGATCGGTCGTCCCAGTCGCTCTGCAGACCGCCCGACCATCGCCAGACTCGCCAAACGCGCCACGGTACCCTGCCGTTGCAGCGGCACTTCCTTGAAAATCCACACGCGTGCGCCTGTCGCCCGCAGGTCGTGAACCATGGCCGTCAGATCCTTCGCCACTTGCTGTTCGGCGACAGGGCGGCTGTCGTCGCGATACAGAACGTTCTGCATGTCACCGTCCTCTTCGCCATACAGGTACAAACTCCAGCGCGCGGCCAGGACGACATCGCGGATCTTGTGTTCGCGAATGGATTGCAGCGTGGCCTGATTGAAATCCTGACATTGCCGGCGGGTTTCGTGCCCCAGAATCGGCGGACAGCCCGAAAGGCTGGCAAGCCAGACAGGAACTCCGTAACGCTCGGCATCCGCCTCGATCGCGGGCTTCAATGCGGCGGCATGGCTGTCGCCCCACACCAGTTGCACGGGCGGTGTGCGTTCGTCACCGCCGAAGCGACACACCTTCGTCAGGTCCTCGCTTTTACGCTGCAGCAGGCACTCCATCTGCCCTTGCTGCCAATCCCGGGCTTTTGCATATTGCATCGCCTGGCCGGAAAGACGTGATGGCACGCCATCCCCTTCACGCACAAGCTGCCCGGCGGCGCCGATGATCAGCAAAGCAGTCAATCCGGCAACCAGTACAGGCTTGCGCCCGGCCAGCAACCGTTTTTCGCGAAAGGGCAGCTCGATGAAACGCCAGCTCATCCATGCCAGAAGCAGGGTGAACACCACCCAGCCAGCGGCTTCGAATGCCTGCATGCCATCCACGGAAACGGCATTGGCATACACAAAAACCGGCCAGTGCCACAGGTACCACGAGTAGGAAATCAGGCCGACGCCGACCATCGCCCGCACGCTCAACACGCGTCCCACCAGGGTCGAGGCATGACCGTTGGCCCAAATCATCGCTGTAGCGCCCAACACCGGGAGCAGCGCTGCCCAGCCGGGGAATCGCGTGTACTTATCAAACCCGAAAATGGCGTACAGCACTGCGCAAAGACCCAGCGTGCTGACCAGTTGATACACCCACGCAGGCCCCTTGCGTCCGCCAGCCGGAATCACCGCCAGCATCGCCCCGCAGAGCAGCTCCCAGGCCCGCATGGGCAGCAGAAAGAACGCTGCATCGGGCTCACGCTTGACGGCCCACACGTTAACCGCGAATGACACGACCAACAGCCCGAACAATATCCAGCGCCAGTGTCGCAGGAAGCGAATCAACGCCACCATCAACAGCGGAAACAGGATGTAGTACTGCTCTTCGACCGACAGCGACCAGGTGTGCAGCAGTGGTTTGAAGTCGGAAGCGGGATTGAAATAGCCGTCCTGGCGCATGAACAGGATGTTGGACGCGAACATCGCCTGATAGCGCACGGCTCGGCCCAGTTGCGAGTAATCATTGGCCGGCATGATGATCCACCCCACCACCAATGTGGCGAGCATCATGACGCCCAGGGCGGGAATGATTCGGCGCGCACGTCGCGCCCAGAAATCGACAAAGCTGAAGCGTCCGGCGCTGATTTCGCGAAAGATGATCGAGGTGATCAGAAAGCCCGAGATGACGAAGAATACGTCGACACCGACGAAGCCACCGCTGAAGGCGCCGAAGCCGAAGTGGTAGAGAACGACCGGAATAACGGCCAGCGCCCGCAGACCGTCAATGTCACGACGATTACCAAAGGTGTGCATGACACTCCTTGTCTCTGGTTAATGGCTAGAAAAAGTCAAAAAAAATGGTGCCCCAAAGGAACACCATTTTTCTACAGACGCTCAGCGCGTTATTTGCGCTTCATCGACAGGAAGAACTCATCGTTGGTCTTGGTCTGTTTCAACTTGTCGACCAGAAACTCGATGGCAGCGACCTCATCCATAGGATGCAGCAGCTTGCGCAGGATCCACATACGCTGCAATTCGTCATCGGCGGTCAGCAACTCTTCACGGCGGGTGCCGGAACGGTTGATGTTGATGGCCGGGAACACACGCTTCTCGGCGATCTTGCGATCCAGAGGCAGTTCCATGTTGCCGGTGCCTTTGAATTCTTCGTAGATCACTTCGTCCATCTTCGAGCCGGTTTCAACCAGCGCGGTAGCGATGATGGTCAGCGAGCCGCCTTCTTCGATGTTACGAGCCGCACCGAAGAAACGCTTCGGTTTTTCCAGCGCATGAGCGTCGACACCACCGGTCAGTACCTTGCCGGAGCTCGGGATGACGGTGTTGTAGGCACGAGCCAGGCGGGTAATGGAGTCAAGCAGGATGACCACGTCTTTCTTGTGCTCGACCAGGCGCTTGGCCTTCTCGATCACCATTTCGGCGACTTGCACGTGACGGGTCGGTGGCTCGTCGAAGGTGGAAGCAACCACTTCGCCGCGCACGGTACGCTGCATTTCGGTCACTTCTTCCGGACGTTCATCGATCAGCAGAACGATCAGGTGAACTTCAGGGTTGTTTCGAGTGATGTTGGATGCAATGTTTTGCAGCATGATGGTCTTGCCCGCCTTCGGCGGCGCAACGATCAGGCCACGTTGACCTTTGCCGATCGGCGCACACAGGTCGATCACGCGACCGGTGAGGTCTTCGGTGGAACCGTTACCGGCTTCCATCTTCATGCGCACGGTCGGGAACAACGGCGTCAGGTTTTCGAACAGGATCTTGTTCTTCGCGTTTTCCGGACGGTCGAAGTTGATGGTATCGACCTTGAGCAGCGCGAAGTAACGCTCGCCTTCCTTCGGTGGGCGAATCTTGCCAACGATGGTGTCGCCCGTGCGAAGGTTGAAACGGCGGATCTGGCTCGGCGAGACGTAGATGTCGTCTGGACCGGCAAGGTAGGAGGCGTCTGCAGAGCGAAGGAAGCCGAAGCCATCCTGGAGGATCTCCAGCACGCCATCACCCGAGATTTCCTCGCCGCTTTTAGCGTGCTTTTTCAGCAGGGAGAAGATCACATCCTGCTTGCGCGAACGGGCCATATTTTCTATGCCCATCTGTTCGGCCATTTCGAGCAGATCGGTAATAGGCTTTTGCTTGAGTTCAGTCAGGTTCATATAGGAATGACGTAATCATGTATGGAGGGGGAAATTAAGCTTTTGGCTTAATGAGGCCGCGCCGCAGAGAAGGCGACAGGATCGCGTACAAATCGAAAGGAGAGCGTCGGCGACGGCTAGCAGGGGGCAACGGAGAAGCCGTTGCGGGGCCGAATGTACCACTTGATTTTCCGAGCGTCTAGTGCAACCCGGAAAAAAGCCCCGCTATTTGCGGGGCTTTACCGCCATCAGATGTTGGCGTCGAGGAATGCTTGCAGCTGGGACTTGGAAAGTGCGCCGACCTTGGTCGCTGCAACTTCACCGTCCTTGAACAGCATCAGGGTCGGAATACCACGAACGCCGTGCTTGGCTGGCGTTTCCTGGTTTTCGTCGATGTTCAGCTTGGCAATGGTCAGCTTGCCTTGGTAAGTGCCAGCGATGTCGTCCAGGACCGGAGCGATCATCTTGCATGGGCCACACCACTCAGCCCAGTAATCAACCAGCACAGGACCGCTAGCCTTCAGGACATCGGCTTCGAAGCTCGCGTCGCTGACGTGTTTGATAAGGTCGCTACTCATGAGATGTCTCCGAGGTCATAGGCAAAAAAACGTGGACCATCATAACTGTGTCACGCCGCGACAGGAAGGCGCGGGCGATTGTCTCTTGCTATGAACGTTCATGACTAGCTTTATTGAAGTGACTTGGCGGACCCACCTATGCCGCCTCTGCCAAAGGCGTAGGAGCGTGGCTTGTCCCGCGATCTGCCGGGAACCGGCAGCAAACCCAGCGAATGCGGTCTAGCTGACACACCGAAATACCTGACGTTACTGCCGCTGCGCGCCAGATCGCGGGACAAGCCACGCTCCTACAACGTACGAAGTGCCAGATACAGAGCGCGAGACGCCCGGTGCGACGCCCTTTGAGAGCGAATTCATTCGCGATTCGCTGGTGAGTCCAGTCAAGATGCGTCGGATGTAACGGCCAATCGCGAATGAATTCGCTCTCACTGGGTCATGCGTTTCGCCTAACAGGACGGGGGTTGGCTGATAAGTCCGCTAAGCCGAAGGCGCGACGAATACGATTCCGGTCCGCAGCGCTGCGCCTCTGATGTGCTCTTGCATGGCTTTTTGCGCCGGGCCCGAGGCGTTGCGAGCCAATGCGCGCAGGATCTTGCGGTGTTCCTGCCACGTTTCCATTGCTCTGCCCGCCCGAATAAAAGGCAGCTTCTGGCTCTCCAGAAAAATGTCGGCGCTGGCCGTGATGATCCCAAGAATGGCCTGATTGCCACTGGCGATCAGAATGCGCCGATGGAAATCGAAATCCAGTTTTGCCGCGCAGTCGAAATCCCCGGCCTTCAACTCCAGACGCATGGCTTCAACGTTGTCTTCCAGCACATCGCGTTCATCGGCGGTCAGCGTGACTGCCGCGAGCCCCGCCGCAAAGCCTTCCAGCGCATAACGCAGTTGAAACGTCTCCGAAGGCGAAGCGTGGGCCGCATAAGGCCAGGAAAAACCGCTCGTGCTCTGTTGTGGTTCAGAAACCGCCTGAACGAACACACCCTTACCCGGCTGCACGCTGACCACGCCCAACGCGCTTAATGATGAGAGCGCCTCACGCAACGAGGCCCGGCTCACACCCAGGCGAACCGCCAGATCCCGCTGCGAAGGCAAGCTGTCGCCCGGGCCATAGCCCTGCTCGGCGATCAGTTTGCGGATCGCTTGAAAGGCGGCTTCGGGTACGGCGACAGGGCTCGGGTGCATGGCGATTCAAACGAAATACCGTGGAAAAATCCTCTTGTAGCGCCATCGCGAAGTTTCAGCAAGTGACGCCCAAGCACGGGGCGCTGCGGCTTTCAGGCGCGCCAAAGCAGGGCGGTGGAATCGCTGACTGTTCAGACCAGTTAGACCGCAACGCACTTGCAACCCGCATTCCATGGTCGCGAATTCAGGGCTGGCATGAGCTGTGCACTGGAGGTTCGTCATCACCCACGACTCGTCCTGACTTCGGAGACGTCACATGACCAAGCGTTACAGCGCCCTGCTTGCCGCCCTGTTTGCCAGCTTCATGCTCGGCCAGGCCCCTGCCCATGCCAACGGCCTGGATGACGTGACCGCACGGGGTGTCCTGAAAGTCGCCGTACCGCAAGACTTCCCGCCCTTTGGCTCGGTCGGCCCGGACATGAAGCCTCGCGGCCTGGACATCGACACCGCCCAACTGATCGCCGATCAATTGAAGGTCAAACTCGAACTGACGCCGGTCAACAGCACCAACCGCATCCCGTTTCTCACCACCGGAAAGGTCGACCTGGTGATTTCCAGCCTCGGCAAGAACCCGGACCGTGAAAAGGTCATCGACTTCTCGCGCGCCTATGCGCCGTTCTACCTCGCGGTGTTCGGCCCACCTGACGTCGCCATCAGCGGTGTGGACGACCTCAAAGGCAAGACCATCAGCGTCACCCGTGGCGCCATCGAAGACATCGAACTGACCGCCGTGGCGCCCAAGGAAGCGACCATCAAGCGCTTCGAAGACAACAACTCGACCATCGCGGCCTACCTGGCCAACCAGACCGACCTGATCGCCAGCGGCAACGTGGTGATGGTCGCGATCAGCGAAAAGAACCCCAAACGCATCCCGGCGCTGAAAGTGAAACTCAAGGACTCGCCTGTGTACGTCGGCGTGAACAAAGGTCAGCCCGAGCTGCTGGCCAAGGTCAACGAAATCCTCGAAGCGGCGAAGAAAGATGGCGTGCTGGAAAAGAACTCGCAGACATGGCTCAAGCAGCCTCTGCCGGCCGATCTTTGATCTTCGATTGCTGACCCGAGGCGTTTAGATGGCTTATCAGTTTGACTTCATTCCGGTGCTGCAAAATGCTGACTTGCTGCTTCGCGGGGCCTTGTTCACGCTGGAGCTGACAGCCATTGGCACCTTGCTCGGCGTCAGCGTGGGCATCGTGGGCGCGATCGTCAGAGCCTGGAAGATCCAGCCGTTCTCGGCGATCTTCGGGGTCTACGTCGAGCTGATACGCAACACACCATTTCTCGTGCAGCTTTTCTTCATCTTCTTCGGCCTGCCTTCATTGGGCTTGCAGATTTCCGAGTGGCAGGCCGCGGTGCTGGCGATGGTGATCAACCTGGGCGCTTACTCCACGGAGATCATCCGCGCCGGCATCCAGGCGATACCTCGCGGACAACTGGAGGCGTCGGCCGCGCTGGCGATGACGCGTTTCGAGACCTTTCGCTACGTGGTGCTGGTGCCCGCACTGGGTAAGGTCTGGCCGGCACTGAGCAGCCAGATCATCATCGTCATGCTCGGTTCGGCCGTCTGTTCGCAGATTGCCACCGAAGAGCTGAGCTTCGCCGCCAACTTCATTCAGTCGCGCAACTTCCGTGCCTTCGAGACGTACATCATTACCACGCTGATTTACCTGTGCATGGCCCTGCTGATTCGTCAGTTGCTGGCATGGATCGGGCGTCGCTACATCGCGAGGAACAGCTGATGGATTTCACGCTTTGGGACATCGTGCGCAACCTGCTCACGGGCCTGCAATGGACGCTGGCGCTGTCGCTGGTGGCCTTCATCGGCGGAGGCGTGATCGGCTTGCTGGTCATGACCATGCGCATCTCCGACACCTCGGCCTTTCGCACCCTCGCCCGTTGCTACATTGAGCTGTTTCAGGGCACGCCGCTGCTGATGCAGCTGTTTCTGGTGTTCTTCGGTGTGGCATTGATGGGCGTGGACATTTCGCCATGGTTCGCCGCAGCGCTGGCGCTGACGCTATTTACCAGCGCCTACTTGGCCGAGATATGGCGGGGGTGCGTCGAGTCGATATCCAACGGCCAGTGGGAAGCTTCCGCCAGCCTGGCGCTCACGCCATTGGAGCAGCTGCGCTACGTGATCCTGCCGCAAGCGCTGCGCATCGCGGTGGCACCGACGGTGGGCTTCTCGGTGCAGGTCGTCAAAGGCACCGCCGTGACCTCGATCATCGGGTTTACCGAGCTGACCAAAACCGGTGGCATGCTCGCCAACGCTACGTTCCAGCCTTTCATGGTCTACGGCTTCGTCGCCCTGGGCTACTTCCTGCTTTGCTACCCGTTGTCGCTCAGCGCGCGCTACCTGGAAAGGAGACTTCATGCCTCTGCTTAGAATTTCCGCCCTGCACAAATATTACGGCGACCACCACGTTCTAAAAGGCATCGACCTTAGTGTCGAGGAAGGTCAGGTCGTGGCGATCATCGGTCGCAGCGGTTCGGGCAAAAGCACCTTGCTGCGCACGCTCAACGGCCTTGAGTCGATCAATGACGGCGTGATCGAAGTCGATGGCGAATACCTGGACGCCGCGCGCGCGGACCTGCGCAGCCTTCGGCAGAAGGTCGGCATGGTCTTCCAGCAGTTCAACCTGTTTCCACATCTGACGGTCGGCGAGAACGTCATGCTCGCGCCACAGGTGGTCAAGAAGGTCTCCAAGGCTGAAGCGACCAGACTGGCCAAGGAAATGCTCAACCGTGTAGGGCTCGGTGAAAAATTCGATGCGTTTCCGGATCGCCTGTCGGGCGGCCAGCAGCAACGCGTCGCCATCGCTCGCGCCCTGGCGATGTCGCCTAAAGTGCTGCTGTGCGACGAAATCACCTCGGCGCTGGACCCTGAACTGGTCAACGAAGTGCTGAGCGTGGTTCGCGAGCTGGCGAAAGACGGCATGACATTGATCATGGTGACCCACGAAATGCGCTTCGCCCGTGAAGTCGGCGACAAACTGGTGTTCATGCATCAGGGCAAAGTGCACGAAGTGGGCGATCCGCGGGAATTGATGGCTAACCCGAAAACGCCAGAGCTGGCGAATTTCATCGGTTCAGTCGAGCAGGCCTGAGCGCACCACAACCTCGTGACGGCTTGCTGGCGGATGCGGAGGGTCAGCGCCATCCACAGTGGCTGATACTCCGCATTCGTCCGAATTGCGGCCCATACCCTCGTAACCTCGGACGTCTCCCACAGGATCTGCGCCGTTCTGAGGACTTAAGAATGCCGCCGATACTGTAGGAGCCGGCTTGCTGGCGGATGCGGAGGGTCAGCGCCATCCACAGTGGCTGACACACCCCATTCGCTGCCCTCGTAACCTCGGACGTCTCCCACAGAGTCCGCGTCGTTGACGAGCTCGAGGCCATCCCTCAGATCCTGTCCAACCTCGGACCGGTGGGAGCCGGCTTGCTGGCGGATGCGGAGGGTCAGCGCCATCCACAGTGGCTGACACACCCCATTCGCTGCCCTCGTAACCTCGGACGTCTCCCACAGAGTCCGCGTCGTTCTGAGGACTAAGAACGCCGCCGATACTGTAGGAGCGCGCTTGCCCGCGAATTGCAATGGGTCAGCGCCATCCACAGTGGCTGATACTCCGCATTCGCTGCCCTCGTAGCCTTCTACAGCGTCTACAGAATATCTGCACCAGGCCCGGATATCCGTTTCCCCGTTTGGCGGCAGGGATGGATCGTGGCACGATGTCGGAGTTATCAACCGAGACCTCTGATCATGCCTTCATCCACCGCCAAAAATCTCTCGCTGATCGCCGCGATCGACCTGGGCTCCAACAGCTTTCACATGGTTGTTGCCAAAGCCAATCAGGGCGAAATCCGCATCCTTGAGCGGCTTGGGGAGAAAGTGCAGCTGGCCGCCGGGATCGACGACGAGCGCAAGCTCAGCGAAGAATCCATGCAGCGCGGGCTCGATTGCTTGAAGCGTTTTGCCCAACTGATCAACGGTATGCCCACCGGCGCCGTACGGATCGTGGGCACCAATGCCCTGCGCGAGGCTCGCAACCGCAACGAATTCATTCATCGCGCCGAAGAAATCCTTGGCCATCCGGTCGAAGTGATTTCCGGTCGTGAAGAAGCGCGCCTGATCTATCTGGGTGTTTCCCATACCTTGGCGGACACGCCGGGCAAGCGACTGGTCGCCGACATTGGCGGCGGCAGCACCGAATTCATCATCGGTCAGCGCTTCGAACCCTTGCTGCGTGAAAGCCTGCAGATGGGCTGCGTCAGTTTCACTCAGCGCTATTTCAAAGACGGCAAGATCACCCCGGCCCGCTACGCCCAGGCGTATACCGCAGCACGGCTGGAGATCATGAGCATCGAGCACGCGTTGCACCGCTTGAGCTGGGACGAAGCGATTGGTTCGTCCGGGACGATCCGCGCCATCGGTCTGGCCTTGAAAGCCGGAGGCCACGGCGCCGGCGAAGTCAACGCCGAAGGCCTCGCCTGGCTCAAGCGCAAGCTGATGAAGCTCGGTGATGTCGACAAAATCGACTTCGAAGGCCTCAAACCGGACCGTCGGGCGATTTTTCCGGCAGGTCTGGCGATTCTCGAAGCGATCTTCGACGCGCTCGATCTGCAACGCATGGACCACTGTGAAGGCGCCCTGCGAGAAGGCGTGCTGTATGACCTGCTCGGTCGCCATCACCATGAGGACGTGCGTGAGCGCACCCTGAGCTCGCTCATGGACCGTTATCACGTTGACCTTGAACAGGCGGCGCGCGTCGAGCGCAAAGCGTTGTCTGCCCTGGAGCAAGTGGCAAAAGCGTGGGACCTGGAAGACGACCTGTACCGCGAACTGCTGAGTTGGGCGGCGAAGGTGCATGAAGTGGGTCTGGACATCGCCCACTATCACTACCACAAGCACGGCGCTTACCTGATCGAGCATTCCGATCTGGCCGGCTTCTCACGCGAAGACCAACAGATGCTCGCGCTGCTGGTGCGCGGCCATCGTCGTAACATCCCCAAGGACAAGTTCGCCGAGTTTGGCGACGAAGGCATCAAGCTGATTCGTCTGTGCGTGTTGCTGCGCTTTGCGATCCTGTTCCATCACATTCGCGGCACCCAAGAGATGCCGCAGCCGGTGTTGACCGCCGATGGAAACAACCTCGACATCCTGTTCCCGGATGGCTGGCTGGAAAACAACCAGCTGACTCAGGCCGACTTCGGCTTGGAAGCCGAGTGGCTGACCCGAGTCGGCATCGTCCTCAGCGTACGCTGAGGACCGGGTTGCTCAGTTTTTCCAGCAGCGACGCCTGCACGTTGCGGGCGTTCTGGTTGCCGGTCGGCGTGCTGCGGATGTAGCGCCCGTCCGGCTGCAACAGCCAGCTATGGGTGTTGTCAGTCAGATACCCTTCCAGCTCCTTCTTCACGCGCAGAATCAGCTTCTTGCCTTCCACCGGGAAGCAGGTCTCGACACGTTTGTCGAGGTTACGCTCCATCCAGTCGGCGCTGGACAGGTACATCTGCTCGTCGCCGCCATTGAGGAAGTAGAAGACGCGCGTGTGCTCCAGAAACCGCCCGATGATCGAACGCACCTGAATGTTGTGCGACACGCCCGGCACGCCTGGACGCAAGCAGCACATGCCACGCACCACCAGGTCGATCTTCACGCCGGTCTGGCTGGCCTTGTACAGCGCGCGGATGATCTTTGGATCGGTCAGCGAGTTGAACTTGGCGATGATGTGCGCAGGCTTGCCCTCGGCCGCGAACTGGGTCTCGCGGGCAATCATGTCGAGCATCCCTTTCTTGAGGGTGAACGGCGCATGCAGCAGCTTCTTCATACGCAGCGTCTTGCCCATGCCGATCAACTGACTGAACAGCTTGCCAACGTCTTCACACAAGGCATCGTCGGAGGTCAGCAGGCTGTAGTCGGTGTACAGACGCGCGTTACCGGCGTGGTAGTTACCCGTGCCCAGATGCGCATAGCGAACGATCTCGCCCGCCTCGCGACGCAGTATCAGCATCATTTTGGCGTGGGTCTTGAAGCCGACAACGCCGTAGATCACCACCGCGCCCGCCGCTTGCAGCCGACTGGCAAGTTGCAGGTTGGACTCTTCATCGAATCGAGCACGCAGTTCGATGACGGCGGTGACTTCCTTGCCGTTACGCGCGGCGTCCACCAACGCATCGACGATTTCCGAATTGGCGCCGCTGCGATACAGCGTCTGACGCACGGCGAGCACATGAGGGTCTTTCGCTGCCTGACGCAGCAAATCCACGACCGGGGTGAACGACTCGAACGGATGCAGCAGCAGAATGTCCTGCTTGCTGATCACGTTGAAGATGTTTTCGCTGTTCTGCAGCAACTTCGGAATGGCCGGCGTGAACGGCGCGTATTGCAGCTCTGGATGACTGTCCAGGCCGGTGATACTGAACAGACGCGTCAGGTTCACCGGACCGTTGACCTGATACAGCTCGGTCTCGCTCAGGTTGAACTGCTTGAGCAGGTAGTCAGACAGGTGTTTCGGGCAGGTGTCCGCCACTTCCAGGCGCACGGCGTCGCCGTAACGGCGCGAGAACAGCTCGCCACGCAACGCGCGGGCCAGGTCTTCGACGTCTTCGGAGTCCAGCGCCAGGTCAGCGTTACGGGTCAGACGGAACTGGTAGCAGCCCTTGACCTTCATGCCCTGGAACAGGTCGTCAGCGTGCGCGTGAATCATTGACGACAGGAACACGTAGTTGTCGCCCGGGCCGCCGACGTCTTCGGGCACCTTGATGATGCGCGGCAACAGACGTGGCGCAGGAATGATCGCCAGACCGGAGTCACGACCGAACGCATCGACACCCTCCAGCTCAACGATGAAGTTCAACGACTTGTTCACCAGCAGCGGGAACGGGTGCGTGGGGTCCAGACCGATTGGCGTGATGATCGGTGCGATTTCATCGCGAAAATAGCGACGAACCCAGGTTTTCAGCTTGGTGGTCCAGTAACGACGACGAATGAAGCGCACCTGATGCTTCTCAAGCTCGGGCAGCAGGATGTCGTTGAGGATGGCGTACTGGCGGTCAACGTGGCCGTGCACCAGCTCGCTGATGCGCGCCAGCGCCTGGTGTGGCTGAAGACCGTCGGCACCCGCCTGTTCACGGGCGAAGGTGATCTGCTTCTTCAGGCCCGCGACACGAATCTCGAAAAACTCATCCAGGTTGCTGGAGAAGATCAGCAGGAACTTGAGCCGCTCAAGCAGTGGATAAGACTCGTCCAGCGCCTGTTCCAGAACGCGAATATTGAACTGCAGCTGCGACAACTCGCGATGAATGTAGAGACTGCTGTCGTCCAGGTTGGGAATCACCAGGGCAGGTATGGCCGGCGGCGGGGGTTCGGGCGCGGGCACCACCTCAATGCTTGGCTCGACCATCGAGGTGATTTCCTGAGTCAGGGCCTGGGGTTCAATTTCAACGGCGGCTTCGGTAGATCCTTCGGTGCTCATGAATAATCCTGTAAGGCAAACGCCCTTGTAACAGTTGGGCCGCGCGAACGGCGAGTGAGGTCGACATGCCGTCCGCGCCACAACAGTGGTGACGTCCAGCGTTCTGAGCCAGTCACGCCCTCTGCGGGGTGGTGATCACGATGGCCCTGTTCCGGGCAGAAGAATGATCTGACAGACCCAAGGGGCGACGCTTGACGCGCGTTGACTCCCCACGCTACGCATTTCTCGGCGTCCTGCAAGTCCAAATCGTAGTGTTCGGTATTGACACTGGCCGGCATCCGCGGGATTTCAGGCATTACGTGCGACAAACCAAAAAAGGAAAGGTTTGCCGACAGCAGGTCGCGTCGGAGCGCCGGGCAGGACGGATCCGCGCGAGCGGATAAGCGAAATCGTCGGGATCGAGGGGTGTGGGCAATGCGCACGAAATGCTCCCAGGCCCATGCAGACGGGCAAGCGTGACATTTATAAGCCGGCATTATGACGCTTACGTGACAGTCCCGATTTCGACAAATACTGCGGGACGCAAACCCTCTTCCTAGACGACGATTCCCTACCGACTGTAGGAAAGTTTAACGCGGTGACACATTTCCACACTTTCCTGAATGTCTTCGGCGAGTTAGGCTGCGCGTTCATTTCGCCAGCACCCAAATGATGCTCCAGCATTTTTTACAAGAATTCGGCTACTTCGCCCTTTTCCTCGGCACCTTTTTCGAAGGCGAGACCATTCTGGTTCTTGCCGGATTTCTTGCGTTTCGTGGGTACATGGACATCAATCTGGTCGTGGTGGTTGCCTTCTTCGGCAGCTACGCGGGCGACCAGCTCTGGTATTTCATGGGGCGCAAGCACGGTCGCAAGCTTCTGGCTCGAAAACCGCGCTGGCAGTTGCTTGGCGACCGCGCGTTGGAGCATATCCGCAAACACCCGGACATCTGGGTTCTGAGCTTCCGCTTCGTGTACGGGCTGCGCACGGTCATGCCGGTGGCGATTGGCTTGTCTGGCTATCCGCCAGGACGCTATCTATTGCTCAACGGCATCGGAGCGGCGGTCTGGGCGGCCGCACTGGGCGTGGCGGCCTACAAGTTTGGCGCCGTGCTGGAAGGCATGCTGGGCAACGTCAAGAAGTACGAGCTATGGGTCCTCGGCATACTGCTGGTGATCGGCGTTCTGCTGTGGGTGCGCCGTCGCATCAAGAATGCGCGCATTGCCCGGGAAGCCAGACTGGCCTCCGTACCGGCCACCGTCGACGTCAAGAACCGCCCAGACGAGTGAATCGCCCCGAGCGAAGTACGCCTGTCGAATTTTCGAAATTGACTTAAACCCGGCTTGCTCAGCGGGTATCGCGCCGCCACGTCGGCCAGCCGCCATCCCCTGCGCAGGAACCAGATCCTCAGCGTGTCCCGCCACGACGTCGTACGCCGTGCATCCGCCGCCAGTCGCGCATAGAACGGCACGTTGGCCCACAGCGGCTTCCAGCTTCTCGACCGCGTGGTCACGCCGAAGATCATGGCACGACCACAGGAACCCCCTATGGCAACAAATGACAAATTAGTAGACATTTGACGACATCGTTGGCCCGGCGCACGACTCGCCCGGCGCCATGGAAAACGACAACACCGGCGTCCCCAGAGCGGACTGGATCGCCCACGAAAGGGAGCACCTGCATGAGCAAGAAAGTGGCCGTCATTCTTTCAGGTTGCGGCGTCCAGGACGGCGCGGAGATCCATGAGAGTGTGCTCACCCTGCTGCGCCTGAACCAGCGCGGCGCCGAGGTAAAGTGCTTTGCGCCGAACATTGCGCAACATCACGTCATCAACCACCTGACTGGCGAAGAAATGCCCGAAACCCGCAACGTGCTGGTGGAATCGGCACGCATCGTCCGTGGCGCCATCGAAGACATCCGCGAAGCCGACATCACCGAGTTCGACGCATTGATCATCCCCGGCGGATTTGGCGCCGCGAAGAACCTTTCGAACTTCGCCGCCGAAGGCTCAAACTGCAGGGTTCAGGCAGAGGTTCTCGCCATGGCTGAAGCGTTTGCCGAAGCGGGCAAACCTGTAGGCCTGATTTGCGTGTCACCGGCGCTCGCCGCGAAGATCTACGGCCCCGGTGTCACCTGTACCATCGGCAACGACCCTGACACCGCCGCCAAGATCGCCCGAATGGGCGGCAACCATGAAGAATGTGACGTTACCGACATCGTCGAAGACAAAGACCGCAAACTGGTCAGCACGCCAGGCTACATGGTCGCCAAGTCCATCGGTGAAGCGGCCGCAGGCATCAACAAGCTCGTGGATCGAGTGCTGGAGTTGGTGCAGGAAAACGAAGAGCAGCCTTCGACCTGACAGACCGTCAACCCCGCGCCAATCGCGTCAAAATGCGGTCCAGCGAGTTGGCGAAGGCCTGCTTTTCACGATCACCGTACGCGCCCTGACCTCCGCCTGCCTGCCCTTGTTCGCGCAGGTCGGTGAACAGGTTACGCACCGCCAGCCGCTCGCCCATGTTCTGGGCATCGAATTCTTTGCCTCGCGGGTCCAGCGCCGCCACGCCCTTCTTCACCAGCCGATCAGCCAGCGGTACGTCGCTGCAGATGACCAGCTCACCCGGCACTGCATGCTCCACCAGATAGTCGTCGGCGGCGTCGGGGCCGCTGGGCACCACGATCAGCTTCACGAGCGCAAACGCCGGTTTGGGCACGGCCTGACCGGCGACCAGCACCACTTCAAACTGACGCTTTAGGGCAAATTTGACCACCTGATCCCTGGCCACTTTCGGGCAGGCATCGGCGTCGATCCAGACACGCATAGGTTTGATCTCAGATTAAATGCAGATCCTACAGATTATTCAGGCGGCTTCCGCCCGACGCCGCTCCGCCCATCGGCTTCTGCCATACAGCACCGCAATCGCGACCAGCGCAACAGCTTGTGCCGCCAATGAGTAAGCGTCGGCATGGATACCCAGCCAGTCAAACTCGAAGAACGGCACTGGGCGGGTACCGAAGATGCCGGCCTCTTGCAGGGCCTTGACGCCATGGCCGGCGAATACCACCGACAAGGCACACAACAGCGCCGCATTGATGCCGAAGAACATGGCCAGCGGCAATTTGGCCGAACCGCGCAGAATCACCCACGCCAGCCCGATCAGAAGCACGAGCGCCGTCGCACCGCCAGCCAATACCGCGTTATGTCCGGCCGGGCCTGCCTGCAACCACAAGGTCTCGTAAAACAGGATCACTTCGAACAGCTCGCGATAGACCGAGAAGAACGCCAGCACTGCGAAGCCGAACCGTCCGCCCCCGCCGACAAGGCTGGTCTTGATGTAATCCTGCCAGGCGGCGGCATGACGCCTGTCGTGCATCCACACGCCGAGCCACAACACCATGACGCTGGCGAACAACGCAGTCGCACCCTCCAGCAGCTCGCGCTGAGACCCACTGACATCAATCACGTACGCCGCCAACGCCCAGGTGCCCAGTCCTGCCAGCAACGCAAGGCCCCAACCCAGGTTGACGCTCCGCACCGCCGATTGCTGTCCGGTGTTGCGCAGGAACGCCAGGATCGCCGCCAGCACCAGAATGGCTTCCAGACCTTCTCGCAACAGGATCAACAAGCCCGAAATGAAGCTCAACGACGTGCTCAGGCCGTCACTGCCCAAGAGATTTTCCGACGCTTTGAGTTTGAGCTTTGCCGCCTCAAGCTTTTGCGCGGCCTGAGCGACGGGCAAGCCGTCCTGCAACGATTGCCGATAGGCCATCAACGCCTTCTCAGTGTCCTTGCGCACGTTGGCGTCGACGTTATCCAGAGAACTCTCCACCAGCTCGAAGCCTTCCAGATAGGCCGCCACGGACAAGTCGTACGCTTGGTCACGATCACCGGACCGATACGCCGCCAGACTCTTGTCCAGCGTCATGCTGGTGTAGTCGAGCAACTGCGCCGGACCCCGCTGAACCTGCGGCGGCTGAGCACGCTGAGCGCGAAACGTCGCAGCAGCTTGAGGGCCTTCAGCGGCATTCACTTCAGTTGGCGTCTGGCGCGCCAGGTCCGCAAGATTGAAAGCTTTCCCCTGTGCCGCCGCAGGATCGGCGCTGAAGCTGGCGATATAAGTCGCCACGTCCCAGCGCTGGCGGTCATCGAGTTGATCGGCGAACGAAGGCATATCAGTGCCTTCAATGCCCAGCCCGAGGGTGTTGTAGATGTCGTAGAGACTTAGCCGGTCCAGTCGCGCCGCATCACGAAGGTTGGCCGGAGGCGGCGTCAGGCCGATCCCCGCAGGGCCGTCGCCCGCCCCCGCGTCGCCATGACAGACCGAGCAATGCTGCGCGTACAGCGGCGCGCCGCGTGCGGCATCCGGTGTAATCACCGGCGCCTGACTCACTTCGTATGCGACGGCCAGCTTCGCGCCCAGTTGCCGCGCCTGACGCGCAACCTGCGCCCCGTCCTGTTTTTGCTCGACCGCACTTTGCAGCGCCTTGACGCCCTGCTCCAGGCCCGCGCGTTCGGGACGCGCCGGCAGCGAAGCGGTCAGTGCCTGGAGCGCGCCGAGAAACTCCATCTGCTCCCTGTACTCGGCGTCATCAACGACCTTCCCGTCTGAAACGGTGGGCGGATAGTCCGCACTGACGTAATCCAACAGGTGCAATGCCTGAGCAGCACCGTCGACAGTATCTGCCCAGGCGTGGGTGCCGAGCAGGCTCAGCAAGGTCAGAACCAGACGGGCCATGAAGCGGGAGGGGGAAAACATGAGTACATCTCAGATTCAAATGCGAAGGGTTGTCATTGTTCATGTACAACGTCTCGCACTCAAGCATCGTGTTGCTGAATGACGAGTTCAGCGCCAATCAAGTGAGGGAGGAGCGCCGGCGCGAACGATGGCGCTCCTACGATGAATACAGGAGCCGCATCAAGCGCGATGCAACGTTGCCAGAAACGCTGCCGCGCTGACGAACAGGCCGGCAAACGTGCGGTTCATTCTACGTTGCTGCTTGGGTGTCTTGAGCAGACGAAGCACCCTGGACGCAAGCCCCGTATAGCCCGCCATGACGATCAGGTCCACCGTGACCATGGTCGCCGCGATGATCAGGTACTGCGGTACCAGCGGCAGGTGGGTGTCGATGAACTGCGGCAGAATCGCCAGCATGAACACCAGTGCCTTGGGGTTGCTGATGTTCACCAGAAAGCCGCGCGCGATCAGTGCCAGCGGTTGGCCCACAGGGCGAATGGTGGACTCGTCAGAGAGGTCGCTTGGCAATGCTCGCCATTGCTTCACGCCCAGATACAGCAGGTAAGCGACACCGAACCATTTGATCAGCGTGAACGCCAACGCCGAGGTGGCAAGCACCGCCCCCAGGCCCGCCGCGACAATTGCGATTTGAACGATAAGCGCCAACTGCAGCCCCAACGCGTTCCAGTAACCGCGCCAGAACCCATATTGCAGACCGCTGGACATCGATGCGATAGCACCGGCGCCCGGAGAAAGGCTGATAACCCAGCAGGCGGCAAAAAAAGCCAGCCATGTTTCGAGCGACATTACACACCTCAGGCATAAGCAAACCGTCGCCCTAACCTAGTAGTTCCGTGGCTCAAAAACCACTGGTTTCTAACTGTTGCGGCAAGTTCGAGGGTAGCTGTGCGGTGGTTCAGCGCTGAACCGGTTCGCCGGCACGCTTCTCACCCGAGACGATCGGTGTGCCGTCATTGCCACGCCAACGCCGGATCGATTTCTGGAAAAACTGGCTGTTGGGCACCTGCACCAACGTGCCACCCAACTCCGCAGGCTCGACCAGGGTGGTGAACATCAGGTTGATCGCCATGACACGGCCCTTGATGCCGGGTTTGTCGGTGGTATCGACCAACTCCACCACATCACCGATGCGGAACGGCCCCATGGTGAAAATGAACACCGCACACAGCAGGTTCGACAACACGCTCCACATGGCAAAGAAGGCCACTGCAGCGACGGCCACGAAACCCGACAAGGCGGCCCATAACACCGAGGCCGAAACACCCAGTCGACCGAGCACAGCCACGAACGCCGTACCCATGATCAACCAGCGCAACCCGCCGCGCAGCATCACGAGCAGCTCAGGCGGAAGCAGCGGATACCGCTCGGCCAGACGCGTCAGAAACCGCGCCACGAGCCGCTGCAGCGTGTAGCCGACCAACAGGATCAGGAGAATCTGCAACCCCACCAGAATCGGTTCGATCCAGTAAGCCGGCACCGGCAACGCCAGGGATTCCATCAAGAAAGCGCTTCCAGCTCGGCCTGCATCGATTCCAGCAGCTCCAGCGCCTCCATCCACGCCTCTTCAAGCTCGGACTCGCGGGTTTTCAGCTTGGCCTGATCCGCCAGCAGGTCACGAAGCTTGTCCTTGTTGGCCGCCTCGTAAATCGCGCTGTCGCCCAGCGCTGATTCGATCTTCGCCAGTTTCTCGTGCAAGGTGCCGAGTTCTTTTTCCAGCTTCTCGGCTTCGCGCTTGTGCGGGGCCAATTGCTGGCGCAACGCAGCGGCCTGCTGACGCTGGGCTTTTTTGTCGGTCTTGTCGGCATTCACCGGCGTGTTGCTGACCGGCGCATTGCGCAGGCGGTAATCCACCAGCCAGCGCGCGTAGTCATCCAGGTCGCCATCGAACTCCTGCACGACGCCATCGGCGACCAGCATGAAGTTGTCGGTGGTGCTCTTGAGCAGATGACGATCGTGAGAGACCACCAACACCGCGCCGCTGAACTCTTGCAGCGCCATGGTCAACGCCAGACGCATTTCCAGGTCCAGGTGGTTGGTCGGTTCGTCGAGCAGCAACAGGTTTGGCCTTTCCCATGCAATCAACGCCAGCGCCAGACGGGCTTTCTCGCCACCCGAGAAATTCAGCACCGGCTCGTCCAGTCGAGCGCCCCGGAAGTCGAAACCGCCGAGGAAGTCGCGCAGGGCCTGTTCGCGCTCTGTCGGGGCGATCCGCTGCAAATGCAGCAGCGGGCTGGCCTTGGCATCGAGCGAGTCCAGCTGGTGCTGAGCGAAGTAACCGACGACGGTGTTTTCGCCACGCACCATGCGCCCGCTCAAGGGCTCGAGTTCGCCCGCCAGGTTTTTGATCAGCGTGGACTTACCGGCGCCGTTCGGGCCGAGCAGACCAATCCGCGCACCGGGCGTGAGCTGAAGTTTGACCTTCTGCAGGATCGTCTTGTCGCCATAGCCCAGACGGGCGTCCGACAGGTCCAGCAGCGGGCTGGAAATCTTGCTGGATTCACGGAAGGAGAAATCGAACGGCGAGTCGACATGCGCCGCCGACAGTTCTTCCATGCGCTCAAGCGCCTTGATCCGGCTTTGGGCCTGCTTGGCCTTGGTGGCCTGGGCCTTGAAGCGCGTGATGAATTTCTCCATGTGCGCGCGCTGGGCCTGCTGCTTCTCGTACGCCTGCTGTTGCTGGGCGAGACGTTCGGCACGCGCACGCTCGAAGGCGCTGTAGCCGCCGCGATAAAGCGTGATCTTTTTCTGCTCGACGTGGGCGACATGATCGACCACCGCGTCGAGAAAATCCCGGTCGTGAGAGATCAGCAGCAACGTCCCTGGATAGCTCTTCAGGTGGTCTTCCAGCCAGAGAATGGCGTCGAGGTCCAGGTGGTTGGTCGGTTCGTCGAGCAGCAACAGGTCCGACGGGCACATCAGGGCCTGCGCCAGGTTCAGACGCATCCGCCAGCCACCGGAGAAGTCGCCGACCTGCCGGTCCATCTGCTCATTGGTGAAGCCCAGACCCGCCAGCAGCTTGCGTGCGCGAGCATCGGCTGTGTAGCCGTCGGCGCCGTCGAGTTCCGCGTGCAGACGCGCCTGAGCCGCCCCGTCCTGGGCGGCTTCGGCAGCGGCCAGATCACGCTGCACCTGACGCAGACGCAGGTCACCATCGAGGACGTAATCCACCGCCAGGCGATCGAGCATATCGACCTCCTGCCGCATGTGCGCGATCCGCCAGTCGGCAGGCAGGGAGCAATCCCCGTTGTCGGGGGACAGTTCACCGCGCAGTAACGCGAACAGGCTGGATTTACCGGCGCCATTGGCGCCGATGAGGCCGGCTTTCTGGCCGGCGTGCAGGGTCAGCTCGGCGTCTTCTAGCAGACGTTGCGGACCACGCTGTAAGGTAAGGCTTTGAAGTCTGATCATAATGGCGGCGGAGTCTACCAGCTTCGTCCAAAACAGGTAGATGACGATGCCCTCGGACCTATGGAGTTTCACCCTGGATTTTTACGCACGCCCAGGCGTTGAGCAGGCGTGTCTGAGCCTGCAAACCCACGGCGGCAACGTCTGTGCGCTGCTGTGTGGCGTCTGGCTGGATCGACTCGACGTTCCTTTCAATCCGCAAAGGGCGCAGGAAATCAGACAATTGACCACCCCGTGGCACGATCAGGTGGTCGGGCCATTAAGAGCATTGCGCACACAATGGAAAGCTGCAGCGACGACCGATGTCGAACTCGGGGCATTGCGCGAACGGCTGAAGGTGCTGGAGCTGGACGCAGAGCGTGAGTTGCTGGTGAGGTTGCAGCGATTGACTCAACGCTGGCCTGAGCGGACTGCGCAGACGCCAGGCAACTGGCTGGAAGCGCTCGCAGGCGATGCCGCGAGCAAAGCCCCCGACGCGCTGCAGACCCTGCGGCGCGCCGGGGAAGACCTCGCTTAGGAAGCGCTGCTCGACGTCGAGCCGGTCGCGGAAGCGGCGGCCGGCGTAGCAGGCGCGGCTGGAGCGGTTGGCGTGGTGGTCGACGTCGCGGCTGTCGGCGCAGGCGTCGCTGGCTTGGCAGCAGTAGCCGTTGCTGGAGCGGCCGGCTTGGCTGCGGTTTTTGCAGCAGGCTTGGCGGCGGCTGGCTTGGCGGCCGGTTTCGCGGCAGGCTTGGCCGTCGCAGGCTTGGCAGCAACAGGCTTGGCCGCAGGTTTCGCTGCAGCAGTGGCCTTAGCAGCAGCAGGCTTGGCGGCAGCAGGTTTCGCCGGAGCCTTGGCAGCGGCAGGTTTCGCAGCCGGTTTGGCGGCAGGCTTGGCAGCAGCGGTTTTTGCAGCGCCCGTTTTTGCGGGCGCCTTGGCGGCAACCGAGGCTTTCACGGCCGGCTTGGCGGCGGGTTTGCTCGCGGCTTTAGTGGTGGGTTTCGCAGCCACAGGCGCCTTGGCCGCGGCAGGTTTGGCGGCTGCGGTCTTGGCGGCAGCAGGTTTTACAGCTGCTTTGGCCGCTGGTTTGGCAGCAGCTTTTGCGGTGGTATTTTTAGTGGGTGCTTTGGCGACTGGCTTGGCAGTGACTTTCACCGCGGTTTTAGCGGGTGCCTTGGCAACTGCAGCTTTCGCCGGCGCCTTGGCTTTGGCAGCACGGTCGCTCAGCGCTTTGCCCACGGCTTCTTTCACACGACCCACACCTTGCGCCAGCTTCAGGCTTTCCTGAGCATCGCGCTTGAGGTTAAGGATATAGGTGCGGGTTTCAGTCTGACGATCTTTCAGCGCATCGAGCAGGGCTTCGAGTTCACCCACGCTGTCTTTTGCTTTGGCTTGCGCCTTGGCTTTGCCGGCAGCGGCGGCGTCCTGAAGTTTGGTGCGGGATTTGTGCAGTTTTTCCTGAGCTTTACCGCGTTGTTTTTCAAGCTTGGCGAGCAGCTTTTCGGCATCAGCCAGGGCTTGAGAGCAGGCGTCTTCAAGATGTTCAAGCAAGCTGCTCGACAGTTGTTGGAGCAAATGCAACGGAGTGTTTACTGGCTTCTTGGTGGCCGACATGACTTACCTCCTGGCTGATTTGAATGCGGCTCATACTAGACCTCTGCCCGCACTGCCGCTAGGGCATCTTGACACTACAAATTACGGTCTGTTGCAACTTGGGCAAAATCCCCTCACATCATCATCACATTAAGCACGCGGCACTGGCATAATCGCTCACTTCCCAGGCCGGAGAGCATTCATGTCGCGCTATTTGTTAACGTCGTTGTTCCTCTTGGTATCCCTTGCTCACGCGGCCGACGCTCCATCTTCCGATAACACCCATGACCTGTCCTACAGCCTGGGAGCGAGCCTGGGTGAACGCCTGCGCCAGGAAGCTCCGGACCTGCAATTGCCGGCGTTGATCGAAGGTTTGCAGCAGGCGTATCAAAACAAGCCGCTGGCGTTAAAGCAGGAGCGCATGGAGCAGATCCTCAGTGATCATGACGCCGCCCTTGCCCAAGCCGAAAACTCTGGCCAGTCCGAGCCGCAGACCGAAGCCGCGCTGAAGGAAGAGCGCCGCTTCATGGACGCTGAAAAAGCCAAACCCGGTGTGCGTCAGCTGGCCGACGGCATTCTGATGACCGAACTGACGCCGGGTACCGGGCCCAAGCCAGATATCAACGGTCGCGTTCAGGTGAAGTACGTCGGACGTCTGCCTGACGGCACGATCTTCGATCAGAGCCAGCAGCCTCAGTGGTTTCGTCTCGATAGCGTGATCGCGGGCTGGACCACCGCGCTGGTCGACATGCCCGTCGGGGCGAAATGGAGGCTGGTCATTCCTTCGGCCCAGGCGTATGGCGCTGAAGGCGCGGGTGATCTGATCGACCCATACACGCCGCTGGTCTTCGAGATCGAGCTGATTGCGGTATCGCAGTAGCGATCCTTTCTATAGCCAATAAAAAGGGTGCCCAAGGCACCCTTTTTTGCATCACCCGACCGGTCAGGCCTGAACCGCATCCGGTGTCTTGTGCGCGTTGTGCAGCACTTCGATCAGACAGTCTTCAAGCTCGAAGCGCTCGTGCAGCAAACCACCCAGCTCCTTGAATTTCTCGGCGACGCATTTTCCTTCATCGCAGAGATCGTTGAACGCCAGCAGCTTTTCAGTGATGACATCGATACGAGGATAGAGCGTGTCGGCAAGTTCAAGACCGCGTTTGTCGTTGAAGGCCTTCGCCTCGCCGGTGAGTTGTTCGTAGATTTCGAAATGACCTGCTGACACGTAGTCGACCAACGTGCCGCAGAATTCCTGTAGCGGCTTGCGCGTCTCGGACAACGCGTCCGGCTGAGCACCCAGATCATCGTAAGCCTTGATCAAATCGTTGCGCTCCTGGAGCCAACGATCGATCAGCTTGTGAACCCCACCCCAGCGTTCCTGAGCGTTCTGACAACTTTCCAGCATGATGTTCTCTCTTCCCTTCAGGGGCATGCTGCCTTGAATCGCTTCAAGATCCGGTTTGATGCTTATGAAAACCGGCTCTGAAAAACGTCGACAGCAGCATTATTCCGATGATGCGTGCGGCCCAGATTATGCCCGCTCGACCAGGCCTTCAAGGTACGCAGGAGATAAAGTTCATACAAGCGTTTAATCCGGCGTCGCGTTCTGCGGTGTGCCAGATCGGCGAAATTCGATGAGCAGGTAGTACAACGCGAACAGGCTCAAGCCAGAAAATGCCAGCAGACTCCATTCAGGAATGCTGATGCCGAAGAGTGACCAGGTGATTTCAGAGCAGTCAGCGTGGCCAGCCAGAATCTCGCTGATGACTTTCAAGAAGGGCATGGTATCGAGCATGTTTTGCAGATTGCCGAGACACGAAGCGATGTCTTCGGGCGGCGATGCCTGCAACCAGACCTGTCTGGCCGCAGTGGCCACGCCAGCCAGCGAGACCACCACAAGCGCTGCGGAATAGAGACGCCATCCTCTGCGCTGTGGGCAATGGGCGGCAGCGACCAGGCAAACGGCGGCAAAAAGCCCGAAAAGAACGCGTTGCACCAGACATAACGGACAGGGCGCAAAGACGACCATGTGCTCCAGATAGAGGGCAGCTCCCACAATCGATACGCAGGCGAAAAACGCCAGAAAGAACAAGGAGCGCGTGCGGGCCAGATGCATGGAAAATCCGTAACAAAAGACGAAGGCGGTACGGTAGAGGAAAGCGAGACCCGCTTTCAAGGCAACCGGAGGAGGATATTTCTTAGTTTGGGTAGGGATTTACCGACCACACCCATAGGAAAATATACCGTTAGGCATAGGACACAAATACAACGCTCACGGAGTACGGGAAGACTCCTACAAGCCTTGGCGAAACGTTAACAAAAAGGCCCTTTAAGGGCCTTTTTGTGTGTGGCGAACGCTTGCGTTCATGCGCGCGCCAAAGCCGGGAGTGGTCGAGCCAGTAAACGCTCGTCAAGCAAGCCCAATCCCTCCTGGAAGAGCTGGTTGCTGCGGTCGGTTTCACCCAACTGCCCCAGCAAACGCGCCAGCTCGGCGCACGCTTCGGGGTTGCGCTGTAAACGCAGACTCGCTTCCAGATAATCTCGCGCCTTACCCCACAGGCTGCTCTGCAGGCAAAGACGCCCCAGCGTCAAAAGCAGCCCGGGGTCATCAGGATGACTTTTCAGCCAGCCTTCTGCGGTCTGCAACTGTTTACCGGAATCACTGCCACGCACCAAACCATACAGACGCGCCAGATGCGTGTTGTATTCACGTTTCATGGCCGTGCGCAGGACCTCTTCGGCCTGGACATCGGCGCCATGACGACGCAACTGTTCGGCATACGCCAGAATCAAGGCAGGCTCCTGACGCTGCGCCGATGTGAGTTGCTGCCAGGCTTTCTCAAGCGCAGGTAACCCGGCCGGGCCGTCCTCACCTTCCCTACCTCTGTACGGCGCAAGGGAAAGATTCTCCCCCCAGGCGCGCTTTTCGAGTTCCGCCAGTTCTTGAGCGGGCAGCACCTTGTCCTTGCGCAGCTCGGGCATCAGGCGAATCAGTTCGGACCAGTCGCCACGCTGACGATAGAGTCGCTGCAACTGACGCAGCACCTGGGGATTGTGCGGATGACGCTCCTGCATGGCTTGCAGGGTGGCCAGCGAACCGTCACTGTCGCCACGGTCAAGTTGCAATTGGGCGTGGTTCAGCGCAATGGCGAGCTCTGCATGAGGCTGTCGCTCAAGGGCACGCTCCAGCAAATTATCGCTGTCTTCGTATCGACCCTGCTCATTGGCCGCACGTGCGGCACCGAGGTAATAAAGCAGCGGTTGACGCTCCGCTTCGGCAGCGCGGTGCAGATGACGTTGAGCGCTGGCCCAGCGGCCTTCGGCGAGGTCCATCTGACCCTGCTCGATGGCCACCTGAATCCGACGACTGCGGTTGCGGCGCGACCATGGGTTGACCACCCCGCCCGATGTCGTCAGCAGCCTCACCAGTGCGCGAACCAGCCAGACCAGCAATACGAGCGCGACCAGCAAGCCCAGTGCAGCCCAAAGACTGGACTCGAAGCGGAAGCCTTCGTAGGCGATCAGCACGTAACCGGCATGCCGGGAAATAGCCAGCCCGACCAGCGCCGCCACCACGATGACGACAAAGACAATCACGTAGGCGCGTTTCATGGCTGATTCCCCGATTGCGCCCCGTCAGCCTGCTTGTCCAGCGCACCGCCCACCGGCTTGTGTCGTTGTTCAAGATAAGCCTGCACCGCGCTCAGGCTTTGGGTCAGGTCCGGCGTCACCACGGACACTGGCATCTTCGCCAGCTCGTCCAGCCGCTCACCCAGCATCTTGCTCTGCGGATTGTCCTTGTTGAAATTGGCATCCAGCACGCTTCGCGCCTCGGTCACCGCCTTCGCGTAGACCTCGGGTTCGCCGTTCAGGGCAGCCCATTGCGCCTGTTCGAGCGCCAGACTCAGCGCCAGACGCACCTGAGTCAGACTCTGCCCCGCCAACAACGGCCGAATATTCTTGTCGGCATGAAAATCAATGCGAATGTACTGGGAAATCTTGTCCCACCAGGTCGCCCAGTAGCTGTCCTCAGTACCGTCTGTGAGGCCGAACAAGGATTCACCCTTGTCCTTGTATTCCGGCGCCAGCGCATTCAACTGGGCGGCCTGATCACGCAACGCGGCCAGTTGCAGAAACAGCCCGGTACGGTCAGGTTGATCAACGCTTTGCAACGCAGCCAGACTCTTGGCCAGTTGCTCGCGAGCGCCGAATGCCCCCGGATCGTCCTGCTCTCGAAGAATCTCGTCGGCCCCCTGAACCAATGCCTTCGCGCTGTTAATGTCTTGCAGCGCGGACAGTCGCAGACTGGCGAGGCGCAACAGATGCTCAGCTTCGGCCAGACGCCAGTCTTTGCGGCTGGCGCCCAGAACGGTTTCGACACGCTGGCTCAGACGCTGCTGATCGCCTTGCAGTTGAGTGACCAGTCGACGGCGATCTTCCAGCTCCTGCGCGGGAGGCAGTTGCGCCAGCCGGGCCGCCAGTTGCTGCTCGCTCTGTTGCAGAATCCGGGTCTGCGAGCCGATGTCTTCCAACTGACCCGACTGTTGCTGATGGCTCGACTGCATCGCCCGTAACTGCCACACGCTCCATCCACCGACCGCGACACCCGCGGCGCCCAGCAACAGTGCCAGGATGGCCAGACCATTACTGCCACGACGGCTCGAAGGTTCTTTTTGCGCTGGATCCGGCAGGGGCTCAGGTTTGGCCAGTACCGGTTCAACGTCATCTTTTGGCAAGACTGTTTCGCTCACGTATCCATCCTTTGCATTTGGGCGTCATCGCGTAATCCGACTCGTCGATCATTACGCCTGGGAAGCAGGCTCGGGTTGTGCCCGTAACGCTGCCAGCAAGGCCGAAGCGCTGGCGCCGCGGCAGTCCACTACGGTCAGGGCCCCGGCGTCGCGCGCCAGCTCGGCGACCCGAGGGCTCGGTACGAATAAAGGCAACCGCGCAAGCTCAGGCCAGGCATCGCCCGCCAGCTCGCGCAGATGTTGAAAACCCTGTCCACTGCTGACCACCAGCCCGTTCAAGCGTTCCGCCTCGACTCGCCGCGGCAGTGCGAAAGCGGGATAACTCGGCAGTTGCCGACGGTACAACGGCAGATAATCGACAGTAACACCCCGTTCGCGCAAGCGTTCAGCCAACAATTCACGACCGTCTTCGCCGCGCATGATCAGCACCTTCGGGTCGTAACCGCAAATGGCCTCCTGAAGGCGCGGCAGGTTAAGCAACGCTTCACTGTCGTCGCCGTGCTCGGGGAAAAACACACGCAGGCCATAGTCGTCCAGAATCTGCGCGGTGGCCGCGCCGACGGTAAACCAGTCCTGCATCGGTGGTTGCGGCCAGACCTCGTCGACCATTTCCAGACCCAACCGCGCAGCGGGCTTGCTGACGACAATCACGGCGCAGTAAGCCGCGAGGTTGTAAACGATGGACCGGTTTTCTTCCGAGACGGGCAGCGGTTCGATCTCCAGTAGCGGCAGACTGGCGCTGAACACGCCCTCATCGGCCAGGACCGTTGCGAGCGCTTGCGACTCTTCAGCCGGGCGCGTCAGCAGCAAACGCCACCCCATCACTCCTCGCCCGCCTCGCCGTACACCGCCTTGAGAATCTTAGCGGCGCCCTGCTCGAGCAGCACCTCGGCAACCTGAACGCCCAATGCCTGTGCGTCAGCCTGCGGCGCCCGGGCCTCGGCACGAAGCAGCAGACTGCCCGCAGGATCGCCTACCAGACCCCGCAACCACAGCTCATCGTTTTCCAACACCGCATAACAGGCAATCGGCACTTGGCAGCCACCGTTAAGGTGCTTGTTGAGCGCACGCTCAGCGGTCACCCGCACGGCCGTGTCCGCGTGGTGGAGGGGAGCCAGCAGCGCGTGGAGGTCGGTGTCGACACTGCGGCACTCAATGCCGACCGCGCCTTGCCCACCCGCGGGCAAGCTATGGTCGATGCTGATGGGAGACGTGATGCGGTCCTCGAACCCCAGACGGATCAGGCCCGCAGCCGCCAGGATGATGGCGTCGTACTCACCGGCGTCCAGCTTGGCCAGACGCGTGTTGACGTTGCCGCGCAGAAAGTTGATTTTCAGATCCGGCCGACGTGCCAGCAACTGCGTCTGACGACGCAGGCTCGATGTGCCGACGACGCTGCCAGCCGGCAGTTCGTCGAGGCTGGCGAATGTGTTGGAGACGAACGCATCGCGCGGGTCTTCGCGCTCGCAGATGCAGAACAATCCCAATCCTTGCGGGAAATCCATCGGCACGTCTTTCATCGAATGCACCGCGATGTCCGCTTCGTTTTCCAGCAGCGCGGTTTCCAGCTCTTTAACGAACAAGCCCTTGCCGCCGATTTTCGACAAGGGCGAGTCCAGCAGCTTGTCACCGCGACTGACCATTGGAACCAGGGTCACGATCAGGCCGGGGTGAGCGTCTTGCAAACGAGCCTTGACGTACTCGGCCTGCCAGAGGGCCAGTGCACTTTTGCGCGTAGCGATGCGGATTTCGCGAGAGGACATGAATCAATCCGTACTGAGTGAATGCGGCGGATAATAACAGCTCGCCCCAATCGGGCCGAACGACTGTCTTCAATCTGCGCACATCATGGTCTCAATCGCCCCACGGATACCATGCGACGGCGTGTCGCTTCGGCGCTACTCATTTCAAACTGTTGGAGCTGGCTTGCTGGCGAATGCGTCACGTCAGCAATATCAGTAGTGACTGAACCCACCGTTCGCTGCCCTCGTTACCTCGGACGTCTCCCACAGGGTTCGGGTTGACGCGGGAACCTGTGTCCAGACCGCAGACCTGTAGGAGCCGGCTTGCTGGCGAATGCGTCAGGTCAGCAACATCAATAGTGAATGACACAACGCATTCGTCCGAATCGCGGCCCATACCCTCGTAACCTCGGACGTCTCCCACAGGGTTCGGGTTGACGCGGGAACCTGTGTCCAGACCGCAGACCGGTGGGAGGTGCTTACAACTGCTGCATCATCTTGCGCACACCCGCCACATGACGACGGCTGACGATCAGCGCATCGCCGTTGAGCCCTTTGAGGAACAACTGGAAATGCCCCAAAGGCGTACGCTGCAAGCGCTCGATACGATCACGCGCCACCAGCGCATTTCGGTGGATACGCACGAAACGATCGCCGAACTCATCCTCCAGCGCTTTGAGTGGCTCATCGAGCAGCACCTCACCGTCCTCGTGGCGCAGGGTCACGTACTTATGGTCGGCGATGAAATAGATCACATGATCCAGCGGGATGAGCTCGATACCTTTGCGCGTCCGCGCGCTGATGTGGCTGCGTGGCCCGCTGCCGCTTTCGGCAGCGGGCCGGGTCATCGCCGCCAACTGCACACGGTTCGGCCGTTCGGCTTTGCGCAAGGCTTCGAGGAGGTTCTCCGGACGCACGGGTTTGACGAGGTAGCCCACGGCACTGACCTGGAAAGCCTCCAGGGCGAACTCATCGTGAGCGGTGCAGAACACCACGGCAGGTGGCGTATCGCGCTCGCATAATTTGGCTGCAACCTGCAGCCCATCAAGACCCGGCATGCGGATGTCGAGTAACACCACATCGGGTTTCAGACTATCGATCAGCGTCAAGGCTTCTTCGCCATTGGTGGCGCTGGGTTCAAGGACCCGATAACCCTCAAGATCACCGACCAGACGGCTCAGGCGATCGCGGGCTAGGGGTTCGTCATCAACGATCAGGACATTCATATTGCTCTGGCTTCCTGCGTGAGTCTCGCACAAGGATAGCGTAGACAGGTGAAGTGACGACCGTCACGGCGCTCCACGCTCAGACTCGCGAGAGGACCAAAAAGTGCCGTGATTCGGGCGCCGATATTTGCCAAGGCCTGCTGAGTGCCGCTTGAAGTCTGCCGATGGGCGACTTCGTCGTAGGGATTACTGACACGCAATATGAATACTCCCCGTTCATAGTCCGCCTCGACCCTGACCACCCCGCCTTCGACACGGGGCGCAATCCCATAGATCAACGCGTTCTCAAGTAATGGCTGCAAGGTTAGCTGGGGAATCGGCAAGTCGTCGGGAATTGCGCTGACGTCCCAGTCCAACTGTAGACGCTCGCCAAGTCGATATTGCTCAATCGATAGATAACGTTTGGCCAACGCCAGTTCTTCGCACCATGTCGTCAGGCTTGCGGACGTGCCCAGACTGGCGCGAAACAGGTCCGACAGATCCAGGACAGCCTGTTCCGCCTTGCCCGGATCGCTGGTGACCAGACTGGCAATGCTGTTCAGGGTGTTGAACAGAAAGTGCGGCCTGATCCTTGCCTGCAGGGACTCGATTCTGGCCCGCAGTTCTGCCTGCTGTTGTTTGCGCCACTGACTCTGCAAATAAAAGTAGCGCAACATCAGCGCGGACATGATCAGCGCAATCAACGAATAGCGCAGATAACGTTCCACGACCCCGTCGGGCGGCGTGCCCACCAACTGGCAATAATCAGTGACCGCCGTGCACACCAACGTCACGGCTACCACCAGCAGACAGCCCAATGCGCCCGCCAGACCCGCGTTCAGGCGCGCGAGCCAGGGACGCAAACCACAGAGCAGCGCGGCCGAGAGCAACACGATCCACTGCACGAACAGTGAGATCAGCGCGAGCCTCACCCAGTCGAAACCTGGATGCATGGGTTCGATGAGCACCAGCACCAACACCAGCAGTTCCGCCAGCACGACCAGAACCAGCAGCGCCTGCGGGAGGCACAGTTCCGGAAGGAAGAACTCTTTGCCGGGCGAAACGCTCTGGCCCGGATTATTGCGCTCGTTTTGCATGGGACCAGTCTCTGCGCTCACATCCCGACGGGCAAGGTGCCCGGAATAAAAAACCGGCAATACTGTTATCATCGCCCGCGCCTTTTAAAATGGGCCGCGCCACTTCTTCACTCAAACCGTCATCAGTACAGTAATCAGCAGAGCAGCGAGCGAATCCATGAGCACCGACAAGACCAATCAGTCCTGGGGCGGCCGCTTCAGTGAACCCGTCGACGCCTTCGTCGCACGCTTCACCGCCTCCGTCACTTTCGATCAGCGCCTTTATCGCCACGACATCATGGGCTCTGTCGCCCACGCCACGATGCTGGCCAAGGTCGGCGTCCTGACCGATGCCGAGCGCGACACCATCATCGATGGCCTGAAAACCATTCAGGGCGAAATCGAAGCCGGCACTTTCGACTGGCGCGTGGATCTGGAAGACGTGCACATGAACATCGAAGCGCGTCTGACCGACCGCATCGGTATCACTGGCAAAAAGCTGCACACCGGCCGCAGCCGCAACGATCAGGTCGCAACCGATATCCGTCTGTGGCTGCGTGACGAGATCGACCTGATCCTGGCCGAAATCACTCGTCTGCAAGAAGGCCTGCTGGGCCTGGCCGAGCGCGAAGCCGACACGATCATGCCGGGTTTCACTCACCTGCAGACCGCGCAGCCGGTGACCTTCGGGCATCACATGCTGGCCTGGTTCGAAATGCTCAGCCGCGACTACGAGCGTCTCGTCGACTGCCGCAAGCGCACCAACCGCATGCCATTGGGCAGCGCTGCGCTGGCGGGCACCACGTACCCGATTGACCGCGAGCTGACCTGCCAGTTGCTGGGCTTCGAAGCCGTCGGTGGCAACTCGCTGGACAGCGTGTCGGATCGCGACTTCGCCATCGAGTTCTGCGCGGCCGCCAGCGTCGCGATGATGCACTTGTCGCGCTTCTCCGAAGAGCTGGTGCTGTGGACCAGCGCGCAATTCCAGTTCATCGACCTGCCGGACCGTTTCTGCACCGGCAGCTCGATCATGCCGCAGAAGAAAAACCCGGACGTTCCCGAGCTGGTTCGAGGCAAAAGCGGTCGCGTGTTCGGCGCCCTGATGGGCCTGCTGACGTTGATGAAAGGCCAGCCGCTGGCGTACAACAAAGACAACCAGGAAGACAAAGAACCGCTGTTCGATGCCGCCGACACTCTGCGCGATTCGTTGCGCGCCTTTGCCGACATGATTCCAGCCATCAAGCCCAAGCACGCGATCATGCGTGAAGCTGCGCTGCGCGGTTTTTCGACCGCGACCGATCTGGCCGATTATCTCGTTCGCCGTGGTCTGCCGTTCCGTGACTGCCACGAGATCGTCGGTCATGCGGTGAAATACGGCGTGCAAACCGGCAAGGACCTGGCCGAAATGACGCTCGACGAGCTGCGTCAGTTCAGCGACCAGATCGACCAGGACGTGTTTGCGGTGCTGACGCTGGAAGGCTCGGTCAACGCCCGTAATCACGTTGGCGGAACCGCTCCGGCCCAGGTCAGGGCGGCTGTGGTGCGTGGTCAGCAGTTGCTGGCTACCCGTTAAGTGGGCACAAAGGGTGATGGCCGCAGCCATCGCCCTTTTTATCCTCAAGGCACGACTTCTCCTCAACGCACGATGACGGGACGCACACGCTCCAGAAAAATCGGAAAGTCAGCCTCTCGATCTGCAGCGACACGTTGTGCGCAACGCCGCTCATTCAGCCTTTTCAGCAAATCCCTGGCGCCTGCAACCTCATCCAGCAGGTTCAAGCCGAACAACCGCTGCCCCACTTGCTGCGCCAGGTCCACGCTGTACATGAAATAGATATCCGCCAGCGTAAACGCATCGCCCGCCACATAGGGCGCAAACTTTCCCCGCCGCGCCAGTGCGGCAAATCCCTTGATCAGATCCCGCCGGGCCTTGGCTTTCAGTGCCTCAGGCGTCGCTCTGCCCCCAAACAACACTTCGACATAGCACAAGCGTGCGGGCAGCTCGATGTACAGCTCGATCTCCTTGGCCGTCGTCCACACCTGTGCCCGAGCGAACGGATGAGCGGGCAAAAGCGGGATGTCTGGATGGGTGTCTTCGAGATAGCGCAGAATCACGTCGGTTTCGCTGATGAACCCTTCTTCCGTCTCCAGCACCGGGACTTTGCCTCGCGCGCTGACAGCGAGGGTTTCCGGGTTCTGGCAGCCATGCATCGAAACGACTTCAAACGGGATCTGCTTTTCCAGCAGAGCCAGTTTGACCATATTGAAATAGTTACTCGCGGCGAATCCGTAAAGCTTGAACATTCACAGGCCTCCTTGGCCTCTTGGGGGTCATTGCAACTCACATCGGCATGTGAAAGCCGATCCAGAGCGTCGTAAACCCTATCAGCGCCGCTTAACACGTGCGTTGACGTGCGTCATGCATGCGCCCGCATCACACGACATCCGATTGCAGTTAAACTGCGGGCCTTTCCCGAGGAGTCCGCCATGAGCGACCGCATCGACAACGACGAAGAAGAATTCGCTGAATCGACCCTGATCCAGGCCATCGAGAACCAGATCGAAAGTGACAACCCGCCTGCTGCCAAAGCCACCTTCAACAAGCTGACGCTGGTGGGCTACGAGCGTGACGACATTCTGGAAATGATGGCGCACGTCCTGGCCGTGGAGATCGACGGCATTCTCGAAGACGACCGCCCGTTCAACACCGAATGGTACGAAAAAGCCCTGCGCGCCCTGCCGGAGTTGCCGCCGGGTGTGAAGCTGGAAGACGAAGCGTAATACCCTCCCCGGTCTTGGTTCTGCCCAAGAGTGCATGCCCAAGAATGTAGGAGCGCGCTCCGCCCTGCGGGCAGAAGCAAGATCGTGCCTGACCGAACCTGCCCTGCGGTCAGAAGCGGTGCCTCGATAAACCCAGGATCGTGATCTGGCGGTATGCCGCGTGCAGCTGGTTCATGCCGAAACTATAGGAGCGTGGCTTGTGCCGTGATCTGCCGGGAACCGGCAGCAAACCCGGTGCATGCGGAGTGTCAGGTATAACCGGGTCGCCTGACTTTGCTGCCGCTTCGCGCCAGATCGCGGGCAAGCGCGCTCCTACAGGTTGGCGTGCGAAGGATCGATGCACGCATCAAAGAAAGCGAGGAGTGTTAGCTCCAGCCCGCGCTGTTCATATGCGCGACAGTCCAGACACCGCAAATCGCGACTTGGGTGCAGGCCAAACGCAGACGACGCGCAGTGGGTCGAGCGGCATGGATGCCGCGAGAGCGCCGTCAGGGCATGGATGCCCGTTCGGCGCGGGCCCACGGAGCGTCGTCGGAGTGCGGGTACCCGACGAAGTCGGGCCAAACCAGGAGC
>NZ_FOEO01000018.1 GCF_900110765.1 Pseudomonas sp. NFACC02
CTGGCCGCTGATGGCGCTGACCACGTTGGTGCAAACCGTCAGGCTGCCGATGGTGCTGACCATGTCGGTGCAAATCGTCTGGCCGCTGATGGCGCTGACCATGTCGGTGCAAACCGCGTCAGCTAATACGATTTACAGGTCTACCGCTTCACGTGTTCCACCTCTCGAACTCCCTTTGTAGCCCGGTTTATGCCGGGCTTTTTTTTGCCCGAATAACCGCAGGGTCTGGAATCCCCAGGAAATGCCTTGCACTATGACGGCCTTCATTCTGTGCAGACAGCCGCTGCCCAAGTCGGCTCGTCGCCTCTCTCATCCAGGAAATACGCCATGTCAGACGATATTCATTTCTACGAACCTTCCAAAGGTCACGGGCTGCCGCACGATCCGTTCAACGCCATCGTCGGCCCGCGTCCCATTGGCTGGATTTCGTCTCAGGACGCCCACGGCAAGCTGAATCTTGCGCCTTACAGTTTCTTCAACGCCTTCAACTACGTGCCGCCGATCATTGGCTTCTGCAGCATTGGGCGCAAAGACAGCTTGAACAATATTGAGCAGACTGGCGAGTTCGTATGGAATCTCGCCACCCGCCCGCTTGCCGAGCAGATGAACATGAGCTGCGCGCCCGTGGCAGCCGATGTCAACGAATTCGAGCTGGCGAACCTCACCGCCGAGCCTTCGCGCATCGTGTCGGTGCCGAGGGTCAAAGAGACGCCGGTGGCGTTCGAGTGCAAAGTGACGCAGATCATCCAGCTACAGCGAGCGGACAAAGAAGTGGTACCAAGCTGGTTGATTCTGGGAGAGGTAGTGGCGATTCACATCGCCAAGCGCCTGCTCAAGGACGGAATCTACGACACCGCGGCGGGTGAGCCGATCCTGCGCGGCGGTGGACCCGCCGATTACTTCCAGTTGGGCCCCGAATCGTTGTTCAAGATGTATCGACCGAAAGCCTGATCAGTCTTGGGCGAACATCAACTCGCCCTCAGGGGTCACGTCGATCAACCGCTCCAGTTCCTGGGCAGCGGCTTGATCGGCGGCCAGGGCCGTTTTGAACTTCTGATCATCGAGCACGCGATGAAAGGTCGGCGCACCGCCAGCGTTCAAGCCTTTGACCGCAATCGCGGCGCTGTAGCCAGCCTCCCCCGGAACAGCGGCGGAAACGGCTTCGTAATGCTGGAATTCTTTGCGTGCCATGGAATCGGGATCCTGCCTTGAGAAGAGAAAGGCGAAGATTTTAAACCGTTGACGTCGATTAGGGGTGAGCTGCTCTTGGGCCGCTTGATGCTGACCGAGGCGAATACCCTGTCACCCCGCCTTCCTGACGTCCGGCAAGCCATACGCTGCCTCGGCCTGCGCGACGCTGACGTGGGAGAACGTCTGAAAGTCCAGGCTACTGACCAGGCGTTCGGTCACCAACTCGGAAAAGATTTTCAGCTCAGGGGTGGCGAACCAGTCGTTCATGGCGGATGCGTCGATCCACACGCCGCTGATCACCCACACGTCCTTGTCTGTCATCGATTGCTGCAGGGCGAAGTGCAGGCAACCGCCGGTGCTGGAAGATGGGGCGATCAGCGCGCTCAGGCGTGCGCCCAGTCGGGCACTGTTCCCGGCGCTGGCGCGTAAGGATACAAGGTGACTCACAGCTGACAGGTTGTGCATGATCTTCACTCCTTTGGTTCAGCCGCGATCGAAGAAGGCGTGGCGGCTGGATGTGAAGATTAGGGCCCCAGACGCAAGTGTCGGTAGCCGATTACTGCCCGGTTATTGCCTGATTCTGCGCGGATACGTCCCCACCGCGGGTGCATCGCCCGTCGACTCCTGCCGTTCGATGTGGGACTTTCAAGCAATCGACACCAGCAGACAGAGCGGTTGGTCGCCTATTCATTCAACCCTTGGCAGAATCAGGCAATCATCCGGCAGGATTCGCCTACCGCTCGCGATTGCACAAAAATAAGCTGTGATGCATCGACGCTTCGTCAGAGGATTTTTTCATGTTGCCTACCGCCGTTGAGCCCGCCGTGACCAGTGCCACGCCGGACACCCGGACGCTGCCTGAACTGAACGCACACATGGAACAGCAGCGTGCCGAGCTTGCCGGGCTGATTCGTCGGCACGCCCCAACGGACGGCAGCTTTCAGACCTTGATCAAGCCGCTGTTCATGGTGCGTCACGACCGCCCGCTGCAGTCCGTGCCGGGCCTGGTTCAACCCGCGCTGTGCATCATGGCGCAAGGTCGCAAGGACGTGACATTGGGTGGCGAGGTGTTCACCTACGACCCGCTCAACTACCTGGTGCTGTCAGTCGCCCTGCCCATCAGCGGCAAAGTGATTCATGCCACGCCGGAAGACCCGCACCTGGCCATGCGGCTGGACATCGACCCTGCCGACATCAATGCGCTGATTGCCGAGGCCGGGCCCATGAGCGTTCCGACTCGCCCCAGCGGACGCGGCATGTACGTGGAGCGCATCGATTCACAATTGCTGGACGCGGTCATCCGACTGATCCGGCTGCTGGACAGCCCGAAAGACATTCCCATGCTGGCGCCGCTGATCACCCGCGAGATCCTCTACCGTTTGCTGCGCGGCAGTGAGGGCTATCGGCTGTATGAAATCGCCATTTCCAACTGCCAGACCCATCGCGTGACGCAGGCGATCAAATGGCTGAACGAACACTTTCAGCAGCCGTTGCGTATTGAAGAACTGGCCCGGGAAGTGAATCTCAGCGTGTCGACCCTGCACCATCGCTTCAAGGCCGTGACCGCCATGAGCCCGTTGCAGTATCAGAAGCAGCTGCGTCTGCAGGAGGCCCGTCGTTTGATGCTGTCCGACGGGCTGGAGGCGTCAGCGGCCGGTTACAAAGTAGGGTACGAAAGCCCCTCCCAGTTCAGCCGCGAATACAGTCGTCTGTTCGGCGCGCCCCCCTTGCGGGACCTGGCGCGCCTGCGCAAGACGCTGTGACCCCCTGACGAGCACTGCATCAGCAACGCGCTGCATCAGGCAGAAAAAGTCGCGGCACAACGACAAATCCACCGATCATGCACCGCTCGCTGCCTGACTCACGATGCTTTCAGACCTTTCATCCAGCGATGCTGGTCTATCTCGATGACGGTGGGGCCTTGCCGACTCTTCGCTGCATCAAGCGCTGCTTTTAAAGGCTCGACGCCGCCGACCGCCTCGGCCGCACAGCCCAGCGCTTTGGCGACGCCGATGAAATCAGGGGTGTAAATGTCAACGCCCACCGGCTCGATCGCGCGATTGACCATGTACTTCTTGATCTCTTCATAACCCTGGTTGTTCCACAGCAAGACAATGATTGGGGTGCGCGCTTCGACAGCGCTGGCCAGCTCGGACAGCGTGAACTGAAGACCGCCGTCGCCGATCAGGCAGGCCACCGGGTGATGCTCGCCTGCATCTCGACTGCCCAGCCAGGCGCCAACAGCGGCGGGTAGCGCGTAACCCAGCGTGCCGTAACCGGTGGACGAGTTGAACCAGCGGCGAGGCTTGTCCAGATCCAGGGTCAGGTTCCCGGTGTAGACCGGCTGGGTTGAGTCGCCGACGATCACCACGTCGGGCAGCACCTCCAGGACGGTCTGCAAGAAGAGCGTCTGGCCGCGAGTGGCTTCATCCCAAGAGGTCGCCAGCGTCGCTTTGAGCGCGGCCGCGCGTTTGTGGCCCCAATCGTTTTGACGTTCGACCAGTGTTTCCTCCCCCAAGGCAGCCACCAGCGCCTCAGCCGCGCTCCGGGCATCGGACACCAGGGCGACCTTGGGCGGGAAGTTGCGCACCGTCTGATCAGGGTCGATATCGATACGCAACAGTGTGCCGGGAATCTTGAAGTGCCCCTGGAATGTAATGTCGTAATCGGTTTCGGCCAGTTCTGTGCCGATCGCCAGCACCACGTCGGCGCCTTCGATGATTTCGCGGGTCGGGTCAAGTGACTGGGTCGAACCGATCAACAACGGGTGATTCGAAGCCAGCATGCCCTTGGCGTTGATCGTCAGCGCAACTGGCGCATCGAGCTGTTCTGCCAGTTGAGTGAGTGGGCCGGCCGCATAAATGGCGCCACCACCGGCCAGGATCAGCGGACGCTTGGCCTTGGCCAGCAGCCCTGCCATTTGCTTGATGGCCGCAGGCGATGGACCGGCCGGCGTGACGGACACCGGCTGGCTGTCCAGCAGGTCATCAGCGTTTTCAACCAGCACATCCAGCGGAATTTCGATGTGTACAGGCCGTGGGCGACCGGCCTGGAACAACGCGAACGCACGGGCCAGCACCGAGGGCAGTTCGGCGGCCGACATCAATGTGTGGGAGAAGGCAGCGACCCCCGCCACCAGCGCACTCTGCGAGGGCAGTTCATGCAACTTGCCGCGTCCGCCGCCCAACTGGTTGCGCGACTGCACACTGGAAATCACCAGCATCGGAATCGAGTCGGCATAGGCCTGCCCCATTGCGGTCGTGATGTTGGTCATTCCAGGGCCGGTGATGATGAAACACACACCTGGCTTGCCGCTCGTGCGCGCATACCCGTCGGCCATGAAACCGGCGCCCTGCTCGTGGCGCGGCGTGACGTGATTGATCGAGGACCCTGCCAGGCCGCGATACAGCTCCACCGTATGCACGCCGGGAATGCCAAACACCTGCTCGACACCGTACCCCTCGAGTAACTTGACCAACACTTCGCCACACGTCGCCATTGTCTGGACCTTATCGTCGTCTGAAAACCGGATTCGGAGCTGCCCGCACGGCTCACACCCGGCGCGGCAGAGGTAGGATCATTGGAACCGTGCGGACATATCGGTGACAACGCAAAAAATGTCATGCTTAGCCATGTTTTCAGCTCATGGCTCAGCAACCGATGAAACGTCTGCCTGCCCTGCCCGCCCTGCACACCTTCCTGATTACGGCTCAGTGCTGCAATTTCACGCGCGCGGCAGAGCGGTTGCACATTACGCAAGGCGCGGTCAGCCGGCAGATTTCGGGGCTGGAGAGTCATCTGGGCTACCGCCTTTTTCAGCGCCACGCACGCGGGCTGAGCCTGACGGCACAAGGTCGTGAACTGTTCCCGCGCATCCAGCACGTGTTCGCGCTGATCGACGAGGCGGTCGATCAGGTCGGCATCAAACCCGAAGCGCTGCAACTCAAGGCCCCCACTTGCATGATGCGCTGGCTGCTGCCACGCCTGTTGCAGTGGCAAAAGGAGCGTCCGGATGTGCCCGTGGAACTGACGACGACCGTGCAGCACGCAGTGGACTTCCATCGCGAGGCGTTCGACGCCGCCGTGGTCTACGGTGCGCGCCCTGATGGTTCGATGCAGGTTCATCACATCTTTGACGAACAACTCACGCCGGTCTGTTCCCCATCACTGCTGGACGGTTCAACGCCGCTCGGCCAGTTGAGCGATCTGGAGCAGCACATGCTGCTGCACCCGACGCGCGATCAACGTGACTGGGAACAGTGGCTCAAAGCGGCGGGTACCACCCTGAGCAACATCAGCAAAGGTCAGCATTTCGACACACTCGACCTGGCGATGACGGTCGCGTCTCAGGGTTCGGGCGTCGCGATGGGCGACTGGGCACTGATCGGCGAAGACCTGAGCGCCGGGCGGCTGGTGATGCCGTTCGATCTGCGGGTAACAACCGGCCAGGCATACTATTTCGTTTACCCGAACCGCGGGGCTTCACCGCCATTGCAGGAACTGCTGAATTGGCTGCTGGCCCAGGCCGGTCAGCGCCAGGACTCGTGATCAACGTGGTTAATGAGCCCTGAGGACAAACCTTGCAGCGCGCCCTGGCTGATAAAAACATTCAATCTCTATCATCAGGCCATCATTGGCCATCCGTCCTACACTTACCTTGTCCGACAAAAAAACATTTTTGTAACCGGATCGAGGCAAATGCCATGAAAACCACAATAAAAAGACAATGCGTGTACGTAGTCGCTGTTCTGGCGGTGCTGAGCATCTATGCGGCAGGCGCCTATCGAATAGAACAACTGCGGCAGCAACCGCGCATGGCGGTCGTCTGCACCATCGGACACTGTGTGCCGTCGGACGCCAGTTTCAGCGCCTTGCGCTGAACGCATTCGACGCCATCCGCGTTCGAGGGAAATCGATAAAGCCAGCTATCGATTAGCTAGCTAACGGACTAGACTGAGCAAAAATTCCCGCAGCGGTGTACGGCGGGACCACTTGCCAGTTCGAGCCCTTGTCGTGACTAGCCTCAACCAAACCCGTCCGGACATCCGCAGCATTCTGTTCGCGCTGATGATGGCCGTCTTTCTGAGCGCACTGGACCAGACCATCGTCGCGGTCTCGATGCCCGCCATCTCCGCTCAATTCAAGGATTTCGACCTGTTGGCCTGGGTGATCTCGGCCTATATGGTGGCGCTGACCGTTGCCGTGCCGATTTACGGCAAGCTGGGCGATCTGTACGGCCGTCGACGCCTGATGCTGTTCGGCCTGGGGACGTTTACCCTCGCTTCCCTTTTTTGCGCCATGGCCCAGAGCATGGAGCAACTGGTGCTGGCGCGCGTGCTGCAGGGCATCGGCGCAGGCGGTATGGTCTCGGTCAGTCAGGCGATCATCGGCGACATCGTTCCACCGCGTGAACGCGGCCGGTATCAGGGTTATTTCAGCGGAATGTATGCGGCGGCGAGCGTTGCGGGACCGGTGCTGGGTGGCTTCATGACCGAATACCTCTCGTGGCGCTGGGTGTTCATCATCAACCTGCCGCTGGGCTTGGTGGCCTGGTGGGTCGCGCGTCGGACCCTGATCGGCCTGCCGGTTCCACAGCGCAAGCCTGTCATCGACTACCTGGGCACGGTGCTGATGATCATCGGCCTCACGGCCCTGCTGCTGGGGATCACGGAAATCGGTCAGGGCCATAGCTGGCGCGATGATCACGTGCTGATTCAGCTAGGCGTGGCCCTGCTGGCGCTGGTGGTCTTCGTGCTGTTCGAACGCCGGACCCGCGAGCCCCTGCTGCCCATGCACCTGTTCGCCAACCGTAGCGCCGTGTTGTGCTGGTGCACGATTTTCTTCACCAGCTTTCAGGCCATCTCGCTGATTGTGCTGCTGCCATTACGATTCCAGACCGTGACGGGCGGTGGCGCAGACAGTGCGGCCCTGCACCTGATGCCATTGGCGATCGGCATGCCGATGGGCGCTTACTTTGGCGGACGGCGGACATCACTGACCGGCCGCTACAAACCGATCATTCTGACGGGGGCAGCGCTGATGCCGCTGGCGATTCTGGGCATCGCTTTCACACCCCCACAGTCGGTGATCCTCACCGGACTTTTCATGGTGCTCACGGGCATCGCCAGCGGCCTGCAATTCCCCACATCGCTGGTTGGCACACAGAATTCGGTGGACATGAAGGACATGGGCGTGGCCACCAGCACCACCAACCTTTTCCGGTCATTGGGCGGTGCTGTGGGCGTGGCGAGCATGTCGGCGCTGTTATTGGCCATGTTGACGACGTCTGGCTTGGGCCACCTCAGTGGCAGCGCGATCGGTGAAGGGGGTTCGGGCAATCTGTTGATAGACAGCCTGAACGCCGCCAGCGGCCCGGCGCTCGAACTGCTTCGTGGTCAATTGTCGATGACCTTTCAGCATCTGCTGATGATCAGCGCCGCCGTCTCCGTCCTTGGTCTGGCAGCGGCGTTGGCAATGCCGAACAACCTTTTGCGCGGACGGGAGGACAAGGATCGGTGAGGTTGTTTGCCATCCCGTCTGTAGGAATGCGCTTGCCGCGCAACGTTGCTCCGGCCGATGAATATTCACGACCATGCTGGCCTCTCGCGGACAAGCGCGCTCCTGCAAGGCAGGCAGCGAATTCACTGACTCAACCGTTGTAATAGCCGACCGCAACCAGAAAATTCCCCACTTTGCGCATGTACGCATGCTTGTGCTCGACCTTGCCGGTGACCGGGTTGCGCCAGCGGTATTCGTATTCACCTTCCGGCTGTTTCCTGATCATGTCGAGCATCGGCAGGCCCACCGGTTTGCCTTCCGGGTCCTTGACCTTGCTGAAGTCGGTGTTGACCAGACGCAGGTTGGTGCCGTGCGCGACGTAGCGCTTGCTGTCGACGTTAACGACGAACACGTAGAGATCATCCTGCAGAAAGCCGCCTTTGAGGTTGTTGATCGCCTCGAGGGTTCCGTCCTGATCCTGCTCCAGCGCTCTGGACGCCTTGTCCAGCAGCGCCCTCGCCTGTTCCGGTGAAGCCCGAGGCAGGTAATAACCGACAGCCAGAACACGGTCACCGACACGCTGAAAATACACACGCTTGCGTTCGACCTTGCCGTCATTCTGGTTCTTCCAGCGGTACTCGGCCTGCTGAATCCCGGCGCTTTCCGGGGTATGCAGGACGTCCTTGAAGGCCTTCTGCAGATCGGGATCAAGGACCGAAGAGACGTCGCGGCCAATCAAGACCACCGACGGCCCACCACTGGCGAGCATGATGCCGTTGGTGTCGGTGACAAAGACATAGTGCTCACCGTCGACGTACTCGCCCTGACGACTGAACTCGGCCAGCGCCTTGTCACCGACCTGGCGGTAATGCGCCACGGCTTTTTCCAGCAGTGCCTTCGCCGCAGCCGCCTCTTGAGCCTCATCCCCCGCAGCCCAGGCCGAGCCGGCGCACAGGCAGGCCAGCACGAAGAAAACGAACCTGTTCCAAACCCCGCTTCTTGAACCAACTGACATCGCGCCCACCCCGTTTTTATTGGTTTGGCACCAAGCTTAGTCGGAGGATGGCAATAAGAAAGTATTCGGCAGTTCGATGCTTGCACCCGCAGAGCGCACATCTGTCAGCAGCCTGTTGCAGGACTGAATGCGCCAGGAGGTTTAGGTAAAGGCTGCGTAAATCACCTGTTCAATCCGCTTGAACGTATGTATAGATGCAGGCTAACCGCCACACAGTTATAGTCGGCTCTCTAAAGAGCGCGGTATTTGCTGCCTTCGGCTTTCATATGTGAAACAACGTGCGTCCGACCCGCGGTCATAAAGCGCTTCAAACGCGGGGATCGCCAGACCCTGTGGACGGGTCGCGCAAGGCGGGGCTGTAACGGAGCATGTCCAGGACGGTATCGACCAGGCGCTCTGCGTCCTGAAACAGCGGGAAGCTGTCGGGCACCAGTAACCACTGGCCAAGAATGCCATGTATATACGCATGCAGACAGATGGCCCCTCGTTGAGGGTTCAGATCGGCGGGTAACTGCCCTTGGCGAGAAGCGTTGCTCAGCGCCAGGGCGATGCGTTCATTGGCATCGAGCCAGACGAATTGCCGCTGACGCCGCATGTCACACATTTCATCGGTGAATTCGAATTTATGAAACAGAATTTCATTGATGCGGCGGGTTTTCGGGTCCATTGCAACTTGCTGAAACAAATGAACCAGAAGCTTTCGCGTCCAGCCCAGCGGATCAACTTCATCTGCGCTTTCACTGGCTCGGGCCATTTCCTCCAGCGGCTCATGCAGGCTGTCCAGCATCGCCTGGACCAGATCGGCCTTGTTGCTGAAGTGCCAATAGATCGCTCCGCGCGTAACTCCCGCCAGGGCTGCGATGTCTGCCAAGGTCGTGCGCGATACGCCACGCTCGAAAAACGCTTGCTCGGCAGCTTCAAGAATCTGCCTGCGGGTCTCCTGAGCTTCTTCTTTCGTGCGTCGGACCATGGCAGTAAAAACCTCAATGAAAATGCTTCCGGCTCTCTGGTCGAGTGGCCTGAACAGCATGCCGGACGGCCTTTGTAATGCCTTGTCCCGGACCTACAATCGATGCCCTGACTGCGTTTGTGTGTCGCAGAAATGGGTGTTTACAAACAACCGCGAACGTAAGTATATTCATTAGCTTGCTACTTATCCAGCCGGAAGACTTTTTTACGCCCTTTCCACTTCTCATGAGCTCGCGCTCCTGACCCGAGGATCTTCATGCAATTCAAGCCAGCTGTTACCGTACTGGTCACTGCCGTCGCCCTGGCCTCTCTGCTCAGCGGATGCAGTAAAAAGGAAGATGCGGCCGCGGCTGCACCACCGCCCCCTCAGGTCGGCGTCGTCACCATCCAGCCCCGGCCTTATACGCTGGTTTCCGACCTTCCGGGCCGCACCACGGCCTACCGCGTCGCTGAAGTGCGTCCGCAAGTGAACGGCATCATTCTCAAGCGCCTGTTCACTGAAGGCACCGACGTCAAGGCCGGTCAGCAGCTGTATCAGATCGATCCAGCCATCTATGAGGCCAACCTCAACAGCGCCAAGGCGACCTTCGAGGCTACGAACTCACTGGCTGGCCGCTATAAGCAGCTGATCAATGAACAGGCTGTGAGCCGTCAGGAATACGACACCGCCGTTGGCAATGCACGTGAAGCGCAAGCCGCCGTGCAGACTGCCCAGATCAATCTGCGTTACACCAAAGTGTATGCGCCGATCTCCGGTCGTATCGGTCGTTCGCTGGTGACCGAAGGTGCGCTGGTCAGCAACGGTCAGGCCGATGCGATGGCAACCATTCAACAGCTTGACCCAATCTACGTGGACGTTATCCAGTCATCGACCGAGATGCTGCGCCTGCGCCGTGATCTGGAAAGCGGCAAGCTGCAGAAAGCCGGTGACAACGCCGCGAAGGTCAAACTGACCCTGGAGGACAACAGCGAGTACCCGATCGACGGCAAGCTCGAGTTCTCCGAAGTCTCGGTTGACCAGAGCACGGGCTCGGTCACCTTGCGAGCGGTATTCCCCAACCCCAATCACACCCTTCTGCCGGGTATGTTCGTGCATGCGCGTCTGCAGGCTGGCGTCGATGAGAAGGCGATCCTGGTGCCGCAACAAGGCGTCACGCGTGACCTGAAAGGCACGCCCACTGCGCTGATCGTGAATCAGGACAACAAGGTCGAATTGCGCACGCTCGTGGCCAACCGTACCAGCGGCACCGATTGGGTCGTCGAGAAAGGCCTCAGCGCAGGCGACCGCGTCATCACCGAAGGCCTGCAGTACGTCAAACCCGGCGCGCAGGTGAAAGTGGCCGAGGCAACCAACATCAAACCCGCTGCTGCCCCGGCTCCCGCGCAAGGGAGTAACTGATCCATGTCGAAGTTTTTCATCGACCGACCGATTTTCGCCTGGGTAATCGCCCTGGTGATCATGCTGGTCGGCGCATTATCGATCCTCAAGCTGCCGATCAACCAATACCCGGCCATCGCGCCACCGGCCATTGCCATTCAGGTGACCTACCCGGGTGCCTCTGCACAGACCGTGCAAGACACCGTGGTTCAAGTCATCGAACAGCAAATGAACGGTATCGACAACCTGCGCTACATCTCCTCTGAAAGTAACTCCGATGGCAGCATGACCATCACGGTGACCTTCAACCAGGGGACCAACCCTGATATCGCGCAGGTCCAGGTGCAGAACAAGCTGAACCTGGCGACCCCACTGCTGCCTCAAGAGGTGCAACAGCAGGGTCTGCGCGTGACCAAAGCAGTGAAGAACTTCCTGATGGTGGTGGGTCTGGTGTCGGAAGACGGCAGCATGGCCAAGGAAGACTTGTCCAACTACATCGTTTCCAACATTCAGGACCAGATCGCCCGTACCCCGGGCGTGGGTGACTTCCAGGTCTTCGGTGCGCAGTACGCGATGCGTATCTGGCTCGACCCGGACAAGCTGAACAACTACCAGTTGACCCCGGTCGACGTTAAAGCCGCCATCACCGCTCAGAACGTTCAAGTGTCGTCCGGTCAGATCGGTGGCCTGCCAGCTGTCAAAGGCCAGCAGCTCAACGCCACGATCATCGGCAAGACCCGTCTGCAAACCGCCGAGCAGTTCGGCAATATCCTGCTCAAGGTCAACCAGGACGGCTCTCAAGTTCGTCTGAAAGACGTCGCCAGCATCGGTCTGGGGGGTGAAAACTACAGCGTCGATGCGCAGTTCAACGGTAAGCCGGCCTCGGGTCTGGCGATCAAACTGGCGACCGGCGCCAACGCGCTGGACACTGCCAAGGCGATTCGCGAAACCGTCAGCCGCCTGGAGCCGTTCTTTCCGCCGGGCATGAAAGTGGTTTACCCGTACGACACGACGCCTGTGGTCAAGGAATCGATCAACGGCGTTGTTCATACCCTGGGTGAAGCCATCATCCTGGTGTTCCTGGTGATGTACCTGTTCCTGCAGAATTTCCGCGCCACCATCATCACCACGATGACGGTCCCGGTCGTACTGTTGGGTACTTTCGGCATCCTTGCCGCCGCCGGTTTCACCATCAATACGCTGACCATGTTCGGCATGGTGCTCGCCATCGGTCTGTTGGTGGACGATGCGATCGTGGTGGTGGAGAACGTCGAGCGGGTGATGGCCGAAGACCATCTGTCCCCGCGAGACGCCACACGTAAATCGATGGAGCAGATTCAGGGCGCCCTGGTGGGTATCGCGATGGTGCTGTCGGCGGTATTGCTGCCCATGGCATTCTTTGGCGGCTCCACGGGTGTCATCTACCGTCAGTTTTCGATCACCGTGGTGTCAGCCATGGCGCTGTCGGTACTGGTCGCGCTGGTCTTCACCCCGGCCCTCTGTGCTACGTTGCTCAAGCCGATCGATCCTGAAAAGCATGGACAACCGCGCAAGGGTTTCTTTGGCTGGTTCAACCGCACCTTCGACCGCAGCGTCCTCAGCTACGAGCGTGGCGTCGGCAACGTCATCCGTCACAAGATTCCGGCATTCCTCGTTTATATCCTGATCTTCGCGGGCATGATCTGGATGTTTACCCGCATCCCGACCGCGTTCCTGCCGGAAGAAGACCAGGGCGTGATCTTCGCCCAAGTGCAGACGCCGCCCGGCTCTACCGCCGAGCGTACTCAGGACACCCTGGACAAGATGCGCGAATACCTGCTGACCGACAGTGGCGTGAACTCCGTGTTTACCGTCAACGGCTTCAACTTCGCCGGTCGCGGTCAGAGCTCGGGTCTTGCATTCGTGATGCTCAAGCCCTGGGAAGAGCGTGATTCGTCGAACAGCGTGTTCGAGGTGGCCAAGCGTGCGCAGGCGCATTTCTTCGGTTTCCGTGACGCGATGTCGTTCGCCGTCGTTCCTCCCGCCGTACTGGAGTTGGGTAACGCGACCGGTTTCGACCTGTACCTCCAGGATCAGGCCGGTCTGGGCCACGAAAAACTGATGCAGGCGCGTAACCAGTTGTTGGGACTGGCCGCGCAAAGCAAGATTCTGGCGGGCGTACGTCCGAACGGGCTGACCGACGAGCCGCAGTACCAGTTGCTGATCGATGACGAAAAAGCCCGTGCGCTGGGCGTGACGCAATCCGACATCAACACCACCCTGTCGGTGGCGATGGGCGGCAATTACGTCAACGACTTCATCGACCGTGGCCGGGTGAAGAAGGTGTACATCATGGGCAATGCGAAATCGCGGATGAGCCCTGAAGACCTGAAGAAGTGGTACGTGCGCAACGCCAGCGGCACGATGGTTCCGTTCGACGCCTTCGCCAGCGGCGAGTGGGTGTTCGGCTCGCCCAAACTGTCGCGTTACAACGGTGTTCCGGCCGAGGAAATCCTTGGTACACCGGCACCGGGGTACAGTACCGGTCAGGCCATGGCCGAGATCGAAAAGTTGGCGCAGCAACTGCCGCAGGGCATCGGTTACTCCTGGACGGGTCTGTCGTTCGAGGAGCGCCTTTCCGGTTCACAGGCTCCGGCGCTGTATGCGATTTCGGTACTGGTCGTGTTCCTCTGTCTCGCGGCGCTGTATGAAAGCTGGTCGATCCCGATCGCGGTTCTGTTGGTCGTACCGCTGGGCGTCATCGGCGCGTTGATGGCAACCAGCCTGCGTGGTCTGTCCAACGACGTGTTCTTCCAGGTAGGTCTGTTGGTGACGGTGGGTCTGGCGGCGAAAAACGCCATCCTGATCGTCGAATTCGCCAAGGAACTGCATGAACAGGGCAAGTCGTTGATGGATGCCGCCGTGGAAGCGTGTCGCATGCGTCTGCGTCCTATCGTGATGACGTCGATGGCGTTCATCCTCGGCGTGGTACCGCTGACCATTTCCACCGGCGCGGGCTCGGGCAGTCAGCACTCGATCGGTACCGGCGTGATCGGCGGTATGATCACGGCGACGATTCTGGCGATCTTCTGGGTACCTCTGTTCTTCGTTTCGGTATCCTCGCTGTTCAAGAGCAAACAGAAACACACTCCACACGATGAGGCTGGCCAATGAGCAAGTCCCTGATCTCTCTGGCAGTTACCGCGTTCATTCTTAGCGGCTGCTCGTTGATCCCCGATTACAAGCAGCCCGCAGCTCCGGTGGCCGCCCAGTACCCGCAAGGCCCGGCCTATTCGCCGGCCGACGCGCCCAACCAGGCAGCGGTAGAGCAAGGCTGGCGTCAGTTCTTCCACGACCCGGCGCTGCAACAACTGATTCAGACAGCGCTGGTGAACAACCGTGATCTGCGTGTCGCCGCCCTGAATATCGACGCCTATCGCGCGCAGTACCGCATCCAGCGTGCGGACCTGTACCCGGCCGTGAACGCTGAAGGCACCGGTACGCGCCAACGCGTACCGGCGGATCTTTCGCGAACCGGCGAGGCAGGCATTACCAGTCAGTATTCGGTCGGTCTGGGTGTCAGCTCCTATGAACTGGACCTGTTCGGCCGCGTGCGCAGCCTGAGCGAGCAAGCCCTTGAAACCTACTTCGCCAGCGAAGAAGCCCGTCGCAGCACGCAGATAAGCCTGGTGGCCAACGTCGCCAATGCTTATCTGACCTGGCAGGCGGACAAGGAATTGCTCAAGCTGACTCAGGACACCCTGGGCGCTTTTGAAGAAAGCCTGCGCCTGACCACGCGCAGCAACGAAGTCGGCGTGGCGTCGGCACTGGACCTGGCGCAGTCGCGTACCTCGGTGGAGAGCGCCCGCGTCAAGCTAGCTCAATACCAGCGCCTGGTCGCGCAGGACGAGAACAACCTCGTCCTGCTGCTGGGCACCGGTCTGCCAGCCAACTTGCCAGCTCCGCAGCCGCTGAGCGCTGACATGCTCAATGAGATGCCGGCCGGTCTGCCTTCCGAGCTGCTGCAACGTCGTCCGGATATCCTCCAGGCCGAGCACAGCCTGAAAGCCGCCAACGCCAACATCGGCGCCGCACGGGCCGCGTTCTTCCCGAGTATCAGCCTGACCGCCAGCGCGGGTACGGCAAGCACCGATCTGAGCGGTTTGTTCAAAGGCGGCTCGGGTACCTGGTTGTTCACACCGACGATCAATCTGCCGATCTTCAACGCGGGTAGCCTGCGCGCGAGCCTGGATTACTCGAAGATTCAGAAAGACATCGGCGTCGCCAACTACGAGAAGGCCATTCAGACCGCGTTCCAGGAAGTTTCCGACGGCCTGGCCGCACGCAAGACCTTCACCGATCAACTTAAGGCGCAGACCGACTTCGTGGCTGCCAACCAGGATTACTACCGTCTGGCTGAGCGACGCTACCGCATCGGGATCGACAGTAACCTGACCTTCCTCGATGCTCAGCGTCAGTTGTTCAGTGCGCAGCAATCGTTGATCACGGATCGTCTGTCGCAGTTGTCCAGCGAGGTGAATCTGTACCGCGCGCTGGGTGGTGGCTGGTACGAGCAGACTCAGACCGGCCAGAAACAGCCGACCTCGGGTGATGTGCCGGCGATGCGGATGTTCTGATTTGATGCGTCATGAGAAAACCCACCGTTTGGTGGGTTTTTTTATGGGCATTTTTAATGGCCCGGCTCGCGCGTCTGGACTATCGCGCTAGAAAAGCAAAATCAAAAGCATCGAATGACGTAACGCTTGTAGGAGCGTGGCTTGTCCCGCGACCTACCGCGCAGCGGTAGCAAATCCAGGCGACTTGGTAATGCCTGACACTCCGCGTCCTTGACACTTGCTGCCGGTTCCCGGCAGATCGCGGGACAAGCCACGCTCCTATGGATAGGGATGGCGTGCGGGAGATTGATGCACGAATCAGGCAGGACCACTGCCAGCGTCACCAAAGACAATGGATCTGCACACCCAACTAAATCCGATTCACGCTAATAAAAACTCCGTCACCCTCCACGTAAACGTATCCCCCAACTCAACGCTGGACAGATGCGCCGCGTAGTAATCAGATAGCTGCGAACCATCAATGTGATTCTGCAAAAAGTGCCCATCAGCCACGGTAGTCACCGAATCATGACTGCCACAGATGATCAGCGTATCCACCGTGATCGATCCCACCTGTTTGCTGAAATCCGCATCACGCACCGCCGCACAGCACGCCGCATAGCCCAGCGGAGAAGTGCTGGCGAGCACGTCAGTCACCGGCGTGACTTTATCCGCATGGTCGCGCGCAAACTCCGGCGTGAACCAGCGCCCTACCGCACCGGCACCCAGCGCCTTCATCGCCTGATCGCCGCCCTTCTCCACCATGTCGATTCGCGGCCCCCACATCTCAGGACCACCGATCTTCGCGGCGGTGTTGCACAGGATCAGTTTGAGCAGACGGTCACTGGCATGAATACCCAGCCACTGACCGATCAGCCCGCCCATCGACAGGCCACAGAAATGCGCGCGTTCGACCTTCAGGGCATCGAGCAGCGCCAACACGTCACGCCCTAACTGCTCAATGGTGTAAGGCCCCTGAGTGACCAGCGACCTGCCATGGCCGCGCGTGTCATAACGCACCACCCGAAAGGACTTCTTGAATGGGTCGATCTGCGCGTCCCACATGTGCAGGTCTGTGCCCAGCGAGTTGGACAGCACCAGCACCGGCGCGCCAGCAGGCCCCTCGACCTCGTAATACATTTCACCGTCTTCAAGTTGTACGAAAGCCATAGCCGCTCCTGTTTATCGGGCACTTGCGAGAACGTCATTGAAGAGTATGGATGACGCGCGCCTGCTCGCAGGCGCGCGCGGGTAAATCAGTGGTCTTCGTGCAGGTATTCCGGCTTCTTCGGCAGACGCAGACTGAAGAGGAAAGCGATCGCCATCATGACGGTCACATACCAGTAGAAGGTGTTTTCCGAGCCCATGTTCTTGAAACTCAGAGCCACGAACTCCGCCGAACCGCCGAAGATCGCGTTGGCGACGGCGTACGCCAGGCCCACGCCCAACGCCCGGACATGCACCGGAAACATCTCGGCTTTGACCAGGCCGCTGATCGAGGTGTAGAAGCTGACGATCGCCAGGGCCAGTGTGATCAGGACGAACGCCAGGACCGGGCTGGTGGTGGTTTTCAGGGTCATCAGCAGCGGCACGGTGCACAGGGTGCCCAGACCGCCGAACCACAACATCGATGCGCGGCGACCAATCTTGTCCGCCAGCGCGCCGAACACCGGCTGCATGCACATGTACAGAAACAAAGCGCCGGTCATGATGTAACTGGCGACCTTGGGGTCCATGTGAACGGTGTTCACCAGGTATTTCTGCATGTACGTGGTGAAGGTGTAGAAAATCAGCGAGCCGCCGGCGGTATAACCCAGCACGGTAATGAACGCGGCTTTATGGTCACGGAACAGCGCAGCGATGCTGCCGGCGTCCTTGTCCTGGCGCACCTCAGCGGTGGTGGTTTCTTTCAGCGAGCGACGCAGCAGCAGCGAAATGACAGCCGCAATCGCGCCGACCACAAATGGAATCCGCCAGCCATAGGCCTTCAACTCATCGGCACTCAGAAACTGTTGCAGGATGACCACTGTCAGGACGGCCAGCAATTGACCACCGATCAGCGTCACGTACTGAAAGGACGCGAAGAAACCGCGCTGCCCCCGCAGCGCAACTTCGCTCATGTACGTCGCGGTAGTGCCGTATTCCCCCCCGACCGACAGGCCTTGAAACAGGCGTGCGACCAGAAGCAGGAACGGCGCCCAGGCGCCAATGGCGGCATAGGTCGGCAGGCAGGCAATGACCAGCGAGCCGCTGCACATCATCAGAACCGAAATCATCATCGAGTTCTTGCGGCCGTGCTTGTCGGCGACGCGGCCGAACAACCAGCCACCGATGGGACGCATCAGAAAGCCTGCCGCAAATACGCCGGCGGTGTTCAGCAGTTGCACGGTCGGGTCGTCAGACGGGAAGAAGGCCGGTGCGAAATAGATGGCGCAGAAGGCGTAGACATAGAAGTCGAACCATTCCACGAGGTTGCCTGATGAGGCCCCCACAATCGCAAAAATCCTTTTGCTCCTTTCTTCTCCGGTGTAGTGAGTCGTTGTCATTATTTTTTCCCCAGTTTTTATAAGTACCAGCCCGTTCGAGCCTGTTCCTGCGGCCAGTCTACGACATAGTCTGCAACATTTAGACTTAAGCAGTAACACTTCGACATCACAAGGACAACCGCCCAAGCCATCAAGTTGCCTGTTCGTGGAGGCAGTCGATGGCTCGGGCGGCTGAATTCGTTACGTGTCGCTTATCGTTCTATTGCCAGGGCCAGGCCCTGTCCCACGCCGACGCACATCGTGGCCAATGCCCTGCTGCCACCGGTTTTTTCCAATTGATGCAACGCGGTCAGCACCAGCCGCGCACCGCTCATGCCCAACGGGTGGCCCAGGGAAATAGCTCCACCGTTCGGGTTGACCTTGGGCGAATCGTCGGCGATACCGAGTTCGCGCATGACCGCCAGGCCCTGGCTGGCAAACGCTTCATTGAGTTCGATCACGTCAAAATCTGAAACAGCCAGGCCCAAACGCTCAACCAGCTTGCGCACCGCCGGGACCGGACCGATGCCCATGACGCGCGGCAGGACGCCCGCACTGGCCATGCCCAACACGCGGGCGCGTGGGGTCAGGCCATGTTTCTTGACCGCATCCGCTGACGCCAGAATCAGCGCGACGGCACCGTCGTTCAAACCGGCCGCGTTGCCTGCGGTCACGGTCTTGCCGGCACCGTTGACCGGTTTCAATCGGGCCAGTGCTTCCAGGCTGGTTTCGGCGCGCGGATGCTCATCCCGGTCGACGATGGTTTCGCCCTTCTTGTGAGCGATCCGTACCGGCACGATTTCTTCAGCGAAGAAGCCCGAAGCCTGCGCCGCTGCGGTCCGTTGCTGGCTGCGCAGCGCGAACGCGTCCTGATCCTCTCTGGACACCTTGAAGTCCTCGGCAACGTTGTCGCCGGTCTGCGGCATGGTCTCGACGCCGTACTGGTCTTTCATCTGCGGGTTGACGAAGCGCCAGCCCAAGGTGGTGTCTTCCAGCTTCTGCCCCCGACCGAATGCGCTGTCGGCCTTGCCCATGACGAACGGCGCACGAGACATCGACTCGACGCCACCGGCTATCGCCAGCTCCATCTCGCCACAGGCAATCGCGCGGAAAGCGCTACCCACGGCGTCCAGCCCCGACGCGCAGAGACGATTGACGGTGACGCCGGGCACGGTTTCCGGCAAGCCGGCCAGCAACGCCGCCATGCGCGCGACATTTCGGTTGTCTTCGCCGGCCTGATTGGCGCAGCCAAGGAACACTTCGTCGACCTCCCTCCAGTTCACCGATGGATTACGCTCCATCAATGCCTTGATCGGCAGAGCAGCCAGATCGTCCGCGCGGACAGTCGCCAGCGCGCCGCCGAAGCGGCCTATCGGGGTGCGAATCGCATCGCAGATAAAAACATCACGCATCATGCTTCTCCCGGGGTCTGACCATGGGCGGCAGCGGTACGCGCTTCCAGATCACGCAAGGCGCTCAGCTCGTATTCGGTGGGTTCTTCAGAAACCGCCACGTTTTCGGCAAAACGCACTTCCCAGCCCGTCGCCGCTATCACTTGCTCGCGGGTCACGCCCGGATGCAGCGTGGTCACCACAAACTCGTTGGTGCCCGCTTCCGGCTCCATGATGCACAGGTCGGTGATGATGCCCACTGGCCCTGCGCCCGGCAGGCCGAGGCGTTTGCGAGAGTCGCCGCCTTCGCCGTGGCCGACGGAGGTCATGAAATCCAGCGTGTTGACGAACGCACGCGAAGATTGCTTGAGGATGATCAGCACTTCCTTGGCGGAACCCGCAATTTCAGGTGCCCCACCAGCACCCGGCAAGCGCACTTTCGGATTGTGGTAATCGCCCACCACGGTGGTGTTGATGTTGCCGAAACGGTCGACCTGAGCGGCGCCGAGGAAACCGACATCGACCCGACCGCCTTGCAGCCAGTAGCGGAAAATTTCGCTGGTGGATACCACGGTGTCCGCGGTTTCGGCCAACTCGCCGTCGCCGATGGACAGCGGCAGAACATCAGGTTTGGCGCCAATCGGACCGGATTCGTAAATCAGCACGACATCGGGTGACGAGGTCAGCCGCGCGAGGTTAGCCGCCTTGGAAGGCAGCCCGATGCCGACGAAGCAGACAGAGCCGTTTTTCAAGCGACGGGCTGCGGCCACGGTCATCATTTCACTGGTGGTGTAGGTCATTATTTTGCCTCCGAAGCGCGGGCCAGCTTGCTCTGGAACTCACTGAAATCACGGGTGCCGTGGATGTATTCATCGATCCATGCCGTAAATGCCTCACGGTCACGACCGATTGCGTCCCACGCCTGATAGAAACGGTTGTCGCGTTCGTAGTAACCATGCGCGTAGGAAGGGTGGGCCCCGCCCGGTACAAGGCAGACCGCGCTGAGGGCCCAGGTTGGCAGCACACAGGCGTTCATGGGCGCATTGAGGTCATCGACGATTTCCTCAACGGTGACGATGCAACGCCTGGCGGACAACGCGGCTTCTTTCTGCACCCCAAGAATGCCCCAGAGCAGGACGTTGCCCTTGCGATCGGCTTTTTGCGCGTGGATCACGGTGACATCAGGGCGCACGGCAGGGACCGCCGCGAGCACCTCACCGGTGAACGGACAGGTCACGGACTTGATCAGCGGGTTAACCTTCGGCAGGTCAGAACCGGCGTAAGCGCGCAGCACAGCGAACGGCAGGCCCGAAGCGCCCGCGACGTAAGCGTTGGCAAGGTCCGCATGGCTGTGCTCTTCAATTTCCATGGGCTGCGGCCATTGCTTTTCAACAGCATCGCGCAGACGGTGTAACGACCCCACACCCGGGTTGCCACCCCACGAGAAAACCAGCTTCTTCGCACAGCCCGCACCGATCAACTGGTCGTAGATCAAGTCCGGGGTCATGCGAACCAGCGTCAGGTCCTTCTTCTTCTGACGAATGATTTCGTGACCGGCAGCCGTAGGAATCAGATGGGTGAAGCCTTCCAGCGCAACGGTGTCGCCATCGTTGATGAATTGCTCCACGGCATCGTGCAGGGAAAGAATGTCCGCCATGAGGTGCTCCAGGTTCAAAATCTCATCGGTGAGCGGCGTGTGGAACAACGCCGGGATGAGATTCAGGTTATGCCTGGGGGTGGAACGGAACAATCCGATAATCGACTAACCGTTCGATAATCGAACAGAGAGTGAGGGCGATCAAATCAGGTGAACAGCTGGGTACTCAGATCGCGGCTGGCGTCGAGCATGATGGGCAGAAACTTCTGCTCCAGTTCATTGCGTGTCACACGTCCGGCGCTGGTGCTGACGTTAAGCGCCGCCAGCACCTGCCCCGACGCGTCATAAACCGGGACTGCGATCGAGCGCAAACCCTGCTCCAGTTCCTGATCGACAATGCACCAGCCTTGCTGGCGGACCTGCTGCAAACATTCAAGCAACGCCTCGGGCGTACGCAGGGTGCGACTGGTTTTGGGCTGCAGGTCCACATGATCCAGGTATTCCTGCAGCGATACGTCGTCCAGCGCGGCCAGCAGAATCCTGCCCATCGAGGTGCAATACGCCGGTAACCGGCCGCCCACCGCCAGATCAACGGAAATCAGCCGTTGGGTGGTCGCAGAACGGGCGATATAAAGGATGTCGTCCCCCTCGAGCGTCGCCATGTTGCAGGCCTCATGCAACTGGCTGCTCATGCGGTCCAGATAAGGTTGGGACGAGACAGCCAGCGGCGTCGACGACAGATAAGCGTGACCCAGAGTCAGCACTTTCGGCAGCAGTGAATAGGTGCGTCCGTCGGTGGTGGCGTAACCCAGTTTGATCAGTGTGTGCAGACAGCGGCGCACGGCCGCGCGGGGAATTTCCGTGCGGTGGCTGATTTGCGCAATGGTCAGGTGGCGCTTGCGCTCCTGAAACGCATGAATGACGGCCAGTCCACGCGCCAGTGACGTCATGAAATCCGGATCACCTGTCAGGGCCTGAATACGCTTGGCGGGGGACGCCACGATGGGTGGTGCCAGCGAAGTAAAGGAATTACGCAGTTGATCGTTCATCTTGATACCGTTCGTCGTGGCCGCGCAGGCCTTCTATAGCGCCACTCTCGTCTCTTTTTTTGGAGACATCAAGGGTGGTATGGGCGATTATCGAACCACTGGCCGATAATCGCAATTGACCGGACGTCTCGTTGCTTATACCTTTCACACGCCACCATGTGGCTTCTTGGAAATACTGGTCAGGTACCCACTGAGAAGTCCCAGGCACGGCCTTGCTCACCGCAAGGCCGTTTTTGTCTGTGCCTCATCCCGAATCCCCTCAATGTTTGAATCCGATACATTTACGTGCGCGGCTCAATCGAATCAGCATGGAAATACGTCGCCAGAATTTTGTCTCGGCAGTTCACGATTGAATAACAAAGTTCTGTCATAAATTTTCCTGCACAAACTTCGGAACCTTCGTACACGAAAAGAGTATTTATCCTCAGTTATTCAATAACGGGTCGCGCCACAGTTGACTCTTTTGCTCTTCTTGGAGATAGTACGCGGTAATTGACGCGCTATAACGCTAAGGTGTGAGGGTGACGTCCACGCCAAACCTGTGTGGATCCAATCATCGCACCGCATGCACTACCCGAGTGCATTGCCAGCGATAGACAGGCCAGAAGCCTGGTCGATTAGCCAGCCAACGCTGGCAAGCCGAAAAAATGTATGTTGCTACGACAGCTTTGTCGTTCTGGTGCGCGTAGCCGCGTGTGACAGAAGTGTTTAATACACTCGCTCATGACTCATCGATAACGTTTATTTTCCATCGATCGGTCAATGGCCTTAACACTTCCAGCCACTGCGTTATCGCCAGAACCGCACTCGACACAATCAGGTATTAACGTGACCAAAGATGAACTGCGCGCAGAATTAGAGCGCCAGGAACAACGTTACAAGGAAGTTTACGGTGGCGAAATCACCACCTACGCCGCTCAGCCCGAACCTGAACGCAAGCCTTGGCGCAAAAGGGCCAGTTTACTCGATCAGGCATTCAAGCAAGAACTGCAGAAAATGGAAGACGAGCTCAAAGAAGAGCCTTGAATCCGTTTGACAGTCGACGCTGAAGCAACGGCCAGATACTCGATTCACCCGACCCGGTTTCAGCCAAGGTTGAAGCACGCTACTGTGTTTCTGCTACCTTGCAAAAAGTCAACAGGGGTGCGCGGGCAGAATTTTCGTTGCAGGTTGCTACCAATTGGCGGCTTGCCTATCGATTAGTTTTTTTTCTGTCATAATCCCGCCCCCTTAATACCGGGTCAGAAAACCTTCCATGATCGATTTATTCAGCGGACTGGATGCCTGGGTGATTGTGAGCTTGCTGCTCGCCCTGGCTTTTGTCCTCACCTTCGAGTTCATCAACGGCTTTCATGACACCGCCAACGCGGTGGCGACAGTCATTTACACCAAGGCCATGCCGCCACATCTGGCGGTATTTTTCTCGGGTGTGTTCAACTTTCTCGGGGTACTGCTCGGCGGTGTCGGCGTGGCGTATGCCATCGTCCACTTGCTGCCGGTCGAGTTGCTGATCAACGTCAATACCGGTCATGGTCTGGCGATGGTGTTCTCGTTGCTCGCGGCGGCAATCACCTGGAACCTGGGTACGTGGTACTTCGGTATCCCGGCGTCCAGTTCGCACACCTTGATCGGGTCGATCCTGGGCGTGGGCCTGGCCAATGCGCTGATCAACCACATTCCGCTGGGCGAAGGCGTGAACTGGCAGAAGGCGATCGATATCGGTGCCTCGCTCGTGTTCTCGCCACTGATGGGTTTCATCGTCGCCGCGCTGGTGCTGATCGGTCTTAAAACCTGGCGTCCGCTGTCGAAAATGCACAAGACACCGGAACAACGGCGCAAGCTCGACGACAAGAAGCACCCACCGTTCTGGAATCGTCTGGTGCTGGTGATTTCGGCGATGGCGGTCAGTTTCGTGCACGGCTCCAATGACGGACAGAAAGGTATTGGCTTGATCATGCTGGTGCTGATCGGCATCGTACCTGCGCAATTCGTACTGGATCTGAGCACCACGACCTACCAGATCGAACGTACCCGCGATGCGACGTTGCACCTGAGTCAGTTTTACCAGCGCAACAACGCGACGCTGGGCGAGTACCTGGCCCTGGGCAAATCAAAGAGCGGTGACCTGCCTGAGCGCTTCAGTTGCAACCCGGAACAAACCGAACCCACCATCGATGCCCTGCTCAACAACCTCAAGGGTGTGACCGACTATCACAGCCTGGCGCCCGAGCATCGCATCGAAGTGCGCCGCTACTTGCTGTGCCTGGATGACACCGCGCGCAAGGTCAGCAAGCTGCCGGCGCTGGATGCACGCGAGAAATCCGATCTGGACAAACTGCGCAAAGACCTGACGGCGACCACTGAATATGCCCCTTTCTGGGTGATCCTTGCCGTAGCGCTGGCGCTGGGCATCGGCACCATGGTCGGCTGGAAACGTGTGGTGCTGACCATTGGTGAGAAGATCGGCAAACAGGGCATGACTTACGCACAAGGCATGTCGGCGCAGATCACCACCGCCAGCGCGATCGCCTTGGCCAACGTCTTCAGCCTGCCGGTATCGACCACGCATATCCTGTCCTCCGGCGTTGCCGGGACCATGGTGGCGAACAAGAGTGGTCTGCAAGGCGGCACGGTGCGCAACATCCTGCTGGCCTGGGTCTTGACCCTGCCTGCAACAGTCGCCCTGTCGGCTGCGTTGTTCTGGCTGGCGTCCAAAGCGCTGGCGTGATCGCAGCGCAATGACCCACGGTGCCCACTCATGGAGTGGGCACCATCGTTTTGGGCGGGTGAAACCGGGAAGCCAGCCGTCAGCGCCTCTTCTTGCCTCCACCCAGCAACGACCCCATCAAGCCTCGCACCAGCTCTCGGCCAATCTGGTTGGCTGCCTGACGCATGGCGCTCTTGACCGCCTGCCCCGCCAGCCCGCCCAGAAAGCCACCGGCCATGTCTACAAAGCCGCCCTCTGCCTTCTCGTCCGCAACAGGTGCTTGCCCCGGTTCGGGTGCCGCCCCTTTCCTCGCCAGCAGCATTTCATACGCAGACTCGCGATCAACCGGCTTGTCGTAACGACCGGACAGCGGTGATTGAGCGATCAACGCCCCGCGCTCGGCGTCGCTCAACGGTCCTATTCTTGACTGCGGCGGTGCAACCAGCACGCGCTTGACCATTTCCGGCGTGCCCTTCTCCTGCAGTGTGCCCACCAGCGCCTCACCGATTCCCAATTCGGTCAACACCGTCAGCGCGTCGAATTCGGGATTGGGCCGAAACCCTTCCGCCACGGCTCGCAGCGATTTCTGCTCCTTGCTGGTGAAGGCCCTCAAGCCGTGCTGGATGCGCAAGCCCAGTTGCGCAAGAATCGTATCGGGAAGGTCCGCAGGGGACTGCGTGACGAAATAAACCCCCACGCCCTTGGAGCGTATCAGCCGGACCACCTGTTCAAGCCGGTCCTGCAAGGCTTTTGGCGTATCGGCGAACAGCAGATGAGCCTCGTCGAAAAACAACGCCAGCAACGGTTTGTCTGCGTCCCCGCGTTCCGGAAGCTGCTCGAATAGCTCAGCCAGCAGCCACAACAAAAATGTCGCGTAGACCTTCGGCGCCTCATGCACCAGACGGCTGGCATCCAGCAGATGAATACGCCCTCGCCCATCGCTCGCTGGCTGCAGGATGTCTTCGAGCTGCAGTGCCGGCTCGCCGAACAGCGCCTCGGCGCCCTGCTGCTCCAGCACCGCCAGGCGCCGCAGCAGCGCCTGACTGGAACCTGTGGTCATCAGCGCGCTGTCTTCGCCCAGCGCTTGGGGATTGTCACGCAAATGGTTGAGCAGCGCCTTGAGGTCTTTGATGTCCAGCAACAACAGCCCCTCGCGGTCGGCGACCTTGAAGGCGGCATACAGAGCGGACTGCTGGCTATCGGTCAGTTCCAGAAGGCTTCCCAGCAACAACGGCCCCATTTCAGACAACGTCGTACGAAGTGGATGACCCGAGCGACCCTGCACATCCCATAATGTCACCGGGTACCCCTGCGGCGTGTGATTCAGCCAGGGCATACCGGCGATACGCTCGGCAACCTTGCCCTGCGGATTACCCGCAGCGCCCAGCCCGCAAAGGTCGCCTTTGATGTCTGCGGCGAACACCGCAACACCGGCGTCGCTGAACACTTCAGCCAGGCGCTGCAAGGTCACGGTTTTTCCGGTACCTGTCGCACCCGCCACCAAGCCGTGACGATTGGCCAGACGCATCGCCTGGCCGATTGGCTGTCCGTCCAGGCCTGCGCCAATCAGAATTTGTTGAGCATCAGGCATGTCTTCTCCTCAGGTCGGTTGTTTTCGCTTAGGCCAGGCGATACGGCGAGCGTCGCCCGCATTGCACATCACCGATCAGGGTCGGCTTATTCACTCTAGTTCAGGTCACCCGATGCCCACAGCGTCGCCCGTTCCAGAACTGTTTTCCGACCGAACAACTATTCTTGAACGTGGTCAACAATGGACGCGAACACCGCAGGAGGCCACCGTGCATATCGCAGACATGACCATGTTCTACGCCCCTGCCAGCGGCGGCGTGCGCACTTATCTGGATGCCAAGCACCGCCGGCTGGGGATTTATCCCGACGTCCGACACAGTCTTCTCATTCCGGGCGCCGGCCTCGGCTCCAAGGATGGGGTGTACAGCGTGCCAGCCCCACCTGTGCCGTTTGGCAACGGCTACCGCTTTCCACTGCGGGTGGCCCCTTGGCGAAATACCCTGCGTGACCTTCATCCCGATCTCATTGAGGCCGGGGACCCCTATCTCACCGCCTGGGCGGCGCTGGATGCCCGCCGCCAGCTGGACGTCCCGGTCATTGGCTTCTACCACTCCGACCTTCCATTGCTGGTCAGCAACCGCATCGGCACTTGGGCGGGCACCAATGTCGAAACTTACATCAGCAAACTCTACGGCAACTTCGACCGCGTCCTCGCACCCAGCACGGCCATGGCAGAAAAACTCATTCGTATAGGCGTCACAAACGTGCACGTGCAGCCGTTGGGGGTGGACCTCGAGATGTTCCATCCTGCCCGCCGCGATCCGGGACTCAAGTCAGCGCTGGGCCTTGGCAACGAGACACACCTGCTGGTCTTTGCCGGGCGGGGGTCAAAGGAAAAAAACATCCCGATCCTGCTCGATTGTATGAGGGAGCTCGGCGAGGGTTATCACCTGTTGCTGGTAGGCTCGCACATGCCGACCCACGTGCCGGAGAATGTCAGTGTGATGAATCATTTCCTGCCGCCCGTAGAGGTTGCCCGCCTCTTGGCCAGCGCCGATGCGCTGGTGCACGCTGGCAATCAAGAGACCTTTGGCCTGGTGATTCTGGAGGCCATGGCCAGCGGGACACCCGTAGTGGCCGTTGATGCGGGCGCTTTCCGCGAGATCATTCCCGCCACCTGTGGCCTGTTGTGCGAACCCAATCATCCAAAGGCCATGGCCGACGCCGTGGGTCAGCTATTCAGGCAAGACCTCCCCGGCATGAGACGCGCGGCACGCCGCCATGTCGAAATGCACTACGATTGGGACACCGTCGTCGCCGGCCTGCTTGGTCATTACGCGTCAGTTCTGGGCATCACGGTTGGCACCCGGGCACCGGCCTACGCTCATGGATGAGGTCCTTATGCCCCGCGAGCGCAGCGTTGTGGTGGTGTTACATGATGTCGCACCGCAGACCTGGGCCGACTACCGCCCCTTCGTCGAAGCCGTCGACGCCATGGGGAATATTCCAATGACCTGGCTGGTTGTGCCGGACTTTCACAAAAACGACCACGTCGACAACGCGCCGGCCTTCCAGCGTCTGATGCATTCGCGTCTGGCGCGAGGCGACGAACTGGCGCTTCACGGCTACTACCATTGCGATGACGGCCCGGCACCGCGAACCCCTCATGCTTTTTTCATGCGGCGTATTTATACCTGGGAAGGCGAGTTCTACACCCTCGATTACCCTCAGGCGCTGCAACGTCTGGTAGCGGGCGTCAAGGTATTCGAGCGCCATGACTGGCCGCTGCACGGATTCGTCGCACCGGCCTGGCTCATGAGCGAAGCCACGCGAGCAGCCTTGCGCCAATTACCACTGGACTACACCAGTGATGCGCAACATCTGTATCGTCTACCGGACTTTTCCCGGATCGAAGCACCGGGTATTGTCTGGAGCGCACGCAGTTCCTGGCGACGCGGACTGTCGAAAATAATCAGTGACCATCGCGAGGCTCATTTGCATAACGCCAACACCATTCGCCTCGGGCTGCACCCCGTGGACATGCGCCATGATTTTTCTCGTCAGTACTGGCTGAACACGCTCGAGCGCCTGCTGGAGGACGGCCGTACGCCCATGACCAAGTTTGCCTGGCTGCAGCGTCAGAGTGCCGTCAGGTCCGCCGCGTGAAGCGACTTGTCTGGCTGGCGGTGCTGCTGTTACTTGCCCTTCTGATCCCGTTTTTCATGGGCGGCGCGGACATGTTTCACCGCCTGCGCAACTTTTCACCTGTGTTGCTACTGGGCATGTTCGGCATGGTCCTGGTCGGCTGGTGCATGAATACGATGCGCTTGCGACTGCTGTTAGGCGACAGCGCTCGGGGATTGGGAATGCGCAAGAGCCTGGCGGTGGTCATGGCCACTGAGTTCGCGTACTGCGCGACGCCAGGCGGCAGCGGCGCGCCGCTGACGTTGGTGGCCCTGCTGTCACGGAGTGGGATTGGTCCGGCGAAGAGCACAGCAGCGTTCGCCACGGACCAGCTCAACGACCTTGTCTTTTTTCTGCTCGCGCTGATCGGCATCCTGATTTACGCCGTTTTCCACAAACTCAGCGAAAATCTGGAATGGATGCTCATTGCCAGCGCTTTGCTAATCGGTGCCGGCCTGTGTGCCTGCGCAGGCTTTGCGCGGTATCACCGTCGGATCATTCTGCTGAACGGCAAGCTGCTCAAGCGCCTTAAACGCAAAAACACCACGCGCATCCGGTGGGCGCGCAAGCTGTTGCACTTTCGGGACGCGCTGGCTGAAACCTGGAAGATGCCCCACCGCATTCTGCTCAAGGTCTTTGCCCTGACCTGCATTCACTGGAGCCTGCGCTATAGCGTGATGTACCTGGCCTTGCGTGGGCTTGGCGTGGACATCGATTGGGCCTGGACATTTCTGGTGCAAATGCTCTCGCTGAGCGCGGGACAATTCAGCCTGTCGCCAGGTGGCGCCGGTGCTGCGGAATTGACGTCGGCGGCCCTGCTGGCGCCCATGGTGGGCAAATCGACCGCTGCCGCGGCGATTCTGATCTGGCGGATCGTGACCCACTACTTCTACCTGGTCGCGGGCGGACCGGTGTTTCTGCTGATGGTGGGCCGCCCCTTGTTGATGAAGCTACTCCGGGTCAAAACCGCGTGATGCCTCTTCTTCCTGTTCTTCAGGGTTGAGCTGCTCCCACAGCTGAGCGGCCCCCTCGAATTCAGTTCCGTCGTCAGGGGACAACGCCTCAGGGTCATATCGGCTCAGACAGCCCTCACCCAGGGTGGGCGGCGCTTTGGAAGTGGCTTTATCAAGGGGGTCGGTCATGGCTGTGCTCCGCTGATACACGGATTTGATTGCAGGAGCGAATTCATTCGCGAGCACCGATACGTGCGCTGCGCTGTATCGCCTGACACAGTGCATCGCGAATCAATTGGCTCCCACGTGTCCGGCGTTTGAACGCTACTTCTCTCGCAGCGCCTGTCGCCAGCTTAGTCGAACACCACGGTCTTGTTGTCATGCACCAACACGCGATCTTCCAGGTGCGCGCGCAGACCACGGGCCAGCACCATCTTCTCGACGTCACGCCCGAAACGCACCATGTTCTCGATGCTGTCACGATGGCTGACGCGCACCACGTCCTGCTCGATGATGGGACCGGCGTCCAGCTCTTCGGTGACGTAGTGACATGTCGCGCCAATCAGTTTCACGCCGCGCAGCGATGCTTGATGGTACGGCTTGGCGCCCACGAACGAAGGCAGGAAGCTGTGATGAATGTTGATGACCTGATGCGCATATTCACGGCAAAGGTCAGGTGGCAGGATCTGCATGTAACGGGCGAGGACAACGACTTCCGCTTCGTGTTGTTTCACCAGACGTGAGACTTCAGCGAAGGCGGGTTCCTTGTCCTTTGGATCGACCGGCACGTAGTGGTAGGGAATGTTGTGCCATTCGACCATGCTGCGCAGGTCCTGGTGGTTGGAGATCACACAGGCGATTTCGCAATCCAGCTCATCGCTGTGCCAGCGGTGCAGCAGGTCTGCCAGGCAATGCGATTCGCGGCTGGCCATCAGCACGACGCGTTTTTTCTGATCGGAGTCCGTGATGCGCCAGTCCATCGAAAACTCTTCGGCGATGGGGGTGAACGCCTCACGGAAACCGTCGAGGTCGAACGGCAGCGTGTCGGCACGGATTTCGTGACGCATGAAAAACCATCCGCTGAGGTTGTCAGAGTGATGGCTTGCTTCGGTAATCCAGCCGTTGTACGACGCCAGAAAGTTACTGACTTTGGCAACGATGCCTACACGGTCCGGGCACGCGATGACCAGACGAAAAGTGCGCATGAGGGGGAAACTCCAGAACTTCGCAAAAGGCGGCTATTCTAACGGCTACCTCACGACTGTGCAGTATTCCGATGACACTGATTTCATCGGGAGCAAACGCACCCTCGGCCAGCGCTAATCGGGCTCGGCGCTCCGGGCAGGCCTCCCTCACACCGAACAAGGTGCCGTTAAGGCGCTCAATAGTGGCAGTCTTTTGAAAACCGCCCACATAACATTTGTTTCATGAACGCGCATGTCGCTTAGCTATTTCAAAATGCTACAGATAAAACTTTTCTTAAATGTTTACTTGCGCAAACGCTATGACTATTATTGCGTCATTACACCTTGCTCATCACAACACAGGTAACCCTCATGTCCTTGATCAACGAATACCGCGCAACAGAAGAAGCCATCAAAGAACTGCAAGCGCGTCTGCAAAACCTGCAACAAGACGACAAACTGCAAAAGGAACTTGAGTTCGAAGGCAAACTGCGCACCCTGATGGGCGAATATCAGAAATCCCTGCGCGACATCATCGCGCTGCTGGATCCAGACTCCAAAATGAAAGCCCCGCGTGGCGCTGTGGTAAAAACTACCGGCACCAAACGCGCGCGCAAGGTCAAGCAATACAAGAACCCACACAACGGTGAAATCATCGAAACCAAAGGTGGCAACCACAAAACCCTGAAAGAGTGGAAAGCCAAGTGGGGCGGCGACGAGGTTGAAAGCTGGGCAACTCTGCTGGGCTAATTACCCGCGTAGTGCGATAGCTGTTGTGCAGTGATGTGCGACTCAAGAAAAACGCCAGCAAATGCTGGCGTTTTTTATGGGCGGCGAACGGTCCTGCCCCGTTATAAATTCAGCCGCTGTTGAAGTTGCAGCGAATAGTCCTGCCACTGGCTTAGCACCTTGAGCTGCTCGGGCGTCGCGGTAAGGGACTGCGCAATCAAGGCTTTGGTAAACGCTTTCAAGGTGTTGGGCGCTCCGGCCTGTGGGTCGGTCAAGCGCAGCTGGCAAAAGCGTAACCAGCGTTGTTGCTCTTCGACGCTGAGGGTTTCGGCAAAGTTTCGGGCACGGTAACGGAACAATAACTCGGGAAGACGAGGGTCATCGAACGGCCAGGCTTCGTTGCCCAGTCGCGGCGGCTCTGCATTACGAACCTGCTCGCAGAGACGACGATCCCGGTCATTAATAAAGCCGTCATATAGCTGCTGCTCGGGGTCCTCACTCACAGCGAACTCATCACTGGCGTAAACCTTTTTCAACTTTTCCTGCCAGATCGCCTGCCCCTCGTTCAGACGCAAGACCCGATCTTTAAAGACGCTCATGTCCAACTGCAATCGCTGACGGTCTTCCTCGCGCAAGACGCTCAAGGGGGCGACAACCGGGCATTTATTTATATGCAGTAATTTGAGCGGCACCGGCAACTGCCCCTCCAAAAGATCTTCACGACGCGTATATAAGCGCTGGCGCAAGGTCTCACCGTCTTCTTCCAGCAAGGGACTGTGGTCATGAAAAAGGTCGCAGACGATCAGCGCATTACGATTGGTCGGGTGCCAGGCCAGCGGTAATACGACGCCCACGTAACTTCGTGCTGCGGAGAACCGGCCAGATATATGCACCAGTGGCTGCAACAGGCGTATTTGCTCCTGCACCTTGTGCTTGCTGCGTAATTGAAAAAGATAGTCGTACAGCTTGGGTTGTTTGTCGCGAATCAACCGCGCGAGTGCAATAGTTGCACGCACATCGGAGAGCGCATCGTGCGCCTGACCGTGATCTATACCATTGGCAGCCGTGAGACGTTCGAGCTTCAGCGTGACGCGCCCGTCTTCTTCCGGCCACACAATGCCTTCAGGTCGAAGGGCATATGCGGTACGCACAACATCGATCAAGTCCCAGCGGCTGTTGCCGCCCTGCCACTCTCGCCCATACGGGTCGAAGAAGTTGCGATACAGACTGTAGCGCGTCATTTCGTCATCGAAACGCAGCGTGTTGTAACCGGCCCCACACGTACCGGGTTTTGAGAGTTCGGCATGCACGCGCGTCATGAAATCCGCTTCGCACAATCCCTTTTCCGCCAGTCGGGCCGGGGTAATGCCCGTGACCAGGCAGGCCGCAGGATGCGGCAGGATATCGTCGCTTGGCTGGCAGTAGAGGTTGACGGGATCGGCGATTTCGTTGAGCTGCTCATCGGTGCGTATGCCCGCCATCTGCAGAGGACGGTCGTTACGCGGATTGATCCCGGTGGTTTCGTAGTCGTACCAGAAGATGCTGGAGGTCACGGGCCTGATCCTGAACAAAAGACCGAGGCAGTCTAACAGATGGTCCTGGCGCTCCATCGAGGCGGCAGATGTAACCGGGTTATGCGCAGGTTGCTTACCTCCCCCACCGTGGCTAGCATCAGACTTTATTTCAAGGCGTATCCCTCCCCACAATGTCCTCCTCGCACGCTTGGCCAAGGATCGCTGCGCAGCCTGCCCCGCTGGACACCCGTATCCGCATGGAAACCCCGGAAGGCATCGACCTGATGCTGCGTCCCGCCGGACTGTTGTCGCGCTCGCTGGCCTTTGGCATCGATCTGCTGGTTCGCGGTGCCCTGCTGGCCGGACTGTTTTTTCTACTGGGAGCACTTGGCGAGTTCGGCACCGGCGTATTCGTGTTGGTGCTGTTTCTGATCAACTGGTGGTACATGGTGCTGTTCGAGGTCCTGCATCAGGGGCGCACACCCGGCAAGCAGATCATGGGGCTGCGCGTTGTACACGATGACGGCACGCCGGTCGGCTGGTCGGCGTCGCTGCTGCGTAACCTGTTGCGTTTTGTCGACATGCTGCCGTTCGGTTACAGCGTGGGGGCGTTTGCCTGCTTGCAGCATCCCCTGTTCAAACGCCTTGGCGACCTGGCCGCGGGGACGCTGGTGATTTACCGCGACACACCGACGCCGCGCCCGACGCTGCCCGAGGCCTCCCCCATGACATCGCCGTTGGTGCTGACCTTGTCGGAGCAACGCGCCGTACTGGCCTTCGCCGAACGCCAGCAAGGGCTCGCACCGGCGCGGGTCGAGGAGCTTGCCTCGATCCTCGTCGAACCGTTGCAAATGCCGCTACACACCCCGCCGCAACAGGCGGTGAGCCAGTTGAACGGCATCGCTCACTCACTGGCGGGATCGACATGAAGCGGAGCTCGCCATGAAGCAAGGCCAGTTCGAACAACGCCATCGAGGTACCTGGCAACAGTTCAGCGAACGCCTCGACGCGCTGGAACGCAGCCGTCGCAGGCACGAAGCGGGCGATGGCTTCACACAGGCCTACCGGCAAATCTGCCAGCACCTGGCCCTGGCTCAAGCGCGCGGTTACAGCAGCCATCTGATCGAGCCCCTGCAACAGCTCGCCATGCGCGGTCACCAACAGCTGTATCGCCATCACAGTCAGTTCGCCGCCCGGTTGCTGGCGTTCGTACTGGCCGATTTCCCCCGTCTCGTGCGCGCCGAATGGCGGCTCGTCACGTTAGCCCTGGTCTTGTTCTTCGGTAGCCTGATCGTCATGGGACTGCTGGTGTACGGGTATCCGGACCTGATCTACAGCGTGGTCAGTCCGGCCCAAGTCAGCGAGATGGAGTCGATGTACGACCCGGCGGCACGTCGTATCGGTCAGGCAGCCGAACGCGCCTCAAGCACCGACTGGCTGATGTTCGGTTACTACATCATGCACAACGTCGGTATCGCCTTTCAGACCTTCGCCAGCGGTTTGCTGTTTGGCCTGGGCAGTCTGTTTTTCCTGTTCTTCAACGGTCTGCTGATCGGTGCCGTAGCGGGTCACCTGACCGATGTCGGCTTCGGCCAGACCTTCTGGCCGTTCGTGGTGGGGCATGGCGCCTTTGAATTGACCGCCATTGCCCTGGCCGGCGCCGCGGGTCTGAAACTGGGCTGGGCGTTGCTCGCACCCGGCCCGATGCGGCGCGGTGAAGCCCTGCGCATCGCCGCACAAACCAGCGTCCGGCTGATCGGCGGCGTCATGTTGTTCCTGTTGATTGCCGCGTTTATCGAAGCCTACTGGTCGTCGATGACCTGGCCGCAGCCCGCCACCAAATACCTGGTGGGCGCCGTACTGTGGGCGTTGGTGGCGTCCTATCTGATCTTTGCCGGGCGCACGTCCCATGCGCCTGACTGAAGCCTGCGTGGCGATTCGCCCGCGCAATCCATGGGAAGCCATCGACCTCGGCGTGCTGCTCGCACGTCAGCATCGGCGCCTGCTGATGACGAGCTGGGCGATGATCACGTTGCCGATTTTCGCGCTGATCAGTGGGTTGCTTTGGGACTACCCCAGCGTCGCGGTGCTGCTGTTCTGGTGGCTCAAGCCTGCGTACGAACGGTTGCCGCTGCTGATCCTTTCCCAGGCGCTGTTCGGTGCGCCCCCGTCGTTGAAAGACGCGCTCAGGGCCTGGCCGCGTGCGCTCAAACCCCAATTGCTCGCCAGCCTGACGTGGCGACGATTCAGCTTGAGCCGCAGCTTCTATCTGCCCGTGCAACAGCTTGAAGGCCTGGACGGACTGGCCCGGGCACAACGCATCGCACTGCTGGGAGAAAAGGACCGACGCGTCGCCCGCTGTCTGACGTCCCTGGGCAGCACGCTGGAGATGGGCTTCTGGGTCAGCGCGATGCTGCTGTTCTACGCGCTCATTCCCCAGCAGGTCGAACTGGACTGGTCGTGGCGCAGCCTGCTGGACATCGAAGGGAACTGGAACTGGCTGGAACATTTGACCAACGCGTTCTACGCGCTGGTGCTGGTGTTCTGGGGTCCGACCTATGTCTCGTGCGGTTTCGCCCTGTACCTCAATCGCCGTACGACGCTGGAAGCCTGGGACATCGAGCTCGCGTTCCGCCAGTTGCGTCAGCGTGTGATGGGCAGTGCCTACGCGCTGTTGATCGGCGTCTCGCTTGCGTTCAGCCTGTCGCCGTCGAGCGCGATGGCCGCCGAGACCACAGACGAATCGAATTACAGTTGTCCGTTACCGCCGCTGGATTCCGCCTCGGCGGACGAGCAGGTGGCAGGCCCCGCCGCGCCGCGTCTGCTGAACCAGCCGTTGACCAGCCAGGCCTCACGGCAAGCCATCAAGGCCGTGCTGGACGGCCCGCCCTTCAAGAACCCGAAAACCGTCTCGGGCTGGCGAATCGCCGAACAGAAGCACCATGCAAAGACTGGCGACACCCCTCAATGGCTGGCGAAGCTGATCGTGGGGTTATTGAACGCAGGCAAAACCCTGTCAACCGTTTTCGAAGCGCTGCTGTGGACCTTGATCGCCGTAGTCGTAGCCTGGATTGGTTGGCGTTACCGCGCCTGGTTCGGCACCTTTGTGGGCAGGGGCCAGCGCAAGACGCCCTCTGCGCGTGCAACGCCTCATCAATTATTTGGTTTGCAGGTGGCTGCCGAGAGTTTGCCGGATGACGTCGCCACTGCCGCAGAAAAACTCTGGCCACACGCCCCCCGCGAGGCGCTCAGCCTGCTCTACCGCGCCCTGCTCAACCGTCTGCTGACCGACTATCAACTGCCACTTAAGAATGCCGATACCGAAGGTCAGGTGCTGGCGCGGGTCGACGCCTTGAACCAGCCGCCGCTCCACGCCTACAGCCATGAACTGACACGCCACTGGCAAAATCTGGCCTATGGTCATCAGCTCCCTGACGCGGATGTGCAGCAGGCCCTGTGTGACGAATGGCGACGGTTGTTCGCCCGTGGAGCCGCCGCATGAGTCGGCGCACAGGGATGCTGCTGGGCGCCCTCGTGCTGGTGTGCATCGCGATCGCCAGTGCACCGCTGCTCAACCGTATCGAGCACTATGAGGACGTGGTCGATCAGGGCGCGTCACCTGAGGCGCGGGCCAACCCGTACCTGGCGGCCGAAACGTTTTTGCGCCAGCGAGGCGTGCCGGTCAACGTCACCCAGGCCCTCAACAACCTCCCTGACACACGCCAGCAGACGCAGACCCTGATGCTGCTGGACACGCGCGAGAAGATGACCCCGGCCGACGTCACCCGCGTGCTGAGCTGGACCCGTGCAGGCGGACGGCTGCTGTTTGTCGCCGAGCAACTGTGGGATGAAAAGAAAGGCCGCAGCGGCGACCTGTTGCTCGATCAGCTGCAGATCCATCAGTTCCTTACCCGTGACCTGCGCGAACAGGACCGACGGCGTGAACGTGAGCAGCTCAAGCCCGTCATCCCTTTGAGCACACCAGACATCGACGCGCCGAAAACGCCCTGGCCCGAGCTGACCCGACTCTACGTCCAAAACGAAAACGATCCGGCCTACATGAGTTTCGATCCGGCGTTTCACCTGGACGACCCACTGGATCACGCACAGTCCTGGGCCAACAGCGCCGACGCGACGCACATGCTGCAGATGGTGTACGGCAAGGGGCTGATCACGGTACTCACTGACGCGGACCTGTGGAAAACCCGTGCCATCGGCAAATATGACAATGCCTGGCTGCTGTGGTACCTGAGCCAGGACAGCAACGTGACCTTCCTGCTGCGCACTGACCACGATGACTTGTTCGGCCTGCTCTGGAAGTATTTCCCGCAAGCGTTGCTGGCATTGGCGCTTTGCCTCGGTGCAGGGCTCTGGCACGCCGGCATGCGCCACGGCCCGTTGCAGCCCGAGCCGTCACGCGCCCGTCGACAACTGGGCGAGCATCTGCGCGCCAGCGCCGACTTCCTGCTGCGCCGCCGAGGGCAGCACGCGTTGCTACGATCCCTGCAGCAGGACATTCTGCGTCGCGCTCGACAACGCCATCCCGGGTTCGAAACCTTACCGGTCACCGAACAATGGCAACTGCTCGCCCGCATGACTCGCCAGTCGACCCATCACGTGGGTCAGGCCTTGCGCCCACGCCTTGAAGAACGTCTGCCCAGCGCCGAATTCACCCGTCAGGTTGCCTACCTGCAAACCCTCAGGAACGCCCTCTGATCCGGCGCGTCTGACGGCTGGATCCATGATCGAACAACGGATTGCGTGAATGACAGGCGTGCGGCGACATTTCGCAGACAGGCGCACAGACACTCTGCCTGCTCATTACCCGACTGCTCATTCGCCGCTTCGCGGATTGATGGTCAGCAGGCTACCGGGCAAGTGGTTCGCCAGTTGCTCGGTGGTGCTGCCCAGCAGTTTGTTCATGACATCGCGGTGAACGGTGCCGAGCACTACGACGTCCACACCGTTGTCGGTCATGAACGTTTCAATGACCCGAGCGGGGTTTCCCGTGATCATGTGCCTGCGGTCTGCCGGTACCCCGAAGCGCTCTGCCAACTGCTCGAACGCCTGCATTTCGGTCGCGTACAGCTCGTCCATGACCGACGCTTGATAACCGAATCCGCCGTCCAGCGCGTAGATGTAGGACAAATCGTAGGCGTACAACAGGTCCAGTTGCGCGTCGCACTGCGAAGCCAGTTGCTCGGCCATGGTGATAATCCGGTCGTTCAGCCGCTCGAATTGATCATCCACCCGGAAGGGGTCGACAGCCGCCACGATCTTGCGCGGGATGCCATGTTGCACCTTGGCCACCAGGTGCAACGGGGCGTCACACTCATACAACAGGCGCCTGTCCAGCGTGGTGAAAAGCGCCCGTGTCAGCCAGGATTCCTGCTGCAAATCCTTGATCACCATCGCTGGCTTCATCTGACGAACGTGGGTCAGGATTTCTTCCAGCGGACGTTTGACCCATATCACCTCCGTGGTGACCTCGACCCCCATGTGGTGAATGCCCTTGGCCTGTTCATCCAGCCACTGACGATGGCGGTGCAGATAGCCTTCACGCATCTCCGCGATCGCGGTCTCGTTGACGAGCCCCGAGGACGCAATGCCTTCTACATAATCGAACGCAACGATGTGCAACGCCGCGGATTTGACCTTGGCCAGCGAGGCCGCACGGTCAAACGCGGGGGTGCGTTCCATCAGTGGTGGGGCAATCAGCAACAATCGCTCGATCTCGGCCATTTCACACCTCCATTGCTTGTCGGGTCGCAGCGGGTTTGGCCGATGCGGATGTGAAGCCATTGTCGGCAACCGGGCGCAAGCGCATTTGATCTAGATCAGAATCGCTTGGTCGTCCGAGACGTGGATGTCAAAAGGACGTGAGTTTGACAATGATCAAACGCCGCGATGCGGGCAGGTCCAGACTCCCCTCACACAAGGGGACGTTTTATGGCAGCACAGCATCGCAAGTGGATCATTTGGGCAGTGGCGATATTGGTTCTGACGCTGGGCAGCGGTGTTTTCGGTTACTGGCAACTGCGCAAGCCTCGACTGTCGCCTGACTTCGTCATGTCCAACGGACGGCTGGAAGCGACCGAAGTGCAGATCGCCAGCAAGACCGCCGGGCGCCTGGCAGAGGTGCTGGTACACGAGGGCGATAAAGTCACGGCCGGCCAACTGCTGGCACGCATGGACACCCGCACCCTTGATGCGCACTTGAGGCAAGCCGAAGCGGGCGTGGCCGGCGCCCGGCAAAACGTCGCTGCAGCACAGGCAACGCTGCAACTGCGTCAGAGTGAACAGTTGCTTGCTCAGCAAGAGCTCAGACGTGCCCGCCAACTGTACGAACGCGGCTACTACAGTGCCCAGGGCTTCGACCAGCAGACATCGCGCATGGAAACCACGACGTCAGCAGTGCGCGCTGCCAGAGCTCAAGTGGAAGCACTCCAGACCACTATTGGAGCGGCGTTGGCGGAGGTCGCGAGCCTGCAAAGCGAAATTGACGATAACAGCCTCCGGGCGCCTGTGGATGGCGTCATTCAGTTACGCATGGCCGAGCCAGGCGAAGTGCTGGCCGCGGGCGGGCAGGTGCTCCTTCTGATCGACACTCAGGATCAATACATGAACCTGTACTTGCCTACGGCGACCGTAGGCAAGTTGACGCTGGGCGACGAAGCGCGAATCGTGCTCGATGCGCTCGCCACCACACCGCTGCCGGCCCGCATCAGCTTCGTGGAAGACAAGGCCCAGTTCACGCCCAAGGAAGTGGAAACTCGGGATGAACGCCAGAAGCTGGTATTCCGCGTGAAACTGACCTTGACCGATCCCGAGCGGACACCGCAGGCCAAACCTGGCATGCCAGGCACCGGCTATGTCAGGACGCGCCCCGTCTCCTGGCCGGCTGTGCTGCCATGACAGGCCCGGCGCTGCGCGTTCATGGGTTGAGCCATTATTACGGCGCCGCTCCTGCATTGACCGACATCAACCTTGAGCTCCCTGCTGGCATACGCTGTGGCCTGATCGGACCCGATGGCGCTGGCAAATCGACCCTTCTGGCGCTGATTGCGGGTGTCAAATCGTTGCAGTGCGGGCAGCTTTCGGTTCTGGGCGGTGAGATCGATGACCGCACCCACCGCACTACCCTGTATACCCGCATTGCGTTCATGCCGCAGGGGCTGGGCAATAACCTCTATCCCGACCTGAGCGTTGAGGAAAACGTGCGTTACTTCGCCGCGCTGTTCAGCTTGAGCGCCGTCGAAACCCAGGCGCGTATGCAAGCGCTTTTGCTGGCGACCGATCTGCTGCCATTCCAGGATCGTCGTGCGGGAAAACTCTCAGGCGGCATGAAACAGAAACTGGGACTGTGTTGCGCGCTGATTCATGACCCGGATCTGTTGATACTTGACGAGCCGACCACCGGCGTCGACCCACTGTCCCGGCGACACTTCTGGGAACTGATAGACCATGTGCGTCTGCAACGTCCGCAACTGACCATTCTGGTGGCCACCGCCTACATGGAAGAGGCTGAGCAATTCGAGCACTGCCTGATGCTCGACCAGGGCCGGTTGATTGCGGCCGGAACCCGCGAAGCACTGGCTGCGAGCACGCCCAGTGGCAAGCTGGACCAAGCGTTCACCCACTTTCAGGGCGGCACGCCAGCGCCCGCGCCAGGACCGCAGGTGCTCTACAGCCAACAGCCGGATACGCACGCTATTGCGATCGAGGCCCGCGGGCTGACCCTTCGCTTCGGCGATTTCACCGCGGTCGACGATGTCAGTTTCTCGATCGGCAAAGGCGAGATCTTCGGTTTTCTGGGCTCCAACGGCTGCGGCAAGACGTCGACCATGAAGGTGCTCACAGGCCTGATCCCGGCCACGACGGGAACGGCCACGCTGTTAGGCAAACCCGTGGACGCCAGAGACCTGCAGACCCGCAAACGCATTGGCTTCATGACCCAAAGCTTCTCGCTTTACGGTGAGCTCACGGCGCGCCAGAACCTGACCCTGCATGCCAGGCTCTACGACGTGCCCGCCGGCGAACGAGAGCAGCGCATCACTCGTCTGCTTGACCGCTTCGAGCTGGCCGACCTCGCCGACCAGCCTTCCGGTGCCTTGCCACTGGGGATTCGCCAACGACTGTCGCTGGCCGTCGCGATCCTCCACGAGCCGGAGGTGTTGATCCTCGATGAGCCCACCTCTGGCGTCGACCCGGCGGCACGGGATACGTTCTGGCAGGCGCTGACCGAATTGTCGCGCAACCAGGGGGTAACGATTTTCCTCTCCACCCACTTCATGAATGAAGCGCAACGGTGTGACCGCATTTCCTTCATGCACGCCGGCAAAGTCCTGGCCTGCGGCACCTGCGCGCAGTTGCAGGAACAGTATGGGTCGCCGACGCTGGAGCTTGCCTTCATCGATTGTCTGGAGCGGGCTCAGGCAGAGCACAACCCGACGCCTGTGGCCGACTTGTCCGCTTCGGCCCCAGCCGTCAACCACCCTGTGACGCGCCGTTACGCGCGGGTGGGCCGCCTGCTTGCCGTCGCGGGAAAGGAGCGCCGGGAGCTGCTGCGTGACAGAGTGCGTCTGGCCTTTGCCCTGCTGGGCGCCATCCTGATGATGGTGATCTTCGGCCTGGGCATCTCTCTTGATGTCGAGAACCTGGCGTTTGCGGTATTCGATCAGGACCAGACACCAGAAAGCCGGGCGTATCTGGAAGCGTTCAGAGGCTCACGGTATTTCTCCGAGCACGCTCCCATTCAGAACCCCGTTGACCTGCATGAGCGTTTACAACGTTCGGAAATAAAGCTGGCGCTGGAGATTCCGCCGGGATTCGCTCGCGACCTGTATGCCGGGCGGCATCCCGTCGTGGCGGCCTGGCTGGAGGGCGGTATGCCATTCCGGGCCGAAACCAGCCGTAACTACGTGGAAGCCGTGCATGCCGCCAATCTGCAAGCGATGGCGCAGTTGAGTAGCCATCCTGCACTTCCGGCACCCGACGCCCAGCTCCAGACACGCTTTCGTTACAACCAGGACGTGGTCAGCGTCAACGCTATCGGTCCCGGGGTGATGGCGCTTATCCTGGCATTCATACCAGCCATGCTCACGGCACTGAGCATCGTCCGGGAAAAGGAACTGGGGTCGATCACCAACTTTTTCGCCACCCCGTTGACGCGGATCGAGTTCCTCCTCGGCAAGCAGTTGCCCTATGTCGCCGTGAGTTTGATCAATCTGTGTCTGCTCACCGCCATGAACCGATGGCTGTTTGATGTGCCGTTCAAGGGGAGCCTGCTGACCCTGGCATTGGGCGGCGTTCTGTACGTGATGGCGACCACCAGCCTGGGCCTGCTGATTTCCGCCTTCACCCGTACACAAATCGCCGCCATCCTGGGGACCATGATCATCACCAGCCTGCCGACGATCCAGTTTTCCGGGCTGATCGTGCCCAGGTCGTCGTTGCAGGGCGCTGCCGCATGGATGGGTGCGTTGTTTCCTGCGGGTTATTTCCTGGACATTGCGGTGGGCACATTCACCAAGGCGCTGGATATTCGCCACCTGTGGCCGCAGTGCGTCGCGCTGTCAGGATTCTTCCTGGCGTTCAGTGGTTTAAGTCTGCTGATGTTGAAGAAACAGGAGCGCTGATGAGCAAGGCAGCCAATGTGCTCTGGTTGACACTCAAAGAGCTGACCAGTCTGCGCTACGACCACGTGCTGCTCCTGTTTCTCACGTATGCCTTCTCCATCGCCATCTATATGCCGGCGGCAGGCTCGGTCATCGGCGTACACCATGCCAGTGTGGCGATCGTCGATGAAGATCACAGCCATGTTTCCCGGCTGGTCATGGAGGCCGTGTTACCACCCGAGTTTCAACCGCCCGTGCTCCTGCCTTACGACCAGCTGGACCGATCGATGGACAATGGTCGCTACACTTTTATCATCGATATACCCGCGAACTTTCAGAGTGACCTGAACGCCGGTCGCCGTCCCGAAATGCAGATCAATGTCGACGCCACCGCCATGAGCCAGGCCTTCATGGGCGCCGGTTACCTCTCCAGGATTCTGCAAAGGGTGTTGCAGGACTACCGCAGCCGGGGCGCACCCACGCTGCCGCCGCCGATACAGTTGACGACCCGCGCGCTGTTCAATCCAAACCTTGAGGGCGCCTGGTTTCTGGCTGTGATCCAGATCGTCAATAACATCACCATTCTGGCGATTGTCCTGTCGGGCACTGCGGTACTGCGGGAACGGGAGCATGGCACGCTCGACCATTTGCTCGTGCTTCCTCTGAGCCCCATGGAGGTGATGCTGTCGAAAATCAGCGCCAATGCCATCGTCGTGGTCGCTTGCAGTTGGGCTTCGCTGGAGTGTGTCGTCAGGCTTGCCCTGGATGTACCCCTGACAGGCTCGACGACGCTGTTTTTGCTTCTCACCGCTCTGTATCTGTTCGCCACCAACTCTCTGGGGATCTTTCTCGCGACACTGGCGCGCTCCACTCCGCAATTCGGCCTTCTGGCCATTCCGGTGATCATTCCGATGCTTTTGCTCTCAGGAGGCTCGACTCCGCTTGAAAGCATGCCGCTGTGGCTGCAATGGATGATGCAGCTTTCGCCTTCGACCCACTTTGTCAGCCTGAGCACTGCCATCCTGTTTCGCAATGCCGGGTGGTTACTGATATGGCCTCAGGTCCTGGCCTTGGCCGTGCTTGGCCTGATGTTTTTCTGCCTGACACTGCGACGTTTCCGTTCAAGCCTGACGTCGTAACGCCCACGGTGTCATGGGCCGAGTTTTTTCAGACAGGCATATCTCAGTGGCGAGCGCCCTCTAAGTCATCACTCCGCCAAGGCGGTTTAACAGCCAGATCGAGACACAAAGCCTTTTCTGGTGAGAGTGCTACCAAAGCGGAAAACGCTTTCTGGTCTGACCAGAAGCCATTCCCCCAGGGCATCAGGGGCACGGCCGTGAAGTATGCTCGCGGTAACCTCGTCGGGTGCCCCAGGCTTTGATCCATTGCTGCCAGTGGCGACCGGCTGCCTCGGGTCGACAACTGAGGATCGGAGAGGAAGGGTCGCTATCGATCCAACCCCTTCTTCACGCTCGTCTGCGCAGGTCCCCCTTTCCGGTTCTTTTTCCTGATCCCCCCTTCCCTGCTGCTTTCAATAATGTCTGAAACGTTGAGCAGTCCATGTGACGAGCAGCAGGGCAGCACGCGACTCGACGAAGCTCGTCGCGTACGGCGCTGAGTCGCTCGATGGTGCGGTCCAGTTCGTCTGCCTTTTCGTTAAGCAGCTGACGATCAATGTCAGGCTGCCCCTCTGCGTCCAGCATGGTGGATATTTCGTCCAGTGAGAGCTGGGCCGATTGCCCGAGCGCGATCAAGGACAAACGCTGGAGTACGTCGGCACCAAACACGCGAATCAGACCGCGACGACCGATTGAGCTGATAAGCCCCTTTTCTTCGTAGTAGCGCAGCGTTGAAGTCGGTAGACCGGAACGTCGCGCCACCTCACCAATATCCAGCTCTTTCATGCTTGACCTCAAGTCGACTTGAACGTGCAGACTGCTCGGATCAAACCGCTAAAACAGGCTCAAGGCAAGGAGCAACATCATGGGGACAACCGAGACCGCACTGCACATCCTGGGTGTTGGAGTGGGGGCCACACTGATTATGGACGTGTCGGGTTTTGCTCAAGCCCGATTGTTTGGCCAAGCGTCGCTTGACTATGGATGGGTGGGTCGCTGGCTGGGCCACATGTGGCACGGACGGTTTCGTCATGCCTCGATCATGGCGGCGCCCCCCGTCAGGAATGAACGTTTGATGGGGTGGGTATTCCATTACATCACGGGGGTCGTCTTCGCGATGGTGTTGATCGGCGCGATAGGGCCTGCCTGGATCTGCAACCCCACGCTCGTACCTGCGCTGGTGACGGGGTTGTTGAGTGTGATTGCGCCTTTTTTCATCATGCAGCCCGCGCTCGGTTTCGGCATTGCCGGTTCGAAGACAGGGGCACCTGGCGTTGCAAGGCGCAAGAGTATCACCGCGCATCTGACATTCGGACTGGGACTTTTTATGGCGGCATCGCTATTGAAGATGCTCTTTCCTACATCGTCCTGCCTAAGTTGAGTGGCGCTGGTACAGCGCTGGTGCTCGGGGTCAGTTGTAAACCCCGAGTGCCTGCCAGAAGGTGCAACCGGGTATTGCGCAAAAGTGTCATCACCTCGCTCCCGATAACGTTGGCAATCAATACCGGCGCAGGAACTGCTGAATGCGCTCGCCGCTGTCGCCACCGAAGAACGCTTCAGTGGAACAATCCTTGACCACCACACCGTTTTCCATGAACACCACGCGGTCTGCCGCTTCTCGAGCGAAACGCAGCTCGTGGGTCACCACCAGCATGGTCATGCCACTGTTCGCCAGTTCACGCATGACCCCTAGCACTTCGTCGCGCAATTCAGGGTCAAGGGCCGAGGTCGGCTCATCGAAAAAGATGACCTCGGGGTCCATGGACAACCCTCTCGCAATGGCGACGCGCTGCTTCTGGCCCCCAGAAAGTTTGGCGGGGTAACTGTCAGCTTTTTCCGCCAGGCCGACCTGCGCCAGCAGATGACGGGCCCGCTCGATGGCCTTTGCCTTGGGCACTTTCTTTACGCTGAGAAGCCCCTCCATGACGTTCTCAAGGGCCGTCATGTGTGGAAATAGGTTGAAGGACTGGAACACCATGGCGGTCTTCTGCCTGAGCAGCGCCACTTGCTTGCGCGTTGCCCGGTCGAATCGACCGTTGCGCGGAACCTCCACCTTATGCCCACAGACTTCCAGCGTGCCAGCGTCTGGTTTTTCCAGCAGGTTCAGAGAGCGCAGCAAGGTTGTCTTGCCTGATCCCGACGGACCCAGGATGACCACGACCTGACCAGCCTGAACCTCAAGGTCGACATTTTTGAGTACGGCCAGATCGCCAAAGGTCTTGCTAAGCCCGGTAACGCGTACAGTGCTTGTGGTCATCGCATGTGCCTCGTCCAACGGCCTTCCAGCCAGGTTTGCAGGATGGTCAACATCTGGTTGATGAGCCAGTACATCGCCCCCACCATCAGGAACATTTCCATGTACCGGAACGTGGACGCACCGATTTGCTCAGCGACCCGGGTCATTTCCATGACCGTGATCGTGGAGGCAAGCGAGGTGTCCTTGATCAGCGCAATGAGCCGGCTGCCCATGGTGGGCAACGCGATTCGAAACGCCTGCGGAAGAATGATCCGACGCAGACAGGTCCAGTAGCCCATGCTCATGGAGCTGGCCGCCTCCCACTGGCCACTGTCGACCGCAATGATGCCGGCACGAAAGGTTTCGCTCAGATAAGCCGCCGAGAACAGCGTCAGTGCGAGCAGCGCAGAAGGTATCGGCGTCATCACGATCCCGTAATGGGGCAAGCCGAAGTAGATCAGAAGTATCTGCACCAGCAGGGGCGTGCCACGAAAGATCGAGACGTAGCTGAAGGCGATCATCCGGAACAGCCGCACTGGAGAAATCCTCATCAGGGCAATGATCAGGCCCAGGCCGGTGCCGAGGACGAAGGCACCCAGACCCAAGCCAAGCGTTGTCACGATCGCTTTTTGCAGCAGCGGCAACGCCCGTAGAAAGAGATCCCACATGGTTTACTCCTCCGCCAGCTCAGCGAGAGCGGCCTTGATCCCGGCGGTCATGTGATAATCCGGCCCGATCCACTCCTTGGCGACGGCGTCCACCGTGCCATCTGCAACCATCGACTCAATGGCTTTGCTGACCGCATCACGCAAACTGTCCCTGCCCTTCGCCATGGCCGGCGCAGACAGCTGGTACGTCAGAGGCTCACCCACTGCCTTGATCGGCAGGTTATTGACCTTTTTGTACTTCTCCCCGCCGAACAATGAAGACAACACGGCGTCGACCCGTCCAATTGCCATATCGTTGAAAACCAAGCCGCCGTTTTCATAGGCCCGGATATCGGACGTGGTCATGTGTTTGCGGGCCCAGGATTCATTGCTGGTACCGGACGTGACACCGATGGAGTGACCAGGCATGTCCTTGATGCTATGGATGTCCTGATTGTCGTCGCGCACGAAAATGTAGAACTCTTCCACGCCATACGGACTGGCGAAGTCGACCTGTTTTCTGCGCTCATCGGTGGGCGTCAGGTCGTTCATGACAAGGTCGTATTTGTCTGCCTTCAAGCCTTCGACGAAGCTTTTGAAGCTGTCGGCGATGAACTCCACCTTGGCCACGCCAATACGCTTGGCAACCTCTTTGGCGATGGCAACGTCGTATCCCGCTGGCTGGTTGTCTTGCCCCAGATAACTCCAGGGTGGACTGGCCTGGGTATTGGCGATGCGAATAACGCCCCGTTCGCGCAGGGTTTGCAACGAGTCATCCGCCATGGCGGCCGAGCCAATGCCGAAAGACATGATCATCGCCAGTGCGAAACGAATGCCGTTCTGTTTCATTGTTATCCATCCTCATTTGGGTGTGCGGCCTCGGGGGCTCGCGGGAGTAACGGCAGAAAAAGCGTGTCTGGCCGCCGCGTCTGAAGCGCAGCGTGCCTATACGTCAGCGCGCCCGGGCGTACGCCTCCAGGGCGTTGGCCAGGTCGGCGATCAACATCGACTCGTCCTCCAGCCCGATCGAGAGACGCACGATGGGTTGGTCCGTTGGCGAAAATTGCCGTGCTTGTTGCTGGGACGCCGGGTAGTAGGCAATCAGGCTATGGGTGCCGCCCCAACTCGCGCCGATCGGGAACAGTTGCAGGGCGTTGAAAAATGCCCCGAAGGCACGTTCGTCAGCGGCCGGTTCCAGAATGATCGAGAGCAGGCAACCGCTGCCTTCGAACTGGTTCTGCCACAGTGTGTGACCTGGATCGCTTTCCAGGGCAGGAAACAGCACGCGTCTCACCAGAGGCTGAGCCTCCAGCCAACGCGCCACTGCCAAGGCCTTTCGGCTTTGCTCACGCAGCCGAAGCTCGAACGTCTGAAGCCCGCGCTGTACCAGGAAACAATCCTCGGGACTGGTGGCCTGCCCGAAGATGCTTTGGGTTTCCCTGAGCGTCGCATAGCGTTCTGGATCATTGAGACTGACGGTTCCCATCAACAGATCGGAATGACCACCGAAGTATTTGGTGGCTGCCTGAACCACGAAATCCACGCCGTGCTCGATGGCCCTAAAGTACAGCGGGCTCGCCCAGGTGTTGTCCATCATCGTGAGCACGCCATGCTTTTTGGCGATGGCGGTGATCGCACCGATGTCCTGCATTTCCATGGTGACGGTGCCCGGCGCTTCCATGCAGATCATGCGTGTGTTCGGGCGGATCAGCGCTTCAATCCCGGCGTCGATCGTCGGCGGATAGAACTCGACCTCAACACCGAGATGAGCCAGCCACTGGCGACCGAACGTCTTGAGCGAGCCATAGCAGGAGTCCGAGATAAGCAGATGGTCACCGGCACGAACAAAGCCCATGACCGTGGTGATCAGCGCAGACGCACCCGTCGGCATGACCACGCAATGACGAGCGCCTTCCAGCTCAGCGACTTGCCGCTCAAGCGCGCGAGAAGTCGGCGTGCCGGTAATGCCGTAACTGTAGCCGTCCGGCTGTCGACTTTTGCGGCTGACGAAGTCTTCGAATGAGTCGAAAACCACGGTCGAACCGCGCCATACACCTGGAGAGAGGCTGGCATACGGGCTGCCGGCAGGATCTACAAGTTTCATCTGAGTACGCCTTGTCAGGTCAGGAACAATGAAACCTATTGTTGAATAGACCTGCGTCAGCGGCTACACGTAGAATTATTAACTCGATAAGCAAAGGTTATAGGTTGCCGCATGGGTGTCCGCGAAATCGAAGTATTCCGAGTGGTCATGAACGCAGGGAGCACCAGCAAGGCAGCGAACATGCTCGGAATCTCGCAACCTGCCGTCAGCCAGGCGATTCGCAAGCTCGAAACGGCAGCCGGGATTGCTTTTTTCCACCGGATCCGCGGGCGTCTGGTGCCCACGCAGGAAGCGCACGCGTTAATGGTGGACGTGGACAAACTCTTCATCGGTATGGATGCGATCGAACATCGAATCAAGAGCTTGAAGCAGTTCGGTACGGACCGTCTGGCCATCGCTGTGCATCCGGCACTTGGCAATGCATTCATGCCCAGGGCCTTGTCGTCCTTCGACCTGGCAGGGCGAGACATGAGAGTGTCGCTGCGGGTCCTGAGCTCCAGGGAGGTCCACCAGGACGTGTCGTCGGGCCAATGCGATTTTGGCCTGATGGCCGACGAGATGCCGGTCATGGGGCTGGAACATTCGCCGTTTCTGGATTCGCCGGGCGTAATGGCCATGCCGCCTGATCACCCGCTCGCCAAGCTGTCAGTCATCACCCCGAGCGACATCGGCAGCCATGACTTCATCGCACTCAATCCAGAAGACAGCAGTCGTCGGCGGCTTGAGGCTGCGCTGAGCCCCTATGGCGTAACGCCGAATATCAGGATTGAAACGCCCTATGCCCACACCGTTTGCGAGATGGCATTGCGCGGAATCGGGTTCGGTTTTGCCAATCCTGTCGCCGTCGTGGACTACATCGACCGAGGCTTGGTGATCCGCCCGTTTTCCCTGACGGTCAACTTCACCAGCCTTCTGCTTTTCCGTCCCGGAAAACCCTTGGCGGACAACGCGCGAAAGTTGATATCCGCATTACGCATCCAACTGGCAAAGGATTTGAAGCGTGTGGACAACCATATGAAAAAGTGAGGCTTCAGAATCAAGGTCATCCGCGCTCAATGCCGGCGGATCTGATGGAGGAACGTTTGAGCTCGCGGGTGCCGATCTGCCCCCCCTTCGAAGAACTGCGCAGTGCTGCCATCTTCGATAACCTCACTCTGGTCCATGAAGATGCCCCGGTCGCTGACGCGTCGAGCAAAGGCTCGACAACACAGCGCAAGGCAGGCCGCCCGGACGCAGGTCCAAGCGGCCCGTACATCAGAAGCTGAAGTCGACCTTGGTCCAGAACGTGCGTCCGGGCTCGTTGAGCGCGCGGTCGCCGGGTAAGCCAAAACCGGCGTCGCCCGCAAGGTTCAGGTGCTCGGCGTAGTCCTTGCCGAACAGGTTGTCGACGCCGGTGCTGACCTTCAGCTGTTTGCTGAGGCGATAGCTGCCATTGAGAGAAAACACCCCGAAGCCCGCACTCTTGCCGAAGTCCTGGCCGACGACGTTGCCTTTGCCTTCAGCCACCCGGTTCTGCGCCGCAACGACTCGCCACAAGGCCCCGGCGCTCCAGGCGTTTTGCTCGTAGGTCAGTCCCAGCTTGGTCACAAGCGGTGGCATCTGCGGCAATGCCTGACCGTCTGACGTGTTCTTGCCCCACGCGTAGGCCAGCGTGGCATCGGTTTTCCAGTTCGGCGCCAGACGATAGGCAAAGCCCAACTCGCCCCCCATGATCCGGGCATTGACGTTCTCGGTACTGGTGGTGCTCATGCCCATCATGTCGGTGCCGTAGTCGAACAGAATGAAGTCGCGAACCACGCCGACGTAACCGGATGCCCATGCCTGGAGATCGTCACCGCTGTATTGCGCGCCGAAGTCCAACTGGGTGGTTTTCTCGGGCTTCACCCCCTCGAACGCGTTGCGGGATCCCGCGGGGCCGCTGCCTGCGGAAAACAGCTCCCAATAGTCGGGGAACCGCTGGACATGACCTATCCCGGCGTACAGCGTCGTCGGAGAGTCGGCGAGGTCATATTCGTAACGGGCGAACCCGCTGGGCAACGTATCGGCGCGCGTGTCGTCCGCCGTCGGATTGGGCATGCTCATCGACATCGTGCTGACCGATTGCCGATAGTCCTTGGCCGACGCCCTGTCCAGGCGCGCGCCCGAGACAATACGACTGCGCTCGGCGGCGTACCAGGTCATCTCGGCGAACGCGCCGTAGTTGTGCTCAACCGCGTCCTTGCTCCAGGCGAAGGCGTCTGTGTCGGTGTAGACATTGGTCACCATGTCGTACGTCGAATTGCGCTCACGGTGTTCGCTGCGCAGTGCATCAATACCGGTCACCAGTTCGACGTCGGTCCATTTCCAGGTCGCGGCCGCACGGGCGCCCATCGTGCGCCGGTCGACTTGCGAGGCCATCGGCATGGCCATCATGCTGGTGGGGTCCGGTGTACGCAGCCGGAAGTTGTCCATGATGTGGTCGGCGTAGTTGTAGTAGACCTGCGCTTCAAGCTTATCCAGCACGCCGCCGATGTTGCGCTTTTCGAACTTCAGCCCCAGGCTCTCGCGCTCCAGTTGCGAGCTGTCCATGCCTCGACCGCCCAGACGCGCCTCGCCGTTGCCTTTACCGGTAGTCAGCTCAACCAGTGTGTCGGCATCCGGTGTCCAGCCCAGCGCCACATCACCGTTCCACTTATCCCAGCGTGAAGGCACGGTGTTGTTGTGGCCGTCCTTATAGTCGTCAGCCTGCGCCTGGTTTCCGATTACCCGAAGGTAGCCTTGCGGGCCGCCGACCGCGCCGTCGAGCACCTTGTCGAAGCGGCCATTGGAGCCCACCAGCACACTGCCGTTGAGACGGCTGCCCAGTTCCCCGAAGTGTTCCGGCTCGCGCTCGAACAGCACGGTGCCCGCCGAAGCGCCGGGGCCCCATTGCACGGTCTGCGGGCCTTTGATCACGGTCAGTTTGTCGAAGGTTTCCGGGGCGATGTAGGAGCTCGGCGCATCCATGCGGAACGGACAGGCGCCGAGCATCAGGCCACCATTGGTACGCAGGTTCAAACGCGAACCGAACATGCCGCGCAGCACCGGGTCACCGTTTGAGCCGCCGCTGCGAATGGCAGAAAAACCGGGGATGGTCTTCAGATAATCCGTTCCGTCGCTGGCAGGAACAGGTTGGCGAGCGTCCTTCGGACGGGTGACGATGGTCAGTGGCGAGCTTTGCTGCACCGCCGTGATCACCAGTGGCGACAGCCCCAGCACTTGCTCTTGCGGATCGCCGTCACCGGCGGTTGGCTGTGCCGCTTGTGCAACGACGGGCAACGTCAGCCCCAGAAAAATGAAATAGGCACGGCGCCAGTTCAGGCGCGACCGATCAAGTTGAAAAAGCGGCTCGTTCTTGGTCGAGTACATGGATCTTCCGATGAAAGTCAGGTGTACATGGAGCGCCCACAGCCATCCCACACGTGATTCGCAAAAGCGCGTGCTGGGGCTGTCGGGCGTTCAGCGTTCTAAAAATGATCTGTGACGTTCAACGGTCAAACCGGTGGTGCTCGGCTTCGCGCCCCTGGGAATACAGGTGGTGCGGGTTGTTCAGGGACAAAATGAATGGAAAACAAACTGGCTTGGGGTACACCAGGCGGCGTGATCAACAGCCTGGATTCAACCAGCGGCGGATGCTGAAACAGCAGCGAGCAATAGCCGCATTTCTCCCAGAGCAGCAAATGATGGTTCTTGCTGATTGGCGGTTGATGCGACGCCATGCTCATGCCCGGCATTTCGTCGCATGCCATGCCCGCCATGCTCATGGACGCGTTTTGACCCTGCGCAAGGCTGATCCCCTGACTGATCAAGGGACCGGCAAAGATCATCAGCATGGCGAAAAGGCTCAGCCATGCAGCAATCAGGCGCCTTTGACGCATTAGTCGATCACCGCAAAACACGCTTTGTTTTCAACGAACGACGCGCAGGCGCGCCGGAAGCAGGTGACTGGACATGAAGACTCTCCACGGTATGCATGCGCATGACGAACAGGTCGCCAGCGCAAGCGATTCAGGATTCAGATTGCATAGGGGCTCGTCAGTCGAGCACGTCAAATCAATCAGGGAGCCTGAGGCAGGAGTCCGGGGAGCAGATGACGGGGTATTCGTCGATGGAAGGTGTAAGCGGCAGGCAGTCGAAGCTGGCGGGTGCTGAGCAGCCACCCCAGACCGATGAAAAACATCAACGACAGGAAAGCGATTCCGGCGAACGCGCAATCGCTCATCGACAACTTCATGATCAGCGCGTGATCACCCATCTTCGAAAGATCGGACAGGATAAATGCGCCCTGGTCACCACAATCCATGGCCTGAGTGGCGCCGGAAAAGGCATCGACCATTTGCCCATGACCCACACTGCACACGATGCCATTGAACAGGATGAAGCCGTAAAGCATCCAGGCAATGATCGAGCGGTGGGTTCGGACGAAATTCATCGGCGGAATCTAACATCGTCGGAAATGGAAATACACAAGCTGCCCAACGGGAAAAACTGAAACCACTGTGCGCCCGTGGCAGGCGTCCCAATAAACCTGAGCCTCAGACGAGCTGCGACAAAGTGGCGCACAGCTGACTACGACATAGCGCCGTCAGTGGACGAAAGGGCCCGGGTTGGATGCCGTGTACCCGTTGGCTAAAGATTCGATATGAACGTGCTTCTGCGTTTGAGGCTACAAGGGTGAGTCAAGCGTGCCCAGCGCTATCGAATGCAGTCGGCAAACTCGTCTAATGATCGTGACCGACCATCACTTAATTAATGACGCTTACACGCGCTGCGTAGTGGTGCAGCCAAGGTTTCACCCTTGAGTGGGTAACCTACGCAGCTCCCCGCCTTCCTGAGCCAAGCGTTTAAAATACAAATCGGCCTCCAAGAGCTGGTATGGAAAATAGAGTCCGGGCAGTGGGGCAGGCCGTCCGTCCAGTGCAAGCAGTCGCTCCAACAGCATTGCCACGCTTAGGCCGGTGAGGTAGGCAGCGCCCTTTGGGTGGACAAAAGCGTGGCGGGTACGCAGAGGTGCTCCGTTCAGATCTTCACCTGCAAGCTCGATGATGATCTCAGTCGACATTGGCTGGCCTTGGCGCCGGGTCGAGCTCACGCCGGTGGCGAGATTGAACTGGACGTTGGGCGCTCCGGTAGCAGCAGCCAAACCGACAACGTCGATAGAAGAGAAACCGTTACCCTCGAGCTTTGTACCATCCACCGCGTGGAAGCTGACCTTGGCATCCTGGCCTTCGCGCCAGATGTACCCCCCATCGCGCCTACTCAGCGCCGCCGGCAACATCTTGCTCAAGTGCTCGAAATCCCTGGCGACAGTCGGACCGCCACTGTCTTGCTCATCCACTAACGCGTTGATCACGATGTCGCGAACACGGCCATAAGCACTGGCGATACTGAGCGTCGACACGGTTGTCGCGCCGACCATCCACTCATAACCCAGAACAATGGGCGCGATGTCAGGCCTGTGCATGTAGGTTGCGATTTCAGGCGCGATCTCGAAAACGCCGGAGGAGATGCTCAGATGCGGCACGCCGCGCTTTTGGGCAAAACGCAATCCGGCAAGCGTGTGGTCCATGTAAAAGACCACCACTGCGCTGACTTGACGATCACCTAACCCTAAATCATCTGCTGCGGGATCAGTCACAATCCCCTGCGCACATCCTAACTGCTCTGCCGCTTGCTGAGCCTTGGCAAGATCGCGTCCGCCTATCAAGAGCGCAATCTCGGGATGAGCTGCGCGTAAGGCTTGAGCAGTGCGTTGGCCTATAGCGCCTGAACCGCCCATGAAAAGTATTGGATGCCTAGACATTGTGCGTTCTCCCTCCAGTTAACCTACTATTAGTAGGAAAACTAGCACGAGACTTACAATCCGTAACCTACCATTGGTAGGTTATCTGCTTCTGAGGATCAGCGTGGAAAAAGTCAGCAACCCTCCAGCCAGTGGCACAGGCTCACATCGACTTACAAAAGCCGAGCGGCGGCAACAATTGCTCAAGACGGCACTGCTGATTGTGCGGGAAGAAGACGCTGACCGTTTGACCTTGGGCCATTTGGCGGTCCGCGCCGGCGTTTCCAAACCGGTGGTTTACGATCATTTCAGGACTCGGTCGGCACTATTGATCGAGCTGTACAGATGGATCGATACGGAACGCGTCGATGCTTTTCGCCACGCTATGGCGGGAAGTCCGCAGACTTTGGAGGATACTGCGCAGGCGCTTGCCAGTGCTTATATCCACTGTGCGGCCGACCAAACAGACGAATTTCACGCTGTCGGAGCAGCGCTTGCAGGCAGTAGCGACAAAGCGGTGGTTTTCCAGGAGCTGCTGGATAACTGCGTGCGCATGTTTATGGCGGTGCTGGAACCGCACGCAGCGCTGTCGACTGCAGAGATGGAGCGTATCTGCACCGGTCTGATAGGAGCAGGCGAAGCGCTTTCGAGCGCAACTGTGCGTGGACGACACACCCTCGATGAAGCGATCACAACTTTTTCGTCGCTTATTTTGGGTGCGTTTCACCGGTAGTGCCCGTTCAGTACAGGTTGGCAAGGCAAACATCGTGCAGGGTCAAATGAGCGTCAGCTATCGGCCAATACCGGCCAGTCGGTGACCGGCAGAGTCGACAGAAGGACGAGCCACCAAGACCTGCGGTGACTACGCCCGATCTATTCGCCCGGAGTAGCAACCCTGCTTGGCATTGTGAACGTGAATGTAACTAACCTCTGGATTGGCAAACATCCGAGTGACTACAGGTTCTATTGCTATTCCATCAGCTACGTCGGCATCGAGCATCATCCCATCATCAGTGAAAGCGCGAAGCGATAGCAGGCGGATTCGCATAGACTCAGGTACCTGATCGACTGCGTCATAAGCTTGTGAGGCCCACTCCCGTATGAAGATCGCGTGTGAGGCACGGTATGGCGTCTTGGCTGGCTGACAGACATGGTTGAGTAAAAGCACGCTCTGACCTAGCTCCGCATCTTTCATTTCGATACGGTCAGGAAAGCCTGGGTTGCTGTCGACGATGTAACGCTTCATCCCAAGAGATGCCAGCTCTTGGTCGGACAATCCAAACAGTGACTGGAATGGCTCGGGGGAAAGGCCAGTTATACGGAACGCCATGGTCGAACTCCTCTTGGCTTGGAGTCCTATCAGACTGGAACTCGTACAGTACTTACCATCCGATTCTTGCTGCTTTATTCAAGCTGCCGCGACCGGCTGCTTTGGGTCGAAAGCTGTCTGTGAGGAGGAGCCCATGGTTCTGCGGTGTTTGGTCTTTTATCGCGTTGCTTGAGGCTGATCGCGGCCCGGCAGTTTCGGGCTTCGGTGCTTTCCGTGCGTGTCCAAGCGCCTGAAGCAACACGGTTTGCGTGAAGGGTACCTGAAGCTGGAGATTACCCAGTCGTTTCTGTGGTACCTCTTAGAAGCCCTCCAGAACGATCTTGCCTTTTGCCTTGCCGCTTTCCAGTAGAGCATGGGCACGACGAAGATTTTCTGCGCTGAGGCGTCCGTAGTTATCGCCAAGAGTGGTGCGCAAGAGACCCGAATCGACGTGCCGCGCAATTTCGTTGAGGATGTTGTGCTGCTCCTGCATGTCCTCGGTTTCGTAAAGCGAGCGGGTATACATCAGCTCCCAGTGCAACGACAGGCTCTTACGCTTCAGCGGCACAGCGTCAAGCGTGGCCGGATCATCGATCAGGCCCAGCCTGCCCTGAGGCTTCAGTGATTCGATGATTTGCTCGTAGTGCCGATCAGTCTGGGTCAGGCTTGCGACATAGCTGACTTGTCCAATGCCAATGCGCTTGAGCTCTTCGCTGAGTGGCTTGGTATGGTCGATGACGTGATGCGCACCCAGCTCGGTGACCCAGGCCTGGGTTTCCGGGCGCGAAGCCGTGCCGATGATTGTTAGTCCGGTCAGTTGACGCGCCAACTGAGTCAGGATCGAACCCACCCCGCCCGCAGCGCCGACGATGAGCAGCGTTTCGCCCCGGTCGGTGGTATCACGTGCAACACCGAGGCGATCAAAGAGTAACTCCCAGGCGGTCAGGGAAGTCAGTGGCAATGCCGCAGCCTGGCTGAAATCCAGCGACTGGGGCATTGAACCGACGATACGCTCGTCCACCAGTTGCAGCTCACTGTTGCTTCCCGGGCGGATCAACGATCCGGCGTACCAGACCCTGTCACCAGGCTTGAACAGCGTCACGTCGCTGCCGACCGACTTGACCACGCCGGTAGCGTCCCATCCGAGGATACGGGGCTGGCTTTCGTCTTCGTGCGGTACGTAGCCCTGTCGCACCTTGGTATCGACAGGATTGACCGATACGGCCTTTACCTCTACGAGCAGGTCGCGCGGCTTCGGCACTGGCTCGGGTATATCGATCTCCACCAAGGCGTCGGGATGTTCGATAGGCAGGCATTTGAAGTGTGCAATGGCTTTCATTCGAAGAACCTCAGGAGATGCGATACATTTTCGTGATGGTGAGTTTTTCAGCAGCACGCTCGATGAAAGGGAGCGCAGCCTGAAAATGCGGTGTCGCTTCGTGAGCAGTCAGCGCCGCTTCAGTGCGCCACTGTTCGATCATGTGGAAAGTGCGAGCCTGATCGGCATCACGATGGAAGTCGTACTGGATGCAATCCGCTTCGACTCGGCTCGGGCCTTGCAGGCGCTGCAGCGTCTCCTCGAGTTCGGCTTCAAACCCGGCCTTGGCGATCAAAGTGGCAATCAGTGTCAGAGGGGTGGTCATCAAACCTCCTGCTTGTGGGCGTTTAATAAAGAGAGAGCGCATTGGCTGGCACGGGTGTATCGAAGATATCCATGCCGTCGGCCGTGCGGCCAACAATTTGAATCTGCGGTGCTGCGAGATGGCGGCCTGGTCGAGATCCAGGTTATCGGCACGACACACATGAACTCGTCGAAGGGGAAGACTGGGTCAGTGTCTTCCGGGCCCGGTGCACACGATCCTGTGTCGGCGTGACTAAGCCTTTCGCTCAATGACGACTTTGCCAATGGCACGACCTGACTCTAGGCGATCATGTGCCGCACTGACACCCGCAGCAGTGAAATCATGGCGCTCATCGATCAGTGGCTTGACCAAGCCGCGATCAACTAGGGCAGCCAGTCTTTGCAGGATCTCGCCATGGTGCTTGCGGTCTTGGTTATGAATGATCGAAACAGCCATGAATACCAGGTCGAGTCTCAATGCCTTGAAGTGCATTTCGGTCAGATCGTAGGTGTCGTAACCAATGATCGAGACGACGTGGCCCTTGAGCTTCGCGGCTTTCAGCGAGTTCTGTAAGACCTCGCCGCCCAGGGTATCGAAGACCGTATCGAATCCCTTTCCTTCGGTGATTCGCTGACTGTATTCCTCAGGCGTCTCGCTGTTATAAAAAATAATTTCATCGGCGCCCAACCGACGGGCAATTTCCGCTTTTTCCGGTGTGGAAATCGTCGTCGATACCCTGGCTCCCAGGACCTTGGCCAATTGAATGCCTATATGCCCGACACCGCCGGTGCCACCATGTACAAGGACATTGTCATTGGGTTTGATCGAAGCACGGTCGATCAGCGCCTCCCATGCCGTAATCGCCACCAGCGGCAGGCTTGCTGCTTCGCCAAAAGAGAGCGACTTGGGTTTTAGCGCCAGCATCTGGGCATCGACCTCCATCTGATCTGCCAGCGCACCGGGAATCCCCACGATGCCGCCGAAACAGCCATAGACTTCATCGCCTGGGTTGAAGCGCGTCACACCAGTACCGACGGAGCTGACTACCCCTGAAACATCAATGTGGAGAGTGGCCGGGAAAGTCAGACCAGCCGTACCTTCGCTGCCACGACGAATTTTCGTGTCCACTGGATTCACGCTTGTCGCCCGCACATCAACAATCACATGACCTGCTCGCGCGCGGGGATTGTCCGTCTGAATTTCGACAAAAAGGTCTGAGCTACCATGCTGATTTATCACAATGGCTTTCAAAGGTTTAACTCCGAGGAACTATAGGCCACAAAATTATCATCAATAAAATTGGATAAGTACGTTAGAGTTGTTGAATCTTTCGGTCCTGTTGGTTGGTAATAAGTGCTGGATTCCATCGATGAATTGCGTTTGTTTGTTGCCGTTTTTGAGGAGGGATCCATCCGTGCGGCTTCTGAACGACTGGGGATGACAGCTGCGGGCGGCAGTAAACGTCTTCTGGCCCTTGAAGACAGCGTGGGCCGGAGACTTTTTAACCGAACCACCCGCAAACTCAGCCCCACTTCTGACGGTGAGAAGCTTTATCAGCATGCCCTGAGCATCCTCGAAAGCGTCGAGAAGGCCGAGGGAGGATTTTTCCAGAAGACCGAGATTACCGGTCATCTGCGCATAACCGCTTCCGCGACATTTGCCCAAGGTTATTTATCGAGCGTCGTAAGCAGTTATCTCAAACGCTACCCTGGCGTCATCGTCGATCTCCATCCAACGGATCAACTGGTTGATCTGGCCGCCCATGGGACCGATCTTGCGATTCGGCACGGCGTAATGGCCGATTCGTCCCTGATCGCGCAAAGAATTGCGGCCTCTCGACGTCTGATATGCGCCGCCCCCCAGTATTGGGAAAAACAGGGCATGCCTATCTCTCCAAAAGAACTGGCCATGTTGGACGGGCTCATCGTTGGTAAGGATTCCAGCTGGGCCATGTCCAGGGGAGGCGTCAAAAAAACCTGCAAAATACGCAAACGGTTTTCATCCAGTCTTGGGGAAGTGGTTCGCCAGATGGCGATAGATGGACATGGAGTAGCGCTGCTCATGGACTGGCATGTACGAGATGATCTTGATTCAGGCGCGCTGGTGGAGGCATTGTCCGATTGGGCCATTGAGCCGCCGGTGGGAATGTATGCGGTCTACCCATCAAGAGAAAACATTGCTCCGACTGTGCTGAGCTTTGTTGCTCATCTCAAAGAGTGGGTCGCGGCCCACCCCATTTAAAGAAAGCGACAGTGCCGCCACGATAAATCCTGCTGGATGGAGTAAGAAGACCAGATGGACCCTCGCCCTCACTGCTCTGATTTCGCTCGTCGGTATATGCCTAGCCTTCATCGCTAGCAAAAAAACACGCAACCTCGATGGCACCTCTTCCGCACTGGGCCATGGTCGCTCATTACGCTGCAACGCCATTGTTTGACATGCGGAAACGTGGTTCCTCCCGTTGGACACACTGCTCTCGCCACGTCCTCGATCGGCGTACGGATCATCGAGGTAGCGATGAATACACCCAGCCGAAATCGCGCAACCAAAGCTATTCAAGTACATGCAATTGCCAGTCGCGCGCGCAGCGCTCGCTCAGTCGAATTGCGTACCTTTTTGAATCAGCTCAACCTTATATCCATTGGGGTCCTCAATGAACGCGATGACCGCACCCCCATGTTTCATAACACCCGCTGGTCGCGGAACGCGATATCCCATGATCGCAGCACGGATGCATAATGCGTCTGCATCTTCAACCTCAATGGCGACATGCCCGTAAGCATCACCAAGCTCATAGCTGCTTTGTTCCCAGTTATGCGTCAGCTCTAGGGCAACCGTCTCGGTCTCCGGACCATAACCAAGGAAAGCCAGCGTGAACTTACCCTCTGGGTAGTCTTTGCGTCTCAAGAGGCTCATGCCAAGCAGCCTCGTGTAGAAGTGGATGGATTTGTCCAGGTTCACTACACGCAACATAGTATGCAGTATGCGCATCTACTTCTCCGCGGCAGCGTCGGCCCATTGCATAGCCAACATCTCTAAAAAGGCTTTCATCGTAAGCTCGATGTCAGCTCTGGTGCTCAGCCAAAAGCCAGTCTGTTTAAGGCTGGATGCGTTTGACGGGACAATGTTAAGCTGCCAAAACAATCACTAAAAGTGATCAGTTGTGAGCCAGACCATCACAAAAGGAGATTATCTTGAAACTTTCGCAGCTCGGCTTTTTTTGCGCTGTCGTCGACCACGGCACGATAGCCGCAGCAGCCGCATCGCTGCATTGTGTGCCGTCGAACATCACGGCAAGACTGCGAGAGCTCGAAATTCAACTCGGCGTCGTTTTGTTCAACCGCGAAAATAACCGATTGCTGGTCACTCCCGAGGGCAGGTTGGTATACCGAAAAGCCAAACAGCTCATTGACCTGGCAGCTGAAACGCGCTCGTTGTTCTCAAACGATTCCATGCAGGGAGTGCTTCGCGTCGGAGCACTAGATGTAGCACTGGCCAATCATCTACCGGAGCGCCTCGTACGCTATCGCCTTGAGGCGCCGGGGGTAGAACTTCACATTCGCCCGGAGCACTCGCTATTCCTTGAGCGACTTTTGATGGATGGCGAGCTTGATTTGATTCTTACTGACGGCCCGATCCAGCATCCTTTGCTGGATAGCCGACTAGCGTTTCGTGAGCGCTTGATCAGAGTAGTGCCCAAAGCTCTTTCCTCGCCCACTCCCCAAGACTTGTCGGGGCTCGAACTATATGTATTCGGTCGCACGTGTCACTACAGACAACAGGTCGATAACTGGTTGGAAAGCAGCGGTATCCAGCCTCGGGCTATTCTGGAAATCGAATCGTATCCGAGTATCTTCGCCTGTATCGCGCAAGGGATAGGTTTCGCCTGCATACCAGAGAGTTACGTGGATCGTTTTGCCAGTCAGGCGCACACGTTTCAGGCTGACCAGGTGCCCAGTCTGGATTCAAGCGATATCTATTTCGTCTGGAGAAAGAACCAGCAATCCACCCTGATCAGAAACTTCATCGAGGTCATCGACAGTCAGGGTGTTTAATTGCAACCACGTCTAAACGATTCGAACTCGTCAAACCCCGACGGCGTCTTTTGGCGGGGGATGGTGGTAATCCCCAACGAAATAGGGCTGGGCCGTCTATTCCTCCGGCCATCTACCCGGTTTTGTGAACAACCAATAGATGATCCCCAAGACCAGCGTTGCAAACCCCAATGCAGCGATAGTGGCGGCGGGCGTTGAAGCGGAATCAAGAATCACGAATTTGCGACTCAGAGCCAAGAGCGAGATAAGAATCACTGTTCGCAGCTGCACGATGCTGCCGTGCCTGAACGCGGGACGAATGATGGAGTGCTTGAACTCCAAGGCGATCAACACAGTGAAGATCGAACCGAACAGTAACTGTAAATCGCCGTGATCCAAGGGATCAATCGCGCCGCCTACCACCAGCGGCAGCACTCGTCTATAGAGCTGGATCAAAGCAATGACGATGACGCACGAGATCATCACGCCAAGCGCCAGCACGATGATCTGCTCGAATCGCTCATAGGCGTTCATCAGTGACCACTGGACACGAAGGCTTTTCAACGTCGATCTCGGAGGCAGTGGCGCTGAGGGGGCTGGATTCTTCATTAGGTTTTTGCTCCAGCACGTGTGGTTTCAGCCGTCGGCATGGCTCGCCTGTAGCCGCTGATCCAGCGCGCCAGATAGTTGAGTGAAGCAGAGTTTCGGGGGTACGGCCGAATCATTCCCAGTGATCTCGATGCGCTACCCGCATCGCAGTCTGCCGGACCGCCTCGGCAACAGTGAACACAGGCTGTTGAAGTGAGCTGGTCTGGGTTCTAGTTACTGATAATGGAGATCTTATTGTTGCGCTCGATGATTGCGAGCGTGATCTGTTCAACCCGCTCAATCCCCTGCCCCAGTATTGCCGCCAGCGATCGCGGCAGGCTCATCGACGCGTATCAATCATCGTCACAACCAGCATGGCGATTCATTGCAAACCCGCCTACGCTTGTTGGATGACCCCACGCCTTTACTCAGTTGAGGCAAAGGCTGGGGCAATCAGATTCCCTTCTGACTGTCCGTTCGCCGCGATCTGGACCTGCCCGCGTGTATCGCCAGCCACTGGCCCCTTAATACGTCCCGCCCGACCAACATTTACCGCACAACGGGTAAACGTTTTAAGCACTCCCCACCTGTCGTTCTCAAGCGACCTATGCCGCAGCCCCGCTGGAAATGAGGCCGCTGTTCACTTTCTCCCATTGAGGAAATCAGTATGTATCGGCCGAGTACCATTACTTATCAGCAGCATCGAGGGTTCAGCCGGACCTTCACTCAGGGGCATTTGAGCCTTGGACTGTTTTTCCCTTTGGAGGCTTTCGATGGGGACATGCCCAGCATGCTCAACCAGGTCGCTTTGGCCAAACGAGCGGAGGCGTTGGGTTTCTGCGCGCTCTGGTTTCGTGATGTGCCTCTTCGGGATCCCGGTTTCGGCGATGTTGGCCAACTGTTCGACCCTTGGGTTTATCTGGGCTACATGGCCGCGCATACGTCTGAGATTGCGCTTGGCACTGCGTCCATTGCCATACCGTTGCGCCATCCGTTGCACACCGCCAAGGCATCTGCCAGCGTCGATCAACTGAGTGCAGGTCGCTTGATTCTGGGGGTGGCTTCCGGCGATCGTCCGGTGGAGTTTTTAGCTTTCGGCGTCGATCCCGAAAGGCGCGGAGAGATCTTTCGAGAGCACTATGAGGTGATCCGCCGCGCCCACAGCACCAGCTTCGAACCCATCCGCTGGAGCGGTGGTGAGATGCAAGGCGCTGACTTGATTCCCAAACCCACAACCCAATCCATTCCAATGCTTGTGACTGGAAACAGTCGCCAGTCGCTGGACTGGATCGCGCGCGAAAGCCTCGGATGGATCAACTATCCACGCATACCGAACATGCAGCGGCTGATCGTCGAAGACTGGCGACGTGAGGTCATGAAGCAATGTGGCGCCGTCTATAAGCCCTTCGCTCAGTCGCTTTATATCGACCTTGACGAGACGCCATCCACGCCGCCCACCCGCATTCATTTAGGGTTCAAACTGGGACGCTACCATCTGCGGTTTTTGCTGGAGTCGCTTGAGGAGATCGGGGTGGACCACGTTATCCTGAATCTCAAATACGGAAAGCGCCCTGCTGAGGAAGTCATTGAGGAGCTGGGTACTCACATTGTTCCGGAATTCGCAGTACAGCCGCGTCCTGAAGCGGACTGATACACCCACCAGCGCCACGCCCGGCCGATGTGATCTACGGCTGGGTGACCATGAGTTGCTTTCACCCGAAGGCGAAGCCTGCCAGGCTGGCGCTGTTCCAGCGCCATGGAGAGCACCAAGATAGCCGTCATGCTGGCGTTGACTTCGGTACTGATGCCCCTGAGTTTGAGCGCATGGCAATGGCACAAACGCAATTTCGCCGCCCTGTGCCATCAATGGACCTTCAGGACCAGGCACCTCCTGAGCCTGCATCAAGAACGCATCTTCGTCTGCCGGGCTCGTCCAGGCATCTGGGGATCCAGTGCTTCATTGCACGACGTCATCAACAGTCCTGCTACCCAATGACGGGAGCGCGTTGAGCTAAGTCCCTGTCCCCGCGATCGACACGCGATCATCAGGCTGGTCGGGCGGACTCATGTTTGCTGAGGCGTTTGGCGCATCCAGCTTATCGAAGAGCACTACGTCACGGGCTTTGTCGTAACCCAGTTCAACGCTGTCGCCGGCCTGGAGTTTGCCAGCGAGCATTTCCTTCGCGAGCCGCGTTTCGAGGGTCTGGCGAATCTGACGCTTCAACTCTCGCGCGCCAAACTCGGGCTGATAACCAACATCCGCCAGATGATCAATGAGGGTGTCAGCCACTTTCACTGTGATGTTCTGCGCAGCCGCGGTTCGAATGACCCGATCAAGCTGAATGCCCACAATCGATCGGATGTTGTCCCGAGTAAGGGCATGGAACACGATGATGTCGTCGATACGGTTCAGGAATTCGGGACGAAAATGCCCTTTCAAGACGCCCATCAATTCATCACGTAACGCTTTATCCGTAAGGCGTTCATTTTCTGGTCGCCCAAGATTCTGCATGATGACGGGAGAGCCCAGATTGCTGGTGGCGATGATGATCGTATTGCTGAAGTCCACAACTCGTCCCTTGCCGTCCGTGAGACGACCATCATCGAACACCTGCAGCAATACGTTGCTCACATCGGGATGCGCCTTCTCAATCTCGTCGAGCAAAATCACGCTGTAGGGCTTGCGGCGGACGCGCTCTGTCAACTGACCGCCTTCGTCGTATCCGACATAACCGGGTGGCGCACCGATCAACCGGGCAACCGCATGACGCTCCATGTACTCCGACATATCGATGCGAATGATCGATTGCTCGTCACCAAACACCGTCTCTGCCAACGCCTTGGCCAACTCGGTTTTGCCTACGCCGGTTGGACCAAGAAAGAGAAACGTGGCAATCGGTCTGTTGGCTTGTCCAAGGCCGGCGCGAGACAGACGAACCGCATCGCTGACCGCAAGCACAGCATCTTCCTGCCCGACCAGCCGATCACGCAAAGTGTCTTCCATATTCAGCAGCTTCTGACGCTCTTCCTGAGTGAGTTCGGTTACCGGAATACCGGTCAGACGGGACAGTACTTCGGCAATCGACTCAAGGGTCACCTCGAGGGTTTCGGAACCCGTTTTGCGCTCCCAGGCTTCTGTCTCCTCTCCCAATTGGGCTTGCTTTTGACCGATGCGCTCTTCGAAGCCTTTGGATTCATCGAAGCGTTTACGCGAGGATGAATAGTCCTGTTCGCGTTTGAGCTGGGTGATTTCTGCTTCCAGCTCCTGAATGCCAGCGGGCCTTGAGGAGGCGCTGATGCGCACGCGGGCCGCAGCCTGGTCGATCAGGTCAATGGCCTTGTCCGGCAGAAAGCGCGAGGTAATGTAACGATCCGACAGCTCCGCCGCTGCCACGAATGCTTCGTCGGCGAACGTCACCTGATGGTGCGCCTCAAGCTTGTCGCGCAGTCCACGCAGGATAATGATGGTCTGTTCTACGGTGGGCTCGGATATCAGGACGGGCTGAAAACGTCTTTCGAGCGCCGCATCTTTTTCGATGTGCTTTTGATACTCATTGAGCGTCGTCGCACCGATCAGACTGAGCTCCCCGCGTGCCAGTGCGGGTTTCAATACGTTGGCAATGTCCAGGCCGCCTTCTTCACCTCCCTGCCCCGCGCCAACGATCGTATGCAGCTCGTCGATGAACAGAATCAGCTCCGAGGTCTTCGCAGAGACTTCATCGAGCAGTTGCTTGGCGCGCTCCTCAAATTCGCCCCGGTATTTGGAGCCCGCGACCATTGAGTTCAGATTGACTTCAACCAGCCGTCTGCCACGCAGAATTTCCGGGACATCGCCCTTGACTATGCGCTGGGCAAGCCCTTCGACGATGGCTGTCTTGCCGACGCCGGGTTCACCGATCAGGACCGGATTGTTCTTCCTGCGGCGGGCCAGCACCTCGATGGTGTTTTCGATTTCCTGCGCGCGGCCCAATACGGGATCCAGCTTGCCCTCACGAGCCAATGACGTCAGGTCGCGACCGAACTTGTCGAGTGTCGGTGTTCCCGTGGGGGTATCGACTCTCCCGTCCTCAGCCCCCTTACCCACCACCTTGACCACCTTCTGCCGCAAGGCTTCAGGGGTCACGCCGTATTTTTTGAGCAGCGTTCCGGCAATGCTTTCGGGCACCGAGGAAAGCCCGATCAACAGATGCTCGGGGCCAACATATGAGTGCCCTAAATCACGAGATGCCTGGAACGCAAAATTGAACGCTTTTTTCAGTCGAGGCGAGATGCTCATCTGATCCACCGGAGCCTGCGCCTGCGCTGCGCCCCTTTGAGCGTGTTGATCGATGTAGCTTTTGATGTCGTCCGCAGAAAGCTTCAATTCCTTGAGCAACGCTGTGCCTACGTCGGTATCGGCAAGCACATACAACAGATGCTCAGTATCTAGCTCGCTGCGGTTGAACTCATGGGCTTTCTCTCCAGCGCGTTGCAGGATTTCCAGCGTCTGGGAGCTGAATGCATCGGTTGCATCGACAGATTCGCGAGGCACATGCGCAGAGAGCCTGAAGTCATCACCCCCCTGATCCGCTGCTCCGCCCATGTTGTCGAAAAAGCGGGACACGCCACCGCCCAGCAAAGAGTCGAAGGGGTTCAACATACTTTTATGGCGTAAAAGTTGACGGTAGTCGTGGTCGCAAATGGACATTGTTCTGGCCTGACCATTTTGCGACACGGTCACTCGCGCGACAGCCGGTCTGGCGTTACATATTTCACAGAGAGTAGCCATGATGAGTTGTCTCCAAAAATGGATAACACGGACTCATACAGATGGATCTACGTGCCCTGAACGATGCTCAGGAAACAGGGGCATGAGACCAGCAATACGCTGAGCTTGGTCGGGAAGACGATGACGTGGGAGGGAATGGCAGCTTTGGGAAAACGATGCCACCCGATCAACATAGTCGCGATCTCATGACAGCGCGCCACGGCTACTTGATTACCGACGAACGACGTCTAGACATTTCGTGTGAATAAACAACCTGTCGTTAGCTATCAACCCAGGCGCTAGCTAGCGATTGAGTCCACGCATTGAGGAAAGCTCAATCGCCTGACTCATCTCGGTGACCTCGGGAGGCCCGTCATAGCGAAGCCCGTCGATGTAGAACGCAGGCGTGCCGTTTACCCCGCTACGTACGCCGCCATTGAAATCGGATTGTATTTTGGGCAGATAGATATCGGTTTGCATCGCAACAACCAGTTCATCGCTGGAAAGGCCGTGTCTCAGTGCGATGGCGCCATACAGCGGCACGCCCAATCGATCCTGATTTTCATACAACTCGTCGTGGGCCTCCCAGAAGAATCCTCGACTCCCGGCATATTCAGCGGTGACAGCTGCGCCCAGCGCATGCGGGTGAGCAGTGGTCAGTGGAAAGTTGCGAAACACAAGCAACAGATCCTCGCCAAAATGCTGCTGCAGCTGCTTGACGACCCAGTACGCCAAACCGCAATAGGGGCATTCGTAGTCGCCATATTCCACCAGTGTGACCTTGGCATCCGCCCTTCCCTGGCGATGGTCGTTTGCAGTTACCGGGACTTTGAGAGTGGCCATGTGATCACCTACTGTTTTTTGGCGGGCGTGCTGTGTGGGGAATCTGCCAGAGCATCTAGCGCATCCAGAATGCCGTCCGCTCCAGGATTGATTGCCATCGGTGAAACGTAGCTCCAGGCGACCACCCCCTCCTTGTCAATCACGAACAACGCACGCTTACAAACTCCAAGGTGGGAATCGTACACGCCATACTGTCGCGCCACCGCTCCTTTGGGCTCGAAATCGGCAAGCAGGCTGAAGTGAAACCCACGATCTTTGACGAAGGCCTGATGACACCATGCGCTGTCGACGGAAATACCCAGCAGCGTCGCACCGTACTCTCTGAATGTGGGGAGCACCTGGTTGTACAAGGTCAGTTGGTCGCCACACACCGAGCTCCAGTCAGCGGGATAGAACGCCAATATTACGGGACTTCCCTTTAGCTCGCGCAGAGACAGCCGCTGATCGGGGGTCGCGTACAGGGAGAAATCGGGGGCGACAGTGCCGGCTGGAAGTGGTCCTTGAACCGGGCCGTCGGTCGTTTCTTTTGCATCATCCAATGCTGAAGTGTTCATTGCTTGAGCCCTGATAGATGGGGGGGTCTGCTCAGCCGGATACGACTCGCCCGGCGGGATAACTCCATCCACCGTCAAGGGATTCAGAGTGGCGAAGAGGCCTCGATACAAGCCTGAGTGTCTTCGGCTGCGAGGGTTATGGTCCGCATCAACGAGCACGAGGCGATCCGCCGTGCTTTTGCGGAATGGGGTTGAGGCCAGGTTGGCAGCGCAACGGCTGATTTGATCTGACGTACCAATGACTATAGTCGCTGTTAGCACCTGCCCCGCGAAAAGAGACCCGCGGTAACGTCCAGACTCAGCCACGTCCCTGACGCGGCAAACGGCGGCAGGGACGGGTCGGAATGCCTCGTCGGGCTTGCTTAGCCGGGCAGCTTTGCCACAAGGACGTCCACCTTCTCGATTGACGGCGGTTCGGCAAACAGCTCGGCAGCCTTTGCCATAAGCGCGGCGGCGACCTTGCCCGAAAGATGAGCCTGTCGGCCTGCTTCATCCGGGAAGGCGTCAAAGATGCCAAAGGTGGAAGGTCCCAAGCGGATGGCGAACCAGGCCGTGGTGGCTGGCTCCTCCGCCACGATTGCAAGACCACTCACTAAAAAGCTCTCAACCTCTTTCTCTTTCCCGGGTTTTGCTTCGAGACGAACGAACAACGCTACGTTGACCATGACGTGTGTCCTCTTGTTATGACCAGGTCATCATGCGCCATGCTTTCCAGTAAGCCCAACGGGATATTTGCCGACTTGCCAGCAAGCCCCAGCGTCGTGGGGATGGAAGGTGGCGTCGAGTCATTCCGCCGGCAGAGCAAACGGCCAGAAGCAGACGCCGGACTGCCTCGTCACCCGTCATTAGCTGCACCCAGCCCATTTACTCGACAGCGGCGCCCTTCCCTCAGCATCCGATGTTCAAGACGCAGACCAACCGAACGGCCGGTCAGCGATGAAGCTCTGGATGGCTCAGGAACGCTTCGAGGGCGGCAAACGGCATCGGTCTGGCGAAGTGATAACCCTGAAAAATATCGCAGCGACTGCCTTTCAGAAATTCCATTTGGGATGCCGTTTCCACGCCTTCGGCGACCACAATGAGGCTGAGGTGGTGGGCCATGGAAATAATGCCCTGGGTGATCGCTGCATCGTGATGATCGGTAGCGATTTCCCGGATGAACGAACGGTCGATCTTGATCTTATCGATCGGCAAACGCTTGAGGTAGCTGAGGCTGGAAAAACCGGTCCCGAAGTCATCGAGTGCAATGCGCACCCCCAATACCTTGAGCCGGTGCAACGTCTCGATCGCCTGTTCAGCGTTATGTAACAGCAGCGACTCGGTGATCTCCAGCTCCAGTTGTTCACCTCGCAGACCGTGTTTCTTCAGCGTGGCCTGGACATACTGCACGAAATGGCCACGCTGAAAATGCATTGGTGAAATATTGACGGCCATCGAGATGCCCGCGTTGCCCTGCTCGTCCAACTGGCGCAACTGAGCGCAGGCCGTATCGAGCACCCAAAGGCTAAGCGGGATGATCTGACCACTGTCCTCGGCCACCGGAACAAACACCGCTGGGGGGATAAATCCCTTTTCCGGATGCTCCCAGCGCAGCAACGCTTCGATCCCGACCACACGCCCGGTACGTGCGTCGATCTGCGGTTGATAATGCAGCTGTAACGACTGAGTCTCGATAGCCTTTTGCAGGTCATTGCGCAGCCTGGCGTGCTCGCAAACGCGCTGATTCAGGTCGCTGGTGTACCACTGAAAATTGTTGCGCCCTTGTTGTTTGGCTTTGTACATGGCCATGTCAGCCTGTTGGATCAACTGCATCGGCTGCTCAAGGTGACCATCGCTCAGGGTGATACCGACACTTGCGCTCACGTGCAGGTCGATGCCCTGGATGCAGTAGGGTCTGGCAATGCTGGCCATCAATCGCTCGGCCACTGGCACGACGTCCTCATCACGCAGCAGGTCCGGCAGCAGAACGATGAATTCGTCACCGCCCATGCGCACGATCGTGTCAGCGGGCCTAACCTGCTCTGCCATGCGTCGCGCTACCTCGATCAGCACCTGATCGCCAAAGTAGTGCCCGATAGAATCATTGATGGATTTGAATCCATCCAGATCAATGCACATTACCGCCAGCAGCCGCTTTCGCAGACGACTGAGGTGACAATCCAGAATAAGCTGGTCTTCAAGCGACACACGGTTAAGCAAGCCGGTCAGTTGGTCATGGCTGGCGTTGAAACTCAACTGGCGCTCGAAATGCTTCTGATCGCTGATGTCACGGGCAATGCCAAACACACCAACGATCTCGCCGTTGACCATGATGGGCAGGTTCGAAATGTCCATGGTCAACAGTTTTTCATTCTCGTCTCGAAGCCGTGCCTCGAAGCGTTGAGGGGCTCCGGCGCGCGCTGCGGAAAAATGCTGACTGACCCGCATCAGGTCTTCCTCAGGCACCAGACGGGAAAAGTGATGGCCAATGAACTGGGTTGCAGTCTGCGGCTTAAGCTTCAGGCCTGCGGGATTCACACTCTGGATGTTGCCGAGCAGATCGAGCGCGAACACCGGGTTGGGGTTATAGGTGAACAGTGAACGAAAGCGTTGCTCGCTCTCCTCCAGGCGCTGACCGTCACGCTCATGGCGGATTGCGATGACTGCCAGTTGGGCGGCGCAGGCAAGTTGTTGAATCTGTAATTCGTCTGGCGTATGGGTGCGATTCTGATACAGGGCAAATGTGCCCAATACGCTGCCCTCATGGGAGAGCAAAGGAACCGACCAGCAGGAATGCAAGTTATGCCCAAGCGCCAGGCTGCGGAAACGCTCCCAATTCGGATCTTGAGCGATGTCTTCAGTGACCACCATTTCGCGCCGGAACGCTGCCGTGCCGCAGGTGCCTTCCCGTGGACCGATCGCCATTCCATGAATCGCCTCACTGTACTTGGCCGGCAGGCCGGGCGCTGCGCCGCTCAGCAAGTGCTTGCCCTCGGCGTCAGTGAGGAGAATGGAACAGAACGTATCGGGGCTCTGGGCGTTTTGCATCTGGCAGATAGCGCTAAGTATTTCGTCCAGATGTTGGTCGCTTGCGATCATGCCGAGAATGTCACGTTGCGACTCGGGGAACGTATTGCTGTGAAAATCGGGACGAGTATTCATGGTGGTTCCTGAAGACTCTCGAGGTCGTCCGGTCTACAGAGAGCCAGAAATAGCGGGCGGCCGATCACTGTCCACTAGTGCGTCGGTCGCGCACTGTAGGCAGCTGCTCCCCGCTGAAGAAAGGCTCAGAGGTGACATAAAAAGCAGTGTCAGATTGATGCCGTTTGGCCGTGAACGGACCACGACCATTCCGCCGATGTGATCGCCCTCTGCCCGAACGTTCATCGTGAAGCGCACTATCGAAGGAACAAGGCAGAGGTGCGCGAATTTCCTCACCTTGGCCCAGGGTTTTACCTGATCGTCGCATGTTCGAGACGTGGCTCTGGTCAATTTCTGGGTGTCGTAACGGGCAGCAATTGTCCCCCAGAAAAGCAGAAGCACCCTCGACTTTAGTAGCGCAACAACCGTAAAAACCATCGAGTGAAAAAAGCCGCCTAAAACTGCAGCAACATAAGTGCGCGAACTGCTGGTGGTCTCGGATGCCGAAAATTCGTTCTACGGCTACGGTAAGTGCCAAATACGACTATAGTCACTGGTGAGCCAGGGAGCATCCAGCCGTTATGTTACAAGCTTGGCCTTCAATCCAATACCGCGAAGACACGGAGGATTTCCTCGTGCTGCTTCATGCGAAATTTCTACGTTCTGGCTGCCGAAAACACTTAGGTTCAGGCTGAGATAAAGGCCTCGTTTCTTTTGTGAATCCACTGATGGTGGATTGAGTTATCCCGCCGGGCACGTTGTATCCCGCTAAGCACGCCCCCACCACCCATCTATCAAGGTTCAGGCAATGGATACTTCAGCATTTGGTGATGCAAAAGAAGCGAAAGACGATCTGGTCCGGGGGCCGCTGCCAGCGGTCTGCGGCGACTAAATGACCTAATAGCGCCGTATTAAGCCGCGTGAATGGCATCCCAGCGCTTTACACTGACGGACCTTGCTGTAAAGGGGTTCCAGAGTTCACCGCAATGAGTCAGATGATTGAGCTTTCGTTAGTGAGTGGGTGATGCCGGACAGTGACGTCGGCCGGCCATCATCTACACCAGGGCTGAGGACTAACCAACGTTAGTTCCCTTCTACATTAAAGAGGTGTGCGCGGAGCCAGCAGCGAATGAAATCTTTGAAGTATTATGAAAAAAATCGACACGCCACATGGCTGGAGTTGTTTTTTGACCTGATTTTTGTCGTTACAATAGGCAAGGTGACGCATACGCTCGGACATCTTCATCAAGGCCACTTTGAACGTGAGCAATTATGGAGTTTCTTACTGCTTTTTGTTCCATTATGGTGGATCTGGTCAAGCCATACTATTTACTCCAACAGGTTTGATACAGACGGCAACCTTCACCGTCTTTCAACATTATTTATAATGTTATTACTCATTGTGCTATCCGCGCGGATTGGCGAAACACTAGAAGTGTACTACCCGCTTGTTATCACCTGCTATGTGGGTATACGTGCCATCATCAGCATCATGTACATTTCGACCATAAATACTGTCGACGACCGTAGCGAATTCGCCTCCAGGCTTGGCTTCGCCCTTTTAGTCAGCTCAGCTATCAGTCTCTCATCCATTATTTTTGACCCACCCATGCGTTACCTCGTAGCTTACATTGGAATTTTTCTTGATATTCTGCTTCCTGTTTTTTCCTGGAGCAAAACAAAACCATTGCCAGCGCATACAGAACACTTGGTTGAACGACTAGGTTTGCTCACCCTCATCTTGTTGGGCGAGTCAGTAATCAGCCTTTCTGGAGGGTTATCTGACATTCAATGGAATCTTTACAATGTAATGGCGGCAATCACCGGGTTTATCATGATTTGCAGTATATGGTGGATCTATTTTGATAGCTTTTATCTGCTGAGCAAAAATGAAAGCAGCATGAGTGGCCACTCCTTAATCTACTCGCACCTTTTCCTGTTTTTAGGGCTGGCCCTCCTCGCCAACTTGATCAGGCATGCGATCTTGAACGACATTGCGATACATGATTTCCAAATTGTGTCAGTCATCGGCATGATCTTATTTTTCCTGGGCAAGCAATATGGCTACTTCATAGCCGTACCCAAGATAAGGACATACATTCTTCAAAACACGTTGATCGTGTTTTCTTTAGGTGGCTTAGCTATATTTCTGCCTCGTGTCGAGTACATATTGATCGGTCTAACATTCACCATGATCGGATATGTTTTGCTGAATTTCAGGTACCGTTAAGTCATTCTTGTTAAACCATAGCTTGGGAGGAGTTCCGCGAAACCCTGCCGACAAAGTCGAGCAACCCGCCCGAGAGCAAGAAAGTGGATTGATCGATGTACCAATCCAACTGCCCTAGGTAATTCGTACGCGGTGCAAGAACCTGCCCTTCATGAAGGGCTATTTTGGGTCGGAAGCGGCCGACCGTGGGCTGACTGCTTTCGGCCAGAAGCGGACGGTCGCAGCGCTTTCCTAGATACTCCAGACTGGCGTCGAGATCGTTGTGAAATGCCTGATCAATCAATCGTGAGCCGAGCAGCGGTTAGCTCTTTGATCCTCAGTACTCTCCCGTCTTCAGTGAGCCAGCAATGCCTGCCGCCGTTACTCAACTCGGAATTATAATAAAAAACATGAGAACGAGCTGAGGAGTCTAGGGCATTAGTGACGATGTAGACTACGTAAGACCTGCGATGTTCGGCGGCTAGCATTTGCTTGTATTCGTTGGGAGTTAGTTCAGCGCAAAGATCGCTTCCTGACAGCCCTTTGACCTCAACCTTCAGATCTACGTCATTACTAGAGACCGTAAGGTCCCAGCCCACATTGTCTTTTTCTACCGATCTTACAACCCGGCTCCCGCCCTGAGCGGATTCGTAATATTTGATGGCATGACGTACCGCCGCCAGCTCCACGAGTTTTCTCATTTCGGGATCTAGTTGCCTAGGAGAATTCACCTGCTTCTTCGACGCAATCTTGGAGAAGCTCCCACCTGCGTCCAGATACGACCTCACCTTTGCCACATACTCTGGATTGCCATACCAGACTGGGCTTTGTCCGAGGTTACCCTTAACTTTCGCTGTAGGTACTTTAAGAACACGCTGGTCTGGTGCCAACAAGGTCGCGCCAGCAATAGGCGCTTCAATCTGATACCCAACGACGTCGCCACTTGATCGCTTGATCTCGAAATGGCCTGACTCAAGGTAAACCACAGCACTTCTGTACCAGCCAACCACGTATGTGACCTGATCCCTTGGACTCCTGGCAACCCAGATCACAGTCACGCCTTCGACTTTGTCATCGTTTTTGGCAGCACCAAGCCTCCTCAAATTTATTCGAGCAGACCGGGGGATGTACCCATACAACTTTTTGCGCGCAGGCTGGAAATTCCATGCTTCATGGCCATAAGCATGTGTTTTTAACCATCCATGTCCACCAATGGTTGGATCGTTATCTGGGCCTTGGTAAGACACCATCCAGCCAATATTTACAAAGATAATCGGAGCATCCATTTTAGAATCCCTTCTTAGCGTCAGTGGCAGACACCCTGTCGGGCGAGCTGCGGCAGTGGTGCGGCCAGACGCTCCAGTGAAGGGAAGCTCCTAGCCGCTTTCAGCGCGTTGATTTCCGAAGTTGTTTTACTGGAACGGGTCGATTTCTACCAATAATTTGAGACGCGCCGGGGTGGCCCATCTGCAACCTGGCCCTCCGCCCTAGCTCATTCCACGCGTGTCCGGAAGAGTTCCAATTACGGCCTCACTGCTGCGCCAGAGCGGCGACTCCCGTCATGAGGCACCGCAACAAGGGATCGATAAAATCTAAGAAGGGTGAGTGAGTAGACGGACTTCATATCAGATGTGGTAATCAATTTACTCGCGCATTGTGTAGGCGCTTCTGCGCAGACGTTGCTAACTGACGGCCGCCTCGCGGCAGAGCGGTTCCGCATGGGCGTGGCGGTTGCTATTGGGGCTTCGTATTGCTCGCTCCTTTTGCGGGTGCCATTGCGTGGTTCATCTATCTTTAGCAGTCGATAATGACCGTCCGCTTTGGGTCGAAAGCGGACGCTCAGCCCCTACAAAAACAGCGGCGCTTCACGACGCTGAGCGTGATGCAAAAAAATCCGCGCACGCAAGCCGCCGCAGAGCACTCGCTTTTAACCGCCATCAACGCCTTTACCGCAGAGCAGCTCGTAAAAAGGCTCAGGCTTGAGCAGCGTTCCTGGCTTTGCTTTGGAACATGGCAGTATCGGCCTTGAACATCAGCTCGTCGAGGAGTTCGCCATCTTCCGGATACCAGGCCACGCCCAGGCTGGCGCTGACTTTGATCTTAGTGTCTTTCCAAGGCATGGGCAGCTCGACGGCTTTGCAGATGTCCTGAGTAATGCGCTGGATATCGTGTTTGTGATGCGCACCGTCAAGCAACAGGACGAATTCGTCGCCGCCCATGCGCGCGGCGATTTCGAACTCGCTGATATGGGATTTGATGGCCGAGGCTGCGTGGATCAGCACGGCATCGCCCGCCTGGTGGCCAAAACAGTCATTGATCTGCTTGAAGTTGTTCAAGTCGATATAGCACAGGGCCAAATGCTCTCCACGGCTCTTGGCGCCGAGCAGCTTCTGGCTGACGAAGGGAATAAAACTGTTGCGATTGGGCAAGCCCGTCAGGCTGTCATAGAAGGCCAGCTTGCGGACTTCCTCTTCGGCAAGTTTGCGTAACTTGATCTCGTTGCGCAGGTGGCGCTGGGCATTCAACAGCACCAGCGTGAACATCAGAACCAGCGCGCCGCCCACACTGATCAGGACAATCGTCTTGCGCAGCCGCTCGACGAGTTGTGGCGGGTTGGGGTCGTACATGAAGTTTTCCAGACCGTCGATGCTGTCGACCATGCCCAATTCGAGGAAGGTTTCCGCCATACGTTGCCAGCGCCCCGGATTCATATGACCGATCTCGATCAAGTCAGACTGCACCAGTGGACGCATGGCTTCAGCCTCGAACTCCAAGTGCGCGCGGCTTTTCTCCACTGAATACTGATTGATCAGCAGGTCAATGATTTCCTCGGGGTGATCCATCGCGTAGCGCCAGCCACGCAAAGTGGCGCGGCGGAACGCCTCGACCCGTTGTGGATGCTCGTCAATCTCGGCCTGAGTGGTGAACAGGATGTCGCTGTAGAAATCGATCCCGTAGGTGACAGGCGAGATCACGTTGTAGTCCACGCCGCGCTGTTGCAGGTAGAAAGACTCGTTGGTCAGGTACGAGTTGAAGGCCGTCACTTTGCCGTTGGCCAGATCTTCAATTTGATAACTGCTGGGCAGCAGTTTCAGTTTATCGAGGGGGATACCTTCGCTGCGGAACATCGCTAGAAAATCGGCATCGGTGTCTGCCCCCATCAGCATCACCGGCTTGTCGATCAGGTCGTGCACCGTGCGAACACCTTCGTCGGTACGCGCCAGGAGCACGGAGGGCGAATGCTGAAAAATCACCGCCAGCGCGACCAACGGCTTTCCATGCAGGCGCGCCTGGAGCAATTCGCTGTTGGCCTCACCGTATTGGGTACGTCCGGAGAGCACTTCTTCGACGGGTGTGACATTAGGGCCCCCCTCGTGAATACGCACTTCCAGGCCCTCTTCCCGGTAGTAGCCCTGTGCGGCGGCGGCGTAGTAGCCCGCGAACTGAAACTGATGTTTCCAGCGCAGTTGCATATCAATCACCTGCACGACGCCATTCTGCTGGGTGACCGGGCCCGCCCACGCCGCCTGAGCCGAGAGCAACACCAAACACAGCAGTCGACGCAGCCGAAGCAACAGACGTCTCTCCGGCTGGCCTAGCGTGTTAGAGCAGCTACGGAGGCTGGGCATAATGAGGGTCCGTGAATCGCGCGTATCGTTTAGCGTGCAGGCTTAACGTGGCATTGTGGCACCAGTTATGCAGTACCAGCAATTACGTAATGGGGTCATGATCAGTCGCCCGGATGGATTTTCTAGTTACGCTCAGGCAATTGCCCGAGCTTTCATCTGCCAAGAAGATGAGGCAGCAGCCGCCAGCCTTCCGCGTGCAAGCCACCATTGGCTACCGGACGTGCTGCACTTAGCTAACACATGCTTCAAGGGACAGAAAATGCTCATCGTATTCAGCGGCCTTCCTGGCACTGGAAAAACCACCATCGCCCAGCAGCTCGTCGCAACAACAAGCTGCGTCTACTTGCGGATCGACACTATCGAGCAAGCCCTCCGAAACTCCGGCACATTGGCTCAAGGGGTCGGACGCAGCGGCTATGAGGTCGCCAATGCGCTGGCGCTTAGTAATCTTCGCCTAGGGAAAACGGTGATCGCTGACTGCGTGAACCCAGTCACCGAAAGCCGTGCCGCGTGGCGTGAGACAGCGTCAACAGCGAGTGTTCAACTGCTGAATGTTGAAGTGATTTGCTCGGATGCGGATGAGCATCGTCGTCGGGTGGAGTCCAGGCGGGGTGATATTCCAGGACTAACGCCGCCCACCTGGCAATCGGTGTTGGCTCACGAATATGAACCGTGGGCTGAAGCACGCATTTGCATCGATACTGCGATGGTTTCAGCGGCACAGGCTGTGTCGCTGATCATGGAGTGTGCTTACCGGTGAATGAAATCAACCTGATCGCTATTGATCGAGGCTCGGGATGAGTGACCGCCCCTTTTACCCCCGCGACGCCGTCCATCGAGTGTGCGTAAGTCCGTAACACTTCGCCAAGGCTGGCACGGCGGATACTTTCAGTTCGGCGTCATATACGCGCACAGCACCCAACTTCATCCTGGACGTCTGCGAACAAATGTTCGTGGCGGATGTTCGCCCCAGATGTCTGAATCAGCCGCGGCCTGAAACGTACCTTCAAGATCACTGTCTGCCAGAGATTTAAGACTCAGGGGGCTTCCGCACAGAGGAGGTTGGCAGTCGAAGTTGAGGGCGGGCATGGGTATCTTTCCGATTGGACAGGAGTGATTGGCCACTGAGTTGGTTGACGCCAATAATCCTCACGGCTGAAGCACCGTCATGCGAAACGCTCCTGCATTGCTTGCGGCATGTCCGACAGCTTCGTTCACCAACGCAAGAGGGTAGGTGCTGATCGCGAAGTGGCTCAGCGGCAAGAGGTGCGCGCGGATGAGGCCGAGGAGCGTGGCCACTGCAGTACGCGGGTACATCCATTGGCCCATTAGAGTGATGTTATTGCGCATCAGCCAAGGATAGGGCAGCGCCAAGTCATCGCCGCCCAGCATGCCAACTCCACCCATCAGTACGACTCTGCCATAAGGCCGCACGGCCATGACAGCAGCGCGGACCGTGGTCGTGGTGACGGCAGGAGGAAGTATGTCCATGACACAGTCGATTGGCCCCTGCGCGGCAGCCACTATCGCATCTCGGTCACCCGCCTCATCACCACTGAGCATCACCGGCACTACCCGGTCGCCGAATCGCCGTACGAGGTCAGCGAGGGTGTCGGCATTACGCCCCGGTGTCACGACGCGCGCCGCACCCATCGCCAGCGCCACCAGGATCGCGGCGCTGCCGAAATGCCCCGTCGCGCCACTGACCAGCGCCGTTTCACCGGGTGCCAGACCCGCCGCAAGCCAGCCCCCGTAGGGAATGAGCAAGGTGTTGAGCGCACACCAGGCCGGGGCGTCTTCTGCCCGGATATCGCCGATAGGGACGGCGTTTTCAGTGGGCACCCGGATGACTTCCGCGAATGGCCCATCGTGGTAGTAACGATGCAAATGCAAGCCGCCCTCACCACGGGCGCTCCAGCCCTGCAACACGATGTCAGGCATGCGGGCATCATCCCGGGAGCGTACTGTGGGATCACAGAACACCCAGTCTCCCGGGCGCAACCGAGTTGCGTCCGGCCCGACCTCCAACACCTGGCCGATCGCTCCGCACCCGGGTATGAGCGGCAGCTCGATGTTGTATCGGCGCGCCCCGTTGAACACTTCATTGGCATAGGCCAGAACGGGAGCAGCGACGACGTTCACCAGTACTTCACCGCTGCCACGAATGGGCGCAGGGACCGACTCGACGATCAGGGGCTGATTCAGGGATTTCAAAATGGCGGCACGCATGGTCATCTCCTTCCGGGAAAGGGCCAGTGTGCGCGCGGTGGCGCTTGTAACAAGGGCGGCGCCTAGCCTAGGATTGCGCACTCCCCCCTTCGACACCCCCGCCATGAGCCGACGCAGAGAACTGGGCCTGTTTCTTCGCTCCCGCCGTGAGGGCTTGACGCCTGAAGTCGTGGGTCTGACCAGCGGCGTCCGACGCCGCGCCCCCGGATTGCGCCGCGAAGAGGTTGCCGAGCTTGCCGGTATCAGTGTTGACTGGTACACGCGGCTTGAGCAGGGCCGCGTTGGCTCGCCGTCCATGCACACGCTCGATGCCCTGGCCAGCGCGCTGCGACTGGCCCCCGCCGAATACGCGCATCTGCAACTGCTCATTCAGTCCCACTCTGTGCCCGCCTGGCTGGCTGAACGGGCGCCTGCTGCGGTGACGCGATTGATCGAACAGTGGCAATACCCTGCGTACGTACTGAATGAGCGCTGGGATCTGCTGGCCTGGAATGACGCCGCGACAGCGGTCTTTGGTGATTTCGGCAGCCTGCGTACCAGACGCGCCAACCTGCTGCATTACATGCTGCTGGATAAAACCGCCCAGTCGGTTTTCGGTGAGACCTGGGCCGAGGAAGCGCAGCGCATGGTTGGCAAATTCCGCAGATTGTACGACCAGCATGCCGGCAAGAAGGAGTTCGATGCCCTGATCGACGACCTTAGTGATGCCTCTGCGTGCTTCGCCAACTGGTGGCAGAGGCACGACATCGTCACACAGGGGACAGGACGTAAACACTTGATCGACCAGTCCGGTACCCTACGCGCGTTTGAATACCTCAGCATGCACCCGGCGGATACGCCTCACCTGCGCCTGACGCTGTACATGCCGACGGTCTGAGCGACAGGCAGAATCTGCCAGCGGCAATCGTCAATCGAGCGCTCTATTGTCTGATCTTTCTTTCTGCTTCTACCCGTTGACCCTTTCCCTAAATCGAACAACTGACTGAAGAGTCTGTTATCGGCCATTAGCGGACGTTCACAAGCGACCGCTAGCGGCCAAAAGCGGGCGTTTGTGAGCGCCAGCTTCCGGCCAATGGCCGACGGGATAATTCAGCCAAGATGCATACTATTAAGAGAAAATGGTCAAGCTGTACTTGTAAGCTTCCCCAGAGTAATTTTTTAAAACCACTGACTGCAGATGTGCTCAAAGATCCAAATGGCGATAAAGTCCTTGCTGTCTCAGCATTCATAAGATATAAAACCATCGGACCGGTAGCTTAGACAGTCAAAGCAACCGCTTGATAAGCGGAAGATCGTGGGGGCGAAACCCACTCGGTAAAGAATTTTATTTTAGAATTCTTTACCGAGTCGATTTTGCATGAAGTCCGAAGTTTTTAAATTTTTTGGTTTGGGCTGGCGTTTGGCACCATCTTTTCGGACTCTCGTGACGGGGTCGCAAATTTCAAATGAAGAGTTATAGAAATTTATATGATTTAAGTTGTAGTTGTTATTAATTATAACCCCCGAAAAGTAAGTAGCATCAGTGCTTACGTACCCAAGAGTCCTGCCGACTCCTTTCCTATAAAGAACGCTAAGTTGTGGCGCTCCTCCAGTGCAAATATCTGCGCCACTATTGACAGCCTCACAAAAGCTTGAGAACACCGCGCGGCTTGTCCCTCCAATATCAGACTTTTCCCATAAGTGTTCTATATTTTTGATAACGCCTTTACCACTACCCAAAGCAATAAGTAATTTTGGGTCGGCTTTATCATATTTCTCTTTGGTTGGTACTACCTCTATGCTGAACCTTTTATCCGTCGACCAAGAAAGCTTTCTCACCTCAAATTTTGTCGAGTTCCCTTCTCCCAATCTGACCCCGTGAATAATTGTGAATGGTGCAGAATGTGGGGCCGGGTATGTGGAGTAAATATCCATAATCACACTTGCGATTTTCATGAATTTTTCTTGTGCTGAATCGGATTCTTCATAAAGACATCCCGAGTCAATCAGAGAAGTGATCTGGGCGAGCGCCTGCACGGGGAAAAGAACATCCCCACAAAAACCCAATATCTCAGGTTGAGAGTTCGAGCTGAATATTTTTTTGCAAAAATCCCATCGTGTTTGGCCCGACCAAGTGATGCGGCTGTCGCTCGCAAAATACAACGCACTTGGCCCGACACTATCAACAGCCACCCAAGCTATAAGAGATGTCATAGCAGTACCTTAATTTTAACACTAGGTAATGATTTAATAAGTTCAACAATAAGTTCAGCTTGTGTTAGACGAATCTTATTCCTGGATAACGCTCACTCAACATATTCTCGCATCTAGCTTTGAAATCGTCTTCAACGGTTATTGTTCGCGCGCTCCGTTGCGCAGGATTAAGGGCCTCTTTCACAAATTGGTGAGCAACGATATTTGATATCTTTTGTCGGCAGGAATTTTCATAAGCGACAGAAGCTTGTAAAAAACATACAGAAAGGACGGTCTTAAGTATATTTTTTGGATCACTCTCATCTTTAAAGGAGCCGGGAACCAATACTGGCTGATGGGAAGACAATAGTAATTTTGCTTTTTCAGCGGTCTTATAATCAAATTCCGCATAAGGATCGTGAGCAAATTTATTTCTCACCGTATTTGCCAGCTCAAATATCTTTCTAGTATGAGGCCTGAGACCACCAATTGCGGTAAGGAAGTCCACTTTTAGAAGTAGTGAAATACGTTTAAGCTCGATTGAACTGGCTTGCGGGAGCGACTCAAAGAGCGCTTTGTCAAGCATTTTATCTATTGAGTAGTGACACTTAACTACCAAGGAAAGATATTCATCTTCAATGTCAATTAAGTTAAAAAAATCTTTTTCAATGTCAGCGTGTTTTTTCATTATTATCACATTCCAATTCGGCCAAATAAATTTGATTTTTTTACCTTTGTGATATTGGTTTTATTGTTTTAGCTTACTTCCATGGAGACAAAGAGTAGAAGTGTTTGGCTGCGTTCTGGATTCGATCTAGGACAGGGGTAAACCCTATGAAATTTATATTGCTCTGGTTTGCCTTTACAACTTTTTGTGAAAAGGTGTGCTTGCTATATACAAGTTGATTTGGTGCTTTGTGAACCACAGAAAATCGTTGCCCGTCCACGATTGAGTTGAGGGTTTCCGGGGTGAAAAAATCTTCCATCATCGTGTCTTCACCAGATATTTTTAATGGCGTGAAAACTACATATAAATTCTGGGCAACGTAATAAAACTCAAGGGTTTTGTCGAATTTTTGCGCTTTTCCTGTACCGACTACATATTTGTTACCCGTCACTACTTTTAGTGCTGTAAATATTTTTTGGGAACCTTCATCGTTGTCTACCACAATAATTGTAGGGTGTTTGAACGGATGATTTTTATATTTGCCACAGCAGCTGACATAGCGCTTTATTAATTCCCCAATATCTCCGGTTCCGCCATAAAGATCGAGCAATCTGTGTGTAAGGCCGCTATATTTGAAAAATCTAACATTTAGTTCTGCTTTGCCTTCCGTATTTAGCTTTGCAAGAATGGTATATTTTTTCGCAAGGCTTTTCATTGCACACTGCAGGTAGATATTGTCTGTTTTGCCTTCGCAAAGTATCGTTATTTTCTGGTTAGCATAGAAGTTTTGGTAGAATAAGAAGTCGGCGTGAACTTTCTCCATTGCGCTAAGCTTGATATCTTCCTCTCGTATTGCGCTATTTTCTACAATCTTTGATCTATTAAATTTGTTCACCATATAAATATAGCTGAGCATTCCGCCGAGTTGATTTATGGTGCCTGGAGTTTTTGATTTAAGTTTTGGATCTTTGTCTTGTACGGAAAAAGATCCTGTATTGAACAAATTGTGCGCCATCGCCCTAACTTGGTGTCGATACACTGCAGGTGAATTTATTTTTCGATTAACCGTTAGTCCTGTTACCGACTGCCTAGACTCTTGATACTGCATTCTGGTTTTATTTGGGTTGAGTGTAAAGCCGCACTTGGCTACGATCTTTATAAGTGTAGGACTGGCCACCCATCCATTTATTGGCGATACCAGTGCAATTTCTTTTGGGAATGTTTTTTTGTTAGTGGAGAATGTAATGTCGTCAGCATATCTTGAATATGAGCAGCCTAACTTTGCGGCCAACTCTACAAGACGTATATCAATTAGATGGCCTATTAGATTTGAAAACACAGGGGAGGAAGGTGCCCCCTGAGGCAAAGCATCTTCGTGACACGCGACTTGAGCTAAAGCACGTGCTACTTTTGGATTAAGCGAGAAGCTTTTATTCTTTGTAAGAAAGCCAAATACACGACCTCGATGTATTGAGCCAAAAAAATTCTCTATATCTATGTTGAAAACATATCGTTTTTTTCTATGCAAGTCTGCGTTGGTCATTATGGAATGACCTATTGTAAATCCGTGCGAAAGTGATGTTGTTATATTGAGATCAGCATTCATGTTGTGAATGCACTGCTGCAACAACTTAGAAACCTTTACTTGTAGAGCTTTTAGTTCTTCCCTAGGGGCGGCAATTGAGCGCGTGCCGCCGGAACTTTTCGGAATGGTGAATTGGGTGTAACGATTCGGCATTTTGTAGATTACATAAGAAAGCTTTTTAGGTTCATATGTAAGCAGCGTCGCAAGGTCATGTAGGCCCTGCGCGGATCGAAGAATGGCTAATTTAGACAAATTCATTCATCCATGAAAAAAAGAGAGCTTATAGATACTCATTAGCGTCCGCCAGACATTTACTTTGGCGCCAAGACTGCTGATAACTGTATGAGCAATCACTCACACAAGATTTGCAAATGTCACGAAACATGACAAAAAATCTATCTATAAGCTCTGACTCAAAGCTATCATAAGGCTACCCGGTACAGTCAAGATATTTTTGGGAGGCGCCATCTCCCCCCCGAATCTACTCATTCTGTGGACGTTTAATGACCACGTCTTGCCGATTGCAGCCACCAAATAAGTGCAGAGATCTATCAAGCACAAAACCAAAGACCGACGATTATCTAGTGCATATCAGGCGATCTCAGTGAATCGGATCGGCTGTCTGCCAGATCTGCGCGTGGGCTTGAATCTTGAGTTGAGCCGTTTCTGGGGCCGCGCGAAGAATGCTGGTAGGCGCTCTGGCGGCCAGAGCATTAAATGATTGCCCAAGGCTCCAAGACTCCCGCTCATCGACGATGATCAGCCGGTCATGAAGCGATCGATCAGGCGCCAACCTAGCTTCCAGTGGACGTCCCCCCCCCATATTGCTGTGACCAAGGTCTTACCGCGGGTGCTAACGCGACTTTGCGTCCACTGGCATCTGCCAAAATCATCGTTGCGATGCCTTCAGGTACGAGGACAGCAAAGTCGGTCAGAAGATTAGCATCCGCATACGGGTCGACAAACATAACTGTACTTCGGGCTTCACTCAGGATCTTCGATAAGGCGGTGAACGCGGAAAAAGCCTCGCCAACTGGGATGAAGGCACCGCGGGCGGAGGGTGATGCCTGTAGTTCCGCACGGGCCAATGCACGATTAAGGACAACGGTTATTTGCTGCACGTAATCAGGGTAGCTACGTATGGAGTGCAGGTTTTCTGCAGTAAGGTTGAAAGTGGCTGTATCCATGAGATTGCCACCCTGCTCAATAAGGGCTGAAGCACGACCTAGCCATCGTTGCCCTTCAGGGGTCTGCCATTGATTAGTGTTCATGTCCGGCATTCCGGCAATCAGGTAGCCGAGTTCGTGATAGAGGCGATCAAACTCCATAGGCATAGCGTCTTCGGGTCTCCGAAAAATGAGGCATGACGCTAGCATAGGCGACTATGAAGAAGTTGTAGATGTGCTTCAGCTACGTAACTTCGAGGCTGCGTAACAATAGGAGGCCTTTCCGGCAATCAAAGAGGTGTGCGGACAGCAAGCTATGCTCAATCCACTTCCGAAAAAGCAGACGTTCCGATATCTCCAGCCACAATAATTGACTCAAACCGTCCGCTTTTGGCCGAGAGCTGCCAGTACACGTTGTCTAAGACAGCATTACTGGCTCGTCCATCACGAGCAAAGCCTTGCGCGAGGTTTGAGTTTTGGTCAGGCGTACCAAGACCCTATTTTTTGAGCTGAGCGGGCCGATAACGGAACATCCGATTGTTAATCCAGGGATGTGCCGTTGAATAGATATTTTTTTTGTGCTGTTTGATATTGCTCGGCGGGTGTGTTGGTCATTATCAGCAGCCTGCATCGAACGCACCCCATGCGACGCTTGAAGCCAAGTGGGGCGACAACAATCTCATCGATGGCGGACCACAAGGATACTGGGCCTTCTATGACGCACATTGCCAAGATACTGACCGGACTGGAGTCCTCGGTGCGGTGCATCTAAATTCGACTGGAAGAAATACATTTCTTATCGATCCTGATCGTCGCATCTACCTGACTGCGCTCAGCTCTGGCATTAAGCAGCAAGAAAGTGTCGCGCAGCCGATTATCCGTAGGAGCTGTGTGAGCGTTAGCAGCTTCATCCCCCAGGCTGGAGCGACCTACCAAATCACTCATCGAGCGCCCCAGGCTGGCTGCTCATTGGAAATAGTTGATGTCCAAACCGGGACGCCCCCATCAACGGTCTTTGTTGAGCCGGTCACAAGAGAATGTGGGCTTTGAGTAGAGCTGTTCGAGCGGAGATACCGCCGTTCAGCAGGGTAGACCTGATGCTCGGGAGCAGTGAGCAAGATGTTCCCCTGAATCGCCCCCGGTTTCGTAGACGGCCAAGCCTCCACTTGTGGGCGGTCGCGATCGTCGATCGAACGTCTGCTAAGGGTCGAAAGCGGTCAGCCATGATCGGCTGCTAGCGGCCAGAAGGAGACACTCAACAGCTCACCCGAGGGGCCGACCCCAAGGAACACTAGCTCCATAATGTCATATGACTGAAGAAGCCGAGGTTGTTCCAATAGTTCGATTGTTGCTCGATCGATGCGTGTCCATTTTTGCGGGAAGCCTCAAGTGCCTGCGATACCAAGCGTATTGCAGTCTCGTCATCGCCCAGAGTAGTTACTGACAGCGCCTTGATATTAAGGGCCTCGCTGTCATCAGGAGACACGGCCAATACCTGACCCGCTTCATGGATGGACGCTCTGTACTGCTCAGTTTCAAAAAGGCTCAACGCGTTGTCGACTGAAGCCGACAACGCCACTTCAGAACTGAGTAGTGTGAACAGCAGTGACCAAGGCAGCAGTTTTTTTCCGAATGCGCATGGCAGTCCTTGTGGTGTATGACGACAGACTCTCTGCCGACATCGCAATCGCTCAAAGAGGAGCTGAAGAGGTGGACATCAGGTTCACCTTACGGCAGGCCTCATTGCGCCAGCTCGATGGTCCACTTCACCTGAGAGCCCGTGCCGAAGAATTGCATCGGGACGAACAGACCATAGTCTTCAAGGTAGGCGTAAACGGCAACGCCTTTGCCCCAATGGTCGTGGTTTCCGGAGCAATTGATCCGCTTGGCATTCCCGGACAGGGTTGGATAGAACGCACTGGCGGGGCTCCGGGAGTCGATATCGCAGGTAAATGATGTATCGACCCGCTCATCGGCCTTGCCATAGCGCGACTGTGGTTCCTGCACGGTGTAACGCAGCTGGCTGCCCAATGGCATAGATGTCCAGTCGCCAGAGAAGTGCAGATCGGTGATCATCCGTTCTTTAACGGATACAGGGCCTCTCCCCGGGCCCGAGGCTAAGTTTTGAGCAAGCTCGATCAAACCACGGAAGGTCGTTTCTCTGAGCTGAAGCTGCCGGGTACTGACGATTTCGGTCAATTGTTTACCGGGTTGAAAAGGCACATAGCTTCTGCTGATCGCCAGGCGTCCCCGGCCTGTTTCTTCCAACCACTTCCCGTTAGCAAATTCCCGAGCACTGAGTTGCAGCCGAGTCAGGCTTTTGCGCGGCGCCGGCAGTTGCAGCGTGTCGATGGCGGTCGCCACTGACGCTGCGATCTCGGGAGTGGGCAGATCGAAAAACGCCTGTTTGCGGCCCTCATACGGCGCATACCCTGCCAAGGCTTGCGGCCCTGAGCAGGCGGCATCGAACAGCTTGCGATCTTCCATGGGCAAGTCCTTTACGGCCATAGGGTGCGGATCGGTGTTCACGTTGCCTGAGACCACCCGGTTCTGCAGGCTCATGTTGAACGAGCTGAGCGCCGTCAGTTGCTGATGGGCGCAGTCGGCAAGCACTTGACGACGTACTTGCGACAATGGACGGACGCCCCCTGGTTGCAACTGCTCGACCGGAAACACTTGCGCCGTCCAGAACGTTACGGTGCTGGCAGTGCGTGTCAGCCCTGACAGGTCGATCAAATGCCAATCCTGCCGATCGGGCGCGCTGATCACCCGCCAGTCCGCGGCAGCCGTAGGGGTACACATCTGTTTGAACCGGGCACTGTCCAGAAATTGCTGGCGCTGCGGTTCGGGAATTTGCAGATAGGTGTCTAGGTCAGTGAGGTCGTGATCAGCAAACTCCACCATACCTTTTTCGCCACGGTAGGCCATTTTCACGAATGGACCGCTGCAGTTGATATCGAATCTCGCCATGTAGCGCAGAGCCTGCCCTTCCGGCGTCATCACGATATAGGTGATCCGCTTATCGTCGCGCACGATCGAGGCGGGTAAAGGCTGTTCATTCAAAAGCGCGTTGAACACCCTCACGCCGGGGGCGTTGTCCGGCTTAGCTGAAGCGTCGCTGCCAGGTGCAACAGCCTGGCATCCGGAGAGAAACAGGGCACAACCCAGCACAGGCAAACGGCTAAGGCGGTAGAACGTAGCATCCATGCGAGCAGACTTCTTTGGTGATAAAGATGGCACTTTAACTTTTATTGGCGCGGCCGGACATCATGTTCTGGCCGCTTTGGGTCGATTCTGTTGAAAAAGTCGACTTCGAATTCCACGCTAGAAAAGTACGCGCTTGAGATTGAAATCTGAGTTTTGGGCAGAAGATTTAGGAGTCGGATTTCACGTAACCGCGTGCAAAAGAGGTGTTTTCATCCATCAATATTCGAGCGTTTTGGGCAACCCGACTTTTTCAACAGAATCGGTCGATAGCTGCCACTCAGTGAAGGTGGAAAAGCCTCAAGATCAAGCCCGAAGCTTTCTCACCGTCGGCCTCGTATAGACCGTGCAATCGGGCCTGATCGGTGAGTTTGTGTAGCTTGAAATGGTTGTAGAACGCTTGCCCCAGTCGCTGATGCTCGAAGCTTCCTTGGCTCCAGAGGCAGATAAACTCCTCATAAGCAGCGCGTTCGATCTGTAGCGAGGAATCAGTTCCCATGTCAGGCTCCCACCAGTAGAGGTTCCCAAACGTACCAACTGCCTATCAACCCTTCAAGCTCGGCCTTTCCAATCAGATAGTCAGCTTTCGGCCGATTCTGTTGAAAAAGTCGGGTTTCTCAAACTGCCAGAATAAGTATCGGTGAGAGCGTCTTTTTTATGCGCTGCCAGGTGAAATCTAAGTCTGAATACCTCTGCGCCGATTCTAGATTTCAAGCTCAGGCGCGTACTTTTCTGCCCTGAAAGCCACTCTCGACTTTTTCAACAGAATCGGCCAAAAGCGGTCATTCTGCCTTCTACCAACGTATGGGCGATTCAGGTACAGTCGTAATTCCAACGAAGATAGAAGGACGTTCCAGGTGGAAAAAGCTTCCCTCAAGAGTTTTTCCGCAATTGTTTCTGTTTTTTTAGCAACACTCACAAACGCGAATGAAGACAATCTCAAAAGACCCGCCGACGGCGAAGCGCTGTATTTCAAAGCGCTACCTTATCTAGACAAGATCGACGAAATACAAAACAATATCTTCAATATTCGAAATCAGCTATCCGCCAACGAAAAATTCCCTGATCAGAAAAAAGAACAATACAGGGATGAAATGCTGACGCTGATAAAACAAGGAATGCCTTTGCTCGAGCGTTCAGCTGAGGAAGGCAACCCAGCTGCACAGTACCGCTTGGCATTGATATCGTCGACCTTTGCATCCCGGAGCGAAGTTGCCGAAAAAGTCTGCACTCTCCTGAGATCCAGCTTTAGCAACGGATTTACCCCTGCGGGTTTGCAGATGTTTTTCTACTGCTTCGATGAAGTCAAAACACCTGAATTCCGTTCAATTATCGATGCGTTGCCTAATAATGAAACTCTGTATAGCAGGTACTACCCCCAACCCACCATGACGCCGAGTTGCGATACCAACAGTCGCTCTAATAGCAATACAATCGTATCGCTCGACGAAAAAAGCTTTCGCGCCAACCTTTATATGAATTTTGCGACTCAAATGTCCACGCATAATCTTAGACAAGAACAGCTCAGCTTTCTCAATAAAGCCGCCGAGCACGGATGCGCCAGGGCAATTGAGAGGCTCAAGCTCAACGCAGGTAGTTGAAATGCAACTACGATTTTTTCTCGCGGCACATTTCCTCTCGTTACCGCTCCGTCTCCACCGTCAGCTTTGGGTCGATTTTCAGCCCTTCGCGACAGGCAGCATTCGGCCAAAAGCAGTCGGTGAACTTCGGATGACGCTCAAATGGACAACTTCAAGTTGCTGCTGAATTCCACCCCGGGCCACTCGACGCCATCTCCATCCACGTGCAAAGTCGCAGCCTTAAAAGTCCGTGTCTGTGAGAGCCGTTATGGAACTGCGCCACCTGCGTTACTTCATGGCTGTTGCCGAATACAAAAGCATTCGTCTGGCAGCCGAGCGCATCTTCATCACTCAGCCCGCCATTTCCAGGCAACTGCTGGACCTTGAGCAAGAGCTGGGTTTCAGTCTTTTCGAACGCTTGCCTAGAGGCTTGAAACTTACCAAGGCGGGTGAGTACTTTCACGCCTCGGTGCAAAAAATCCTCGACGACCTGGACAACGCCGTGCTGAGCGCCAAACGCGTAGCGGGCGGCAGGTTGGGGCATCTGCGCCTGGGTTTTGTCGAAAATGCTGGCTGGGATGGTTTCATGCCAAGCGCATTGCGCGCGTTCCAGGACGAACTACCCGAAGCCAGCATCGAGCTGATGCCGGTCAACAGCCCGCTACAGTTGCAAGCCATCGAACAGGGCACGCTGGACGGTGGCTTCATCTATGCCTTTGCCCCACTGATGACAGCTTGCCAGGTGCTGACGCTGGTCAACCACGATGTGATGCTGGCGGTCCCCAGCAGTTGGCAACTTCCTGATGACGTCATCGAGCTTAAAGAGGTCGCACACCTGCCCTTCGTGACCTTTCCCCGTTACGTCTACCCCGCTTACTACGATTGCCTGCTCGGTGCCTGCCACCAAGCCGGGGTAAGCCTGCGCATCGTTCAGCAGGAACAGACTGAATCGGCCATCCTGGCGTTGGTGTCTTCCGGCGTGGGAGCGGCCATCGTCAATTCGGCCAATGCCGGACGGCCGCCCGCTTTGGTGCGGTTTATCCGGCTGAAGAATTTTTCCATCTCGATGCCCTTGTCGTTTGCCTGGCAGGCCAGCAATCAGAACCCGTTGCTGCAGCACTTCCTGGAAAAATTGCAGCAGATGATCAAGCAACCCTAGCCATCAGTCGACCCGCGTAGCGATGCCTTAAAGGCATCGCTCGTGCTAGACATCGGCATTATCGCTACATCGACACTTGCGCAATGATGGTATCGAAGGCGCGCCGACAGCGCCTTGACCGCCCAAAATAAAAAGCAGGTGAGCCCACTCATGAACATTCCTCGATCACTGATCAGCACCGATATCGACTTCGAACAGGAGGGCTTTCAAACCGGCAGTTTGAAAGTGCCTTACTCCCATGACCGCTCTGCCTATGGGCGCATCCTGATTCCCATTGCCGTACTCAAGCAGGGCACCGGCCCTACTGTGCTTTTGACCGGTGGCAACCATGGCGATGAATACGAAGGGCCGGTAGCCCTGATGAAACTGCTGCAGCGCTTGCCGACGATGCAGATCCAGGGCCGGCTGATCGTGGTGCCGGGGCTGAATTTTCCGGCCTTTCTCAACGCCTCGCGGACCTCGCCCATCGACAAGGGCAATCTGAACCGAATGTTTCCCGGCCGGCGCGACGGCAGCATCACTGAAATGATCGCCCACTACGTCGACACCGAACTCTTCCCCCGCGCCGATGTGATCCTCGACTTGCACGCAGGGGGCGCTTCTTTCCAGCATTACCCGACGCTGCTCGCGGCCTTGCCCCAAGATCCCGCCCAGCACGATCAATACCTGCGCCTGGTGAACGCTTTTGCCGCGCCTACCACAATGATCATGAACCTGCTGGGCGAAGACCGCACCTACGGTGCAGCCGCCGAGCGCCAGGGCAAGTTGTTTTTGTGCGGGGAGTTCGGCGGTGGCGGCAGTTGCGATCCCGAGGGATTGCGGATTGTCGAGGACGGCTTAGCGCGGGTACTGCGCAGCCTCGGCGTGATCGATGAGCCCGCACCAGCGCCTTCGCCCACACGCCTGATCAAGGTCGAAGGTCCGGAGCATTACCTGTTCGCCACGCGCGCCGGGGTGTTCGAGCCTTGCTTCAAACTGAGCGAGCACGTACAGAGCGGTCAATTGGCCGGGCGCCTGTTCGACCCTCACGCCCCCTGGGAAGCGCCGCTGCAGTTGCACTTCACCAAGGCCGGCCAGGTGGTGTGCACACGCACCTTCGCCACGGTCGAACACGGCGATTGCATTGCTGTCCTTGCCGCCCCGTCGCAATGGCAGTGAGCCTGCCGACCGTCCTTGAGCCTGGAGCATGATCATGTCCATTACCCAAACGCTCGACGTCGACACTGCGCGTTCAGCCAGCGCCCTGCGCAATGGTTACACCGTCGGCCTGTTCTTCCTGTGTTTCGTGTTTTCCTATATTGACCGGCAGATCGTCAGCATCCTGGTGCAGCCGATCAAAGCCACGCTGGCCTTGAGCGATACCCAGATCGGCCTGCTGCAGGGCTTTGCCTTCACCTTGTGCTACGCCACCGCGGGTGTCGTGGTGGCCCGACTGGTTGACCGTACCCATCGAGTTCGACTGATCGCGGCCTGTGTGGCCATCTGGGCACTCTGCACGGCCCTGTGCGCGACCGCGGACAGTTTCAGCGAACTGCTGTTCTGGCGCGCCGGTACCGCGATTGCCGAAGCGGGCTTGAGCCCGGCGGTGCTGTCGATTTTCGCCGACCTGTACTCGCCGCGCAAAGTCTCGCGCCCCACCAGCATCTTCATGCTCGGCCCTTACATCGGCAGCGGCGTGGCATTGGCAGGTGGCGGCTTGCTGCTGGGCTGGCTGTCGCATACCGAGGGTGTGATCAGTGTGCTGGGCGTCGCCCTGCATCCATGGCAGTTCATCTTTCTGACCGTGGGCCTTGCGGGCCTGCCGCTGGCGTTGCTGGTGGCGTTCAGCGTGCGCGAACCGGCGCGCACCGAAACCAGGGCCCTGGCGAGCGCCGAGGTGGCGGAACAAGCGCCGCCGATGATGGAGGTGCTCAAGGAGCTGTTTGTACGCAATCGCTTTTGTACGCCGTATTTCCTGGCCTACATGAGCCTGATCACGCTGTTCTATTCCCACACAGCCTGGTTCGCCACCCTGCTCATTCGCAAGTATGCGATGGAAGCCAGTCAAGTGGGCAAACTCGCAGGGCCCTTGTACATGCTCGGCGGGATTTGCGGCGTGATGTTCGCGCGTTATCTGGGCAGCCGGATGAGTGACCAGCAAACCGTGCCCAAAGCCCTCAAGACGTCTGCCCTCGCCTCCTGCGCACTGATCCCCCTGGCGTTGTTCGCCCCCTTGCTCCCCACGTTTGGCTGGAACATTGGCGCCTACGCACTCTGTGCCTTCTCGGCCAGTATCGTCATGGCGCTGGCGCCGATCCCGGTGCAGGTCGCCATCCCCAATCGCATGCGTGGCCGGTCCATTGCGCTGTTGGTGTTCCTGACCAACATCGTCGGTGGCGGCATCGGCCCATTCGCCGTGGGTTATCTTACCCAGTCCATGCCGGGTGTCGAAAACAGCCTGGGTATCGCCCTCAGCGGTGTCGGTGTGACGGCCGCCCTGCTCAGCACCCTGCTCTACTTCATGGCCGCCCGCCGGGCCCAGGCCTGACGCTCCTTTCACTGTCGCAGCAAACGGAAATCCCAAGCATGAACATTCAACGAGTGGGCATCGGCGCGCGCCTGACCCAAGCCGTGGTGCACCAGAACACTGTCTATCTCTCAGGGCAAACCTCACAACTCAAGGAAGGCATCGAAGCCCAGACGCGGGACATTCTCGACAAGATCGATGGGCTGCTCGAGGTTGTCGGCTCGGGTCGGCACCAGCTGTTGTCAGCACAAATCTGGCTGGCGGACGTAGAGGATTTTGCCGCCATGAACGGTGTCTGGGACGCCTGGTTAGAAGGTTTCGAGCCACCGGCTCGCGCCTGCGTGCAAGCCCGCTTTCCCAATGCGGCCTACCGGGTCGAGATTCAGGTCATCGCCGCCCTGGCGAACTGAAGGCTTGAACCTCCAATAACGACAGCCCTGCACTTGAAGCTTTTATGATTGCCCTTGAATCCAGTCACCCAGAACCGCTTGATCCTGAGCTATTCGATAGCGCTATAGAATCAGCACCTATTGCACCAGGCGCCTGACGATACTCACCAGGCGCTCACCGACTTTTTGCGCATCACCGCGGCTCTGGGCCGCCAGTTGAGCACCATCGAGAATAAAGATGATTTCGCTGGCGACGTGCTCGGGCTCAGCCAGCCCGGCTTGCGTACACAGGTCAATCAAACGCTCGCTCAAGTCGCGGGAATGCGCCTCGATCACCACCCAGGCCGGGTGAGCCCGGTCCGGCAGCTCAGCCACCGAATTGGCGAAACAACAACCCCGATCCGCCTCGATCGCCAACCGACTGGCAATGAACTGTGCCCACCCCAGCAACTGCGCCTTGGCGTCCTCTGGATGCTGTGACTTGAGGCGATCCAGCACATCCGAATAGGCCTGCGACTCAAGCCGCAGCCACTCTGCGACCAACGCATCCTTGTTCGCAAAATGCCGATAAATGCCCATTTTGGTGGTGCCTGCATGGGCAGCAATGGCTTCAACACCGACACCGCGAATACCGTCCCGATAAAAAAGCTCATCGGCGGCGGCCAGGATTCGCTCGCGTGGCGGCAACTTGGGAAGGTCTTTTGGCATAGGCTCCTCTTGACGATGATACCGACCAGTATCATTATGATACCGACCAGTATCATCGAGACTTTAACATGACTGACCGTTACTACACACTAGGAACGACGAGCATCACCCGGGTCCCGGAAAAGCTGTTCGACGACTTTTCGCCCAATGCCCTGCTTCCATTGTGGAACCACGAGACCGTGGAAACACACCGGCCGTGGCTGGTGCCCGACAATCTCGACGCCGCAGGCCAGAAGCTGATCATCAGCGTGCATACCTGGGTGATCAAAACACCGAAGTATACGGTGCTGGTCGACACCGGAGTAGGCAACGCCAAGCCGCGCCCGGAACTGCCTATATTCCACCAGCTCGACGAGCCGTGGCTGGAACGCCTGGCGGCCGCGGGTGTCACGCCCGAAGAGGTCGATTTCGTATTATTGACGCACCTGCATATCGACCATATCGGCTGGAACACCCGACTGGTCGACGGCCAGTGGGTGCCGACTTTCCCGAATGCCAAATATGTGTTCCCGCAAGCGGAGTATGAATACTTTCTCAGCGACGCCGGTCGCCAGAGCATCGGTCATGCGGCCTTCGTCGACAGCGTGCTACCGGTCATCGACGCCGGTCAGGCGGTGATGATCGGTGTCGACGGCGGGCCGTTTCTCGATGATTTCCACTTCCACCCGACCCAGGGCCACAGCGTCGGGCACATGTCCATCAGCCTGCATTCGGGCGGTGAAACGGCCATGTTCGGCGGCGATGTCATGCACCACCCCATACAGGTGGCACATCCGCTGTGGGCATCGTGCTTCTGCGACCTGCCGGAAGCGGCAAATCGCTCGCGTCAGTGGTTGCTGAACTATCTCGCCGACCACAACGCCTTGTATTTCAGCTCGCATTTCGCCGGCACCTCGGCTGGCCGCGTGCAGCGCCTGGGCAGTGGTTTTGCCTGGCATTTCGAATAATTTTCCCGACCCAAGGACACTCCCATGACGACCCCGCACCTCTCCTCGACCCTGCAAGCCCATCATCTGGTGTTCACGTCCGGGCAACTGGCATTCAATCAACAGGGCGTGATCGAAGGTGATATCACCGCGCAAACCCTGACCGTCATCGCACGCCTGCAAAGCATTCTAGAACCCCATGGCCTGGGTCTCGAAGACATCGTCAAGACCACCGTATTCATCACCCGCCGCGAAGACTTTGCAGCCTTCAACGCAGCCTATGCCCAGGCATTCGGCGCGCACAAACCCACCCGTTCGACGGTGATCGCCGGCCTGGCAGCCGACAACGCCCTCGTAGAAATCGAAGCCATCGCCCAGGTGCGGACATGAGTAGCATTGCGCGCAGAAAGCTAGACCCTGGCGCAGCGCGGGTGGTGGCCTTGATGCGCCAGACACCTGCCGTTGCGGGCGAGCCCAGTGCCGAACAGGCCCGAGCGGCGTTTCGCAACAGCCGCCTCGCCCTTGCTTCGCCAGCACCGCAGATTGCGGCGATTGAGGATCTGGTAGCACCTGGACCGGGTGGCGACATCCCGCTCAGGCTCTATCGCGGCATAGAGGCGCAAACCGGCAGTGCCCTGCCCGCGCTGCTGTTCTTTCATTCGGGAGGATGGGTTGTCGGTGACCTGGAAACCCACGACGTGGTCTGCCGCCAACTCGCCCTGCTGGCTCGCTGCATTGTGATTGCCGTGGACTACCGACTGGCGCCGGAACACAAGTTTCCCGCTGCGGTTGACGACGCCTTCGCGGCCTTGAATTTTGTCCGTGCACAGGCCCCGCACCTGGGCATTGATGCAAGCAAGCTGGCGGTTGGCGGAGACAGCGCCGGGGGTAACCTGGCGGCCGTAGTCGCGCTGATGGCCAAGGACGCCGACCATCCGCCCCTGGCGCTGCAGGCACTGATTTATCCGGCCACCGACTTCCACGGCAGCCATACCTCGCAACAGAAACTGGCGCTGGAGCCCCCCCTCACCGCTGCCACGCTGGCGTGGACCCAAGCCCAGTATCTGCGCACCGAGGCGGATCGCCTCGACTGGCGCGCATCACCGCTGCTGGCGACAGACCTGACTGGCGTGGCACCGACCTACCTGGTCACCTGCGGCTGCGATCCGCTGGAAGACGAAGGGCGCGACTATGGAGAACGCTTGCGTGAGGCCGGCGTGAGGGTCATCGAGCGGCATTTCCCGGGTCAGATCCATGGCTTTATCACCATGGGTCGCTTGATCCCTGAAACCACCGTGTTGATCGGGGAAATCGCCTGTGCGCTGGACGCCGCGTTCCACGCCGCCATTGATCATGGATTCGGCCCTCATGAGGACTGATCCATGAGACAGACGCTGAACAGCCTGGCGCAGCAATTGGCCAACGGCCAGACAACCAGTCGCGCGTTGGTGGAGCAATGCCTCGCGCGAATCGCAAATCCCCAGGGCGAGGGTCCGAGAGTCTTTCGACAGGTGCAGGCCGAGGCCGCGCTGGCCGAGGCCGGTCGCCAGGACGCACTGCGTCGCCAGGGTCTGTGCCCTTCACCCTATGCCGGCATTGCGATCTGTGTAAAGGACAACATGGACCTCCTCGGCCACCCCACGCGGGCAGGCTCGGTGGTATTGAACGACGTCCCGCCCGCCAAAGCCGATGCGCCGCTGATCACTCGCTTGAAAACCGCCGGGTTCATTGTGCTGGGGCAAACCCACATGAGCGAATTCGCTTACTCAGGGGTGGGACTCAACCCTCATCACGGCACGGCGAGTAACCCGTTCCAGCGGGAAATCGGCCTGATCCCGGGTGGCTCCTCTTCGGGGGCAGCGGTCGCCGTCAGCGACCAGATGGCCGCGGCGGCGATCGGTACTGACACCGGCGGCTCCTGCCGTATCCCGGCAGCGCTGTGCGGCGTGGTGGGCTACAAGCCCAGCGCCGCGCATATCAACAGGCAGGGCGTCCTGCCGTTGTCCACGACCCTGGACAGCGTCGGCCCGTTGGCGATGAGTGTCGACTGTTGCGAGATTCTTTATTCGATCATGTCTGGCCGAAGTATCGAACCTCGACCAATCGATGAAAAGCGGCCGTTGCGTTTGTTGGTGCCGCAATCGCTGGCCTCGCTGGACACTGATCAAACCGTCGCGGACGATTTCGAACGGGCGCTGATGCGGCTGCGGGCCGATGGCGTGCAGGTCGAGCGGCGAGAACTGACAGCCCTGGATTGCGTGCCTGCCCTGCATGCCAACGGCGGCTTCAGCGCCTATGAGTCCTGGCACTGGCATGCCCAACGTAGAGGATTGGATCGGTCTCGATACGACCCACGCGTGCTATCGCGCATTGATTCGGGCCGCCACATCACGCCAGAGCAATACCGCGAACTGCACCGTCTGCGTCACCGGTTCATCGCCGAGATTACCCAGTCACTGAGCGGCTTCGACCTGTTCGCAATGCCCACGACTCCGATCGTAGCGCCAGCCATCAGCGCCCTGGAAGATGAACCGGCGTATACCCGGTTCAATCGCCTGATGCTGCGAAATCCCGCGATGGTCAACCTGTTCGACGGATGCTCGATTTCCCTGCCCATGCACCGCCCCGGCCACGCGCCGACCGGTTTCATGCTATCCGGCCGCAATAATGTCGATCAGGTCTTGTTGCACCATGCCCGTCGAGTGGAGCGCCTGCTCAATCAGCAAGATCGCGCCTCACTGGCGGATTGACGCCAGGAGGCGACGGGCCTGTTCACCCAACAGCGCGATCAGGCTGTCGAGGATATGAGGGTGTGGCTCATTGGCCCGGGTCATGGCGAACAGCGTCACTGGCCATGAAGGCGTCAGGGTGCGTATCGCCGTGCGTTCGGGCGGCGCGCTGAGGGCGGTGAACGGGTCAACGACCGCGAGCCCCGTGCCGGACGCCACCAGCGCGCTCGCCAACGAGTAGGTCTGCACGCGAATGGCCGTCCGCGGTGGCGGATCAATGGTGTTCAGGTACAGACCCAGCTGGGCAAACAGAGGATCGGCATGGGACAACCCAATCAGCGGCGCATTACTGAGCTCCTCGACCGGCAACGGCAATGCTTGCTGTTGGGGCGTCCAATAGTCCCGTGGCGCCAACGCCACCAGGAAACTCTCGGCCAGGGGTTGCACATTCAAGCCCGGATGATCGGGGTAGCGCAGGGTCAGGCCGATATCGATTTCACGCATGAAAAGATTCTGCACCAGCTCCTGACTGTGCAGGCTGGCCAACTCGCACGAAGTGCCGGGATAGCGCCGAGACCATTCACTGATCAGGGTCGGCAACAACGAAAACGCCAGCGCCGGTGTTGCACCGATGCGCAAGGTCTGCCCGGGTTGGTGGCGCAGGTTCTCGGCCAGCCGCCGCACACCGTCGACACTGGCCGTCACCTTGTTCACTTCGCGCTCCAACTCAAGCGCTTCGGGCGTCACCAGAAGTTTGCCCTTGACCCGCAAAAACAAAGCGAAACCCAGCTGCGATTCGGCGTGCTGAAGGGTTTTGGTCACCGCGGGCTGGCTGATATGCAGCAGTTGGGCCGCCCCGCTGATGGAGCCCGCCTGGCGAATCGCCTGGAACACCTCGATATGTCTGAGTCGCATGTTTTTAACCCATAACCTTTATCTATACCCGGCCTATCTTTATTCATTATCGGCCCGCTGTCATGCCCATTACTGTGAAGCTTGCTTGCAGATAAGGAACGGCTCATGACTCAGCGTGTGTGCATCATCGGTGGTGGCGTGATTGGCCTGACGACAGCTTATGCCCTGGTGCGTCAAGGACTGCGGGTAAACCTGATCGATGCGCAACCAGACCTCGCCCGCCAGGCCAGCTTTGCCAACGGCGGGCAACTGTCCTATCGCTACGTGGCGCCACTGGCCGATGCTGGTGTGCCGTTGCAGGCCCTGGGCTGGATGCTGCAAGGTGACTCACCGCTCAAGCTGCGCCCGCGCATGGATCTGCGGCAGTGGCGCTGGATGATGGCTTTCCTCGGCGCCTGCCGAGGTTCGGTCAACCGTCGCAATGCAGAACAGCTTTACCGCCTGGCGCTGCAGAGCCAGCAGGTGCTGAACACCTGGCGCGAAGAAGACGCACTGGGGGAGTTCGGCTGGCGACGCAACGGCAAGCTGGTGACGTTCCGCTCCAGGAGCAGTTTTTCCCATGCCCGCACCCGGCTTTGCGAACCCCAGACCCAGCAGGTGCTAAGCCCGAACGAACTGTTCGATCTCGAGCCGACGCTGGCAAACGCGCCGTTTGTGGGTGGCATTTTTACCCCGGATGAAGAAGTCGGCGATTGCCATCAGTTCTGCCTGTTGCTGGCAGAGCGGTTGCGGGCTTCTGGGCTGTGCAACTTTATCCTCGGCCAAGCGGTAACGCGCATCCGCGAGGTCGGGGGCAAGGTGCAGGCGGTGGAACTAGGTGATCAGGTGCTGCCGGTGCAACAGCTGGTGTTGAGCACCGGTTATCGCAGCGCGGCACTGGCGCTGCCTGGCATGCGAATTCCGGTTTATCCGCTGAAGGGATACAGCCTGAGCGTCCCCATTCTGCCTGTGCATCAAGCGCCCGAGGTGAGTGTCACCGACTATGACCGCAAAGTCGTTTTCGCACGCCTCGGCCAGCAGTTGCGCGTCGCCGCCATGGTCGACATCGTCGGCTTCGATCCCTGCATCGACCGCCGAAGAATCGACAGCATTCGCCAGGCCGCTTCAGCACTCTTTCCCCACGGCGGCGATTACTCGCAGGCACTGGAATGGGCCGGCATGCGCCCGGCAACACCCAGCGGCGTGCCCATGGTGGGCACCACGCCGTACCGCAATTTATGGCTGAACCTGGGCCACGGCGCATTGGGCTTCACCCTTGCCTGTGCCAGCGCCCAGCGCTTGAGCGAGATGATCGCGGCCACGAAAACATCCAGGTGTGATGTAACACCCACTCCCCTAAAACAACAGCTGTAGCGCAAGCGTTTCAACCTTCACTGCCTATTAAAACAACATCCAGGTAGAGCGAAAACGTATGAAGAGTCTCAGTGAAACAAGCAGCAAAACGCAGAAGCTAATTTGCCTCAGCGCCCTGTTCCTGGCGTGGGCAGTCGGTTATGCCGACCGGATTGTGATGAGCACGGCGATCATCCCCATCGGCCAGGAATTTGCACTGGATGCACGGCAAGCGGGCATGGTGCTGAGTGCGTTTTATGTCAGTTACGCACTCACGCAACTGTTGGGTGGCTGGATGTCGGACCGCTATGGTTCACGCCTCGTGGTGGTGGGTTGTGTAATCGCATGGTCGGTGTTCACCGGCCTGACCAGTGTGGCGTGGTCCTTCGCGTCGCTACTGTTGATCCGCTTTCTCTTCGGTATGGGTGAGGGCTGCTTTTCACCGGCAAGTTCGGTGACCGTTGCCGAAGTGTTCCCCAAGCAGGAGCGCGCACGAGCCAAGTCCTTTCTGATTTCCACGGTATTTCTTGGCAATGCGGTCGGCTCAGGGCTGGTGGCGCTAGTTGTCGTCTATTGGGGCTGGCGTGAAGCATTCCAGTTGCTGGCGGGCGTGGGCCTGCTGGTGTCAGTGGTCTTGTGGCTGGCACTCAGGAGCGGCATCGCACAGCAACAGAAAACCAAAACCAAAACCATCCAGACGGGCAACCCTTTGCGCGAACTGATCCGCAACCCGGCGGCGCTCAAGCTCACGGCAATCTGGTTCTGCACCAGCATTCTCTACATTGGCATGATCTCCTGGATGCCGTCCTACCTCACGAAGCAATACCAGATCGACTTGCTGCATATCGGCCTGGCCTCCGCGATTCCCTACTTGATCGCATTCCTGGGTACCAACGCCGTGGGCTGGTTGCTCGACAAGGTCGGTCAAGACCGTGAACGACACTTCATGATGGGCGGCTCGTTGTGCTGCGCCATCTTTCTCTCGCTGATGATCAGCACCACTTCAATCACGTTGCTGGTGGTGTACTGGACCCTCTGCCTGCTGTCGTTCAACTTCATCTATGCCACGGTGTTTTCCGTGCCGCTCAAACGCTTTTCCTCGCACTTGATTGGCAGCACCACGGGGCTGATAAATTTCGGCGGACAGATGGCCGGCTCCGTCGCCCCGATCATCATGGGCAGCCTGATCGTAGCCTTCAACGGTTCCTACATGGCGGCCTTCTGGTTCCTTGTCGCCGCGGCCATGACGGCCTTTGTTATCGCCCTGACCTGGCGCAATCCCGCACCTATCCTCCAACAACAAGCAGGACAAGCACATGCGTAACGATCACCCGTTCGACCTCATCATTGAAGGCGGCATGGTCATAGACGGTAGCAAGGCACCTCGCTACCGCGCTGACCTGGGCATTATCGATGGGCGTATCAGCGCACTCGGGGACCTGTCGGCCTTCCAGGCCAACCAGCGTATCGATGCCACGGGCAAGGTGGTCGCACCGGGCTTCATCGACTCCCACACCCATGATGACCAGGCCGTGCTGTCCCAGCCCGACATGACGTTCAAGGTGTCCCAAGGGGTCACCACCGTGATCACCGGCAACTGCGGCATCAGCATTGCGCCATTGCGCCAGGACAGTGACTTGCCCTCGCCGCTCAACCTGCTAGATGACACCGACGGCGCGCGCTTTTCCACCTTCAAGGGCTATCTTGACGCGCTGCGCCAGTCCCCCTCGGCGGTCAACGTCGCGGCCATGGTCGGGCATTCCACCTTGCGCGTCATGACCATGGACTCGCTTGAACGCGCCGCGGACCCTACAGAGATCGGTGCCATGCAGGCGCTGCTGGAGGAGGCCCTGGTAGCGGGCGCAATCGGCATTTCCACCGGTACCTATTACCCACCGGCAGCACACGCCCCGACCCAGGAAATCATCGACGTCTGCAGGCCGCTAACCGGCAGTGGAGCACTCTACGTGACACACATGCGCGATGAGGCGGACAACACCCTGGCGTCACTGGAGGAGAGCTTTCATATCGGTCGAGAACTGGACAGCCCGGTGGTGATCTCCCACCACAAGCTGCAACGCCGGCAGAACTTCGGCAAATCGGTAATTACCTTGCCGATCATTCGCGAAGCAATGAAGTGCCAATGCATTGCTCTGGACTGCTACCCCTACAACGCCAGTTCGACCATGCTCCATACCGATCCGAATCGCTTGCAGGGGCGCGTATTGATTGCTTCCAGCGAGCCGCATCCCGAACACACCGGCCGCGACCTCGACGACATCGCCACCGAGTGGGGTGTCAGCAAGGTCGAGGCGGCCGCGCGCCTGCAGCCAGCCAGTGCGATCTACTTCGGCATGGATGAAGAAGACGTGCAGAATATTCTCGCCTTCGATGAAACCATGATCGGCTCCGACGGCATCCCAACGGGCGAGAAACCGCACCCGCGCCTTTGGGGCACCTTTCCTCGAATCCTAGGGCACTACAGCCGTGACCTCGGCCTGTTTGAGCTGGAAACGGCAGTCTGGAAGATGACCGGGCTGACCGCGCGCAATTTCAACCTCGACAAGCGCGGCATTCTTGCCGTGGGCAACCAAGCCGACATCGTGGTGTTCGACCCGCTGACCGTGCGCGACGTCGCCGACTATGACCACCCCACCGCACCTGCCGAAGGCATAGAGGTCGTCATCGTCAACGGTCAGGTCACCTGGAGAGAAGGCCGGCACCAGGGCGCCCGGGCCGGACATGTGATCACCCGGCGCAATAGCGACCTCACGGCATAAGGGCTGAGTCTCATGAAAACACTGCGCGTGACAAACGCCTTCTCACTTACACGCAGAACATCGGGTTCACTCTGCGCTATTGCCTGCCTCGGGCTGGCAGCCAATACCCAAGCGGTAAAAGCGAGTCCGGCACCTTCTGTATATGAAGCCTCGATCAGCGAGTTGCAGGCGGCAATGAGCGCCGGCACGATCAGCTCGCATGAGCTGGTGGAACAATACCTGGCAAGGATCAATGCTTACGATCAACAGGGGCCGGCGCTCAATGCCATGGTCAGTCTCAATCCGAACGCGCTGCTGGACGCAGAGCGCCTCGACGAAGAACGCCGCACGAAAGGGCCGCGCGGCCCGCTCCACGGGATCCCTATCGTGGTCAAGGACAACTACGACACCGCTGACATGCCAACGTCCGGCGGCACCCTAGCACTCGCCAATCTACGGCCCACCGCCGATGCCTACCAGGTGCAGCGATTACGCGCGGCCGGGGCGGTCATCATTGGCAAGACGACGATGCACGAGCTGGCTGCCGGTGTCACCACGGTGTCTTCCTTGACGGGTTATACCCGCAACGCCTACGACCCGACTCGCGCACCGGGAGGCTCCAGCGGAGGCACCGCCGTGGCAGTGGCCGCCAGTTTCGCTGCCGCCGGTATGGGCAGTGATACCTGCGGCTCCATACGGATTCCCGCGGCCTATCAGAATCTGGTGGGGCTGCGCACTACCCGAGGTCTAGCCAGCCGCAGCGGCGTGATGCCGCTGTCCTCGACGCAGGATGTAGCAGGTCCCATGGCGCGCACTGTTTCGGACCTGGCAGTCATGCTAGACGCCACTGTCGGCAGCGATGCCAGCGACCCTTCCACCGCTGATGCCAATCGGCATATTCCCCCGTCCTATCTCAAGGCACTCAAGGCCGATAGCTTGAAAGGTGCGAGAATAGGCGTGATTCGCGGGCTATTTGGAAACGCCCCCGAGGACATGGAGGTGGCTCAGGTCATTGACAAGGCGCTGGACCAACTCAAGACCGAGGGCGCCACCGTGGTCGAAATCTCGATCCCGGAGCTGGACGAATTGCTGCGTGACAGCAGCATTATCCCCTACGAATTCAAGTACGACCTGGCCGCTTATCTCGCCAAGCATCCCGGAGCTCCCGTGAACAGCCTGAGCCAGATACTTGCTCAAGGCATGGATCATCTGTTGCTCGATCCTGGCCTGCGGGTTCGCGATGCTGTCGACCTGGAAAAAGCCAGTGACCAGGAAGCGTTGAAAAAGGTTCTGCAAAAACGCGAGGCGCTAAAGCTCCTGATAACCCGGCATCTGCATGACCAGCATTTGAATGCCTTGGCCTACCCAACCATTCAACGCAAGCCTGCGCTGATCGGAGAACCGCAGTTCGGCGCCACGAACTGCCAGCTGAGTGCCAGCACCGGTCTACCCGCTATCGCGCTGCCAGCGGGCTGGACAACCGATCAGTTGCCGGTGGGACTGGAGTTGCTGGGAAACGAATTTTCCGAGTCCGAACTGCTGAATCTTGCCTATGGTTGGGAGCGCAGCACCCAGCCACGTCACCCGCCCTTCACCACCCCGCCGCTGGAGGCGGGAAAAGCCCCTGCGCTGATGAAGTTCCAGGCAACCCCACTCACCACCCGCATTGCCTCTGTCGAAGTGAACTTCGACTACGACAGGCTCACGGGCAAACTCGCTTACACCGCTCATGCACGCAACATTCCCCGCGATCAGGTCATAGGTGTAACGCTTGCACGCAGCCTCGACGAAAGGCCTGGGCCGATTATATGGAACTTGCTTAAACCGCATATGACCTATGCGAGCGACAGCTTGATTCTCAAGGCAAGGGATCGAGAAGAGCTGTTGGCAGGACGCCTGCGTGTGCAGCTTTATACCCTGGACTCACCCCTTGGGGTGGGGGCAATGGCGGTGCGTGAATTGCAGATATCGCAGAAGTAGGTGATATGAATCCTGAATGTCAGTGATTCGCGCGCTGAGTGAATCCAGTCTTACGCGACAGGTAGCAATCAGGTCGAAAGCGGACGCCCGTATCTCTTCAGTACGGGTCGCACAAACGATCTATCGAAAGCCCGTGGCCATCGCTGGAACTACCAAGGCTGCCGACCATGACTTCCAAAAAATCCACCGGTAGGGCCGTCAGAACCAAGTAATGCCATCTTGATGGCAGTAGCCGCTCCTTCTTCAGGCGATAGTACGCCCGAGTTACCATTGAGATCAGTTCGGACGTGCCCTGGCTCAACTGCGTTCACCTTGATACCAAACGGCTCCAGTTCCTTTGAGAAGGAAACCGTCACAGCATTGAGTGCGACTTTGGACGAGGTGTAGTCGAGTAGATTAACGGTGGAGTAGATTGAGGTCGGATCGGTGATCAGTGCCAAAGAACCCACTCCGCTGCTCATCATTACGATCCGGGCTTGAACAGCAGCCTTCAATAGCGGCAAGAACGCCTGCGTAACACGAACAGGCCCGAATAGATTGACCTCGTAAACAGCTTTCATATCCTCCATCCGTACCTCGCTGGGCGCTTTGGTCATGTCGACCGCGATCCCTGCGTTGTTAACGAGAATATCTAGCGCACTAATCTCGCAGGCAAGCTTCACAGCAGCACGCTGTACGCTCGCCTCGTCTGCCACGTCCAATTCAAGCATTCCTGCGCAGAGTCCCTCACCACGCAACTGAGCCACGGCCTGCTTTCCCCGGAGACGATCACGAGCGCCAATCCATACAAAAAAACCAGCTTTGGCGAGCCCTTGGGCGATGGCCAGACCGATCCCTTTGTTTGCGCCGGTGACTAACGCTTGTCGTTTGTTGTTCACTTTGTAATTCCTCAATGGACTCGTGCTTGTTGCATTTGCCAAACAGGCACTTTGGCTTTCGCGCTCAATGCGGACCAGGATGTGACTACTCGTCTCATGCCCGCCCATTCAGCCAAGACGGGCATGAGCCGAGGCTGCTTTTACGCAGGCTGCGCAGCAGTTTCGCTTTGAGGCACCTTGACGTGGTGCTGTAGGTCACCGGCAAAGCGCAACGTCACCTCACGACGAGTGAATCGCCACTCCCCATCATGCAACTGGAACTGATCGAGGTACTTGCCCGCACAAATGGGCTGCAAAGGAAAACCGTCGAGTTGCTGATGCACCGTGTAATAGCTTGCCGAAGTGGCCTTATCGCCTGAAGAAGACACGTCGATCAGCACATTGGTGATCGAATGCCACGTGCGAGGCGTGCCGTCGGCATGAACCTGAAGGCCCGCTTCGAAGAACCTCAAAAGCCCCTCTACCGAGGATGCTTCGTTGCCAAGAACATGAATCACCGCATGCTGAAGCACCTCGGCCACACCAGCGAAATCTCCGCTGTCGAGATGATGGATGTAAGTGGCATGTAAGCGATGAATTGCACTTTCAGCTGCGAGGCGTGCAAGGAGTTCCGGTTGATTACTCATGACTTTCTCCAAGGGAATAGCTCTTAAATAGAGGAGGTGCAGCGTTGGCCACACGGTTGACGCGCTCAGCACAGGGCCTTGGCTGTGAGCCAATACGACTTCTGAAGAACTCAAGTTTTGGTGCGTGGGTCGCCAACATCTTGGCCAGCGGGGAGCAGCTCGACGCTAGACGCGTGTACACCTGTGTTAACGTTGAGCAATTAGCTGCGAGGCGGATTAGCTCTGCGACGCCCCACCATCAGCGAACAATTCCACGCCGTTGACATAGCTGGCTGCGTCACTGGCAAGGAACGCCACGGCGGCGCCAATTTCATGGGCTTGGCCGATACGCCCGATAGTGCTTTTTTCACTCAGGGACTTGATCACTTCATCAGCGTGCTCCGCGAGCATATTGCGCAGCGACTGCGTATCCACCGGGCCGGGGCTTAATAGGTTGATGCGTACCCCGCTGCCTTTGATGTCGAGCGTCCAGCTTCTCACCAGCGTTCGCAGCGCCGCTTTGGTCGCGCCGTACACACTCAAGCCGGGGCCGGGATCGATGGAAGCCGTTGAACCGATGATGACAATACTGCTGCCCTTTGCCATGAGCGGCAGCGCTTCCTGAACGGTGAAAGTCACGCCCTTCACGTTAGTACTGAACACGCGGTCGAAATACGCTTCGGTGATCCTGCCCAGCGGGGCGATCTCGCCCATACCGGCGTTGGCGACTAGCACATCGATCCGACCATGACGATGCTTGATTTCGGCGAACAACACCGCCAGATCGGCCAATACCGAGACATCCGCAACCACCGCGCTGGCCCGCTCTCCTAGTTTCGAGAGCGCCTCGTTCAGCTGCTCCTGCCGACGCCCCGTAATCACCACAGTGGCGCCCTGCCCCGCCAGCTCTTGGGCGATAGCGAGGCCCAATCCTGAAGACCCTCCGGTGACGAGAACGACTTTGTCCTGGAACTGCATGCTGATGCTCCTGCGTGTGCTGAGGAAGGATGAATTTATATAGCGAACACTACATAGCGCCAGCGAGCAACGCAAGCTATTTAGTGATTGCTATATAAGTCCGGCATTCAGCGCCAGTGCAGTTGCTCTGTCATATAGCGACCGCTACACTCGCGACCACACCGATGAGATCGCCATGACCGACAAAATTCGCCAACGCCGTCCAGCTTTCGACAGAGAGGCTGGAGTCGCCATCGCCCAGGCCATGTTCCACGAGCACGGCTTTGACGCGGTGAGCCTCACGGATCTGGTCGAAGCTATGGATATCAAACCGCCCAGCTTCTACGCTGCGTATGGCAGCAAGGCCGAGTTGTTCGAGAAGGCGATGCTGCGTTACGCCGGCGAGCATGCCCTGCCGCTCGACAAACTGCTGGCACCTGATCGGCCAGTGCCTGAAGCTCTTGCCGCTTTGCTGGTCGCGGCAGCGAAGCAGTACGGAAAAGACCCTGTCTTGCGAGGCTGCATGATCACGGAGGGTATGCGTGCGGACGACGAGGTCGCCCGCAATATGGCGCAAACCTTGGCCGATGGGGGCGTTAAAGCGATCCGGGATTATCTTGACCGAGCGCTTCCCGATAAAGCGCAATGCCTTACCGATTATCTTTCGATCACCTTGCGCGGGCTATCAGCCGCCGCGTGCAATGGCATGCCCCGCAAACGGCTGATTGAGGTTGCGCAGACGGCGGGGCGTTTCATTGCTCAAGAGCTGGCTAGCTCGCAGGCTGGATAGCTGCCAGTCCGGGATCATAGTCCCGACAATGTCACTGGCGAACCCAACGCCGCTTGCTCTAGATAGAAGATGTTTATCACCCAGATTTAGCCATGCAAGTCAGTACCCCACACCACGAACACCGCCCGAAGCTCGAATGGATTCGCCCGTCACCCAATGCGAGTCCTCGGACGCCAAAAAAACGGCCAATGGTGCGATGTCCTCAGGCTCCCCAAAACGTCCCAGCGGGGTTCCAGCCACCAGTTTTTCTCCGAACTCACCGGCAAAATTCCCATCAGTCGCCGGGGTGTTCGTGTGCCCTGGCAGAATCGAATTAACCCTGATGCCGCGCGCGCCCAACTCTCTGGCCAGTGCGAAGGTCAAGGTATCGACCGCGCCCTTGGTCGCCGAGTACACACTCGACGCCAGATAGGGGTCGGTACTGAGAATCGAGCTGATATTGATGATGCTGCCGTTCGACCCAAGCAGTTTGACCGCCTCGCGCACCGCCAGCAGATAGCCCAGCACGTTCAGGTTGAATTGCTTATGGAAAGCTTCTTCGGTCAGGTCATCGATCATCTCGAACACTGCCACACCGGCATTGTTGACCAGAATATCCAGCGTGCCGTAGGTCGCACGGACCGTTTCAAACAGGCGCACCACATCTGCCGCCTGACTCATGTCGGCTTGCACGGCGAGCGCTGATCCGCCGTTGGCCTCGATCCCGGCAACCACAGCATCGGCATCCGCCTGGCTGGTGGCGTAATTGATGATGACAGTTGCGCCCTGCGCAGCCAAAGCCTTGGCAATCCCGGCGCCGATGCCTTTGGATGCGCCAGTGACCACCGCTATTTTTCCTTCGAGTTTCATGACGTGCCCTTTTGAAGTTGCCTGACAGGTGGCTGCGTCGCGCTTGGGTCATGAAAACCGTAAGGCAACGCGCCGCTTGCCATCAGTATTCAGGTAGCGAGGGCGCCGACGTTTGCCGGTTAATCGCACATGCTTGCCTATTCTTCTCAGTTGGCTTGCCATGCGTTGGGATATGGCTCACGGTGGGCGGCATGGAACAATCAATGGCAGAACTGCGCAGCATCGTGATGCGCGCGCAAGACAAGTGGACCGAGACCGGGCTACCCCGCGTAGCGATGGTGCGTGCCGAGGCCTGTGCGAGTCAGGTCTATCAACCGATGCTGCATCTGGTACTCCAGGGCACCAAGACCTTGTCGATTGGGGAGGAAGTTTCCAGGTATTCGGCAGGCCAGTATTTTCTGGTGCCTTTGGATGTGCCTGCCACGGGACAGATTCATGCAGACGCGGTCGACCGGCCCTATCTGGCGGTCAGTCTGACGCTGGACCCGGATGTGATCGCCACGCTGTTGATGGACGAAGGCAAGACGCCGAGGCCAGCGCAGAGTACCTGTTTTGAAGGCGTTCTGGCGCCTGCACAAATGATCGATGCGTGGCTGCGCATGATGCGTCTCATGGATCATCCCCACGAGGCTGCGATCCTGGCGCCGATGATCGAACGGGAGATCCTGTTCCGCGCCTTGCTGGGACCGTTGGGTGGTATTTTGCGCGACGTCGCGCGTCCGGATGGGCGGATGACGCAGATCCGCCGCGTCACCCAATGGATTCGTGACCACTACACAGAGCCGTTTCGGGTAGAGCCGCTGGCACTCATGGCAGACATGAGCGTTGCCGCTTTCTACCGGCACTTCAAATCAGTGACGGCCATGACGCCGATCCAGTACCAGAAACGCCTGCGCTTGCTCAGGGCGCGCTGGCTGCTGCTGTTCGACACGCTGGACGCGACGTCAATCGCCTATGCCGTGGGCTATGAAAGCGCCTCGCAATTCAACCGTGAATACACAAGACTGTTTGGCCTGCCTCCTGCGCGGGATGCGGCGAGATTCAAGTCTCCCCTACCGGCCACAGGCTGACAGCGCTCGGTTGAGCCGCCTCAGAAATCGCTGATCTGCGTACCTCGAATACTCTCGGCAAACCCACCGCCGAAGACGTTAGCGGGTGTGGCGAACCCCGACAGACGTTCACCTTCCAACACCCGCCGCGCCGCCTCCACTGCGGCCAGTGGCGTATAGGAATAGCCGTTCACGGTCTCGATCACAGATCGCGCGATTGCTCCGTCAACGCCAATGACCTCAACCAATGCTCGGGCGCGATGGGCCTCCCGTTCCTCAGAAGTCGGGCCATCGGGCAGTTGCGACAGATCGCCTTCTGGAAACGCATCCCCTGAGATGTGCACGAACATCGCGATGTTCGGGATGCCGGTCGAATGCCAGCCCGTCACCAGATCACCAAACGACAGCGGCACACAGAGGACCGGGCCGTCACCGAAGTCGAAATGTCGCGGCGTTGCATCAGGTGTCGCGACCAACTCGCCGTCGATCCTCGCCAGCACCCCTGCCGCCATGATTTCGCTGACGCTCATGGCCGAGCCACGGGACATCGAGCCTGGCACCTGAAGCGCAATGCTCAGCGCGAAAGGCTGTTCGACACGCTTGGCGACATGCACTGCCAGCGAATCGGTCGGCACGACGTCCCAACCCACCCCCGGCAGGAGCATGACCTGATGTGAAGCGGCTTCTGCGCCCAGCCGCTCGGCCAGCCGATAGACGTTGATCTCGGCCGTGATGTCCAGGTAGTCGACCCCGGCCTTGATACAGGCACGCATCAACGGCTCTGCGGTGTGCGCAAAAGGGCCGGCGAAATTGAGCAGGACAGAGATACCGGACAACGCGCCTGTCGCATCCGCGTCGGCATCGAACACCCGAAACGGCACGTCCAGTTGTGCAGCGAGTTCGGTAAGACGCACGTGATCGCGCCCGGCGATTTCGAACGGCAGGCCCAACGCCATCGCCCGTTCAGCGGCCATGCGACCGGTATAGCCGGTGGCGCCGTAGATCAGAAGAATGCTCATTGGACGTGCTGCCATTTCTTATAAACGAATTCGAGGCTGTACCCGTCCGGGTCCAGCACATTGGCGGCGTAGTAATCCGGGTCGTAATGCAGACGCACACCTGGCGCGCCGTTATCGATCGCGCCTTCTTTCATCGCTGCGGCGTAGGCGGCGTCCACCTCAGCCTTGCTCTTGGCGACGAAACCTACATGGGCGGCCCGTCCTTCAACGATCCCCTTACGCAGCCAGAAAAACATCCGGCTATTGGCGCCGAAGCCTTTGAGGTCGGGATGGCCGGGCGGGCCGTCCTTGCCGTCGTAGTCGAGGCGCGCGGTAATGCCCAACGGGGTCAACGCCGCTTCATAGAACCGGATGGAAAGGGTGATGTCGCTGACCGACAAAAAGACATGATCCAGCACTGCGTACTCCTCAAATGGTGTAGCTGCCGGCGGCTCAGATGTTGTAGCCGCCACCGACTTCGATGGTCTGGGCGTTGATCCAGCCGCCATCCTGTGACAGCAAGCTGGCTATCACGCGTGCGACGTCCTCCGGTTCACCTACCCTGCCGAGCGCAGTCTGCCCCGCCAGCAAGGCCTCGAACTCGTCGTTCAAGCCGCCGCCAAGCTCCGTGCGAATGGCGCCGGGGGACACGGCGTTGGCCCGAATCCGTCGTTCGCCAAACTCCTTGGCCATGTAACGGGTGAGCACTTCCAGCCCGCCCTTGAACGCTGCGTAAGGCGCCACACCCGCCGTGGCGACGCGGGTGGTCGCGCTGGAGAGGTTGACGATACTCGCGCCGTCCGCCAGCAGCGGCAGCAATGTCTGCGTGAGGAAGAACGGGCCTTTGAGATGCACATTGAACAGGCCGTCAAACTGCGCTTCGCTGACGCTGGCCAAGGGGTTGAACAGGCCAAACCCGGCATTGTTGACCAAGCCATTCAGCGTGGTGACGTCCCAGGTTTCACGCAGGGCAAGTGCCACCGACTCGCGAAACCCGGAGAAGCTTGCAACGTCAGACACATCGAGCTTGAGCGCAACCGCCCTGCCTCCCGCGTGCTCAATGCGCTCAACGACAGAAGCGGCCGCTTGCGGATGACTGTTGTAGGTCAGGATGACGCCCATGCCCCGTTGAGCAATATGCTCGGCGGCGCTGGCCCCGATGCCGCGGCTTCCTCCTGTAATGACGATAACGCTCATGTGCTGTCCCTCAGTGCTTCGAATGGGAACTCAGCGTACTGATCACCGTGGCACTGAACGCACCCGTTTCTGTTCAAAACCTGCCTGTTTCTGCTTTTTACTTGCAGCACACTTGCGTCTGCCCTCAGCATGCCTGGCATGGACAATCAACTGAACGAACTCAGGTCACTCGCGGCCAAGGCTGAAAATCGGCGAACCGAAACCGGCATTCCTCGCGTGGCCATGGTCAAGGGCAAGATCCCCGAACACATGCTCGCGGCGGTCTATGACCCGATGATCAACGTGATTCTGCAAGGCAGCAAAAGCATGACCGTGGGCGACCGCACGCTGCGCTATGACCCTGCGACCTACTTCGTCATGTCCATCGACCTGCCTGCCGTAGGTTCGGTGCACCCCGCCGAAACTGGGGAGCCCTATCTGGCCGTCAGCCTGACACTCGACCCAACGGTGTTGTCTACCCTGTTCGCCGAGCTGCCCAAACCTGCCAATCGCGTCGACGCCCACTCCGGGTTTTCGGTTGCATCGATGACCACTGAACTCATGGACGCCTGGGTTCGAATGTTGAGGCTGATGGGTGACGCCGATGCCATCGCAGCCTTGGCCCCGGTGTACGAGCGGGAGATTATTTTCCGCGTGCTTCAGGGCCCTCTTGGCTGGATGTTGCGAGAGATCGCGGCGCCCGACAGCGCGATGGCCCGTGTCAACCTGGCGGTTCAGTGGATCCGACAGGACTTCGCCCAGCCCATTGGAGTCGAGCGCTTGGCCGAGCGGGCGTCGATGAGCGTCTCGGCCTTCCATCGCCACTTCAAGGCCGTGACCAACCTGAGCCCGTTGCAGTATCAGAAGCGCGTGCGCCTGCTCCAGGCCAGAACACTGATGGTGGCCAATGCGAAGAGTGTCATGGCGGCTGCTTTCGAGGTCGGCTATGAAAGCGCGACGCAGTTCAGCCGTGACTACGCGAAGGTGTTTGGCCTGCCTCCGTCGCAGGATGCGAGCAGGATCCATGGGCAGGCGAGAGTGATAGCAGGAAGTTGAGCGGAATGCCGCAGCTAGCTCTGGCTGGCAGCTATCGGCCCAGAGTGTGCCCCCCCCAAACCCTTGCTATGATTCCCAAAGATTTCATCGCAAGGATTGCCCATGAAGCGCTTCATCCAAGGTGAGCATCGAGGTCAGAGCACCTTACTTCCCGAAAGTCTGGACGATTACGTCAGCGACACCAACCCGGTGCGTGTTGTTGATGTCTTCGTCGATGAACTTGACCTGATCACCTTGGGCTTTGAAAACGCCGAACCGGCTGAAACGGGTCGTCCGGGGTATCACCCTGCCGTCATGCTGAAAATCTACATCTACGGCTATCTCAACCGCATGAGCGGGAAGCCCAGCGCAATGTCGAGCGGATGTGGCTGACCGGGCGCCTGATGCCGGATTTCAAAACCATCGCCAACTTCCGC
>NZ_FOEO01000013.1 GCF_900110765.1 Pseudomonas sp. NFACC02
TTCCTGACCGCCACAGCGCTGTTTGCGGCCTTTCTTCGAGGCGAGTTTAAAAATGTGGATGCGTATATCGCCTACCTGGGGCTGGACTTGCGGGTGTCGGACTCTGGGAACAAATCAGGTCGCCGCCGGCTAAGCAAAAAAGGCGACCCTGAGGTACGCCGACTAGGCTTCAACGCTTCAATGGCCGCCTGCCGATCGGCGACATGGAAGCCGTATTACGAGAAGAAAATAGGCGAGGGAAAAGCCAGAACTGAAGCATTGACGATATTGAGCAGGAAGCTGGCAGGGGTGGCCTTCTCGCTGATGAAGAAACGGGAAGAGTATGACCCTACGAAACGTTTGGGGGTTGCCCCCCAAACATAGAATCTCCCACAGTTCCGCGGTGAACGAGCCGCAGCGATTGACCTTAGGCCGGAATTGCCTTGGCCTTAGGCTCCCGCGCCCAGACACGATGTTGTTTCATCGCGTCGAAGAAAGCGCCGAACGATTTGCTGTCCGAAACGGCTAGCAGTCCTGCATCGGGTTCCAGACGCAATGCATCAATCAGCTCTTTGGCGTCTCCTGCATAAGCGATCGCTTTGAGATGCTTGTACGCTTCCAGTACGTAATGCAGCGTAACCCCGTTGCCGCTCAGGGCTTTCACGGACGCGGCGCCACCCGGAATGAACACGGCATCGAATGCGATCGAAGGCATCCCCTCGGCCGACGCATCCACAGCCAACGTTCCGCCGTCAGCCGTTTTCACAGGCGCAGAGGTCGGGCCCAGTACCTTCGCATGAGCCGCCTCGGCTTCCAGCGCAGCCTTCATGGTTGCGACCGCCTTCTCATCTACACCGTCTGCAACCAGGATCGCCACTTTGCGAGAAGCGATATCAGGCGGCAGCAGATTAGCCTGACTCAGCAATGGCGACTGATCCACCGTCGGCTTGCCGGTCTTCTGGGGTTTAACCGTTGGACCCGTTGGCGCAGGCAACCCGAGGTTCTCGGCGACGCGCGTGGCCAGGGTCATGTCGATGTTCGCCAGAATCTCGTTCACCTGACGTGCGCGAATGTGCTCGCGCTCGACCTTGCCGAGCTCAAAGCTGTACGCCGCGATGATGTGCTCTTTCTCGTGCTCGCTCATGCTGTTGAAGAACAGTGTGGCTTGCGAGAAGTGATCGCCAAACGATGGACTGCGCTCACGCACCTTGTGAGCTTCAACGCGCTCCTGGTAAGTCTCGAAGCCGCCATCCTGTGGGCCGGCCGGTGTTTCTTTCGGCCAGCCGCCATCGATGGAGTTCGGCTCATAGGAAGCGCGGCCCTTGTCGATGGTCATGCGGTGCTGAGCATCGCGCTGCCCGCTGTGGTTCGGCGAAACCGGGCGGTTGATCGGGATCTCATGGAAGTTCGGGCCACCGAGGCGGCTGATCTGCGTATCGGTGTAGGAGAACAAACGGCCCTGCAGCAACGGGTCATTGGAGAAGTCGATGCCTGGAACAACGTGGCCGGGGCAGAAAGCGACCTGCTCGGTTTCGGCAAAATAATTGTCCGGGTTGCGATTGAGCACCATTTTGCCCAGCGGCGTCACCGGCACCATTTCTTCCGGAATGATCTTGGTCGGGTCGAGCAGGTCGAAGTCGAACTTGTGCTCGTCTTCTTCGGCGACAATCTGTACGCCCAGCTCCCACTCAGGATAGTCACCTGACTCGATGGACTCCCACAGGTCACGGCGGTGGAAGTCCGTGTCTTTGCCCGCGAGCTTCTGGGCTTCGTCCCAAAGCAACGAGCAAGTGCCGTACTTGGGCTTCCAGTGGAATTTCACAAACGAGGATTTACCCTCGGTGTTGATCATGCGGAAGGTATGAATGCCGAAGCCCTGCATGCTCCGCAGGTTTTTCGGAATCGCCCGGTCGGACATGGTCCAGAGCACCATGTGCGCGGACTCGGGCACCAGCGAGACGAAGTCCCAAAAAGTGTCATGCGCCGATCCGCCGGTAGGGATTTCGTTATGGGGCTCGGGTTTCACCGCATGCACGAAGTCTGGAAACTTGATCGCGTCCTGGATAAAGAACACCGGCATGTTGTTGCCGACCAGGTCGTAATTGCCTTCGCCCGTATAAAACTTGACCGCAAAGCCACGTACGTCACGTACGGTATCACCGGATCCGCGTGGGCCCTGTACCGTGGAGAAGCGCACGAACACCGGAGTTTTCTTGCCCGGATCACGCAGGAACTCGGCCTTGCTCAGCGCGGAATGGTTCTCGTAGGTCTGAAAGTAGCCGTGGGCGGCGGCGCCGCGTGCGTGAACGATGCGCTCCGGAATGCGTTCATGGTCAAAATGCGTGATCTTCTCGCGCATGATGAAGTCTTCAAGCAGCGACGGGCCGCGGCTGCCGACTTTCAACGTGTTCTGGTTGTCGGCGACTTTCACGCCTTGATTGGTGCGCAGAGCTTGCCCTGTAGCGTCTGAGCGAAACTGCTCCAGACTTTCGAGTTTCTCGTTGGTGTTGCCGCGATCCAAGGTATCGGTACCGGCAAGGTCACTCGTGGATGTCGGACTTACAGGTGCTGGTTTCTTTGTAGCCATCGGTTCAAAACTCCTCGGTTCAGGCGGCTCTTTCTCGTTCTTCCATAGGCGAAAGGCGGAATAAGCTCGTTAAGCAAGGATTTCCCGGACAGGAGACAGGGGAAATCGCGGCGCTTAATTAGTGACTGAGAGAAAAAAGGGCCGTTCCGTGTTTTTTCTGACCTTTGGTCTAACGTTGCTTCAGCCCAGGTCAGACCCGCGGTATTTGGCGATATGACCGTTTGGCAGGTGGTCCGCTAAATAAATGCTAAGAATTCTGGGCCCAACCCCGGCCTGACAGGCTAAAATGCGCGCCCGGTTTATCCAGCCGAGGCGATAAACGGCCGAAATGGCATCGCCCAGCAGTGTGCTCGAGACCTTTCTCGCATGCTGTTTTTTCTACCGCGCCCCACAAGGTTCGCTAAGTGATCGAGTTTCAAAACGTCCATAAAACCTATCGGGTCGCCGACAGGGAAATCCCCGCGCTGCACCCGACCAGCCTGCGCGTCGAAGACGGCCAGGTGTTTGGCCTGATCGGCCACTCCGGTGCGGGCAAAAGCACCCTGCTACGCCTGATCAACCGCCTGGAAGCGCCAAGCGGCGGCAGGATTCTGGTGGATGACGTCGATGTCACCGCCCTGGATGCCGACGGCTTGCGGGGTTTTCGTCGACAGGTCGGAATGATCTTCCAGCACTTCAACCTGCTGTCGTCCAGGACCGTCGCCGACAACGTCGCCATGCCGCTGACCCTGGCCGGGGACATGTCCCGCGCGCAGATCGACCAGCGAGTGGCGGAGTTGCTGGCCCGTGTCGGGCTGTCCGACCACGCAAAAAAGTACCCCGCGCAATTGTCCGGCGGTCAGAAGCAGCGCGTCGGCATCGCTCGTGCGCTGGCGACCAAGCCAAAGATTCTGCTGTGCGATGAGGCCACCAGCGCCCTCGACCCGCAAACCACGGCGTCGGTCCTGCAGTTGCTGGCCGAGATCAACCGCGAGCTGAAGCTGACCATCGTCCTGATCACTCACGAGATGGACGTGATCCGTCGCGTCTGCGATCAGGTGGCGGTGATGGACGCGGGTGTGATCGTCGAGCAGGGCCCTGTTGCCGATGTGTTTCTGCATCCCAAACATCCGACCACCCGGCGCTTCGTTCAGGAAGACGAACAGGTCGACGAGAACGAGCAGAACACCGACTTCGCTCATGTGCAGGGCCGTATCGTGCGCCTGACCTTTCAGGGCGAAGCGACCTACGCGCCGCTGCTGGGCACCGTCGCGCGGGAAACCGGCGTGGACTACAGCATCCTGGCCGGCCGCATCGACCGCATCAAGGACACGCCTTACGGGCAACTGACGCTGGCGATTACCGGCGGCGACATGGACGCCGCATTCGCCCGCTTCACCGCGGCCGACGTTCACATGGAGATCCTGCGCTGATGGATACCCTGATCAATCTGTTTTCCAACGTCGACTGGTATGAAATCTGGGTCGCCACCGGCGATACCCTGATCATGCTGGGCGTATCGCTGGCCTTCACCGTGCTGCTGGGCCTGCCGCTGGGCGTGCTGATGTTCCTGACGTCGCCGCGCCAGTTGCTCGAAAACAAGTCGGTCTACGCCACCGTCGGCCTGATCGTGAACATGCTCCGGGCGTTGCCGTTCATCATCCTGTTGATCGTGATGATGCCGCTGACCGAAATCATCACCGGCACCTCGCTGGGAATTCTCGGCACGCTACCGCCGCTGATCGCAGGTGCCACGCCATTCTTCGCGCGTCTGGTCGAAACGGCATTGCGGGAGGTGGATCGCGGCATCATCGAAGCGATTCAGGCGATGGGCGCCACCACGCGGCAGATCATCGTCAAGGCGCTGCTGCCGGAGGCGCGTCCGGGCATTCTGGCGGCCATCACGGTAACGGCCATTGCGCTGGTGTCCTTCACCGCCATGGCGGGCGCCGTGGGGGCGGGTGGTCTGGGTGATCTGGCGATTCGCTACGGGTACCAGCGCTTCCAGAACGATGTGATGTTCGTGACGGTCGTATTGCTGCTGGTGCTGGTGCAGATCCTGCAAACCGTGGGCGACAGACTGGTCGCGCATTTTTCGCACCGTTAATTGAATTCGCCGGTCGCCGACCGGCAAATGCGCGCCACCCCGCGCGCATTTCAAGGAGTAGAACCATGAAAAAACTGTTGGCCGTATTCGCTGCCGTGGCTGCCTTTTCCGCCCACGCCGATGAAACCCTGACCGTTGCCGCCACGGCGGTGCCGCACGCCGAGATTCTCGAATTCGTCAAACCGACGCTGGCCAAAGAAGGCGTGACGCTGAACGTGAAGGTCTTCAACGACTACATTCAGCCGAACGTGCAGGTCGATCAGAAGCGCATGGACGCCAACTTCTTCCAGCACCAGCCGTACCTGGATGAATTCAACAAGGGCAAAGGCACGCATCTGGTCAGCGTGGCCAAGGTTCATGTCGAGCCTTTCGGTGCCTACTCGGACAAGATCAAGGACCTCGCCAACCTGCCTGATGGTGCGACCGTCGCTCTGCCGAACGACGCCACCAACGAAGGCCGCGCGCTCCTGCTGCTGGTCAAGGCCGGTCTGATCACCCTGAAAGACCCGACCAGCATCACGGCCAAGCCAAGCGATGTGCAGCAGAACCCGAAAGCGCTGAAATTCCGCGAGCTGGAAGCGGCCACCTTGCCACGCGTGCTGACTCAGGTGGACCTGGCGCTGATCAACACCAACTACGCGCTGACCGCCAAGCTTGATCCAACCAAGGATGCGCTGATCATCGAAGGCCCGGAATCTCCGTACGCGAATATTCTGGTCACCCGCGAAGACAACAAGGATTCGCCGGCCATCCAGAAACTGGTCGCCGCACTGCACAGCCCGGAAACCAAAGCGTTCATTCTTGAGAAATACAAAGGGGCGGTGGTTCCGGCGTTCTGATCAGGGCCTCGCGACACCGATTTGATTGATCGTTCCCACGCTCCGCGTGGGAACGCCGATCAGGCCGCTCTGCGGCCACTGTGAAGCAGAGCGTCACGGGATGCATGCCCACGCGGAGCGTGGGCACGATCATCTGTCCCACAGGTCTGGCATCCGCCACACAATTCGTAGCGAACAATCCCCCATCACTTCCTTTCCACCAACCCCGGCAACTGCGCGATCAGCTTCTGGTTGTTCAATGGTGCGCGGATGAAACCGCGCTGGGTGCCGTCCGGGCCGAGGAGGGCGAGGTTGCCGCTGTGGTCGACCGTGTAGTTCGGCTTGCTGGTGTCGGCCGGAATGAATGGAATACTCACCGCATTGGCCAGTTTCTGGATGGTGTCCACCGGCGCGGTCAGGCCCACGAACTGTTTGTCGAAATAACCCAGATACGTCTTGAGCTGCTGCGGTGTGTCACGGTTCGGATCGACGCTGACCAGCGCGATCCGCATTTTATCGACGGCCTCTTTCGGCAGCTCGCTCTTGATCTGACGCAGTTGGGCGAGGGTGGTCGGGCAGATGTCCGGGCAGAAGGTGTAGCCAAAGAACAGCAGCGTCCATTTATCTTTCAATGACCCCAGCGATACCGGCTGGCCGTCCTGGTCGACCATTTTCAGATCCGGCACGTCGCGACTTTGCGGCAACAGAATCACACCCGCGTCGATCAGCGCGGTCTGGTCACCCTGGCCCTTGCCCGACAGCACGCGGTTGACGGTCAGGCCCAGCACCACCGCTACGATGGCCACGAGAATAAAGACGGTTTTTTGCGTTCGGGTCATAAATTCAACACTAGGTAGTGATCTACGAGCAGCGCGATGAACAGCAGCAGCAAGTACCAGATCGAGTACTTGAAGGTGTTGATCGCGGCGTGCGGCCGGCTGCCACGGTACAACACCAGCGCCCAATGCAGAAAGCGAATCCCCAGCACGCTGGCGCAGATCAGGTACAGCACGCCACTCATCTTGATCACGAACGGCATCAGGCTCACCGCCAGCAGCACGCAGGTGTAGAGCACGATGTGCAGCTTGGTGTACCGCTCGCCGTGAGTGACCGGCAGCATCGGGATGGCAGCCTTGGCGTATTCGTCTTTGCGATGGATGGCCAGCGCCCAGAAGTGCGGCGGCGTCCAGGCAAAGATGATCAGCACCAGAAGCAAGGGCTCAGCGCTGATGTGCCCCGTGACGGCGACCCAACCGAGCATCGGCGGCGCAGCACCGGCCAGCCCGCCGATGACGATGTTCTGCGGTGTCGCACGCTTCAGAAAACCGGTGTAGATCACGGCGTAACCGAGCAGCGACGCCAGGGTCAGCCAGGCGGCCAGCCTGTTGGTGAACGTCAGCAGCAGCGCCTGACCAACGATCGCCAATACAGCGGCGAAGGTGAGGGCGGCGGCAGGTGAAACCCGACCTTCGGCCATCGGTCGCTTATGGGTGCGGGCCATCAGGACATCGATGCGACGGTCGACCACATGGTTCACTGCCGCCGCGCCACCGGCACACAACATGATCCCCATGTTGCCGAACACCAGCACCGCCCACGGCACGCCGGCACGGGTGGCGAGGAACATCCCCACCAGCGAGGTCATCAGCATCAACAGCAGAACCTTGGGCTTGGTCAGCTCCAGATAATCCCGCCACAGGGCCTGGCGATGCTGCTCGCCGGTTGCGGTTGTCATTGACCTACCCCTTGTCTCGGATTGCTTCTGCCCGAAGGGCGTGGGAGCAAGCTTGCTCGCGATCTGGCGCGCAGCGGCAGCAAAATCTGCCAACTGACGGTATCTGACACACCGCGAGCGCAAGTTTCATGACCGGATCCCGGTCAATCGTCATCAAGTTGGCCTCTCACGGCCTCCGGCCAGAACAAAAACCTGAAAGTGTTCGGCTACGTTCACCGATGCGGCCCCAGATGCAGCAGCACATGCGCGTGTTGCCAGAAGCTCGGTGCGTGCCTGCGTGATACGGTGACTGCCGGCCTGACGCGGTAATTGATGAGGGTCAAGGTCAGCATCAGGACCGCAGCCCCGGCGTTGTGCGCGACCGCCACGGCCAGTGGCAGGTGGAACAGCACGTTGCTCATACCCAGGGCGATCTGGAAAAAGAGGGCCAGCACCAACAACCGGGCCAACCCCTTGAGCCCTGCGCGATTCAGCTGCCAGACCAGCGCCAGCAACGAAAAGGTCACCAGCAGCGCGCCGACGCGGTGGGTCAGGTGAATCGCCGTTCGCGCCGTGCTGTCCAGCTGGCCTCCCAGATAGTTGGGGCCGATGTGCTGGGTCAGATGAAAGCCGTTGGCAAAGTCAGCTTCAGGCCACCATTGACCCTGACACGTCGGCAGGTCGGTGCAGGCCATCGCCGCATAGTTGGAACTGACCCAACCGCCCAGCGCGATCTGCAACACCACCAGTGCCAGACCGGCCGTCGCAAGACGCCGCAAACGCGGGCTCACCTGTGGCATCGGCGCGAACACTCCACTCAACCGGGCCGTCAGCAACAACAAAAGACTTAACGTCGTGATCCCCCCCAGCAAGTGGGCGGTCACCACCTGCGGCCACAACTTGAGCGTCACCGTCCACATGCCGAACGCTGCCTGGGCGCCGACCACCCCTACCAGCAACAACGGCAGTCCAACCGGTTGATCGGCGATGTGCCGACGGTGCCAGGCCTGAACACCCAGCATCATGATCATCAGCGCCAGGCCACCGGCGAAATAGCGATGAACCATCTCGTTGCGGCCTTTGTGCTCCTCAATGGGTGCATCCGGGAAGCGCAGTTCGGCATGGGCCCGTTGCGCCTCGGTCTTGGGCACGCTGATAAAGCCATAGCAGCCGGGCCAGTCGGGACAGCCGAGGCCTGCATGGGTCAGGCGGGTGTAAGCGCCGAGCAGCACAACCACCAGCGCCAACAGGGTTGCACACAGTGCGAGACGAAATCCGGGCTTGGTCATCATGACCCCCTTATCCGATGTTCGACAGTTTCAGCAGTTGGCGCAGGTCGTTGAGCAGGTCCTTGCCGTTGACCTCCGCGCCATAACGCAACACTAGGTTGCCGTGCGGATCGACGATCCACAGTTGCGGCAGCTCTACGCCCGGCGCCATTCGGCGATAGCGCTTGAGGTCCAGCGGATAACGCTGCAACTGCGGGTATTCGCGGGTGAGTCTGGCGTCGTATTCGGGGCTGAGGGGCTGGGCGGTGGTGAGCGCGTGGCTGGCCCGTGAGGCATCGCGCCCCAGACCGATCTGGATTTGCCGCGCCAGGTACACCAGTTGCTGGCAGTCGGCGTCGCACTGATCGGGCGCGGTGACCAGCAGTTGCCAGCGCTTCTCGTCGGACTGCACGCCCAGTTCGCTGCGGCTCTCACCATTGCCGATCAGTTCACCATGAAAACTGCGGCTGTCCGGCACCCAGAACTTGAATTTATACATGGTGGTGGCAAGGACCATCGGCCCGAGCGCGACCAGCAACACCAGGATCAACTGAAGCCGACCGCGACGCCGGTTATTCGGCCGGCGGGCTTCAGACATGCTGGCTGGATTCGTCGCGGTTCCCATGCGGCTTCTCCTTATTTTTGTAGTTTTTGTGTGTGCGCCTAGCCGTTCCGGTCGCGTTGAAACCCAGATACAGATAAAGCCCGACCAGCGCGGTGGCCATGGCAAACCATTGCACGGCGTAGCCCAAGTGCTTTTCAGGCCCCATCGCGACCACTGGCCAGTCGACGCGATACGCCGCAGGACCCGCTTCCAGGCGCAGCTCATGAGCGAAGCCTTCGCGATTCAGCTCAGGCCAGACCTTGGCTGGATCAAGCGCCGTGACCAGCTTCGGCCAACGGTCGTTCTGCGCATCGGGATGCAACTGGAAGGTCGCTCCGGGCGAGACGTAGACCCACGCGTCCAGGTTCAGCGATTGCGTCGGCGTCTCGAATACAGGCGGCGTGCGACGGTCCGGCCAAGGCAGCCAACCGCGATTGACCATCAGCCACACACCGCTCGATGGGTCATGGAACGGCTGAATCAGCTCAACGCCGACCTTGCCGTCGCGGGTGCTGTTGTCCAACAGCAGACTGTGTTCGGCGTCGAAGCACCCTCGCAGTTGCACACGGCGATAGGCAGGATCGGCAATGGCGGGCAACCCTTCGGCCGACATCGGCGGTGCGGCGCGGCGCTCGTCATAGTTCGCAAGCATGAGGCGTTTTTCTTCACCGCGTCCGAGCTGCCAGAAGCCCAGGTAAATCAGCACCGGCAGCAACAGAAGCACCACCAGCGTGGGCGCAATGCCGGGCCGAAAGCGCTTCATCACGCCTCCCGCGCCTGCTGACGCGCCCCACCTATACTCCTTTGCATAGCGCTTGCTCCCGGAGTGACCCGATGCTCAAAGCGGCCATTGTTTTTATGCTCATCGCCACGGTGGTCAGTCTGTTCAGCGGCCTGTTCTTTCTGGTCAAGGACGACGCATCATCCACCCGCCTGGTCAAAGCCCTGACCGTGCGCGTGACCTGCGCTGCCATTACCCTGGCGTTGATTGCCTACGGGTATTTCAGCGGGCAGCTGGTTTATCACACGCCTTGGTGACTCAACGCCGTCCCTCTGTAGGAGCGTGGCTTGTCCCGCGATCGCGCCGGGGTCGCGTCCGACGGGACCCGTCGTAAAACCTGCGCACTCGGTATCACAGGCTGACCGCGTTTACCGGATTCGCTACCGCTTCGCGGTAGATCGCGGGACAAGCCACGCTCCTACAGGTCTGCGTGAGGCCAGCAGCCAGCAATCACAAGACATACACAAAAACGAACAACCCCACCCACACCACATCCACAAAGTGCCAATACCAGCTCGCCGCCTCGAACCCGAACTGGTGCTCGGCATCGAAATGCCCGCGCAGTATCCGCATCAGCATCACAAACAGGATGATCGTGCCGATGGTCACGTGGGCGCCGTGAAAACCCGTGAGCATGAAGAACGTTGCGCCATAAATGCCGGACCCCAATGTCAGACCCAGCTCGGTATAGGCCTCGTGGTATTCCATGGCCTGCAGTATCAAAAACCCGAGGCCCAGCAAGATGGTCAGCCCCAGCCAGCGTTTCAGCGCGGCCCGATGCCCTTTCTTCAACGCGTGGTGAGCGATGGTCACCGTGACGCTGGAGCTGACCAGCAGCACGGTGTTGATCAGCGGCAAATGCCAGGGATCGATAATCTCCCTGGGCGGTGGAAACAACTTTGGATCGGGCGTTTGCAGCAGCGGCCAGGCGTACTGAAAGTTGGGCCACAGCATGTGCGCGATGCCCTTCGGACCTTCGCCACCCAGTGCCGGCCCGGTAACGTTGCGTACGTAAAACAGCGCACCGAAGAACGCCACAAAGAACATCACTTCCGAAAAGATGAACCAGCTCATGCCCCAGCGGAATGACCGGTCCATCTGCGCGCTGTAAAGCCCCGCTCGACCTTCCTTGATCACCGTGCCGAACCAGCCAAACAGGATGTAGGCCACGATCAGGCCGCCAATGGCAAAGAAGATCGGTCCGTGGGACTCGCGTCCTGCCTTCAAGTCAATGAACCAGGTGCCCAGTCCGTACATGGTGATGAACATGCCGACCGTGGCGATGATCGGCCATTTGCTCTGCGCCGGGACGTAGTAATGCTCATGCGTTGCCATCTTCTGAATCTCCTCGGCCTTATCGGCCTAACCACCCGATGCCGCAACGGGGCGGGCAACCGGCGGCATGCGAGCGGTGATATCGAACAGCGTGTAAGCGAGCGTCAGGTGTTTCACATCCTTGGGCAGATCGCGGTCGACGATGAAGCGCACCGGCATTTCGATGCGCTCGCCCGGCTGCAGCATTTGCTGGGTGAAGCAGAAGCATTCGGTCTTGTGGAAATACACGGCGGCGGTGCTGGGCGAGATGCTCGGGATTGCCTGGGCCGTCATCGGCTTGTCCGTCGGGTTCTGCGCCACGAAAAGCATTTCGCTGACCGCCCCCGGGTGAACCGTCAGCTCTTGGGCCTTGGGAAAGAAACCCCAGGTCATGTCGGCATTGTTGGTCGCCAGGAACTGCACCCGCACCTGACGGCTGTCATCCACCTGTTGAGTCTGCGTGTATTGATCCCCGGTCTTGCCGTTGATGCCCAGCGCCTTGCACATCACGTCGTACAGCGGCACCAGCGCGAAACCGAACGCAAACATCACCACCACCAACATCAGCAGGCGGGTCACGAGTCGCTTGTTCGGGCGCGGTGTGTCGCTCATGTCATTGGCTCTCTCACTTCACTTCCGGCGGTGTCACAAACGTGTGATAAGGCGCGGGCGAAGGCACGGTCCACTCCAGTCCGTCGGCGCCATCCCACGGTTTGGCCGGTGCTGGCGGGCCGCCACGGATGGTCTTGATCACGATGAACAGGAAGAAGATCTGCGTGGCACCGAAGGTAAACGCGCCAATCGAAGAGACCATGTTGAAGTCGGCGAACTGCAGGTTGTAGTCCGGTACCCGCCGCGGCATTCCCGCCAGCCCAACGAAGTGCATGGGGAAGAACGCCATGTTCATGCCGATGAAAGACAGCCAGAAATGCAGCTTGCCCAGGGTTTCGTCGTACATGTGGCCGGTCCATTTCGGCAACCAGTAATAGGCCGACGCAAAAATGCCGAAGATCGCGCCGGGCACCAACACGTAATGGAAGTGGGCGACCACGAAGTAAGTGTCCTGGTACTGGAAGTCCGCAGGCGCAATGGCCAGCATCAATCCGGAAAACCCGCCGATGGTGAACAGGATCACGAAGGCCACGGCAAACAGCATCGGCGTCTCGAACGTCAGTTCGCCCTGCCACATGGTGCTCACCCAGTTGAACACCTTCACCCCGGTCGGCACGGCGATGAGCATGGTCGCGTACATGAAGAACAGTTCGCCGACCAGCGGGATGCCGACCACGAACATGTGGTGCGCCCAGACGATGAACGACAGGAACGCGATGCTCGCCGTGGCGTAGACCATGGAGGTGTAGCCGAACAGCGGCTTGCGCGAGAACGCCGGAATGATCGAACTGACCGCGCCGAATGCTGGCAGGATCATGATGTACACCTCGGGGTGCCCGAAGAACCAGAACACGTGCTGGAACAACACCGGGTCACCGCCACCTGCCGCGCTGAAGAAGCTGGTGTGGAAGTGAATGTCCATCAGCATCATGGTCACGCACCCGGCGAGCACCGGCATCACCGCGATCAGCAGAAACGCCGTGATCAGCCATGTCCAGACGAACAGCGGCATTTTCATCAGGGTCATGCCGGGCGCGCGCAGATTGAGGATGGTCGCGATGACGTTGATCGCCCCCATGATCGAGCTGATCCCCATCAGGTGGATGGCGAAAATGAAGTAAGTGACGCTTTCCGGCGCGTACGTGGTGGAGAGTGGTGCGTAGAACGTCCAGCCGAAGTTGGGTCCGCCGCCCGGCGTGAACAGGGTCGACACCAGCAGCAGGAACGCAGCGGGCAGGAGCCAGAAACTGAAGTTGTTCATGCGCGGCAACGCCATGTCCGGCGCGCCGATCATCAGCGGGATCATCCAGTTCGCCAACCCGACAAAGGCCGGCATCACCGCCCCGAACACCATCACCAGGCCGTGCATGGTGGTCATCTGGTTAAAGAACGCAGGCTCCACGATCTGCAAACCGGGCTGGAACAGTTCGGCACGAATCACCATGGCGAACGAGCCGCCGAGCAGGAACATGCAGAAGCTGAACCACAGGTACAGGGTGCCGATGTCCTTGTGATTGGTGGTCAGCACCCAACGCATCAGGCCTTTGGCCGGACCATGCACATGGCCCGCGTCGTGGCCATGGTCATCAATCACTGCACTCATGTCCTGTCTCCTACGAAACATTGACGGGTATTCATTTCGCGGCCGCCTGCTTCAGCGCCAGCACGTCTTTCGGGGTCACCATGTCGCCCTTGTTGTTGCCCCACGCGTTGCGTTCGTAGGTGACAACGGCGGCGATATCGACTTCCGAAAGCTGCTTGCCGAACGCCGCCATCGCCGTACCCGGTCGGCCGTTGAATACGATGGCGAGGTGATCTTCTTTCGGGCCCAGGACGATTTTCGAGCCTTTAAGGGCCGGGAACATCGGTGGCAGGCCCTGGCCTTCGGCCTGGTGACAGGCGACACAGGTCGTGTGATAGACCTTGTCCCCTTGGGCAACCAGCTCTTCAAGCGTCCAGTCCTTGCTGGTCAGTTCCTTGAGCTTGGCGGATTCGGCCTTGCGCCCGGCCAGCCAGGTGTCGTAATCGGCCTGCGTCTTGGCCTCAACCACGATGGGCATGAAGCCGTGGTCCTTGCCGCACAGTTCCGAACATTGGCCACGATAGATCCCGGGCTTCTCGATCCGGGTCCAGGCCTCATTGACGAAACCGGGAATGGCGTCGCGCTTGACCGCGAAAGCAGGCACCCACCAGGAGTGAATAACGTCGGCGGCCGTCACCAGAAAACGGATTTTCACCCCCACAGGCACCACCAACGGCTGATCCACTTCCAGCAGGTAGTGTTCGCCCTTGGCTTCCTTGTTGTGGATCTGATCGGCGGGGGTGGCCAGGTTGCTGAAGAACTCGACGTCCTGACCCAGGTACTTGTACTGCCACTTCCACTGGTAGCCGGTGATCTGGATATCCAGCGCCGATTCAGTGTTGTCATACATCTGGATAAGGGTCTTGGTCGCGGGGATTGCCATGACGACCAGGATCAACAAGGGCACGACGGTCCAGAGAATTTCCACCGTGGTGCTTTCGTGGAATTTGGCGGCGACCTGCCCGGTCGAGCGCCGATGAACGATCATCGACCAGAACATCGCGCCGAACACGATGATTCCGATCACCACACAGATCCAGAAAATGGTCATGTGCAGGTCGAAGACCTCGTGACTGACTTCGGTCGCTCCAGGTGCCATATTCGTGGTCCAGGCGGCCTGCGCCTGACCGAATACCGACCACAATAGGAGGCCCATCCAGACGTGTGGATGTCGCATCATTGCGGGTTCCCTCTTGTTCTTCTTATTAGCCAGCAGTCATTTCAGGCGGGGTGAAAACAATGCCGTGCGCAAAGTCGTCACAAATGCCTGTGCGGGCGAGGGAGCGGTCAGGTAAGCAGCTAGAGGACCGGGGCCAGGCCAGCGTCACATTCCAGTTTCATCAGCCAATTCATCACAACCCCGAGTATAGACACGGGCAATCGGTCCGCAATGCACTGGAGAATCCGCCAAAGCGAGCTATATGCACGCGCATTTATTGAAAAAAACCGGGGAAATCGGACAAAAGTGGCCTTTTAATAGCGGATGCACATAACCATGAAACCCTTATGACAATTACGTCTTAACCTCCTCGACAGGCAGGCTAACGTATGACTTCCCCTATAATGTCATTTTGGTTTTATTGCCTTATGGAGCATTCATGAACACCGCCGCGTTGCGCGAGCAGATCACACGAGCACAGGAACACGAGATCCAGACCGGTCAATTATTGCGCCAACTCGAATTACAACTTCCCCATCTGCACCCCGCCATCCATTTGCCCGATGTGGATGCCAGAGGCGTATTGGCGCGTTTTGTCATCGCCTACATCCAACAGGTTCCGGACGTGCTGGACGCTGCCCACGACGTAGCGCTGCGAGCGGGGATCGAGAGTCAGATCAAACCCGTGCTGAAAATCGCCGAACAGTTCTTCAGCGCGCCACCGGCCATCATGGCCGGTCATGAAGGCCTGGATGGCCTGCTAGACGAAGCCTACCTCGCGCACCGTCTGGTGGAAGAGATCAACGATCTGTACATCGTGCATTTCGGTCAGCCACTGATCCCGGTGAACACCACCGTCGCCAGCGTCATTGCACATCAGTTGATCGGGGAAGACTTCGCCAACCAGCTCGATGAAGTGGTGCATCACGCCATCGATGAGTTGCTGGACGAAGACAGTTTCTCGCTGGAATCGGTAGAAGCCTACCGCGACCAACTCGCCAGCCCCGATACCGAAGCGGCATGGAAGCGCTGGCCGAGCCTGTCTCGCCAGTTGGGGGTAGGGCTTGAGATGGAATGTTCGAAGGACTGATGACCTGGACTCACCCACCCATGTAGGAGCGCGCTTGCCCGCGAAGAGGCCAGTACAACCGACACCCATCTGTCGGCTGAAATGTCGCTTCGCGAGCAAGCTCGCTCCCACAGGGGAGGGTGGAGGGCAGGCTTACTCAGAAATCAATGCAACGCCGCGCCGCCAATCGACGTGCGGATCCGCCCTTCGACGCGACGCTTGAGCAGGCGTTGCTCCAGCAGCAGACGCGAGCCCTGCGCCGCATTGGCGCGACCCCATTCCTCCAGCAACTCAAGGCAGGAGTGGTCGATGTAAGTCAGGTTGCTCAGCGGCACATGCAGGGTGGTGCCTGGCGGCACGGCCCCCAACGCCTGCGTCAACGCCGGCACCTTGAGAAACGTCGCGGCGCCGTTCAGACGCAGCTCCATCTCGCCTTCGGCTTCCAGGTCCACCAGGTTGATTTTCAACCGGGAGGCGTTCAGCGCCAGCTTCACCAATGTCAATCCGAAGCCGATCAGCACGCCCGTCAGGAGATCCGTGAGGATGATCGCCGACGCGGTCGCGCCGTAGATGAACATCGGCATGCGACCATAACGACCCAGCCCACGCAGCGCCTTGAGGTCCACCAGTTTGAAACCGGTGTACACCAGCACGCCCGCCAGACTGGCCACCGGAATGCTCTGCAGCACGCTGGACAGCAGCAACACGAACGCCAGCAACCACAGGCCATGAAACATCGCCGAGAGGCGAGTCTTGGCGCCGGCCTGCACGTTGGCCGAGCTGCGCACGATCACGCCGGTCATCGGCAGCGCGCCGACCAGGCCGCAGAGCATATTGCCAACACCCTGAGCACTGAGTTCCTTGTCGAAATCCGAACGCTGGCCGTCATGCATGCGATCGACCGCAGCCGCAGACAACAGCGTCTCGGCGCTGGCAATGAATGCCACCGCAATCGCCGCGATCAGGATCGCAGGGTCCGCCAGGTTCAGCAGATCGGCAGGACGCAGCCAGTCGATGGCTTCAGCGAGGTTGGCCGGCACTTCGACGCGCTTGACCTGCAAGCTCATGAACAGACTGACCGCAGTAACGATCCCCACGCCCAGCAGCGCGCCCGGCACAAAGCGCAGCGCATGAGGCCGACGCTTTTCCCACAGCCACATCACCGCGATGGTGCCCAGGCCGAGCAAACCGGCTTGCATGCCGCTGCCGGGACCGACAGCGCCCAACAGGGTCTGCGGGAAGGCGATCAGGTTATCCAGCCCGGAAGGTTTCGGTCCGGCGTCGAACATCACATGGGCCTGGGAAAGTACGATTAACACGCCAATCCCGGCGAGCATCCCGTAGACCACGGCGGGCGCCGTCACGCGAAACCAGCAGCCCAGCTTGAAACGACCGGCCAGCAGTTGCAGCGCGCCGGCCAGCAGCAAAATCGGCCCAAGCATCGCCATTCCATGCTCACGCACCAGCTCGAACACCAGCACCGCAAGACCCGCCGCCGGGCCGCTGACCTGCAACGGCGAGCCCGCCAGCCAACCGACGACCAGGCCGCCGATGATGCCGGTAATCAGGCCTTTGGCGGGCGGCATGCCCGACGCGATGGCGATACCCATGCACAGTGGCAGCGCCACCAGAAACACCACCACGGAAGCCAGCAGCTCCCGTGGTAACAAGGATTTGAGATCTGTAGTAGCCATGACGACTCTCCGGTAATTCTTCAGACGTGACAACGCCCGACGGCACGCGCAAAGCGCGGCCGCTACGAGCTTGAATGAGGTTCGAACCGTCAGTTGTGAAGTGGATTCACAGGCTCTTGGGTGTGATCAGTCGCTGATCGTCAATAGCGCTTTCGGGGCGTCGCCATTGGAATGGAGTGTTCGCCGTCGAGCGCCAGGAACGTCCCTTGCTCGGCATCGTAAGCCCGGATTTCACTGGTTTCGATGTCGTACACCCAGCCATGAATGAACAACTGGCCCGCGGCGATCTTCGATGCCACCGAAGGATGCGTCTGCAAATGGCGCAACTGCGCGATGACGTTCTCTTCGGTCAGCACGTGCATGGTTTCGTGCTCGCCGGTGCAGCTGCAATTGTCCTGCACCACGGTCTTGGCGACCTCGGCATGACGCAACCAGGCTTTTACCGTCGGCATCTTTTCCAGGGTGTCCGGATTGAGTACGGCACGCATGGCACCGCAATCGGAATGCCCGCAAATGATGATGTGCTGCACACCCAGCGCCAGCACAGCGTATTCGATGGCCGTTGAAACACCGCCGTTCATCGGCCCGTAAGGCGGCACCACGTTACCGACGTTACGCGTTACGAACAGATCGCCGGGCGAGCTTTGGGTGATGAGTTCAGGGACGATGCGCGAATCGGCGCATGTGATGAACATCGCTTTTGGATGCTGTGCAGTCGCGAGCTTCTTGAACAGCTCTTCCTGCTGAGGGAAAACATCGTGGCGGAAGTGCTTGAAGCCATCAACGATGTGCTGCAGTGCTACATCGGCGGATTCTGTAGTCGAAGCGCCAGCCGAGGCGGCCGACTGCGGCTTATCCTGGTTACTCATGTCTGATCCTCACTGTCGGATTGAAGTGGATATTCCCGTGTTTCCCGGTGGACGACCCACTTTTTTCTGGCATTACGGACAATTCCTTTGCACGCGACCAGCCGGTCACTTGCAGTTACCCTAACGGCCCAAACTTAATTGAAACTGAATGCATCGCTCTAGCTCGCGGGTCTTGCTTAAGAAAATCTTAATCTCAGCACGTCTACAGACAACCGCAACACAGTTGAGACGCCACGCGAGTCACAACAGCGACATCTGCCCGCCCGGTGGACAGAACGCCTCGCAATCGAGTCTGAAACTGTCGCGCGCGTTAAGGCCCAGTTTCTTCACCGCAATACTGTAGCGCTGAGCAAGCAACTCGGCGAATACCCCTTCGCCTCGCATGCGCGAGCCGAACCGGCTGTCGTACACCTGACCGCCACGACTCTGCCGGACCAGACTCATCACGTGCTCGGCGCGTTGCGGATAGTGTGCCTGCAACCATTCCTCGAACAGCGGCGCGACCTCCAGCGGCAGCCGCAGCATCACGTAACTCGCACTCAAGGCGCCGGCGGCTTTGGCCTCGCTCATCAGCGTTTCAAGCTCCATGTCGTTGATCATGGGGATCATCGGCGCCAGCAGCACGCCCACCGGGATGCCTGCGTCACGCAGCACCCTGATCGCCCGCAATCGGGCCCTGGGCGCCGCAGCGCGCGGTTCGAGGATGCGTTTGAGCTCGTCGTCCAGTGACGTCAGGCTGATAAACACCGAGACCAGCCGCTGCTTTGCCAGTTCGGCCAACAGGTCCAGGTCGCGCAGAATCAACGAGCCTTTGGTAATGATCGTGACCGGATGACGGTAGCGCAGCAGCACTTCGAGCGTGGCGCGGGTGATCTTGTATTCACGCTCGATGGGCTGATACGGGTCGGTGTTGGCACCCAGCGTAATCGGCGCAACGCTGTAGCCCGGCTTGGACAGTTGCTGCTCCAGCAACGCCGCAGCGTTCGTCTTGGCGATCAGCTTCGTCTCGAAATCCAGCCCCGGTGACATGTCCCAATAGGCATGACTGGGCCGCGCATAACAGTAAATACAACCATGTTCACAACCACGATACGGATTGATCGAGCGATCGAAAGGAATGTCCGGCGAGGAGTTGCGCGCAATGATGCTTTTGGCGGTTTCCAGCATGACGGTGGTGCCTTGGGTCACAGGCACCTCCTGATACCAGCCGTCGTCCTCCGCCACTGAGCGATTCGGCGCAAAGCGGTTATGCGGATTGGTGGCGGTGCCGCGACCGCGAGGGGGAAGTGAAGTGGACATGCGAGCTTTCCCATTACTGTTTATACATACAGTACAGTGGAAATCCGGCGCCCTCCATGCTCATGTCGCAGAAACTTCAGTACGCTGATAAGCGGCACGCAGGCCGTTCGCCGTTCTACAAACTTTTTACATATCCCTCACATCGCCTTGACCCTGCGCAACAGAGACTCTGCGGACCTCCTAACGCTTCGTTCGAACGGTATGTCTTCGATGCGCATTCGCTTGTTTGCTCCGCTGGTTGCCAGCCTGTTAACGCTTGCCCTCTCCGGGCCTGCCCGGGCCGACGATTCTCTACCCACGCCTACGGTACGCCCAAGCCAGTGGGCGCAGCCGATAGACCCTCATTACAACCTCTATCGCATCACACCGACGCTGTACCGCAGTCGCCAGCCGGACGCTGCCGCGCAGCCATTGCTCGAACAACTCGGCGTGCACACGGTCGTGAACTTCATAAAGCAAAGCGACAACAAGTGGCTGTCAGACCCCTCGATCGCGCAGGTGCAAATTCCACTGCAAACGGTGCATGTCGACGATGCCGACATGATTGAAAGCCTGCGGGCGATACAGAACGCACAGCAAAACGGGCCAGTGCTGATTCACTGCAAGCATGGCCTGGATCGCACCGGTCTGGTGGCGGCGATGTATCGGATTGTCGTGCAAGGCTGGAGCAAACAGGCAGCGCTCGATGAGATGGAGCACGGCGGATATGGCGACGAAGACAACCTCAAGCACGGCATCGATTACATCAACAAGGTCGATGTGGATGCTCTGAGGACGGCGCTCAATAGCGGCGCATGCAGCACCAGCGCGTTTGCCGGTTGTGCGATCAAGGGCTGGTTTCAGAAGACCGATGTGGTGGGGGTACAGACGATTCTGTGGCGGTTGTAACGTTTAGCGCCAAACGCTTTCAGCGCCGATCCCGGTCATCCTCGCGAGCGAGGATGACCGGGTTTTCCAGGTTTTTCCCTAACTCGGATCCACAGGCTTTTTCAACTTCGGATTCGGAAAGAACTGCACACCCTGAACCTTCGGATCAGCCGGTTTGACAGGCGCCTTGTTGACGCGTGTTCCCAGTTCTCTCGGGATCGACTGACCCTGGGCATTGAGCGTGTCGGAATACCCGCAGGCGACGCACTCGCGATGAGGCACGTCGTCCTCGCTCCACATCATCAACTTGTCGGGCTCGCTGCACGCCGGGCAGACCGCCCCGGCGATGAAGCGTTTCTTGGTGATCACGTGCGGTGTATCGGTCATGCTGCCGCTTCCTCACTCAAGCCGGAATGGCGCAAGAGTGCGTCAATCGAAGGCTCGCGTCCCCGGAAGTCGACGAACAGCACCATCGGCGCCTGAGAACCGCCACGCGCCAGAATCGCTTCACGGAACGCCCGACCGGTTTCGGCATTGAGCACGCCGTCTTCTTCGAACCTGGAGAAGGCGTCTGCCGACAGCACTTCAGCCCACTTGTAGCTGTAGTAACCGGCTGCGTAACCACCCGCGAAGATATGCGCGAAGCTGTTAGGGAAGCGGTTGTATGCCGGCGGACGCATCACCGACACCTCGTCGCGCACGCCTTCCAGCACTTGCAGCGTGGTACGACCGTCGCCATGGGTGGCGTGCAGTTCGAAGTCGAAAAGCGAAAACTCCAACTGACGGACCATCATCAGGCCCGACTGGAAATTCTTCGCTGCGAGCATTTTCTCCAGCAGGTCCTGTGGCAGCGGCTCGCCGGTTTCGTAGTGGCCGGAGATCAGCGCCAGACCTTCCGGCTCCCAGCACCAGTTCTCCATGAACTGACTGGGCAGCTCGACCGCATCCCACGCCACGCCATTGATGCCCGAGGCACCTGCGTGCTCGACGCGGGTCAGCAGGTGATGCAGCCCGTGACCGAATTCGTGGAACAGCGTCGTCACTTCATCGTGGGTCAGCAGGGCAGGTTTGCCGGGAGTCGCCGGGGTGAAGTTACACACCAGATTGGCAACCGGGCTTTGCAGCGAGCCTGTCGACGTGCGACGACGGTCACGTGCGCCGTCCATCCATGCACCACCACGCTTGTTGGCGCGGGCATAGAGGTCAAAGAAGAAGCGGCCGACGTGCTGACCGTTTTCCTTGATTTCGAACAGGCGAACGTCGGGATGCCAGGTGTCGAAGCCTTTCTGCTCGGCGATTTCGATGCCGTACAGTTTTTGCACAATCGCGAATAACCCGGTCAACACCTTGTCGATCGGGAAGTAGGCGCGCAGTGCTTCCTGAGACACGCTGTAACGCTGCTCACGCAGCTTCTCGCCGTAGAATCCGCTGTCCCAGCTTTGCAGGTCAGGGCAGCCCTGTTCAGCGGCGTAGGCTTTCAGCTGTTGCAGGTCCTGGGCGGCGAACGGCTTGCTGCGTTTGGCCAGGTCGCGCAGAAAACTCAGTACCTGATCGCTGGATTCGGCCATCTTGGTCGCCAGGCTCAGCTCCGAGAAGCTCGCGAAGCCCAGCAGCTTTGCCAACTCCTGACGCAGGTCGAGGATCTGCTCCATCACCGGGCCGTTGTCGTTCTGACCGGCATTCGGGCCCTGGTCCGACGCGCGAGTGCAGTAGGCTGCGTAGACTTCTTCACGTAGCGCACGATCCTGGGCGTAGGTCATCACCGCGTAATAGCTCGGGAACTCCAGGGTAATCAGGTAACCGTCGAGGTCTTTGGCCTTGGCCGCCGCCGCCATCTGCGCCTTGGCCGAGTCGGTCAGACCGGCGAGCGCCGCTTCGTCCGTGACGTGCTTGGTCCAGGCTTGAGTCGCATCGAGCAACTGATTGGAGAACTGGCTGCCCAGCTCCGACAGCTTGCTCTGCACCTCGGCATAACGCTTCTGTTGCTCGGGTGGCAGGTCGATGCCCGACAGACGGAAGTCACGCAGCGAGTGTTCCAGAATGGTTTTCTGTGCCACATCGAAACCGGCGGCTTCCGGGCTGTTGGCCAGGGCTTCGAACGCCTGGAACAGCTCGCGGTTCTGGCCCATTTCCGTGGAGTACGCGCTCAGTGCAGGCAGGCACGACTCATAGGCTTCGCGCAGTTCGGCGCTGTTGCACACGGCGTTCAGGTGGCTGACCGGGCTCCAGGCCGCGCCCAGACGGTCGTTCAGTTCGTCCATCGCCAATACCAGGCCAGCCCATGTAGGCTGCTTGCCTTGCTTGGCGAGGATGTCGGCAATCGCGGCGCGGTTGTCGGCAAGAATCTGGTCAATGGCAGGTTTTACGTGCTCGGCGCGGATCGCCGAGAAAGGTGGCAGGTCGTAGGATTGCAAAAGAGGGTTGTTCGCGCTCACGGTTTGGCACCTTGGCTGGAAGAAACACCTGCGCATCTTAATTACAATCGGCGCTGACCGCAGCTATCAGCGCCAGAGAAGGAGCCTATTGTGGCTATTCGCACGTTCCAGAACCACACACCGGCCCTTGGCGACAGGGCGTTTGTCGATCATTCGGCCGTCGTCATCGGCGATGTCGAGATCGGCGCCGACAGCTCCGTCTGGCCCCTGACGGTGATTCGCGGCGACATGCACCGCATCCGTATCGGCGCCCGCACCAGTGTCCAGGACGGCAGCGTGCTGCACATCACCCACGCCGGGCCTTTCAACCCGGACGGTTTCCCGCTGCTGATCGGCGACGAAGTGACCATCGGCCACAAAGTCATGTTGCACGGCTGCACCATCGGCAACCGTATCCTGATCGGGATGGGCAGCACGATCATGGACGGCGCCGTCGTCGAAGACGAAGTGATCATTGGTGCTGGCAGCCTGGTGCCGCCGGGCAAGCGTCTGGAAAGCGGCTTTCTGTATGTCGGTCGCCCTGTGAAACAGGTCCGTGCGCTGACCGAGAAGGAAATCGCCTTCTTCCCCTACAGCGCAACCAATTACGTAAAGCTCAAGGATCAACATCTGGCCGAAGGTTTCGACAAGCCCTGAGCACGTTCAAGAGGGAACCCATGCATTACCGGAATATTCTGTTCGACCTGGACGGCACGCTGACCGATCCCCGCGAAGGCATCACCCGTTCGATTCAGTTCGCCCTGAGCAAACTGGGCATCGACGAGCCCGACATCACCCGCCTTGAGCACTTCATCGGTCCGCCGCTGTTGCAGCAATTCATGCGTGCCTACGATTTCGATGAAGCCAAGGCGTGGGAGGCGGTCGGGTTCTATCGTGAGCGTTTCAAGGTCACCGGTCTGTACGAAAACCTCGTGTTCGATGGCGTGTTCGAACTGCTCGATTTGCTGTCCGATCAAGGCCGTACCTTGTTCATTGCGACGTCCAAACCTTGGGTATTCGCCCATGAAATCGCGCGGCATTTCGACTTTGCCCGGCACTTCAAACTGATCTATGGCAGCGAACTGGACGGCACGCGAACCGATAAGGTCGAGTTAATTCGCCACCTTCTGGACGAAGAAAAACTCGATCCCAAACAGACGTTGATGATCGGCGACCGCAAGCACGACCTGATTGGCGGCAAACGCAACGGGCTGGACGTCGCGGCAGTGGGCTATGGGTTTGGCAGCCGCGAAGAACTCGAAGCCGAAGCGCCGACGTATCACTTTGAGTCGCTGAAGGCGCTGCATCAGGCGTTTCTCAAATCCTGACCGCACCACTTCCCATTGTAGGAGCGCGCTTGCCCGCGATTGCGGTGTGTCATCCGGCATTGATGTTTCAGGAAGGCCGCAATCGCGGGCAAGCGCGCTCCTACAGGTCCGAGGTCAGGCTCCAGGTTTTGCCAACCGCTCCAGCGCAGCCTTGCGTTCTTCCTTGGGCAAGCCGCCCATCTTTTCCACGGCTGTGTAGAACGACGGCCAATCGCCGTTCACCTGCCTGAACAAAGCCTCGAACGCCGGCACCCACTGATCGTAGAGCCCGATCGGCAATAATCGGGCGTTGTTCATGGGGGCGTATACCCATGCGTCAAATCGCTTGTCGCCGCCCCACTGGCTGTCGCGCAGTTGTCGGTACTCACTGCGCAGACGCTCGAATTCCGCCGCCTTGCGCTGGCGCATGACGTCGGCCCCAAGAGGCTCGGCGTACAGCGCTTTGAGACGATCCCGGGTATTGAGCACCAACTGCGTGAGTTGATCACGGCGTTGTGTCTCCGACGATGCAGTCTCCGGTGGCAACCCTCGCGCCGCGCGCCACTGCCGGGTGCCTTCCTGCTCGACGAAGGTGGCGTAGGACTCGTTGAATTCGCTGTCGTCCTTCACATAAAACCGCTGGTGCGCCAGTTCGTGAAAGATCAAGGTCGCCAGACGTTCATCCCCCCAGTTCATCATCGAACTGATGATCGGGTCGTTGAACCAGCCCAGCGTGGAATACGCCTCGACACCGCTGACATACACATCCTTGCCGTCGAGTTTCTGCAACGCCGCTTCTCCTCGCGCCGCATTCTGGTCGTAGTAACCGCGATAGGCGACGCAACCGGCGATGGGAAAACAATGCGTCACCGGATCGAGAGAGAACTCGCCCGTGGCAAAGACGTTCCAGACCACGTAAGGCCGATGGATGTCGGCAAACAACCGGTAGCTTTGATTGTCTGGCAGGTGAAGGTGCCGGCTGGCGAACTCACGGGCCTGTTGAGACTTGAGCAGCCGTTCACGCAGTTTCGGGTCGCGCTGTGGATCGGCGACGATCTCGCTCACCGGCTCCCGGGCCCTGAGCAACGCCAGCTGACCGCTCGCCAACTGCGTGTAATAGGAAAGACTGGAACAGCCGCTGAGGAGTAAAATCGCCAGCATCGGCACGCCGCGCCGGAACCACGTGATCTTGAATCGATTCATCCAGCGGCCTTAACGTAGAAAATACCCAGATTGCTCACGCTCAGCGTTATGCCGCAGAGCCGGCGTCTGACGCAACCATCATCGTCATCTGCCCGAATGCGGAGTCCGTCATGCGCCTGCCCCTGTCGATCATCGCCCTGAGTCTGTTGGCTGGATGCGCAGGGCCGCTGCCTGCGGTCGATCCGCAAAAAGCCTGGGTGGACCTGCACACGTACACCGGCAAGACGCTGATGGCGGATAAGCTCGACGGCGTGCGTACGGCGGATGGCCGCTATTTTCAGGTCACCCCTGGCAAACACAAGCTCGAAGTGCGCTACGACTATGAGTACGCGCCCGGTGGGCTAGGGCTTTCGATGGATATCTACAACGAGCTGACTTGCTACGTCACCATCAATTACGACCATTTCGAAGCGGGCCACCGTTATCGCCTCGACGTGCGCCACATCGCCAACAGCATCGATGCCCAGTTGCGGGACGAGCAGCGCCAGGTATTGGCGCAAGAGGGTGAGATTTTCTGTATTCCGTGACATCCCTCATCACAACCCGGTTTCCGCGGAGTGATGATCTGTGGGAGTGAGCTTGCTCGCGAATACTGAGTTAAAGGCCCGGAAACGTCGTGGGTGTAACGGGCCCTTCGCGAGCAAGCTCACTCCCACGAGGGCATGCGTCATTGACACACTTACCGATCATTCTTCTGATAGATGATCTTTTTCGTGCCGTTCTCACAGGTGCCCACGACCATGTTCTGGTCATGAACCTCTTCGTTGCTGACGATTTCCAGCGTGTATGAACTGACGTTCTGCGCCTGGATCTTGGCTTCGATCTCGGCCTTGAGTTCTTCGCAGGGTTTGGGAGCAGCGAACACGCTGGTGGTCAGTGCACTGATGATCAGGGTTGCGGCGATGCGTTTCATGTTCGACTCCTTCGATGCCGTGCGATTCGCATCGGCGCTGCATATGACCATGCCGCGACGAGCCGGTTCTCCCAGGCCCAAAACGCAGATGACCCGCAGGTGCGGGTCATCGGGTATTCCTCAGCGCTGGATCAGCTCACCAGCGTGGCATCCAGGGTGATCTTGGCATTCAGTACCTTGGAAACCGGGCAGCCTTCTTTGGCTTTTTTTGTCAGCTCATCAAATTGCGCTTGCGTCGCGCCTGGCACTTTGGCTTTCAAGATCAGGTGAACAGCAGTGATCGAGAAACCTTCACCGTCCTGATCCAGCGTGACTTCAGCCTGAGTGTCGATGCTCTCGGCTTTCAGATTCGCCCCACCGAGGATCATCGACAAGGCCATCGAGAAGCAACCTGCGTGGGCTGCGCCGATCAGTTCTTCCGGGTTGGTGCCTTTACCGCCTTCGAAGCGGGCCTTGAAGCCGTAAGGGGCCTCGCGCAGTACGCCGGTTTCAGTGGAGATGCTACCGATACCTGATTTCAGGTCACCTTCCCAGTGGGCGGATGCTTTCTTGACGATGCTCATGGTGTCTCCTCATGAAAGAAAAAGTGCGAGTGATCGCACATGGACCAAAAGTCTGAGGAGTGTAGGCGGGAGTTAGTTCAACGGTTATGACACGCGTGCTTAATTTGCGCTTTTTGCGTGAGGGAAAATCCGACCAAATTAGTAGGAATTTTCTCTCTGACCATTGCAACCTCAGAATCCGGCCTTATCCTATGGCTTAACGCAAATATTTAGGCTTAACACCGGCTCAGTTCTCACGCCTCGAACGATCCAGGCGCCAGACAAAAGCCCCAAGAGGATCAACAACGGCCTATGAAACGATTAGCTGATGTGAAGATTTCCACCCTCGATCTGGTGCCCGTACGTGAGGACAAAGGCCCGGCCGTCTCGCTGCGTAACTCGCTGGACCTGGCCCAACACGTTGAAAAATGGGGATACAACCGATTCTGGGTTGCCGAACACCACAACATGGACGGTATCGCCAGCTCCGCGACGTCCGTGCTGCTGGCGTATCTGGCGGGCGGCACCTCGACCATCCGCGTCGGCTCGGGCGGCGTCATGCTGCCCAATCACGCGCCGCTGGTGATCGCTGAGCAGTTCGGTACGCTGGCCAGCCTGTTTCCGGGCCGTATCGACTTGGGTCTGGGCCGCGCGCCGGGCTCCGATCAGATGACCGCTCGCGCCCTGCGCCGTGAACGCTCCGGCAGTGCTGACGACTTCCCTGACGACGTTGCGGAGCTCATGAGCTACCTTGGCCCACGCCAACCTCACCAACGCGTGATCGCCGTGCCAGGCACCAACACCAACGTGCCGATCTGGCTGCTGGGTTCGAGCCTCTTCAGCGCACAGCTGGCCGGCCAGCGAGGCCTGCCGTATGCCTTCGCCTCGCATTTTGCGCCGCGTTACATGCATGAGGCCATCCGGGTCTATCGCAATCACTTCCAGCCTTCCGAGGTGCTCGACAAGCCCTACGTCATGCTGGGCGTGCCGTTGGCGGCCGCCGATACGGACGAGCAGGCGGAATACCTGGTGACGTCGGTGTACCAGCGCATTCTCAACCTGATGCGCGGGCAGAGCCTGATGCAGAAACCCCCGGTCGAGAGCATGAACGGCCTGTGGCTGCCCCATGAGCGCGAAGCGGTGATGGATTTCCTGGGCCTTGCGATGGTCGGCGGCCCGGAAAAGATCCGCGCCAAGCTGGATGTTTTGCTGGAACAGACCGACGCCGACGAGCTGATTTTCACCTGTGACATGTATGAGCATGCCGATCGCCTGCGCTCTTACGAGGTTCTGGCGCAGGTTGCGCAGGGTTAGCGCGGAGAGTGTAGGAGCAGAAATAAAAAACCGACGCCACATGCGTCGGTTTTTTATGTGCACAACGGGCCGAATCAGCCGCGTTTGTAGACGATTTCCTTGCTGCCGCCGTCGCAGGTGCCTACGACCTTTCCGTCCGCGGCGCTGCCTTTGTCTACAGCTTCCAAGGTGTAGGACGACACACCTTTGGCCTTGATCTTCGCGTCGATGTCCGCCTTCACGTCATCACACGACTTTCCGGCTGCAAAGGTGGTGCCCGCAATACTCAACAACCCAACCGCCAAAAGAATCTTCTTCATCGGTCACACTCCCTCGTCAGGCGCACTTCAAAGCGTAAGAGGCCGCTGGTGATCAGCGGCCCGTCACAGAGTCCACGCGTCCGAATTCACGAACGGCGGAGTATGTATAGCGAAGGTTGTGGCACTCGGCCAGTCTAAAAGTTCAGGTTGATCAGCTGTTATCGATGCGGAATCCCACTTTGATCGTGACCTGGAAATGCGCCACTTTGCCGTCCTGAATGTGCCCGCGGGTCTCCAGCACTTCGAACCATTCCATCAGTTTGACGCTCTTGGCGGCCTGTGCAATCGCATTCTGAATCGCATCGTCGGTACTGGTGGTCGACGAGCCGACGAGTTCGAGCATCTTGTAAGTGTGGTGATCGGTCATGGCAGTGTTCCTCAAGTGGTCTTCGATTGGAGCGTAGCTGCGAATCCGCTGCTGACATCCGGTGTGGGTTGCCTAACTGTGAGGCGCACGAGAGGGCTGAAAAGTTCATAAAAAGCGCCTCGTCGAAACGGTACTGCACTTTCTGAGAACCCTGTAGTCGGAAACAACACACGCCACTCATCACTGCAGGAGAGTCAAATCATGGCATTCACGTCATCCCGTAAAGCGTCTTTGCAAAGCATGGAAGCCGAGATCGAAAGTCTGCTCAAGTCGCTGGAGAGCTTGAAGTCGGACGCTTCGGACGAGTCGCGCAAAACCTTGAAAGCTTTGAAGGCCAATGCCGAGAGCGCACTGAGCCATTCGCGCAGCCTGCTGAGCGATGTCTATGAAGACGTCAAGGTGAAAACACGCGAAACCGGCGTCGCCACGCGTGATTACGCTCAAGAGCACCCTTGGACTACTGCTGGCGTCGCCGTGGGCGCGATCGGTCTGCTGGCGGCCTACTTGATGTGCAAGCGCGGTAACTGATTACGCCTGACCTGAACGTGTCAGCTCTCGCCTGAGCCATTGGGCCAATTGCTGCGCGCGCCCGTCGGCGGCACGTTTGGGTACCCACAACGCCAGTTGCGCCGGGGTTTCGCTGAAACCCCATGGCGCAGCGAGGCGTCCTGCCTTCAAATCGTCCGCGACCAGCGGCTCTGGCGCGATGGCGACTCCAAGGCCCGCAACGGCGGCCTCCAGCAAGTAATACAGGTGCTCAAAACCCTGACCGTAGTGCAGCGCGTCGGGATCGATGCCGTTGTGCTTCGCCCAACTGGGCCATGCTTGAGGCCGCGACATCGTTTGCAGCAGAGGCTCGTCCTGCAGCGCATGCGCGGGCGCTTGGCGCAGTGCGTCGAACCGTGCGAAACGCGGGCTCAACACCGGGCCGATCCGCTCGCTTGCCAGCTCGAAGACTTGCATGTCTGAAGGCCAGGGTGGCTCTGCGAATACCAGCAACGCGTCCAGACCGGGACGCCGTGGATCGAGATCGCCTTCACCAGCGGACAGATGCAGCCGCAGATCAGGAAGGTCATTGTTCAGCCTTCCCAGCCGAGGAATGAACCATCGAGCCAGCAAACTCCCGGAACAGCCAAGGACGAACGGCGCATCGGCGCTGCCTTGACTCAATTCCGCGCAAACGCTGCGCAGTCGATCAAACGCTTCGCCGCTGGCGTCCCGCAGTCGAATGCCTGCATCTGTGAGTTTCAGGCCGCGACCCTCCTTGCTGAACAGGCTGACGCCAAGGTGTTCCTCCAGCACTTTCAACTGTCGGCTGACGGCGCCATGCGTGACATGCAACTGCTCCGCTGCCTGACTGACGCTGTTAAGGCGGGCAGTGGCTTCGAAGGCGCGCAGTGCGTTCAGCGGGGGAAGGTCTCGGCTCATGGTATCTGTGAGTTTTCCTGACAGGTCGCGTCGATCTTATCGGTTTTCATCGGCCTTGGCGCTGGTTAAAGTGTGTTCACTGCCTCAACGGCTCACCCCATTCGTCACCTCGGAGGTTCCGATGTCCCAGACTCAGACCCAATATCGCAATGGCCCGGACGTGCGTGGCATGTTCGGCGCGTTCGGCGGTCGCTACGTAGCCGAAACCCTGATGCCACTGATCCTCGACTTGAACCGCGAGTACGAGGCGGCAAAAGAAGACCCTGCCTTCCTCAAGGAACTGGCCTACTTCCAGCGCGATTACGTGGGTCGTCCAAGCCCGCTGTATTTCGCCGAGCGTCTGACCGAGCACTGCGGCGGCGCCAAGATTTACCTCAAGCGCGAAGAGCTGAACCACACCGGCGCGCACAAGATCAACAACTGCATCGGTCAGATCCTGCTGGCCCGCCGCATGGGCAAGAAGCGCATCATTGCCGAAACCGGCGCCGGCATGCACGGCGTGGCGACCGCCACCGTGGCCGCGCGCTTTGGCCTGGAATGCGTGATCTACATGGGCACCACCGACATCGAGCGCCAGCAGGCCAACGTGTTCCGCATGAAATTGCTGGGCGCCACGGTAATCCCGGTCGTGGCGGGCACTGGCACACTGAAAGACGCGATGAACGAAGCCCTGCGTGACTGGGTGACGAACGTCGACAGCACGTTCTACCTGATCGGCACCGTCGCCGGTCCGCACCCTTATCCTGCGATGGTCCGCGATTTCCAGGCCGTGATCGGCAAGGAAACCCGCGAGCAGTTGCAAGCCCAGGAAGGCCGCCTGCCGGACAGCCTGGTGGCGTGCATCGGCGGTGGCTCCAACGCCATGGGCCTGTTCCACCCGTTCCTCGATGACACCACCGTGCGGATCATTGGCGTCGAAGCGGCCGGCCACGGCATTGAAACCGGCAAGCACGCGGCGAGCCTGAACGGCGGCGTTCCGGGCGTACTGCACGGCAACCGTACGTTCCTGCTGCAGGACAACGACGGTCAGATCATCGACGCGCACTCGATTTCTGCCGGCCTGGACTACCCGGGCATTGGGCCTGAGCACGCGTGGTTGCACGACATTGGCCGCGTTGAATACACCTCGGTCACGGACGATGAAGCCCTTGCCGCGTTCCACCAGTGCTGCCGTCTGGAAGGCATCATCCCTGCGCTGGAAAGCGCTCACGCCTTGGCTGAAGTCTTCAAGCGCGCGCCAACACTGCCTAAAGATCACCTGATGGTGGTCAACCTGTCCGGTCGCGGCGACAAGGACATGCAAACCGTCATGCACCATCTGGATCTGTCCAAGCAGGAGAAACACTGATGAGCCGCCTGCAAACGCGCTTTGCCGACCTCAAAGAACAAAACCGTGCCGCCCTGGTGACATTCATCACCGCAGGCGACCCGGCGTATGACACTTCGCTGGCGATCCTGAAAGGCCTGCCAAAAGCCGGTGCCGATGTGATCGAACTGGGCATGCCCTTCACCGACCCGATGGCCGACGGCCCGGCGATCCAGCTGGCAAACATTCGCGCGCTGGACGCCAAGCAGAATCTGGCGAAAACCCTGCAGATGGTTCGCGAATTCCGCGTCGAAGACAGCACGACACCGTTGGTACTGATGGGTTACTACAACCCGATTCACAATTATGGCGTCGAGCGTTTTATCGCCGAAGCACGTGAATCCGGTGTCGACGGTCTGATCGTTGTGGACCTCCCTCCTGAGCACAACAACGAGCTGTGCGACCCGGCGCAGGACGCGGGCCTGGACTTCATCCGCCTGACCACGCCGACCACCGATGACAACCGTCTACCGACGGTTCTCAATGGCAGTTCGGGTTTCGTTTACTACGTGTCGGTGGCCGGTGTAACGGGTGCGGGCGCGGCGACCATTGAACACGTGAAGGAAGCGGTGACGCGCTTGCGCCGCCATACCGATCTGCCCATCAGCATCGGCTTCGGCATTCGCACACCGGACCAGGCTGCCGCCATCGCCCGCGTCGCCGAAGGTGTGGTGGTGGGCTCAGCACTGATCGATCAGATCGCCAATGCGCAGTCAGCTGATCAAGCGGTCAGCGGTGTTCTCAAGCTGTGTTCCGAGCTGTCCGAAGGCGTGCGTAAGGCCCGTGTGTCCTGAAGACAAAGCTGTCTGGACGGTGTTTTGGACTGATCCCGACGCATTCTTGCTAACGATATAAATCCTGTGGGAGCGAGCTTGCTCGCGAAGGGAATGGTACAGCCCCTGCTGATGCAGCGGATGCACCGGCCCCTTCGCGAGCAAGCTCGCTTCCACCGTGTAACGGTGTCACCGCTACTTCCTGAACAACTGACAGGGTGTTGTCCCTCAACCCGGCAAAGCCATTGTGCATTCGGCTGGTTCTAAATCGCGATGGAAGGCATCGGCTTGCCGACCAACGAATCGCCGCTCAGCGATTGCTCACTTTTCAACCAGTCGACGAACCGCTGGACGATCTGCACCCGTCGTTTTCGCTGCGGCAAGACGATGTAATACCCGTAACCCGAGATGGCCGTCGCTTCAATGGGACGGCACAGCAAGCCTTGTTCCAACAGATCGTCTACCAGATGCCGCCAGCCGATCGCGACGCCCTGGCCGCCAATCGCCGCCTGAATCAGCAACGTGTAGTTGTCGAACCGCAGCTGTCCGGGCGCGGGCGCCTTGGCAATGTTGAGCGCTCGGAACACGCCGTTCCAGTCGAACCAGTTGGTGCTGGTCTCACCTCGCAAGTGCAGCAAGGGAAACTCCCTCAGCGCTTCGGTCGGCAAGGGCAGGGGACGTGAACCCACGAGTTTTGGGCTGCAAACCGGAAACACTTCCTCGCTGAACAACCAGTGACTTTCGCCCTGCTTGAAGCGCCCGTCCCCGAACAATACCGCCACATCGATATCCGCCCGCAACATGCTGTGGCTGCGCTCACTGGTCACCAGGCTGACGTCAACATCCGGATTGTCTTTATGAAAGCGGTGCAGACGCGGCATCAGCCAATACGCCGCGAACGCGAAGTCGGTGGCGACCTGCAACACCTCATGTTGATGTTGCTCGGTGATGAGATTCAGACCGGCATCCATCGACTGCAACCCGGCCTGTACATGACTGAACAGAATTTCACCGGCATCGGTGAGTTCGATGCCTCGGTATATGCGATCGAACAGGCGCGTTGCCAGTTGTTCTTCTAACCTTTTGATTTGCTGGCTAATCGCAGGTTGAGTGGTACCCAGCTCTATGGCCGCTGCCGTAAAGCTGCGCAAGCGCGCGGCGGCTTCGAAACCGCGCATCAGGTCCAACGACATGTCACCGAGGGATTCAAACATAAGCGTGGCTTATCCTAGGCATTGCGTTCTATGGGCTTTACCGCTGATCCCATGGGTCTCATTCTCTGGTACAGCAATTTCGCATAAATATTCACTATGGAATGCCGCGAAGACATGAAGCGCAAGAACATTCTTTTCATCATGGCCGATCAGATGGCCGCGCCGATGTTGCCGATTTACGCCTCATCTCCAATCAAGATGCCGAATTTGAGCCGCCTCGCCGCTGAGGGCGTGGTGTTCGACGCTGCTTATTGCAACAGCCCGCTGTGCGCTCCGTCGCGCTTTACGCTTGTCAGCGGTCAGCTGCCTAGCAAGATCGGTGCGTATGACAACGCTGCCGACTTCCCGGCAGATGTCCCGACGTATGCCCATTACCTGCGCCGTCTTGGCTATCGCACGGCGCTGTCGGGCAAGATGCATTTCTGTGGTCCCGATCAGCTGCACGGTTATGAAGAACGGCTGACCAGCGACATCTATCCGGCCGATTATGGCTGGGCGGTGAACTGGGACGAGCCTGACGTTCGCCCGACCTGGTACCACAATATGTCGTCGGTGCTGCAAGCCGGCCCCTGCGTGCGGACCAACCAGCTGGACTTCGACGAAGAAGTGGTCTTCAAGGCCCAACAGTACCTCTTCGACCATGTGCGTGAAGACGGCGACCAGCCGTTCTGCCTGACCGTGTCGATGACCCACCCTCACGACCCGTACACCATCCCCAAATCGTTCTGGAATCTCTACACCGACGACGAGATCCCCATGCCGCCTGCACCGCCCGCGCAGGCCGATCAGGACCCGCACTCCCAACGCCTGCTCAAGGTCTACGACCTGTGGGACAAGCCGCTGCCGGAGAATAAAATCCGCGACGCTCGCCGCGCTTACTTCGGCGCGTGCAGCTACATCGACCATAACGTCGGCAAGCTGCTCCAGACCCTGGAAGACACCGGCCTGGCCGAGGACACGATCATCGTATTCTCTGGCGACCATGGCGACATGCTCGGCGAACGTGGCCTCTGGTACAAAATGCACTGGTTTGAAATGTCCGCCCGCGTGCCGTTGCTCGTCTACGCTCCGGGGCAGTTCAAGGCTGGCCGCGTGAAGGCCGCCGTGTCCACCGCAGACCTGTTGCCGACGTTCGTCGCGATGGCGCAAGGCGAGCTTGAACCAGGCCTTCCGCTGGACGGCCGTTCGTTGCTGCCGCACTTGCATGGCACGGGCGGCCATGACGAAGTGTTCGGCGAATACATGGCCGAAGGCACGAACAGTCCGCTGATGATGATTCGGCGCGGCGCTTACAAATTCATGTATTCGGAACAAGATCCATGTCTGCTGTATGACGTGCACAACGATCCGAAAGAGCAGGAAGAGCTGAGCCAGTCCGAGGCTCATCGCGACCTGTTCAACGCGTTCCTGGCCGAAGCGAAGGCCAAGTGGGACATTCCGGCGATACACCACCAGGTGCTCGCCAGCCAGCGTCGTCGGCGTTTCGTCGCCACGTCGCTGGCCCTAGGCAAGCTGAAGAGTTGGGATCACCAGCCGCTGGTAGACGCCAGTCAGCAATACATGCGCAACCATATCGATCTCGACGATCTGGAGCGCAAGGCCCGTTATCCACAACCTTGAACCCTGCCAACACCTAGAAAACCAAAAAGGGGCACACCATGAAAAAGTTGTTCACAACGCTGGCGGTTGCGGTGATGAGCTTGAGCAGCGTCGTAGCACACGCCGCTGATGCAAGCTGCAGTACGGTCAGGATGGCCGATCCAGGTTGGAGCGACATCGCTGCAACCAATGCCACGGCGAGCTTTTTGCTCGACGGCATGGGTTACAAAACCAAGGTCGATACGCTGGCAGTGCCGATTGCCTATGGTGGTCTCAAAGACGGTCAAATGGACGTTTTTCTGGGCAACTGGATGCCTGCGCAGCAGGGCTTTTATGACAAGTTCATCGCCACCGGCGATGTGACGCAATACGCCAAGAACCTCGAGGGCACCGAATTCACCCTCGCCGTACCTGACTACGTCTACGACGCGGGTGTGCATAACTTTGCCGACCTGAACAAGTTCGCTGACAAGTTCCACAAGAAGATCTACGGCATCGGTTCGGGGGCTCCGGCCAACGCGTCGATTCAGGAAATCATCAAGAAGAACGAGTTCGATCTGGGCGACTGGAAGCTGATTGAGTCCAGTGAACAGGCGATGCTGGCGGAAGTGCAGCGCAACGTGAAGAAGAAGGAGTTCGTGGTGTTTCTGGGCTGGACGCCGCACCCAATGAACGTGCAGATCAAAGGCATGCACTACCTCAAAGGTGGCGAGAAGTACTTCGGTGACACTGGCAGCGTCTACACCGTGACCCGCAAGGGCTACGCCGATGCCTGCCCTAACGTGGCCAAGCTGTTTTCCAACCTGATGTTCACGCAGGACATGGAAAACACCATCATGAAAAACGTGGTGGACAACAAGGTCAGCAATACCGACGCGGTCAAAGCCTGGCTCAAGGAAAATCCGGCGGTGCTTGAGAAGTGGTTGAGCGGTGTAAAGACCATCGACGACAAGGATGCCCTGCCAGCGGTGAAAGCCAAGTTGTAAGCATCAATAGCTACCTCGGGTTTCCCTGAACTCAAGGTTGCCCTGATCCTGTAGGAGCCGGCTTGCTGGCTCCTACAAAGGTCAGCAGCGCAGGGAGATTAACGCCTTGCCTGCCTTCCGTTCGGCACGTCAACCCTCAGCCATCAACCGCCGCAACTCGGCCAGCACCGGTGCTGAATCCGGGCGCACGCCGCGCCACAGGAAGAAGGCTTCCGCCGCTTGCTCGACCAGCATCCCCAGACCGTCCACGGCTCGCCCGGCTTTGTGCTCAGTCGCCCAGCGGCAGAACGCGGTGGGCTCCTTGGCGTACATCATGTCGTAGCAAAAGGTTTCGCCCGGCTGAATCAGGCTCGGCGCAATCGGCGGCAGCTCCCCCGAAAGGCTCGCTGAGGTTGCGTTGATGATGATGTCCACGGGCTCCTCAAGCCAGTCGTAGCCGGCCGGCAGCACCGGGCCGATGTCCGCAAACTCCTGTGCCAACCGTTCGGCCTTTTCCACTGTGCGGTTAGCGATGACCAGTACGTAGGGCTCTTCGGCCAGCAACGGCTCCAGCGCACCCCGTACAGCCCCGCCAGCCCCCAGCAACAGCACGCGCTTGTTCTTGAGCGTCACGCCATGATTGACCTTCAAGTCGCGCACAAGGCCGGCACCGTCGGTGTTATCACCCAACAGGCTGCCATCGGCCTGCTTCGCCAGGGTGTTCACCGCACCCGCCCGGCGACCGCGCTCAGTCAATTGGTCGGCCAGACGGAAAGCCTCTTCCTTGAACGGAACCGTGACGTTGGCGCCAAGTCCAGACTCGAAGAACTGCCTGGCGAAGGCCGTGAAGTCATCGAGTGGCGCCAAGGCGGTCTGGTAATCCAGTGCCTGACCGGTTTGCTCGGCAAACAGGCGATGAATCAGCGGTGACTTGCTGTGTGCAATCGGGTTGCCGAAGACGACGTAGTGGTCCATGTGTATTCCAGAACTGGAGTCAGTCTCCAGAGATTCAGTGGTCTGTCACGCCCGCTTCGCGAGCAAGCTCACTCCCACAGTGGAGCGGGGAGAGCCGGAAATCAGCAAGCACTCCTGTCATACACCTGTGGGAGCGAGCTTGCTCGCGAAAGGGGCGATGCGTTTTCAAGCCGACGCAGGCACTAGACCCAACCAGTCGCGATCCTGCAAAAAGTATTCGGTCAGGCGCGCTTCTTCGCTGCCCGGCGCGGCTTTCCAGTCGTAACCCCAGCGAACCTGCGGCGGCAGGGACATGAGAATCGACTCGGTACGCCCACCCGATTGCAGCCCGAACAGCGTGCCGCGGTCATACACCAGGTTGAACTCCACATAACGCCCGCGTCGGAATTCCTGGAATTCGCGCTGCTGTGCCGTGTAAGGCGTGGCCTTGCGACGCTGCACGATGGGGAGGTAGGCGTCCACAAAGGCATCGCCGATGGCGCGCAGGAAAGCGAAGCTGGTATCAAAGTCCCACTCGTTCAAATCATCGAAGAACAGACCGCCCACGCCGCGCGGCTCGTTGCGATGCTTGATATGGAAGTAACGGTCGCACCAAGCCTTGTACCGCGGATAGACGTCGGCGCCAAACGGCGCGCAGGCCTGCTCGGCGACCCGGTGCCAGTGTACGCAGTCCTCTTCGACGCCGTAGTAAGGCGTCAGATCGAAGCCACCGCCGAACCACCAGACCGGTTCTTCACCTTCTTTTTCGGCAATGAAGAAACGCACGTTGGCGTGTGAGGTCGGAACATGTGGGTTGTGCGGGTGCATGACCAGCGACACGCCCAATGCCTCAAAGCCACGGCCGGCCAGTTCCGGACGATGAGCACTGGCCGAGGGCGGGAGCCCTGCGCCGAAGACATGGGAGAAGTTGACGCCGCCTTTTTCGATGACGTCGCCGTTCTCGATCACCCGGGTCCGTCCGCCGCCACCGGCGGGTCGCTCCCAGGCGTCTTCGACAAAACGTGCGCTGCCGTCTTCCTGTTCCAGCGCGGCGCAGATCCGGTCTTGCAGATCCAGCAGGTAGGCTTTGACGGCATCGGTGCGAAAGGACATGGCAGTACCTTGAAAGAACGTGAAACCGGTGTTTTTGAGCATCGTTCAGGGCGCAGTCTGCCACCGGGAAGACCGCCGCTCATCAAAACGCTGCCGCGAAAGTGGCGCGTAGCATATCACCGGCTTGGCCGGTGCCGCAGTTGACGAAGCGCAAACGAAGGAGTCCGATAGCCTCCTTGCAAGCTTCAGTTGATCCATGCAGTTTCGATCCATGACGGAGAAAGCAAATGGCAAAGCGTATCCAGTTCCGCACCCACGGCGGCCCTGAAGTTCTTGAGTACGTTGACTTCGAACCGGCCGCTCCCGGTCCGAAAGAAGTGCTCGTGCGCAACAAAGCGATTGGCGTCAACTTCATCGAAACCTATTTCCGCACCGGACTGTACCCCGTTGCCTCGATGCCATCGGGCTTGGGGAATGAAGGCGCAGGCGTGGTCGAGGCTGTGGGCGCAGAGGTCACCCACGTCAAAGTCGGTGACCGCGTGGGCTACGGCACGGGTCCGCTGGGCAGCTACGCGGACCTGCATCTGACGCCGGGTGCCAACGTGGTCAAACTGCCGGACGACATCAGCTTTGAGCAAGCCGCCGCGATCATGCTCAAGGGCCTGACGGTGCAGTACCTGTTTCGCCAGACGTACGAGATTCGTCCCGAGGAAACCATCCTGTTTCACGCCGCCGCCGGGGGCGTGGGCTCCATCGCCTGCCAGTGGGCCAAGGCCATGGGCGTGAAGCTGATCGGCACGGTCAGCTCGCCAGAGAAAGCGGCCCACGCCAAGGCGAACGGCGCGTGGGAAGTCATCGACTACAGCAAGGAAGATGTGGCCAAGCGCGTGCTTGAGTTGACCGACGGCAAGAAAGTCCCGGTGGTCTACGACGGTGTCGGCAAAGATACGTGGGAAACCTCACTGGACTGCCTGGAACTGCGCGGCCTATTGGTGAGTTTCGGCAACGCTTCAGGCGCAGTGACCGGGGTGAACCTGGGGATCCTGGCGCAGAAAGGCTCGTTGTACGTGACCCGCCCGACCCTCGGCTCCTACGCCAATACCCCGGAAGCCTTGCAGGCGATGGCCGACGAAGTGTTCGCGATGGTGACCAGCGGCAAGGTCAAGGTGGATGACCTGAAAAAATTCGATTTGAAGGATGCGGCCCAGGCACACACCGAACTGTCGGCACGACGCACGACCGGGTCGATTATTCTGGTGCCTTAGTCCAGCGACTCAATACCTGTAGGAGCTGCCGGAGGTTACGACGGTGGCGAACGCGTTTGGCCTGACACACCGCATTCGCCACTCTCGTAACCTCGCGCAGCTCCTACAGGAGTCGGGCCCGCGCCATCACCCCGCCCGCACCACTTCAGCCGTCACCAGATCACGAATCACGCTCGGATTGCGACGCCCACCCAGTGCGCCGCCCAAAACCATGTCCAGCTGATTGTGGAAGTATTGCTCGATCCGCAGCCGCGAGCGGGCAGCGGGTCGGCCCGTCGGGTTGGCTGACGTCGACACCAGTGGACCGGTCAGGGCGCACAGTTCACGCACCAGCGGATGATCACTGACACGCAGCGCCACCGTGTCGCGGCCACCGGTGATCCAGTCGGGGAGCAAGCCCTGGTGTGGCACCAGCCAGGTGTTCGGGCCAGGCCAGGTGCTGGCCATGCGATCGATCCACAGCTCAGGGAAATCCTCGAAGAGGAAATCGAACTGGCGAATGTTGTCGGCAATCAGGATCAAGCCTTTTTCCACAGGCCGCGCCTTGATTGCCAGCAAGCGGTAGACCGCCTCCGGATCCCAAGGATCGCACCCCAAACCCCATACCGCTTCGGTTGGATAGGCAATCACCGCCCCGGCCCGGATCTCTCGTGCGGCTTGTTGCACACGCCAACTGCTGACCATCGTTCGCTCTCCGAATTAACGCTGGTGGGCAGTTTAACCTCAGGGCGCCCGGGCAAACCATCGCCCGCCCTCACAGGCCACGCTGTTGTCGAGTTCAAGTTCTGTCAGCGCCGCCAGCACCTTGGGCAACGGCCAGCCACTGCTGGCCGACAAGCCCTCGCTGGTTTGAGGCGCGGCGTGCAACAACGCCAGAAGAGGGTGGATGGCTCCAGACTCGCTTTTCCTTGACTCATTGCAGGGCGGCAGATTTTTCCAGCCTTGCAGCGCCTCAAGAATGTGATCGATCGTCTCCACCAGCACCGCGCCTTCACGGATCAGTTGATGACAACCCCGGGCGCCGGGGTGATGGATCGAACCGGGAATCGCGTAGACCTCCCGGCCCTGCTCAGCGGCCAGACGCGCCGTGATCAGCGAGCCACTGGCAACACTGGCCTCCACCACCAGCACACCCAACGACAGGCCGCTGATGATCCGGTTGCGTCGCGGAAAATTGCTGGCGTGAGGACCGGCGTCCAGTGGCAGCTCGGAAATCACCGCGCCACCCTGCGCCATCATGGTTGCTGCAAGTTGACGATGCCGCTGTGGATAAAGTTTTTCGATCCCGGTGCCGAGTACACCAATCGTGGCGCCTTTTACATCCAGCGCCCCCTGATGGGCAGCGCCATCGATACCAAGGGCGAGGCCGCTGGTGACGACAAATCCTGCGCCCGCCAGGCTACGAGCGAACGCCGTGGCCGTATCCAGTCCCGGTCGGGAAGCGCGTCGGCTGCCCACCATTCCGAGCTGCGGACGATCAAGCAATGTGCGATCACCGGCGATGAAAAGCAGCGGAGGAGGATCGGGAATTTCGGCGAGCAAAGGCGGGTAGTCGGCATCGTCCCACATCAGCAAATGCTGGCCCGGACGCTCTAGCCAGGCCAATGCAGCGCTGGCGCCATCGCGCACTTCGGGACTGCGCCGGGCTTCGGAACTGGCGGTTGGAAGCCTCAAGGAGCGCCATGCGGATGCCGGAGCGCTCAGGGCAGCGGACGCACTGCCGAACGCATCGATGAGGGTGTGAAAACGCTTGGGACCGATTTCGGGCAATCGATGAAGGCGCAGACGCGCCTCCAGCTCGGCAGGCGACTGCCCGGCTTTTTCGAACAACGGCATGAGATCTTCCTTGATCCTGGGCCCACTTCAATCAGCGGGCAAACCTGTGGATAAGTCTGTTAACAACAATTAGATAAGTGAAGCATGCCGGTGGGAAAAAGTGTTTTGGAGCTGATACATAGCATTACGGATTACGCACCCGGTCATTCACCGCCAAAGATCTGGACGCATGCAGGACCATCGCATAGCTCAGGCGATTGTAGGTGCGAAACACCATCAACAAGCCGGCACGCTCGTCCGGGATTTTGACCCGATCGCCCGTGATACGGTCGCGAACGGTTTCGCCGGTCTTGTAGATCGCCAGCACATTACCTTCCGCCAGACCGTCGAGGCTGCCACGGTCCAGCGTGACCACGTCAAACTCGCCGATCTGCGTCACGCCGCGCGGCACATCGATAATCGTGCCTCTGATTTCCCGTGTCGGCTCGCTCGGCACGAAGTTGGAATTGATCGCGCGCTCCTCACTGACGAACAGTCGATCCCCCAGTCGTACCTCTTGAGTCGAACGCTGCATCTGCAGGGTCGCCACGTCACCTTCAACCGCGATGACCTCGCCGCTGCCGATGTCATCGGCATTGATACCCAACGGTTCATCGGTCTCGGCATCGAAGTAGGTCTTGCCCTTACGGAAGATCCCGTAGGACACATGACTCGGATCGAAGCTGCCACGGGCGAAGATCCGGTCTCCCGCACCGCTCAGGACACGCTCGCCACTACCGGCGACGATGTACGGTGCATCCTCGAACTGCTCAGGCGTGTCCATGATCCGGTTGTTGAGCAGGAAGGCGTTGATCGCGCCCAGCGGAATGGTCGGGATCGCGTCGGCGATGGGTGTGCTGCGCACGCGGGGAGACAGTTTGATCGTGCCGCGAGACTCGCCGCGGTTGAGGACAATTCTCGGCTGCCCGTCGACATAAACAAGGTTCAGGGTGTCGCCAGGGTAGATCAGATCAGGGTCGTGAACCTGCGGATTGGCTCTCCAGAGCTGCGGCCACTTCCACGGCTGGGTGAGAAACTTGCCGGAAATGTCCCAGAGTGTGTCACCGGCGACAACGGTGTAACGCTGTGGATGGCCTTCCTTGAGTTGTACTTGCGCCTGGACAAGGCCTGTCGCGGCCAACAGCAGCAGGGCGAGTAGTGATTTCCTCATGCGGTGAATCCCTTTATCATGTTGGCTTCGCGTGAAACCCGGCATCTTGCGAGACATCGGTTTTACAAGGGCTGCCCGCTTGTGACGTCCCAAGCCTAGCAGCCGATTTTGACTTTACCCTACAAGTGCAGCGCTTACGTATATGGCCATTTTAAACATCCTCGAATTCCCCGATTCGCGCCTGCGCACCATCGCCAAGCCGGTGGCCGCTGTGGACGACGGCATTCGCCAGTTGGTCGACGACATGTTTGAAACCATGTACGAGGCACCTGGCATCGGCCTGGCCGCGACGCAGGTTAACGTACACAAGCGCGTCGTTGTAATGGATCTCTCCGAAGATCGCAGCGAACCACGGGTTTTCATCAACCCGGAGCTTGAGCCGCTGACTGACGAAATGGATCAGTATCAGGAAGGTTGCCTGTCGGTCCCCGGGTTCTATGAGAACGTGGACCGTCCGCAGAAGGTCAAGGTCAAGGCGCTGGACCGTGACGGCCAGCCTTACGAACTCATCGCCGAAGGCCTGCTCGCCGTGTGCATCCAGCACGAGTGCGATCACCTGAACGGCAAGCTGTTCGTGGACTACCTGTCTAATCTCAAGCGTGACCGGATCAAGAAGAAGCTGGAAAAACAGCACAAGCAGAACGCTTGATCCTTCCCTGTCTGCAGGAGCGCGCTTGCAATTCGTCTCTGACGCACTCGGCGGCAGATACCCTGCATCCCGGGCAGACGCACTCCTGCGACCCTATTCCTCAACGAGAAGCCCATGACTGAGCCATTGCGCATTGTCTTCGCCGGCACCCCTGAATTTGCCGCCGAACACCTTAAAGCCCTGCTCGACAGCCCTTATGAGGTGATCGCGGTTTACACCCAACCCGACCGCCCGGCGGGCCGTGGCCAGAAGCTCATGCCCAGTCCGGTCAAGCAACTCGCCCTGCAACACGACATTCCGGTATTACAGCCGCCCACCCTGCGCGCGCCTGAAGCACAAGCCGAGCTCGCCGCCCTTAAGCCCGATCTGATGGTGGTGGTCGCTTACGGCCTGATCCTGCCGCAGGTGGTGCTGGACATACCGCGCCTGGGCTGCATCAACAGTCATGCCTCTTTGCTGCCGCGCTGGCGTGGTGCCGCACCGATCCAGCGCGCCGTACAGGCCGGCGACGCTGAAAGCGGCGTAACGGTCATGCGCATGGAAGCCGGTCTGGACACCGGGCCGATGCTGCTCAAGGCCATGACCGCGATCACTGACGAGGACACCGGCGGCACCTTGCATGATCGCCTGGCGGAACTCGGACCTGTTGCCGTTTTACAGGCCATCGCAGGCCTGGCGGATGGCTCGCTGGTAGGCGAAGTGCAGGACGACAATCTGGCCACCTACGCCCACAAGCTGAACAAAGACGAAGCACGCATCGACTGGGCGCGTCCGGCGGATGAACTGGAGCGTCTGGTTCGTGCCTTCAACCCTTGGCCGATCTGCCACAGCACGCTCAACGGTGAGGCATTGAAAGTGCTCGCCGCTCGCGTCGCCGAAGGCCAAGGCGAGCCCGGTACGGTGCTCAGCGCCAGCAAGGACGGTCTGATCGTAGCTTGTGGGCAAAACGCGCTGCGCCTGACGCGCTTGCAATTGCCGGGCGGCAAACCGCTGGGCTTCGCCGATCTGTTCAACAGTCGCCGTGAAAAATTCGCTGTGGGCACCGTACTGGGCGCTCAGGTGGACAGCCAATGAATCCGCGTCTGGCCGCTGCAAAGGCATTGGCTGCCGTACTCAGCGGTAAAGCGTCACTCAACAGCTCGCTGCCCACTCAACTGGACAAAGTCGAAGACCGTGATCGCGGCCTGACCCAGGACCTGGCCTTTGGCACCGCCCGCTGGGAACCTCGGCTGTCAGCCCTAGCCGCGAAACTGCTGCAGAAACCGTTCAAGGCCGCCGACAGCGACGTTCAAGCGCTGCTGCTGGTCGGCCTGTATCAGCTGTTCTACTCACGCATCCCCGCGCATGCGGCCATCGGCGAAACCGTGGGTTGCGCAGACAAACTGAAAAAGCCATGGGCCAAGGCACTGCTCAACGCCGTCCTGCGTCGTGCACAGCGTGAAGGCGAAGCGTTGCTGACCGAGCTTGAACACGACCCCGTCGTGAGAACCGCCCACCCGCGCTGGCTGCAGAAAGCCCTGAAAGCCGCCTGGCCGGAGCATTGGGAAGCGATTTGTGCGGCGAACAACGCGCATCCGCCGATGATCCTGCGGGTCAATCGTCGTCACAAAACCCGTGATCAGTACCTTCAACTGCTGCAGGAGGCGGGCATTGGCGCTGCTGCCAGCGCCTTCAGTCAGGACGGCATCGTGCTGACCGAACCGGGTGACGTCCGCTCACTGCCGGGTTTTTCCGAAGGCTGGATCAGCGTACAGGACGAAGCCGCACAGCTTGCCGCTGGCCTGCTGGAACTGGCGCCGGGTCAGCGTGTGCTCGATGCCTGTTGCGCGCCGGGCGGCAAGACCTGCCATTTGCTGGAAGTGCAGCCGGGGCTCGCGGGCGTTGTTGCCGTGGACCTGGAAGCCAAACGCATGGTGCGCGTGAAGGAAAACCTGGACCGTCTGGGCCTGAGCGCAGAACTCATCGCCGCCGACGCCCGTGCGACCGATCAATGGTGGGACGGCACGCCGTTCCAGCGCATTCTGCTCGACGCGCCTTGTTCGGCGACCGGCGTCATTCGTCGCCACCCGGACATCAAGTTGACCCGTCAGGCCGATGACATCCCGGCCCTTGCGACGTTGCAGGGCGAGCTCCTTGATGCGCTGTGGCCGACACTTCAAGTCGGCGGCATTCTGTTGTACGCCACGTGTTCGACACTGCCCACCGAGAACACCGAAGTGATCGACGCCTTCCTCGCCCGCACGCCCGGCGCCCGGGAGCTGGACATCGCGGGGCAACAAGGCAATCCACCGCCAGGCCTGAAACAGCCACACGGCCGCCAGTTGCTGGCGCAGGAAGGCGGGCATGACGGCTTTTACTACGCCAAACTGATCAAGATTGCGGCAAGCACCTGAAGCCACTCCCTTGTAGGAGCCGGCTTGCTGGCGAAGGCGTCAGGCCAGACGCCTCAGTGGCGAATGATCGATTGCATTCGCCAGCAAGCCGGCGCCTACAGCCCGCGTTCCCTATCAAAAACAGGCGTCACCCTGCGCAGGCAACGACACCATCATCATTTCAAGGAGAGACTGATTGAAGATCATCATTCTCGGTGCAGGACAGGTCGGTGGCACGCTGGCGGAGCACCTGGCCAGCGAAGCCAACGACATCACCGTGGTCGACACCGACCCGGATCGCCTGCGGGCACTGGGTGATCGCCTGGACATCCGGACCGTTCAAGGCCGGGGGTCTTTCCCCACCGTACTGCGACAGGCCGGGGCAGATGACGCCGACATGCTGGTGGCCGTGACCAGTAGCGACGAAACCAACATGGTCGCCTGCCAGGTCGCCTACACGTTGTTTCATACCCCGACCAAAATTGCCCGGGTTCGGGAGTCGGCCTACCTGACCCGCGCCGGGCTGTTCGACAACGACGCCATTCCGGTGGACGTACTGATCAGCCCCGAGCAGGTGGTCACCAATTACATCAAGCGCCTGATCGAATACCCGAGCGCGCTCCAGGTCATCGACTTTGCTGGCGGCAAGGTGCAACTCGTGGCGGTGAGGGCATATTACGGTGGCCCGTTGGTGGGTCAGCAACTGCGTCAGTTGCGCGCGCACATGCCGAATGTCGACACCCGCGTCGCGGCCATTTTCCGCCGTGATCGTCCGATCATTCCTCAAGGCGATACGGTCATCGAGGCGGATGACGAAGTCTTCTTCATCGCCGCCAAAGCCGACATTCGTGCGGTAATGGGCGAAATGCGCCGTCTGGATGAAAGCTACAAACGTATCGTCATCGCCGGCGGCGGACAGATCGGCGAGCGTCTGGCCGAGGCCATCGAAAATCGTTACCAGGTCAAGATCATCGAGATGAACCCGGCGCGCTGTCGCTATTTGTCGGACACGCTCGACAACACCGTAATCCTGCAAGGCAGCTCTTCGGACCGCGACCTGTTGATGGAAGAAAACATCGACAACGCCGACCTGTTCCTCGCACTGACCAACGACGATGAAGCCAACATCATGTCTTCATTGCTGGCCAAGCGGCTGGGCGCGAAAAAAGTCATGACCATCATCAACAATCCGGCGTACGTGGATCTGGTGCAAGGCGGGGAAATCGACATCGCGGTCAGCCCGCAGTTGGCGACCATCGGTACCTTGCTCGCTCACGTCAGGCGCGGCGACATTGTCAGCGTACACTCGTTACGGCGTGGCGCCGCGGAAGCCATCGAGGTCGTGGCCCACGGCGATGCCAATTCCAGCAAGGTGATTGGCAAGGCCATCAAGGACATCAACCTGCCGACCGGCACCACCATCGGCGCCATCACGCGCGCCGAACGAGTGTTGATCGCCCACGACAGCACAGTGATCGAATCCGGCGACCACGTGGTCATGTTCCTTGTGGATAAAAAGTACATCCGCGATGTGGAGCGGCTGTTTCAGGTAGGGTTGAGCTTTTTTTAAGCAAGGAGAACCGACGTGCTCGAATCCCTGGAAAAAATGCTCGCCAAAGGGACAGACAACGCACTGCTGCGCTTCGGTCTAGGCAAGGGTTATCTCGATGTGGGAGATCATCAGAAGGCTATCGAGCACTTACAGCGTTGCGTCGAATTCGACCCGAAGTATTCCGCGGCGTGGAAACTGCTCGGCAAGGCTTGGCTGGCGTCCAGAGACACCGGGCAAGCCCGTCAGGCCTGGGAGCAGGGCATTTCGGCGGCAGTCGGCCATGGGGATAAACAGGCCGAAAAAGAGATGATGGTGTTTTTGAAAAAGCTGGATCGCCAGACGTAGCGCCACAGATACCACATCGGAATGCAATTCATTGTAGGAGCCGGCTTGCTGGCGAACCCAATGCGTCATTCAACATTGATGTATCAGGCCGGCCCCATTCGCCAGCAAGCCGGCTACAGTAATGACCGTGCCAGCTCAGGCCAGACTCAATACCAGCGCGCCTCTCCCTCAGGTCGTTTCTTGAATCGCTTCATGGTCCACATGTACTGGCTCGGGTAAGCGCGCACGTACTTTTCAACGACCTTGCTCATCGCCGCTGCCGAGGTTTCGGTGTCGGTGCTGTACATCTCTTCCGGTGCCGCTTCCAGAACCACTTTGTAGCCGGAGCCGTCGTCCAGGCGCATGGCGTGCAGGAACACACCCACCGCTTTGCCGCCCGCCAGCATGTTTGGCACGAACTTGCTGGTCAGTGCCACGGTGCCGCAAAAAGGCACGAAGATGCCGGCCGATTCAGCCGGCTCCGGATCCGCCGGAATGCCCACTGAACCGCCTTTGCGTACTTCCTTGATGACGCTGAGAATCCCTTCCTTGGTCGACGCGGCCACGCGGTTACCCAACTGCACGCGCTGTTTACGCAGCAGTTCGTCCACGGCCTTGAGCTTGGGCGGACGGTAAAAAATGATCGGCTTGCACTGGCTGCAGTAGAAGTGGTTGAGCACCTCCCAGTTGCCCAGATGGCTGGTGATGCCCACCACGCCTTTGCCCGACGCCAACGCGTCCTTCAACACCTGCAAGCCTTCGACTTCACGGACCAGATTGATCGATTTCTGAGCAGGCCAGATCCACGCACAGGCGCTTTCGGTCAGGGTCTTGCCGATGTCCATCAGGCTGCGACCGACCAACGCCTCAAGCTCGGCAGGGCTCAGCTCGGGAAAACATTTGGAGAGGTTGATGCGGGCAACTTCACGAGAACGATTAGGCAGCTTCCACATCAGCCAGCCGATGCCAGTGCCGACCCACTGCACGGCGCGCCACGGTAACAGGGCGAACAACCGCAACGCCCCGACCATCATGGCGCCTTTGAACTTATCCACAGATCACTCCTGAATCGATGAGGTGGGCATTGTAACCATTCCGACTTGTAGGAGCGCGCTTGCCCGCGAATGCGATCTGTCTAATACATCGCTGCAGACTGACACACCACATTCGTCCGGATGCGGCCCAGACCAAGCGCGCTCCTACAAATGGCGGTCGATATTATTTGGCCAACTGCGCATACCGATCACAATCAACCGTGTGATCCATGACCATCCCCGTGGCCTGCATGTAGGCGTAGCAAATGGTCGGGCCGACGAAAGTGAAACCGGCTTTTTTCAGGGCCTTGCTCATGGCTTCGGCCTCGGGCGTGATGGCCGGGACTTCGCTGCGATCCTTGAAGTGATTGACCTTTGGCTGGCCACCGACGAAGGACCAGACGAACGCAACCGGGTCTTCGAGACGCAGCCAGGCCTGTGCGTTCTTGCGGGCTGCATTGAGCTTGAGACGATTTCGAACGATGCCCGGCTCAAGCATCAGCTCATCGATTTCGGCGTCGGTCATGTCCGCTATGCGCTGCACGTCGAAGTTGAACATCACTTCGCGATAACGCGCGCGCTTCTTCAAAATCGTGATCCACGACAGACCCGCCTGGAACCCTTCGAGCAACAGAAACTCGAACAGCATCTGCGCGTCGCGCAGCGGCACGCCCCATTCCTGATCGTGATAGTCCATGTAAAGAGGATCTTCGTTGCACCAAAAGCAGCGTGGCATAGGGCTCCCAAGGGTGGAGGCGCTGCTGAATCGGGTATACTCCCGCTCTTTAAATCGCAGCCCCCCAGTACAGGTGAATTTCGTGAGCCAGCCTACGCCAGCCGTGCGTACCTTCCAAGACTTGATCCTCGCCCTCCAGCAATACTGGGCAGAGCAAGGTTGTGTGGTACTTCAGCCCTACGATATGGAAGTGGGCGCCGGCACTTTCCACACCGCCACGTTTCTGCGCGCCGTCGGCCCGGAAACCTGGAACGCCGCCTACGTACAGCCGAGCCGTCGTCCTACCGATGGCCGTTATGGCGAGAACCCCAACCGCCTGCAGCACTACTATCAGTTCCAGGTGGTTCTGAAGCCTAACCCGGACAACTTCCAGGAGCTGTACCTGGGCTCTCTGAAACATGTCGGCCTCGATCCGCTGGTGCACGATGTGCGTTTCGTCGAAGACAACTGGGAATCGCCAACCCTGGGCGCCTGGGGCCTGGGCTGGGAAATCTGGCTGAACGGCATGGAAGTCTCTCAGTTCACCTACTTCCAGCAGGTGGGCGGCATCGAGTGCTACCCGGTCACCGGCGAAATTACCTACGGACTTGAGCGTCTGGCGATGTACCTGCAAGGCGTTGAATCGGTCTACGACCTGGTGTGGACCGACGGTCCGTTCGGCAAAGTGACCTATGGCGACGTGTTCCACCAGAACGAAGTGGAGCAATCGACCTACAACTTCGAATACGCCAACGTCGACAAACTGTTCGAGCTGTTCGATTTCTACGAAAGCGAAGCCGTGCGCCTGATCGCCGCTGAGCTGCCGCTGCCGAGCTACGAAATGGTGCTCAAGGCGTCGCACACCTTCAACCTGCTGGATGCCCGTCGCGCGATTTCCGTGACCGCGCGTCAGCAATACATCCTGCGCGTGCGCACGCTGGCACGTTCCGTTGCCCAGGCGTACCTGATGGCCCGGGCCAAGCTTGGCTTCCCGATGGCTGCACCCGATATTCGCGATGAAGTGTTGGCTAAGCTGGAGGCTGCACAATGAGTGCTCAAGATTTCCTGGTTGAACTGGGCACCGAAGAACTGCCGCCAAAAGCCCTGAACACCCTGGCCGATGCGTTTCTGGCCGGTATCGAAAAAGGCCTGCAGGCAGCGGGTCTGACCTACAGCGCCAAGCAGGTGTATGCCGCGCCGCGTCGTCTGGCGGTGCTGATCAGCGATCTGGCGACTCAGCAGCCGGACCGCAGCGTCAATCTGGACGGCCCGCCACGTCAGGCCGCGTTCGACGCCGAAGGTAACCCGACTCAGGCTGCCCTGGGCTTTGCCAAGAAGTGCGGCGTCGACCTGAGCGAAATCGACCAGAGCGGCCCGAAGCTGCGTTACAGCCAGAGCATCGCCGGTAAACCGACCGCGAGCCTGCTGCCGACCATCATCGAAGACTCGTTGAATGACCTGCCGATCCCCAAGCGCATGCGCTGGGGTGCTCGCAAGGAAGAGTTCGTCCGTCCAACCCAATGGTTGGTGATGCTGTTTGGCGATCAGGTGATCGACTGCACGATTTTGGCTCAAACCGCAGGGCGTGAGTCCCGTGGCCATCGCTTCCACCACCCTGAAAGCGTGCGCATCACCTCGCCAGCCAACTACGCCAGCGACCTGCGCGCGGCCCACGTGCTGGCCGACTTCAACGAGCGCCGTCAGTTGATCAGCAAGCGCGTCGACGAGCTGGCCACCCAGCACGAAGGCACTGCGATCGTACCGGCGGCACTGCTCGACGAAGTGACCGCACTGGTCGAGTGGCCGGTTCCGCTGGTGTGTTCGTTCGAAGAGCGTTTCCTGGAGGTTCCTCAGGAAGCCCTGATCACCACCATGCAGGACAACCAGAAGTATTTCTGCCTGCTGGACGCCGACGGCAAGCTGCTGCCGCGCTTCATCACGGTCGCGAACGTCGAGAGCAAGGACCCGTCGCAGATCGTCCTAGGTAACGAGAAAGTCGTTCGTCCACGCCTCACCGACGCCGAGTTCTTCTTCAAGCAGGACAAGAAGCAGAAGCTGGAAACCTTCAACCAGCGCCTGCAGAACGTCGTGTTCCAGGCCCAGCTGGGGACCGTGTTCGACAAAGCCGAGCGCGTTTCCAAGCTGGCTGCGTTCATCGCGCCGCGCATTGGCGGCGACGCTCAACGTGCCGGCCGCGCAGGGCTGCTGTCCAAGTGCGACCTGGCGACTGAAATGGTCGGCGAGTTCCCTGAAATGCAGGGCGTGGCGGGTTACTACTACGCGCTGGCGGATGGCGAACCGGAAGACGTGGCACTGGCCCTCAATGAGCAGTACATGCCGCGTGGCGCTGGCGCTGAATTGCCAGGCACGCTGACCGGATGCGCCGTGGCGATCGCTGACAAGCTCGACACGCTGGTCGGCATCTTCGGCATCGGCATGCTGCCAACCGGCAGCAAAGACCCGTACGCACTGCGTCGCGCGGCGCTGGGCATCCTGCGCATCCTGATCGAGAAAAAGCTGGACCTGGACCTGATCAAGACCGTGCAGTTCGCCGTCACCCAGTTCGGTGCCAAGGTGAAGTCGGCCGGTCTGGCCGAGCAAGTCCTCGAGTTCATCTTCGACCGCCTGCGTGCGCGTTATGAGGATGAAGGCGTCGATGTCTCGGTTTACCTGTCGGTACGTGCCCTGCAGCCGGGTTCGGCGCTGGATTTCGATCAGCGTGTGCAAGCCGTTCAGGCGTTCCGCAAGCTGCCGGAAGCGGCGGCGCTGGCCGCTGTGAACAAGCGCGTGTCCAATCTGCTGAGCAAAGCCGAAGGCAACATTGCCCAGACGGTGGAGCCAAAGTACTTCGACAACGCCAACGAGTTCTCCCTGTACTCGGCGATTCAGCAGGCTGATCAGGCGGTCGTGCCGATGTCTGCCAACCGTCAGTACAACGAGGCTCTGACGCGCCTGGCGGCACTTCGCGAACCGGTGGACGCTTTCTTCGAAGCGGTGATGGTCAACGCAGAAGATGCAAGCGTACGGGCCAACCGTTATGCGTTGCTGGCGCGCCTGCGCAATCTGTTCCTCGGCGTTGCCGATATCTCCCTTCTGGGTTAAGCCGGGCTGAGTCAGGAGAGCGTGATTTGAAGCTGGTGATTCTCGATCGGGACGGCGTGATCAACGAAGACTCCGACGCTTACATCAAGTCGGTGCAGGAGTGGGTGCCGATCCCCGGCTCGATCGAGGCGATCGCAGAACTGAGCAAGGCCGGCTGGACGGTTGCCGTGGCGACCAACCAGTCCGGCATTGCGCGCGGCTACTACGACCTGACCACGCTGGACGCCATGCACGCGCGACTGCGTGACCTCGTGGCGGAGCAGGGCGGTGAGGTCGGTCTGATTGTTTATTGCCCTCACGGCCCGAACGAAGGGTGCGACTGCCGCAAACCCAAGCCGGGCATGTTGAGGACGATCGCCAGTCATTACGCCCTCGATTTGAACGGAATCTGGTTTGTCGGTGACAGCAAGGGTGACCTGGAGGCGGCGGTGGCCGTCGACTCTCAACCTGTTCTGGTCATGACGGGCAAAGGTCACAAGACGCGGAGCAATCCTTTGCCCGCGGGAACGTTGATTTTTGACGATCTGGCGGCAGTTGCCGCAGAACTTATCCACAACAGCGCCTCGTTGAACGGCTGACCGGTCGTTCAACGGCACGCTCAATCCGGGCAATGCCCGTAATGGTAAAAGCAGCTATGTCGATAGTGCAGGCCATCAGGATCTTCTTCTTTTACCTGCTGCTGGGCACCAGCGCCCTGCTGTGGTGCTCACTGAGTTTTTTTGTCGCGCCTTTCCTGCCATTCCGCATCCGTTATCGCTTCATCAACGTCTATTGGTGTCGTTGTGCGGTCTGGCTGACCAAAGTGCTTCTCAACATCAGGGTTAACGTCACAGGCCAGGAAAACGTCCCCAAGACGCCTTGCGTGATCGTTTCAAATCACCAGAGCACGTGGGAAACGTTCTTTCTGTCCGCGCATTTCCAGCCACTGAGTCAAGTGCTCAAGCGTGAGCTGCTGTATGTGCCGTTCTTTGGTTGGGCGATGGCGATGCTGCGACCGATCGCCATTGACCGCAATAACCCTAAAGCGGCGCTCAAGGTCGTGGCGAAGAAAGGCGACGAGTTGCTGAAGGACGGCGTCTGGGTACTGATCTTTCCGGAAGGAACGCGCGTGCCCTACGGCCAGATCGGCAAGTTCTCACGCAGTGGCTCTGCCATGGCGGTGAACGCCGGGCTACCGGTCCTGCCTGTCGCTCATAACGCCGGCAGATACTGGCCCAAAGAAGGCTGGGGCAAAAAGCCGGGCACGATCGAAGTAGTGATCGGCGAACCGATGTATGCAGAGGGCACAGGACCTCGCGCCATTGCAGCGCTCAATGACCGCGTGTCGGCATGGAATGAAGCCACTCAAAGGGCGTTGGGGTCTCCCGTCATGCCTGCGGCCACGCCCGAAAAATCACCCGTGTGAATTGTGGATAACCTGTGTACCAATTGTGCGAGATTTTTCGATAACAGGGCCTAAGTCGTTCATTTAATTACTTATTTCTGATGGCGACTATCGAACCAAAAACGTGCATAAGTTTTTCTGAGCGCCGCTTTCTAGCGCTGAACACATGGGTCTTGAGCCTTCACGGTCAAGGCCGATTTTGTTTTCAGCCCGTTTGGGTAGATTTGGCTATCAACAGCTTGCACAGCGCCGCAATTGCGATCAAAACCAGACCTCCACACGCCGCTGCCACGAAACCCATCGCTGGCGACAGGCTATCGATCGCGAACCCCACCAGAGGCATGGACAGCGTCTGGCCCATCCGATTCGCCGAATCCTGCAGCCCCATGACCTGGCCTCGCACGCCGGCGGGCGCGAGTTGCGCGATCGCTTCGGAGCTTGCCGCCAGCGTTGGCGTACACAGCAAGTTAGTCGGCAAGAGCGCGAGCAACAGCCACCACCAGACCTGATCGAAGAAGACGACGGGCAGCAGGAGCAGACTCATGGTGACGGCCAGCCGGTTCAACGACCAGGACCTGTGGACAATCCCGTGAACGAAACCACCGGCGATGGAGGCAATCGACATGGCCGCAATGACATAGCCGGTGTAGGCGAGCTCACCGTTTTCCCGAAGTACCGCAATCAACGCAAGCTCCGTCCCGAACATCACGAACAGCGCGCCTGAGCTGATCAACAACACGCTGATCAGCCGAGCGTTGAGCCACTCTCGCAGCTTTGGACGGGCGGGCTCCGTCACAGCGACGATTTCATCAGGATGGCGTATCGGCCAGTTCAACAGGTAGAGCGCGGCGTAGGACAACGCACGCCAGATGCCGATGCCCAACAGCACCGCAGTGGCCGAATAGGCCGTTATCAACAGAATGCCGACAGCAGGGGTGATGACAAAAGACAACTCCATCAGCATCGTCGTCAGCGAATACGCCGGACGACGCTGATCTTCCGGCACCAGACTGGCGACGAACTGCCTGGAAAGGGAGCCGGTCGGTATGGTGAAGAGGCCGGCAGCAAAGGCCAGCCCGACGAACAGCGCGTAATTCACCAGCGGCAGCAGCACCCAGGCAATTGTGGATAACGCACCGCAGACAGCGACCACCGGCCGCAGACCGTGCCGGTCCATCATGCGTCCCAGTAACGGCGAGCCCACGGCAAACCCCAATGCCGTGGCCGTGGCGACCAGACCCGCATCGAAGTAACTGCGCCCCATTTCATTGAGGACGTGCAAGCTCAGGGTCAGCGTCATGATCGTGAGCGGTAAACCCGCGACGAACATGAACAGTGTGGCTGGCAATACCCTCGGGATCGCCAGTACTTTCTGGTATTTGCGAAACGACATCCGGTTACAGCTCCTTGACCCGTCTTTTTCCTGATACCGCGATTTCGGTTTTCCAGCGAGCGGTTGGCAATCTATTCCCTGGGCTGAAGGAGAAGGGCAACCAGCGCACTCCAGCCTGTCTGGTGGGAAGCCCCAAGTCCACGCCCGTTCTCGCCGTGGAAATACTCATGAAACAACACCAGATCCCGACTCTCGGGATCTATTTCAAGCTGTGGATAACCCGCCATGGACGGGCGGTTGCCCTCCTCATTGCGCAGGAACAGGCTGTTGATGCGATGGCTGAGTCCGTCGGCCACTTCGTCCAGTGACGCCAGATACCCCGAGCCGCTGGGGTATTCAACGGAAAAATTCTCGCCGTAGTAGCGATGAAACTCCCGCAGGGATTCGATCAGCATGTAATTCAGCGGCATCCAGACCGGCCCGCGCCAGTTCGAATTGCCGCCAAACAGCCGAGAGTTCGATTCCGCTGGCTGATAATCCGCACACAGCGTACTGCCATCCACCTGCATCTTGAACGGCTGATCACCATAGTAACGGGACAGTGAACGCACACCGAAGGCCGAGAGAAACTCGCTTTCATCGAGCATGCGCTTGATCAGGTCCTTGGTGCGTTGTCCGCGCAACAGCGCCAGCAGCAAACGGTTGCCCTTGCCGGGCTCGGTCCAGCGGGAAATCAATGCCGCAAGGTCGGGACGATGGTGGAGAAAGCCCAGCAAGCGCTCACGTAACCCCTTCAGACCTTCATGCTCGCGCTGTTCCAGGACACGCACGGCAAACAGAGGAATCAGCCCCACGAAAGAACGAAGCTTTACGGACTCGCGCAAACCGTCAGGTCGATGCAGCACATCGTAGAAAAAGCCGTCCTCTTCGTTCCAAAGCCCCTCGATATCGTCCTTGTCCACCTCATTGATCGCACCGGCGATATAAAGGAAGTGCTCGAAAAACTTCACGGCAATGTCGACGTACACGCCGTTGTGCTGGGCAAGCTCCAGCGCAATACGCATCAGATCCAGCGCATAACCGGCCACCCACGCGGTGCCATCGGCCTGGTCCAGCTGGTAGCCAGGGGCGAGGGCGGCCGAGCGATCGAACAGGCCGATGTTATCCAGTCCCAGGAATCCGCCCTGAAAGATGTTGTGGCCTTCGGCATCCTTGCGATTGACCCACCAGGAGAAATTCAGCAGCAGCTTGTGGAAAGCCCGCTCCAGGAACACCACGTCCCCTTTGCCGGTTTGCGTTTTCTCCATCTGATAGACGCGCCACGTCGCCCAGGCATGGACAGGTGGGTTGGCGTCGTCGAAACGCCACTCATAGGCCGGAAGCTGCCCATTCGGATGCATGAAGCGGTCTTTAACCAGCAACAGCAGCTGGTCCTTGGCGAACTCGATATCGATCAATGCGAAGGCCACGGCCTGAAACGCAAGATCCCATGAGGCGTACCACGGGTACTCCCATTTGTCCGGCATCGAGACGATGTCGAAATTGCACAGATGGCGCCATTGATTGTTGCGAATATGGGAGCGGCCTGCGGGCAATGGGCCTTTTCCCGGGTCACCCTCGAGCCAGGCTTTGACGTCGAAATAATAGAGCTGCTTGGACCACAGCAACCCCGCCAACGCCTGACGCTGAACATTGCGCGCATCGGGATCCGTCAGCTTGTGCTGCAAGGCGCCGTAAAACTCGTCTGCCTCGCTGCGGCGTTGCTCGAACAGCGCTCGGGCATTCACCTGCGCGGCGCCTTGCGGTGCGAAGCGCATGTAGACGGTCTGCGATGTACCGCCGTCCAGTGTCATCACGAAATGTGCGGCGACCTTGGTTCCGGCATCGCGCCGAATCGCATCGAGGTTACCCGCGATCAGACACTCATTGATGCCGTCTTTAAAGGGTCCGGGCGCTGGCTGATTAAAGAGCTTTGGCGTGTTGGTCGTGTTTTCGCAAAACAACCACTCGCAGGGTTCATGTCCCCATGCAGTCGCTTCTCTGACGGCCTGCAAGGGATGGGAAGCCAAGACCCGGTTATCCACACGCGACAGGGCAGGGCGGTCGGTTCCCGGCGCCCAACTCCAGGTATCGCGCGCCCACAGCTGGGGCAGTACGTGCAGACGTGCAGCGCGATCAGATCGATTGACCACCGTCACCCGCATGAAAATATCGTCGGGCGTGTGTTTGGCGTATTCGACGGTCACGTCGAAATAAAGATCGTCGTTAAACACGCCGGTATCGAGCACTTCGTACTCAGGATCGTCCAGCCCGCGTCGCGCGTTTTCTTCAACGAGATCACTGTAAGGAAAGGCAGCGTGCGGATATTTGTAGAGCATGCGCATGTACGCATGGCTGGGCAAACCGTCGAGGTGGAAATAAAGTTCTTTCACATCCTCGCCATGGTTACCCTCGGTGTTGTTCAGGCCGAACAGGCGTTCCTTGAGAATCGCATCACGCTCATTCCATAACGCCAGGCCGAGACACCAGTGCTGCAACTTGTCCGAAAACCCGGCCAGACCGTCCTCGCCCCAGCGATACGCGCGGCTACGCGCGTGGTCATGCGGGAAGTAAGCCCACGCATCGCCGTCGGCGCTGTAATCCTCCCGTACGGTTCCCCACTGCCGATCACTGAGGTACGGCCCCCACTCTCGCCACTCGGCGACGGCGTCTCCCGTCAGGCGTAGTCCTTCTGCTGTCTGCTGCAGCGGCGTCTTGATTGATTCGGCAGGCATGCTCATTTCCAGAGGATCAGGTTTAACGGCTGAAAGCCGGCGCTCGGTGCAAGGAAATCTATCGAGCGGCACCTTGGGTCAAATTATTGGCAACCGGGTTATTCACAGCCCGATTACGGATCGCAATTAGACGCTGTGCACCGCCGGTGTATGGTTCCACGGTAAACACACACTTATTGCCCCTCGGTATTGCGCGTTGCTATGGACGTGAAGCATCACAGCGGTGACAGGAACGGAACGTGGTTGCCCTGATCGCGGGCGGAGGCGGTATGAATACATTGGGTGATCTGGCGTCCAGACGGAACAATAACTTCAACCTGATCAGGATGCTTGCGGCAACGGCTGTGCTGATTTCTCACAGTTATCCGCTCGCTCAAGGCAGTGCTGCCGTCGAGCCTTTATCCGGTTGGCTGGGTCTGTCGCTGGGCGAACTGGCCGTGATCACCTTCTTCTGCGTCTCCGGTTTCTTTATTTCCCTTAGCCGCGACCGTGCGCCGAGCAATCTGGATTTCTTTTCGGCGCGGTTCCTGCGCATCTATCCCGGTCTGTCCCTGGTCCTGCTGCTGAGTGTGTTCCTGATCGGTCCGATCTTTACGACACTGGGGACGCTGGAATATTTCCGCTCGGGTGCAATTTACAGCTACCTGAGCAATAACCTCATGCTGTTCAGCATGAAATTTCAGTTACCCGGCGTCTTCGACGATAACCCGTGGCCCGGCATCAATGGGTCACTGTGGACGCTGTTCTACGAAGTGACCTTGTATGTTCTGGTCGGTGGGCTGGGGGCCTTTGCGTTCTATGGACGAGGGGTGCGGTTTGCCGGTTTTCTGCTCGTTTATGCGCTGGCCTACATCGCTTTCAAAATGACCCTGGCGAACACCACAGTGCTGAACGATCTGCACCGGGCGCAGTTCTTTTTCACCTGGAGCCTTCCCTTTGTACTCGGCATGTCGCTGTACCGATATCGCCAGCACATTCAGCATCGATTCGTGTGGTGCCTGCCGCTGGCGGCGCTGGCCGCATGGTCTTATCAGAAGCCCTGGTTCTTCGAATGCTTCGTGGCCGCCTGGACGTACCTGATCTTCTATCTGGGCTTTGCCACCCACCGCGTCGTGGATCGCTACAATCAGTTGGGCGATTACTCCTATGGCATGTACATCTATGCTTTTCCCGTGCAGGAGATCCTCGCTCATCAGGTCAAAGGCATCACGCCGATCAGCATGATGCTTGTGGCGTTTCCGATCGTGCTGATTGCCGCGATGTTCTCCTGGCATTTCATCGAGAAACCGGCGATGTCGCGGCGGCATGCGTTTGCAGCGCGGCTCGCGACCTCCTTCACCGACTTGAAGGCGTACTGGGCAGGCATGCGCAAAGGGACGGTCTGAAACGAAAAAACCCTGGCCGACGTGCATCGACCAGGGTTTTGGGTGAAGCGGTTGAAGTGTATGGGGTACGAAGGTTTAGCCCAGGCAGTAAGTACCCGGTTTGCCGGGCAAAACAACAGGCGCTAACGGTTCCGGAACTGCCGAGCAATGATCGGCAGAATCCGGTAGGCATCGACTGCGTAACGTCGACCTAGCCGCCGGGGCTCTGAACACAAGCGGTGCAGCCACTCCAGTGACATACGTTGAATCCATATGGGAGCCCGTTTGACCTTACCCGACAGAAACGTCAGCGAAGCGCCCGTACACAGGCCGATGCCTGTGGCGCCGCCTCGCTTGTACACGGCGCAGGCCAATATCTCCTGGCGGGGTGAGCCGACGGAAAAGAACGTCATGCGCGAGCGCTGCTGCTGAATAAAGGCAATGCATCGCTCGACTTCCCGCACGTCATTGATGAAACCCATCGGGGGGTTGTAGTGATGGAAGGTCACCGCTGGATACTTTCTTTTCAGCGTTGCCACGACATCGGGTTCGCAACCCAGAACGGTCACTGGCCATTGTCTGAGTTGCGCGATGCCCATCATTGCCCGGGTCAGCGTGCTGCCAGGAATCGGCTCTGCAACGCCAGCATTCAAGCGCTGCAGCACCGGAAACAGAACCCGGCTGTCGCACAACCGGTGGCCCGCGTAGCGATACGCCTCACGAAAAGACTCGTCTTGTTCGAGGAGGACCACGTGATTGACGTTGGCAGTCACCAGGTACCGGAAAGGTGCGTCGCTGAGCTTGATCAGTTCGTCGATGAGTTCCCGTTGCGGTCCACGATAAAAATCGATTCCAAACACTTTCATAGGGCGGGCTCCTGCTAATGAATAACCGCGTGGAGTGCCGGATCACACCGAACAGCAGCGTGATACCGGCGAGTGCGACCCTCTCGAGGACCAGCGGTAAGCATCAGGAGCGACGTAACAAACAGGCAGGCGACGCGCCCGCGCTGCTTGAACAGCACGAATTCCGTTCGGGATTCTCACGTGGTGAACAGACGGCGAAGATGAGTCGCGCTATGAGGTGGTTGCGCAAGACGGTGTGGGCCGGCTTGTCGCTGACGTGCATTCAGGGAATGTGCATAAGCGCCCAGGCTTCGCCCCTGCCCATGGTGCTGATCAACGTGTCAGGGGCAGAGTCTTCGGAGAATGTGTTTCCTGGACAGAACGGCACGCACTACTTCTTCCCCAGCGATGGGTATTTCGCTCGCTGGAAATCCAAGGGGATCCGCACGGTGCGGTTTCCGGTGAAATGGGAACGCTTGCAGCCGGTGTTGGGCGGTGGTCTGGATGCCACCTATGCCGGGTTGATCGACAAGATGCTTGTGCAGGCGAACCGGCAAGGCATCGGTGTAATCCTCGATGTGCATAACTATGCTCGGTATCGACAGCACGTGATCGGCAGTCGCCAGGTGAGCGTTGATCACTATCGCCAGTTGATGCAGCGCATTGCCGAGCGCTGGCATGCTGCACCGGCCCTCTATGCCTATGACTTGATGAACGAGCCCCACGATGATTCGGACGCCAGCTGGCCCCTGGCGGCACAGGCGGGCATCGATGCGATTCGAAAGATCGACCGCAAGCGACTGATCATCGTCGAGGGACGCTCCTGGTCCAGCGCCGAGCGGTGGCCGCAGTACAACGACGCCTTGCTGGCGCTGAAGGACCCTGCCAATAACATCGTTTTTTCCGCTCACCTGTATATGGATGTGAATGGAAGCGGTGTTTACAAGGACCCGAAAGGCACACCCATCGATCCGGACATCGGCGTGCGCCGGGTAAAACCTTTCATCGAGTGGCTGCAGAAAAACGGCCGTCGAGGGCAGATTGGCGAAATGGGTTTCCCCGACGACGACCCACGATGGAACGAAGCCGCGGATCGGCTGCTCGGCTATCTGCGCAAACACTGTGTGCCGGTCGCTTACTGGACGTCCGGCGAAAGCTGGGGCCGTGAACCGATGAATCTGGAGCCCGTCGACGGGCATGACCGGCCACAATGGGCAGTGCTCTCCAAGTACCTTGAAGCGCCGGGGTGCGATGACTACGGGCCAAGGCCGGCGCGTCACTGACTCAACGATGCGGCAAAAGCGGCTGGCGAGAATGACCGTCTGGCAGCACAGGTGGCCTGAGCGTGTCGTTACGCACTGCTTCGGCACGAGCGAAATACACGAACGCGGCGATCGCCAGCCCCGCCAGGTCGCCGCCATACATGATTGACGTCGACAGAAAGAAATTCAGCGCGTTGAGCACGAAATCCAGCTGAAACGCACTGAGTAGATCGCCCTTACGCCGACACTGACGCATGATTCGCCAGTAACCGAGGTAGTAGAACAGCACGATGACCGGCGTCAGAAAGCCAAAGCGGTAGAGCACGCCCAACAGTCCGACATCTGACAGATAGAAGTAAGCGCTGTACAGCCGCGCAAAGCCGTTCTGCCACTGCAAAGACAACGCGCCCATGCCGACCCAATAGTTGTCCTGCACCTCTCGCAACACGATGTCCGAGGTGGTCGAACGCACACCACCCTCGCTGGTGGCCTCGCCCAGCAAAGCATGGAAGCGCTCGTACTGGTCGGCAAAGAACGCTGGAACGATGAAGTAAGCCACCGTCACGATCACCATGACGGCGACGCCTGATTTCAGCAGAACGCCCCATCGGCTGCGGAAGATCCACAGTCCACCCAACATCCAGACCAACATGGTGTTGCGGGTCTGCAGGACCAGCCACAGGTAAGAGGCGAACAGCAGCAACAGCGCGACCGATGCCAGCGAGTAGTCCCGTCTGAGCCGGTACATCAGCATGTAGGCGCACACACTCACATACGCTGCGCCGACGCTGAAGCGGTTCGGACGCAACGGATTGAGCCCGTAGTCTTTTTCATCGACGGTGAAGGCGACGTCACTGTTTTCCGGAATCACGCCGAAGTAATAGAGATAGCCCACCATGACGCAGGCAAGCCCAGACATCAAAAAGAACCGCTCCAGTTCTTCCTGAGTCGGGCGGGCCTTGATCATCAAGTACAAGGCTGGAAAGAACAGCAGATACAGAAAACTGCGCCGCTCCTCCAGCAGGCCATACAGCAGCGGTTGACCAAACTTTGCATTGGCCAGAAACGCCGACAGCAGCGGCAACATCAAGCCAAAACAAACCGCCCACAGCGCCGCCCTGGACTGATGCGCGCGCTTCCACAACAGCAACAATGCCAGCGCCGCCAGTACCACCGCGACGATGAACATTTCACGTAGATACGGCAGACCTGCTTTTTTGTTGTCGGTCAGAAACAGGCACGCCGAGTTCAGAAACATCAAGGCGAATAACAGCGTCGCAAAGGAAAAGAGCCTTCTGGTCACGGCGAATACCTTTTTGGACAAAACATCAGGCGAGCGAGCACTGCGGCTGATCAGCGCCAGGAAAAGGCGAAGCCCTCACTGATGCCCTTCAAACCGTAACGAATATTTTTGGGGCTTCTGCTGTTTTGCAGCACGGTGATGGACGCCAGCGCCAGCGAAGAGACGACACAACAGATCGCTGAGTGAAATCTGCGGTTGTACATGATCGCCGCTCGGTTTCGATAAAAGTGGAACAGGTGGCTTTTGCCCTTGGTACTGCCACTGTCGCCATGGCGGGCAAAACTGTTCAGCGCGACCTGACAGGTGATGCCACGTCCCGCCGCCCGGCGCTGCCAGTCGACTTCTTCGGAGTACATGAAGTAACGCTCGTCCATCAGGCCGACCTGATCGATGACGCGGCGGGACACCAGCATCGATGCACCCATCAGGTAATCAGGGGAGGGCAGGTTGAGCTGGGCCAGTCGTGAACGATCGGCGTTCTTGCCAATCAGCTTCGTTTTGCCAAGCCATGGGTAGACCGTACCGCCGCCCACGCACTGCACAATGTCGGGATCATCGGCGTACACGAGCACCGACGCGGTGAAACCGCAATGCGGATCAGCCGTCATCGTGTCGAGCAGAGCCTCCAGCGCGCCAGGTTCGACCGTGATGTCGTTGTTCAGAATCCAGAAATAGTCGTAGCCCGCCCTGTGTGCGTACGCGATGCCGACGTTATTACCGCCGGCATACCCGTGGTTACCGTTGTTCCTGATCAGACAACGCGCATATTTGCGCGAGTCATGCCGTATCTCATCCTGGGTGCTGATGAGCGTCCGGTCAGGACCCTGCCGGGACAGATGAGCAACCAGTCTCTGGTAGTCGTCTGGCCGAGAGTCGTTGTCGATGATCACGACGGGAGTCGAGTAGCTGGCCTCAAGAGAGCGAATGCAGTCGAGGGTCTGCTCGGCGCCGTTCCAGTTGAGGATAATCGCGCAAACCTTGTCGGTGTTCATGAAAGAAATCCTCAGAGGGGAAGGGATACTGCAGGCGTAGCTGCCGCCCGATCAGCGCAACATCCGATTTTTAAATCAGGCCGTTCGCACGGGCAGACGGCGATACCAGCGTTGCCCCTGGAACAGCACGATGATGATCATCGACAGGTTGATCAGCACGTTGGCGGCGGCATACGCCATGACCACCACGAGCGGATCCTTCACGATAAATGCACCGCCCAGCACAGCCAGAATTCGCAGGCTCGTGCTGACGAGCTCAAACACCAGGAAGGTCCTCTGCAGGGACAGCGCCGGTATGGCGACCAGACAGGGCCCGCCGATAAAGCCGGCAAACTCGGAGATCGCCAGCCACCTCGCGTACTCGCCCGCGGTTTCCCACGGCGTGCCGAACGCGAGCGCGAACAGCCACGGCCCGGCGATGACCAGCGCGGCAAACGGTGCCAGACCGGCCAATGCCATCCCGGCCACGCCTCGCATCAGCAGGCCTGTGACGGGTTCGCTGCCGTGAATCGCCTGGGTGATACGCGGGTAGTAGACACTGCCGACCGCCTTGCCGATGAAGTTGCTGGGCATCGCCAGCACTTGCAGACACAGCGCGAAAAAGCCGGCCGGAACCGCACCGAAAGCCGAAGCCAGCACCAGCGTCGGCATGTGTACAGACAGGGCATTGATCAACACTTGCGGCGCGCGAAACAGCGGGAAGTCCCGATATTCGGAGGCGAGTTGGCGTAAGGTTTTGTGCGAGCGCTCAGCCGCGTTTGAGTGACCGGAAACACGCCCTGGCTCACGGCGCAGACGAATGCCGATCAACAGCAAGGCGCTGTGTATCACGTAATAAAGCGCACTCGTCACGACGAGAACCGGCGCGGTCGCCAGCACTAAACCGGCCCCACTGCGGGTGGCGTTGTATATCAGCGCATGCAAGGTCGCCGCACGCGCCGTCAGGCTGAAGCGCTGGTTGCGATAGAGCCATTGCTGAGTGATCTCCAGTACCGCCGAGCTGAACATGACAATCGGCAGCAGCATCAGGTAAGGGATCAGAATGTCGATTCCCAACGCTTCGGACGCCTGGACACCCCAGCCGTATAACAACGCGGCAATCACCCCGCAGACCGTCGCCGCGATCCACAAGGAAAGCCGAATCAGGCCGCGGGCATCACGGTCTGACTGTGGCAGGACAATCGCCATCGGGTACGTCAATGCGCACCACGGGATGAGAATGATCGTGAGGCTCTGGAACGTGCCGACCACACCGAATGCTTCCGGGCCATAGATGCGCATGATCACCGGAATCAGCGCGAGGTTTATCGCCTGGGCCCCCGCGCTGCCGGAAATCGTGGTGACGATGTTGCGTACCAACCGTGCCTGCCACACCTGTCGAACCACACCACGCCAACCCGCGCCAGGCAGGCCGGTGGCGGTTAATTCGGGATCTGCCATGACCGATCTCCTTTGATCGCCGCCGCGCTTCAATAGATGTTGCGAGAGAACAAGGTGAATGGCGTCTTGAACAGGATTTTGATATCCAGCCAGAGCGACCAATGGTTGATGTAGTCCAGATCCTTTTCGATCCGCTTCTGCATTTTTTCGAGGGTTTCGGTTTCGCCCCGCAACCCGCTCACCTGCGCAAGCCCGGTCATGCCGGGCTTGATTCGATGCCTGGCCATGTAAGCGATGATCTTGTCGCCGTAATAGTGATTATGGGCGACCGCGTGTGGACGCGGTCCGACCAGGGCCATTTCACCGCGCAAGACGTTGATCAACTGAGGCAGCTCATCGATCGACGTACGTCGGATGAAAGCGCCGACTTTAGTGATACGCGCGTCGTTCTGCGTCGCCTGCTTGACCGCTGTGTCGTCGTGCAGACGCATGGAGCGGAATTTCCACACCAGAATCACCATCCCGTTACAGCCATGCCGTGGTTGTCGAAAAAAGACGGGACCGGGCGATGACACTTTCACCGCGATCGCTACGGCAAGCATCACCGGGAACAGAACTATCAGCGACACCAACGCCAGTCCACGGTCGAACAACTCCTTGCCCAGGGCTGCCGCCGGATGAGAACTGAGCGGAGTCTCGTTGAGGTAGATCGCGGGAAATTGCTCAATCTGCGAAATGGATTGGTTGAGCAACATCATGCTGCTGAAATCCGGAATCCACACCACATCGACATTCAGGTCGAGCAGGGCCAGGTAAATGGCTTCTATCTGCGCCGCCTTGCTCAGCGGCATGGCGATGTACACCCGCCTGATGCGATGCCGCGTCACCAGATCGTTGAGCTCTGGCAGGGCGCCAAGCACCGGTATGTGAGCGTGCGGCACGGGATGCGCGACGTCCTCATCAGCGCTGGAAACCATCCCGATGACAGGCACCCGCTCATGTAATCGTTGCGCCAGGCTGTAGGCCAGCGGGCAGGTCCCGACGATCACGGCGGTGCGTTCGTATCGCAGCCAGCGAGCATGCAAATGGGTGAGGTAGCGCAAGGGGAGGTAGCTGCCCGCCTGCGCCAGGAACCCGAAGACGGCCATCCTTGCCAGCAACGCATGATCGAGGTTCACATAGTCCAGGCAAACCCGTGCGACGGCAGACAGGCTCGCCATCAACACAGCCCAGCCCGCCAGCAGACGCAACAGGCCAACGCCGTATCCATAGCGTTTGTGATACACGTGCAACGCGGCGTAGACAGGGACCGAGGCGAGCACCCCGAGAAGGATCAGCACCCGGTACTCCGTTGCGATATAGCCGAACTGGTGGAGCACCAGAAAACAGATGGTCAGACTGGAAAGGACCGTGGCACTCGCCCACTGAGCCCAGAACGTCAGACCTCTGCGATTGACCAGAGGATGTAAGCGTCGAGCAAGCATGGTGATACTCCCAAGCGTTCGTCGCACGCCCGTAAGTCATTGCCCAGGCTGAGCTGATGATTTTCTTAAGCGACAGTCGCCGTTTTCCCGTTACACCTTTGGCTGATATGCCTCACCCGGTAGATAGCCGTAATAGCCTTGATGGTCATAGCGAGCGTTGGTCGCAGAGACCTGATTGAGAATGACGCCGATCACCGGCGCCCCGTTACGCAACAGCTGCCCGACACCTCGCTGTACAACGGGGGTGGACGTGCTGTCTGACTTCACGACGTAGAGCACTGCATCAGCCAGCGCGCAGAGCAACGCGGCATCACTGACCGAATGGCTGGCGGGCGAATCAATGATGATGCGGTCGTAGTGCTGTCGGGCCCAGTCCAGAAAGCTGGTGAAGCGGGGAGAGGCGAGCAACTCGAGCGGGTTGGACGGAACCTCGCCGGCCGGCAAGACATCCATGTCCGCTACGTGCTGAATGCACTCGCCGCTGCGCGCGCTGCCGTTTACCAGGTTCGCCAGTCCGATCTGACCATTACTCAAGCCCAGGTTCTTGGCCAGTGTCGGTCGTCGAAGGTCAGCCTCGATCAACAGCACGCGCTCCAGCCGCCCCAAGGCGCAAGCCAGATTCACCGCAATCGCGCTTTTGCCTTCGCCAGGCACGGATGAGGTGATCACCAGCACATGGCGACGAGCATTGATGTCGCTGAGCATGACCCCGGTGCGCGCCGTTCGAATCGCTTCACTGAACGCCGAGTCGTCGTTGCGCTCGAACTGCCGGGCAATCCGTGCCCGGTTTTTCTTCTGCAACAACGGCACGACACCCAACACCGGCAGGCGCATTTTCTTCTCGACATCGTCGGTGGATTTGACGGTGTTTTTCATCGCGTCACGCAGCAGTGACACACCGCAGCCACATCCAAATGCCAACAGCGCAGCGATCGACAGGATCAGCGACTTGCGCGGTGTATTGGGTTGCAGGGGTGTAATCGCTTCATCGACGATTCGCGCATTGCTTGACCCCAAATCGGACGTCGCCATGGTTTCTCGCAACCGATTAATGAAGGTCTCGTACAACGAGCGATTGCTGTCGACATCGCGCTGCAACTCTCGCAACTTGAACTCTTTGCGCGAAATGTCCTGAATCTGCGCACGACTGGTATTCACCGATGCACGCAGGGCGCTTTCGTTGGCCTGCGCCAGTTGGTAATTATTCTGCAGGCCGGCAACCACCTGGTTGACCTGCGTTTCCATGCTGGCCTTGGCGGCGGCAAGGTCCGAGCGCGCAGCGATCATCTTCGGATGTCGGTCGCCGTAACGTCGGGATAACTCATCGACCTTGGCCTGAGCCTTGGCCACGTCTGCCTGGAATTGTTGAATCACCGGGTTGTTGATCACCGCAGGAATCGTCGACAACTGGCTGGCGCTCTTGCCACTGATCGATTGCACCTGCTGATACTGACTTTGTGCCTCGGCGCGTTCACGGCGTGCGTCGATCATGCGATCACTGGTTTTCGCGAGTTCATTGGCGGTGATCGTCGTCACGCCGCCCACATCAACCAGCCCTTGGGCATCGCGATAGGCTTGAAGCTTGTTTTCCGATGCCTGCAATTGCGTGCGCAGTTCGTTCACGCGTGTGTCCATCCACCGGCTGGCGGTGAGTGAGTCGTTCACCTGCGCGTCGAGCCGACTGTCCAGATAACCTCGCGCCAGTGAATTGGCTGCCGCAGCCGCAGTCTGTTTGTCCTTGAGCGTGACACCGATGGTGACCAACTGGCTTTTACCCACAGAGCCCACCGAGGTGTGCTCCATCAATTCCATCACAGCGCCATCGAATACCTGTGTCGGCGTGAGCACCTCGCCTTTGCTCCACTGCGCCGGAAACCACTCAGGCCGAAGAGCCGCAATCATCGATTTCAGACGGGCCATGAGGTAGGGACGCTGGCGCGGGTCGAATTCAGGATGCTCGGTGAGGTTCAGCTGTCGCACGGCACGCTCTGCAACGCCCCGACTCTGAATCAGGCTGATCTGGGTTTGAAGGTAATCGCTGGTCGGGTTGCTCGGGTCGGCCGGTGGCTGGAATGAAATCAGCGATGCGCTTTTCGGCTCGATCACCAAAGACGCCACCGCGCGATACACTGGGGTGATCGTCTGCATCAGTCCTGCCGCCAGTACGACGGCGAGGAGCGTGACCGTCAGAATGCTCCACTTGCTCGCCCACAGGGTCTGTCCTATTTTGCGCGAGTCAAGAAAGTCTCGATCGTCTTCCGGAATCCCTGGCGAATGCCGGCCGATCTCGTTTCGCGTGCTGATGCTGATCTGGCCCATGGTCAAAAGAACCCCTGATCGATGTTGATGGTGTCACCCGGTTCAACCAACGTATTCAACGACGCCTTGACGACGCTGCGGCTCGGGTCTGTTCCACGAATGATGCTGATGCGCTTGTCAGAAGCCCGCTCGGTGAGGCCCCCCGCGACAGCGATCGCACGGTCCAGCGTCAACCCGGGCTGAAAGGGATAACCGCCGGGTAGTTTGACTTCGCCGCTGATGTAGAACTGGCGGTAAGTCAGCACGCTGACCGAAACCCTGGGGTCGACCAGATAGCCGTCTTTGAGCTTGCTGGTGATGAGCTTTTCAACCGCAGTCGGGGTCAGCCCCTTCGCATTGATCTCCCCAATGAACGGGTAGGAGAAAGTGCCTGCGTCGGTCAGCCGAATCTCTTTGAAACTCAAGTCAGACTCGCCGAATACATTGATGTTGATGACGTCGCCTGAGCCGAGCTGATACTGCGCCGCCGCAAAGCTCAGCGTACTGCAGACCAGAAGCACGGTTGCGATGAGGATTTGACGGATAGACATAGAGCAACCTCCCATCCAGATTCTGGCCCTGAAGGGCCTTTTCACGTCGACCTTCAAGCCTGCGAATCTCACAGGCTCAAGGCGATAGTCAGCATGTAAACGTTGCGGGTGTAGGTCTGCTCATCCAGATTCGAGTCGTTTTTCCAACGCTGATACCCCAGCGACACCTCGGCCCAACGGGTGGGCGAATAGATCACTGAAGTCCCAAAGGCATTGAGCTTGTCGTCACGCCCACCAACGCCCAGGTATTCAAGATCCGCGTATCGGTAGTGCACGTCAGTGGCGATCCAGGGCGACCAGGTATGTCGCCAACCGAGCCGGGTGCTGGTGTCATGCACGGTGTTTGCGCCATCGTCACCTTCTTCGAACGACTTGCGCGCATTGACGTAAAACGTGGAGTAGGTACGCGGTTTGTATTCAACGTTGGCCTCCCATGTCGGGCTGCTGTAGTCATTCACATCACTGTCATCGAAGTTCTTGCGCTCGTAGCCCACCCGCACACTGCCGCTGAGCTTGGCGGTGATGTCACGGGTGACACCGACTAACACCGCATCTCCGGTACTGTTGCGCGGGCTGTTGCTGATGACGTAATCGAAGTCGCTGTGACGCACTTCCACCAGCGCACGCGTACTCCCGCCAAGCCGGTGGTACCAGGTTCCGATATAGGTCGTGGTGTCGTGCTCTTTGTCATCGTTGAGCGTGCCGCTGTTGCGATATCGCAGCTGCTGGTACTCAGCCGATACGTCGATCTGGTTCATCGCCGTTCGCGCGCCGAAGCTGTAACCCACTTTGCCGTTCTTCAGCGTGTACTTGTCGTTTTCACGAGGCTCTGCGGTCTGCACGGTTTCTTCGGCACGGCGATAACCCAACTCCAGATTCAACCGATTTCGAGAGTTGAACTCCATGACGCTTCTGGCCTTGAGCGCTTGATCCACGTGATCGGCGTCCGCGTGGTCCTGATAGGTGCGGCTATCGACCGCGTATTCAAGTTGATAACCGCTGGTACGTGTTTGCGTCTCGAGGAGAAACGTCGGGCGCACCGACGTTATCCACGATGCTTGCTCGTGGTTGGGCAATGTTCGGAAGTTATCGTCGTACTGCTCACTGACTTTCAGTGAGGGCGTGAAGTCGAACCCGCCCACCTCAACGCTCTGAGGTTTGCCCTCCATCGCCGCCAAAGGAAAAGGGATGGACATGAGCAAAGCCAGGAGATCTTTCCGGTTGATCATTCACAATTCCTTCCAGCGCTCGGCCAGACAATGGGCATGGAAAAAGGCAAACAAACGCCGAAAACCCATCCGGAATGACGCCGGTGGGGAAAGGAAAACGCGGGATATTCTTTGCCAGACACTGCCTCAGAGTTTGAGTGGGCAGGCGGCATCTGCACGACCAGTGTTCACTGGGGGCAGGGGTACAACAGGCAGGAACCAAAAATTTGATATAGCTACCGCACCGAGATGCCTCGGAGCGATGAATCAAATAAAGGGGGTTTCACATCAACCATGCGAAATGCGGGGGCGCATGGACTACCGATGAATACTGAAATCCGTCACGACGAAGTCGCTTCGGGGATACTGCGCCGGCGATCATTAGGTGCGTCGGGACAGGAAGATACTGTCGCCGGCGGCATCGCTCGACGGTCTGAGTATGCGCAAGGATTGTGACTTGTGTAAGTCCGTCGACAGACGGTTTGCCTGCCTGTTACTCAGCCGTAACACCCAGTTGGGCGGATGTTAGGCCTGGGAGACATTCGGCAGTGTGGATTCACCCTGACTTATCGTCCTTACCTGCAGAGATAGCTGTTGTTGTAAAAAAGATGAGTCCGGAGTCCGTCCATTTGCGCTACACCTTCGTCCCAATAAAAAACCCCGGTGACCTTCGGTCAACCGGGGTTTTTCGTTTCTGGGGGACAAAACCTTAGAAATCCAGGTTCGACACCGCCAGCGCGTTGGCTTCAATGAAGTCGCGGCGAGGCTCTACCGCATCGCCCATCAGCGTGTTGAAGATCTGATCGGCTGCAATCGCGTCCTCGATGGTGACCTTCAACATGCGACGCACGCTTGGGTCCATCGTGGTTTCCCACAATTGATCGGGGTTCATCTCACCCAGACCTTTGTATCGCTGGATGGTATGGCGCTTGGTACTTTCTGCCATCAACCAGGCGAGGGCGTCCTTGAACTCGGTGACAGCCTTCTTGCGCTCGCCACGTTGTACGTAAGCCCCTTCTTCTAGCAAGGTGCTGATCTGCGCACCGAGAGCAGTAACGGTCTTGTAGTCGTTGCTGCCGAAGAAGTCGCGGTTGAACGTCACGTAATTGGACAGGCCGTGGGAGATCAGTTCGACCTCTGGCAGCCAGACATTACGTTCACGGTCTTCACGCAGGCTTGCCTTGTAGACCAGACCGGATTTTTCGCCGACACGCAGGCGCTCGTCGAACTTGGCCAGCCAGTCTTGCATGGCCGCGTGATCCGACAACTGTTCCATCGCCACAGGCGGCAGGTACACGAAGTGCTCTGTCAGCTCCTGAGGATACAGGCGCGACAGACGCTTGAGCGTCTTCATGACCATGCGGAAGTCATTCACCAGTTTTTCCAGCGCAGGACCCGAAATACCAGGCGCCGATTCGTTCAAGTGCAGGCTCGCATCTTCCAGGGCCGACTGCGTCATGTACTCTTCCATGGCATCGTCGTCTTTGATGTACTGCTCCTGCTTGCCTTTCTTGACCTTGTACAGCGGTGGCTGAGCGATGTAGATGTAGCCACGCTCTACCAGTTCCGGCAACTGACGGAAGAAGAAGGTCAGCAGCAGGGTACGGATGTGCGAACCGTCGACGTCAGCATCGGTCATGATGATGATGTTGTGATAGCGCAGCTTGTCGATGTTGTACTCTTCGCGGCCGATGCCGCAGCCCAGCGCGGTGATCAAGGTGCCGACTTCCTGCGAAGAAATCATCTTGTCGAAGCGGGCTTTTTCAACGTTCAGGATTTTGCCCTTAAGGGGCAGAATGGCCTGAGTCTTACGGTTACGTCCCTGCTTGGCGGAACCGCCAGCAGAGTCACCTTCCACCAGGTACAGTTCGGAGAGGGCAGGGTCTTTTTCCTGGCAATCCGCGAGCTTGCCGGGTAATCCGGCAATGTCCAGAGCGCCTTTACGGCGGGTCATCTCACGGGCTTTACGCGCCGCTTCACGGGCACGGGCGGCGTCGATCATCTTGCCCACAACCGCTTTGGCTTCGTTCGGGTTCTCCAGCAGGAAGTCAGAGAAGTATTTACCCATCTCTTGCTCGACTGCTGTCTTCACCTCGGAAGAAACCAGCTTGTCCTTGGTCTGCGAACTGAATTTCGGATCAGGCACTTTCACCGAGATGATGGCCGTCAGGCCTTCACGGGCATCGTCACCGGTCGTGGCAACTTTGTGCTTCTTCGCCAAGCCTTCCTGCTCAATGTAGTTGTTCAGGTTACGCGTCAGCGCGGAGCGGAAGCCCACAAGGTGAGTTCCCCCGTCGCGCTGCGGGATGTTGTTAGTGAAGCACAACAGATTTTCGTTAAAGCTGTCGTTCCACTGCAGAGCGATCTCGACACCGACACCGTCATCGCGTTGAACGTTGAAGTGGAAGACCTGGTTCACGGCCGTCTTGTTGGTGTTCAGATACTCGACGAATGCACGCAGTCCGCCTTCGTACTTGAACAACTCTTCCTTGCCGCTGCGCTCATCCTTCAGGACGATACCGACACCCGAGTTCAGGAAGGACAGTTCGCGGATACGTTTGGCAAGAATATCCCAGCTGAAGTGAATGTTCTTGAAGGTGTCAGCGGAGGGTTTGAAATGGATTTCAGTGCCGGTGGTGTCGCTGTCGCCGACGATTTTCATCGGTTCTTGAGGCACGCCGTGCACATACGTTTGTTCCCAAATCTTGCCACTGCGGCGAACGGTCAGGTTCAGCTCTTCGGAAAGCGCGTTCACGACCGACACACCTACGCCGTGCAAGCCGCCGGACACCTTGTAGGAGTTGTCATCGAACTTACCGCCTGCGTGCAGTACGGTCATGATGACTTCAGCGGCCGAGACGCCTTCTTCTTTGTGCACATCAACCGGAATACCGCGGCCATTGTCGCGTACAGTGATGGATTCGTCCGGATGGATGATGATGCTGATATCGTCGCAGTGGCCAGCCAGTGCTTCGTCAATGGAGTTATCCACCACTTCAAACACCATGTGGTGCAGACCGCTGCCATCGTCCGTATCGCCGATGTACATACCGGGACGCTTGCGTACGGCATCAAGTCCTTTCAGCACTTTAATGCTGGACGAGTCGTACGTTTGATTTTCGCTCATGCATTCACTCCCGATGGTCGGGGGTCTGGGTGATGCTGCCATGTTCCACGTGGAACACAGCGACCGGCGTTTCCGCCTCCCAGCCTTCCCTCAACAATTCATGATCTACACAGGTGATAAATACCTGGCAGCGTAATTCTTCCAGCAAGCGACACAATGCGCTGCGGTGATGCTCGTCGAGCTCCGATGGCAGATCGTCGACGAGATAAATACATTGGCCGCGGCGCGCCTGACTAACGAGATGACCTTGCGCAATGCGTAACGCGCAGACCACGAGCTTCTGCTGTCCGCGTGACAAGATATCCGCTGCGTTGTGACCACCGAGTCGAAGGCGCAAGTCGGCGCGCTGCGGCCCTGCCTGGGTATGACCCATTTGCTGATCGCGATAGAGAGAGGAGGCGAGCACAGCGCTCAAGTCTTTCTCCTTGTCCCAACCGCGGTAGTAACTCAGGGTCAAACCCTCAAGCTGAACAAGTTCGCTCAATGTCTGTTCAAACACTGGCTTCAACGCTTTGATGTAAGCGCGGCGAAACTCATCGATTTCGTCACTGGCGAGGCACAACTCCCGGTCCCAGGCCGCCTGCGAAGCGCCGTCAAGTGTACCATGCCGGAGCCACGAGTTTCGCTGCCGCAAGGCCTTCTGGAGTCGTTGCCACGTGGCCATAAAGCGAGGTTCCACGTGGAACACTCCCCAATCCAGAAACTGCCGACGGATCTTCGGTGCTCCTTCCAGCAGACGAAAGCTGTCGGGGTTGATCAATTGCAGCGGCAACGTTTCCGCCAACTGGGCAGCACTCTTGGCGTTCTGGCCGTCGATACGAATTTGAAATTCGCCCTGGCGATCCCGCGAAATACCCAGGTTGCTATGTCCCCCCTCAGCGAGTTCGACCTGTCCGAAGACGGTGCACGCGGGCTGTTCATACTGGATAACGGGTTGCAGGCGAGCACTGCGAAAAGACCGGGCAAGTCCCAGCAAATGGATGGCCTCTAGCACACTGGTTTTACCACTGCCGTTGGCGCCATAAAGAATATTGATGCGAGGAGAGGGGGAGAAGGTCACCGGGTGCAGATTGCGCACCCCGGTGACCGAGACGCGACTAAGAGACATCTATCGGCTGCTGATTACAGACGCATCGGCATAACAACATAAGCCGAATCGTCGTTGCCAGACTCTTGCACCAGTGCACTGCTGTTCGAGTCGGAAAGGATCAGGCGAACTTGCTCAGTGGTCATGACGCCCAATACGTCGAGCAGGTAGCTCACGTTAAAACCGATTTCCAACGAACTGCCGTTGTAGTCAACGCTGATCTCTTCTTCTGCTTCTTCCTGCTCAGGGTTGTTCGCCTGAATTTTCAACTGGCCGCTGGCCAGTTGCAGACGAATACCACGATACTTTTCGTTCGACAGAATGGCGGTACGACTGAAGGCTTCGCGCAACGCTTGACGATCGCCGACCACCAGCTTGTCGCCACCTTTTGGCAGCACACGCTCATAGTCAGGGAATTTGCCATCGACCAGTTTTGACGTGAACGTGAATTCGCCGGTGGTCGCACGAATGTGATGCTGACCCAGCACGATACTGACCAGGCCGTCTTGCTCGGTGAGCAAGCGTGCGAGTTCCAGGATGCCTTTGCGCGGCACGATCACCTGATGCCGATCAGCCTGCTCGATTTCCGCCGCCATCGAACACATCGCGAGGCGGTGGCCATCCGTGGCGACTGCACGCAGGATGCCTGATTGGACTTCCAGCAGCATGCCGTTCAGGTAATAGCGAACGTCCTGCTGAGCCATTGCGAAGCTGGTGCGTTCGATCAAACGGCGCAGTTTGCTTTGCACCAGATTAAACGTCAGCGAGCCCGGACCTTCTTCCACAGTCGGGAAATCATTGGCCGGCAGCGTCGACAGCGTAAAACGGCTACGCCCGGCTTTGACGACGAGCTTTTGTTCGTCGACCTTGATATCGATCAGAGCGTCATTCGGCAAGCTTTTGCAGATGTCCATCAGCTTGCGCGCCGGCACGGTAATCTCGCCAGGCTCTGCAGGTTCTTCCAGTTGCACACGCCCAACCAGTTCGACTTCCAGGTCGGTACCGGTCAGGGACAGCTGCTGCCCTTCAACGACCAGTAACACGTTCGACAGAACCGGCAAGGTCTGGCGGCGTTCGACAACGCCCGCGACCAGTTGCAGGGGTTTCAACAGGGCTTCGCGTTGAATGGTGAAATGCATGGTCTAGTCCCTTGCCTTGAAAAGCTGCGTCAGCATCACGTAGTCAAAGTACGCAGCAGGTTCTTGTAGTCCTCGCGGATATCCGCATCGGATTCTTTAAGCTCATTAATCTTGCGGCAGGCGTGCAGCACGGTCGTATGGTCGCGCCCACCGAACACATCACCGATCTCCGGCAAACTGTGGTTGGTCAACTCTTTGGACAACGCCATCGCAACCTGGCGAGGCCGCGCAACGGATCTCGAACGACGTTTCGACAAAAGGTCGGAGATTTTGATCTTGTAGTATTCAGCGACGGTGCGCTGAATGTTATCCACACTCACCAGTTTGTCCTGCAACGCCAGCAGGTCTTTGAGCGACTCGCGAATCAGCTCGATGGTGATGTCACGCCCCATGAAGTGAGAGTGAGCGATGACACGCTTAAGCGCCCCCTCCAGTTCACGCACGTTGGATCGTATGCGCTGGGCGATAAAGAAAGCAGCGTCGTGGGGAAGGTCGACCTTCGCCTGATCGGCCTTCTTCATAAGGATCGCCACGCGGGTTTCGAGCTCGGGCGGCTCGACAGCGACGGTCAGCCCCCAGCCAAAACGCGATTTGAGACGCTCTTCAAGACCTTCGATTTCTTTTGGATAACGGTCGCTGGTCAGGATGACCTGTTGGCCGCCTTCAAGCAGCGCGTTGAAGGTGTGGAAAAACTCTTCCTGCGAGCGCTCTTTGCGCGCGAAAAACTGAATGTCATCGATCAGCAATGCGTCGACAGAGCGATAGAAACGCTTGAATTCATTGATGGCATTGAGTTGCAGCGCCTTGACCATGTCCGCAACGAACCGCTCTGAATGGAGGTAAACAACCTTCGCATTCGGATTCTTCTTGAGCAGGTGGTTACCCACAGCGTGCATCAAGTGGGTTTTACCCAAGCCTACGCCACCGTAAAGAAACAGCGGGTTGTAACCGTGCTTGGGATTATCCGCGACCTGCCACGCTGCTGCACGCGCCAATTGGTTGGACTTACCTTCAACAAAGTTTTCAAAGGTGAAGGTGCGATTCAGATAACTGGTGTGCTTGAGCGCGCCTTCGACCTGAACATTGCGCTGTTCAGCGCGAGCAGGTGCCTGCTGAGAGCTGGCGCCGGCCATCGGGTCGAAGCTTGCCCGCGAAGGTTCGTCATCTACATCGAGCGCTACCTGAACCAGGGGAGCAGGAGGCAGGGACGCAGTCGGAGCAACAGGAGCGGATGAACCGTTCCCTTGAATCGCGGTGCTTTGAGCTGCCTGAGACGCCGCAGCGGCAGCTGCCAGTGGGGCATTGGGCGCAGCGCGGGGGGCGGAGCTTCGTTTGCTGCCTATTAATAAGGAAAGGGAAGGCGCAATGCCTTGGCCCTGTTCAGCCAACAGTTCAAGCACGCGCCCCAGGTACTTTTCATTCACCCAATCAAGCACGAACCGGTTTGGCGCATAGACACGCAACTCGTCGCCCTCGGCTTCGACCTGTAGCGGACGGATCCAGGTGTTGAATTGCTGGGCAGGCAGTTCATCGCGCAAAAGCTCCACGCACTGCTGCCAAAGTTCCACTGACACGGATATCCCCTAAGTTTCGAAAGCCGGTGAGGCAAAAAACAAGCGCCCATTGTAACCACCCCCGCCAGACTTATCCACATGTAGGTCATGCAGCGGCGTCTCAAAATCAACGTCTTATAAGGTTAAATCCCGACCGACGGTATGTGCATAAGCTCTGTGGATAACCGTCGCTCAGCTCATTGCATAACTCGGGTCGAAAATCTGTGGGTAACTCGCCTGTGGATAACATCGCGATCCACACACAGGTTTTCCGAGGGTGCAGCACAGGACCAGCACCGCTTGTGGACAGAGTTTCTATTCTCTGTACACCGCATTCTAGAAGGGCTAAATCCACTTATCCACAGACAAGGCCGCCTCTAGTCTTTATAAGCTTTACAGAAAAGCTTTAAATACTTTCCTTCTTTATTTTTATGTCTAAGCCTTCGATGCCCGCCTTGAGAACCTGCCTCGCTCACGCCGGATGCCTATAAGAAGTAAATGGAAGAATCACTGGTTGGAAATTGACCTGCGAGCTTGCTTTCTCTAGAATCCCCGGTCTCTTAAAACGGGGGCCATTCCGGCCCGTTGTGGACGAACCAGGTAACACGCCATGAAACGTACTTTCCAACCCAGCACTATCAAGCGCGCCCGCACCCACGGTTTTCGTGCTCGTATGGCCACCAAAAACGGCCGTGCAGTTCTGTCGCGTCGTCGCGCCAAAGGCCGTAAGCGTCTGGCAGTTTGATTAATCGGCACAGGTGGTGAGTCGAGACTTCAGTCGGGAAAAGCGTTTGCTGACACCCCGGCATTTCAAGGCAGTCTTTGACTCCCCTACCGGCAAGGTTCCGGGGAAAAATCTCCTGCTCCTTGTGCGCAACAACGACCTGGATCACGCCCGTTTGGGACTGGTGATCGGTAAGAAGAGCGTGAAGCTCTCCGTCGAGCGCAATCGCTTGAAACGCCTGATGCGCGAATCTTTTCGCCACCACCAAGACAACCTGATTGGTTGGGATATCGTGGTTGTCGCGCGTAAAGGCTTGGGTGACATTGAAAACCCCGAACTAATTCAGCATTTCGGCAAGCTCTGGAAACGTCTGGCGCGCAGCCGGCCAACCTCAGAAGTCAAAACCGAAACTGCGGGGGTAGACAGTCCTGATGCGTAAACTGGCGCTCGTTCCGATCCAGTTTTACCGCTATGCCATTAGTCCTCTGATGGCCAGTCACTGTCGTTTCTACCCCAGTTGCTCCTGCTACGCGTACGAAGCCATTGAAAATCATGGCCTGGTGCGCGGCGGCTGGCTGACCTTGCGTCGCCTAGGTCGCTGTCATCCGTGGAATCCCGGTGGTTTCGACCCGGTTCCACCAGCTCCCACCTCCCGTTCCTCTTCGATGGCCGAGTAATCATGGATATTAAACGCACGATCCTGATCGTCGCCCTGGCAATCGTGACCTATGTCGGTGTCCTGAAATGGAACCAGGACTACGGTCAGGCTGCCTTGCCGACTCAGAATGTTGCCGCCAACACCAATACATCCGCGCTTCCCGATATCGTGCAAGGAAATGCTGCTGCCAATGCAGACGTTCCAAGTGCAACAGGTGAAGTCGCTGCGCCGACCGAAACTCCGGCCGTCGTCAGCAAAGACCTGATTCAGGTTAAAACCGATGTGTTGAGCCTGGAAATCGATCCGGTCGGCGGTGACGTGGTTCAACTTCGCTTGCCACTGTATCCACGCCGCCAGGACCATCCCGAAATTCCGTTTCAGCTGTTCGACAATGGCAGCGAGCGTACCTTTCTGGCACAGAGCGGGCTGACAGGCGCAAATGGTCCGGATGCACGCGCTTCCGGTCGTCCGGTCTATGTCGCCACTCAGAAAAGTTATCAACTGGCGGATGGGCAGAACGACCTCGTTGTCGATTTGAAATTCAGCGATGCGGGCGTCAACTACATCAAGCGTTTCACGTTCAAACGCGGCTTGTATGACCTGACCGTTTCTTATCTGATCGATAACCAGAGCGCTCAGACGTGGAACGGCAATCTGTTCGCTCAGCTGAAACGCGATGCCAGCGCAGATCCTTCGTCAACCACCGCCACCGGAACCGCCACGTATCTGGGTGCGGCCATGTGGACCCCGTCGGAGCCTTACAAAAAGGTTTCGATGAAGGACATGGACAAAGCCTCGCTCAAAGACACGGTTCAAGGTGGGTGGGTTGCCTGGCTGCAGCACTATTTCGTAACGGCCTGGATTCCCGAGAAGACCGACAGCAACACTGTCACCACACGCAAGGACAGCGCGGGTAACTACATCATCGGTTTCACCGGCCCTGCGATCTCCGTCGCGCCAGGTGCGAAAGCAGAAACGACCGCCACGCTCTATGCCGGTCCGAAAAGTCAGGCCGTGCTCAAACAGTTGTCCCCAGGACTGGAGTTGACTGTCGACTACGGCATTCTGTGGTTCATTGCACAGCCGATTTTCTGGCTGCTGCAACATATCCACAGCATTGTGGGTAACTGGGGCTGGTCGATTATCTTCCTGACCATGCTGATCAAGGCGCTTTTCTTCCCTCTGTCTGCTGCCAGCTATAAATCGATGGCGCGTATGCGTGCTGTTGCGCCGCGTCTTGCGGCCTTGAAAGAACAGCACGGCGATGACCGTCAGAAACTTTCGCAGTCGATGATGGAGTTGTACAAGAAAGAGAAGATCAACCCGCTGGGTGGTTGCTTGCCGATTCTTGTACAGATGCCAGTGTTCCTGTCGCTGTATTGGGTACTGCTGGAAAGCGTCGAGATGCGCCAGGCGCCATGGCTGCTGTGGATAACCGACCTGTCGATCAAGGATCCGTTCTTCATCCTGCCGATCATCATGGGCGCGACCATGTTCATTCAGCAGCGTCTGAACCCGACACCTCCGGATCCGATGCAAGCCAAGGTAATGAAGCTGATGCCGATCATCTTCACCTTCTTCTTCCTGTGGTTCCCGGCGGGTCTGGTGCTGTACTGGGTTGTGAACAACACCCTGTCCATCACTCAACAGTGGTACATCACGCGTAGCATTGAAGCCAAGGCCAAAAAAGCCGCTGCTTGATCTACCCTGTGAATAAGTCATTCAGAACGCCCCCTCGTGGGGCGTTTTGCTATCCGTCAGTTAATCAGGAGCCGGCCATGAACGTCCCTCGTGAAACCATCGCCGCCATTGCCACCGCCCAGGGACGAGGCGGTGTGGGCATCGTTCGTATATCCGGGCCATTGGCGGCCACCGCCGCTCGCGCGATCCTTGGCAAAGAACTGCAGCCTCGTCATGCGCACTACGGCCCTTTTCGGGATGAGCACGGAGAAGTCATAGACGAGGGCATCGCACTGTATTTCGCGGGACCCAACTCCTTTACGGGCGAGGATGTCCTGGAACTGCAAGGCCATGGCGGCCCCGTCGTTCTGGACATGTTGCTGCAGCGCTGCGTACAACTGGGAAGCCGGCTGGCGCGGCCGGGCGAATTCAGCGAGCGGGCGTTTCTTAACGACAAGCTAGACCTTGCCCAGGCTGAAGCCATCGCTGATCTGATCGAAGCCAGTTCTGCACAGGCGGCGCGCAATGCGTTGCGTTCGTTGCAGGGGGCGTTCTCTCAGCGTGTGGATAACCTCACCGAGAAACTGATCGGCTTGCGGATCTATGTGGAAGCGGCGATCGATTTTCCGGAAGAAGAAATCGACTTTCTGGCCGATGGGCACGTTCTCAGCATGCTGGATGACGTCCGTCTTCAGTTATCCACTGTCCTGAGGGAGGCTAATCAAGGCGCGCTTCTGCGTGACGGCATGACTGTCGTCATCGCTGGGCGACCGAATGCCGGAAAATCCAGCTTGCTTAATGCGCTGGCAGGACGAGAAGCAGCGATCGTCACCGAGATTGCCGGCACCACCCGTGACGTACTGCGCGAACATATCCACATCGACGGCATGCCGCTGCACGTTGTGGACACTGCGGGCCTTCGTGATACCGAAGATCAAGTGGAACGGATTGGCGTCGAGCGAGCACTCAAGGCCATTTCTGAGGCGGATCGGATACTGCTCGTGGTCGACGCCACTGCGCCCGAGGCGGTCGATCCATTTGCGCTCTGGCCTGAATTCCTCGAGCAGCGCCCAGACCCTGCACAGGTTACGCTTATCCGTAACAAAACCGACCTGAGTGGCGACCCGGTGGAACTCGTGGTAAGCGAAGATGGCCATGTCACCATCAACCTCAGTGCCAAAGCCGGTGGTGAGGGGCTTGAGCTGCTGCGAGATCATCTGAAGGCCTGCATGGGTTATCAACAGACCTCGGAAAGCAGCTTCAGCGCTCGACGTCGGCATCTGGAGGCCCTGCACAAGGCCAGTGCGTCGCTCGAGCACGGTCGCTCGCAGCTGACGCTGGCGGGGGCGGGTGAGTTGCTGGCTGAGGATTTGCGTATTGCTCAGCAGTCCCTTGGAGAGATCACCGGCGCATTCAGCTCCGATGACCTGCTGGGACGGATCTTCTCCAGCTTCTGCATCGGCAAATAACTGTCCCCCTTTTCCACAGGCAGGTCATTCCCGACCTGTCTGCCCTCGCTTCATCCCCTTTTCTACATCAAATGCACGCCTCTGACCGCGAGAGCGTACTCGTGCGCGCGATTTTCGGTCGTCCGAACAGGCTTGACCGGCCATATGAGCCCTGTGCATAACCGCGATTCAGCTCAGTTGATAAGTGGGCCTCAAATCGGAGGATAACCTCGCCTGTGGACAACCATCACTTTAATCCACAGGCTTAAACACGTTATCCAAGGGTCTCATCGGCACCTGGCCACAGACTTTTGAATCTCTGTACAGCACGTAATATAAGGACTATAGAAATCTATCCACAGAAAGCGGCCTTACTAAACATAAACATAAAAACAAAGATTTTATAAATTTCTTTCTTTTTAATTTCTTTAACCGCCATTCATCCACAGCTGGTTAAATTTTGTGCAAAAGGTTCCTTTCAGGGGGGCGAAGTCCCTATACTTGCCGCCAATTTCCTATTCCCCCAAAAAACAGGCACGAGGTGCGTGGTGGATTTCCCTTCCCGTTTTGAAGTGATCGTCATCGGCGGCGGTCATGCCGGTACCGAGGCAGCACTGGCGTCTGCACGCATGGGTGCAAAAACCCTGCTGCTTACGCACAACGTGGAAACCCTCGGGCAAATGAGCTGCAACCCGGCTATCGGCGGCATTGGTAAAAGTCATCTGGTCAAAGAGATCGATGCGCTCGGTGGTGCAATGGCCACGGCTACCGATCTGGGCGGTATTCAATTTCGCGTGCTAAATAGCCGCAAGGGCCCGGCAGTGCGGGCTACTCGTGCTCAGGCTGACCGCGTTCTGTATAAAGCAGCTATCCGCGAGATCATTGAAAACCAGCCGAACCTGTGGATATTTCAGCAAGCCTGTGACGATCTGATCGTCGAGCAGGACCAGGTGCGAGGCGTGGTGACTCAGATGGGTCTGCGTTTCATGGCAGACTCTGTGGTGTTAACCACCGGTACCTTTCTCGGTGGACTTATCCACATCGGTTTGCAGAATTACTCGGGTGGCCGGGCGGGTGATCCGCCGTCGATCGCGCTCGCACGCCGTCTTCGCGAATTACCCCTGCGCGTTGGGCGTCTGAAAACGGGTACGCCTCCACGCATCGATGGCCGGTCTGTGGATTTCTCAGTGATGACCGAGCAACCCGGCGATATGCCCATTCCGGTGATGTCGTTCCTGGGTTCCAGGGAACAGCATCCTCGTCAGGTCAGTTGCTGGATTACCCACACCAACGCGCGTACTCACGAAATCATCGCGGCGAACCTCGATCGTTCCCCGATGTATTCCGCTGCTGGCGAAATCGAAGGTGTAGGCCCGCGTTACTGCCCGTCGATCGAAGACAAGATCCATCGCTTTGCCGACAAGGAAAGCCATCAGGTCTTCATCGAACCGGAGGGCCTGACCACGCATGAGCTCTATCCGAACGGGATTTCGACCTCACTGCCGTTCGACGTGCAGTTGCAGATCGTGCGTTCGATTCGCGGCATGGAAAACGCCCACATCGTTCGTCCCGGTTACGCCATCGAATACGACTATTTCGACCCGCGCGATCTGAAATACAGCCTGGAAACAAAAGTCATCGGCGGCTTGTTCTTCGCTGGACAGATCAACGGCACCACCGGTTACGAAGAAGCCGGCGCACAAGGTTTGCTCGCCGGTGCCAACGCAGCGTTGCGTGCTCAAGGCAAGGAAAGCTGGTGCCCGCGTCGCGATGAAGCGTACATCGGTGTGCTTGTGGATGATCTGATCACCCTGGGCACTCAAGAGCCTTACCGGATGTTTACGTCTCGTGCGGAATACCGGTTGATCCTGCGCGAAGACAACGCAGACCTGCGACTGACCGAGAAAGGCCGCGAGTTGGGACTGGTCGACGATGCCCGCTGGGCGGCGTTCTGTGCCAAGCGCGAAGGGATCGAGCAGGAAGAGCAACGCCTGAAATCGACCTGGATCCGTCCTGGCACCGAGCAAGGTGATGCCGTTTCCGCGCATTTCGGGACGCCACTGACCCATGAGTACAATCTGCTCAACCTGCTGAGCCGTCCCGAAATCGACTACGCCAACCTCGTCGCGTTGACGGGCCAGGGTTCAATCGATCCACAGGTTGCCGAGCAGGTTGAAATCAAAACCAAGTACGCCGGTTACATTGATCGTCAGCAGGACGAAATCGCTCGGCTACGAGCCAGCGAAAATACAAAATTGCCCGACGATATCGACTACACGACCATTTCCGGTCTGTCGAAAGAGATTCAGAGCAAGCTGGGGATAACGCGTCCCGAGACGCTTGGCCAGGCTTCGCGCATTCCCGGCGTGACCCCGGCGGCGATATCGCTGTTGATGATTCACTTGAAAAAACGCGGCGCGGGCCGTCAGTTGGAGCAAAGCGCTTGAGTTCTATGGTCACCCCGCAGCACGCAGATGAATTGACCCAAGGCGCCCGCGAACTGGGCGTCGACCTGAGCGAAGTCCAGCACGAAAAACTACTGGGCTATCTCGCATTGCTGATCAAATGGAACAAGGCCTACAACCTTACCGCTGTACGCGATCCAGACGAGATGGTGTCTCGCCATCTGCTCGACAGCCTGAGCGTAGTGCCTTACATCCAGGGTGAACGACAGCTCGACGTTGGCAGCGGCGGCGGTATGCCCGGTATCCCGCTGGCAATCCTGTTCCCGGACATGAAAGTCACTTGTCTGGACAGCAATGGCAAAAAAACTCGCTTTCTGACCCAGGTCAAACTTGAGTTGAGACTCGACAATCTCGAGGTTATCCACAGCCGTGCGGAAGCGTACCGGCCAGAACTGCCGTTCACCGGAATCATTTCCCGGGCTTTCAGCAGCCTTGAAGACTTCACCCAGTGGACGCGCCACATGGGTGACACCCAGACGCGATGGCTGGCAATGAAAGGTCTGCATCCTGCCGATGAACTGGTAGCATTGCCCGCAGATTTTCGTCTGGAAAGCGCGCAAGCCTTGGCCGTACCGGGTTGCCAAGGCCAACGGCATCTGCTGATACTGCGCCGCACGGCATGACAGGGAACACACGCAAGAATGGCTAAGGTATTCGCGATAGCGAACCAAAAAGGTGGTGTGGGTAAAACCACCACCTGCATCAACCTCGCAGCGTCGCTGGTCGCAACCAAGCGTCGGGTGTTGTTGATCGACCTCGATCCACAGGGCAACGCCACCATGGGGAGCGGTGTGGATAAACACGGGCTGGAACATTCGGTCTACGATCTTCTGATCGGCGAATGCGACCTGAATCAGGCCATGCATTTTTCCGAGCATGGCGGTTACCAATTGCTGCCTGCCAACCGCGATCTGACCGCCGCTGAAGTCGTCTTGCTGGAAATGCAGATGAAAGAGGCGCGCCTGCGCACAGCGCTGGCGCCGATTCGCGAGAACTACGATTACATCCTGATCGACTGCCCTCCATCCCTGTCGATGCTGACGCTCAATGCCCTGGTGGCGGCGGACGGAGTGATTATCCCCATGCAGTGCGAGTACTTCGCACTCGAAGGGTTGAGTGACCTTGTGGATAACATCAAGCGCATCGCCGAGCTGCTTAATCCACAGCTCAAAATCGAAGGCTTGTTGCGCACGATGTATGACCCGCGCCTGAGTCTGATCAACGATGTCTCTGCCCAGCTCAAGGAGCATTTCGGTGATCAGCTATACGACACCGTGATTCCACGCAACATTCGACTGGCCGAGGCCCCGAGTTTCGGGATGCCGGCGCTGGCTTATGACAAGACTTCTCGCGGCGCCCTGGCCTACTTGGCGCTGGCGGGCGAAATGGTTCGTCGTCAACGTCGCGGATCCCGCGCTGCCGCCCAGCCCACTTAAGGAAATCCCATGGCCGTCAAGAAACGAGGACTCGGACGTGGGCTGGACGCACTGCTGAGCAGCCCCACCGTCAGCGCGCTGGAAGAACAGGCGGTACAGGCCGACCAGCGCGAGTTACAGCACATCCCACTGGATCTGATCCAGCGCGGGAAGTATCAGCCACGCCGGGACATGGACCCGCAGGCGCTGGAAGAACTGGCCAACTCGATCAAGGCTCAAGGTGTCATGCAGCCGATCGTGGTGCGTCCAATCGCCGACAACCGTTTCGAGATCATCGCCGGCGAGCGTCGCTGGCGTGCCAGCCAGCAGGCAGGCATCGAGACGATCCCTGCGATGGTGCGTGACGTGCCGGACGAGGCCGCCATCGCAATGGCACTCATCGAGAACATTCAGCGCGAAGACCTCAATCCGATTGAAGAGGCCATTGCGCTGCAGCGCTTGCAGCAGGAATTCCAGTTGACCCAGCAGCAGGTCGCGGAGGCTGTGGGTAAGTCGCGCGTGAGCGTGGCCAACCTTTTGCGTCTTATCGCGCTGCCTGAGGTGATCAAGACTATGCTGTCCCACGGCGACCTTGAAATGGGTCACGCCCGCGCCTTGCTGGGTTTGCCGGAAGAAAGGCAGGTAGACGGGGCGCGACATGTTGTCGCACGCGGGCTTACCGTGCGCCAGACTGAGGCACTCGTACGGCAATGGTTGAGTGGCAAGCAGGAGGCCGCCGAACCTGTCAAAGCCGATCCGGATATCACGCGACTCGAGCAGCGTCTGGCCGAGCGGCTAGGCTCTGCGGTGCAGATTCGTCACGGTCAGAAGGGAAAAGGCCAGTTGGTGATCCGTTACAACTCACTGGATGAGTTACAGGGCGTACTCGCTCACATCCGCTGAAACAAATCATGCGTAGCGTGTAGTCGGAAATCACTACCCGGCAGTTGAATAGGGGCTGAACCGCCCCTATACTCTGCGCGCATTTTGTCGGCACAAATTATGCCAAGTTATTGATTTTTGGCGGCTGGCATACGAGGAGCCCATGTGATGGAGACACGCACGCCAAACCGCTTGCCATTCCATCGTCTGGCTGTTTTCCCGGTACTGCTGGCTCAATTGATTGTCCTGTTACTGGCGGCGTTGACGCTTTGGCAGTGGCATGGAGTCGTAGCTGGATACTCAGGGCTTTGCGGAGGCCTGATAGCTTGGCTGCCCAATTTGTACTTTGCCCATAAGGCGTTCCGGTTTTCCGGCGCCAGGGCTGCGCAAGCCATCGTTCGGTCGTTCTACGCCGGCGAGGCAGGCAAACTGATTTTTACGGCAGTGCTGTTTGCACTGACCTTCGCAGGTGTGAAGCCGCTGGCGCCGCTGGCGGTTTTCGGCGTGTTCATGCTGACCCAGTTGGTCAGCTGGTTCGCACCCCTGCTAATGAGAACAAGACTTTTGAGACCTTAGGGCGTTTGAGGCAACCATGGCAGAGCAAACAGCTTCGGGCTATATCCAGCACCACTTGCAGAACTTGACCTTCGGTCATTTGCCTGACGGCACTTGGGGCTTCGCGCATTCCGCAGCCGAAGCAAAAGAAATGGGTTTTTGGGCTTTCCACCTCGACACGCTCGGCTGGTCGGTGGCTCTAGGCCTGATCTTCGTCCTGCTTTTCCGCATGGCGGCTAAAAAAGCGACCTCGGGTCAGCCTGGCGGTCTGCAGAATTTCGTCGAAGTCCTGATCGAATTCGTCGATGGCAGCGTGAAAGACAGCTTCCATGGCCGCAGCGCGGTCATCGCGCCTCTGGCACTGACCATCTTCGTCTGGGTTTTCCTGATGAACGCGGTCGACCTGGTGCCGGTTGACTGGATTCCACAGCTGGCGGTGATGATTTCCGGCGATCACCACATTCCGTTCCGCGCAGTGTCGACGACCGACCCTAACGCAACCATCGGCATGGCGCTTTCGGTCTTCGCACTGATCATTTTCTACAGCATCAAGGTCAAGGGCATCGGCGGTTTCATCGGCGAACTGACCCTGCACCCGTTTGGCAGCAAGAACGTTGTTGTCCAGGCGCTGTTGATTCCTGTGAACTTCCTGCTTGAATTCGTGACGCTGATCGCCAAACCGGTTTCTCTGGCGCTGCGTCTGTTCGGCAACATGTACGCAGGCGAGTTGGTGTTCATCCTGATCGCGGTCATGTTTGGCAGTGGCCTGCTGTGGCTCAGCGGTCTGGGCGTGGTTCTGCAATGGGCGTGGGCGGTGTTCCACATCCTGATCATCACCCTGCAAGCGTTCATCTTCATGATGCTGACCATCGTTTACCTGTCGATGGCTCACGAAGATAACCATTAAGACTCGCCTGGCGTGTCTGATGATCCCCTCACTGCGGTGAGGGGGCGCCCGCAAGGGCTTGATGTAAAAAACGATTTTGCTTTACCGCTTTAATCTAAAAAAACCTAACCAATACGACGTAAAAGTCGGGAGGAAAGATGGAAACTGTAGTTGGTCTAACTGCTATCGCTGTTGCACTGCTGATCGGCCTGGGCGCTCTGGGTACCGCAATCGGTTTCGGCCTGCTGGGCGGTAAGTTCCTGGAAGGCGCAGCGCGTCAGCCAGAAATGGTTCCAATGCTGCAAGTTAAAATGTTCATCGTGGCTGGTCTGCTCGACGCCGTAACCATGATCGGTGTTGGTATCGCTCTGTTCTTCACTTTTGCGAACCCCTTCGTTGGTCAACTCGCTGGCTGATCGCTCGAATTTTCGAGTTGATTGGTGTGATGGACAACGAACGAGCGAGGTGTTGGCGTGAACATTAATGCAACCCTGATTGGCCAGTCCGTTGCGTTCTTCATTTTTGTGCTGTTCTGCATGAAGTTCGTGTGGCCTCCGGTCATCGCGGCTTTGCACGAACGTCAGAAGAAGATCGCGGATGGACTGGACGCTGCTACACGAGCAGCTCGCGACCTGGAGCTGGCCCAAGATAAAGCGGGTCAGCAACTGCGCGAAGCGAAAGCTCAGGCAGCTGAAATCATTGAGCAAGCCAAGAAACGCGGTACTCAGATTGTCGACGAAGCCCGTGAACAGGCTCGTGTCGATGCTGACCGCATCAAGGCTCAGGCTCAGGCCGAGATCGAGCAGGAACTGAACGGCGTCAAAGACGCGCTGCGCGCCCAACTGGGCAGCCTGGCAGTCAACGGCGCAGAGAAGATCCTGGGTGCCACAATCGATCAAAACGCGCACGCGGAGCTGGTTAACAAACTGGCTGCAGAAATTTAAGCGAGGGCGATCATGGCAGAACTGACCACGTTGGCCCGACCTTACGCTAAGGCAGCCTTCGAGCATGCGCAGGCGCACCAGCAACTGGCCAATTGGTCAGCCATGCTCGGCCTGGCTGCTGCGGTGTCGCAAGATGACACCATGCAGCGCATGCTCAAGGCCCCGCGACTGACGAGCGCAGACAAGGCCGCCACTTTTATTGAAGTGTGCGGCGACAAGTTCGATGCCAAGGCACAGAATTTCATCCACGTCGTTGCTGAAAACGACCGTCTCCAGCTTCTGCCGGAGATCTCCGAACTGTTCGAGCTGTACAAGGCCGAGCAGGAAAAATCGGTAGATGTGGATGTGACCAGTGCTTTTGCATTGAACCAAGAACAGCAAGACAAACTCGCCAAGGTTCTCAGTGCACGGCTCGGCCGGGAAGTGCGCCTGCACGCTGCGGAGGATGCTGCCCTGATAGGTGGTGTCATCATCCGCGCCGGCGACCTGGTTATCGATGGCTCAGTTCGCGGCAAACTCGCGCAACTAGCCGAAGCATTGAAATCTTGAGTTTGAAGGGGCAGCAGAGCAATGCAGCAACTCAATCCTTCCGAAATAAGTGAAATCATCAAGGGCCGCATCGAGAAACTCGATGTAGCCTCCCAAGCCCGCAACGAAGGCACTGTCGTCAGCGTGTCTGACGGTATCGTGCGGATTCACGGTCTTGCCGACGCTATGTACGGCGAAATGATCGAGTTCCCGGGCGGCGTCTACGGTATGGCACTCAACCTGGAGCAAGACTCCGTGGGTGCTGTCGTACTGGGCGCATACACCTCTCTTGCCGAAGGCATGAGCGCCAAGTGCACGGGCCGCATCCTGGAGGTTCCGGTTGGTAAGGAACTGCTGGGTCGCGTTGTCGATGCACTGGGTAACCCTGTGGACGGTAAAGGTCCTCTGAACAACACCGAGACCGACGCGGTCGAGAAAGTTGCTCCAGGCGTTATCTGGCGTAAGTCGGTAGACCAGCCTGTACAGACTGGCTACAAGGCTGTCGATGCCATGATTCCTGTCGGCCGTGGCCAGCGTGAGCTGATCATCGGTGACCGTCAGATCGGTAAAACCGCTCTGGCGATCGACGCGATCATCAACCAGAAAGACAGCGGCATCTTCTGCGTCTACGTCGCTGTTGGTCAGAAGCAATCGACCATCGCCAACGTGGTTCGCAAGCTGGAAGAAAACGGCGCTCTGGCCAACACCATCATCGTGGCTGCCAGTGCTTCGGAATCTCCTGCGCTGCAATTCCTGGCTCCTTATGCCGGTTGCACCATGGGCGAATACTTCCGCGACCGCGGTGAAGACGCGCTGATCGTTTATGACGATCTGTCCAAGCAAGCAGTGGCTTACCGCCAGATTTCCCTGCTGCTGCGTCGTCCGCCGGGACGTGAAGCTTACCCAGGCGACGTGTTCTATCTCCACTCCCGTCTGCTGGAGCGCGCATCCCGCGTTTCGGAAGAGTACGTAGAGAAGTTCACCAACGGCGCAGTGACCGGCAAAACCGGTTCCCTGACCGCACTGCCGATCATTGAAACCCAGGCTGGCGACGTTTCCGCGTTCGTTCCGACCAACGTGATTTCCATCACCGACGGTCAGATCTTCCTGGAATCGGCCATGTTCAACTCCGGCATTCGTCCGGCTGTGAACGCCGGTGTTTCGGTATCTCGTGTGGGCGGTGCCGCTCAGACCAAGATCATCAAGAAGCTGTCCGGTGGTATCCGTACCGCTCTGGCTCAGTACCGTGAACTGGCGGCATTCGCCCAGTTCGCTTCTGACCTGGACGAAGCGACCCGTAAGCAACTTGAGCATGGTCAGCGCGTTACCGAGCTGATGAAGCAGAAGCAATACGCGCCAATGTCGATCGCTGACATGTCGCTGTCGCTGTATGCCGCTGAGCGTGGGTTCCTGACTGACGTCGAAATCGCCAAAGTCGGCAGCTTTGAACAAGCGCTGATTGCTTACTTCAACCGCGATCACGCCGATTTGATGGCGAAGATCAACGTGAAGGGTGACTTCAATGACGAAATCGATTCTGGCCTCAAAGCCGGTATCGAGAAGTTCAAGGCCACCCAAACCTGGTAAGCCGCAGCGGGAGTCGCGAGGCTCCCGCTTGCTAACCTGATAGGTGTTACATGGCAGGCGCAAAAGAGATTCGCAGCAAGATTGCGAGCATCAAAAGCACGCAAAAGATCACCAGCGCCATGGAAAAAGTGGCGGTCAGCAAAATGCGCAAGGCTCAAATGCGCATGGCTGCTAGCCGTCCTTACGCGGAGCGCATCCGCCAGGTGATTGGTCATCTTGCCAACGCTAACCCGGAATACCGCCACCCGTTCATGATCGATCGCGAAGTAAAGCGCGTCGGTTATATCGTGGTGAGCAGTGACCGTGGTCTGTGCGGTGGCTTGAATACCAACCTGTTCAAGGCTTTGGTCAAGGACATGGCGAAGAACCGTGAAAACGGCGTAGAGATCGATCTGTGCGTGGTCGGCAGCAAAGGTGCGGCGTTTTTCCGCAACTTCGGCGGTAACGTCGTCGCTGCGATCAGCCACTTGGGCGAAGAGCCGTCGATCAACGACTTGATCGGCAGCGTCAAGGTGATGCTGGATGCCTACCTGGAGGGCCGTATTGACCGCCTGTCCGTGGTATCCAACAAGTTCGTCAACACCATGACTCAGCAGCCAACGGTCGAGCAGTTGATTCCGTTGGTCGCCACCCAGGATCAAGAACTCAAGCACCACTGGGATTACCTGTACGAACCCGACGCCAAAGAGCTGCTGGACGGCTTGATGGTGCGTTACGTGGAGTCGCAGGTCTACCAGGCGGTGGTCGAGAACAACGCAGCTGAACAAGCCGCGCGGATGATCGCGATGAAGAACGCCACTGACAACGCCGGTGACCTGATCAGCGATTTGCAGCTGATCTACAACAAGGCGCGTCAGGCAGCGATCACCCAAGAGATCTCGGAAATCGTCGGCGGCGCTGCCGCGGTTTAACGGTTCAAATATTCAGAGGATCCAGCTAATGAGTAGCGGACGTATCGTTCAAATCATCGGCGCCGTGATCGACGTGGAATTTCCACGCGACAGCGTACCGAGCATCTACAACGCGCTGAAAGTACAAGGCGCGGAAACTACCCTGGAAGTTCAGCAGCAGCTGGGCGACGGCGTAGTTCGTACCATTGCGATGGGTTCCACCGAAGGCTTGAAGCGCGGTCTGGACGTTATCGACAGCGGCGCAGCCATCTCCGTACCGGTCGGTAAAGCGACTCTGGGCCGGATCATGGACGTCCTGGGTAACCCGATCGACGAAGCTGGCCCGATCGACACCGAAGAGCGCTGGGGCATTCACCGTCCTGCGCCTTCGTTCGCTGACCAGGCAGGCGGCAACGACCTGCTGGAAACCGGCATCAAGGTTATCGACCTGGTTTGCCCGTTCGCCAAGGGCGGTAAAGTTGGTCTGTTCGGTGGTGCCGGTGTCGGCAAGACCGTAAACATGATGGAACTGATCCGTAACATCGCCATCGAGCACAGCGGTTATTCCGTGTTCGCCGGTGTGGGTGAGCGTACTCGTGAGGGTAACGACTTCTACCACGAGATGAAGGACTCCAACGTTCTGGACAAAGTGGCACTGGTATACGGCCAGATGAACGAGCCGCCGGGAAACCGTCTGCGCGTCGCTCTGACCGGTCTGACCATGGCCGAGAAGTTCCGTGACGAAGGTAACGACGTTCTGCTGTTCGTCGACAACATCTACCGTTACACACTGGCCGGTACCGAAGTATCCGCACTGCTGGGCCGTATGCCTTCCGCAGTAGGTTACCAGCCGACCTTGGCTGAAGAGATGGGCGTGCTGCAAGAGCGCATCACTTCGACCAAAGAAGGTTCGATCACCTCGATCCAGGCGGTATACGTACCAGCGGACGACTTGACCGACCCGTCGCCAGCGACCACCTTCGCCCACTTGGACGCCACCGTCGTTCTGTCCCGTGACATCGCTTCCCTGGGTATCTACCCGGCGGTTGACCCACTGGATTCGACTTCGCGCCAGCTGGACCCGAACGTTATCGGCCAGGACCACTACGACACCGCTCGCGGCGTTCAGTACGTTCTGCAGCGTTACAAAGAGCTGAAAGACATCATCGCGATCCTGGGTATGGACGAACTGTCGGAAACCGACAAGCAGTTGGTATCCCGCGCTCGTAAGATTCAGCGCTTCCTGTCGCAGCCGTTCTTCGTGGCAGAAGTCTTCACCGGTGCATCGGGTAAATACGTTTCCCTGAAAGACACCATTGCTGGCTTCAAAGGCATCCTCGCCGGTGAGTACGACCACCTGCCAGAACAAGCGTTCTACATGGTCGGCGGCATCGAAGAAGCGATCGAGAAAGCCAAGAAACTGTAATCCAGGCGCCCGGCAACGGGCGCTAATCAGGTTGAGGCAGGCAAATGGCTATGACAGTCCATTGCGATATCGTCAGCGCGGAAGGAGAGATTTTCTCCGGTCTGGTCGAGATGGTGATTGCACACGGTAACCTGGGTGATATCGGTATTGCTCCAGGTCACGCGCCGCTGATCACTGATCTGAAGCCGGGCCCGATCCGTCTGATCAAGCAGGGTGGAGAAGCCGAGGTGTTTTACATCTCTGGTGGTTTCCTTGAGGTTCAACCGAACATGGTCAAAGTGCTTGCCGATACCGTGCAACGCGCCGCCGACCTGGACGAAGCCTCTGCTCTGGAAGCCGTAAAGGCAGCCGAGCGCGCCCTGAGCGAAAAAGGTGCAGATTTCGACTACGGATCTGCTGCTGCACGTCTGGCGGAGGCCGCGGCTCAGCTGCGCACCGTCCAGCAAATTCGCAAGAAGTTCGGCGGCTAAGGCCCACGAATTTCATGCGCGATTGAGTAAAAGGGTAGCCTCGGCTACCCTTTTTCTTTTTTCGGTTTCTTTTCCTGAATCATCAGTCCGGCCTTCGTTGCGGCTGCTCGCCTGGAATCCCTTTCATGTCTCTTGATATCGTCATTCTTGCTGCGGGTCAGGGCACTCGCATGCGTTCTGCCCTTCCTAAAGTGCTGCATCCGGTGGCCGGCAACTCCATGTTGGGCCATGTTATCCACAGTGCTCGCCAGCTTTCGCCTGACAGCATTCAGGTGGTGATCGGACACGGCGCGGACAAGGTTCGTGAACAGCTTGCCGCCGACGATTTGAGCTTTGTCTTGCAGGACAAGCAACTGGGAACCGGTCACGCAGTCGCCCAGGCCGTCCCTAAATTAACCGCGGACACTGTGTTGATTCTGTACGGTGATGTACCGCTTATTGAAGTGGAGACGCTGCGGCGGCTGCTGACACTGGTGAGCGATCAACAGGTGGGACTGCTGACCGTTACGCTTGACGATCCAACGGGCTACGGTCGCATCGTGCGTGATGACCAGGACCGTGTTTGTGCGATCGTTGAGCACAAGGACGCCACAGAGGCTCAGAAGGTTATCAAGGAAGGCAACACCGGTATTCTCGCCGTGCCAGGCAAACGCCTTGGGGAATGGTTGGGCCGGTTGTCGAATAACAACGTCCAGGGCGAGTACTACCTGACGGATGTGATCGAGATGGCGGTCAATGACGGATTGATCGTGGCCACGACGCAACCTCTGGATGCCATGGAAGTGCAGGGCGCCAACGACCGCAAACAGCTCGCTGAGCTCGAGCGCCACTATCAGCTGCGCGAGGCGCGTCGCCTGATGGCACAGGGCGTGACGCTCCGCGATCCGTCCCGGTTCGATGTGCGCGGTGAGGTCTCGGTCGGACGCGATATCACCATCGATATCAACGTGATCCTCGAAGGCCGCGTCGTCATTGAGGACGATGTGTCGATTGGTCCGAACTGTGTGATCAAGGACAGCACACTTCGCAAAGGCTCCATCATCAAGGCCAACAGTCATCTGGAAGGGGCCATCGTCGGTGAAGCGGCAGACGCAGGTCCGTTCGCCCGTCTGCGTCCGGGGAGCGTCCTGGGGGCTCGGGCCCATGTGGGTAACTTCGTCGAACTGAAGAATGCCGAGATGGGCGAAGGGGCCAAGGCCGGTCATCTGGCCTATCTAGGGGATGCTGTCATCGGTGCGAGAACCAATATAGGTGCGGGAACCATTACCTGTAATTACGACGGCGCCAACAAGCACAAGACCGTGCTGGGCGAAGATGTATTCATCGGTTCGAACAACTCGCTGGTTGCGCCTGTGGATATCTCATCCGGGGCAACGACTGCTGCAGGCTCGACCATCACGCAAGACGTCGCGGCCGAGCAACTGGCGGTCGCCCGCGCGCGCCAGCGCAACATCGACGGGTGGAAGCGCCCGGTAAAGATCAAGAAACACTGAAGTTATCCACAATTGATCAGGCCGACTGCCACTACGCATGTTCAGGCCTGATTCAGTCCCTCTGTGCCACGCTCTGAGTTATTCACAGGCGTCGGCACTCCAGAAAAAGCCTCGATCCCCTTGACGAATATCTTTCGATAGGTTTCTATTCGCTTCGTTATCTTTCGAAACGAAACTTACGGGTCAGCATGTCTAAGCGCAATACCCCTCAACGTCGTCACAACATTCTTGCGCTGCTCAATGAGCAGGGCCAAGTGAGCGTTGACGAGTTGGCGAAACGTTTCGAGACTTCCGAGGTTACGGTTCGCAAGGATCTGGCTGCACTCGAAAGCAACGGCTTGTTACTGCGCCGGTACGGCGGTGCGGTTCCGATGCCGCAGGAATTGATTGGCGAACCCGGTCAACCGGTGTCCCGATACAAACAAGCGATTGCCCGCGCTGCGGTGAAGCGCATCCGTGAGCATGCCCGAATCATCATCGACAGCGGCAGCACGACCGCGGCGATGATTCCGGAACTCGGCCAGCAGCCGGGTCTCGTCGTCATGACCAACTCCCTGCATGTCGCCAATGCCCTTGGCGAACTGGAGCATGAACCGGTGCTACTGATGACCGGCGGCACTTGGGACCCGCACTCTGAGTCGTTTCAGGGCCAGGTCGCCGAGCAGGTGCTGCGCTCCTATGACTTCGATCAGCTCTTCATAGGCGCCGATGGCATAGACCTGCTTCGTGGCACCACGACGTTCAATGAATTGCTCGGCCTCAGTCGGGTCATGGCCGAAGTCGCTCGCGAAGTGATCGTGATGGTCGAAGCCGATAAGGTCGGTCGCAAGATTCCCAACCTGGAACTGCCATGGAGCAGTGTCCACACCCTTATTACCGATGATCGCCTGCCTCAGGAGGCACGCGATCACATTCAGGCCCGCGGCGTGACATTGATCTGCGCCGCCGTTTCCTAGGAGAAAAAAACATGTGTGGAATTGTCGGCGCTGTCGCTGAGCGTAATGTCACCGCCATCCTGCTGGAAGGCCTGAAGCGTCTGGAATACCGAGGCTACGACAGTGCCGGTGTCGCGCTGTTCAGCAATGCCGGCGTGCTGGAGCGCCGCCGCCGTGTCGGCAAGGTCAATGAGCTTGAACAATCGCTGGCTGGCGAACCTCTGGTTGGCCGTCTGGGTATTGCCCACACCCGTTGGGCCACCCACGGTGCGCCTTTGGAGCATAACGCGCACCCACACTTTTCCAGCGGCGAGTTGGCAGTAGTCCACAACGGCATTATCGAAAACCATGAACCGCTGCGTGAGCGTCTGAAAAGCCTCGGTTACCTGTTCACCTCCGATACCGACACCGAAGTCATCGTGCACCTGCTGCACCACAAACTGCAGGACACGCCTGATCTGACCGCTGCTCTCAAAGCGACCGTCAAAGAGCTGCACGGTGCCTATGGCCTGGCGGTCATCAGCGCCAGACAACCCGACCGTCTGGTGGCGGCACGCAGCGGAAGTCCGCTGGTGGTCGGCCTGGGTCTGGGCGAGAACTTCCTGGCTTCCGACCAACTGGCGCTTCGTCAGGTTACCGACCGCTTCATGTATCTGGAGGAGGGTGACATCGCCGAGATCCGTCGCGACAGCGTGCAGATCTGGACCGCTGCCGGTGTTTCGGTGGAGCGAGAAGTCGTGCAGTACCGCGAGGGTGCCGAAGCCGCTGACAAAGGCGAGTTCCGTCACTTCATGCTCAAGGAAATTCACGAGCAGCCAAAAGTCGTGCAACGCACACTGGAGAACCGTCTGGGCCAGGAGCAGGTGCTGGTTCAGGCATTCGGGCCTCAAGCCGCCGAGCTCTTCGCCAAGGTGCGCAATGTGCAGATTGTTGCCTGCGGCACCAGTTATCACGCCGGAATGGTTGCCCGTTACTGGCTGGAAGGCCTGGCTGGCATTCCCTGTCAGGTCGAAGTCGCCAGCGAATTCCGCTACCGCAAGGTCGTGGTTCAGCCGGACACGCTGTTCGTATCGATTTCCCAGTCCGGCGAAACCGCCGACACGCTGGCCGCTCTGCGCAACGCCAAAGAACTGGGCTTTCTCGCAAGCCTCGCGATCTGCAACGTCAGCATCAGTTCGCTGGTGCGTGAATCCGACCTGACCCTGCTGACGCAGGCAGGCCCTGAAATCGGTGTTGCGTCGACCAAGGCATTCACGACTCAGCTGGTTGCGCTGATGCTGCTGACCCTGTCGCTGGGCCAGGTAAAAGGCACCCTGGGCGCTGGCGTCGAAGCTGAACTGGTGGAAGAACTGCGTCGCCTGCCGACCCGCCTGGGCGAAGCCTTGGCGATGGACAGCACGGTCGAGAAAGTGGCCGAACTGTTCGCCGAGAAGAACCACACGCTGTTCCTCGGACGCGGCGCGCAGTTCCCGGTTGCGATGGAAGGTGCCCTGAAGCTCAAGGAGATCTCCTACATCCACGCCGAAGCCTATCCCGCAGGCGAGCTCAAACACGGTCCGCTGGCGCTGGTCGACAGCGACATGCCCGTCGTGACCGTGGCGCCGAACAACGAACTGCTGGAAAAACTGAAATCCAACCTGCAGGAAGTCCGCGCCCGTGGCGGCGAGCTGGTCGTCTTCGCCGACGAACAGGCCGGCCTGAACAACGGCGAAGGCACCCACGTCATCTCGATGCCACACATCATCGACGCTCTGGCGCCCATTCTCTACACCATCCCGCTGCAACTGCTGTCGTACTATGTCGCCGTGCTCAAGGGGACTGATGTTGACCAGCCGCGTAATTTGGCGAAGTCGGTGACGGTGGAGTGAGTTATCCACAGCTGGCAAAATCTTTAGTTGTTGTTAATTAAATCTGTCGCTAACCAATAAAACTGTTTCATAAGGAGGGAGCCGTCACTGACTCCCTCCGTCGACACACTCTTCATTCCTCCCGATGCGCTTGCGGCAATCCTGACTTGGCGCTCGTCCATGTCTTCGCAAATTTAGCCCGATGAATCGCTTGCCTACCAAGGTGCGTGCGGCTCGCCACTGCACACCAGTCATCAGGGCCCGACGTGGGCGAAGATCAGCAGCGCCGCCATGACGGTGATGGCGCCGCCGATGCGTGTGGCGATCTGGGCAAAAGGCAGCAGCTCCATGCGCCCCGCTGCAGTGAGGATGGCGACGTCGCCAGTGCCGCCCAAACCACTGTGACAACCGTTGACGATACCCGCTTCTACAGGGTGCAGGCCCAGGCGGCGAGCCATCAGGAAGCCCACCACGATTAGGGTCAGTACCGTGGTGAAGATGGCCAGTAGATTGGCAACGTGGAATGCCGAGATCAGCTCGTTCCAGTGCGTGACCGCGATGGAGTTGGCGAACAGCAAAGGGTAGGTAACGCAGGCCATGAAGAATTTGAACAGGGTGCGCGAACCTTCTTCCAGGCGTTTCGGTACACCATTGAACAGCTTCAGCAGTACGGCCAGGAACAGCATGCAAACGGGGCCCGGTAGGCCGAACAGCGCATGCAGAAGCACGCCGGAAAGGTAAAGGGTCACCGCACACATGCCTGCGGCAATCACCCATTCTACGTCGAGGCTCTGCGTGGGCTGCTCAACAGGTGCGCTTTGCAGCTCAGGGCCCGACTCGCCAACCTGCAGGCGGCCATTACCGGTCAGATGAGGGTAGCGACGGCCGATGGCGCTGGTGACGCCACACAACACGATGGCGAAAAGGTTGGCCAGCAGAATGATGGGCAGCAACTGAGCGAGGATCTTGCCCGAGTCGACACCCATGATCTCGCCATAACCTACTGATATGGGAATGGCACCTTCGCCCAGGCCCCCACCCATTACTGGCACGCTGACAAAGAACAGCACTTGTTTTAGGTCCAGACCTGCGGCCATTCCCACCAGGCCGCCGGTAACGAATGCCAAGATCGAGCCCGCCATCAGCGGCAGGAAAATCTTGGCGAAGCCCTTGATGATCATGTCTCGATCCATGGTGAAGATGCTGCCGACCACGACCGAAGAAACGAACAGATAAATGAAATTGCTCGATTTGGTGAAGGTCGTCACCGAGGTTGTGACGGCGTCAGGAATCCACCCGAGGCTAACCAGGTACGAAGGCAGGAACGCAGAAATAATCGCCGCTCCGCCGATTTTATTAAGGTAAGGAATGCGTTTGCCAACTTCAGCACAGGTCGCTCCACCCAGGCCAATAATGGCAATCATGGTCATCAGGTCAGTGCCCACTTTGCCGACCGCGATTATCCCGGCAACCAACAGGCAGAGAGCGATGTAGGCAGGCAGTGGAATAAAGGCAACTTTGATGTTGAACATCCTGTTCCACAGATTGCGTTCGGACGTTAACTCAACAGGGGTTGCAGGTTTCGCAATATGCGGAATAGTGGACATGGGAAAAACCTCATTATTTTTGTATGTTTTCTATCGCGCCGTTAACTCGTGCTGACCACAGCAGGTATCAAACTTGGAGCAAACCTGCCTGGCGGGCTTGAGACAGAACTTGTTCAGCTCGGACCACGAAAGGACCGTCCACCATCTGCCCATCGACCAGATAGGCTCCGATGCCGTCCCGCTCCGCCTGTGCGGCTGCCGCGACGATGCGCAGAGACTTTTCGATTTCCGCTCCCGAAGGAAGAAATGCTTGGTTAGCCTGTTCGATCTGGGTTGGGTGAATGCACGATTTGCCTGTGAAACCCAGCCGTCGAGCGTAAGCAGCTTCGGCGGCGTAAAGCTCGCTGTCTTTGATCGAAGGGTGGGCGGCGTCAAAAGCAGCGATGCCTGCCTCACCGGCCGCCAGTCGTACGCTCAGCTGGATCGAACGAATGATGCCCGGCTCATGACGGTCGATGCCAAGTGGCTCCAGGAGGTCAGCAAAACCCAACTGCAAACCCATGACCCTAGGGTGTGCGGTGGCAATATCGGTGGCTTGGCGTAGCCCGCGCGGAGACTCGATATTTGCCAGAATGCGCAGCGGGTTCGTGCGTCCGCATGCTTCTTCCAGGCGCTGCAAGTCGTTTGCCAAGCGCTGGACTTCTTCGGCGGATTCGACTTTTGGCAAATTGATGATGTCGACGAAACAAGGCACCAAGGCTACTAGGTCGTCGTGATAATGCTCGGAGTTTTGGGCATTGATTCGAACAATGACTGTTTTGTCCGACGCGTGGCGTTGGCTTAGATATTGGCGCAACTGCTCGCGCGCATGAGCTTTCATATTTTGAGCGACCGCATCTTCGAGGTCGAAACTCAAACCATCTGCGGCAGAGCTCATGGCCTTGTCGAACAATTCTGGACGCGAACCCGGAACAAAGAGTTTGCTGCGCATGAAGAGCATCTCACAGTAATACCGACCCCGACCTGGTAGGTCATCAGCCGGGCTGAATGATGGGTAGCCATATTCAGCGTTGTTGTTTGAAACCGGTTTAAGGTGACCGGTGAGGTCATATTGCAAAAATCGAAAATACAGTTACAGTCGTTTTTCCTATCTTTAGAGTCCAGGAAAAGTTCATTGTGGATACGCGTTATCTGGATAGCTTCCTCCAGGTTGCGGAGCTTGGTTCTACGGCCGCAGCCGCCCGCAAGCTCAACCTGACACCGACTGCAGTCGCACAGCGTATCAAGGCACTGGAGAATGAAATTGGTCAGTCGATATTGGTTCGGGCCGGGCGACGCATGCAGCTCACCCCCGCTGGCCAAGCCTTGCAAGAACCTGCACGTGAGTTGCTCGCGCGCGCGGGGGAGCTACGGGCCATCGCCGCACTGGATACTGTCGCCGGCGATCTGCGTATCGGTTGCATCACGACCGCACTGAGCTACCTGGTGCCGGGGGTACTTGCGAGACTGATCAATAACTATCAGTTTCTGCATCCGCATTTGGAGCCGGCGGTCTCTACCGTTCTCTACCAGAAAGTGGTTTCTGGTCAAATCGATGTGGCTATGCTGGTCAAGCCACAGTTCGAGTTGGCGAAGGAGTTCACTTGGGAATTGATCAGTGATGAGCCTTTTGTGGTGCTGGCCCCCAAGGCTCTGGCAAATGAACACCCACATGATCTGCTGGCCTCACAACCCTTCATTCGCTACCACCGCAGCTCATGGGGTGGCGTAATGGCCGACCGCTATCTGATGCAGCACGGGATCGTGCCTCACGAACGGTTTGAGATCGATGCACTGGATGCGATCGCTGCCATGGTCAAGGGCAAGCTCGGTGTTTCTCTGGTACCCAGATGGCGGCCTTTGCATGCGCGGCTCGATGAGCTCGCGCAGATTCCTCTGCCTGCACCTGGCCTGTTCCGGCCGATCGGATTGTTGTGGAAACGAAACAGTGCCAAGGGGCGCCTGATTGATGTGCTGCGCCAAGAGCTACGTGCGCAGATGCAACGTCAATGAATCCATAATTAATTGTCTTTGAATGTATAAATAAGCATTTTTGTTTCGGTGTGCCGGTCAGCAAAATGAGCCGCAGCAGTGCCTGCTGTCATAACAAGATCGGAGAACTCAAGTGAACCAAGTCCTGAACATAGATCACACCAAGCCAGTCGGACCCCTCGCCGGGATCACTGTGCTTGATCTCAGTGCCTATATAGCCGGGCCGTATGGTTGCTCGCTGTTGGCCGATCAGGGCGCCACCGTCATCAAAATCGAGCCGCCAGCAGGGGACAACCTGCGCAAGTACCCTTCCACGCTGCCTGGTGAAAGTCGTGCGTTTCTCGGTGTAAACCGGAGCAAGACCGGTGTTGTGTTGGACCTCAAGACAGCAGAAGGGCTCGAAGTGCTGCGCACGTTGGTACGAAGCGCAGACGTGCTTGTGCACAACTTTCGCCCCTCGGTTCCAGCGCGACTGGGTATCAGCTTCACCGACTTGAACCCCATCAACCCCCAGTTGATTTACTGCGCCGTCACCGGCTACGGGACTCATGGTCCTCTGAAGAACAAGGCTGGTTACGACCAGATCCTGCAAACCATGACCGGCATGTGCTCGGCTCAGGCTAAACCAGACAGTGCTCCTGAAATTCTTTATGGCTCCATTGTGGATTACTACGCTGCGGCCATGGTGGCTGGCGCGGTATCTTCCGCACTGTATGAGCGTGAGCGTTCCGGTCAGGGCCAGGAAGTGGGTGTTTCGCTGCTGCGTAGCGCCCTGGCTATGCAGTCTGCCCGGCTAATCTGGGCCGAGGGTGAGCCTCAGGAGATTGATCGCGACATGCGATCTGGCGGAATTACCGGTATCCATCCTACCCGCGAAGGCTATTTGTATGTTTCAGCCAACACGCCGCATTTCTGGCAGGCCTTGTGCGAAAAGACCGGCCTGCAACATCTTTTCTGCGACGAACGTTTCGATACCGTGCGTAAGCGGGCAGAGCAGTATCGTGTCATCGTTCCTCAGTTGCACGAGGCTCTCAGCCAGCACTCCGCGCTGGAGTGGGAGGCCATCTTCGGTGAAGAAGTGCCATGCGCCGCTGCGCGTCGGGTTGATGAAATGTTCGATGATCCTCAGTGCCAGGCGGAGGAGCTCATTACCGAGTTCGAACACCCCACAGTGGGCCGCTACCGTGGCTTCACCCGTGCGGCCACCTTCAGCCGCACCCCTGGGCGCACGCCGTTCGCAGCACCGCAATTCGGTGCCGATTCCGAGCGCGTTCTGGCTGCAGCTGGCTTCACCGCTGAGCAGATTGCCGAACTGAAGGCGAAAGGTGCTGTGCTGTGAGCGGCATCGAAAGGGGGGCGGGTTCATCAAACGCCGATTTTGAACAGGTTAGGCCAAATAGCAGGCCATTTTTTTGATCAGATGCGATCCAGATAGAGCGGCTTCTTCTTGACCTCAAATCTTGCTGTTGGTCGGACAATGAGATTTTTGGATCGCTTGGCCATTGAGCCGCGATGGTTGAGACCGATTGGGCACGACAGTTTCGGGCATCTACATTTCGCTATCTATAAGCCGAGGACGCGCGCCTTTTGCCGCATGGGCGGAAGCCGGACTAATCACGCAAGATGGGATGCCCTGGCCCGTATGATCCCACCGCCATTCGGTGTCGCGGGGCGGCCTTTTAGGCGCTGTCGTCGAGGCCATGCATGTGGGCCACAACGTGCATAAAGACCCAGGCATCACCCTTTTCGTACGTCTCCGGCGCTTCGCTGCCGCCGAGAAACGGGTAGGGATTCGGGATGTAGATCTGATTTTCAGCAAGGGGGCCCAGATGCCTGAATAACTCGGCGACGTGATCCGAATTCAGAACATACAGTTCGAACCCCGGCTCGTTCAGTACCTCTGCTTCGAAATCTTCGACTGCCAAGTGGCTTCCGTACGACTTGGCCGCGCACTTGAAAGGGTGCAACACTAGGTACTCTGAGTCGTGGGGGTTGCGAAGAAAGAAATGGCCGAGGCTTGAGTAACCAACAACCTCGGTGTGGTTCGGGAAGCTGGCGGCCCACGCGCCTAGATCGCTCGAGGGTCGAATCGAAAACAGTGTGTAGAGAATAGGTCCGGATGGTTTTCCGAATATTTTGGATAAAAATCCCACGATGACCCCTTAAATTGAGCGCTTAGTAGCAAGAACGCGCTTGTAAATTTCTGTGGTTGAAAACGAGAGGCAGCTATATTCGATTTGGCGAATTGCCGCACATCTCGTCGTAACGACTTTGAAATCGTCGTGGCTTGAGCCCGAAACGGCGCCTTGCTTGCACAGCCACATGCGGGTGCTCAGGCTGTTTAAGGCGATTACCCTGCAACGTCCTGACGCCATTCCACCTCAAAGCGATAGTTGATATCCACCTTGCTGGCATCTACCGGCTCAGCGGTTTTGGTCAGTACAAATTCGAATGCCGGCTCGAAGTATTTATTTCGCAGAATTTCACCTGCCAGTACCTCCACTTCGTACCAACCATTCTCGACCTCAACAGTCGGCCTGTTTGTTTCCTCAAGACGCTCAAGCAACTCATTGAGATTGTCATCCGTGAATGCCTGCAAAATACGCCACGTGAACAAATGTATGCGACCGTGCTCCACGCGCAACGAATAACCGCCGCGACGATGCTGGACCCGACCTTCGTGCCGGGGCATTTCAGCTTCAACGCCGGCCAACGTGAAAACAACCGTGTAAGGATGGTTTTCCACACCGGCAAGAGGGATGAGGACGCCTTCAAGAACGGCCTTGTCGCCGCTTCCGTTGGACACAAACTCGCTAGCGAGATCGTCGGCAAGTTGATGCTCTTGCTTGAAGCACCTCAGCAGTTGAAGGTCACCGAGCAGGAAGTAGTCAATCAAGTCATTAAGGACTTCGGAAAACATATACTGCATGAGTGGGTATCCTTGGTCTCACAGTGCCAGAGTAAATGCAGCCAGTCAGCGTTGTCCCTCTAATCCATCTCCATCGCGTCATACTAGATTGACGTGCGCCCTAACGGCATTGGCATCCCCCGCTGCAATCATCAGTCTTAGACAACTGTCGCCTGAGTCAGGTATTGCTCAAGCACATCACATGCGTGGCACGGTCCTGATCTGACCGCATAAAGCCACACCGCAGATAAAACGCGTCGCCGTCGGCGGTATCAGTGAAAAGGCACACGCTTTGAAAGCGCAGTGTGGCGTGCGCAACAAGTGCCTTTACCAGCGTCTGGCCCACGTGATGCCGCCTTGACGACGCGCTGACATAGACGCGTCGCAACCTGGCCGTGTTCCCTTCGGCGTAGGGATCAACTGAAAGGCCTCCGATACCCACTAGCTTCTGGTTTAAATTAGCGGCCATAAGACATTCACCGGGGGCATTGAAGCGATTTGCTCCTGAGTTCCATTCGTCAATCAGGCGGGTAAGAAACCTGAAGCCTTCGCCAACCGCCTCTTTCTCCAGCACCCGAATCTGCGGGGGCAGATGGGTGATCAGTTGAATGTCGATCTGGCTCATGCATCATCCTTAATGGGGTCGAGACCTTTCTGGCGCTTACAAGGATTTTTCGAATGCATCGCCATCAGCAACGATTGATCTCTGTCACGCTTTGCCAAAGCCAAGCAATGAACTCAGCCAGCCTGCCGACTTCCGTTCATAGAAGGGTATGGTCTCCTTGAGGAAGTAATTGCTAAGGCCTGATTCCCCTTCTTGAACGCGACAGAGGTCAACGGGTTCGCCATCCGGAGCGGTATCTCCAACAACGTGACCGGCTTCGCGCATGACCCGTTCAAAATCTCCGTCCGCTTCAATACCGATGACGAGATGAGGCTTTTGATCTATCGATGCGTCATGCATCAATGCCAGAAATGCACGTTTTACGTTGCGATGTTTGGCGAGCAACTGAGTGAGCGAGTTGACCATCCGGGACGGGTATTGCGACGGTTGTCCGAGCAGCACTTTCGTGTCTTTTTCAACAGTGCGCTGCATCGGCTTCTGGCCTATCTCGCCTGAGAGCAAATGCCGCACTTCCTCCGGCAAAAACTCTTTCCCGTAAGGGGACTTTGGATTGAGGAAAAGAGGGGCGCCCAATGTGATTTCAAACAGCGATCTGGCCGGAATCTCTACGTAGGACTCCTCGCGATCTATGGATCCTTGCAGGGTTTGCAACGAAGAAAAAAACGGAATGACAGCGGAGCCGTCAGCCTTGTGCCAATTCGCGATGCTGATGTTGCTACCTGCTTCGAGTGTGACATGACCTTTGCCAGTCCCAGCAGTGCCAAGCACATAGACGGTGGAGTTCAACAGCGTCTTGAAAAAGTCAGGTCGATGGGCCGGCTCATCCGCCGCCAGCCTGAGTGATTGTTCGAGGGCGTTTTCTTGCTGGGTATCCATGATATCCATCCGTGGTTCCATCAAAAATGACAAAGATTGAGCTCAACGGCGCGTAGTTTTTCACGACATCGTGAAAACAGGAAGGACAGGCGGCTAATGAATCTGAAGCATGAGAGTCACCCTGGACGGACTTGTGAGAGCTCCTGCCTGGCCGTGGTGGACGAAGAATCAAGTGCAGTTCGTTCCTGCCTCCCGTCACCCAATGGCTCGAACCGCCGCCCACAGGACTCGGCGGCCCCATTCCTGCAATCCCGAACCCGCCCCGTCGCCACTGACCACCCAGGGCACCGACACCGTGTTAATCCAGCCTGACCAATTTTCTGAAAGTGGAGGCGACAGCCAAAACATTGAGTTTGCGAAAAACCGCCTCATCGGCGCGGCCACCTTGACGAAACTGCGTTCCGGCCTAGCATCCCCTACTGGATGCAACGGCTCCGAAGCAGGTGATGCTGGTTACTCTTGAAAATGGCTGGAACCGTCAATATTGCCCCGTCGTAGAGCCGTGAAGCGGGCTTCATGGCCATGAACTGGAGGATTAGTGTATGACGAAGCACGCGCTATCAGAACCAGACTCCGCTTTTAAACGTTTCCGGGTGCAATGGGCTCTGATGAATGCTTATGAGAGGTTTGAGCAGATAGTCGTTGTCGCCCTGAGTCTTATCATCGCCAGTGTGATTCTCATGGCGATGCTCCAGCTTTGCAGGCGTCTGGCTCCGATGCTGATGTCGGGGGCAATCGATCCACTTGACCATGAAGTGTTCCAGTCAATTTTTGGCTCGATCTTTACTGTTTTGATTGCGCTGGAATTCAAGCATTCGATCATTCGCCCAGCGCTACGGCGTGACAGCATCGTTCAGGTGAAAACAGTTTTGCTGATCGCTCTCTTGGCGCTCAGTCGCAAGTTCGTGATTCTGGATTCGACGACTACACCGGCCGCTACCATCGCTGCGTTGGGTTTCGCCACCTTGGTGCTAGGCATCGTGTGCTGGTTGCTCGGCAAACAAGTTGGCAGTTCAAAGATTGATGGTGAGTAAATAGATATGCGGTTACGCGGTTGACCTGCTGAAGCCGAACAGAGGCAGCTGCAATGGGTGTCTGCGTTCGGAGGTCTGGTTTTGATATGGGTTTGAGCGCACGCCGTGGCGTGAGCTTTCTGTCGGGGCCCAATCGCCGTCCACGGGCTCGCATTCATCACCGCCAACGAGTCCAACACCGGCTAAAGCGAATGATATCGACGTAGAGGGGCAATGAATGCGAACGATCGTTCAATGGGACAGTTGGGAAGGGAACGGGGTCGATCATTGCTCCTTCGTCAAAAACGCCGACTCGTTCGTTATCGAAGGCGTCGTCATTGGAAACCGATCCGAAGGTTACGCTGCGCATTACCATGTTCGTGCCGATAGCGATTTCTACACGCGGGAAGTACGCGTTGAGTTCGTCGGTGGCCCACGCCTGCATCTCTTGGCGGACGGCAAGGGAAACTGGTTCGATATGATCAGCGGACATCCCGTGCCGAGCCTGGCGGGATGTCTGGATGTCGACATCGCCGCAACGCCTGCCACGAACACGCTTCCCATTAAGCGGCTGGCCCTTAAGGAGCAAGCGACCCACGATATCCTCGTTGCTTATATACCGCTGGCTACCGGTATCGAGTGCGACCTCGTTCCTCGGGTAATGACGCAAAACTATACCTGCCTGATCCTGGGTAAACGATATCGTTACGAGAGCACTCCAAACGGTTTCACGGCTGAACTCCAAGTCGATCAGTACGATGTGGTGCTCGATTACCCTGAAATGTTCCGTAGACGTCAGAGCCTGTAATCATTCCGAGCAGGGTAATTGCTGCGTGAATCAACACAGCAAGTGCAGCTAATGTCGTTTTCTGACCTCCTGGACTGAGTCTCTAACGCGCCCACTTGATCCAGAGCGGGGACCGCCGGCGCAAGCTCTGGTGAACAAGCGCGCTAACCGCACGAATCTGGCAGACCAACCCGCTGATTAAGCAGCTCTTTCCACTGAAACTAGATTGCACCCTGGTTTTTTTTCAATGGCAGGTAGCGTAGGTCAAACTGATCAAAGGTCATCAGATTGCCCCTGATAAGTGCGCGATCAACGTATTTAGTCGTCCGCGTGATGCTCTTTTATGGGGCCCTTGCACCGCCGTCGTGCTATGAGTTTTTGCGAAAGCTTGGCTCTAAAACGGTCACTTGTTCGCTTTTTTTTGTACTCCTAGGATGAAGCTACGACCCCATCCAGCCATCTAACAGGCGTGCAAATAATGAGAATTAGAAAAGCACTGAACAGTCCCATCCTGGTATTTGTTCTGTTGTATCTCGGTTACGTCATTTCCTACATTGATCGTTCGGCCATTTCCTTGGCGTTGTCGCACATCGGCAAAGATTTTCATCTGGGGCCCGCGGAACTGGGCGTAGTACTGAGTGCGTTTTACCTAGGCTACGCCGCCATGCAGATTCCCGGCGGCTGGCTGTCGGATCGATTCGGCGCCAAGAAAGTGGTAATCATCTCGATCATCCTCTGGTCGTTGTTCACCCTGATGACAGGCCTCGCCTGGTCGCTAGCATCCTTGCTGGTGATTCGCTTTCTGTTCGGTTTGGGCGAGGGAAGTTACCCGTCGTCGGCGCTCAAGGGCGTTGCGGAGATCTATGCCCGCAAGGATCGGCCGAAAATGGCCAGCCTGATGATCTCCTCCAACTACACGGGCAGCTTTATCGCCCCGCTAATCATTGCACCATTGCTTCTGTGGTTGGGCTGGCGTGACGTATTCCTCGCCATCGGGATCGCCGGCATCTTGTTTGCCGTGCTTTACGCAGTGTTGGTCAAACGCCCTGAAGCTTATGGCAACTATCAGCCTGAGATCGGTGTGGCGGAGGGCAAGGCCAACACCAGGGATCTACTGCGAATGCCCTTGTTGTGGAAGATCGTAGCCATCTGGTTCGCGCTTGGCTTGGTCAATAAGGGGCTGGATGCGTGGATGCCGATGTACTTGCTGACTGCCCGTGGCCTGGACCTCAAAACCGTTGGGCTGCTGGTGCCACTGCCATTCATCAGTGCAGCGATTGCCACGGCCATAGGTGGCTGGCTGATGGTCAAGTACTTCGACGGTCGAGAAAAGTACCTGATGATTGGCAGTTGCCTGCTCTCCGGGATCTTTCTGTACGGTATGTATACGGCGCAGACTACCACCGAGGTCATCGCTTATCAGGCGGTGGTGTATTTCTTCAAATCTTTCGTGTTTGCCGCAGCGTTCGCGTTGCCGACCAAGATTCTGGCGCAACGTCAGGTGGGCACCGCCATCGGCATGGTCAACTTCGGCGGGCAACTGGCCGGTTTCGTGTCGCCCATGGTCATCGGTTTCCTGGTGTCATACTACGAGACGTACAACTCTGCCTTCCTTTTCCTGATCGGCGCCACGGCGGTGGCCACCCTTATCAGCCTTACGTTGAGTGCCAGCAAGATTCGGTCGGTGCAGCTAGCCAACGCCAACGAAGCCTGATCTTTACGGGAGACGCTCATGGCCCGTACCCTCGGCAAGCCAGTTGGCAATGCAGTAAGCTCAACCGCTCACAGGGCTGGGAAGTCATTACCCATGAGTGCTCGTACATTGAGTGAAACCGCCGTGCGCTACTTCCTGCAAGTGGTCAACAGCGGTTCCATCAGCGAAGCCGCCGTCCGCCTGCATGTGGTGCCCTCGGCGGTAAGCCGGCAGATCAGCCGCCTGGAAAGCGAGCTGGGTTCGCTGCTGTTTGAACGTCAGTCTCGAGGTGTCAGCCTCAGCCCGGCCGGCGAATTGCTAGCGGCCTATGCCCGACGCACCCTGCTCGATGCGGAGCAGGTCAGCCAGGATATTCAAGCCTTACGCGAACAGTCCGAATCGTTGATCAGCATCGCCTGCACCGAGGGTTTTGCCTCGCATTGCCTACCGAATGCCATCGTCGGGTTTCGCAACAGCGGCGCGTCGAGCAGTTTTCGCATCGTGGTCGCCTCGGCGCAGGAAGTCACGCGCATGGTGCGTGAAGCAGAAGTGGATATCGGTTTCTCTTTCAGTCTGGGTGTCGCCAAGGACATCGGCGTGGCTTACAGCCAGCCGGCACCGATCCTTGCGGTGGTTGCGCCCCATCATCCGCTGGCTGCCAGTGCAACTCAATCGCTCATGAACGTGGTTAGGCACTCATTGGCCTTGCCAGGACCTGATACCACTATTCGCCAGTTGCTCAACGTCTATTGCAGCCGTGAAGGGCTGAATTATAAAAGTGTCCTGGACAGCGATCACCTGGAAGCCTTGCTGACATTTTGCATGTCCGGTGCGGCAGTAACGTTCTGTGGCGAGTTGTTTGTCCGCGAGCGTTTGCGTCAAGGTCAACTGGTGGCCCTTACCGTGCCTGAGATGTGTGGTGAAGAGCGCTCAATCGAAATCCAGACGATGGCGAAAAGGTCTCTGTCTGAACACATGCAAGCCTTCATTCAATACATGAAGTGCGTACTGCCGGATACGCATCAATTTTAATAACCGATCATCACAACCGAAATGTTTAAAAGGCATAGCTGCCTTCTAAAAATGTCGGTTGTGCCTGCACATCCGCAATTTCTATATTGACCCCAGATTATTAGTTGAGAACCCTTATGCAAACGCCGAACGAGCTGGTCGCAAAAAGCGCTGTCGAACTTAAGCAATTGATGGATACCCGCCAGGTTTCCCCTGTTGAACTGCTTAATGACTGTATTGCGCGCATCGAACAGTTGAACCCGAAGATCAACGCGTTTTGCGCCACCTCGTTCGAACGTGCCCACGATGAAGCCGTTGCAGTGGAGCAGGCGATCATGAAAGGCCGGCCGCGCGGCTTGCTGAGCGGCCTGCCCATTGGCATCAAGGATCTTGAAGAGACCGAAGGACTGCTGACCACTTATGGGTCGCCGCTGTTTCGCGGCAATGTTCCTTCCAAAGATAACGAGCTGGTGCGCCGCTTGCGTGCTGCAGGGGCCGTGGTCGTGGGTAAAACCAACGTGCCGGAAATGGGCGCAGGAGCCAATACCCGTAATCCGGTGTGGGGCGCGACGGGCAACCCGTTCAACCCGCGCCTGAATGCCGGTGGTTCCTCCGGTGGCGCGGCGGCGGCGTTGGCAGCGGACATGGTGCCCTTGTGCAGCGGTTCCGACACCGGCGGTTCGCTGAGGATCCCGGCTGCGAAGTGCGGCATTGTCGGATTGCGTACGTCGCCTGGCCTGGTGCCCAGCGAGCGCAAACTGCTGGGCTGGACGCCGATTTCAGTGGTCGGGCCCATGGGGCGCAATGTCGATGACACTTGGCTACAACTGGCGGCAACGGCGGGCATCGCGGCCACCGACCCGTTGAGCTATGAGTTCAGCATGCCCGGCGAGATCAGTGATGGTGTGGACCTTTCGAAGCTGCGGGTCGGTTACACCGAAGACTTCGGCGTGTGCGATGTTGATAACGATATTCGCCAGGTATTCCGCAACAAGATAGCGGCGCTGAAAAATGCGTTTGCTTCGTGCGAAGAAGTCCAGATCGACATGCAGCACGCACACCGGTGTTTTGATGTTGTGCGCGCCGAGGCGTTCGTCGGCAGCCTGCAGGCCGCTTACGAAAAAGACCCGGCCTCATTAGGCCCCAACCCGCGAGCCAATTATGAAATGGGCGCAAAAATGTCGCTCAAGGATTGTGTCTGGGCGGGTGCCGAGCAAACGCGCATCTTCCGTCGTTTCCAGCAGTTGTTCAGTCAGTATGACCTGATCCTGTCGCCCACCACGCCGGTGTCGGCGTTTGCTTGGGAGCAGCCGTACCTGACTCACATCAACGGCGTCGAGTTGGAGAATTATTACCGCTGGCTAGCACTGACCTACGTCGTCACGTTGGCGACCAACCCTGCTCTGTCAATGCCGATGGGCGTCGATCACCTGGGCATGCCATTCGGCATGCAGGTCATCGGCAAGTTTCGCGGCGACCTGCAACTGTTGATCGCGGCTCGCGCTCTGGAAAGCTACTGCGATCAAAGCGCCGAGTTGCGCCGTCCATTGCCGGACATCGAAGCTCTTTTGAACAGCACCGTGGATTTGTCTACACCGGTGACCCATCCGCCGCTGGAGCAATTGGGCGGCAGCAGTGTCGGCCTGTCCGCCGTTTGAATCTAGTGAGTGAACGAAATGATCACGTCGGTTTACGCAAAAGATCTGAACACCTGGAAGCGCGAATTTCCTTTGATGGCCTCGTTGCTGGCCCTGGATCCTGTTACCTGGTTCAATCCAGGCATCGCGCCACTGGAAACGGCGCTGGGGGACATTGAGTTGGGCGCATCAGACGTGGCCGACGCCAGTGCTCGACTGCAGCGGTTTGCGTCGTTTCTCGCCCACGCTTTCCCCGAAGTGGCGGCCAGTGACGGGATCATTGAGTCAGAACTGGTAGCGGTGCCTGAATTTGCCCAGGCATTGTGCGAGCGCTACGGGGTTGACCAATCTGTCACGCTGCTGTTGAAGAAGGACAGCCATCTGCCGATCTCTGGCTCGGTCAAGGCACGGGGCGGGATCTACGAGGTGCTGTTTCACGCAGAGCAACTGGCGATCCGTCACGGCCTGCTGACCATCGACGATGATTACCGCAAGCTCGCGGAGCCGCAGTGCCGAGCGCTGTTTGGGGCGCACAAGATTGCGGTAGGTTCCACCGGCAATCTGGGCATGTCGATTGGCATTGCCGGTGCGCGTTTAGGCTTTGCCACCACCGTGCACATGTCAGCCGATGCCCGGCAGTGGAAGAAAGACAAACTACGTGCCCATGGCGTTACCGTCATTGAATACGCCGGTGACTATGGCAAGGCGGTGGAGCAGGGCAGGAAGGAGGCGGAAGCGGACCCAGCTTGTCACTTCATTGACGACGAAAACTCCACCACCCTGTTCCTCGGCTATTCCGTGGCCGGTGAACGTCTGAAGGCTCAGTTCGAGCAACGTGGGATCACGGTCGATGCTGCGCATCCATTGTTCGTCTATCTGCCTTGCGGTGTCGGTGGTGGTCCAGGTGGCATCGCGTTCGGGCTGAAGCTGGCTTTCGGCGACCACGTCCACTGCATTTTTGCCGAGCCGATCCAGTCGCCTTGCATGTTGATGGGGGTGTACACCGGGCTGCACGACAGCCTGGCGGTGCAGGATTTTGGCATCAGCAACCTGACGGCGGCAGATGGCTTGGCGGTGGGGCGGCCTTCAGGGTTCGTCGGTCGCTCAATGCAGCGCATGCTTGATGGTTATTACACGCTTGGCGATGACGAGATGTTTGCCTTGTTGTACCTGATGCAATCCACCCAAGGTATCGCGCTGGAACCGTCGGCTCTAGCTGGAGCGCCTGGTTTTGCCCGGGTACTGTTGGAGCAACAAGGTTACAGGCAGCGCATGGGTTTCAGCCCGCAGGTCATGAATAACGCCACGCACCTGATCTGGGCCACGGGTGGCGGCATGGTGCCGGTGGCCGAGATGGACACATACATCGCGACCGGGCATGCATGCGTGGCGGCGGGTTAAACATCCGCTGCACTCAACGTCAGGTCCGCAAGTGAACGAAATAGGCGGACCTGTCGCGGCTAATGACAGCCTCGATTGCCTGTCCGGGGCCTGGCGGCGGATTGAGCGCGCGGCGTCAAGATGGCGAGGGCAATCGCCGCCATGAAGAGGGCCGGCACATCACCGGCCAAGTGTCCCATCTGTCCTGGCTGGGTGACCGCCTGGACGCTCATGATTCCTGCGTGTATGGCGCTAGACCAGACGGTGAACCAGATAAGGCTCAGATTGGCCAATGGATCACGTGCCGCCAGGACCAAGAACACGCCAAGTGTGGCGTAGATACCAACGATCATCATCGGGTAGTCCGAGTGACCGGTGTGCCAGGCCCAGCCGGACGGCCAGAACACCATGAGTGGGTAGAGAGCAAGGCACGCGAGCCCAGACAGAATCAGAGCGACGCGTAGATACCTGAGGCGATCGGTTAGGGTCATGGCGGACTCCTCTTTGGGCCCAATTTGCGCAAACCGTTCTGGCAGCAGATCAAGCATAGCTACTCATTCGCTATGACTCCCTCCACCGGCTGCCACTGATATGTTGTTCCTGGTAGGGCTTGATTCAGTACCTTTGCTCATCGTCAACGCGTGCGATGGCCAGCGGTCCGGGTTCGAATCGAAAGATGGGATGAATGGAAGCCCCAAGAGATCAACGTGCGAATTCGTTCGGGGTTTGCTGAGCTACGGGAAGGAATCGGCGGTCCATATAAGCCAGACCTCCAGATTTAAAGCGGGTGATTTTGCTATGACCAAGGAAATCCCATCATGAACGACCCTTTCAATCTCTCTCGATTTGTTGACGCGCAGCGGCCGGTTTTCAGCCGAGTTATGGATGAACTGCGCGAAGGCCGTAAGACGAGCCACTGGATGTGGTTCGTGTTTCCCCAGCTCAAGGGATTGGGCACAAGCGAAACTGCAATGCGTTTCGGCATCGCTGATATGAGAGAGGCGCGCGCTTATCTGGAGCACCCTTTGCTCGGGCCGCGTCTCGTGGAGTGTGTCGAGGCTCTGCTCAAACATGGCGATTCAAGCGCCCTGCAGATTTTTGGCTCGCCCGATGATCTGAAGCTGCGCTCATGCCTGACATTGTTCAACGAAGCCCAGCCGGAAGCAGCCTTGTATCAGCGAGCGCTCGATCAGTTCTATGGCGGGAAGCCGGACGACAGAACCATTCAGTTGCTACGGTAGGCTGCGTTTCAGAACCTGGGCCGGTTGGACACATTTACATCTGAAGGGCCGCCTGCCACGGGATAGGTGCGCCTGCACTAAGCGAAAAACCTCAAACTATCCCAATAACAAAACAACAATGGCCCACGAAGGGCCGAGAAACCCTTCAACGCGGTGAGTAGATTCTGTGGTTGTGGCCTTGCCTGAGTTCAGGCGAACTGAAAGTCAGACGTTTTCAATAGAATCAGCCGAAAGCGAGCTCTGGTGAGCGGCAGTTTCGACTTGGATACGCCGTTATTGCCGCGCAAAGCCGCGTCATTGCTGATTGCGACAGTTCTGCGCTTCTTCCAGGCTCAGCCCTTAAAAAACACAATGCTGCGCAGCGGGCTTCAAAAAGGCACCAATCCGCTATCATTTAACCGTACCCAGAACTGTTGTCGGGCTGCACAGACGTTCAACAGGGGAGGGGTTATGAAAACGATCTTTGAAAAAAGTCCACTGTGGGGTATCCGACTCTTTATCATTTGCTCTGTCATAGGCATATGGGGGTGTTCACCGCCCAATCGTGAGGTCAATAGTTCTCTCCAGTCGAAGAGCGAGCCGCTCGGAGAGAGCGTTGTTGAGCCAGCATTGGAGCAGCCTCGCCACAAGCAAGTGAAGGATGTCGAAAAAAGCTTATCTAATAATAGCCAACCGAAAGTTATTAAGAATGTCAGGGAAGTTAACGCAAAACAGCCTCCCGCGAATGTTTCGCCTGTGCAGAAGGAAGACAGGTTGAGTTTGATTTCCTCCGCCAACTCTTCTGTCAACTTAACCAGAGGCCGGCTTCTGCACCTCATCGCCCCACCGACAGCAATAAATCGATCGATTGCCCCGGCTCCAATTGCGGAATCCTCTTTGCCCGCAACGGAAATTCCAGTATCTCGGGATGATGAACCTCGCGTTAACGAATCCTACTTAACGCTCGCTCCGAATGAAGGCTATGCGACGATGGCCTCCACGTCTCAAGCATCGCCGCCACCCCCTAAATCGGAGGATGTGGTTTTCAGTCAGAAGCCAGTGGTAGCCGATGCTACTTCCATGCACCCGTCCATAGCTAAGCCGACAGAATCCATAAAGGCAACTCTAGACACTTCTTACATCGATAATGTGCTCAAACGATTGGTTGTAGGAAATGTGACCTATAACTGGCCTGAAAAAATTCCCACCAACGGATGGACAACGATCGAGCTCCTGATAGGCGCTCATAAAACGCCCGAGGAGTTGAAAACCTTACTGGCTGAAATTCAGAGTCAACGTTCATCGGTCCGTGGACTCGTTATGTCTTCGGAAGCAAAGTTGTCGAATAAGATGCAAGCCTCACTCACCGGGCCGGATTTCGATATTAAGCCCTCAGATCCTGTAGTAAAGCCGCTCGCCGGGATAGAGCCTACGGTTTGGGAATGGACTGTGAAGCCCAAGGTTTCGGGGACTTTATTGTTGACGATGAAACTAGAGGCAATTATTACTGATGGCCAGATTGAAACGCCGTGGGTGGTTCAAACCTGGGAAAAGAATATCGAGGTGGAAACGAGTTTATGGGAAACATTCAAAGAATTTTTGAACCAGACCCTGTTTAAACCCGAAAACCTCTGGACGTGGATAGTTCTTCCGGTGTTGGGCGTGATGGGTATGCTACTCAAAAAAGGGTGGAAAAGATTTAGAGCCAACGTTGGGGCAGCTGAGTAATTGCCGATTGAAGCTCCCTGTCCAGCGAGTTGCGTGAAATCGTATAGCGAGGCATCGGTCGCAAGTCGACACGACGCTCCGATAGCGGGCATCACGCGACCTTACTGGTGCCATCGATTTCGCGCACATGTCCTTTCGCTGTCTTACCCGCCTGCTGCACCGCCCATTTCATGAACTCCACAATCGCCCACTCCTCGCGCCGTTCCTTGGCGCAGTACACGAAGTAGTCGAACTTCAGTTCTGAGGTGGCATTGGTCACTTGCACCAGGCGTTTGGACTGCAGGGCTTCGGAAGCGAAGACGCTGTTGACCAGTGCGATGCCTTGGCCAGCGCATGCGGCACTTATCAACAGGGACTCGTCGCCGTAGCTGGAGCCCTGGATCATTTTGCGGTTACCCATGCCGAAGGCATTCATCCACACCTTCCAGTAATTGCGTTCGGTGTCCTGCAGCAGTGGATAAGTCAGGCAATCCTGTGGACTTTCGATGGTGCGTTGGTTGCTGAGCAGGTTGGGGCTGCAGACGGGGATGAGGTAAGAGGACCACAGGCGGGTGGCATGGTTGTCCGGGCTGCTGGCCATTTCTCGCTGAATGGAGATATCCACATGCCCGTGTTTGAGATCGGAGAGGCCGTTGCAGATCTGGATCGAGATTTCGATGCTCGGGCAGCGCTCTTTGAAGTCGCCCAGCGCCGGGATCAGCCAGGAGCTGGCGATGGTAGACGTCGTGCTGATGACCAGTCGGGTTTGCCGAGGTTGTTTCAGGGCGGCGCCGGACCACGCTTTTTCAATGACGTCGAAGGTGTCGGACAGTTCATCGAACAGGGTCCGGCCGCTGGCCGTGAGCCGAATACCCTTGGCGTCGCGCTCGAACAGGCGCTTGCCGATCTGGTCTTCCAGGCCCTTGATTTGCTGGCTGATGGCGGCCGGGGAAACGCACAGGTGGTCGGCGGCACGTTTCATACTGCCCACTTTGCACACCTCGACGAAGGTACGAAGGGCAATCAACGGGATCGCTCTGCTCATCGTGCATACTCCGTCCAAATGTCACAACCCGTCAGCCAAAGGGTTAACGCGTCTGTTCGTATTGCCATCTCGATACGTCCCAAAGCTGTTCTTGTCGCATGGCCGAGAGGAAAGCGGGCGCGGCCGGGCCCCGTCTGGTTAACGCCACCAGACAACTGCGTTTCGGGTTCAGCGGTGGATAAGTGAAATCAGGTGGCGGCAGGTGAGTCCTGCGTTGCCTCTACCGGCTTGGGTTTGTTCTTGCTCAGCACGAACCACACAGCCAGGCAGATCAGGCCGCCGCCATAGAGGTGGCCGGCCGACAGGTGTTCATCCAGGAACATCACGCCCCACAGCACACCGAACGGGGGAATCAGAAAGGTCACGGTCAGTGAGCGAACCGGACCGATGTCGGCGATCAGGCGGAAATAGAGAATGTAGGCGCACGCGGTGCAGATGAAACCGACCGCCGCCAGCGATAACCAGACCGTCGAATCACCCCAGCTGGCGGGCGGATTGACGGTGGTTGAAATCGCAAAGAACGGTGCAAGGAACAGGGTGGCGCCTACCTGACTGCCGAATGCCACGAGTTTGGCGTCCAGACCGCCTCTGTCGGCGATCCACTGGCGCGTCAGGAAGCCAGCTGCGCCATAGCAACTGGTGGCGACCAGGCAGGCCAGCGCACCCATGACAACGGTCGAGGTGAACGTCATCGGGCCCGTCGTGGTCAGCAACGTGATGCCCAGCAAACCGATGAAGACGCCCGCCGCTTTTTTGGGTGTCAGCGCATCGTTGAAGAACATCGAGCCAATCAACACGCCCATCAAAGGTGTCGTTGCGTTGAGAATGGCCGAGTAACCCGCCGGCAACAGTATGGCTGCCATGCTGTACATCAGGAATGGAATACCTGAGTTGATGACGCCCAATACCATCGTGGCTTTGAATTTGCCTTGAAAGTCGTGCTGCGTTTTGAGGATCGCGAGGATGACCAACAAACCGATCGCGCCGAGCAGCACTCGAAAGAACGCAGTGGGTAACGCACCCAGTACGGGTGCCGCTACACGCATGAACAGAAAACTGGCTCCCCAGATCGCGGCGAGCAGCAATAGCCGAACATAATCCGATGGCCTCATGAGACTTCCTTCCTGATCCTGTACATTCAAAACGACCCGGAAGGTGTAGATTGACGCTCGCCGAGTCAGGGTGTGATGATTTGAGCAGTGTCTGAAGGGGCGCTCAAGCGAGCTTTTCTTAAGCACATTAGATTTTCTTAACTGAGGACCGGCATGAAATTCCCGCCCCTGCACGCCTTGCTGTGTTTTGAAGCAACGGGGCGTCACGCCAGCATGAAGAGCGCGGCGGGCGAGCTTTTCGTCACTCCAGCGGCCATCAGCCAACAGATCGCCAAGCTCGAAAAGGCGGTTGGCGTCACCTTGTTCATCCGTAACACCAAGCGTCTGGAGCTCACCCCGGAAGGCAAGATTTATCTGCGTGCCATTCGCCCGGCACTGGGGCAGATAGCCGACGCGACCCAGCGCCTGATGAGCGATAACGGTCCGAATACCATCACGGTCAGTTGCACCAGCGGTTTTGCGATGCAGTGGCTGCTGCCGCGCTTGCCCGACTTTCAGGCACTCTGCCCGGGTATCGAAGTGCTGATCAGCACCACCAACCGTCTGGTCGACCTGTTGGGTGACGGGGTCGATTTTGCCGTGCGTCATGGCCTGGGTCGGTATCCGGGGCTTGAGGTCGAGATGCTGATCAACGACCGTCTGCAGCCGGTGTGCAGCCCGAGTCTGTTGCCCGAGTCGCGTTTTCTGTCGTCTCCCATCGATCTCAAGAACTACAACCTGTTGCACGATGAGCACCGTGAAGACTGGGGATTGTGGCTCAGGGCCGTGGGAATCGAGGATGCCGAAGCCGCGGTGCAGAAGGGTTCGGTTTTTGTGGATTCCAACGGCGTGATCGAAGCCGCCCTGGCGGGCATGGGGATTGCGCTGGTCCGTCGCTCGCTGATTCGCGAGGAACTGGCCTCGGGCCGTCTGGTGGTGCCCTTTCGCGCAACCATCGACACGCCGATCGCGTATTACCTGGTGTATGACGAGACCGCCATTCTGCCCAAGTCCAGTCGGCAGTTCAGGGATTGGCTGGTATCGCAGGCGGTGGCCAGCCAACGCGAATTCACGACCCGCTGATTGCCCCATCCACCGCGCGTGATTTGTCCGGGATCACGCTGTCTGGTTTTTATTCGCTGTTTTGGAAGGCAGTTAAGCCCTGCTTCAGTGTCCATTGGTGGGCGCAGACCCACCCAAAACCTGCTTAATCCGTTGATAAATCGAATGATTAAGCCGTGCTGAGTTAAGTCAGACTTAACCGGTAATTGCGTATTTCTTGTTTGCTCCCTCCTGCGATTTTCTTCAGCTTATCCCCCAACTCAACGGCGTTGTGCCTCACGCGCGGACGCCGAAAAACAACGAGCAGGGATGCTTCGGGTTGAAGGATATCTTCATGACAGACTTTCAAATTTTTCGCCCCATGGCTTGGGACAAACTGGTCCATGAATATGATCTGGACGGTTCACGACTTTTGCCGTGGGACGGCTACCCGACGCCCATCGGCGGCGGCTGGTGCGTCGTACGCCCGCACACCCAATCGTTGTCGCATACCCAGATCGATCAGGAGTTCTTCATCGGGATAAAAGGGACCGCCAAGTTGGTGGTCGGGGACCAGACGTACCCGTTCACCATGGGCGATATCGCCGCCATTCCCAAGCACACGGATCACTACGTGTTGAACGACACGGACGAAGACTTCCATTTTTATGTGGTCTGGTGGGATCGCGATTCAGCCAACCGATTCCTCGATGAAGACGCCCGGCAAGCTGTGGCTTCAAACGCGTTTGCGCTGCAAAAGGCGACGGTGCACGACGTATCCGCGCAGAGGGCGTCGTGATGGGCAAGTTACTGGTCACCATCACCCCGCCAACACCTAACGGGGATCTGCATATCGGACACATGGCGGGTCCTTTTCTGGCCGCGGATATCTTCACGCGCGCGCAGCGTCAGCGCGGGCATGACTGCACGCTGGTGTCCTATTCCGACGACTATCAGTCGTACATGCTGCGTCGAGGCATCGAACTGGACCGCGCGCCGCAGGAGCTGGCGCTGGAGAACACCGACAAGATCAACGACACCCTGAAAAAAATGGGGATCGAGGTCGATTTCTGGATGCGCCCGTACCGCAACAATTACTTCAAGAAAGCCGTGGAGGAGATGTACGAGTATGCGGTGAAGGCGGGTGCCATTTACAAGAAAGTCAGCCAGGAACCCTACTGCGAGCACTGCGACAAATGGGGCTACGAGGCGTTCGGTCGCGGTAACTGCGACTACTGCGGCTCGGATTCCGATGCGAGTCAGTGCGAAGAGTGCGCGCACACGCCCAACGCCTCGAAGATGAGCAACTTCCACTGCAAACTCTGCTCCTCACAGATGATCTGGCGACCGGTAGAGCGTGAGTTTCTGGCGCTGTCCAACTTCCGCAACCACCTCAAGAGCAGCTTCGAGCACGCGCCGCTGCGCCCGTTCATTCGCCGCTTTCTTAACGAAGAGTTTGAACTGGGTCCGCTGGACTGGGCGATCACCCGTCCGCACGACGGCGGACTGGACCTTAAACCCGATGGCAGTCGACGTATTCACACTTGGGTGATGGGATTGTCCGGCTACCTGGGCGCGTTCCGCGAATACCTCAACGAGCACAAGCACGCGCCATGGGAATACGACGAATACTGCCGCTCCGGCAAAGGCCGGATGGTGCATTTCCTCGGCTATGACTGCGCCTTCAGCCACATGATGGTGTACCCGTCGCTGCTGCAGACGATGCACGGCTATCGCATGCGTCAGACCTTCTACACCAACCAGTTCCTGACGTTGAACGGCAAGAACCTGTCCACCAGCCGCAACTACGCGATCTGGGCTCGGGACCTGGTCGCCGATGCCTGCACCGACAGCGCGCGGTTCTATCTGGCGTTGATCGCGCCCGAGCAGGACACCGACGATTTCGATGTGGAGAAATTCGCCGCCTGGCGTGAAGAGACCTTCAACGAAGTGCTGGTCAAGCTGGCTGCACAGGCCGAGCGCGAGCGTGTCGACGGAGACAGCCTGAAAGTGACATCGGCGGACGCTGCGGCGATCAAGATCCTCGTTGCCCGCTGGTTCGAGGTGACATCGGTGGATCACTTCACCATGAAAGGTCTGGCGGTGTTGCTGTCCGACGTGATCAATGCGGCCCGTGACCGCCAACTGCTCGGCAAACGGATTCTGCCGTACATGGCGTTGATTGGCGCCATTGGCGCGCCGGTATTCCCGGACCTGGCCCGGCAGATCTTGCGGTACTGCCGTTTCACCGAGAACGAAGTGTTTCAACAGTTGGTGTACATCAGCGCCGTGGAATACGAGATCTGACCCGGGAGGCACCCTGATGAAAACCTCATTCGATGTCATCGTGATCGGTGCCGGCGTCGTTGGCGCTTCCGTCGCCGCCGCGCTGGTCGAAAACGGCCTGGACGTGGCCCTTATGGAGAAGGGCATCTGCGGCGGTCAAGGCGCGACGCGTGATACCGGTGGCATCGTAAGAGGTCTGGAGCTTGACCCGGCATTGCGTCCGCTGACCCGTCGTGGGGCGCACCATGGCAGCACCGGCATCGTTCATGCGTTATTCGAAAAAGCCCTCAAGCGCACCGGTGTCGCCTATATCGCCAGTTCCGAGGTGTGTGGCCAGTATCTGGACGCAGTGGGTACCGAAGCAACCCAGAACATTGAGCTACACGCATCGGTGAGTGCGTTGGATAACGGACGTTTTGCCTCGTTCTGTCCGGACCAGTGTCTGCTCATCGAGCGCAATGGTGGCATGGTCGATGCGCGGGCCACGGTTTCCAATCTGTGCCGCTATGTCAGTGAAAAGGCGACGTTCCTCGATCATCTGGCGGTTGACCGCTGCATTGAGCTCGACGGGCATGTGCAGGTTCACGCGGGCAAATTGTGCCTGGAGGCCACGTGGGTCGTTGATGCGTGCGGCGCCGACGGGCCGTTGGCGCGGCCTCACGGGGCGGTGCATGCGCGTACCATCCCGTTCACCCGCCTGGGTTGTGACGAAGCACCCAGCATGCCGGTGATTGCGCACCATCTGAATACCTATTTGCTTCCGCTTGGCCGCAATCTGATGCAAGTCGGCGGTCAACGGCGTCAACGCGCAGAGCACGCCAGTCAGTTGAACCTGTCGTTGATGGACAACGAGCAGGACGCGATGGAGCGCGTGGCCAGGCTGGGATACGACCATCATCACTGCATGCCCGTCGTGACCCAGGTCGCCTGGGACGCCTACACCGACGATGGACGCCCGTTGATTGGCCGCTCCTCCGTTAAAAGCCATGTCTATCTGGCGACAGGGTTCTGCGGCATCGGCTTCAAGATGGCGCCGAGCGTGGCCGAACTGCTGGCGTTCGAGCTGGGCGGGTTAATGTCCGGCATGTCCATGGACGCCGGCCATCGGGAGATCATGAAAGCGTTCTGCCCATCGCGATTTACCGAGGTGGCGTTGTCATGATGCGCCTTGGCATTTGCGCGGCGCTGGACGTCGGCACCACGTTGCATGCCCGCAGTTTTCTGCGGGGCGTTTACCTCTCCAGTCACTTGTTCAGCAACGTGCGCAAGGCGCGGCATTTCTATTTCGACGACGGCGCCAATGCCGAAGGTGGCAGGGCGGCGGCGAAACATTTCATCGATGCGAAAGTCGATGCGGTGATCGGCCACTTTGCCTCCGAGTCGGCCGCCGCCGTGGTGGAAACTTATGCACAGGCTGGCATCCCGCTGATCCTCCCGGCATCCACGTGTGCTGCACTGACCGAAGAGGGGCGCACTACCTTCCGGGTATGCGCGTCCGATCGTGTACTGGCCGGACGATTACTGAGGTTTGCCGAAACTCAGGGGCTCCTCAGACTCGCGGCGTCCGCCGATCCAAGTCTTCACGGCCAGCAACAGCTGCGCGAGCTTCAAGCGGCAGCGAAGTTATCCACAGTCGAACTTGTAAGCGATGCTGCCCACGCCGACGCCTTGGTCTTCTGCGGTCGCTTGAAAGCCAGCCGTCAGTTCCTTGTGGAAAACCGCGCGGCGGGTTGTGGATTACCGCTCTTTTTTACTGACGATGCCGCGTCGCCTGCACTGGTTTCGGGATTGGCGCACACCGGCACTGTGTATGTCGTCAGCTTCCCGGTGGCCAGCGATCTGCCGGAAGCGCAGTCGGTCGACCTGGCTTATCAGCGCTTTTACGGCGAGCAGGCGCCGGTTTACGCCATTGAAACCCTGGCAGCGTTTTCGCTGGTGGATCTGGCGGCGCGTCAACGGCGTGGGCTGCTCGATGCGCTGCGCTACGAACAGTTTTCCACACCTGCCGGCTCCATCAGTTTTAGCAATGGGGAAAACGATCACGCCCGGATTTCGCTGTGGGTCTACGCCGACGAGCACGTCCATGAGCGACGTCTGTTGAGTTGAATCGAGCTGCTCGATGGCTCGTCAAGTCTCTAAACCTTTCAGGAAGAACCACCATGAATCAGTTTGAAATCGAGGGTGTGCGTCAGGAGTTGGACGTTGTCTCGGTCGGCTTCGGTCCCGCCGGTATCGCGCTGGCCTGCGCGCTGGAAGACGAAGCGGAGGACAACGGTAAGAAGCCGTTCGCGCGCGTGCGGTTTTTCGAGAAAGGTCGCGATTCGACCTGGCATGGCGCGTTCCTGCTGGCGGGCACTGACATCAACCATCACGTGTTTCGCGACCTGGTGACGCCACGTAACCCGCGCAGCCGCTTCTCGTTCGCGATGTACCTGAAAGAAAAAGGGCGTCTGTACAAGTTCGGTCTGTTGGGCCGTTCGGCCAGTCGTGTGGAATGGTCCGACTACATCGGTTGGGTTGCCGCGCAGCTGAAGGACTATGTGTCCTACGACGAAGGCGTGATCGACGTATTGCCCGTCGCAGAAAAGGGCATTCTGCGCGCCGTCGACGTGGTGACAGCTCAGGGCACCTATCGCACTCGACGTCTGGTGCTGTCCCACGGCAGCCTGCCGAGAATTCCCGAGGCGTTCAGCGCTCATCTGGGGGGGCGAGTGTTCCACACCTCGCAATACCTCAAGAACATTCATCTGGGCGGCGGCCCCATCGCTCAGCGCTGGCTGGTGCTGGGCTCAGGCCAAAGCGCAGGCGAGGCCGTGGCGCATTTGCTTGGCGCGGCGCCGACCACTCAAGTGCATTCGGTACACCGAGGGGTGGGTTTCCGGGTGGGTCAGCTGGGGCAATTTCCCAACATGGCGTTTCTGCCTGAACAGGTGGATTACTTCCATGAGCTGGAGCCAGCGCGTCGTAGCAAGGTCTTCGACGAGATTCGTTCGACTAACTATGCGGGCATCGATGCCGACGAGAGCCAGGCTTTGTACTCCTTCATGTACGAAGGCGAGGTGAGCGGGCATCAGCGCCTGAATCTTCATACCTGGTCCGATGTGGTGTCAGTGGAGAAGGTCGGTGACGCCTACTCAGTGGTGCTGCGTGACAGCAACACAGGTCTAGAAACCACGCTGTACGTCGACGGCATCGTACTCGGTACGGGCTACGAGCAACTTGCGGTGCCGCCGTTGTTGACGCTGCTGCAACCGTGGCTGTTGCGCGACGAGGACGGAACGCTGGCGGTGGATCGCCATTACCGCGTGGGGCTGCAGAACAGTGAAGGCGTGCACATTCTCGCCAATGGCACGTCGGAAAAGACCCATGGCATCAGCGACGCACAGTCGTTTTCGATGGTGGCGTTGCGTGCTCAGCAACTGACCGATGCACTCCTGGCGACCCAGCCGCGTCAGTTGGCGCCCGTGGTTTCGCACCCGGCGCGATCCAGGTCGGTCCGCATCGAGGCACGGCCATGAACTTCATTTCTCATATTGTCGGCGATTCGAATTTCGTTCGTCTCAAGGGGCTGGGTTTCGAGAACCTGCATTTGAAGCTCGAATCCTGCAACCCGGCGGGCTCGATCAAGATGAAAACCGCCATCGGTTTGATCGACTCCTACGCCGAGCGTCGACTTATCCACAAGGACACGGTGCTCATCGAATCGTCCTCAGGCAACCTCGGTGTGGCGCTGGCGATGATTTGCGCCGAACGAGGTTACGCCTTCTGCTGTGTGGTCGATCCCAACACCAACCTGCACAACATCAAGATGATGGAGGCGTTTGGCGCGCAGATCGTCATCGTCACCGAGCGTGACGACAACGACGGTTACCTCGGCACCCGCATTCGTTATATCCGCGATACCGTGGCCCGCGACCCTCGCTACTTATGGTTGAACCAGTACAGCAATCCGGCCAACGCGCGCACCCACGAATTGACGACAGCGCGATCGATTCATATCGCCTTTCCCGCGCTGGACTATCTGGTGGTTGGCGCTGGCACCACCGGCACGTTGATGGGCTGCGTGCAGTATTTCCGAAAGCATTCGCCGCGAACCAAGATCATTGCCGTGGACAGTACGGGCTCGGTGACGTTTGGTCAGGCACCCGGCAAGCGGTTCATTCCGGGGCTGGGCTCCAGTCAAATGCCGCCAATCTTCCGCCCCCACCACTTGCACAAACAGCAGGTGGTGGACGAGCGCGCCACGGTTGCCATGTGCCGCTGGCTGGCCAGGTCCAACGGCGTGCTGGCGGGAGGCTCGACCGGCACGGTGGTCGCCGGGCTGGCGGCACCCTCGCTGGGCATTCCCAAGGACGCCGTGGTCGTGGCGATCTCTCCGGACGCCGGTGAACGCTATCTGGAAACGATCTACAACGACGAATGGGTGATGCAGAAGTTCGGTCGCGCCGAGTTGGTAGCGCTGAGTTCTCAACCCATCAGCCGTTATTTGAAAAACTACGTTCATACCTTCGAAGGAGAAGCGCTGAATGTCTGATTTTCATGTCATTCCGGGGGCGGTGATCAAGGACATTCTCGACAGACAGTCCCACACCATGGTCGCGCGAATCGAGCAGGTGTATTTGCAGCACCATGACGGTCTTACCCTGAACCCCGACAGCTATTTCCTGCGTTTCCCCAAGCAGCCGGCCAACCGGATCATCGCTTTGCCCGCGTCGCTGGAGGGCGACGATGCCGTGGCGGGGATCAAATGGATTTCGAGCTTCCCTGGGAACGTCGCTCAGCAAAAACCGCGGGCTTCAGCGGTGGTGATCCTCAACGACCGCGAGACGGGTTATCCCTACGCATGCCTGGAAGGTGCGCAGATCAGTGCGGTCAGAACGGCCGCCTCGGCGGTGTCGGGCGCTTACTGGCTTAATGGTCAGTCTCACAAGGCGGGCTCTGTAGGATTTGTCGGTGCTGGAGTGATCGCCCGCAACATCGCGCGAATGCTGGCGGTGGAAAACTGGGAAATCGGGCAGGCCGTCGTGCACGATTTTGATGAGGCTTCGGCCAAAGCGCTCACGGGGTATGTCGAACAAATCGACTTATGCACAGCCCGCAGCGGGTCGTTGCACGAGGCGCTTGCGGCCGATCTGGTGATCTTCGCCACCACCGCTGGCGAACCTTACGTGAAGCCGCCGACCGGTTTCCGCGCAGGTCAGGTGGTCCTGAACATTTCATTGCGCGACATCGCACCGCAATTGCTGCTGGCGGCCAACAACCTGTGTGATGACGTCGAGCACTGCATGAAGGCCAACACCTCACCCCATCTGGCCGAGCAGCTCACCGGAAATCGCAACTTTATGAATGGCACGCTCGCGGGCCTGATGCGCGGTGAGGTCGCACTCGATCCAGACAAGGCGTCGATCTTCTCGCCATTCGGCCTGGGTGTGTTGGACCTGGCGCTGAGCAAGTTCATCGTCGACACCGCGTTGGCCGAGTCGAGCGCGGTCGCCATTGATTCGTTCTTTGGAGAAACACTGAGATGGAACTGAGCACCGCGCGGCCAACACAAGGACAGGCTGTCCACGATGGGCAGAAGCCCGCCATCAAGATTGGTATCGTCGGCTGCGGGTCTCGCGGGCTGACGGTGCTGGAGCGCTTGTGTGCATTGGCGGCCACGGGCGATAGACGCATCGAGATCAGCCTGTTCGATCCCCATCGACCGGGACCAGGGCTGCATTCGGTGGAGCAGCCTGAGTATTTGATGCTCAACACCGTGGCGTCGCAGATCTCGATGTTTCCCGATCAAGCTGCCCTTGGTGGGTTCAGCGGCCGCCAAGGCCCGGACTTTTATCAGTGGTGCCTGCGCTTCAAGCCTGGCGAACGCACCGTGCTACCGAACGCTTTTCTACCTCGGGCGTGGTTGGGGGAATACCTCGCCTGGACGTACGAGGAGGTGATTCGGGCCCTGCCAACGAACGTACGGGTGAGACACCATGCGCGGGTTGTGGATAACGTGGAGCACACTGATCTGGGCGGATTTGTATTGTCCACAGGCACGCAAAACCATCAGGTGGATTGGTTGTTGATAACGATTGGGCACGCAGCGAGCGCCCCACCGTTGAGCGATTCTCCGGGACTTACGAAAGTGTTCGAGGCTTATCCACAGCCGTCAGCGCTGGCAGCGATTTCGTCCACAGATGCAGTCGGTATTGAAGGGCTTGGCCTGTCCGCCATGGATGCGGTGGCGGGCCTGACGGTCGGAAGAGGCGGGCAATTTGTGCAAGCGCCTGAAGGCTTGCGTTATCAGCCTTCTGGCCAGGAACCGCGCCTGTTCATGTATTCACGCAGTGGCTTGCCGTACCGTACCCGGCCAGACATCGCGCCGCACCGTGTGGGCGGTTCTCCGCTGATCTTCACCCTGTCGGCGGTGGCTGATCTGCGCGTTGAAAACCCGCAAGGGTTGGACTTTGAAAGCCAAGTCCTGCCGCTTCTAAAAGCTGAAATGCTGGCTGAGTACTTTGGCATGATTGCAGGCCTTCAAGGCGAGTCGTCCTTGAGCGTGAAATCCGAGATTGCCAACGCCTTTCTGATGGGAGAAATCCAGGCTAAAGCCGCTGAGCTGGCTCAACGGTTCGCGGTGCCGATGCTGGACGAAAGCGCCTTCAACCCCCGTGCTCTGCAAGCCCCTGTGGATAATTATTCGGCATGGGTTAAACGCTTTATCGAGGACGATGTGAAAGAGAGCATTCTCGATCTTGACCACAGTCCGATCAAAGCCGCAGTAGAGGTATGGAGGAGCTGCCGCGAACAATTGCGTCGCGTTGTGGATAACCAAGGCCTGACGCGCGAATCCCATCGGATTTTCTTCAGCGAATATGCGCCCTTGGTCAATCGCATGGTTGCCGGTCCGCAGAAGGAACGTCATCAAGAGTTGCTGGCATTAGCTGAGGCGGGCGTCCTGCAATGGGTGCACGGCTCAAAAGTTATGCACAACCCCAACACATCAGACGTTTCAGTGACGCTCGAGGGCGGCAAGGTGCTAGTACTCGACGCTGTAATCAGCGCCCACGTTCGCGACAATCGCACACTCGCATCGCAACCACGCATCATCCGTCAACTGCGTGAGAGCGGAATTGTCCACAGTCTCAACGGGAACGGCGAAGCTCCGTACGTCGACGGCCACGGCAAGGCACAGCCCAATCTGTGGATAACCGGACCTATCGTCGAAGGTGCGACGTATTACAACCACTACGTGCCGTCATCCGGCAGTTATTCGAGGGCATTTGTGGATGCGGACCGAATAGCGCGGGAGATGCTGGGGATGACGGTCACTGCTTGAAAAAGGATTCGCAGTCTGGCTGAAAGCGATTTCTTCTGTAGGAGTGAGCTTGCTCGCGAATGCGCTGGGTCAGGCGACATCACAAGCGACTGACCCAACGCCTTCGCTGCCCTCGTAACCTCGGACGTCTCCCACAGGGACCGGGTTTATGCACGACCTGTGTCCAGAACTCGCACCTGTGGGAGTGAGCTTGGTCTGGGCGGCATTCCGACGAATGCGCCGGGTCAGCAATAATACCGGCGACTGAAACACATCATGGGCCCGATGATCAGCACACCTTCCCCGAAGCCGCGCAACTCATCCCTGCCTTCACCGGTAAATACTGTCTGCGGATACGCTCCAGCTCCCCGCTGGCGCGCAGGGCGTCGATTGCGCGATTGATGGGCGGTAGCCATAGCACGTGTTGGGGCTGAAGCTTGAACACCAGTGGCGCTTCGCTGAGTTTTGCCCCTTTATGGAACAGATCGGGGTCCAGGTGGTGGCTGGTCACGAGGGTGTCGAAGATGTCGTCGACCATTGCGATTGCGTCGACGCGTCGGTTTCCAAGCAGTTTGATCAACGCCTCCTCTTGAGACGTCTCTAACCGATCAAGCCTGTGTGCCGTTATGGCCGGATCCAGCGCCCGGTAGGTGTAGCCACGCACCATGCCGATCGTCAGCTGATTCAGTTGCTCGACAGGCAGTTTGCGTGCGGGGTGATCGGCGAGGAAATAGAGGTGCTCCTTGACCACGGAGTAGGGCTTGGAGAACACGTAATGACGCTGTTCTTCCGGACTGTTCCAGATCAGCGCATCCGCGTAATTAATGTCGATTTCACCTTTCTGCAGCATCGATTGAAGGCGGTTGACCGGGTAGGTGACAAAGGTCACGTCGAGATCGGCCAGTTGCATGACCCGCCGGGCAATGTCGACGGACACGCCGAGCAAGTGGCCGTTCTCGTCTTCGTAGGCGTATGGCTTCCACTGCGCGCCACCTGCCACATACGGACCGGCCATAACCGGCCACGCGAGCAAGCAAAGCAGGCAACCCCCCAACAGTCTGCGTCGAAATCCCATGCGATTCGTCTGCCCAGGCCCAAGATGGATCTCAAGACTATCAGCGGGAAATGTCGCTCATGTGTCGTAATGCCACTATTTGCAGGCGACTTCACGAAAATTCCCAAAAAAAGCCCGCGCTGACGGGGATCAGGCGGGCTTGAGGTGTAAACAGCATCGCGGCACGGTTCAGGCGCCTGGACTTAAACGGATGATCTTGGGAAATTCGGACAGGCTGACGGGCGTCGAGCAGTGGTCGCCGTTGCATTGCCAGCGCTGTTCACTGTCCGTCATTCCCTTGTCCGGGACCTGCGTATCCAGCACGCGAACCTGACCGTTGTTCATGGCCGTGGCAGTGACATGATCCTCACGTGGCCTTCCGGTTGCCCAGACCACGATGATGCGTTCGCGACCATCGCTGAAGGCCAGCTTGTACACGTTGTCGGCTTGCAGGCTGTTGCGGGCGTCGTAGTTGAAGTCGCGCAGATAGGGGCTGATGGCCTTGAGGGTGGAGTACGCGGGTTTGGGGCTGAGGTCGATATTGAGCAGTCCGAAGTTGTGCTCCTGATCGTCGTTTGCCGTGCCGTCATTGATCAGGTCGTACCACCACATGCCCTTGATATTGGGCACGGTGCGCGCCAGGAAATACGCTCGGGCCAGATAGGCCGACTGACGCTGCGTGCTGATGCCGCAGTTGCCCTCATGGCTCGGCCACGCCATTTCTGTCAGGTACAGCGGCACAGGCTTGCCGGCTCTTTCGGAGAAGCGACGGTCCAGATCGCGCATCCAGTTGATCCAGCTTTCCGGGGTGTTGTGATCGCGACCTTCGCAATGCACATAGGGATGCAGGGAGAGGCCGTCCGCATACTTGAGCACGCCAGCGGCCAGCATGCGGTCAACGAAACCACCCTTGATGCCCGCCGACGTCACGGCGCCCGCCAGCACTTTTGCCTGGGGGGTGTTCTTGCGAATGATTGGCGCGACGTCCTTGACCAACGTCACGTAATCGCTGCTGAGGCGCGCATCACTTGGACCTTCGATGTCCCACTCGTTCCAGACCTCGTAATACTTCACCGGGTTGCCCAGCTGTCGGGTGGTGTAGTCGACGTAGGCCAGGTACGGAATCTTGATTTCAGGCGTGCGCGGCTTTGCGTTGCCGTTGAACGACGTGCCGTAGCCCAGAATGACCATGGGACTGAGATCCAGCGCATTGGCGGCGTTCAGCCAGGCGCGCCACTGCGGGATGATGCGCAGTTGGTTAGGCGTCGGCTCGGCTGTGGACCAGAACGCGTCGTCACGTACCGATGTCACGCCCGCCGCCGTCGCCAGTTCGAGACTGCGTAACGGCTGGGCCAGGTTGTTCATCGAATGCGTCGCTACGCCCACGATGAAGGGCTCCGCGACGGCAACATTAACCACAAACAGGCTGGACAGTAACAGCAGACCTTTACGGCCAATACTCAATGCATTCATCAATAAACTTCCGTGTTAGCTCAAGCCGGGCAGGCCGGTCCATTGCGCCAGTTCATTCGGCTTTGGGGCGGAGGCCTTCGCCTGCGACCTCGCGGCGAGCGCATGCCCGATGGCCATACCGAGAAACAGGTTCGCCAGGGTCACTTCCAGTGTGTCGGTGGTCCAACTGACGATGCAGATGCAGAAACCGGTCGCCAGCATCGCGCGGCCATAACGTGTGGCGCTGTCGGCCAGAATGAAAAACAGCGGAATATGCATGGCATACAGAAATAATCCCGCCAGGCCGAAGGTCGCCCAGAGGTAGACCACCGTGCTGTCCGACACCATGAAGATGTCGGCGCCGACCACCGGGAACGCCGCCACGGCACTGCCGACCAATCCGAACCCTGCGCCCGTGTACTCGCGGTCTTCGCTGAGCAGTACCCTGATCACGTTGGGCCAGGTGTTGACGAGCCGGTCGTAGATCGACGACAGCGAGTTGCCTGCGGAGACCTTGTTGGGATCGAAGTCGTACGCCATCGCAATGAATGGCAAGGACATCCCGAGCAGGACCGCTGCGACGATGGCGCCGCGCGTGGTCCAGCGAAACCGCGTGATCATCAACAGGCCGACGCCGCCGATGAACGCAAGCGCGGGTGCCTTACTGGTGGTCAGGACAACGCCGGCAAAGCCGATGGCACAGATGCCCAGCGCCAGCGTTTTTGACCGCAGGGTTGCCATCAAATAGAGGCTGAAGATAGAGATGATGATTGCCAGCGCACTGGAAATCCGGGCGAACCCGGCGGGCCGGTCAGCCTCTTCCGACGCCCACGTGGTGTTGGCGCTGAGTTCGGTGCCGCCGATGCTGTAGCTGTAGCCCTTCCAGGGCAGGTCGGTGTACTTGTCCAGCGCAATACCGGCGAGGGATGCCATCAGCGCAAAGGCGATGGCCCACATGAACAGACGTTTGTGCCGGGTGATCTGATCGCCGCACGCCATGCCGAACAGCAACGGGCTGATGCCATAGAGCGCGAACGCAAAGTTGCCGGCCCCCGCACCGTTCAGTGCAGCCCAGGCGGCTGACAGCAGCAGCACCAGGAAGCTCAACCAGACACCGGGCCCGGCTTTGAAGCTGCGCAGTTCGAGGGCAAAGAACAGAAGACACGCGACTTTCGGCCCGTACAGAAGTACCGAAATGCCGGCCTTGTCCAGATAGAAACGCAGCGCGCCGGAAAAGGTTTCGACCATGATCAGACTGATCGCGACCAGCACGATCGCGGTGGACTTGTCGAACGACAGCATCGACGGTTTTTCAACGTAAGCAGGGGAAGTCGACATCATGGGTACAGCCCCTCGGGAGCGCGGAAATAGGAGAGATCATCAAGCGTGGAGGCGGAAGGCGAGAACATCGCCTGCAAGGCAAAGCTACCGCTCATCGAACTCGGCAGTGGCCGTCGATTGAGCTGAAGAGAAGGTTTCGGTGCAGGCCATATCGAAGAGGGAACGGCCGTTCAAGGTCCCTCTCACGCGGCGTGACAGGGGATATATCAGCCTCAGAAGCGGGGGCTGTCAATCAATTAGTCAAATTTTCGGACAGATACCAGCGGTCATAAAAATCGTGGTTCGTAACCTGTTGAATTTATTGATGGATGAAAATTTGACGCTAGGAAATCGAGGCGGAAACGAGTCACAAGCAAGGTCGCCTATGACTCATTTTCGTTACAGATCAGGTTGAGTACGTGCCTTTTCTTCAAGCAGCCTCGGACCTGAGGGAGCGTTCAGGCATCAGGTGTACTTGCGCTTGTCGGGTGCAGGCGGGAAGTACTGATACAGCCACGTTTCACTCAGTGTGCGGTCGCCGGTCTTGATGAACATGCGCATTTCCACAGGATCGACTGAATCGCTGGTCGGGTACCAATCGAACGTCACACGAAAGCCCTTGATGTCCGGAAGCACCAGGACGTTGAAATCTTGGACTTTGCCACTCGACACCGTAACCACTGGCTCGATACCCGAGCCTTCTGGCAAGCGGTCGATCCCGCCGCCATTGAAATCCACCGCGAAACGGCGCGCCCAGACCTCCGGGTAATGCTCGCCCGGCGCCCAGCCTTCAATGAAGCCACCCATGCCCGAACGGGTGGCGTGAACCTGAGCCAGGGGTGTGCTCACCGGTGGCAGCGGGCTCCAATACAGCTTGTAGCCATAGTTCATCGACATACCGGCCTTGATCGGCACCTTCGGGTTCCAGAAGGCAACGATGTTATCCAGTGTCTCGCCGGTGGTGGGCAGCTCCAGCAGATCAATCGACCCTTCTCCCCAAGCCGTGGTCGGTTCGCACCAGAGGCTCGGTCGGCGGTGATACCAATCGACGGTGTCTTGATAGGTTTTGAAATCGTGATCGGTCTGCACCAGGCCGAAGCCTTTGGGGTCTTTGTCGGCGAACGCGTTGAACTGCAGCTTCGCCGGGTTGTTCAGCGGGCGGCAAATCCATTCACCGTTGCCGCGCCACATCGCCAGCCGATCCGAGTCGTGGATTTCCGGGTGAATGGTGTCGCACATACGACGTTCATGGGTGCCGCAGCTGAACATGCTGGTCATGGTAGCGATGCCCATTTGCTCGATGTCGGCGCGTGCATTGATGTGAGCGTCGATGTCCATGACCACGCGATCAGCCTGGCAGTCGATGTCGAAGCGGTACGCGCCGGTTGCGCTGGGCGAGTCCAGCAGCGCGTAGACCACGAAGCGGGTAGCGTCCTTGGTCGGTTTCTCGAACCAGAACTTGGTGAAGTCAGGAAATTCTTCAGGCTTGTGGGCGTAGGTGTCGATGGCCAGGCCTCGTGCCGAGAGGCCGTACTGTTTGTTGCTGTCGATTGCGCGGAAGTAGCTGGCGCCGAGGAACGAGAGAATGTCGTTGATCGCAATCTCCGGGGCCTTGAACAGCTTGAAGCCGGCAAAACCCAGATCGCCCTTGAGCTGGCTTTTGTCGATACGGCTGGCTTCGTAATTGAACAGCTCGGGACGGAAGTGCACTTCACGCGCTTCTTGAGTCGCGGGGTCGACGCTGTACATGCGCACGGGGGTCTTGAAGCCCGCGCCGACGTGGAAGAAATGCACGTCGAGCTGGCCTTTGACGTCGTTCCAGAGAGAATGACCGGCGTCGTACTTGATCGCATTGAACTGCTGAGGCGTCATATTCGCCAAGGTTGGCGGCAGGTTCTGCTTGGTGCTGACATAGGCTTTACCGGCCATTTGCTTGGCGAGGTCTTGCAAGGTTTTGAAGTCGAAATGTTCGATTTCGCCATCGGCCGCTGCGGCCAATGCACGTGCAGCGTAAAGGCCTGACGCGGGCAGCGCGCTATAGGCTGCCAGCGCCATGGACGCTTTCAGGAGATTCCTGCGATTCATAAGGTGAAGCCTCTGAAGAAATGCTGTGCCTTCCTGCACAAAAAAGTGCGCTTTCCCAATCCTTGCCGAACGCAAATTACCAACAAACAGATAACAATCTCGGCATCTTGTTCGCAAAAAAGATAAAAATTCGTTTCAGAGCGCTACTTTCCTGTCTTCAGTGTGTTGCCGGGTGTGTGGAATGCTCGCAGCAATTTCACGATCCGCGCGCGTCAGCCACAGGGTATCGGGTTGAGGCACGGATCAGTGTCCAGACCGCAGACCTGTGGGAGCCGGCTTGCTGGCGAATGCGGTGGATCA